>JACRAR010000022.1 GCA_016234745.1 Betaproteobacteria bacterium | reverse complement strand
ATAACGCAGGCTATCCTCGGTAACCCGCTCGAAATTTTCGTAGCGTTGCATCAGGCTGCGCTGCCAAGTGTATTCCAGTTGTTTGCTCCGCCAGAGCTGACTGGCAAGTTGTCCCTTGCCAGGCCAAAGTTGTTCGCAACGGGCAATCACGGAATGCACATCGAACAAGGTGCCGTACGCGTCAAAGACCAAGGCGTCAATTGACATGAATGCTTCCTGGATGGATATTGAATGAATCTATTGTGCCAGTTGGGGGTGATTTCTCCAATCGAAGTCGTGACATCGAAAGTGCCGTGACCTGATCATTCGCAACGATTGGCGGAAACAGATTCAAGCTAAAGACAACGCTTGTGTCAAGGCAATTGACCACAGGCTTATCGCCGGGCTGCAGCAAGAAAAGCCTCCAGCAGCGGGCCGCAATCCAGTAGTTCGGTATCGGGCTGTTGATGAAATTCCGGGTGCCACTGGACTCCACACAGGAAGCTGCGACCCTTCAGGCTTATAGCCTCAATAACCCCGTCTGCTGCCGTGGCCTCAATCTGGACTTCTCGGCCAAGACGATTGATGGCTTGATGGTGTATTGAAATGACGCGACCGCCAGCCGAACTATTGAACCAATGATTGAACCGGCCATCTTCGGTAAAAGTTACGCAATGCCCGTTTCGATCATACGCTTCGGTTTCATGTGCTACAGGCCCCGACTGCTGGCTCGGCAGGTCCTGGTATAGCGAACCACCAAGCGCAACATTGATCAACTGCATGCCGCGACAAATTCCGAGGACAGGCTTGCCCGCCTCGGTAAATTCATGCAAGAGCTCCAGTTCGTAGGCGTCCCGCACCGGATCCCCGGCCCATTCGGGGCGGAGCGGCTCCTCCCCGTAGGCGCGCGGGCTGACGTCCGTGCCACCCTGCAGAATCAGACCGTCAAGGTACTCCGCGTAATCGCGCAGGCGGATGTTGCTGCGAATCAGCAATCCGTCCTGAACCACCGAGGGAATCATCAGCAAAAGAATGTCGCGCGCCATGACCCACTGGGCGATGGACTGCTCCAGCACCTGCAGCGTCTTGGTCTGTATGCCGCGACTGCCCTTCTCGGGATGAAATATCCTTGCCGACAGTCCGATGCGGACAGGGTGACGGCGTCCGATCACGTCGGAACTCCCTGGCGAAAGACGTTAACGGCGGCGTTAACCATGCCATTCACACTACCCGCCTCGTGAAATTGCCCACGGAGGTAACTCGCATGATTGCCGGAATGTGACACTTCACGCTGAAGATCGTCAAGGCCCGCTTGGCTATCGAGCGCTGCGGCATGGGGCTCTATGCGTCGCAATGTGCTCAGGATATCTTCGCGCAATGAAAGACTCACGTTGTCTTTCGGATGGACGATGACGCCGTCGAGCCCGAATCGGCATGCCTGAAAGCGGTTGTAGTTATAGACGAGATAATCATCTTCCGCTGGAGGGGCTTCTTTGTGCTCCAGCAGCATGCGGCAGAGTGCCTGCAGATAGACCGCCAGGGCAGCTGCCCGCTCGACCGTAAGGGGTGTGTCACATACGCGCAATTCGATGGTGCCGTATTCTGGTTTCGGGCGGATATCCCAATAGAAGTCCTTCATGCTCTTGACGACGCCGGTCTTCTCCATCTTGGCAAAATAGCCTTCCGAGAAATCAGTCCACTTGAGCAGGAACGGTGCGCGACCGCTCAACGGAAAGGCAAACACCGAATTCAGTCTTGCCGAATCGAATAACGTATCGATACCCTGAAAGAAAGGCGATGATGCCGACAAAGCAATGAAATGGGGCAAATAGCGATTCAGTGCATGCAAGAGATAGAGTCCCTCGTCGGCACTGGCGCATCCAATATGGACGTGCTGGCCGAAGACTGTGAACTGCTTGGCGAGATAGCCGTAGAGTCCGGAAAGTTCCCTGTAGCGTGGCTTGTCGAAGATGCGTCTGTCATACCAACGCTGGAACGGGTGCGTGCCGCCGCCACAGAGCGCCACATTCAGCCGGTCACCCGCTGTAACCAGTGCGTCGCGCATGCAGCGCAGTTGCGCCAAGAGTTGATCGTATCGGGTATGCACGTCGGTAGCGATCTCGATCATGCTTTCCGTCATTTCGGGTTTCACATCGCCCGGAAACTTGTTGCGCTCCAACAGGTGCAGCAGGTCACCGGCTGACGGCATCAGATCGAAATCAGTCGTATTGACCAATTGCAGTTCCAATTCGACGCCCATGGAAAGTGCCTTGCTGTCTTTGAAAGGCTCCAGCGCCATGTCAGTGCTCCCCCGTTCTATGGGTTTCCCCGGCCCATATCAATGCGCGTTGCGTTGCCAGCGGGCCGATGACTTCAAGCAACAGGACAATTGCGGCAACGCCGGCAACCTGGTCGAGAGCCCCGAGATTGAGATGGCGACTTTGTTCGAGCAGAAGGACGACGAAGACGGACATTGGCGCCATCGCCAATCCCGTCAGCGCCCCTTTGCGCCAAGTGATGCCGCCGAGACGAGCGAAGGCTGTGGAAACCAGCACCTTTACGACGAGGCGCAAGCCAACTACAGAAAGTGCCAGATAGATGCCGGTCTGCGCCTGCTTCCAGCCAATCGTGGTTGTCACGAAGACAAACAACAGCACGGTCAGCAGATTTCCGAGAGTGCCGAAGTTGCGTTGTGCTTGCGACAGGATCATCCTCTGGTGCCGGGCCACTAGCCCGAAGACCAGCGCCGCCAGAAGCGGCGAAAATTTGAGGGAGCCGGTCAACGCAGTCATCAGTAAAATCGCCGCTGCGAAGGCGATGGTCGCATTCTGATCGACGCGGCCGATAGTCCGCAATAGTCCGGGCACCGCTACGCCGAACAGTGCGCCAATGCCGGCCGAGACCGCGACAACAACCAAGCTGTTCCATAGGACATGCAGAATACTGCCGTCATTGGCCAATAACCAGTAGCCCACGACGGCCTTGAAGACGACGACGGCGAAGACGCAGTTGAAGGCGGACAAGTGCAATACCCGCTCCGTCACTTGCCCGGAACTCCTCAGCTCATTGGCAACACGCAGCACGGCAGCAGGTGATGTCGACATGGCCAGCGCTGCCAACAGCAGCGAGGCGACAACCGGTACCTCGAATAGGCGACCAAGCAAGAAGACCGCGACGAATGTGCCGGTCGCTTCGACCACGCTGGTGACTCCCAGCCAAGGATTCTTGCGCAGCCAACGCAGGTTGATGCGATAACCCAACTCGAACAGGATCAGCGCAAAGGCATAATTTGCAAGCAGAACAACCGGACCGCCCGAGGGATCGGCGAGAAACCCGCCTTGGCTCACCGCCATGACGAAGCCGGCAATCCCATAACTGCTGATGCGCGGCAGGGACAACCAACGGTAGCCAGCCTCGCCGGCGATCCAGGCGATGGCGATCGCGGCAGGCCACGCGATATCGGCCAATAGATGCAGGATATTTTCTGGCATGATTTTTCCGGAATGCCTAACTGGCTGAATGCACGATGCTCAGATGGGGATAGGGAATTTCGATGCCTTCCCGGTCAAACGCTTCCTTAAGCTTCTGGAGATATTCCCGGCGAACGTTCCATTGCTGGAGTGGGGCCACGCGCAGGCGGCAGCGGATCACCAGCGCCGAATCGGCCCATTGGTCGACGCCGGCGATTTCGATCTCATCGAGAATCTTCTGGGCAAACCGGGGATCTTCCCGCATTGCTTTTCCCACGGCACGCATCACCGCAAAGACGCGATCCACGTTTTCCCCGTAGGCAACATCGGCATCAACGACCGCGTACGCATAGCCCATGCTCATATTGGTCACCGTCGATATGGTGTTGTTGGGGACAAAGTGCACGTTGCCGGAGTAGTCGCGCAGTCGCAGATAGCGCAGGGTCAATTCTTCGACCACGCCTGACTTTCCGCCGGCTTCAACCACGTCCCCATGACGAATTTGATTCTCCAGCAGCAGGAAGAACCCTGTGAAATAGTCCTTGACCAGCGACTGAGCGCCAAAGCCTATGGCAATTCCCGCGACGCCGGCCGCTCCCAGAATCGGTGCAACGGAGATTCCCAACTCGCCGAGAATCAGCAGGGACGCAATCACGGTCGTGACTACCGTCAGGGCATAGCGCACTACACGGGAAAGGGTGCGGACACGCTGGCTCTCCTCCATCGATCCCTGGCGTTTGGCGATGGCGTCACGCAAAACCGGAAGCACCTGATGAATGGCGCGCAAGGCTAACAGAGTAAGCAGCAGTATCAGCGCTATGCGCGCTGGTGCTGCAATGTGATCTGGAGTCCAGATCAGGAAGCGATCGATGTACTGATTCATCTTTGCCGACTTTCAGGACGAGGCAAGGGCTTCCGGCGACCGCGAGCTTGCTTGGCGAAGACTAGTCGCGTTCACGGCTGGACTCCTCTCCGATGGATCGCGGTACCGTTCGACTGAGTTTTCCGTCCGGTGCCTCGATTGCTTTAGGCCGCGGGAACCTCGGCGTGAGATAGAGGTACCGCTCGAAATTCGCGGTCGCGGAGTTTCCTGACTTTTCTCTGAACCATTCTGGACAATTTATCGCCCGCTCCGTCGATCGCACCACGATAGGTCGCTGCCTGCTTATGCGCGCTCAATGGCGGGAGTCCTTCGAGGCGCAGTTCCATGACACAGCGCTTATCATTTGGCGTTATTTTGTGGCCGCTCTGGTCGCTCAGATGAACTTCAACTCGAGTAATGTGATCTTGGTACCAGCTCAAGCGTTCTTCCAACGTGCCGCGGACGTAGGTTGCAAAGGCTTCCGTAAGTTCGACGTGATGATCGGTATTGATTTGTACGTGCATGATTTTCTCCTGATAGTTGCCACAAGTGCAGGAATCGCCGTTGTGACGTTGAGACGGTTCCCGCTATCTGCCCTGTCCGGGCTGCATATCACTGAACCTGTGATCATCCCACCTGCGGTACTCACCGGAACTTCTGCCCTTCGGCTTTGAAAGTCGCCGCCCCGCGCTCATCGTTCGGCCGGGTCGATCGCTTCGCATGAGCACGAACGGATCGGTACGTCCAGCATCTGACAGGGCTTCGATACATCGGGCCGCCACTGCATTGTCTAATTGCCAGGCGGTAGCTGTTGTTTCGATAACCGCCTTCATTTTGTGCTGCATTGCTGCCTGCCAGGTATCCATTCGCATTTTTCTCCTTGCGATTTGCAGCGAGCCGGACCGCTAGTGTGGGCTCTTGGTTGGCGAGTGATCCATTATTTGCAGGACGGCCGTGACGCCCTTCAGCAACCCAGCAAGAACAGGCTCGGGTACCTGCCTCAGCGCATGCCGCAGCTCCCCCTTCGTCGGGCCTGGAATCGTTCTTACAATTCTTGCTCCCGCCTCAGCGAGGTAGATCCGCACCACGCGGTTGTCCAAATCACGCCGCTCTCTTCGCACCAGCCCCCGCGCTTCAAGCTTGTCGAGCAGGTTGCTGGCGGTAGACGGATGCATGTGCAGTGACTCGGCCAGCTCCTTGACGCGCTGTCCCGGCTGGGCAGAAAGCTGCCAGAGAACCCAGAGCTGCGACCCGCTGACGCCAACGCTGCCCTCAAGGTTCTTCAGTCCGGCTTGAACCACACGAACCAGCCGCAATACTTTGCTGAATACGTCGTCTGCAACGACGCAATTGCCGCGCTCCTTATCCCCTGGGATGCCAGCGGGCGTTTGGGATGGCGTCCCCTGGTTTGCACGTCTTGCCGGTGGTTTCACGATCGGGTCCTTGTCATGCCATGCATATGTGGATTTGTACAAATATAGTTTATGTAAACATATTAGTCAAGCAATTTTTGACATCCCGGCATCATCCGCCGGAAGCTCAACCCGACATGACCATACTCGATCAACCTGTGGCGTTCGGACACCGGGTTTCTTCGGCGATGGCTGCGAGCCGGCTCTTCTGCCACTTCATCTGACGAAGGCGGAAATAGTCCATTTGTTCGGTGCTTTGGAATCGGCTGGAGACTGGGATACTAACGAACAGGAAGGAGCCCGCTGGCTTTGTTCCATCAAGACGTTGCAAGACCCATCAACTCATAAAGCGCTATGACCCGAAAATTCATCATCCCGTTGATAGTTGCGCTGGCTCTGGCCACGTCAATTGTCGTTCTGGGATGGACATTATGGCCGGCACCCTCACCGGAGGAATCCTTGCCTGTCGCCAGCTTGGTCAAACCGGATTCGCCTGATGACTCAATGGCGCTGAGAACCATGGTGCTTGAGATCGGGAAGCGCGACAGCGTCACGGCGTTGTTGTTGAGGAACGACGTGCCGGCAACGATGGCACATGAGATTGTAGGCACGCTGCGGGCAGCCGGTGCGAACTTGCGGAAAGTCAGGCCAGGTGACCAGTTTCGATTGTCGCGCAACGTCGAAGGGCGTCCCGTGTCGCTTTCCTATGCGCCGAGTCCATGGGTTCGATTCGAGCTTTCCGAAAATGATGGTCAATGGAAGGCAACTCGCATCGCGATTCAACCCGAAGTACGCCTTGAAGTTCGTCAGGGCAAGGTGGGCCGATCGCTTTGGGATGCGGTTGAAGGAGGCGCCCTTGCCCCAAAGACGCTGCTCAATTTGGTACAAATCTTTGAGTCGGAGTTCGACTTTTCCGCCGACACACGCCAGGGCGACTTTTTCCGCCTTTTGGTCGAAATACGATACGCAAACGACGTTCCCGTCGAACAAGGTCGCATTCTCGCCGCGCAATACTTCAGCGACGCCGAGACGCTGACGGGCATTGGCTTCCAAGATCGGACCGGGTTCACCTATTACGACACACAGGGGCGATCATTAAAGAAGACGTTTCTTCGTTCACCCCTGGAATTCACGCGCATTAGCTCCGGGTTTTCGTACCGGCGGCCACACCCCGTGCTCGGTGGAGTGCGACCGCACCTGGCGATCGACTATGCGGCGTCCGTCGGAACCCCGGTGTGGGCTGTCGCCGAAGGTGTAGTGCAGTTTGCCCGGCGCAATGGCGGCAATGGGATTCAAGTCATCTTGACCCACCGCAGCGGCTATCAGACTTACTACAATCACTTGGCGCGTGTCGCACGCGGCATACGACGTGGCGCGCGAGTCAGCCAGAAGCAGGTAATTGGCTATGTCGGCTCAACCGGATTGTCCACAGGTCCGCACCTAGATTATCGGGTGTCGCGGAATGGGACGTTCGTCAACCCGCTGGGGGAACGATTCTTGCCCGGTAAGCCGATTGCGAAGGCAAAGCAAGCACAGTTTTTGGAAAATGTGCGCGTGCTCGTAGCACGGCTGGAGAAAGAAGCCCCGTTTCAGCTTTGATTGTGAAGAGGCCGTCAGATGGTGCCGCACGCGCTGGACAGCACCCGCCCCCCCAAAAAGACAAACGGGCGATTCTGGCATCCTCAATCCTGGCTTGACCAACGCTACGAATCTTGGACGACACTGACGTCATGGGACGTCTCTAAACGCGCCACCAGCACTTTGTCTACCCGATTCTTATCCATATCGACCACCTCAAATCGATACCCTGTCTCCTCGAAGTGATCTGCCACCGAGGGGACTCGCCCCAGAACGTACATGACCAATCCGCCCAGGATGTTATAAGAATTATCCCCTTCGCCCGGGAATTCTTCGTCGATCGCCAGCACCGACTTTAGCCGTTCAATGGCCACGCTGCCATCGATCAGCCACGAACCGTCAGCGCGCACGACAATATCCTGCTCTTCGACAATGTCGGAAGAAGGCAACTCTCCTACAATGGAGGTCATTACGTCGGTCAGGGTGACTAACCCCTGTAGCTCCCCGTATTCATCCACAATCAACGCACATTGTTGCCGGACCTTGCGAAAATTTTCCAGCAGGCGGGTGGTGGTAACCCCTTCCGGAACGTAGAGCGCTGGCCGCAAAGATTGCTCAACTGCAATGGGATTGCCAGCCAAAGCATCTTTAAGCAGATCAGCCGTGCGAAGAATCCCCACGATATGATCAATTCCGCCGCGACAAACGACTACGCGAGTGAATGGACTCTCGGCGATGCGCGTGCGAATCTCCGTTTCGGGTTCATCAAGATCGAGGATGTAGATATCGTTGCGGTGTGTCATGATCGCACTGATGCGTTGCTCGTCAAGCCGGAGCACGTTGGAAACAATGGCTTGCTCGCTTTCATGGAACACGCCTGCTTCGGCTCCCTGTTCCATCAGTACTTCAATTTCCTCATTGGTAACAGATGGCTCTTCCCGGCGAACGGCGCCTATCATGCGCAGCAGAAAACTTGAGGACGACGAAAGTAGCCAAACCACCGGCAGGGCTACTCGCGCCAGGACATTCATCGGCGGTGCAATCAATGAGGCGATTCGTTCCGGGGCCAACAGTCCCAGCTGCTTGGGAACCAACTCCCCGACTACGACGGAAAAATAGGTTAACCCCACGACGACCAACGTCAGCGCGATGCCTCTGGCGTAAGACTCAACTAGTCCAAGATTGACAAGCCATTCAGAGAGCGGGTCGGCAAGGGCCGTTTCACCAATAGCACCGCTCAAGATTCCCACCGTCGTGATGCCGACTTGAATCGTGGAGAGGAACGTAGACGGTTCGTTGTTAAGTGTCAGAGCCGAGCGGGCTCCAGGGCTATCGTCATCGGCCAGTTTTTGGAGGCGTGATTTTCGTGAAGATACTACGGCGATCTCTGACATCGCAAATACGCCGTTCAAGATAATCAGAAACAGCAGCAGTCCTATGTCCATCAAGAAAGCCGTCCTCGTCGGATTCGGGACGCACGGCTCAGGGTATTGAAGGCTGCAAATATATAACATTTCATGACGCCACCTGGGTTGTCGTGTATAGCAGGCAGGCTCAAAAGCCACAATGGCGAGCTGATCGCGTCAATTGCCTGCAAAGACTCGCTAAAGAACCGCAAGTTTCACAGGGATGAACGGTAATGCATTGGCTTTCTCGCTCTGGCAGGTTAGATAGGATGGGTTCGTCGACGCAGACGGGAAGATTGCCGTCGCGGTCACCTGCCATACTGGGAAATACGAATGATCAACCGAACTAATCCTGGCGCGTGATTAGCTGGCGCGGGTTGCGCGGCCTTTTGGCCGCGCCGGCATTATCGCTGGCTACTTGGAACAAATGCGATCTATTCCTCTCGATTCTTTGCCAAAGGTAATCAACAGTCACGTGCTTCTTGCCGAAATCCGTCAGCCAGTTTGATGGAGCACTTTCGAGGCAACCAAAATGAGTCATTCAGAAGCCGATGCAAAGCATGCGGACGAAATATTGTCGGCCAGATATCTGTTGATGAAATTGGACCCAAGCACTATTTGAGGTTGCTGGAAGAGGTGAGATCGAACGATGCCGGACATAAGGAAAATCCTTAGCGACAATTAGCATCTTCTCTATTGAGGCGTGGGCCGCCCATGCTTAGCATCCATCAACGCGAATTTGCTCTGCTCGAGCGCCTTTGGTCTGGTGCGCGAATCCGGGCGAGCAGGCAACCCAAAGATCCGGATGAACCAACCTGATTGTCCCAGCCTCAAGAATGCTGCACAGGAAGCGGCGCTGTCGCCGCGTCGGCGGGGCTTGCGTCACCCTTTCTGATTGTCCGACCGGTCGATGAATCTCGCTGAATTTCGCCAATCTTCGGTCCCTATCTGTCAATCGGCGAAGCGATTCAACAAGGTTTTTGGGATTGGCGCCAACAAGACCGGTACTTCGACGCTGCAGGCAATCTTCCAAATTATCGGATTGAATGTCGCGCCCCAACAGCAAGGGGAAACCCTGGGATTGGATCTCTATCGGGGCAATTTCATCGCATTCTCGGATTATGTCAGGCAATACGATGCGTTCCAGGACGCCCCTTTCTCGGTAAAGACGACTTATGCTCAGGTTGATGCCCTTTTTCCCGGAAGCAAATTCATTCTCACGCATCGTGAACCAGAAATCTGGTTCAACTCGCTGCTGAATTTTCACAAGAAGCTGTTTCGCTGTGACGCCGCCGCCGAAAGTCCCAGCCGCGAAGAAGTCAAACGCGATACCTATATCCTTCCCGGGTACCTCGCATTCATGGCGGAAGTCAATTGGCTGCTGGACGTGGATCCGAATCTCGGCAGCAGAATAGATTGGGACTTGGGCTACCAAAAGGATCACTACATCAGTTTGTACGTGCAAAGAAACCAAGCCATTGTCAGGCATTTTTCGGAACGCCCGAGGGATCTGCTCGTCATCGACATCACCAGGGAGGTTGGAACCCACAGGATCATCGAATTCCTGGAACTGCCGGATATGCTCGTTACCTCAGTTCCGCACGTCAATAAAACCTAGCCGCGCATCATCTCGATCATGGACACGACTGCTGCGATTCAAATCCAAAGTCACTTAACGAAAACTATAGGCAAGGTGCAGCATTCCACGCTCATGGGACAAGCCCCGAAATGCATCTGGCTGACGGGACTGTCCGGTGCGGGGAAATCCACCTTGGCACGCGCGGTTGAAGAGCGCCTCTATCGGGATGGGCTGTGCTCTTACCTGCTTGACGGCGACGATCTGCGGCTTGGACTGAATCGCGACCTGGGATTTGACGAGGCCGCCCGAACTGAAAACATCCGGCGCGTGGCCGAAGTTGCCCGACTGATGCTGGACGCGGGCCTGATCGTGCTGGTGGCTGCCATTTCGCCTTACCGCGCCGGGCGCCGGATGGCCAGAGCATTGTTCAATCCCGGGGAGTTCATCGAGGTCTTCGTCGATACCCCGATCGAAGTCTGCGAACGGCGCGATCCCAAGGGTATGTACGCCAAGGCCCGGCGAGGAGAGCTGGCGCGCTTTACCGGCATAGACAGTCCCTACGAAATACCCAGAGAGCCGGAACTCCGCCTCGATACAAGCTTGGTATCGTTGGAGGATTGCACAGAAGCTATTGTCGAAATCGTCGTGCGCCAAATTTGACTATGATCGATTGTAGCGACTTCGCGGGTAATTCTTGATTGGCATGAGTCGTTGTTAGCAAGCAAATTGAGCCGGACGAATTGCATGTAAGGTCATGGCAGTTTTCCGAATTTTGCAAGGCGGAAAAGATGTCTGCTTCTTTACATTGCCACGCCAGCCAAGGCCGGCCCACAAGCTAACAGAAGCAATTATCTGGCGGCCCCTGTATGGAGCGGATTCAGTTATTGACTCCAGACTAACGTACGGGTCGGGTCAGGGTCGATTTAGGCTCGTCAGGTTTACAGAGAACCGCGGCTCGGCCCGACGGCGCTGACTTTTTCATCGCCACACCGAGACGGACCGACGTAAACGCCATTGAAGTCTCTCCGGTCAGTGAGCTAGGTGACTGCTTATCGCTGCAAGGAGGCAGCGAATTACGCATCCAATTTGGGTAAATTGTTGCTTTATCCCGGTTTGCCAGCGACAGCTATCGGGAGTTCCAACTCATCGATTCAGACCTTCAAACCTATGCTGGGGCTCCGCAAACGGAAAATGGCTTTGTGGCAAGTTCACATTCTTGTCACGATTGATCCTTAAGGCATTTGAAACCTTAGTATTACAGCATACGCCCGATTGGCTAGTGCAGATCACGACTTCGATTTGAGAAATCAATCCCAACTGGCACAATAGATCTATTCAATATCCATCCAGGAATCATTCATGTCAATTGAAGCCTTGGTCTTCGATGCGTACGGCACCTTGTTCGATGTCCATTCCGTGATTGCTCGTTGCGAACAACTTTGGCCTGGCAAGGGACAACTTGCCAGTCAGCTCTGGCGGAGCAAACAACTGGAATACACTTGGCAGCGCAGCCTGATGCAACGCTACGAAAATTTCGAGCGGGTTACCGAGGATAGCCTGCGTTAT
>JACRAR010000003.1 GCA_016234745.1 Betaproteobacteria bacterium | reverse complement strand
GGCGAGCAGGTCAACAAGAACTTCGTCCAGGGCCTGGAGTACGCCAACGAGGTCTTCGTCCGCGCTACCTACGCCTTCTGATTTCCCCTCCCCCTCCTCGCCCCCTGGTTCATCCCGCTTGAATCAGGGGGCGTGGTCTTTCAACGCGCAGCACATCACCGATATCTTGCATGGCACACATCCGACGTTTTGATCGCGACTATAGCCGCCGGGAATTTCTGGCGAATACCGCCAAGGGCGTGCTCGGCGCCGGTTTGCTGACTTCGGCCTGGTCGGCTTTTGCGCGCACCGGTTCAACCGGCCCGGCTTATCCGGATGAGTTGAATTCGATTGAGGAATACACGCGCGGCAAACTCAAGGCCGGCGATGTCATCACGCGCGACAATGCCGACGTCGTCAAGGACCTGCTCGACCCGGTGCGCTACAAGCAGATCACGGAGATGGGACGGCGCCTGACGCTGGCGCCGACCACCACCGACATGAACAAGCTCAACCCGCCGGAGTACATCGAAGCCACGCTGCGCAATCGCGGCAAGGCGCAATTCGATGCCAAGGGCAATGTCGTGACCCGTGAGGGTAAACCCTGGATCGGCGGCAACCCCTTTCCCGAGCCGCAATCGGCAATCGAAGTGTTTGCTGCACACACTCTGAGCTGGGGGCGTCACGACTCATCGTTTTATCCGGCCAAGGAATATGATCTCGATGAAGCCGGCAATATGCACTATCAATATTCCACGGGCTGGGCGGAGATGGCCACGATTGGCCGCAATGTGCTGGAGCCCAAGCCCTATCTGACCGGGCATGAGGACAAGGTGCGCTATCAATCGGTGTTCTTCGTCGAACCGAACGATATGCGCGGTGTGGCCTATCTCAATATCTGGGCCTACGACCAGACCCAGTTTCCCGAACTGTATGGCTACCTGCCGGCCTTCAAGCGCGTCAGGAGATTTCCGACCAACCAGCGCTTCGAAGCACTCAATCCGGGTTCCGAACTTTATCTTTCCGATGCCTGGGCGGCCGGCGACCCGTTCATGACCTGGGGCAATTACAAGATCGTGCACCGCGGCCCCTATCTGGCCGGTGTGTCCGGCGGCTGGAACTCGTCGCATCCGAACTGGGAACACAAGACCCATGGCGGACCGAAAGGCTCGCATTTCTGGGATACCACGGTGGAACTGGTTCCCGAAACCATCGTTGTCGAGGCCGAACCGACGATGTATCCACGCGCCCCGGTGGGAAAGAAACGGGTGTGGTTCGATGCCCGGACCTTCCTGCCCCTCTGCATGGTTTCCTATGACCGGCGCGGCCAGATGTTCCGCCATTTCGACGGCTCGTTTTCGGTTTATGACGATGGCAAGGGCAGGGTCATGGATGGCAAGAATCCCTACTGGTCCTGGTCCACCGTGCATGCCTACAATGTCCAGACCAACCGCATGACACGCATCGAGCAGGTACGCGAAATCCCCGGCGGTTTCACGATGCGCGTCAATGATCCCAGCATCTACGAAAAATATTTGACCATCGCGGCATTGCAGCGACTGGGTGGGTAGGCGGCATATTCGGAAATTGTTGTTCGATTCGCTGAAACTACAACAAGGGAGCAGGAAATGAGGAGAGATATCAAGTTTCGCAGCGAAGGCTTGCAGTGTGCCGGCTGGCTGTTCGTGCCGGATGATCTGGCGCAAGGCAAGAAGCGGCCAGCCATCGTCATGGCCCATGGCTTCAGTGCCACCAAGGAAATGTATCTGCAGTTCTTTGCCGAAGCCTTCTGCAAGGCCGGATTCGTCGTGATGGTTTTCGATTATCGCTTCCTCGGCGCCAGCGAAGGCGAACCGCGCGGCCAGGTGATTCCCTACCAGCAGCATCAGGACTATCGCAATGCCATCACCTGGGTGCAGCAGCAGCCCGAAGTCGATCCGGGCAAGATCGGCGTCTGGGGCTCTTCCTATAGCGGCGGGCATGTGCTGCATCTGGCGGCCTTCGACAAACGCATCAAGGCGGTCGTTTCGCAGGTTCCCGCAGTGGATTGTTTTGCCAACGCCAAACGCCTGATGCGTGCCGATCACTTCGAGGGTTTCCGCGACGCACTGCTGGCAGATCGGGGGCAGCGCTATGCCGGCGGGCCGGTGAATTATGCCGAGGTAGTGGCGCCGCAAGGCTCGCCCTGTGTACTGCCGACGCCAGATTCCTTCGAGTGGTTTACCAAAACCCACGAGTCCCTGGCGCCGTCCTGGATGAACAAGGTGACGCTCGAATCGCTCGAGTATTTTCTCGAATACCGCCCGATCGCCAGCATCGAATTGATTGCACCGACACCGCTGATGATGGTCGTCGCGAAAGGCGACATGCTGGTGCCGGCCGACCTGGCCATCGAAGCCTTTTCCAGAGCGCGCGAAGTCAAGGCGCTGGAACTCCTGCCCGGTGGGCATTTCGATGCCTACCTGCCCGGCGGTGATTTCGACCACGCCTCAGGTTGTGCGACCCACTGGTTCAAGAAGCATTTGATGTCCTAGTTGTCGGCGGATGCCAAGCGCAGGGCCGGCTTCCGCCGGCCCGGTTTTTTTGGGGCAGAATGGTGACATGACAACCCAAGACGAGATCGTCACCTGCTTCAGATCCTGCAATCTTTGCGAAGCCATCTGCGGCCTTGAAATCCAGCTTGCCGGGCAGCAAATCGTTTCCATCAAGGGCGACAAGCAGGATCCATTCAGTCGCGGACATATCTGTCCCAAGGCCGTGGCGCTGGCGGACATTCAGAACGATCCCGACCGCCTGCGCCAGCCCATGCGGCGCGTCGGTGCGAATTGGCAGGCGATCGGCTGGCAGGACGCGTTCGAAATGGTTGTGGAAAGGCTGGTGGCGATTCGCAGTCAGCACGGCAACGACGCCATCGCGGTCTACCAGGGCAACCCCAATTCCCATAACTATGGTCTGCTCACGCATGCCGGTGGTTTTCCCGGCCTGCTGCGCACGCGCAATCGCTTCAGCGCCACTTCGGTCGATCAATCTCCGCAGCAACTGGTGGCTTTCTGGATGTACGGCCATCAATTACTGCTGCCGATTCCGGATGTGGATCGCACGAATTATCTTCTTGTCATTGGCGCCAACCCCCTCGTTTCCAACGGCAGCCTGATGACGGTGCCGGATGTCGCCAAGCGCCTGGGCGCACTGCGCCAGCGCGGCGGCCGGCTCGTGGTGATCGATCCGCGCCGCAGCGAAACGGCGAGCGAGGCGGATGCGCATCATTTCATCCGCCCGGGTACCGATGCACTGTTCCTGTTTGCCTTGCTGCAGGTCATTTTCGCCGAAAATCTTGCGCGTCCCGGGCGGCTTGCGCCCATGCTGCGCAATCTCGAACAAGTACGCACCGCGCTGCAGGGTTTTACTCCCGAAGCCGTTGCTGCGGCCACCGGCATCGCTGCCGCGGACATCCGCCGCATCGCCCGGGACTTCGCCGGCGCATCCCGTGCCGTTTGTTATGGCCGCATGGGCGTATCGACCCAGGCCTTCGGTTCGCTGTGCCACTGGGCGATCCAGTTGCTCAATCTCGTCACCGGCAATCTCGATCGGCCGGGAGGCAGCCTGGTGACACAGCCGGCCGTCGATGTGGTGGCGGCGCTCAAGGCACGTCCCGGCAGCTATGGACGCTGGGCTAGCCGGATCAGCGGCCGGCCCGAAGTCAACGGCGAATTGCCGGTGGCCGTGCTGGCCGAGGAAATTCTTCAGCCCGGCACAGGGCAGGTGCACGCGCTGATCACTATCGCCGGCAACCCCGTGCTGTCGACACCCAACGGCCGGCAGCTTGATCAGGCCTTGGGGCAGCTTGAATTCATGCTCGCCATCGATTTCTACATCAACGAGACGACGCGCCATGCCGACCTGATTTTGCCGCCGACAGCGCCCCTGGAGCACGATCACTACGATCTGGTCTTCAATTTGCTGGCGGTGCGAAATGTCGCCAAGTACAGCCCGGCCACCTTGACCAAACCGGAAGATGGCATGCACGACTGGGAAATACTGCAGGCACTTGGCGAGCATCTGGCGCAGCGCCTGGGCGTGACCGCAAAACGCGGCATGTCCCCGGAGCGCTTAATCGATCTCGGTCTCAGGACCGGCCCTTATGGCCGGCGCAGCGCGCAGCGCCTGTCGCTGGCCAGGCTGCGCGCCGAGCCGCACGGCATCGACCTGGGTCCGTTGTCATCGTCCTTCCCGCAGCGCCTGGCAACCACCGACCAGAGAATTGAATGTGCGCCGCCGCTTCTGCTGGCCGATGTGCAACGCGCGCAAGCGCTGCTGGAGCAGGCGCCCCAGGCCGGACAACTCTTGCTGATCGGGCGGCGCCAGATTCGCAGCAATAATTCCTGGATGCACAATTTCCCACGCCTTGTGAAGGGCAAGCCGCGCTGCACCCTGCTGGTGCATCCGTCCGATCTGGCGAGCCGCGGCCTAGCTGGTGGCCAGTCTGCGCAATTGTCTTCGCGCGTGGGTTGCCTGACGGTGCAACTCGAGGCCGATGCCGGCATCATGCCCGGCACGGTGAGCCTGCCGCACGGCTGGGGCCATGATCGCCCTGGAATCCGCCTGCAGGTTGCCGCAGCGCATGCCGGCGTGAGCCAGAACGACCTCACCGACGACCATCTCGTGGATGCCCTGTCCGGCAATGCGGCACTCAACGGCGTGCCGGTCAGCCTGACTGCCTGAACCTTTCCGGCATGGTCGCCCAGCACAAGCCCCGACGCCAACCACCGGTCAAGGTGGGGGCGCACAAGCTGTTTGCACCGCCGAAATATGCCGGCGCCATTCCTCGCGAGGCCATCCTCCGCAAAATTTTCGAAGAGCAGCCGCAGGCTCAAGTGATCCTTGTGCAGGGCCCGGCAGGCCACGGCAAGACCACGGTCATGGCGCAGATCAAGGCGCTCAGCGAATCTGCGCAAGTGCGCACCGGCTGGCTGACTTTCGAGGAGGCGGACAACGACCCGCATCGTTTTTTCGTCCATCTCCAGGCGGTCGTTGCTTCAATTCAACAGGCTCAGGATGGCGCCGGCGCCTTTGAGATCGATGGACCGGCCGAGCAGGGACGCTGGCACCGCAAGGATTGGCTGGTCAACCACCTGGTGGACGTCGGCGCCCCGGTAAGCCTGTTTCTCGATGAATTCCAGCTCATCACCAACAAGTCGATTCACGTGTTCATGCGCCAGCTGCTCGAGCATTTGCCTGACGGCGTGAAGATTTTCATCGGCTCGCGAACCATCCCCGAACTTGGTCTGGCGCGCCTGGTCGTGAATAATCAGGCGCTGGTTTTCCGCGCCAATGACCTGTGTTTCTCTGCCGCGGAAGTTTCCCGCTTCTTTGCCGAGGCCAGCGAATTGAGTGTCCGTAACGATGAGGTCGCCGCGATCTATCGGCAAACCGAAGGCTGGCCGGCGGCGCTGCAGTTGTTTCGCCTGACGCTGGTGAATCCCGCGGTGCGCCTGTCCCTGGAGAAGCTCGGTCCTTTCCGTTTGCCGGAGCTTGCCGATTATCTGGTGGACAACGTGCTCGCCCTGCAAAGCCCGGAGATCCAGGCTTTCCTCATCCGCACGTCGTTGTTGACCCGCCTCAGCGCGCCGCTTTGCGATACCGTGATGGCAGGCACGGGATCGCAGGAAATCCTGATGTTCCTGGAGCGCGCCGGCCTTTTCGTGCGCAGCCTGGGACCGGAGCAGCAATGGTTCAAGTACCACACCTTGTTTTCCTCGTTTCTTCAGGAACAGATGCGCCAAACCTGGCAGAAGGCGGAAATCATCGAAGTGCACCGTCTTGCGGCAAACTGGTATCGCGAACAGGAACTGTTCGAAGAAGCGATGCATCATTACATCGCAGCCAATCAATACGGGACGGCCACGCAGATTCTGGAGATCTGGTCATCGCGACTGATCGCCGATGCGCACCTGGCGACGGTGGAACGCTGGTACGACCGCTTGCCCCTGGAAGAGATCGAAAAGCGCCCGGACCTGCTGGTCAAGATCGCCTGGGCGCTGACTTTTCTGCGCCGCCACGTCAAGCTCGCAACCGTGCTTGAGTCCCTCGAACATCAGGAACTGCTCGGACACAAGCCCGCCCAGACCAACCCGCAAGTGGTGCGCGCAATGGCCGCGCTGCTTGCCGACAACTTGCCGGTTTCCTACGAGATCATTCGCGAGGTCGAGGTCTATCGCAGCAACCCGGCCGGCTTTGGCGCTTTTGAACTGGGTGCGGCAGCCAACCTCAGCGGTTACTTCGCCTTGACGGCGGGAGATTTCGATGGCGCCCGCGAAGTGCTCAGAATCGCCCGCGCCTACAGTGATTGCGCCGATGCGGCATTCAGCTGGGGCTACTCGGTCAGCAATACCGGCGTCACTTCACTGATCCAGGGGCGCCTGCGCGATGCCCTGGATCGTTTCCGCCTGGCGATTGCCGACTCGCGGGTTTTCCGCGACGAGTCTTTCGCCGCGGCATCGCTGGTGTCCTGCTATATCCAGGCATTGTACGAAGCGAATGAACTGGATGCGGCGGAAGCGCTGTTTGAGGAGTTCAAGCATGTGATCAAGGAAGCGGCCCTGCTCGATTATCTGGCCGTGGCGTATGTGACCATGGCGCGTATCCACGATGCGCGCAGCCGTTCCAGTGCCGCCTCGGCCCTGCTCGATGAAGCCGAGAGCATCGGCTTCGCTAATGCCTTGCCGAGATTGGTGCGCTTGGTGAATTGGGAGCGGGTGCGGCGCATGCTGCTGCAGGGCGAAGTCGAACAGGCGGGTTTCAGCGCCAGACGAATCAGGACTGCGGATGACGAATTCCTTTTACCGAAGTCCTGGATCCAGTTCTCCGAGGACACCGAGGGCGAGGCCATCGGGCGCATTCGACTTGCCATTCATTCCGCACAAACCGATGAAGCGCTGAATTTGCTTGCAACCGAACAGCATGCGCCGCAAACCAGGGGACGCGTGCGTCGTCAGATCAAGCTGCATTTGCTCGAAGCCCTGGCGCGCAAGCAACAGAGCAACGACAACGCAGCCCAGCGCAGCCTGCGATTGGCCTTGCATCTGGCGGAGGAGGGCGGCTTCATTCGCACTTTTCTCGAGGAAGGCAAGGCGCTCACCGATATGCTGCGCGAGAAGACCGGCTTGTCTCCGGCCACCCAGGCAACACATGCTGCAGATAACGCCACACCCAGTCACTTGGAGTTGATTCTCAAGGCGCTCGGCAGCGAGCTTGGCCAGAACGAATTGACGCAGCGCTTCGAACCTCTCGAACAACTGACCCAGCGCGAAACGGAAATTCTCGTTTATCTCGGCAGGGGCGTTTCCAACAAGGAGATGGCGCGAAGGATCTACCTGTCCGAGAACACCGTGAAATTTCATCTCAAGAACATCTATTCCAAACTGGCCGTCAGCAGCCGCCTGCAGGCCATCAACGCAGCGCGCCAGATGGGTCTGATCTGATCGGCAAAGCCCGGCACGGAAAACTACCCTTTTGTGTAGTTGGCAGAGGCGCCGCGCTCACGTGTAATTGAGCCTATCCAGTAGCACTTCCGCAGCGACATCCGGGTCAGCCTGGACGTCCGGCTACTTATCACAACGCAATAACACTTAGGAGGAGCGACGATGTCGGCGACGAGAAGCGAGACGGTAAAGAGATACCCGCGGATATTGGGGATCGATGCAGGAGGGACGATGACGGACACCTTTCTGATCGACGACAACGGTGAATTTGTGGTGGGGAAAGCACAGACTACGCCGCAGGACGAATCCATCGGATTCCTGAACTCGGCGCACGACGCCATGAAATACTGGGGTCTGACCGTAGAAGAAGGCTTCCCGCAACTGCGG
>JACRAR010000020.1 GCA_016234745.1 Betaproteobacteria bacterium | reverse complement strand
GGGCGATCGCCATGAACCTCAACTTCGACTATCACAATACGTGGAAGGCCAATGTCGGTTACACCACCTTCTTCGGTGGCGGCAACCTCAACATGATGCGTGACCGCGACGTCCTCAGCGCTTCGGTTTCGTATATCTTCTAACGGGTCGTCTTCCTTCGCTGCGGGCGGTCATTACGAGCGCCCGCAGCGTTTTTCTTGTTGCGCAGTGCCGAGATTTGCGAGGGCATAGGTTAAATGGCTAGCATCGTCAGTATCGTCAAAACACTGGAAAATTTCTTTTTCCGTTTCCGGGCGCAGACACTGGCGGTATTGCTGTTGTTCACTGTCGTGATGGGTTACCTGGCGATGCAGTTGCACATGTCGGCAGGCTTCGACAAGCAGCTCCCGATCGGCCACGAATACACCGACACGTTTTTCAAGTATCGCACCGAGTTATTTGGCGCCAACCGCGTGATGGTGGTGGTGCGCTCGACCAAAGGCGATATCTGGAACAAGGCCGCACTCAAAAAACTGCATGAGGTGACCGAGGCGGTGCTGTTCCTGCCTGGCGTCGACCGGCGCTCGGTCCATTCGCTGTGGACACCCAATACGCGCTTCTATGAATTGACCGAAGACGGGTTTCGCGCCGAGGATGTGATCGGCGGCAATGTCACTGCGGACGCACTGGACGAAGAAAAAATAAGCAAGATACGCGATCGCGTGATCAAGGGCGGCTATATGGGCGACCTGGTTGCCAACGACAATACCGCCGCGATGGTGGTGGCCGATTTGCTCGAAGAAGACAGCAATACGCACCAGAAACTCGACTATCTGGCACTTGCAGAGAAGCTCGAAACCGAGGTGCGCGCCAAACTAGAAACCCCCGAACATGAGATCGAGATCATCGGGTTTGCCAAACAGATTGGCGACATTGCGGCCGGCGCCAAGGGTGTTGCGGTTTTCTTTGCTCTGGCGGCCTTTCTCACAACTTTGTCGGTGTATTGGTATTGCCGTTCCATTTTGTTGACCCTGCTGCCGATTATCTGTTCGATGACCTCGGTGGTGTGGCAGTTCGGTACGCTGACCCTGCTGGGTTACGGGCTCGACCCGCTGGCTATCCTGGTACCCTTCCTGGTGTTTGCAATCGGCGTGTCGCACGGCGTGCAGCAGATCAACGCGATTTCCAAAGCCGTGGCGCAAGGGCAGGACTCCATGGGCGCAGCCCGCGAAAGTTTTTCCAGCCTGTTCATTCCAGGCACCCTGGCTTTGGTCACGGCCTTTGTCGGTTTCATCACCTTGACCATCATTCCAATTCCGATGATACGGGAACTCGGCATCACCGCCTCGATCGGCGTCGGCTACAAGATCACCACCAACCTGGTGATGCTGCCGGTGGTGGCTTCCTATTTCCGTTTCTCCCGTGCCTACGCCTTGCGCCTGGAAGAAATCCAGGCGAAGCGCGGCGCGATCATCGAGCGGCTGGGTTTTATCGCCGAAATCAATCATGCCCGTCTGGTGCTGGGTGTGGCGACTGTTCTGTTTGCGGTTGCAGTATGGCAAAGCCACGGTCGCCACATCGGCGCATTGCAAGCTGGGGCGCCGGAACTGCGCGCCGACTCGCGCTACAACCTGGATGCGCAAAATGTCGTGAGCCGTTTCAACCTCGGCATGGACGTGCTCACCGTGGTGTTTGAAACACCCAATGATTCCTGCAACAACTTTGCCATTCTCGACTATATCGACCAGTTCACCCAGCACATGTCGCAAGTGCCAGGCGTTCTGACGGTGACCTCGTTGTCATCGCTGGCCAAGTTTGCCAATGCCGGCCTCAACGAGGGTAATCCCAAAATGACCGCATTGCCGCGCGATAGCAAGGCTCTGCAGATTGCGGTAACCTACCTGCCAGATTCTGGCAGCGTCTCGAACCGTGCCTGCACCATGATGGCAGCCAATGTCTATCTGGCGGACCACAAGGCGACCAGTATCAAGCCGGTCATCGCGGCAGCCAAGGAGTTTCGCGAGAAGCACAATTCCCAGGGGGTGGGAATCAAGGTGCTGCTGGCCTCGGGCAACGTTGGCGTCCTTGCGGCAATCAACGAGGAAGTTGAAGCGCGCGAATTGCCGATGATGCTTTACGTCTATGCCGCGATCCTGATTCTGGTGCTGCTCGCTTACAGCGACTGGCGCGCCATGCTGGCATGCTGCCTGCCGTTGACCTTGGCCACCTTCCTCGGTTACTGGTTCATGAAAGCGCTGGACATTGGCCTGACTGTAGCGACTTTGCCGGTGATGGTTCTGGCCACTGGAATCGGCGTCGACTACGCGTTCTATATATACAATCGTCTGCTGATCCATCTTTCGCGCCATGAGTCCATGAAGGTAGCGCTGGAGGGGGCGTTGCGCGAGGTAGGCATCGCCACCATCTTCACCGCCATCACCTTGTCGGTGGGAGTGGCGACCTGGTCGTTCTCCGACCTCAAGTTCCAGGCCGAGATGGGCATACTGCTCACTTTCATGTTCATGGTGAACATGATCATGGCCATCACCGTGCTGCCGGCTTTTGCCGTAAAGCTCGACTCCCTGTTCCCGCGCAGGGGACCGGTCAAGGCGCCTGCCATTGGACACTAGCATGAAACTCAAGTTGGAAATTCAAATTGCATTGACGCTGGCTTTGCTGACGCAAGTACCGGCGACTGTGGCAGCTGATCCACCCGCAGCGCCGCCACGATTGTTTCGCGAAGCTCCACAGATCGCCAAAGTCGAAGTTGCCCCCATTCTGGCGGCTGCCTATACCGGAAAGCGTGTGGTGGCAGTGGGCGATTTCGGCATTGTGATTCTCTCGGACGACGGCAAAATTTTTCGTCAGGCCAAGACGGTGCCGACGCGCAGTGTGCTGACCAGCGTCTTCTTCATCGATGCAGAGCATGGCTGGGCGGTTGGACATGATGGCACCGTGATCGCAACCAGCGATGCGGGGGAGACTTGGCAGGTGCTGCGCGTAGAGTCGGGCAAAGATCGCGTGTTGCTCTCGGTATGGTTCGAGAATGCACAGCACGGCTTCGCCGTGGGCCAGTTTGGCCTGGTGCTGGAAACCGCTGACGGCGGCAAGACCTGGAACGAGCGGCGATTGCTTGAAGGTGATGCGGGCGACAAGCACCTGCTGCAGATTGTTCCGGCGGGTGCTGGCCTGGTCCTGATGGTTGCCGAAGCCGGTGCAATTCTTCGCTCGGAGGACAGTGGCAAATCCTGGCAGCTGGTGCAAACCGACAACAGGGGCTCGTTTTGGACCGGTCTCGCCCTAAATGACGGCACGCTGCTGGTGGCGGGAATGCGTGGCCATATCTATCGCAGTACCGATCGCGGTTTGACATGGAAGGAAGTGCCCAGTACGACGCTGCAATCGCTGACCGGGCTGGTCCAGAACAAGGACGGTACCGTACGCGTGGCTGGATTGTCGGGTACCGTATTGAGCAGTAAAGATCAGGGACAAACCTATACGGCGAGCGTGCTCCCCGAGCGCAACAATCTGACGGCTATCGTCAACGGGCCTGCCGGGGAATTGCTGTTTTCTCTCGGGGGCCTAGTCAAAACCCCGAGAGGTGGATAGCTGTTCCTGTTAGACCAGTAGGGCCTTTCACCGGATCATCGGCTTTCTTTCTCAGGTTGGGAAATAGCGCGGACAGTTCCGAAACTGGTCTAGAATAAGTCCTGCTTTGCATATTTCCGGACCGGGCTTGGCATGCCATGCCAACCGCATAAACCCAATAGTAGCTGAAGAGGAGGCGACATCATGCAGAAATCCTTACACATCACTGCAAGCAAATGCACGGGGTGCTTGCAATGCGAGATGGCGTGTTCGTACGAGAACTACGGGATATTCAACACGAGCAAATCGCGGATCAAGGTATTCAGCTTTGAACATGAAGGACGG
>JACRAR010000019.1 GCA_016234745.1 Betaproteobacteria bacterium | reverse complement strand
TACATTCTGGTTGAAACTTGTCATGGGGTTACTCCTTGGCGCTTTCGCGCTTTGTTTGATAAAGATTCGCACCTCTATCAAAACGGGTAACCCCACCTCTTGGCAAGGCCTTTCTGTCAGATCAAGTCTAAACTTCTACAACTAAGCGCTCTGCCTTGGTATCGTGGCTGGCTCTACCGTCACGTTCGAGAGCTTCCAGGCCGGATCCCAAGTGTTCCCAGGTTGAACGCTTACGGGCTTCCATCCATGGGAGTGGAACGTTGGCGTTTCGCCACGTAATCCCGTCCAGGCACATAGTATTCTGGTCTTGGCGGCAATCCCTCCCAACTCTTTGAGATATGGTACTCCTCCAGTATTTTCATAATGGTTCCGGTTTCCAAAGGTCGTGAGGCAGGAACATCCGAGAAATAGGTTACCAAGTCCCGCCCGCGTAGATCCTTTATACCCGCCAGACAGTTTATATTCGAAGGCGAAGTGCATGATATGCCCAGCGTCAACTTTGACCATAATATTCGCCTAGCGAAGTAATGCCATTGTGATTCGGCCAAGAACCCCAGTGTCTTTCTAGCAAGTGGATACTTGCGCTGATCCGGTTTTGCGGGACTCTTCCAGCCAGCTTTGCGCATGATGTGGCTGCAGGTAGCTTTGGCGGGAAAATCGATTGACAAATATTCCGCTGCAGCGGCCTCCGTGAATTGTTGTGCCCAATGATGATCTCTGCTTTGCTCGAGTTCCGAGAATAGATGCGATCCCTTTCTTGTGGCCGCTTCTTTATTTAGCTGTTCTCTTAGCCAAGTCAATCCGCCAGGATTTTTGCGAAGAAATTTTCTCATCAGGCCGGGTTCTTCGCGCCACAAATCTTCAATTGTCCACTTAAGGTTCCGTTCCAAAAGATCAGCAATCCGCTGTTTATCTGGCGGCAACAAAATGTCTCCAGTGTTCGTGCCCTCATTGCCCGGCTCGTATGTGAGAAAATTAACTTCTTGGGATCCCCTTCTTTTCTTCCTCGGGGTTGAGGGTCTGTCAGGAAGTCCGGCCACGGCTGCCTGCGCTGTGATAGCCGCCTTCCAAAATTGATCGACATCCCGAAAAAGAAAATGCGCCAATGCCAAATGGCGTGTCATCGGAATGTCCAAAACGCCGCTCTCGCTGCCAATGCGTAACCAATACTGCTTCTTCCCGGTACGATAAGCAACGTCAATCTTAGCCAGCAATTCAATCCCAAAGTGTTCCTCGAGAACGGCCATCATGGCATGGTGATCGATTCTGTTCTTCTTCGATAAACCCAGCTCAATAATCCGTTTTTTGTAGAGCGCAACCAAAGTTGGCGCGGTCAGATGCTGCGATGGAGTGACCAAGAAATTATGGGCAAACCGAGAATAATCCATCTCAATTTCACTGACATCACGCTCCGGGCGCCAAAACTTGGCGTCTGGAAGGTATTGTTCGCAGCCATCACATGGTTGCCATGGCGCCAGAATCAGGTCGGGACTTTCAGTTCTTTCGAAAGGACACCCGCAAAAGGGACAGCAAGATAGAAGGCGGCAATCATGTTTCCAGCAAACGCCTACGCCAGGAACTTGATGAGCGCGATGAATGTATGGCGAACCATGTTCATCCCAGTCGCTCTGCAGGCAGTCGAAACACAGGCATATCTTGCCGCTTTCACCGACGATACGCTTGGGCATATTGAGAATTTGTTGGGCCACCGGAACAGCATCTGCGGACAAAGACAAGGTGGCATTACTGAATATCTCGAATAGGGGGAAGATCGTGTTGTGGCGTAACAGTGCTTCAGTGTTTTCGACAAGGGAACCAGGGAGTTTGCTGGCAAAACGTTCCAAATGGGATGGAATCCAGTGCGTAAAACGGAAGGGACCGACATCGTAAAGCTCTTCGAAGCTTTTCCGAGTAGTTAGATTGCCGCTAGTGACATGATATCTGCCGGCTTGGGATACATGGAGCTCGTCATCAAACGACAGGGGGAAAAGGAATATACGGTCTTTGCCTGGAATAGTGCTGCCAACCATTTCGCCAAAGGTACGCTTCACGATCAGGCCGCATGAATTAGCGGTCTGAATTAGCGGCCAAGCCCCATATATATAGTATGTTGATATTATGATCCTACTGGATATCGTGCTTATCTGCCAACCCGCTCGGAGATAACGCGCGATGCCGTTGCTGAGGCAGCGACATGGCTGGGTGAACGTGTATCAGGAACCAGAAAGGAAAGTGTTTAAAGGGATTGGGAGATCTCGATCAGCGGCTTCAACCCGGCGCCGAACCGGGCAATGGCAGCGCGATGCAGCTTAAGTTCGCTATACGGCAAGTATCGGAAACCAAGTTCGGACACTCTTGAAAACGCCGGCCGGCTCAGTTGCTGCTGAACATCCTGCTTCCGATTGTCGGGAGCCACGAGAAACAAGGCACTGTCCTCACCAAACTCGATGCCAAGCGCCAAGTCCAGCATGCGTATGATTCCGGAGTAGATTGAAGTCGAGTGCTCGACTTCAAAGGCGGCAGATACTCGTCCTTGCTCCCGATGAATCCACATCACGTCGATGAGTCGAACCGAATCCATGCCCGCAGCCAAAGATTCAGGAAGCGCTTCAAGACATCCGTCGCCCAAACTTCCATCGCCATACGGCCGACTTCGATCATTTGCAGCGATCCATACGTCGAATTCCAGGGCCAGTCCCAAGTCTCTCAGCCACCCCTGGATCTCGGTATGCGTCGCATCGCCTTCGACCTCCTGCTGCCGTGTCCTGGCCGCTGCCGCACTTTCTTCACGCACCTTGAGTAAATCGGCTTGCCAAGCGGCCACAGTGGCCTGGTCGTCTGTTCGCGGCGGCGCCGGGTAGCGGCCGCTGCCGATGTCGAACATCAGGCCGCCGATTGCTCCAAGGTCATTTGACAGCTTGCTCCGGTACTGGCTGTTGAGCCGGATAAGCCCTTCTCGCATGGACAAAAAGTGGTCCCACTTTCCGAGCTTGACGCCGGCGCCGGTAACGGCGTTGTAGCCATTGACGATGGCCGTGTTGAAGGGCGGTACCAAGGTGGGATGAATGAAATAGAGTAGGTTTGCCGCTGCCGGCCCCAGGCCCTTAATCCCCACCGCATCCAGACGGCGGATGGCATCAATAATCGCATCGGCGCCATCGCAACAGTCGCAGACACTCAGCAGCCGCCCAAACGCGCGTTGATTTTCTGCGTTCTCGTAGATATCGGGAATGCGCAGTTTCGGCTTCCAGAGAAACGCATGGTCGGCTCCTTTGAATATCTGCCGTTGTTCCGCCACCGACTTGACCACAACCTCCAGTGACGATCCCCGATAGGTATTGCCGAAGGTGCCGGCTTCTATATTGCGAATAACCTGGCGGATGCCTTGCCGGATCGAGCGGAAATTCTTCAGGCGCTCCTCCCAGAGGAACCAGGTATTGTAAGTACTCAGGGAATCCTGCTTCCAATGGTCGATCAGGTTGTCCAACGTATCAGCCACGCGATGCTCCAATGCTTGCTTGAATTTTTCCGATTCCGAGCGAGGTTCTTTTCGTAGCAGCTTACCGGAAAATCGCGGCCTCGATGAAATAGACGAGAATTTACGGCAGCGCGCGCTCAGGCCAAGAGGTAGCCCGGAAGATAGGCCAGAATTTATGACGGCCTAATTGTTTGAGTCCCTATCAGGTGGCCGGCAAAGTCATGACGAAGGCTGTCACGCCGGCGGCGGAGGTCACCGCTATCCTGCCGCCATGGGCCTCGACGATCGACTTGGCGATGGCCAGTCCCAGACCCGCACCCTCGCTGCTGCAACTGCGCGCCGGATCGACACGATAGAAGCGATCGAACAACCGCGGTAGATGTTCAGCAGGGATGGTGTCACCAGTATTTTCGACACGAACCAGGGTTTCCCCAGAACCAGAAGCCTCGACCGAGATCGACACAGCGCCGCCACGAGGTGTATGCCGGATGGCATTGGAGAGCAGATTGCTCAAGGCGCGGCGGGTCATCAAGGCGTCGCCGATCACGTGGCCTGCTCCACTGCGAGTTATTCGGACGTCCTGGTCATCAGCGAGCGCTTGGTAGAAATCGATCAGTTGGTCGGTTTCGGCGCCCAGATCGACGGTTTCCCGTTGCGGCGTGAGCAAACGATTGTCGGCCTTGGCAATGAACAGCATATCGGCAATTATGCGCGCCAGCCGGTCGTAATCCTCCAGGTTCGAGTAGAGGATTTCCCGATATTCTTCGGCACTGCGCGCCTTGGAAACGGCGACCTGGGTCTGGGTCATCAGGTTGCTCACCGGCGTGCGTAGTTCGTGGGCAATGTCCGATGAGAAGTCGGACAGGCGTTTGAATGAATCGTCGAGACGCGCCAGCATCGCGTTGAACGACACCACCAGATCCTGAACCTCGACCGGCACCTGCTCTTGAGGCAGTCGTGCGTCCAGTCGCTCCGCCGAGATGCCGCGGGCAATGGCGGCGATCGCGTGGATCGGCGCCAGACCGCGCCGCGCGGCGAGCCAGCCGAGTAGGCTGCTCAGGACAATGCCGAGCGCCAACGCAGTCCACAGCATGTGTTGGAAAGCCGACATAAACTCCTGATGGTGCGCCATGTCGAGCGCGAGAGCCACAGTGTAGGTCGGGGCACCTGCTGACGACACCGGCAGCGGGGCGGCAATGCCACGAAAAACCCGCCCCTGGCTTTCCCAAATGGCAGGCCGCATCGGTTTCGCCAAGAGTGCGCCAGGAACGCCATGCAGCACGCCAGGCGGAAAATCTGCATCCGCAGTTCTATAGACCGTACCGCCGTCCGCGGTATAAACGGCGACAGACAGGCCGGGGTGCCCCACCAGGGCATCGTTGAGTTGTCGTGACAATTCTGGGTTCTGTGCCGATGTGTCCGTCCTGGCGAGAACATGTTCAATGAGCGTCATCTTGCCGGTTAGTTCGGCCAGATCGAGCATCTCGAAATGCTCCTCGACCAGGTAACCGATCACGCCGCCGATGGCTAGCAGCACCGTTGTCGATACCGCGGCAAAGAGCAGCGCCAGGCGGATGGTCAGCGACGGGCCGCGCATCACGCCGGTTCCGGCGCTTCAAGCACATAGCCCATGCCGCGCACGGTGCGGATCAGCTTGGGTTCGAAATCCTCGTCCATCTTGGCGCGCAGTCGGCGAACCGCGACTTCGATGACGTTGGTATCGCTATCGAAATTCATGTCCCACACCTGCGAGGCGATCAGCGAGCGAGGCAGCACTTCACCCTGGCGCCGCATCAGCAGTTCGAGCAGACCGAATTCCTTGGCAGTGAGATCGATGCGCCGGCCAGCGCGGGAAACACGCCGGCGCAACAGGTCCAGTTCGAGATCGGCGACGCGCAACAATTCCGGTTCCTTGGCCTTGCCCCGGCGCAGCAGGGTGCGCGCCCGCGCCAGCAGTTCGGCAAAGGCGAAGGGCTTGACCAGGTAATCGTCGGCACCGAGTTCCAGTCCCTTGACGCGGTCCGTCACCTGGTCGCGCGCCGTCAGGAACAACACCGGCATATCCTTGCCGGCATGGCGAATCGCCTCCAGCACCTGCCAGCCGTCGAGGCGAGGCAGCATCACGTCGAGCACCACCAGGTCGTAAGCCTCGCTCAGCGCCAGATGCAAGCCATCCATACCGTCGCGCGCCAGATCGGCAATGAATCCGGCCTCGCTCAAGCCTTGCTTGAGGTAGTCGCCGATCTTCTCCTGGTCTTCTACGATGAGTATCTTCATGACTGTCTCCGCACTATTCTTCCATTGTGCATTCAGATACGCCGGCCAAGACGAAGATTACCAAGATGTAATCTAGCAGTCAGCTTGCTGTCGGAAACCACGAACTACAGTGGTGGTCATTGGAACGACAGATCTCTCTGCAGACATGCACAACGAAATCAAAGCATGGACACTGATCTTTGCCGCATGGCTGGTTGCCAGCATCTCGACGTTGGGTGCGCTGTTCTTTGGTGAAATCATGCAAATACCCCCCTGCGTCCTGTGCTGGTACCAACGCATCTTCATGTTTCCTCTGGTACTGATACTTCCGATTGGGTTGTTTCCCTTCGATCGCAAAGTTGTCCGTTACGCTTTGCCGTTGGCAGTGCCTGGCTGGCTGTTTGCCGTCTTTCACATGCTTCTGGTCGCCGGGGTGATTCCCGAAAGCATCAAGCCCTGCACCCAGGGAGTGCCGTGCTCGCAACAGATGATCGAGTGGTTCGGTTTTGTGACGATTCCTTTATTATCGGTCGTAGCATTTTCAACTGTCATTGCCTTGCTTGTTCTCACATTTTTCCGGAGTTCCAAATGAGTCGAAAGGTACTTTTCATCGCAGCCGCCGCAGTCCTGCTATTGGTGTTCCTGGTCGGAACGCTGGCTTACAAGAGCGAGAAGACCAGTCAATCTGCGCAACTCGCCGAGCGCAATCGCGCGAATCTGGTGCGCATGCATTCCCCCGCACACGGCAAACCGGATGCGCCGGTCGTCATTGTCGAGTTCTTCGATCCCGCCTGCGAGACCTGCCGAGAGTTCTATCCGCTGGTCAAGAAAATGATGGCAGCCAATCCTGATCGAATTCGGCTGGTACTACGCTACGCCCCCTTTCACAACGGCTCGGATAAAGTGGTGGCGCTACTGGAGGCATCACGCAAACAGGCCAAGTTCTGGCCGGTACTGGAAGCCTTGTTTGCCGCGCAAGCCGACTGGGCGCCGCATCACACACCGCAGGTGAGCTTAGTCTGGCGACACCTTGAAGGACTCGGCCTGAATCTTGAGCAACTCCAGACCGACATGACGGCGCCCGAGATTGCGCGCGTGATTGCGCAGGATCTTGAGGATGCGCGCGCTCTCAACGTCACGATGACCCCGGAATATTTCGTGAACGGCAAGCCGCTGCCAGAGTTCGGTTATGAGCAGCTGAAGAAGCTGGTTGACGACGCGCTGAACGAAACTCAACGGCGGTAGGGTATTTGGATACAACTCACCATAAGAAAGATTACCGAGTTGTAATCCCACAGTCATCCTGCCGTAGGCAGCAGCAAGCTAGAGTGTGATCGTTCGACACCACCCATCAAACTAGGAGGCTTTAATGAAGACCAAGTTCTTGCTCGCAGCCCTGACGGTCGCGCTGACCACTTCTTTAGCAGTTATTGCCGCAGATGAGCCCGTCAAGGAAGCTGTTGTCGCTCCGACCGAGCAACCGGCCAAAGCTGAACCGGCGAAACCGAAAGTGAAGCCGCACAGCCATTTGGAAGCAAAAGGCTACGGCCCGATGGCAGTAAGCACCGAAGCGAAAGAGCAACCGAAGCGACCACCGCACGACCATCTGAAGTTCCACAAGCACATGTAGATGGTCGCACTCAGCCAGGCGCCTTTCCGAAGTCACGGAAAAGACGCAGCCAAATGCGTGGGAGAATCCTCAGAAACGACCGCATCGACCCGGTAGCCCACCGAGGAATCCGTTCTAAGGTGGCTCTCGTGTGGTGCATCGATGCGGTTGAGTGCGCCATAACAGTGCGTGGTAGCGGGTTTTAGGCTGTAAGACAACGGCAATACATTGATATACAACAACAGCATCGCATGGCACAGGTTGTGCTATTGCTGTGCTGTACTATTTACTTTCGATTGCCGCTATTACTTTTGGGTATCCGAGTTTCGTGATTGATGTTGGGAAATCGTGGCGCACTGCATCTCGTCAATCAGCGACGGCCCGCATTTATTAGTTTTTTTATGTTCACCTGTCTTGGCTTGGCGGAACGCATTAGCTCCAGCATCTGCTCGACGGCTTGAGCTTGATCGCCACGCTGGAGTCGCTTTGGCTGGTATTTTCGTCGTTTAGCAAGCTTCATAGCATGATCATAGCTACTCTCAAACATTTTGGTTTGACCGAATTATTGCGGCGCTGCAACAATGATAATCAATCACGAAACTCGGATACCCTTACTTTTCAACGCCAAGGAGCTTCACATGAAAGCCAAGCTTTTCCTCGCAGCCCTGATTACCGCACTGACCACTTCATTAGCCGCTGTTGCCGCAGACACGCCCGCCAAGGATGCCGCCGCGCCTGCTGAGAAATCTACCAAGGCAGCGCCAGTGAAAAAGAAGATGAAGCCGCACAGTCACGTGGAAGCAAAAGGAGGCATGGTCATGGATCAGCCTACTGAGGCGAAAGAGCAAGCCAAGCGGCCACCGCACGACCATCTCAAGGAAAAATGATATTAAGCCGGCGTCGTTTCGTATTCAAGGAACGAGCGCCGCCAATCACTTGGGGTGCTATTTGACGTTTACTCTGCCCTTCATGCCGGCCTCGAAATGACCGGGCTGTAGGCAGGCAAAATCAATCTTGCCAGTCTTGGTGAATTGCCAGATTAGTTCTCCGGTCTGGCCGGGTTCGACCGCCACCTGATTCGGGTCGGCATGCACCATCGTCGGAAATTTCCGCATCAACTCGGCATGCACCATGAGTTCCGCTCCCGAGCCAAGCACCATTTCATGCTTCAACCGGCCGCTGTTCGTCACCAGGAACCTGATCGTCTCGCCACGCTTGACAGTGACATTGGCGGGAACGAAGCGCATCGCGTCATTCATTTCCACCTTGATGGTACGCGATACTTTGGCGGATTTGCCCGGTTGGCCAATTGCGCTGCCATGGTGGGTTTCATCGCCATGGCCCAATGCCGGAGTTGATGCAAGCACCAGCGCAAACAAGGTGGCTTGGACAATTTGCTTCATCGATTTCATCCTCATAAAATTTTCATACTCTCGCGCTTTTCAGGCGCAGCGCATTGCTGACCACCGACAGCGAGCTTACACTCATCGCTGCCGCCGCAATCAGTGGCGACAACAGCATGCCGGTGAACGGATAGAGCACGCCGGCGGCCAAGGGCACGCCCAGGGCATTGTAGACGAAGGCGAATGCCAGGTTCTGGCGCATGTTGCGCACCGCCGCCTCGGACAAGGCGCGGGCGCGCAGGATGCCGCGCAGATCGCCCTTGACCAGTGTAAGTTGGGCGCTGTTCATCGCCACGTCGGTGCCGGTGCCCATGGCGATGCCTACGTCGGCCTTGGCCAGCGCCGGCGCGTCGTTGATACCGTCGCCGGCCATGGCTACCTTGCGCCCTTGCGCTTGTAGCCGATCCACCAGGTCCACCTTGTCCTGTGGCTTGACCTCGCCGTGGAATTCTTCGATGCCCAGTTGGACCGCTACTGTGCGCGCCGTAGCGAGGCCGTCGCCCGTGGCCATGACCACGCGAATGCCCGCGGCCTTGAGTCCTGCCAATGCCTCGGGGGTGGTCGCCTTGATCGGGTCGGCAACGGCGATCAGGCCGGCCAGCATCTTGTCGACGGCCAGAACCATCACGCTTGCGCCTTCGCTACGCAGCGCTTCGGCCTGCGTGGCCAGACCCTGGGTGTCTATGCCCGCGTCAGCCATCAGCTGAGGATTGCCGAGTATCAGGCGCTTCCCGGCGACGGTACCGCGTACCCCGATGCCTGAACCCGATTCGAAGTATTCTGGCTTATTGAGTGCCAGTCGCCGACGCCTCGCCTCGGCGACGATGGCATGCGCCAGAGGATGCTCGCTGCCTTGGTCGAGACTCGCGGCAAGACGCAGGATGGCATCTTCTGTCCAACCCTCAGTCGTCACGACCTGCTTGAAGGCCGGCTTGCCCTCGGTGAGCGTGCCGGTCTTGTCCACGATCAAGGTGTCCACGGTGCGCAGCTGCTCGATCGCAGCAGCATCGCGAAACAGCACACCCATGGTCGCGGCCTTGCCGGTGGCGACCATAATCGACATCGGCGTTGCCAGACCCAAGGCACAAGGACAGGCGATAATCAGCACCGAGACAGCATTGATCAGTCCATAGGTCCAGCTCGGCTCTGGACCGAACAATCCCCAAACGAAGAAGGTCACCAGCGCGATCGTTATTACCACCAACACGAAATAGCCAGCCACCACGTCGGCCAGCCGCTGCATCGGGGCGCGCGAGCGTTGTGCCAAGGCGACCATTTGAACGATCTGCGCGAGGACGGTGGCACTGCCGACTTTTTCCGCTTGCATCACCAAGCTGCCGCTGGCATTCACCGTCGCACCGATCAATTTGTCGCCAGGCTGCTTGGAAACCGGTAGCGGTTCGCCGGTGAGCATAGCTTCATCCACCGCGCTTTCGCCTTCGACCACCATGCCATCTACCGGCACCTTCTCGCCTGGCCGCACGCGCAAGCGGTCGCCGATATGCACGTGGTCGAGCGGGATATCCTCCTCGCTGCCATCAGGGCGGATACGCCGCGCGGTTTTCGGCACTAGCCCAAGTAGAGATTTGATCGCCGCCGAAGTCTGCGAGCGCGCACGCATCTCGAAGATCTGTCCGAGCAGGGTGAGCGAGACGATCACTGCCGCCGCTTCGAAATAGACCCCGACGCGGCCGTGTGCGACGAAGGACGCGGGGAATACCTCAGGTACCAATGTAGCCACCGCGCTATACAGATAAGCGGCAGCGGTGCCCGAGGCGATCAGCGTCCACATGTTGGGGTTGCGCGTCACGACCGAGCGCACGCCGCGCTCGAAGAAGGGCCAACCGGCCCAAAGGATGACGGGTGTCGACAGCAGCAATTCGATCCAGTTCTGGGTCTGCGGTGCGAGCACGTTGAGACGATGAGCGCCCATGGCCAAGGCGGTTACCACCACGGTCAGCGGCAGCGTCCACCAGAAGCGTCGGCGGAAATCGGTGAGTTCTGGAGAGACTTCCTCGTCGAGCGTCGGCAACACCGGTTCCAGCGCCATGCCACACTTGGGGCAGCTGCCCGGCGTCGCCTGCTGAATCTCGGGATGCATCGGACAGGTGTAGATTGTGCCTGTCGGGGCCGAATCGGATACTGTCTCCGGCTGCAGGTAGCGCTCTGGCTCCATGTCGAATTTGGTTTTGCACTTGGCGCTGCAGAAGACATAACGTCTGCCCTGGTAGTTCGAGGCAATGTCCTTGTCCGGCGCGACGGTCATGCCGCACACGGGATCGCGGAACGGGTCCAAGCTGACACTTGTCGCGGCATCCTTCATGTCATTTTCTCCCAATTCGGATTGCTCAGCCGGGGAATAAAGGCCGGTGTTTGCCTGCGGTAATCCTCATAGTCGCGGCCGAACTGGGCAACCGCGTCGGCTTCCTCGCGCCGCGCCAAGCGGGAGTACACGACCACCAGCACCGGAAACATCGCCACCGTAACAAGAGTCGGCCATTGCAGCAGAAAACCGAACATGATGAGAACGAAAGCCAGGTACTGGGGATGGCGCACGCGCGCATACGGCCCTTCGCGCGCGATCTGGTGCCGGCGCTGCGCCCGATAGAGAACTTTCCATGCTGCGGCGAGGAGCCAGAAACCGCCGAAGATCAGCAGATTGCTGAGAATGTGAAACGGTCCGATGTGCGGGTTGGCGCGCCAGCCGAACATCACCTCGAGCAGGTGGCCGGCATCGTGTGCAAAGAAATCGACGCCAGGGTAATGCTGTGTGAGCCAACCCGAGAGCAGATAAAGCGTCAGCGGAAAGCCGTACATTTCGGAGAACAAGGCGACGATGAAGGCCGCATACATGCCGAAACTACGCCAGTCGCGGTTGCTCTTCGGCTTGTAGAAGCTGAAGGCGAAGATAATGAAAATAGCGGAATTGAGCAGTACCAGCGGCCATAGACCGTAGGCGGCGGATTCATGGTTCATGGTGACTCTCCCTTGTCCGTCGGCTTTTCACCGGGCTTGCCCGCTGAGTGCCCATGGTGGTGGCTGTGATGCATGAACACATGCATCAGCGGGCAGGCGAGGAGCAACAGGTAAGGCAATACGCCGAGGAGATGGGCGCGATGCTCGGTCCATAGGTAGAAGGCGGCGACGGCTGCAAAGATCGCCCAACTGATCCTCGCCCGGTGCTCGGTACGCTCCGTTTCGTGATGTTCTTCATGCATATTGGCAACTCCCACACAGCGTTGGCGGTCCGCCACGCCTTAGATCAGTGAATCGATGCCAGCATTGTCTCTGATCGTACCCAAGCAGACGGTGACGCCAAGATTACATTTTTGTCATCTTGAATCCTGAATCTTGGCAACTCCGCTGACCGCAAATGTCATAGTCATCTATTGACCGGATGATTACGCAACTGTAATTGCCGCGTCTCGGAACTGTAAGCAAGCGCCGAGTAGGATGGGACCCGCAGTAAAACCTCAGTGCAAACTTTTTTGGAGAAATAAAATGTTCAGGAAATTTATAGTACTCGCTGCAATCAGTACCATTGGAGCCTCGGCGTTTGCTCTCGACAACGACCAGGTGCAGAGATCGGTGCAACTCAAGGATGCATCCACCGTGCATATCTTCAAGGATGGGAAGATGGCGATGGAAGACAAGTACGGCCGCGCCGTCCGTATGGAACCGGGCCATGTCATGGATGCCAAGAATGGCGAAAAGATCACGATGCACGGTGACGAGGTCGGACGCCTTGCCTCCATCCTTTTCGTTCCCAATTGATCGCCGCTGTTAAGCGTGCAACTGCGCGCACACGGTTGATGAGTGGCTCCTTCGGGAGCCACTTCCACATTGACATCTGCAATTACCCTTGAAATTATGGGCCGACACCTGGTCTGTGGTCAGCGTACCATCGCTGTGGCCGGTTCGGAGTAGGCGGCGCCGCTCAAGCGGCCCTCTAATAAGTATAATTTCGCCCGCAAAAGGAACAAAGCGAAGATACCTTATGGAGCCATGCCATGACGGGCCAACAGCAAATAACCATCGCCGTACAAATCTGGAGAAAGCCTGATGGCGCTCCGATTTCCTGCTTCGAAAAAATCAAGGTGTTGAATCAGAATTACGAGGAGCTTCGTCGCATGGCTCAGGACGCCCTCGATGACGCAATTCTCATGGAATGCAGCGAGGAGCAGATTCGACAGGCGCTGCACCAGATGATCGACGAATTGCAAAACTTATACGCTGGGAACTGAATCGCATATCGTTCCCGGCGACGATACCAAGATAGGCCGATCCATATATTCTTCGTGACGACAGCGCATCACGGCTGGGGCCTTCATCGATCCTGTGTGTTGGCGACAATTTCCCGCCCGAGACGCGCGCATCACTTCATGATCTTATATTCGTCCATCGCCCAGCAACCTGGACTGAGTGCTATTTGATCGGGGACGGGGACGCAATATAAATTCTGCATGCCCTCCCGCGTAGTGGGTGACGCGGCCGAAATCCTTTCCTGCCTGGAAAGCTGGCAGAAGAATGACGCGATGATGACGCAAATGTCATCATCGCGTTCGGACGCCGTAAGCATACCGGCGGTAGTATTCGCAACGCAGGTTCAATTAATTATTGGAGAATGAAAATGCTGAAAAAACTGTTGATGGTTGTCGCACTGAGTGCCGTTACCGCTTCCGCTATTGCCGTGGATCGTGCTCAGGTCAAGGCTACGATCGATTTGAAGGATGGCTCGACGGTCTACATCTTCAAGGACGGAAAAATGGGAATGGAGGATAAGTTCGGTCGGGCGACTTACATGGAATCCGGCCACGTCATGGAAACCAAGGACGGCAAGAAGATCATCATGAACGGCAACGAGATCTGGCGTGTCGAGGAATTGCTGCACGAGAATCATCGCCCCGGCTGATTGCTCCCCTGAATCAAGAAGGAGAAATACTATGATGACGCAAAAGGAACTGCTCCGGCTGGCTAAGCAATTTGACATTCCCCATAGCGGCTTGTCCAACAGCGAGTTGATACGCAAAATTCAGCAGAGCGAAGGCAATTTCGACTGCTATGCGAAAGCATCGGAAGGTGTGTGCGATCAATCGGAATGCTCGTGGCGTGACGGCTGCTTGCAGGAATCGGTTCAATCGCCGGCTTTGTAGGATGATCGCAACGGGATTGCGAGCGGCCGATGCGTCTTGACGTAATCGAAGGCTCCCCGTCTGGCAAATCATTCAGTACACCATAAAGTAAGAGGGATCCGCATGTCGACAGGCACTGCGGATCTTCTTATGGGTACGATTTTAGCCCGGCCAACGATTTGTTTCGGTATCACACCGTATGTGGTTGCAGGAGCCTAGCCCGGCTTTCGATACCTTGGCGAAAGGCTGGCTTAGAAAGACAGTTCCGCTTTGAAGTATCTGGACAACACGGTCACGACTATTTCGGAATCCTCGGTCACGTTCCGCTGGCACACGGGGTGCACAGCAGTAGGGAATTTTGAGCGCGCGACAGAATGCAATGCGAGTAAAGAAATGCCTGACGCTCAGTTTGGCGATAGCAAGATTCCCAGAGACAGCAAGGCCGCGTAAATCAAGGACAGATAGGAAGCTCTGGGAGTCATCATGATGAGTTCGCGTGTTTGCTCGCGAGTTAACACCGCTCGCACCACGTGGATGGCCAATGGCAACGACAGTAGCGGCAGCAGGATCCAGGCGCTGAAGCCCAGCCACCACCAGTAAACCAGTGGCGCCAGGTAGGTGACAACCGTCAGCGTGACGTATTCGGTACGCCCGCCGCGCAAGCCATAGCGTGTCGAAAATGTGCTCCATCCTTTCACCTTGTCCCAGTTGCGATCGCGGATGTCGTCAATGACCATCACGTTGGTCACCAAGGCGCCCACTGGCAGACCTACATAGTAGAGTTCCGGCGGTAATTGCAGCAAGGCGTCGAGGCCGTGGGAGGCGGCCGGATGCAGGGCCGCCCATTGGATGTAATAGGTGCCGACTTGAGCGACGATGCCGAACATGAAGACGAAGATCGGATCGGCGAGGCCATATTGGGTGTAGGGTCGAGGTCCGCCTGTGTAGCAGTAGGAGGAGGTGACTCCGATGATACCGATCGCCAGAGCCGTCGTGCCGCCGATGGCCACCATGTAATACCCCATCATAATCGGAATAGCGAAGCAGGCGAAAATGGCATAGCGCATCTCGGTATACGTCAATGTGCCAGTCTCCAGAGCATGCAGCAGTTCTGGATGTTCGGGCAAGTACCGATGCGTATAGGTCAGTTCGTAATTGTCTTTGAACAAGCCACCAACGTGAATGATCCAACTGCCAAGAAAGGCGATAAACACGGGTAAAGACACAAAGAGGTTGTCGCGCAAGGCCAGCGCAATGCCAACCATCACGGGTGCTGCAGCGGTAGGCAATGAATGGGTTGGATATACCAACAACCTGACCCAGATTTCTCGGGCTGAAAGTGCGGTTGTCATGTTTGCTCCTTCCTAAGCGGGCGGCATTACGTGTCGGACTCAACGAGCCATTTCTGTTTTGAAGTATCTGGACAGCACCTCGCGCATTCCTTGCCGCAAATCCGCATCGCCGGCCTGAACAGCCCTGGCGTACAAACCGGGTGCTATCGTTTTGAAAGCCGCAAAGACTTCCGGATCAAAATGCCCCACCGAATCCCTTTCGATAATGGCCAGCGCGTCGGCCAACGCCATCGGTTTTTTATAGGGGCGTTCCGAAGTCAGGGCGTCGAACACATCGACGATTGCAAATATTCTGGCGATACGGGGAATCGTGTTGCCGCGCAGTCCATCCGGATAACCCGTTCCGTCGAAGCGCTCGTGGTGATGGCGAATGGTCAGCGCAGCACCTCCCAGCCAGGGATTGTCCGCCACGATCTCGATGCCGAGAAGGGCATGGGTTTTCATGATCGCAAACTCATCGACGGTCAGCTTTCCGGGCTTGAGCAGGATGCGGTCGGGAATACCGATCTTGCCCACATCATGAAGGAAGGCGCCGGCGACCAGATCCGAAATGTCATGTTTCGGGAGGCCCATCGCCTCGGCAAGCGCGACGGCATAGAACGTCACCCGGTAGTTGTGGGTATCCGTATCCGAATCCCGCTTGGCGATGGCATTGCCCAGCGAGTGCATCAAGGAGAGGTTGGATTCCAGCAGACGGCGCGACAATCCCGCTGACCGATGCAGCATGGCCAACAGCAATGGGTAAAGCAGAAGTGCTGCGACCAGGACGGATACGGCTGCCGTCAGTGCCCCGTTCCGGATTTGCTCGCGCTGCGCCCTCAAGGTCTGCTCGTCCAGTCGGTCAATGCATTCCAGATAACCCGCAAGCGATCCGTCTTTCCCGAACATCGGCAGAGCGACTTGAATCAACCGCTCTGTGCCGACATTGATCCAGTTCCGGTGGCGTTGTCCCTGTCCGGGCCAATCATGTTGCCAAGAGCGGGCAGCGTTCATTAAGGCTGGCGGAATATCCTCCCAGGTTTCATAAAGCAGTGCCTTGTCCGGACCGAATACGCGAATGCCGACGAACCTGGAGCGGTCAAGCAGGCGATTGAGCGCGCCGTGTTTCCCGGTAACCTTGGCGTCTAAGATCGTTTGAATGGTGGAGGAATCGAAATGTTGCGCGCCTTTCGTGGCATGCTCCAATGCGGCTTGCTCCACCCGGCGGGTTTCGAGCAGGTACGAAGTGCCACCGGCCACGATTCCGATGACGATCGCGGCGGCGCTCAGCTTGCGCGCGAGCATCCAGCGCAGTTGTCGAGGACTCTCCGGCAATGCGGCAGGCATCTCAATCTTTCAGGTTTTTCAGCATGTCCGCGATCATCATGAAGTGTCCCTTCACCCGACCCAGGGAAAATTCATACATCACCGCATTCTCCGCGAATTTGGATCGCTCGACATCCATCTCCACCGTATTTCCATCGACGCTCGGTTGAGCGGGGATGTGATACTTGAGCGGATAAGAGGGAGCGGAGGATTGCAATTGGCCCGGAATGTGGCCGGATACCGTGGTTGAAAGCGTGAGCGGCGGTATGTTAGCTATCGTTCGGGCAATGCGCAGCGCTTCTTGGAAATCGATGTCTACCGCCTTGTAGCCGGGCGTGTCGGCATTGGCGATATTGGAAGCGATCAATTGCTGGCGATAGGCGCGCAGCCCCAGTGCCGTCTCCTGAAAGCCATGTTCACCACCATGGTTCAACGCGCCGATCGGGAAGTGTCGCGGATGGGAGTCGCCATTCGGTACGCTAGTGGCCGCATTGCGCCCGCTACCTGCACCACCGTGGTCGCTATGGGCACTCCCTCCTGGTGATTGGCTGATGGCCTGGGCGAGCGTAGCCGAAAACGATTGCCCCACGATTGTGTTCGGAGCCGTTGCATTGGCAGCATGATCGCCATGCCCGCTGCCGGACAATGGCGGGACAGGAGGAGGATTTCCGATTCCCGAGACCGGCAGCATGGCTTTCGGCTCAGTCGTTCTTGATCAGGATGGCCTTGATCGGGTCAATCGGCCCGATAGCGTGCCATTTGCTGCTACGGTTCGATTCCACGATTTCATCATGGCAGCCGTGGTTGCATTCGATGGCCCAATGCATCATCAACACGGCTTGGCAATAGGTGAAGCGGATCGTCTTGGTGTTGCAGCCGATGGCATCGGCAAGCAGGCGACAAGAGCAATGGTTACCGTGTTCTTCATGTGCTTGGTTGTTCATCATGGCAATACCGAGGCCCCGCAAAGGTAGCCTCGCGACACCCGGACTTACTGGCAGTTCCGGGAGTAATCAACATCCCTACCTACTTTAGCGATGCGCCCATATCGCGATGAGCCTGCTCCAATGCCTTGGCCTCCTGGGCAGCGGCATTGAGCTGCTTTTGAATTTCCTGGCAGTGGGCGCTCATTGAGGCGTAATCGAACTTGGGATATCTGGGGTGCCCTGCCTTGTAGGACAACGGCATTTTTCCGTGAAGAATGGCTTCAGCCTCGTAGCTTGCCGCCTTCTGGGCGAAATAATCGGCGATCCGCTGGTGATCTTCTGCCGTCTTGGCATTGGCGATGGATTCTGGAATCTCGTTGGCCAAAGGCACGGTGCTACATGCCGTAAAGGTCAGCAGGAAAATTCCAGCGAGAACTGTGGCGAGTGTTGCGCGCATGATCTTCCCCTCAAGAATTTTGGAATTTCATTGTGCGTCCACGATGCTCACGTGGGCATGACCGCCGGATTACAACTATGTCACTGCAATGACAGGATTGGCGATGAGGGTTTACCAGCGGCAACCGAGCAGTATCAATTATTCATTCCGTACGAAGACGATTAAAGCCAATTCCCATGCATCTCTTTGGCTTCCATCGAGGAAGATAGTAAGGAGAAGATTGGTACTTTGGGAATGGGTATGGACTATTTCAGGGTCAATGGATATTGATGACTGCCCAAAGTACAAGAACCCGTGCCGGTTTCGCTGTGAGTTTGCCAGCGACAATCGAGCTTGCTGCCGGCGTCGGCAACCAGTACAGAGTGCACCTGGCCGATGTGTTTCTTGTGCGGCCATGCGGTCGCTAAGTACTGCTCCCGCGTTGGCTCACCGGTGCGCCATTCACCCTGATATTCTTTGCCATCGAGGGCGATATTTACCCGATAGGGTTCAAAAAGGCTACGAGTGAGCGTGCCACTGATTTTGGCGTCACCTGTGGAGGATTGCAGCATGCCGTTTGTGGCACATGCCGTTAGCATGATACTCAATCCAGTCGTGATGAAGGTAGTTTTTTTCATGATGACTCCTTTCATCTTTCAAAACCAATAATAAGACCTACCAGGATAGAGTAGGTTTCCAGCACACTTGGTTCAACGCAGAACCAAGATAAAGCGGTGCTTCTAACCTACTTCAGCGACGCAGCGAAACCGCGATGCACCTGCTCCAGTGCTTTGGCCTCACGGGCAGCCGCATTAAGCTGCTTCTGAAGTTCTCGGCAATGGGAGTTCATCGCGCCGAAATCGTATCTGGGGTGCCCTTGGTAAGACTGGGGCATTTTTTCGTGAAGCAGGGCTTCAGCTTCGTAGCTTGCCGCCTTCTGGGCGAAATAATCGGCGATGCGCTCATGGTCGGCTGCTGTCTTTGCATTGGCAATGGACTCGGGGATCTCGCTGACCAATGGAGCAGAGCTGCATGCTGCGAGAATTAGCACGGCAAGAGCCATCACGAAGGTCGTGCGCATGACATTCTCCTCAAGCGTTTTGAGGATTGATTGTACGACCCGCCTGGTCACAAAAACATGACCGCCGGATTACAACTATGTCACCGGAATGTCAGGATCGGTGATGTTGATTCCGCAGCGCTTCGCGAACGCAAGACAGTGTCAACCATATCCTCTTACTTCATTGTGCATTCTAGGTTTTGTTAGATGCTCTAAGTCTGAAAAGACCCGTACCGAGTTACTTCCGAGTTGATTCAGAACATGCTGGCGTGCCCCCATACATCCTTGGGGCGCATACAAACTGTCTTTTGGCAGCGTCTCTCAGAGGCAATCAGTGGGAATGCCCGCCACTCGATCTACTGCTGGAATCACTTCCGTAATAGCCACCGCCCGCGCAACCTCCCAGCAATGTGGCAATGACTGCTGCAACAACGACCAATAATTTCTTTGACATCATGCTCACCCTGTATTGAGAAAAACGATTCAACCCGGCGCTTAAATGGACGGGGGCATTAGCGCTTTCAATGCTGATGCTCAGACCCTTCGCCCTTTTGATCGCTTGACGACGAGGATTGATCATGCGCGTGGCTTCCATGTCCCATCGTGCCCATCATATGTTCATGCCCACCAAACAACACAACAGCCAACATCACAGCCATCATCACCAGCATGACTTCACCCTTTTGATTCCGCTTCATCTTTTCCCTCTCTATTTATGTTGCGTTGCGCATGAGAAATGTCATGCCCTATTAACTTCCTTACTGATCTCTTAGCTTTCCAAGCCGCGCGCCAAACGCCACTGCTTAACCAGCGCATAAATGGCTGGTATCACGGCGAGCGTCAGTACGGTCGAGGAGATCATCCCACCGACCATCGGCGCGGCGATGCGGCTCATGACCTCGGAGCCGGTGCCTGTGCCCCACATGATTGGCAGCAAGCCGGCCATGATTGCCACCACCGTCATCATCTTCGGTCGCACACGCTCGACGGCGCCTTCCATGACCGCCTCATAGAGGTCGCCGACGTTCGGCGTGCGTCCGGATTCGCGGCACTTCATCTTGATCGCTTCCCAGGCGTGATCGAGGTAGATCAGCATCACCACGCCAGTTTCGGCGGCCACGCCGGCCAACGCGATGAAGCCGACCGCCACAGCCACCGATAGGTTGTAATTGAGCAACCACATCAGCCACACCCCGCCGACCAGGGCGAAGGGGACCGAGAGCATGACGATGAAAGTTTCAGTCAGGCGCCGGAAATTGAGGTAAAGCAACAGGAAAATGATCAGCAGCGTCACCGGAATGACGATCTTCATCTTTTCGATGGCGCGTTCCATGTACTCGAACTGGCCGCTCCAGGCGATGTAGTAGCCGGGTGGGAATTTGACCTGTTCCGCCACTGCCTTCTTGGCATCGGCCACATAGCCGCCGATGTCGCGATCGCGGATGTCGACGTAGATGTAGGCTGAGAGTAGCGCGTTTTCGGTGCGGATGCCGGGCGTCCCCTTGGCGACCTCAACTTTGGCTACCTGGCCGAGAGGAATCATCGCCGGGGCCTGTCCCATTTCGCCGCCAATCGGTACCAGCACCTCGCGGGCAACCTGTTGAGGGTCAGAGCGCAATTCGCGTGGATAGCGCACGGTCACGCCAAAGCGCTCGCGGCCTTCGACCGTCGTCGTCACCATCTCGCCGCCCAGTGCCGTGCCAATGACATCCTGCAGTTCTCCGACCGAAAGGCCGTAGCGTGCCAGCTGCGTACGATCCGGTTCGATGTTGAGGTAATAACCTCCGGTGATGCGCTCGGCGAAGGCGCTGGTGGTGCCGGGAACGGTCTTCACCACAGCTTCGATCTGCTTGGCCAGCGTCTCCATCTCTTCCAGGTTCTTGCCGAAAACCTTGATGCCGATCGGTGTGCGGATACCCGTAGATAGCATGTCGATGCGCGCCTTGATCGGCATTGTCCATGCGTTGGAGATGCCGGGGAACTGCACGACCTTGTCGAGTTCCGCGATCAGTTTGTCTGTGGTCATGCCTGGCCGCCATTCGTCTTGCGGCTTGAGATTGATCACCGTCTCGAACATCTCGGTGGGCGCCGGATCGGTGGCAGTGTTGGCACGTCCCGCCTTACCATAGACTGAGGCCACTTCTGGGAAACTCTTGATGATCTTGTTCTGCGTCTGCAAGATTTCCGCGGCCTTGGTAATCGACATGCCGGGCAAGGAAGCCGGCATGTAGAACAGCGTGCCTTCGTTGAGGGTTGGCATGAACTCCGAGCCCAATTTTGAAGCGGGATAGATCGAAACTGCTAAAGCAAGCATGGCCAATACGATAGTCACCTTTTTCCAGCGCATCACACCGGCGATGATCGGCCGATAGACCCAGATCAAGAAGCGATTCACCGGGTTCTTGGCTTCCGGCATGATCTTGCCGCGGATGAACAGCATCATCAGCACCGGCACCAAGGTGACCGAGAGTAGCGCCGCACCGGCCATGGAGAAGGTCTTGGTGTAGGCGAGCGGCGAAAACAACCTTCCCTCCTGGCCTTCCAGGCTAAAAACCGGCAGAAAGGACACGGTGATGATCAACAACGAGAAGAACAGCGCCGGCCCGACTTCCTTGCAGGCCGTGATCATGGCTTCGGTTCTGGATTCGCCCTCTTTCAGACGCTCCAGGTGCTTGTGGGCGTTCTCGATCATGACGATGGCCGCGTCGATCATGGCGCCGATGGCGATGGCGATGCCACCCAGGCTCATCAGGTTGGAGTTCATACCCAACAGGCGCATGGCGATGAAGGCCATCAGCACGCCCACCGGCAACATCAGGATGGCGACCAGGGCACTGCGCAGATGAAGTAGAAAGACGATGCAGACCAATGCAACGATCGCGGATTCCTCGGCCAAAGTACGCTTCAGGGTGTCGATGGCGCGATGAATCAGTTCGGAGCGGTCATAGACGGTCACGATGCTCACGCCTTCGGGTAGGCCGGCGGAGATTTCGACGATCTTTTCCTTGAGGTTGTGGATGACTTCCAGTGCATTCTGCCCATAGCGTGCCATGGCGATACCCGATACCACCTCACCCTCGCCGTTGAGTTCGGTCAGGCCGCGCCGTTCGTCCGGAGCGAGTTCCACGCGGGCGATGTCGCGGATCAGCACCGGCGTCCCCTTCTCGCTTTTCACCACCAGCATTTCGATGTCGCTCTTGCCGCGCAGGTAACCTTTGCCGCGCACCATGTACTCGGTCTCTGCCATTTCGATGACACGGCCACCGACATCGCGGTTGGAATCGCGGATCGCTTGCGTGACTTTCATCAGGGGAATGCCGTAAGCACGCAGCTTGGTAGGATCGACCGTCACCTGATAAGTCTGGACGAAGCCGCCGATCGAGGCCACTTCAGCCACGCCTTGCGCCTTGGTTAACTGGTAGCGCACATACCAGTCTTGGATGGTGCGCAACTCGGCCAGGGTTCTGTTCTTAGCGACCAGCGCATACTGGAATACCCAGCCGACGCCGGTGGCATCGGGGCCAATCTGCGGTGTTATTCCTTTGGGCATGCGCCCGGAAGCGAAGTTGAGGTACTCCAGCACGCGTGAGCGCGCCCAGTAGATGTCGGTGCCGTCTTCAAAGATGATGTAGACGAAAGAGGCGCCGAAGAACGAGAAGCCGCGCACCACTTTCGACTTGGGCACCGACAGCATCGAGGTGGTTAGCGGGTAAGTCACCTGATCCTCGACCACCTGCGGCGCCTGGCCGGGATATTCGGTATAGACGATCACCTGCACGTCCGACAGATCGGGCAAGGCATCGATCGGCGTTTTCAGGACAGCGTAAATGCCCCCGATGACGAGAAACAGTGTGGCGAGCAGAACCAGGAAAATGTTCCTACTCGACCAGTCGATAATTTTGCTGAGCATGGCGTGTCCCGACTCAGTGACCGGAGTGCGCCGCAGGACGCGCAGTACCGGTGCCTTCGAGCTTGATGATTACCCACTCGCCGGGCTTTCGCTCAATGAAAGTGAATGCCACGGTCGCGCCCGGCTTCAGATTTCCGATCAGACCCGAATTGGCCAGCGCGAAATCCATCGTCATGCCTGGCCACTTGAGGCTTGCCACCGGACCATGTTCGATAGTCACCGTCCCGGCTTTGGCGTCGATGGCTTCGAGTTTTCCTTCGGCCTGGTGACTGGCGCCCTTGGCGGCAGGCGCCGTGTTCTCTGCGCCAGCGTCCGCCTTCGGTGCTGCGCCGTGGGCCGAATGGCCGAAACCACCGACGGCAGCCTTCAAGTTGCTCTCGGCATCGATGAGGAAATTGGCGGCAACCACCACCGCTTCGCCGTCCTTGACCCCATCCGTGATTTCAATGTAGTTGTCGCTGCGGGCACCGAGCTTGACTTCGCGTGGCTCGTAGCGACCTTCCTTGAGTTGAACCAGGACGATCTGCCGCGCGCCGCTGTCGATGACGGCCGAGACGGATACCGTAACGACCTTAGCCTTTTCGCCGACGGCAAGTTCCATCTGGGCGAACATGCCGGGCTTGAGCAGTTGCCCAGGATTAGCGAGTTCGACGCGGACCGGGACGGTGCGGGTTTCAGCTTTCAGTGTCGGGTAGACATAAGTGATGGCGCCTTCGAAGACCTTCCCCGGATAGGCATTGATTTTTATCTGGGTCTTGGCGCCGAGCTTCACTTGCCCGATGTCCTGCTCGAAAACATCTGCAATGATCCACACCGCCGAGAGATCGGCGATCTGGTAGAGCATTTCGCCGGGCATGAAGCGCATACCCTGTACGGCCTTCTTTTCGGTGACGATGCCGTTGACCGGCGAGCGGAAGGTCAGCGTTCGTTTCGCCTCGCCGGATTTGGACAACGCCTTGACTTGTTCCTCGGAGATATCCCAGTTCTTGAGACGCGCGAGGCTGGCGTCAGCCAACTGCTTCATGCTGTTCTGTGCTTCACCGCCGGCTTCCTTGAGAGACTGCACGCCTTGGGCCGCGATGGCGTATTCGCGTTGGGCCGAGACCAACTCCGGACTGTAGACTTCAAATAGCGACTGGCCTTTGGTCACCGCTTGCCCCGTGACGTTGACATGCAGCCGTTCGACATAGCCCTCGAATTTTGGGGCGATGGTGAAGAGCCGACGTTCATCGGGTTCGATGCGGCCGGCGGCGCGGACGATTTTGTCCAGCGTGCGCAGACTCGCAGCCTCAGTTCTGACACCGAGTTTCTGCACCTTCTCGGTACTGATCTTGATTTGGTTGGCGGAACCCGGAGCGCTCTCCTCGCCATCCTCTTCGCCTTCAAACACCGCGATGTAATCCATGCCCATTGGGTCTTTCTTGGGCGTTGGCGAGGTATCGGGCAGACCCATTGGGTTGCGGTAGTAGAGCAGCTTGCGTTCTTTCTTGGCGCCAGCAGGCGCTGCTGCCGTCGGCTGCGCTACCGTGGCAGCGCTGTGCTCGCCAATGCCGCGCGTCCCGATCCAATATCCTCCGCCCGCCGCCAATACCGTCACGGCGATCGCAACCACAATTCCTGTTCCCTGTTTCATAGTTCCTCTCCAATCAGTCTTTCGACGTCCGCCAGGCGTGCCTGCTGCTCCGCCTGTGCCTTGACGATGTCCTGTTTCGCTTTGCGAATCTGGCGTTGCGCATCAAGTAGCGTGGCGAAATCTACTTTGCCGGTTTCATAGCCGGCGAGTGCCGCCTGGAAAGTGAGTTCGGACTGTGGCAACAGACTTGTCTGCGCCAGCATTTCTACACGCCGCGCCGCATCGATGGCGGAGAGGTTCTCAGAGAGTTCGCCCAGCAGCTGATTGGCGGTGGCTTCCTTGCGTGCACGAGCGGCGTCAGTCATCTTGTCCGCTTCGCGCTCCTGGCTGCGGCGGCTTTCCTGCTGCAGCGGAATATTGAGCTCGAACATCAGTTCCCACATGTCTACGCGGTTACGCGTCTGGATTGGCGAAACGCCGACGGTGAAGTCCGGATAGCGGTTACGGTAGGTCAGGTCGCGGTTCTTCTCCGCTGCGCGAATCTTGGCCTCGTCGGCGAAGATCTGCGGATTCTTGCTACGCAAGCGATCTTCCAGCACCACGAAGTCGAGCTTGGCGGCAGCGGGAATTGGTCGCAGACGTTCCGGGTCGGCCAAGGGGGACTGAGCGGGACGTGCCAGTAGCGCATTCAGTCGCGAGCGCGTGTGGTGGTGTTCGGTCTCCATCTGAATCAGTTCGTTTTTCATGGCAGTGCGCTCCACCTGAACGCGGATGGCATCCTGCTGCGGCACCAGGCCGCCGGCGTAGCGCGCCTGGGTAATGCTCTCGATGCGGTCGATCAGGCCGATCACTTCCTGGCTCAAACGAATGAGTCGCGCCACGGCGAAATACTGGGCATACGCCGTCTTGATGCGTGCTGCCTGTTCCGTCCAGGTGACGCCGGCCTTGCCTTTCGCCACATCGGCCTCGGCCTCAGCCGCATCACGCTTGAGGTCGCGCTTGCCCCAAAAAGGCACCGATTGCATCAACGTGTACTTGGTGCCGCCAATGCGGCTGGGCAGCACATTGGGGCTGGCGTCGGAACCGAAATTGGTAACGTTCTGCAATTCGGTGCGCAACACCGGGTCGGGCAGCGCTCCGGCCGGATAGACTCTTTCCCGGGCCGCCTCGGCTTCCAGGCGCATGGCGGCGTACTCCGGATTTCTTTCTCTGGCATAGGCGAGCAGGCTCTCGACAGAATTGCCCAACGATTCTTCCTGCGCCAGCAAGGGTGCCGGTGCGGCTAGGACTAACAAGAGAACAAACGTCGGCGCGGAAATGAGTCCTCGCATATGGCCTCCCAGGGAACAATACAAAACGCTATTTCGTTTTCTCAAAATGGACCAAAGTCATGGCGCCATTCACATCGGCGGCCGTGAAGCGAATCTTGTCGCCATCCTTCATCTGATCAAGCCAGGCAGTGTCCTTGACTCGGAACACCATGGTCATGGCGGGCATGCCGTTGGGCAACGGACCATGGGAGACAGTCACCTTGCCACTGGGCTTGTCCACCTTCTTGACCAGGCCATCGATCATGGCTGCGGTAGCTGGAGCGGTAGCGTGCATGGCACCATGGCCAGCGTGGTCGTCCGCCGCGAAACCGGGTGCGGAAAATGCGGCGGTGAGGATAAGGCAAGCGGTTGAAAATGCAATTTTCATGTGTTTCTCCAGTCGAGGTTTGCCGGTTAAAGTAAGAACACGCGCAGTATGGCGTACCCTGGACTACGGCAAGCTGACTGAAACATTACATCTCCGTAATCTTCGGTACTCGAAGAAATCCCTCGGCCAGCAACTCGAAGCTGCTGGCCGAGGGATTCTTGGGGTCGTCAAATCTCTTAGGTGCTGAGATCTAACTCAGGCCCTGGTTCGGGCAGGGCACAACATCAGTGCATGCCGCCCATAATCACATTGGTCATCTTTGCGGCATCGCCTACATTCATGCCCGCATTTTGCAATGGGAATTCCCGCCTACATTGCAAGGATAGTTGCCACGATCAGGTTTGATAGCATGGGCGACGTTCTTTGGGATTGCTCTGAGCATACCTTTTTCAGTTTCGGAACAGTCGATGAGCAACTTGGCCAGAACCCTCTCTATGCTTCAAGGGAAAGCGAAATTGGCCAATCCAAGTGAGAGTTGGATTTCCACTTTGATATCATGCAGAAGCAAGACCACGCCAAGAAGCAGTCCCCCAAGAAAGTTGAAGTAGAGGAAAAGATCGCTCAACGCGGCAATGCTTGGCATAAGCAGGTCTTGACTGTGTGAGTCCTTAGATTATAGAAATTACCCAAAAACCATGCCAAATGAGAATTCCGGCCAAGACGTACAGCAAGAGTCCGGCCAGCAAGGCACGGGCATTCCACTTTCTGTAGATCAACGACGTGGCATACCAACAGATACCGTAAGCGGTGATAGCAACGAGGCCAACGTAAGTCTTCTTAAGAAATTGGGGAATCGGATCAAAGACCCCGAACACTTGATGATTGTTCTCACCGCTGCGATGGCTTTCGCCGCTCTCTGCGGGGTCGTTGTGGGTTCTTTTCAGTGGATTACTATGAAGGGTCAGTTGCAGGAAATGAGAGAGACTGGAAAACAGACCGATGCCCTCATTCAGCAGACTACTGCACAAGCTATTGCTGCAACCAAACTCGCTGAGATTGCCAACGCTTCGCTTGGCGAAACCAAGAGACAGTTTGAACAGGGTCAGCGGCCCTATGTCGTACCATTTATTGTGCCAACTGAACCTACTGGAGGTACAAGAATTCGGGCCGATCTGGTCATACCGAACTACGGACGATCGCCAGCCGTACGTGTTGCGGTGGGAGGCACCATATTTTTCGGCAAGGATGCCATGAAGCAGGCTGATATTTGGTTTGCGTTGCGTGCCCCGGAGATATTCAATGCCAGTTCCGGGACCGTTATTCCTCCAAGTATTCTGAATGATCCACGACAACTGAATACTGTTACCAGCAAGACAATTATTACCCAGCAGGAAGTTGAATCTGTTGTTCGCACCGATTACTCTATCGTCGTTGTGAGCCGACACGTCTATTTTGATAGTGCCGGGAATCGTTACTGGACGGATTCGTGCTTCTCCTATCTGGCGACCAAAGCAATACCCAGATGTCCCAAACACAACGAGGTACATTAGCAACCAAGCAGTCATTCTGGCTGACAGTCTTCCTGGTTGGCGACAGCACGACACCCTTAGCATCGCAGGAGATATCATGTTTCGGCTACTCGTCTGTTTATAGCCGACTCAACTACTGCTGTGAAATGGCATTCGCTTGAGTTGGCAAAACTGGTATGCCTTGAGGAGCGCTGAGCATTATGTTTGGTAATTCGGCAAGTATTGGCATGGTTTTCGGTAACCGGCACCGAATTTCTTGGGTGGGACGCAATGCCTGCGGGATTGTCAGCCGTCATCGAATATTTCCGGCAGCACTGTAGTGAGAAACGAAGGCCTCCCAATTACCGTACATCCAATCGATCAGCAGAACATATTCCAATGGATGGTGGGGATATTGGGTGTTGGAAAGTAGGCTCCATAGCAATCTTGTTGATTGCTGGGTCAATGCGCTCGCCAAATCAGGGATCCAGGCAATCTTTCTAAAATGTTCGGCGTAGTCCTGAGTGGCTTTCAACGCGCACTCTGTGACGTCGTCACAAAATAGGCCGCGCGCTTGCAAGGCAGTGATGCATGTCTGGCGCATCGCGGACCTTGAATAACCGCCGACCAAGGGCCTTGTGGTCATCTGGATGGCGAGAATCGCCAAACGGTTCAGGAAAAACTTGTCTTCCTCAGAATATTTAAGGGAGGAAGAAAGTTGGTTGGCTTCGAGCAGATCTTGTTCTGGTGTCAAGAAACCGCCAAATCTCTTATGGCGGCTATCCATCGGAGTTGCATACAGACTTGTGCCATGCCGAATGCAGACCAGGGATCCAGGCAACTGATGAGCCCGATGCCAATAGGCGACGCCGTGGTTAAGTCGATCTTCTTCTGCGCATTCGCGGCAGACGCGTTTGGGCGCGAACGAGGTGTATAGCCGTGAGCGTGCTATTCGTAGCGACTGGACAATGCCGGCGGTCTGATTGCCGCGAACGCGCCGCTGAACATCTTCAATGATGTCGACGGGGCGGAAGCGTAGATAGGCCGGCAGGATGGTCGCGGTGTCGATAAGCTGTTCCGGCCTACCCAAGGTAAGCTGGGTTGCGGCGCAGAATGCATCAAGGTGCGACGGAATGTGAAAATGGCGCCCGGCTTTATCTGAGCCGAAAAGCTGGATCAGCGTCTCTTCCTCGGACGCGTTGCCGGACATCGCATGAAATATCGCGACCCAGCTGTAGAGGGTCTGATCAGGCAGAAGAGGTGGGATGAAGGACAGAGGGGTACGCCTAGTAGTCATGGCTAAGCCCCTGTCTTCCCGAGAATTCTTTCGTCTTCCCCTTTATTTTTTTGTCTTCCACTATATTTGCGGAAGACACATATGACGGATTGGGTCTTGAAATATTCCTACCCTGCCCTTATTATTAGCACTCGCCGGCGGTGAGTGCTAGTGAGCGTTGATCTCGCGCTCCCGTCGATCAACAGAAGGCGGCTCAGTCGCCACCCAACAAAGTCGTCAATAGGAGAAAAGTGTATGAAAATCCGTCCCTTGCATGACCGAGTCCTCGTCAAGCGCCTTGAAGAAGAGCGCAAGACGGCCTCCGGCATCGTCATTCCCGATACCGCTGCGGAGAAGCCCGATCAGGGCGAGGTTCTGGCTGTCGGCAACGGCAAAATCCTCGAAGATGGCAAGGTTCGTCCCTTGGCTGTCAAAGTGGGTGACCGCGTCCTATTCGGCAAGTACTCCGGCCAAACCGTCAAGGTCGACGGCAATGAATTGCTGGTGATGCGCGAGGAAGACATTATGGGCGTTGTTGAAGCCTAAGCTTTATTAGATAGATCAAGGAGATATAGAGAATGGCTGCTAAAGAAGTCAAATTTGGTGATTCCGCCCGCCATCGCATGGTGGCCGGAGTCAATATCCTCGCCGACGCTGTCAAGGTGACCCTCGGCCCGAAAGGCCGCAACGTGGTACTGGAGCGCTCCTACGGTGCTCCGACCGTGACCAAGGACGGCGTTTCCGTCGCCAAGGAAATCGAACTGAAGGACAAGTTCGAAAACATGGGCGCGCAAATGGTCAAGGAAGTTGCTTCCAAGACCTCCGACATCGCCGGTGACGGCACCACCACCGCGACCGTGCTGGCCCAGTCGATCGTCCGCGAAGGCATGAAGTATGTTGCCGCCGGCATGAACCCGATGGATCTGAAGCGCGGCATCGACAAGGCCGTGTCTGCCACCATCGACGAGCTCAAGAAGCTGTCCAAGCCCTGCTCGACCAACAAGGAAATCGCCCAGGTCGGTTCGATTTCCGCCAATGCGGATGCCGACATCGGCGAGATCATCGCCAAGGCCATGGACAAGGTCGGCAAGGAAGGCGTGATCACCGTCGAGGACGGCAAGTCCCTGGTCAATGAACTCGACGTCGTCGAGGGCATGCAGTTCGACCGCGGCTACCTCTCGCCCTACTTCATCAACAATCCGGACAAGCAGATCGCCATCCTGGACAACCCCTACGTGCTGTTGTTCGACAAGAAGATCAGCAACATCCGCGACCTGCTGCCCTTGCTTGAGCAAGTCGCCAAGGCCGGCCGTCCGCTGCTGATCATTGCCGAGGACGTCGAGGGCGAGGCCCTGGCCACCCTGGTCGTGAATAATCTGCGCGGCATCCTCAAGACCGTCGCGGTCAAGGCGCCCGGCTTCGGCGATCGCCGCAAGGCCATGCTCGAAGACATCGCAATTCTCACCGGCGGCACCGTGATCGCCGAGGAAGTCGGCCTGACCTTGGAAAAAGCCACCCTGAAGGATCTGGGTCAAGCCAAGCGTGTCGAGGTGGGCAAGGAAAACACCACCCTGATCGACGGTTCCGGCAAGGAAGATGACATCAAGGCGCGCGTGGCGCAGATCCGTACCCAGATCGAAGAAGCCACCAGCGATTACGACAAGGAAAAATTGCAGGAACGTGTCGCCAAGCTGGCCGGCGGCGTGGCCCTGATCAAGGTCGGTGCCGCCACCGAAGTGGAAATGAAGGAAAAGAAGGCGCGTGTCGAAGACGCTCTGCACGCCACGCGTGCTGCCGTTGAAGAAGGCATCGTCGCCGGCGGTGGTGTGGCTTTCCTGCGCGCCCGCCAGTCGATGACCAGCCTCAAGGGCGACAATCACGACCAGGATGCCGGCATCAAGATCGTGTTGCGTGCCCTGGAGCAGCCGATGCGCGAGATCGTCGCCAATGCCGGCGCCGAGCCCTCCGTGGTGGTCAACAAGGTGCTCGAAGGCAAGGGCAATTTCGGCTACAACGCGGCAACCGGCGAGTACGGAGACATGGTCGCCATGGGCGTGCTGGATCCGACCAAGGTGACGCGCACGGCACTGCAAAATGCAGCCTCGGTCGCCGCTTTGATGCTGACCACCGAAGCCATGGTGGCCGAGTTGGTGGAAGAGAAATCTCCCGCCGGCGGTGGCATGCCGGGCGGCATGGGCGGCATGGGTGGCATGGGCGGCATGGGCGGCATGGACATGTAATTGCCGAAGGCGATTACATGTTCTTAGGAAGGAACGGGGGGAAACCCAGGTTTCCCCCCATTACCCGCCCTTCCTACCGATTAGCGCCCCGCATTGCGGGGCGTTTTGCTTTATCGGCCGTGCTAAACTGAATTTCGTTGGGCGCTTCACGTCGCGAAAAGGCATGATCCGATGAGAATTCTGCTGGCTGAAGATGACCGCATCATCGCCGATGGCCTGCAGCGTTCGTTGCGCAAGGCAGGTTATGCCGTCGATTGTGTTGCCAACGGCGTCGATGCCGATACGGCGTTGGTCAGCCAGCAATTTGATTTGCTGATCCTCGACCTGGGACTCCCCAAACTCTCCGGAATCGAAGTGCTGCGGCGTTTGCGCGCCCGCAAGAAAGCCTTGCCGGTGCTGATCCTGACCGCTCAGGATGGGCTCGAAGACCGCGTCCGCGGACTTGATGCGGGCGCCGATGATTACATGAGCAAACCGTTCGCCCTGCCCGAACTGGAGGCTCGTGTGAGAGCGCTGACGCGGCGCGGCACGGGGACGCCGACCCGCATTGAATTCGGTAACCTGAGCTATGACAGGTCGGATCGACAAGTGAAAATCGCCGGCCAGACGGTGATCCTCTCCGCGCGCGAGCTCGGCTTGCTGGAAATCCTGCTGTTGCGCGCCGGCCGCTTGGTCAATAAGGAACATCTGGTGGATCACTTGTGCGGTTGGGGCGAGGAAGTGAGCACCAATGCCATCGAGGTGTACGTGCACCGTCTGCGCAAGAAACTCGATGCGAGCGGAATTACGATCGCGACGGTGCGCGGACTGGGCTATTGTTTGGAGAAACCCGCCGACATCAGCGTAGCGGCAGATACGCAGGAGCCAGATGGAGGGCACTGAGCTTTCCCGCCGTTCACGCGTCTTCGGCACACCCACCGAACTCAATTCGTTGTTCGGGGAAATCCTCGACTGGATGCTTGCGCCCTTGCTGTTTCTCTGGCCGATCAGCATCGCCGTCACTCATCACGTTGCCAACCAGATTGCCGACCAGCCCTATGACCAGGCCCTGGCCGAGAATGTCGGCGCCATCGCGCGCCTGGTCAAGGTGGTAGATGGCAGGGTGACCGTGAGTTTTCCTGCGCCAGCGCGGGCGCTCCTGCGGGCAGATGAAAATGACACCACCTACTACCAGGTCGCTGGCATGCATGGCGAATTGATCGTGGGCGACAGAGAAATTCCGCGTCTCGTTGCGCTCAGCCAACTTCCGTCCGAAGTCGTGCAATTCCGTGACGACGACATCAACGGCGAAGAAATCCGCGTTGCCTACAAGATGGTTACCTTAATACCCAAGGGTGCAAATGTCATTGTGCAGGTGGCAGAAACACGCAAGAAGCGGGAGAACCTCGCCAGCAAAATCATTTCCGGAGTGATCCTGCCGCAATTTGCCATCATCCCCCTGGCCGTCGTGCTGGTCTATTTCGGCCTGACACGCGGCATCGCCCCGTTGACCCGCCTGCAGAGCCGCATACGCAAACGTCATCCGGGCGACCTGTCGCCGATCAACATTCATGGCGTGCCGGAAGAGGTTCGTCCGGTGATCCTGGCCTTCAATGACATGATGGCGCGTCTGGAACTGATCTTGCAGGCGCAACAGCGTTTCATCGCCGATGCCGCGCACCAGATGCGCACGCCTCTGACCGGCTTGAAAATGCAGACGGAATTGGCGCTGTCCGAGACCGACCCGCAAGTGATGCGGCAATCGCTGGAGCAGATTGCCAAGAGTACCGATCGCGCTGCGCACCTCATTACGCAGTTGCTGGTCCTGGCGCGTGCCGAGGCCAGCCATGAAAAATTGCATGCATTTGTCACTGTTGATCTGGAAAAACTGGCGCGCGAGGTTACCCAGGAAGCAGTGCCGCGCGCTTTGTCGAAAAACATCGACCTGGGTTTCGAGGACAGTGGCTGGCCGCTGCTGATCGAAGGCAACCCGGTGCTGTTGCGGGAACTGATGAGCAATCTGATCGACAATGCGGTGAAATACACGCCGCATGACGGCCGGGTCACGGTGCGAACGCGTGCGCAGGCGTTTGCCATCTTCGAGGTTGAAGACAATGGCATAGGCATTGCAGAGTCTGACCGGAATATGGTATTCGAGCGCTTTTACCGGGTGCTCGGCAGTGAAGAGGACGGCAGCGGGTTGGGGTTGGCCATTGTCCGCGAGATCGCCGAACTGCACCGGGCCCATGTTCGATTACTCCCCAATCCGTTGGGGCAGGGCACCCTGGCTCGTGCGGTATTCCGACGCCAAGGCGTAACCTACCCGCAATACGAAAGCGGTATTTCTCCAGTGCCACTGGGCGATGCGTAGCACCCCAGAAACAAATGCGGGCACCAGGGAAACGTCAATTCCATCCTGCAAGTAAGTTAAGTTTGTTCTGCTGTAAGGATCATGTCAGCTTGGCGGAGCAAAAAGTCATAACCTGCGTGGAGTGTGGCTTGGCCACGTAGTTCCTGGGGATATGCGGCGCAGACCGTGGCCAGGGTGCAACTAGACATCAGATGTCCGTCATGTCGTGCGGGTGACAGAAAATATTCTAGGAGGAGGGCAATGTCATGCAGTTAACTGCAAAGCATCATGAATACTGGAACCGTAACCTGATCATCACTTCCGTGCTGCTGGCCTTATGGTTTGTGGTGACCTTCGTCATGGGCTATTTTGCCCGTGAACTCAACAGCATTACCATCCTCGGTTTTCCCTTGGGGTTTTACATGAGTGCGCAAGGCTCGTTGATCATCTATGTGGTGATTATCTGGTACTACGCCCATTACATGAACAACCTGGACCAGGAATACGGCGTCCATGAAGGGGAGGAAGACTAATGGCCACTCAATCCACGGCTGCTTTTACCAAACAGCTGACCAAGTATTACAGCTTTTATACCGGCGGCTTCATCGCCTTCGTCATTGTCGTCGGCATCCTCGAGCAAATGGGCGTGCCGAACAAGATTCTCGGCTACATGTTCCTCGGGGCGACCATTCTGCTCTATGCCGGGATCGGCTTCATGTCGAAGACCGCGGAGGTGTCCGAGTATTACGTCGCGGGGCGGCGCGTCCCGGCTTTCTTCAACGGCATGGCGACCGGCGCCGACTGGATGTCTGCCGCCAGTTTCATCGGCATGGCCGGTACGCTCTACCTGTCGGGCTATGACGGCCTCGCCTTCGTCCTCGGCTGGACCGGCGGCTACTGCCTGGTGGCGCTGTTCCTGGCGCCCTACCTGCGCAAGTTCGGCCAGTTCACCATTCCGGATTTTCTCGGCGCCCGTTTCGGCGGCCATATTCCACGCCTGATCGGCGTGATCGCCGCCATCGTCTGTTCCTTCACCTACGTGATCGCGCAGATCTACGGCGTCGGCCTGATCACCAGCCGTTTCACCGGCCTGGAATTCGAGATCGGTGTATTCGTCGGCCTGGCGGGAATCCTGGTGTGCTCTTTCCTCGGCGGCATGAAAGCGGTGACCTGGACCCAGGTGGCGCAGTACATCATCCTGATCGTCGCCTACATGATCCCGGTGGTATGGCTCTCGGTGATGCACGGCTACGGCCCGGTGCCGCAAGTCGCCTACGGTTATGCCCTGCAGAAAGTCACCGAGCGCGAGAAGGTGCTCAATGACAAGGCCACGCCGGATGGCGCGCGCGAGGAATCGGTGCGGCAGATTTTCCGTGACCGTGCCGCCGCTGCCGATGCCAAGCTGAAGAGCCTGGAAACGGGCGGCGCCGGCTTCCTGGCCGAGGAAAAGAAGAAGCTGGAAGACAAGGTGGCAGCACTGAAAGCGGCCGAGCCGCAGGATGCCAAGGCAGTTGCGGCGGCGGAAAAAGCAGTCAAGGATTTCCCGGCGGATGCGGCCAAGGCCAAGGAGCAATGGACCAAGGACAAGGGCGTCAGTGCCCGGGCGGCGCCGATCAAGCCGCATGCCACGCCATTCCAGGGCAAGGACGAGAAAGCCAGCGACATCGCCCGCAAGAACTTCCTCTGCCTGATCCTCTGCCTGATGGTCGGCACCGCTGCGCTGCCGCACATCCTGATGCGCTACTACACCACACCTTCGGTGAAGGATGCGCGCCAGTCGGTGTTCTGGTCGCTGTTCTTCATTTTCCTGCTCTACTTCACCGCGCCGTGCCTGGCGGTGCTGGCGAAGTTCGACGTGTATACCGTCCTGGTCGGCAGCAAGTTCGCCGAACTGCCGGCTTGGGTGAGCGCCTGGGCGACAGTGGACAAGACCCTGATGAACATTTCCGACATCAACGGCGATGGCATCGTGCAATTGGCCGAGATCGTCATCGGAGGCGACCTGATCGTACTGGCCACGCCGGAAATCGCCAAGCTGCCTTATGTGATCTCCGGTCTGGTGGCGGCGGGCGGCCTGGCCGCCGCGCTGTCCACAGCCGACGGGCTGCTGCTGACCATTGCCAATGCGATGTCGCACGACTTGTATTACAAGATGATCGACCCGAACGCTCCGACCACACGCCGCCTGGCGGTTTCCAAAGGACTGTTGCTGGTGGTGGCGGTGATTGCCGCCTATGTCACCTCAATGAAGCCGGGAGACATCCTGTTCCTGGTCGGTGCGGCCTTTTCGCTGGCAGCTTCGGGCTTCTTCCCGGCGCTGGTGTGCGGCGTGTTCTGGCGGCGCGCCAACCGGCTCGGGGCGATCCTTGGCATGCTGGCCGGTCTCGGGATCTGCATGTACTACATGTACATGACTTACCCGTTCTTCGGCGTCAAGGCGCCGCTATGGTGGGACATCAACCCGATCTCGGCCGGAATCTTCGGCATCCCAGCCGGCTTCATCGGCGTGATCGTCGGTTCCTTGATCTCCGCGCCGCCGAGCAAGGAAGTCCAGGAATTGGTCGACCACGTTCGCTATCCCAGCCTGGAAGGCGACATCAGCACCGTCGGCACCTGAAAATTGGAGGAGGAGATGCTGCGGGCCACGACCTGCAGCCCCATTCAACACCCGCCGCGAGGCGGGTGTTTTTTCTGGAAGCCTACCAGGGCATTTCGGGTAACCGGGAAGCCAGATCCTCACGACCGCTGTCCTTGATCAATTGGCGGGTGATCTTGGGATCGAATTCGAGCAGCTTATCGACAACCTGCTCGACCTTGTCCGGTTGTCCGCCATGATGATAGGCCATGCCGAGTTGATACCAGGCATGTCCATTCATGGGCTGCAGGCGCGCGGCTTCACTCAGTACCTTGGCGGCCTCCGCGTGTTCGCCCAGCGCTGCGTAGGCGAGGCCCATGCCGAACCAGGCGCGGTCGAGCGTCGGCTTGAGGCGTACGGCTTCCTTGAAAGACTCGATCGCTTGTTGCGGCGATTTTTTTTGCTCGCGCACGAAGCCAAGGTTGTAGTGGCAATCGGCATCTTCCGGCGCGATGCGCAAGACTTCGAGGAACCATTGCTCGGCCAGCGGATAATTTTGTCGCTGTGCGGCAATGGCGGCAAGATGGCGGGCGGACTGGGCATCCTGCCGGTCGAGGCGAAACGCGACAAGATAGGCTTCATAAGCCTGCGTCGTCTTGCCGAGGAAGTGCAGCAGCCAGCCGCGAGCATAATAGCGCCAGTGTTCGAAATTCATCAATTCAATCCTGCAGTCGAGTCTGAGGTGCAAACAATACCATGACGAATCCGGAACTCCTTATTCTTAGCATCCTGCGTGCCCTGACCGAGGTGGCCTTGCTCACCCTGCTGGGGCAGGGCCTGCTCGCCTTTCTCGCCGGCAGCCGACGTGCAACCAATCCGGTGTACCAGATTTTTCAGGTGGTCACGCGACCGGTGATCCGGGCAGTACGGTTCATCACGCCGAAACTGGTGCTCGACAAGCATATCCCGCTCGTCGCATTTTTCCTGCTGTTCTGGCTGTGGATTTTTCTGGCCTATGTAAAGCGCATCATTTGCGTCGCCAACGAATTGAACTGCGTCTTCTGACGTTTTGTAAGTCTGAAGAAAGCTTCGAGTAAGAACGGCGTCAGTCCCGACTGGTAAATTGAGCCCCAAGCTGGGGAGCCGTTTCCCAGCCTTTCCATATTTGGAGGAGACAATGGCACAAGCTTCGATCAACTGGGTTGCGATAGACAACGACCCACGGTTTCAGCGCCTGCATGCCAAGAAACTGGCGTTTCTTACAGGGCTGATGGTTTTCTCGCTGTTCTATTACTTTCTGTTGCCCATTGGCGCGGCGTATTTCACCGACATCTACAAGATCAAGGTGTATGGCGTGGTGAATGTGGGCATTCTGTTCGCCTTGTCGCAATTCGTGGTGGCGTGGGGCATCGCCTTTTACTACACCGCCAAGGCCAAGGATTTCGACGCGATGGCGGCAGAGCTGGTGCGTGACGCCGAAAAGATAGGAGCGAAATGACATGATGACATTGAGAAATAAAATCTGGCTGGCGGTCATCGCCTGCCTCATGCCGCTGGTTTCGATGCCGGCGTTCGCCCAGGGCGCCGTGGCCGACAAGTGGAAATGGCTGACCTTCCTGGTGTTCGGCACGATCATCTGCGTGACGATGTATGTCACCTATCTGGCGGCCAAGCGCGTCAAGACGACGGCGGACTTTTATGCAGCCGGCGGTGGCGTGTCCGGCCTGCAAAACGGTTGGGCGATCGCCGGCGATTATCTGTCGGCGGCATCCTTCCTCGGCATCGCGGGTTTGATCTCGCTCTATGGCTATGACGGATTCATGTATTCGGTGGGCTGGCTGGTGGCCTATATCACGGTGCTGCTGGTGATCGCCGAGCCCTGCCGCAACATCGGCAAATACACGCTGTCCGACATCCTCGCCTACCGCAACGACCCGAAGAAAGTGCGCATCGTCGGCGCCCTATCGACGATTACCGTGTCGACCTTCTACCTGACCGCACAAATGGTCGGCGCCGGTGTCCTGATCAAGACCTTGATCGGTATCGATTATGAAATCTCGGTGGTTTGCGTCGGCGTCATCATGCTGATGTATGTGCTGTTCGGCGGCATGGTCGCGACCACCTGGGTACAGATCATCAAGGCGGTGCTGCTGGTTTGTGCGTCGATCGTGATGGTGGTTCTGGTCTGGAGCCAGTACGGCTTCCTCGGCGACTTCCTCAACAATGTCGTGAATGACCCCAAGGTGCAGCAACGCGTCGCCACCTTGCTTGGCGACAAAGCCAAGAATCTTTCGCCCGTGGAACTCGGCCAGATCTTCCTTGAGCCCGGCCTGTTCCTAAAAGTGCCGATCGACCAGATCTCGCTGGGCATGGCACTGGTGTTCGGAACTGCCGGCATGCCGCACATCCTGATGCGCTTCTTCACGGTGCCGACGGCACAGGCCGCGCGCAAGTCGGTGAACTGGGCGATGGCAATCATCGGCGGCTTCTATGTGCTGACCTTGTTCCTCGGCATGGGTTCGGCAATGAAGGTCGGTCCGGCCAACATCGCCGCCATCGACGCCGGCGGCAACATGGCCAATCCGCTCCTCGCCCAGGCACTCGGCGGCGGACCGGACAGCCTGATGGGCAATTTCATGATGGCCTTCGTTGCCGCGGTGGCGTTTGCCACCATCGTCGCCGTTGTGGCTGGATTGGTGCTGGCTGCTGCTTCCGCCATGGCCCACGACCTCTACGTTGGCGTCATCCGCGAAGAGCACGTGACGCAGGAAGAGCAGGTCAAGGCGGCGCGCATTGCCACCATCCTGGTGGGCGCCATGGCCATCGTTATCGGTATCTCGGCCAAAGGCCAGAACGTGGCCCACTTGGTGGCGCTGGCTTTTGCCGTGGCGTCCTCGGCCAACTTCCCGTGCGTCCTGATGACGCTGTTCTGGAAGCGCTGCAATACCGGCGGCATCGTGCTTGGCATGATCGTCGGCACTTTCACCGCCATCGGCCTGGTGATGGTTTCGCCGAACCTGACCTATCCGATCGCAGTCAAGGCTGCCCAGGAAAAGATCATCAAGGCCTCCGACGACAAGCTCACCAAGCTGAATGCCGATCTGGCCTCTGCAACCGCGCCAGCGGCGGCGGCCCCGGCGGCTGTTCCTGCTGCACCCGCACCTGCGGTTGATCCCGCTGTGCTGGAGAAGATCAAGACGGAAATCGCCAAGGCCGAAAAGGCCAAGAAAGGCGCTGCCGACAAGATCGCCAGTTTTGGCAGCGACACGACCAGCATCATGGGACTGGAGAAGCCCTGGTTTGAACTGCGCAATCCAGGCCTGTATTCGATTCCGCTGGGCTTCCTCGCCGTCATCATCGGCTCGCTGCTGTATCGCGACAAGCGCGCTGAAGACATGTGGGACGAGTTGTACGTGCGGCAGAACACTGGCATCCTCTCTGCCAAGGCTGTCGCTCACTAAAATAAGCTGCTGCAACGAGAAAGGCCCTTCCAACCGGGAAGGGCCTTTTTTTTGGTCAGCGCCGCATGACCCGTCAATGAGCCTGAGCGAAATATCTGGCAGTGATTTTCAATCAACCATGGTTGGGCGAGGGCTATAATCAATTCAGCGAAAGGAAACGTCATGACCCCATCTAGTCTGACTGGCCAGCGTTTGACCGCAATCTTCCTGCTCGGTTGGGTTCTTTTCGACTACCCGCTGTTGTTTCTTTTTAACCGCAATGCCAATTTGTTTGGCATACCGCTGCTGTATGCCTACGTTTTCCTTGCCTGGGCGGGATTGATTGCGCTTATGGCATGGGTTGTCGAGCGGCGGAGCGACTAATGCTCCAGGGCTGGTTCATTGTCGTCGCGTCTTTTGCTTACCTCGGCGTGTTGTTTGCCATTGCCTGGTATGGCGACCGACGCGCCGACGCAGGCCGGTCCATCATTGCCAGCCCGACCATCTATGCCTTGTCGCTGGCCGTCTATTGCACGACGTGGACCTACTACGGCAGCGTTGGACGCGCAGCAGCGACCGGTATCGGATTTCTTCCAATCTATCTCGGCCCGACCTTGATGTTGTCGCTCTGGTGGTTCGTGATGCTGAAAATGATTCGCATCGCCAAGGCCAATCGACTGACTTCCATCGCCGACTTTGTCGCCGCACGTTACGGCAAGAGTCAGCTGCTCGGTGGCCTGGTAACCATCATCGCCGTGGTCGGCGTGGTTCCCTATATCGCCCTGCAATTGAAAGCGGTATCAAACAGCCTGTTCATCGTGCTGCACTACCCTGACATCGTCATGCCGGCGCGCGCCGATGCCTTGCCGCTGCTGCAGGACAGTACGCTCTATGTGGCGCTGATCATGGCCGCGTTCACCATCCTGTTCGGCACCCGGCATCTGGACGCCACCGAGCGCCACGAGGGCATGGTGGCGGCCATCGCTTTCGAATCGGTGGTTAAGCTGGTGGCTTTCATCGCAGTTGGATTGTTCGTCACGTTCAGTCTCTATGAAGGTTTCGACGATATCTTTTCGCGTGCCTACGCGGTGCCGAAGCTGCAAGCCCTGATGAGTTTCAGCGGCAATTACGGCAGCTGGGCTTCGCTGACTTTTCTGTCGATGATGGCGATCATGCTGTTGCCGCGCCAGTTCCAGATCGCCGTGGTGGAGAATGTCAACGAGAACCACCTGCGCCGTGCCGTCTGGCTGTTCCCGCTCTACCTGTTGCTGATCAACCTGTTCGTGTTGCCGATCGCGTTGGGCGGATCGCTGTATTTCGACAGCGGCGAAGTGGATGCCGACACTTTTGTGCTGACCCTGCCGATCGCTTTTCAACAGCAGTGGCTGGTGCTGCTGGTTTTCATTGGCGGACTGTCGGCGGCAACCGGCATGGTGATTGTCGAGACCATCGCCTTGTCGACCATGATCTGCAACGATCTGATCATGCCGACCATGCTGCGTTGGGAGTGGCTCGGCTTGTCCCGCCGTACCGATCTTTCCTGGCAGTTGTTGAATATTCGCCGCTGGGCGATCGTGATCATTCTGCTGCTCGGCTATCTATATTTCCGGGTAGCCGGCGAGGCATACGCTCTGGTCGGTATCGGTCTGATCTCGTTTTCCGCGGTGGCGCAATTTGCCCCGGTGATTGTTGGCGCCCTCTACTGGAAAGGCGGAACCCGCCCGGGCGCATTGGCAGGACTGGCCGCCGGTTTCCTGGTGTGGGGCTATACCCTGCTGATCCCCTCTTTTGCCAAATCGGGATGGCTGCCTGTCGACTTCATCCAGCATGGCCTGTTCGGCATCGAGCTGCTCCGGCCGCAGCAATTGTTCGGCCTGAGCGGCCTCGACGAGATCACCCATTGCCTGTTCTGGAGCATGTTTGCCAATATCGGTGCTTATCTGGGCGTATCGTTATTGCGCCAGCAGAATGCGCGTGAAGCAGGACAGGCAACGCTCTTCGTCGATGCGCTGCGCGCTCAGCAGGCGCCGGGCGCCCGCTTTTGGCGCGGCAGCGCCCAGTTGGAGGAACTGTTGCCGTTGATCGGCCGTTTCCTTGGCCCGAAGCGTGCCCGCGCGGCCTTGGATCAGTATGCGCAGCGCCGCGGCGTGGCTTCGCTTGAGGAATTGAAGGCCGATGCCGATCTGGTCGTGTATGCCGAGAGCCTGCTGGCGGGCGCCATTGGCAGCGCCTCGGCGCGCGTGATGGTGGCCTCGGTGGTGAAGGAGGAGGCGCTGGGCCTGGACGAAGTCATGAACATCCTCGATGAGGCCTCCCAAGTCCGCGCCTATAGCCGGCAGCTGGAACGGCAGTCGCAGGAACTCTCGGCCGCAACGCGCAACCTGCGCGCCGCCAATGAGCGGCTCAAGGAACTCGATCGGCTCAAGGATGATTTCATGTCCACCATCACCCACGAACTGCGCACGCCGCTGACTTCGATCCGGGCATTTTCCGAAATGCTGCGCGATGACCCGAGAACCGACCTGGTCGAGCGCAAGCGCTTCCTCGGCATCATCGTCGCGGAAGCGGAGCGGCTGACGCGGCTGATCAATCAGGTGCTCGACCTGGCCAAGATCGAGTCGGGGGGCGCCGTGTGGCATACCGCTGAGGTCGATTTGCGCGAAGTCATTCAACATTCGGTTGACACCACCAGCCAGCTCTTCAAGGAGCGCTCGGTCGCCCTGGATGTCAACTTGCCGGACGCGGTGCCGCCGATTATCGCGGATCGCGATCGGCTGATGCAGGTTATGATCAACTTGTTGTCGAATGCGGTGAAGTTTTGCGCTCTGGGATCCGGCAGCGTCGATGTGCGCTTATGGCGTGAAGGTTCAATGCTGCGTGTCGATGTTGCTGACAACGGCCCCGGCATTCGCCGCGAGGATCAGGTCATCATATTCGAAAAATTTCGCCAGGGCGGCCGGAGCAGCGATGTATTGACGACCAAGCCGCAGGGCACCGGCCTTGGCCTGGCGATCAGCCGCCAGATCATCGAGAATTTCGGTGGACGATTGTGGGTGGAGAGCGCGCCGGAAGAGGGCCGTGCCGGGGCGAAGTTTTCCTTCACGTTGCCAACACAGGCGATGGAAGATAAACGGTCCAAGGAGGGGAGCGCATGACCAAGAAAATATTGATCGTCGATGACGAGCCGAATATCGTCATATCACTCGAATTCCTGATGAAACGGGAAGGGTTTCAGGTGGCAGTGGCTGTCGATGGCGAGGAAGCCTTGAGAAAAATCGCCGAATTGGAACCGGACCTGGTCTTGCTGGACATCATGATGCCGAAAAAAAGCGGCTTCGAAGTCTGCCAGGAGGTCCGCGCCAATCCTGACTGGACGGCAATCAAGCTCATCATGCTGACGGCCAAGGGGCGCGACACCGAGGTGCAGAAAGGCATGGCGCTGGGTGCCGACGCCTATGTCACGAAGCCGTTCTCGACCAAGGATCTGGTGATCAAGGTCAGGTCCGTATTGGGGCTCGACGCTGCGGCATGAACGCACGCTTGCGCTTCTGGCTGGCGCTGCTCACCCTGTTCTGTTTAATCACAGGCCCGTTCCTGGCGACGGCGGTATTGCTCATGGCCGAAATGCCCGCGGAGGAACGCCGCGTCCTGACGGACATGCTGCTGCCCCGTTTGCCCATAGGCGTCATGATGACCGGCCTTGGATTGGCCATTGGTCTTGCCATCCTGCGCGGCTTGTTCAACCAGTATGTGCAAGGGCTGCTGAAAATGTCGGAAATGACCCAGTTGATGCTGGGCGCCAATCGCAATTTCCGGGTGGAACCCGAAGGTCCCCCCGAAGTGCAGATGCTGGGCCAGGCGATCAACCAGCTGGCGCAGCGGCGCGATGAGCTGCGCGACAATCTTGAACTGCAGATTCAACTGGCCAACGCCACCGTGGAAGAGGAGAAGAACCGTCTTGCCGCATTGATGTCCGAATTGACCCAGAGTGTCGTCGTCTGCAACCTCGACGGACGTGTCCTGCTGTACAACAACAGTGCTCGCGCTCAATTCCGCGCGTTTGTCGAGAAAGGAGGCGGGGCGGCCAATTTGCTCGGACTGGGCCGGTCGATCTTCACGGTGCTTGACAGGAATTTGATTTCGCATGGACTGGAAGCTCTGCAAAGCCGCCTGGCAGCAGGTGAAAGACAGCCCGCCACGCATTTTGTCACCGCGACCCGGGCCGGTCAGTTGATTCGGGTGCAAATGGCTCCGGTGCTTTCCGTGCTCACCCAAGCGGGAGCGGCCGCGGCGACTCCCCAGCAAGCGATCAGCGGGTACGTGCTGATGTTCGACAATGTCACGCGCAGTGTCGAGAAAGAAACCAAGCGGGATGAAATGCTCCAGCACCTGACCGAAGGAAGTCGTGCAGCCCTGGCGAATATTCGTGCCGCAGTCGAGACGCTGATCGAGTACCCCGACATCGATGCCGAACAGCGCGAGCGCTTTCTTCGCATCATCGGCGATGAGGTGTTGAGCATGGGACAACGGCTCAACAGAACACTTGAGAGCCATTCCGATTCGCTCAAGGCACGCTGGCCGCTGGAGGAAATGCTCGGTGCCGACCTGATCGCGGCAGCGCAACGACGCATCGAGAGCAAGTTCGGGCTGTCCGTCAAGCTGGATGAGGTCGACGACGACTTGTGGATCAAGGTCGATAGTTTCTCGTTGATCCAGGCGATCAGCTATCTCGTTTCCCGCCTGCACGAGACATTTGGCATCCGTTTCCTGCGCTTGCGCTTGACCCGGAATGGACGTTTGGCACACCTCGACCTGATCTGGATGGGTGTGGCGATTTCCACGGAAACCCTGCATGGCTGGGAACAGGAACCGATGAACCTATCCGGTGAAAACAGTCCGCTGACGCTGCATGACATCATGGATCGTCATGGCGGGGAGATCTGGTTCAAGCGCGAGAGCGCTACCCAGCAGGCTTATTTTCGCTTGCTGATTCCTATCGCGGCGCATCAGAAAATAAGTGAATCCGTACCCCAGTTCCGTGGAGACAGCCGCCCTGAATACTACGATTTCGATTTGTTCAAGCGCCGCGACCAGGACCATGCGCTGGACGAGCGCTTGTTGACGGAACTGACATACACGGCCTTCGACACCGAGACCACCGGATTGAGGCCTGCCGAGGGAGATGAGATCATCCAGTTTGGCGCCGTGCGCATCGTCAATGGGCGTTTGTTGCGCAGCGAGAGTTTCGACCAGCTTGTCGATCCGCACCGCCGGATGACGGCAGAATCGATTGCCATTCACGGCATCAGCCAGGACATGGTGGATGGCCAGCCCGGCGTGGAAAAAATCCTGCCGGACTTCCATCGTTTCTGCGAGGACACCGTCCTGGTGGCCCACAACGCCGCGTTCGACATGCGCTTTCTGCAGCTCAAGGAAAGCTCGACCGGAATCCGCTTTAACCAGCCCGTACTGGATACACTGCTGCTTTCCGCAGTGGTGCATCCGAACCAGGATTCGCACAAATTGGAGCTCATCGCCGAGCGGCTGGGCATTGCCATCATCGGACGCCATACCGCCCTGGGTGACGCCATTGTCACCGGAGAGGTCTTCTTGCGCATGATTCCCTTGCTCAACGGCATGGGCATCCATACGTTGGGCGATGCGCTGGCCGCCGCCCAGAAGACCTATTACGCCAGAATTCAATACTGAACAACTTCAAGATGACCGTAAAATTATCTTCCAATCGAGATAGCGGCTCCAGCCTGAGCCTGCACAGCCAGCTCGCGGCGCTGGTTAGGCGCAAACCGGTGACGGCCTCGCCCGAGACGCCTTTGCGCGAGGCGCTGCAGACCATGTCCGAGGAGAAGGTGGGCTCGATAGTCATCGTTGAGCCGGAAAGCGGCAAACCGATAGGCATATTCACGCTGCGCGACCTGTTGCACCGGGTAGCGGCAAAAGACTGCGATTTTGAGCAGTGGATCGCCGCGGTGATGAGCGACAGCCGTCTGGCCATGCTCAATTGGCGCTCAACCGTATATCAGGCGGCCTTGATGATGGCGCGGCGGGGGGTGCACCATGTGATCATCGTCGATGCCACCGACCGACTGGTCGGCGTCGTCTCGCAGGAGGATGTATACGAACTGCAGCGCGGCGGCGTCAAGGCGGTCAGCGGCGCGATTCGCAATGCCCGCGATCTGGATGCGCTGGTCCTTGCCGCACATGAGATTCGTCGCCTGACCATGCAGATGCTGTCCAATGGCAGCACGGCCGAAGCGCTGATCCAGTTGATCTCCACGCTCAACGACCATCTGACGGTGCGCGTCATCGAGCTGACCTCGGCCGAATTCCCCCTGCCGAAGGTGAACTGGTGCTGGCTGTCTTTCGGCTCCGAGGGCCGTTATGAACAGACCTTCAGTACGGATCAGGACAACGGCATTATCTTCGAGGCGCCCAACGCCGATGCCGCGCAGACCGAAGCAATGCGGCAGGCCTTCCTCCCGTTTGCCCAGGCAGTCAATCGCAAGCTCGATGCCTGCGGCTTTGTCCTGTGCAAAGGCAACATCATGGCGGGCAACCCCGAACTTTGCCTGTCCCTGGAAGAGTGGCAGGGCAAGTTCTCCAACTGGCTGCATGCAGCCAACCCGCAGGCCTTGCTGAATGCCACCATCTTTTTCGACTTCCGGCCGATCTTCGGCAGCGACTATCTTGCCGATAAGCTGCGCGATTGGCTCTTGGCGCGAACCGGTTCGGCGCAGCTGTTTCTGCGCTTCATGGCGGCGAATGCTCTCCAGGCTTCCCCTCCGCTGGGAGTGATCCGCGATTTCGTTTTTGACAAGAACCGGAAATTTCCCCATACGCTCGATCTCAAGACATTCGGTTCGCGCCCCTTCGTCGATGCTGCGCGCATCTTTGCCCTGGCCAACGGCATTGCCGAGACTTCCACGGTCCAGCGGCTTCGCGCCGTTGCCGCACAAATGGAATTCGCTCGCGACGATGTGGCGGCAATAGTCGAGGGCTTCCATTTCATTCAACAGCTCCGCTTGCGTCATCAACAAAGCGACGGCATGACCGGCGGATCGGCAAATCGCGTCGATCCGGACGGCCTCAATGAGCTTCATCGCAATGTGCTGAAGGAAGCGTTCAAGCAAGCGAGGAAACTGCAGCAGAAGCTCCAGCTGGATTACCGGCTTTGAACAGAATGCGCGCGGTTGCTTGCCGCCAAAAAAGGCGCCAGAACGTCGAATGAGCAGACAATGGCGCCTGATCGCTCTCCCCGGAAACATGGAAAAACAAGGCATTTTTTGACGTAGTCCGGCCCCGCCGCTATAATTCGCCACTCGAACCGCAACAAAGGCCAGGTAGCTCAGTTGGTAGAGCAGCGGACTGAAAATCCGCGTGTCGGCAGTTCAATTCTGCCCCTGGCCACCAAAAACCAAGCGGCTCTCAGAGATGAGGGCCGTTTTTTATTTGTGCTTGGGGATCCCGCGAACGTGGGGTTGCGTTTCTGTCTGCCGTGGATGACAAGAAATCAAGCCGGCAAGAACGAATCATTCAATAGCAAAGGAAAAGAAATGGCCAATAAGAAATCGAAAATCATATACACGCTGACTGACGAGGCGCCGCTTCTGGCGACTTATTCCTTTATGCCCATCATCAAGACGTTCGCCGCTCCGGCTGGGGTCGACGTTGTCGGCAACGACATTTCGGTCGCTGCCAGGGTTCTTGCCGCATTTCCCGACTACCTCACGGAGGCGCAGAAGGTGCCGGACAATCTGGGCGAACTGGGGCGGCTGACCCAGGATCCCGACACCAATATCATCAAGCTGCCGAATATCAGCGCCTCGCAGCCGCAACTGATCGCGTGCGTCAAGGAACTGCAATCGAAAGGCTACAAGCTTCCTGACTTTCCGGAAGAACCGAAGACCGACGAGGAAAAGGCGATTCGCGCCCGCTACTCCAAGTGCATCGGCAGTTCCGTCAATCCGGTCCTGCGCGAAGGCAACTCCGATCGTCGCGCTGCACCCGCCGTCAAGCGCTATGCGCGCAAGAACCCGCATTCGATGGGAGAATGGAGCCAGGCTTCGCGGACCCACGTCGCGCACATGCGCCACGGCGATTTCTACCACAACGAAAAATCCATGACGCTGGACAAGGCCCGCGACGTAAAGCTGGAACTGGTCACCAAGAGCGGCAAGACCATTGTGCTAAGGCCCAAGGTTTCGCTGCTCAAGGGCGAGATCATCGACAGCATGTTCATGAGCAAGAAGGCCTTGTGCGCTTTCTACGAAGAACAGTTGGAAGACGCGCGCAAGACCGGCGTAATGTTCTCGCTGCACGTCAAGGCGACCATGATGAAGGTTTCGCACCCGATCGTCTTCGGCCATTGCGTGAAGGTTTTCTACAAGGATGCCTTCGAAAAGCATGCCAAACTGTTTGCGGAACTCGGCGTCAATGTCAATAACGGCATGGCCAATCTGTACGACAAGATCGCCAAGCTCCCCGATGCCCAGCGCGAGGAAATCATCCGCGATCTGCATTCCTGTCACGAGCACAGGCCGGAACTGGCTATGGTCGATTCAGCCAAGGGCATCACCAACTTCCACTCGCCCAGCGATGTGATCGTGGACGCCTCGATGCCTGCCATGATCCGCATCGGCGGCAAGATGTGGGGCGCCGACGGACGTCCCAAGGACGTCAAGGCGGTCATGCCCGAGAGCACCTTTGCCCGCATCTACCAGGAGATGATCAACTTTTGCAAAACCAACGGCGCCTTCGACCCGGCGACCATGGGCTCGGTGCCGAATGTCGGCCTGATGGCCCAGCAGGCCGAAGAATACGGCTCGCACGAAAATACCTTCGAAATTCCCGAAGACGGCGAAACCCGGATTACTGACATCGCCACCGGCGAGGTACTGCTGGCGGAAGGCGTCGAACAGGGCGACATCTGGCGCATGTGCCAGGTCAAGGACGCAGCAATCCGCGATTGGGTCAAGCTGGCCGTGACCCGCGCCCGGAATTCCAACACGCCGGCCGTTTTTTGGCTCGATCCCTACCGTCCGCATGAGGCCGAACTGATCAAGAAGGTCAATACCTACCTCAAAGAACACGACACCAAAGGCCTGGACATCCAGATCATGTCGCAGGTGCGTGCCATGCGCTACTCGCTGGAAAGAATAGTGCGCGGGCTGGATACCATTTCGGTGACGGGCAACATCCTGCGCGACTACCTGACAGACCTGTTCCCCATCATGGAACTGGGCACCAGCGCCAAGATGCTCTCGATCGTGCCGCTGATGGCCGGTGGCGGCATGTATGAAACCGGGGCTGGCGGTTCGGCGCCGAAGCACGTCAAGCAGCTCGTTGAAGAGAACCACCTGCGCTGGGATTCGCTCGGCGAATTCCTTGCCCTCGGCGTGTCGCTGGAAGACCTCAGCATCAAGACCGGCAACACCAAAGCGAAGATTCTGGCCAAGACGCTCGACGAGGCCACGGGCAAGCTGCTCGACAACAGGAAGTCGCCTTCAGCGCGCACCGGCGAACTCGATAACCGCGGCAGCCAATATTACCTGGCGCTGTATTGGTCTCAAGCTCTGGCCGAACAGACGGAAGATCCGGCATTGAAGGCTCATTTCGCGCCACTGGCAAAAGCGCTGGCGGAGAACGAGCAGAAAATATCCGAGGAGTTCAAGGTCGTGCAAGGCAAGGCTGTGGATATCGGCGGCTACTATCTCCCCGATGAGGCGAAGGTCACGGCGGTGATGCGTCCGAGCGCCACCTTCAACGCCATATTGCAATCCGTACGAACCTGATGCAGAACATGGTGATTGAGGAGGTTTTTATATTATAATGGCGGCCTAGACGCGGGGTGGAGCAGTCTGGCAGCTCGTCGGGCTCATAACCCGAAGGTCGCAAGTTCAAATCTTGCCCCCGCAACCAACAAAAAAGTCCATAAAGCCAATCACTTAGCGGTGGTTGGCTTTATGCATTTGGAATTAGAATTTTCCGCTGGCCCGCTTTTGGCCCATTTTTGGCCCATCCCATCACCAGGTTTTCTTCCAGAATTGCGATTTTGACCTTCGGGCTTTGGCCCAAATCGTCGTCGATACGCCTCGTTTGAAAAATCCAGAAATTTCTAGAAATATCTAAATGTCATCAGATGCAACGACATCTTGATGTCTGACCTTCGGTTCTTTTTACGACCTTCGGTTCCAACCCCTTAAGGTCCTTCAGTAGAAGCGGTAAACCTGACCTTCGGTCTTTTTTGGGGAAGAAATCCAAAAATCAAAACAGTCAGATTGAACATCGCCAAGTCGCGAACACGCTTGGTCAACTGCAGGCGGATGCGGATGGCCCAGATTTCCTTCAGCTTCAGGGGCGGCTTCTGGCCTACGAGCTTGCCTTTGTTCCAGGCAGAATGACCAGCGTTTGTATTGAGATCGCGTTCCATTCCAAACTCCTTGTTGGGTGAATGGAATTTGATTGTGGTAAATAAATTCTTGATGCGCTGAATATCCTGAATAGAAACGCCATTACGAACTTGTAGGTTGATCAATCCATGTTGGTCTTAGAATGAAGCCTCAATACGAACGGAGAACCCCATGATCGGTTATGTCACCCTTGGAACAAACGACCTGCCCCGCGCGGCAGTTTTTTACGATGCCTTGTTGGCGGAGGTCGGCGCCAAGCGCACGATGGAGTTTGAGCGCGGAATTGTTTGGGGCGTTGCGCTGGACAAGCCCAGCCTGGGCATCCTGAAGCCGTTCGATGGCAACCCTGCAACGGTCGGCAATGGCGTCATGGTTGCACTTGTCGTGGATTCGCGGGAGATGGTCGACCGTGTCTATAAGAAGGCCCTCGAACTCGGTGGCAAGGACGAGGGTCCGGCCGGCCCCCGCGGCGAAGGTTTCTATGCGGGCTACTTCCGCGATCTGGATGGAAACAAGCTGGATGTCTTTTACATGGGGTAGCACTGCCCCAGTTCGACTGGACAATCCATTGAGGTCGTTGCCGAAAATGTTTCATCAGCTCATGGAAACCACACTGCCAATGATTTACAGAGTTGCAGCGTATTTCATGCTGACCATACTGGATGACCCGGCGGTTCTCGCCATGGCCTTCTGCTGACCCGATGCTCAGGGAAATGCAGAATGTCCAGCAGGTTAGAGGCGAAGCAAAACGCCGCTGGTTCTTTTGCCATGACATTGATCTTGTGGTCTGGGAGGAAGCAGACGGTGCCATTTGCGGTTTCCAGTTGGCCTACGACAAGCATAGAGACGAGCATTCTTTTTCCTGGGACAAGGAACGAGGCTTTTCTCATTACGTCGTCGATGACGGGGAACCCATGGCGGGCGTAAATGACACGCCGTTTCTTTATGCCGATGGGCCGTTCAAGCGTGACCGGGTTCTCGATCTGTTTCTTGCCATGTCCTCTGAAGTGCCCGCCGACATTGTCGCTTTTGTCGAAGCCAGGCTCCGCGAGTTCAATGGGCCGCTGCTCCCTTAAGCCAGATGCAATTTCTTGAGCTGAAAATTCCACCGCCCGTGGTGGCGACTTTGATCGGATTTGCGATGTGGGGAATTTCCTTGGTTACCCCTTTGATTGAATTGCCAGCACCGATCCGCATCGCGGTAGCAATAGCAATCGCCGTAGTGGGTGGCACCTTCGACCTTGCCGGGATCATCGCTTTCCGTCGTGTGAGGACGACTATCCATCCGATGAGGCCACACAATACGTCTGCTTTCGTCAATTACGGCATCTACAAAGTGACTCGGAATCCAATGTACCTTGGCTTGGTATTCATACTTGTGGCGTGGGCGGTGTTTCTATCATCGGCCTGGTCGTTGCTGGGACCTCTGGCATTTGTCCTCTACATAGGCCGGTTCCAAATTACCCCTGAAGAGAGATTTCTGTTGGCTAAATTTGGGACCGCCTACTCTGACTACAAGGCAAAGGTTCCGCGGTGGCTATAAGTTCTAAAAACTTTGCTGTTCTCTATCGCTTCTACCAATCGCGACAGGTGCAGGGTTTGTGAATTTGAACACCCGAAAGCTGACACTGAACTACGGTGATAAACCCAATATGAATATACTATTCACTGCCTGGATGCGCCATTATGAAGTCATTTGAGCCAATTTTCTAACTGACGGCTTCACCTTCGTCAGCAGACTTTCCCCAAGGAAAAACTTCTCATGGAAGTTGTTGGCAACTAAAGGTAGCTAATACCACTCATTGTTTCATTCGCCTGAAAAATGCAGGTGAGGATCAGAAGGGATTAGTCCCCTTCATCAGAAGAAGCGATCGAAATGCACCTGATCGAATGGCACCCGATATTCCAACATCAGCATTTCCTGGAGCGATTGAGTCATCGGTGGCGGTCCGGCAAAATAAAACTCGAATTGCGACATACGCTGACCGAGTGTGCGTTT
>JACRAR010000018.1 GCA_016234745.1 Betaproteobacteria bacterium | reverse complement strand
GATGAACTCGATGCCATTCATGCCGGGCATGTTGAGGTCGGTGATGAGCAGGTCGATCTTCAGGCCGGCGCTGAATTTCTTCAATCCTTCCGCGGCGCAGTTGGCCTTTTCCACCGCATAGCCGGCCTTGGTCAGAATATTCGATATGGATAATAGAATGGTCGCCGAATCATCGACCAATAGAATCGTCTTCATTTATGCTCCTTCTCCCGTGACTCTCTGATACCTGTATGCGGCGGTTTAACGCGCCAGCCCCTTGACCGCTTCCAGTAAGACCCCGAATTCCATGGACTTGTCAAAGAACCTGTCCGCGCCTTCCTTCAGGCAGAGTTGCCGACGAAAGACATGATTGGTCAGTACAAACACTCGCGTCGCAGGAAATTCGCGTTTGGCAATTCTCAGCATCTTCATCCCATCGCCGTCGGCCAACTGCAGATCCAGAATCACTAGATCGGGAGGATCCTCGCGCAGTTTCTCCAAACCGGCAGCCAGCGTGGCTATGGCCACCACGTTGAGCTTGGGAAGGGCTGCTAGCATTTGGCATAGCCGCTGTCGCACTTCAGGTGAATCTTCAATGACCAGTAGCTTCATCTTGTTATGATCGATTACCATGCATCGCGTTTTCGCATTAACATCCGGTTGTAGCGCAGCGGCTGATTGTTGCGGCTGATTGTTGCAGCGGCACGGTACCTGCGCCGGTAACAGGGATGCAGCATGCCAGCGATTGCACAGCGAATCTGTCAGCGTCGGCTGAAATTGGTGTAAAGACTTGCTGACAGATGTAGGATAGTTCCTACACTCAAGAACGGAACAAGCAGAGGTTCAGCGCGGAACCGGCAAGCAAGACTTGATGGCGAAAATAATCAGCAACCGTCTTGCGGCATACGTGTCATCGGGCTTCTGATAGAAGAGCACCATGAGATGTTCTTCCCTCGTCAGCTCTGATCAGGGACAGGCACCACTTGAGCGAGGCCGTGCTGGATAGCGTAACGAACCAGGTCGGCACTATTGTTGATTTCGAGTTTCTGCATCAGCCGCGTTTTGTAGGTGCTGACGGTTTTGGGGCTCAAATGAAGCATAGCGGCGATCTCGCTGATCTGCCGCCCCGATACCAGCATCTGGAAAATCTGAGACTCCCGGTCGGAAAGCAGTTCATGCGGCGCGAGGTTGTAGCTTCCCTTCATGAACAGCATATCTTCAAGCAAGACGGTATCGACAAATCGGCCGCCGGCTGCCACCTTGCGTATAGCAGAAAGCAAGACCTCCGGATGGACATCCTTGGTCACATAGCCCGCGGCCCCGCTCTTGATGGCACGACTGACTATCTGGCGCTCGTTGCTCATCGACAGTATCAGAATCGGCAATGCCGGCTGCAGATGGCGCAGCCGTTGAATCAGTTCAATGCCGCTAATGCCGGGCATGGACATGTCCAACAGAATCAGGTCGAATTCCTGGTTGCGGACCTGGGCAAGCGTTTGCTCGCCGTCGGAGGCCTCACCTACGACCACGATGTCTGTGGTGAGTGCAACAATCTGTTTGAGACCGCCGCGCATAATGCCATGGTCATCGGCAATCAGGATGCGGATCATTGCAGATTGCCTTCGCGCAGCGGTACTTCGATCTCAACCCGGGTGCCGCGGCCGGGCGCGCTGTCAATGCACAGTGTTCCTTTCACTGATATCGCACGTTCGTGCATGCCCAGCAAACCGAAACTATTGCGCGCCTGCATTACCGCCGACGGATTGAAACCGCAACCGTCGTCCTCGATCGTCAGTTTCAGGAGTCCGTTGCTACTGACGAGAGAGATTCGCACATTGCGCGCAAAAGCGTAGCGAGTCACATTGGTGAGAGACTCCTGGGCAATGCGAAACAACGTCGTGGCCAGCGTGTCATCCTCGATCAGATCGGGTAGTTGTTGATCAAATGAGCATTGAACGTTCGTGCGCCGGGTGAAATCCTCGGCCAGCCAGTCGAGTGCGCCCACGATACCAGAGTCGAGCACTGGCGGACGCAGGTGGCTGGTCACATGACGCGCCACCTTGATAGTTTTTTCTACCAAGGCAAGCATTTGCTCGCTTTTATCGAAAACACCGGGAACTTCGTCGAATCGCATTTGTAACATGACGATATCCATCCTGAGCGCAGTCAGCAACTGGCCAAGTTCATCATGCACTTCACGGGCAATGCGTTTTCGCTCTTCCTCACGTACGTCATTGTCATAAGCGGCCAATTTCCGCAATTGCTCGCGCGAGTCGATCAGCTCCCGTTCGGCCCGCTTGCGTTCAGTGATATCACGCGCGAGTGCAACGACCAAGGATTGCCCACTCTGAACAAAGAGGCTGGCGCTGACTTCGACGGGTATCGATCTGCCATCCTTGGTCACATGGGTGCACTCGAATACAATACTGCTATGCACGACCAGTTGTTCGATCGTCGGCTTGATATTGGGCTGGCAGTTTGGGGCATCGATATCCGCCGGTGTCATTCTCAACAATTCATCCCGGCTATAGCCTAGTCGCTCGCAGGCCACATCATTGACTACGACGAAACAACCGGCACTGCCATCATCCCGCAGACTATATACGAACACGGCGTCGCGGATACTGCCAAAAAGCCCGCGATATCGTTCTTCGCTCAAGCGCAACTCATGCACAACCCGCTTATATCTCGACAGATCATTGAGAGTCGACCGGCTCTGCAGAAACTCCCCCTTGCTACCCCTGACTGCGGTTGCGCTGACGATGGCTGGCAGGTACGTGCCATCCTTGCGTATGAACTCCAGTTCCAGATCCTTGACCAGCCCCTCGGCGAGAAAACGCGGGAAGACGTCTGAAAATCTGGCCAGACTCTGTTCAGTTAACAGATCCTGGAATTTCTTCTTGCCAATCACTTCTTCTCGCGCATAGCCAAGCATTTTCAATTCGGTTGCGTTGATGCGAATGAACTCACCATGCCGATCCAAGGAATGGTATCCGCAGGGCGCGTTCTCATAAAGATCCTCTATTTCCCTGAAGGCGCTGGTCAGGGCCATTTCGGCTCGTTTGCGTGCGAATAACCACCAGGCACACACCAGCATGAGAACGCCGAGCAACAAGGATGAGTAGCCTGCTATGGTGTTGATCTGACGGTAGGCTTCTTCACGGTCGATCTTGGCGATCAGAAACCATGGCGTTCCGGCAACATGCAGTCCATAGGCCAGCGAGGCAATGCCCCGATAATCGTTGGCTTCAAAAAAGCCATCCCCTTCGGCGATCAAGCGCGCAGCGATTAAATTCGGGGTAGACAAGGCACGGCGCAACTTTAAGGGGGCATCGCCGATGTGTCGCAACGTATTGATGTAAATTACCTCTTCACCCTCATTCCGAAACAGCAGAGTTTCGGCGGACTTGCTTGCACCTGGCCATTCTTGCAAGAACGGGAACAGCGTTTCACCCGGATCCATGCTGAAGTGGATGACCAATATTGGCGGACCTCCCTCAATGCCGGACACGGGAATGAAGTAGCCAGCGCGAATCCCTGGGGCGTCTGTGCCATCGACATATTGCACGTCTTCAATCACCGGCCGGTCATGTCTAAGATCTTCCAGAAATTGAGCATCTATTTTCGACAGAATTCGATGGGTTGCCGTCGATAGCAGTAGCCGACCATCAGAAGGAGCATACAAGCTGACTTCGCGATAATGCGTTGTTCCTGGAAATAGCAGCTGCTCTGTGATTCGCCTGGTCAAATTCTTGTCGTTTGTCCCATGTTGCAGCCATTCCTGGATATCCTGCAAAAGCCGCTTGGTCAATATCAAATGCACATCTTCACGACGTTCATTGAGCCACTGCTGAATCTGGACGGTCTTGAGATTGGCGATAGCTTGCATATCGCTGGCGATGCTCTGCCTCACCATATGTTTTGCGGCAGTGTATGCGTACCAGCCAACCCCGCCAATTGCAACGGATAACAGCGCCATGGGCAACAGGATGGCGAGCCAGATAGCGGACCGCTTGATCAATGGCGTACCGGTTGCTCTTGGTTCGCCATACTCATGCGCATCACCGAAACTGTGCGGGCGTAGCAATTGCTGCCGTAACAATAACCTGGCGTCACGATTCTCACCACGATTTCCGATGATATCGTCAGAGCCAATAGACGAAGATTTGTTGAGGGCGATGTGTGGCCATTGCTATTTATTCAGCTGGCTTGCCTGATCTATGTTGGCAACGTGCTGGGATGAAAGCGCGTTTATTTATAAAAGGATCAATTGCAAGCTTGAGAGTTATTAAAATCTCCGTTTTGGCTCTTTATCGTTTTCAGTCTTAGCTTAACACGATCTTTCTACAAACATCAAAACCTGCCCGGCATTAAGGAGACATGGTTTTGCCGGACTTCTCTACACTAAATTGGCGCGGTAGGTGGGAGCAGGTCAAAATTGATCGGCATCAATTTGTCCCGCAACCGCGATTGCTGGACAGAATCAATTCTCGGACGAACCGGTCCGTTTCGGCACCGCCTTCATGGTGGCTACCAGCACCAGCCAGGCCAGCGCCAGCAGTGCGCAAAACAGGTGCACCGCGGGTGTGCCGTAGGTTTTCCCCAGCCAGCCGCCGAGCGTGCCGCCGAAAAACAGGCCGAGCGACTGGGTGGTATTGTAGATGCCGAGCGCCGTGCCCTTGGCCTGCGCCGGGGCGATGCGCGAGATCAGCGAGGGCTGCATGGCTTCAAGAATATTGAAGCCGACGAAGAACAGCAGCAGCCAGGTTCCGATCGCATACAGGCCTGCGCCATAGGTATACAGGCCGCCTTGCACCAGCAGCAGCAGCAGGATGGCGCCGCCGAAGACGAGACGAAACCTGCCATGCCGTTCGGCGATGATGATGGCCGGCACCATCAGCACGAAGGACGCCAACACCGCGGGCAGATAGACTTTCCAGTGCTCGGCCAGCGCCAGTCCGCCGGAGTGCACCAGTGCCGCCGGAACCACCACCCATAATGCAGTCTGCATGATATGCAAGGCCAGCACGCCAAAATTGAGGCGCGCCAACTGTCCGTCGAGGAGGACCGCGGAGAAGGGCACGTCGATCCCACGCGACACCATGGGGGGCGCAACAGGCACTACCTTGAGCAGCAGCACGATGGCGCCGAGCGCCAATCCGCCGGTGAGCGCGAAAATTCCGCCCATGCCGATCACCGAGTAGAGCAGGGGGGCCAGCACCAGCGACAGGGCAAAGGTCAGGCCGATCGAGACGCCGATCATCGCCATCACCTTGGTGCGGTGCTGCTCGCGCGTGAGGTCGGCGGCGAGCGCCGTGACCGCCGCGGAAATCGCCCCGGCGCCCTGCAGTACGCGGCCCGCGATCATCCACCAGATGTCCGCAGCCAGTCCGGCGACGAGGCAGCCGAGGGCAAACACGATCAGGCCGAACACGATCACCGGCTTGCGGCCGAAATGATCCGAGGCGACGCCGTAGGCGATCTGGAACAGCGCCTGGGTCAGGCCGTAGGCGCCCAGGGCGATGCCGACCAGGCTCAGGTTGTCGCCGCCCGGCAGGGTCTGGCAAAACACGGCGAATATCGGCAGGATCAGGAACAGGCCGAGCATGCGCAGCGCAAAGATCGACGCCAGCGAAATGCCGGCGCGCATTTCGGAAGGGGTCATTCGATCAAGTGTGGGTGAGCGCATGTTGTTTGGTGTCTGGGTGGCGATGGAGTTCGGCGTCATTGCGCTTGCCGATCAAAGGCGCGCCAATCAGATCGCCAAAGAAGCAGAAGACAATGCGGTTCTTGCCGCCTGCGACACGACCCCGTTTTTGCCAATGGAATCTGTTTTAGGCTGGAACTATTTTAACAGGGCGGCGGGAGATTCGGCGCCGAACGCTAGTACCACTGATAACGCAAGCCGACCCAGGCACCGCGCGGTGCGCCGGGGCCGCGGAATTGCTCAGTGACCGGGTTGGCGCCGTCAAAAGTTCTACCGGGTCCGGCGAACAAGTTTTCGCCAAGAACGCCCATGTTCGAATAGCGCTTGTCAAACAGGTTGGCCACCCGGGTAAAAAGTTCCAGGCCTTTGACGACCCGATAGCGGCCATCCAGATTCACCACCGCATAGCCCGGTATGCGGCCTTTCACATCCTGGTTGTTTTCGTCGCCCCGGGCGTAGACATTGCTGTTAAAGATCAGGTTGGTTCCAAGTGTCGCCTGATCGCCGAAATCGTACTGCAAGCGCAGCTTCAAGCTATGTTGCGGAATCCCTGGAATGCGGTCGCCAGGTCGGATCTGGATGGCGCCATTGGCATCGGCCGTTGAATTGCTGGGTGAATTCAGATCAAACGACGATTCGAAAGTGGCGTGCACATAACTGTAGCGAGCCGAAGCCGAATATCCATTGTGCTTGGTGCTGAGTGCCAGTTCCAGTCCCGAGCGACGGGTCTGGCCGACATTCTGGAAATAACCGGAATTCAGCGCCACGCCGTTGGCGCTGATGAATTGAATGTCGTCCTGCAGTTCGGTCCGGTAGATCGATGCACTCCATTGCGTGTCGTGAGAAAGCTTGCCGCGCATGCCTGACTCGAAAGTTTTCGACACAACTTTCTTGAGTGGCGGATCTGCCAGGAAGTTGTTGGGCAACTTGCATGGTGCCGCCGGATCGGCGCAGGTCAGTTCGATCGGCGTCGGCGCTCGCATGCCTTCGTTGTAAGCAGCGTATGCCGTCAGTTGCTCACTCGGCGAATAATTGATTCCTACCGCAGGATTAAAGCGGGTGAACGTGTGGTTGCCATCCAATAACGGATCCGCACCTGACAAATCCCTGATCCTCACCGTCACCCGGTTATAGCGGCCAGATACGTTGAGCGCCCAGGCTTTGTCAAGATTGAGTGTGTCCGTAAAGAACAGGCCAAGGAAGCGGTTGCGGGTCCGGGCATCTGTCTCCAGTTCGAAATCCGAGGTGGCGACGGTTCCACGTTCGGCAGTGAAGGCAGCTTCCTGAGAATCCTGAATGAAGCGCGCCTTGCCGAAATCGCCGCTGGCGCCCAGCGTGAATAGATTCTTGTGCTGCGCCAATTGTCCGGAATGTGTCAGTTGCAGACCCAGACCGTAGCTGTCCTGGTCGATCAGAGCGCGGTCGTTGGCGGCTTCGATCGGATTGGTCAGGGGATCGAAGTCGTCCGTGGCGTTGCTGCTGAAGTTGCGGTTCTTGTAATTCCGGTAATACATGTTACCGCCGAGGACGATGTCGTCTGTAATGAAGTGGCTGCCCTTGGCGGTGATCAGGTGCAGCTTGTTGTCGTTCTTGTCGGGAAAGGTATAGGCCTGGCGAATGTTGTCCAAGAACGACATGGGCAGGGTCTGGACGCCTTGCAACGTGTTGTCGGCTACGGTGAGGCTTACGTCGATATCGGTCTTGTCGTTCTGCCAGCCGACCTTGCCGAAGAACTGTTTGACCGTACTTGGGTTGTGCTCGGCCCAGCCATGGTCGTCGACATAATTGCCGGTGAAGAAGTAGTCCAGCTCATCCTTCCTCGCGCCGTATTCGAACTCCACGCCCTTGCGCCCGAAGGAACCCGCGAAAGTTTCCAGGGAAGCGCCGGGGTATTGACTGCCGCTCTTGGTGTAGATCGCCAGCGCGCCGCCCAGGGTATTCAGGCCGAAGGCCGGGTTGGAACCAGGGATGAGTTGGAGGCTGGAGATCGCGGATTGCGGAATCAGGTCCCAATTCACCACGTCGCCGAAGGGTTCGTTGATGCGCACGCCGTCCTGGAACACGGAAAGTCCCTGGGGCGTTCCGAGCACCGGCGAGGCCGCAAAGCCGCGGAAATTGACATCGGACTGGAAGGGATTGCCCTGCGCCGAGTTGATCGTCACGCTGGTGGGATTCTGCTCCAGATAATCGGCCAGATTGGCCTGGCGTTGCTGACCGATGTCCTTGTTGGTGAAGATTTGCACATTCGCCGGCACGTCGCGCAACTGGGTGCCGAGTCCGGGCAGCGGCGTGGTGCCGACGACCACGACGGTGGCTGTCTCCATCACTTCAGCGGGATTGTCGGCGTGCGCCGGTTGCGACAGCAGAACGGCAAGTGCCACAGCAACAGATACCGGGCGTGGGTGGAATGTAACTGTTTCCTGAGTCATGAACACTTCTCCAGATTACTTCGCTTGTTTGGGTAGGGCGAACACAACCAGTGCGCCGCCCTGCTTGAAACCGAAGATTGCATTGCCGCCGGCGGCCACGGCAACGTACTGAACGCCGTCGACTTCATAGGTCACAGGCGGCGCATTGACGCCCGCGCCGCATTGGAATTGCCAGAGCAGTTCCCCAGTATCCGCAGCGAAGGCATTGAGATAGCCATTGCCTTCCCCAGTGAACACCAATCCTCCCGCCGTTGCAAGCACCCCACCCACCAGAGGATCCCCGGTTTTCTTCTGCCAGACGATGCGCCCCTTGTCGTGCGTGGAGATTGCGCTGAGGGTTCCCCAGGTTGGTTCCGCGAGCGGTTCCATGGTGGAGTAATGCAGGGCAGGCTTGTCTGCCGTCGCGGGAATCTCGCGCACTGAATACTTTAACGGCATATGGGCGGCACCGACATAGACCAACCCCGAATTCGGATTGTAGGCGACCGGGGTCCAGTTGGCGCCGCCCACGGCGCCGGGTGCGACGCGCACGCCCTCGCGCGTCGGTGTCGCGAAGAGGTTGATTTGCGGCACGAAGGCTTCCGACTTGAAGATGAGTTCGCCGCTGCGCCGGTCATGGACATAGAACCAGCCCAGCTTCGAAGCCTGACCCACAACGGGGACGGTGCCCTTGTCGGTCGGCAGATCGAACAGCACCGGCGCGCTCGCCACGTCATACCCCCAGAGGTCGTGCGGCACCTGCTGGTAATGCCACTTCAGCTTTCCGGTTTCGGCATCCAGTGCAACCAGAGAGACGCTGTAAAGATTGTCGCCGGGGCGTGAGGTATCGTCCATTTGCGGCGACGGATTGCCGGTGCCGACGAACAGGGTGCCGGATTGCGCATCGAAGGCCGGTGTGGTCCAGGCCGAGCCGCCGCCGTGCTTGGCCGCATCGGGATACTTCGGCAGCTCGCGTTTTTCGAGGGCGATATCGCGGTGAAGCGGCACGCCGTCGGCGGTCGCGGTGCGGAACGTTCCTTCCCAGCCGGATTGGGCGATGGTGTCGAATTGCCAGACGCGCCTGACGGTGGCTGCGTCGTACGCGGCGTAAAAGCCAGGCCGGCCGAAGCTGCCGGCGAAGCCGACGACGGCGCCAAGCGGCGCATTCGGCCGGTCGCTGTCGAGATGCAGGCCATAGCCGACACCGGTGATGCCGACAATGACTTTGCCGTTGAAAACGATCGGCGCCATGTTCACGCCGACGCCCGTGCCTCCCGAAGCCACCTGGCCGCGCAAGGCCTTGTCGCCGGCTAACTGTTCGGTCGTTTCGGTGGGACCGAGATCGGTGGTCAAGGCGATGTCCCAGACCATCTTGCCGGTCTTGGCGTCGAGCGCGATCAGGCGCGCATCGACGGTGCCGATGAACACTTTGCCGTAGCCGACTGCCACGCCACGGTTGGCCGGGCCGCAGCACATCTTGGCGGTCTTGCGCTTGTGCTCGTAACGCCAGAGTTCGCGTCCGGTCACGGCGTCGATGGCGGCGACATGGTTGAAGGGCATGGACAGGTAGATGATGCCGTCGACCACCAGCGGTGTTGCCTGGAGCGTTGAACTCGTGCCAGTCTGGTAGATCCAGCGCGGCGCGAGTTGCACGACAGTCTCGCGATTGATCTGCTGCAGAGGCGAGAAGCGCTGGTTGGCGTAGTCACGGCCATAGGTCAGCCAGTTAGCCTGGTCAGTCGTCGCTGCCTGCAGGCGAGCGTCGTCCAACGGCGCGGCCTGGGTTGCTGGAAGATTGAACCAGGCAATTGCCAGACCGACGGCGACCTTCTCGAGGTGGATCAGCATCACTTAGCTCTCCGTTCTGGATGGGCGCAGCCTGATTGTCTTACCCTTGGTGGCATACACCACCTTCGGCACGCAGCGTTTTTCATCGTGGTAGATGCCGACGCAGTCGAGACACTGGAAACATTCGTTGTAGTCGATCTTGCCATTGGTTTCGATGGCATCGTAAAGGCATACGTGGCGGCATCTTTGGCACGGCTGGCCGCATGCCTCGATGCGCGGCAGCCAGTTCCAGCGCCGCAGTTTGCCGCCCAGGATCAATGCCGCACCGAGCGGGCAGAGGAAACGGCAGAAGAACTTGTAGATGAACGCCCCGACCAGGAGCAGGCCGACCGCCCAGACCAGGTAGGGAATCTCGCGATTGAAACCCACGGTAATTGCGGTCTTGAACGGTTCGACCTCGACCAGCCTTGCCGCCAGGTTGGGCACGAATGCTGCGGCGGCGACCAGCACGGCGAGGATGACATAGCGGGTGTAGGAATACAGGTTCCAGCGCCGACCCGCAATTTTCAATTGCGGCACCCTGTTGGCGCGCGCCAGCAGCCCGACAAACTCCTGCAGGGCGCCGTAGGGGCAGAGCCAGCCGCAGAACGTGGCGCGGCCCCAGACCACCAGCGAGATGAAGGTAAATGCGATCAGCAGCAAGGAAACCGGATCGTAGAGGAAGCTCGAAAGTCCTGCGCCTGCCACCAAGGACTTGATCGCGCCGGTGATCTGGACGATGGACAACTGTCCCTGCGAATACCAGCCGATGAAGACCAGGGTGAATGCCAGGAAGGTCATGCGGAACCAGAACAGCGTGCGCGGCTTGACCGAGATTGCCCGCGGCCGCAACAGTACGGCAGTGAGCAAAACCAACGAGACCGAAATCAGGATGATTTCAAGCAGGCGCCCCTTCCAGGCCTGCAGCCATTCGGGCAAGGGTTTGGGTGGAAACTCGAAGAATTCCAGCGCTGGCGTGTAGCGCAGAGTCACCTGTTTCTGCGTGAGGACAGGGAGAATCGCGCCGCGTGCGCGGGTGATGGAAAAGCGAAAATCCATCGGCTTGCCCGGATCCAGGCCGGCCAGCGGCGGCACGGCAAGAATGAGGGAGGCATTCAGGTCGGGCATACCCGGCACACGGGCATAGTCGCGATTGGTGTCGCGCAATTGGACGGGCAGGTCAGACTGCACGAGTTCGATGCGCGCTGGCGAACTGCCCGGTATGAAGGTGTCATCAACCAGCGGATAGCGCCCGCGCGTGGCGACCCAGTAGGCGGGCCGGTCGTCCTGCAGATGCGCTTCCAGGCTTTTCCATCCTTCGTCGCCCAGGAGGTTGCGGCCGATGTTCGGCGGATTGAGATTGGCGATAAAGAGCTCAAGAAAAACATCGTTGGGGTGCTGTAATCCCTCTTCATCGGTTCCGGCACCGTCGGTGCCGACGAACAGTTTTTCGACTTCGGCGTTGGTCAGCGTGAGACGTTGCATGTAACCACGCTTGATCAGGGTGTCGAGATCGAGTTTTTCAAAATCAACCTTTTTCACCACGGCCGGCGGCCCGCTTTCCGTCGCACCGCCAGCGAAGCCCAGGCGGGTGCGGGCGACCGTAAACGCCGAATTCAGGACAGACTGGTTGGCGATGCGTATCGAGGCGGTCGCCTTGGAAATTCCATCAAAAACCACGGTATTGGGACCGACTACATTACCTGCGCTACGGTTGCTCTGGCCGGTGGAGATCTTGATCTGTTGCTTGATGCTGATGCCACGATACTGTTTGAGGTACTCGTCAAAGACAGCGGGACCCAGTCCGCCGAGAAATACCGGCTCATGCTGGCGCAACACCTGGACATCGACAAACTTGCCATTGGCATCCATTTCCACCAGCAAGTTCATCGGCGTTCCCTCAAAACCGGGAATCGGCGCCAGGTCGAAGGTTTCGAACACATAGAAGACCGGCCCGGCAGTGGGATTCTTTTCGCTATAGACAGGCCAGGCCGGAACGTCGCGGAGCTTGTCCCCAATGGTCACGGTATCGCCGCTGGCGCGTGCCGCACCGACTTGAACGGCGCGATCCTTGAAGCGCTTTTCGATGTCTTCCCGGGTCAGATCGCCGGCGGTCGCCCCCAGTGAAACCAGCATCCCAAGCAGAAATGCCAGGACTCTTGTCGTACAATTCATTTGGTTTTGGCCTTCATAACAATATGTCCGTGTCCCTAACCGCAACGACTGCCAGCTGTAATATCGGCTGATGCATGAAACATGCGCCAGTGGCCGGACACTTTGTTCACTAACTCGAACTTATAGCAAGAATGAGGCCAAGAAGGCAATGAGCGGTGCAGCAGATGTGCGGGGCGTTGATCTGCATCATGGTTGCTCGGGCTCCCCGAATAAGCCATGAGCCTGCGGCTTCGCCTCAACCTGCTCATCGCGGCCCTGAATCTCGGGTTTCTCGCGGCACTCACCTGGATGCAAGTCGACAGCCACCGCAATTCGATTCACGAGGAGATCGCCGCCGCTCACCGGGTGACGGTTCAAATGCTCAGCACGGCGGCACAGACCAGTCGCATCTATGGCTCGGTACCGGCGACGATGGTGAACTTCCTGCAGGGACTGGGGCGGATACGCGCCAACGAGATCCGCTTTCATTCAGCCGATGGCGCAATTCGCTACGTCTCTCCGCCCAGTACTTACAAGACCGGACGCAGCGCGCCGGAGTGGTTCGAAAATCTCATGCGGCCGAACTTGGATGCAACCGTGATCGGACTGGATGGGGATGGGGTGACGCGCATCGAGATTGTCCCGGATGCGTCGCGCGCGATCCTCGATGCCTGGGACAGCATGAGTGAGATTTTCATGCTGGGCCTGGGATTCTTCATCGTATTGCATAGCGCGCTGCTGCTGTTCTTGCGTCGTCTGCTGCGCCCGACCGAAGCCGATGTGGAAAAGCTGGTGATCACTACCCAGGAACTGGCGGAAAACCGTGAGGTGACGCGGCTGATCCAGGATGGCATCGAGGAAGAGCGCAAGCGCTTGGCCAGGGAACTGCACGACGAACTCGGGCAGTCGGTGACGGCAATTCGGTTGATAGCGACTTCGCTTGCGCGCAGCGCCGATGCGACCAATCTGGCGCAGGGTGCGGGAAAAATCAATGAAATCGCCGCCGGACTTTATGATTGCGTGCATCGCATTGTGCGCGAGTTGCGCCCTGCCGTGCTGGAGCAGCCCGATCTGGCCACTGCACTGAATGATCTCGTCCAGGAGTGGCGGTCCCGGCATCGCGATATCGAGCTTGTCCTGAAGCTCGAAGGCGATCTGGGCGATCTGGGCGAAGCCTTGACCCTGGGTGTGTTTCGCAGCGTGCAGGAAGCGCTGACCAATGTTCTCAAGCATGCCGGTGCCGACCGTATCTGGCTGAGCGTGATACGTCGCGACGGTAGCATCGAGGTCTGCATCGAGGACGATGGCAGCGGCCAGGCAAAAAAATTGTCCGGTTCGGGACACGGCTTGGTCGGCATGCGCGAAAGGATGATGGCACTCGGCGGCAGGGTGTCGGCCGGGAAGCGTCCGGAAGGTGGCTTTCGCGTTAAGATCGAACTTCCCCTGTCTGGAGAGTCTCGATGAGCGGCCTTTTGCGCATTATGCTGGTCGACGATCATGCGGTGGTTCGCATGGGCTTTCGCCTGTTGCTCGATACCACCAGCGATTTGCGCGTGGTTGCTGAATGCAGCAGCGGCGAAGAGGCGCTCAAGTGTTTCCCGGAAGTGGATCCCGACGTGACGGTGCTGGATTTGTCGATGTCGGGCATGGGCGGCCTCGAAACGCTCACCCGCGTGCTCGCGAAATGGCCCACGGCGCGCATTCTGGTGCTCTCGGCGCATGAGGATACCGCCCATCCGAGGCGCGCCATGGCAGGCGGTGCGCTGGGTTATCTGAGCAAGCGCAGCGCCCCGGAGGCCTTGATTGAGGCAATCCGCCAGGTGGCGTCGGGCAAGCTGTTTCTCGAGCCGGCGCTGGCGCAGGAAATCGGCGTCGAGCAGGTGAGCAGACCGGGCAATCCGCTGGAGGCGCTTTCCGCCAAGGAATTCGAAGTCTTCATGATGCTGGCGCGCGGCAAGTCGGTCGCCGAAATTGCCGAGGTGCTGAGCCGCAGCCCGCGCACTGTGGGCACCCATCTCTATAACATCAAACAAAAACTCAGTGCCGCCAATGCGGCGGAGCTCACGCTGATCGCGATGCGCAACGGGCTGATCGACGCCTGAGCATCCGCGAGTATCAGTCTCATGATAATCATGAGGCCCAGTTGCGCGGTTTGACGCGGGCGCCGTCCCGGCGCGGCTGCAATAATGCGGCCTCCTCTCGTATCCCCGGTAATACCAACATGCCTGTTTTCAATCGCCCGGTCGTGTCTGCCCTGCTGGCCTGCTCTTATGCTGCTGCTGCGCTGGGAGCCGAAGCAGATGTTTCCACCATTGTCGTGACGGCAACCCGCGTCGAGCAATCGGGTTTCGACCTGCCGGTCTCCATCGACAGTCTTAACAAAGACCAGATTCAATACGGGCGCGCGCAAATCAACCTGGCCGAATCGATGGGAAAGATCCCCGGCCTGGTGGTGAATAACCGCAATTATCTTGCTGCGGACACCCAGATCTCGTCGCGCGGTTTTGGCGCCCGCGCCGGCTTTGGCGTGCGCGGGCTGCGGCTATATTCCGACGGCATTCCGGCAACGATGCCGGATGGACAAGGCCAGGTGGCTCATTTTGGCTTGGGTTCTGCGGCGCGTATGGAAGTGCTGCGCGGTCCGTTTTCCGTACTCTACGGCAGCTCATCGGGCGGGGTGATTTCACTGTTCACCGAAGACGGCGCACCGGGCGTGCAAATCGAGCCTTCCGCCACTTTCGGCAGCTACGACAGTCAGCGTTATGGCGCCAAGGTTTCCGGCGACAACGGCACACTCAATTACCTGGCGGATTTATCCAGATACAGCACCCATGGTTACCGCGATCACAGTGCGGGCAAGCGGGAGTTGCTCAACAGCAAGCTGCGCTGGCGTCCGGATGCGGATTCATCCTTGACCATGGTGTTCAATGCCATTGACATGCCGGACCTGCAGGATGCCATGGGTCTCGATCGGCGCAGCTATGAAGCCAATCCCAAACAGGCCCTGGCCAGCGCCTATAACTACAATACGCGCAAGAGCCTCGACCAGCAGCAGGCCGGATTCGCCTACGAGAGAAAACTCGGCGCAGTCGACACCCTGAATGCGATGGTCTACCTGGGCCATCGCAACAACATCACATTCCAGTCGATTCCCGCCGCAACGCAAGCGCCTGCGACTCACCCGGGCGGCGTTTCCGCACTGGAGCGCGACTACTGGGGCGTAGACACGCGCTGGATGCACCGGGCAAGGCTCGCAGGAGCTTCGCTGACGCTGACCGCAGGCATTAATTACGAGAACATGGAGGAGGCGCGCAAGGGCTATCAGAACTTCGTCGGCACCTTATTGGGCGTGCAGGGCGCGCTGCGCCGCGACGAGGACAATCGCATTCACAATTTCGACCAGTACCTGCAGGCGCAGTGGGAGCCGGGCGAAGCTTGGCTGCTGATGGCCGGCCTGCGCCACAACACGGTCAAATTCTCTTCGAAAGATAAATATATCGTCGGCGCCAATCCCGACGATAGCGGTAGCACCGACTATTCCGAAACGACGCCGGTGCTGGGCGTGACCTGGCGCGCGAACCCGGCCTTGAATGTCTACGCCACTCTGGGCAAAGGTTTCGAGACACCGACGATGAACGAGCTTTCCTACAAGAGAACCGGCTCCGGATTGAACCTGGCGCTGCAGGCAGCGAAGAGCGACAACCTTGAAGCGGGCGTCAAAGCACTGCTGAGCAAGAACATCCACTTGAATGTCGCGTTGTTCGAAGTGCGGACCGAAAACGAAATCGTCGTCGATACCAGCCTCTTTGGCCGGACCTATTATCGCAACGGCGGGCGCACCGAACGTTCCGGGATGGAGGCGGCACTAGCGGCGGCCTGGGACAACGGCATCAAGCTGATGCTGGCCTATACTTCCCTGAACGCACGCTACAGCGACACTGTCGCGGGTTCTGCCATCCGCTCCGGGAACAAGATTCCCGGCATCCCCCATTCGACGCTGGCGGCCGAGGCATCCTGGAAGCATCGCCCGAGCGGCTTTGTCGCGGGACTGGAGATGCGCAGCGTCAGCAAGATCTGGGTCGACGATGCGAACAGCGATGCCGCCGCAGCCAACACCACGGCGAATCTGCTGCTGGGCTACGAGCAGAGCCTGATCGGCTGGAAGCTCAAGGAATTCCTGAGGGTCGATAATCTCGGCGACCGCAGGATTTCCGGTTCGGTCATCGTGAATGAGGGCAACAAGCGCTACTTTGAGCCTGCCCCCGGGCGCAACTGGCTGTTGGGGCTTAACCTGGCGAGATCATTCTGACCGGCTTCGTTCAGTGCAGGCCGGCGATGTAGTCCGAAACAGCCCTGATGACGACGTTGCTCATGCCGTGCGTCACCATGCGCATCATCATGTTGGGGTCGTTGGTGCGCGAATTGTCGCCGGCGCGAAAGCTCTTGAGCTGGGCTTCGGTGTACTCGGGGAACTGACCGGCAATGCGCGGAAACAGGCCGGGAATTCCGGCACCGGCCGGGCCGTGGCAGCCGGCACAGGCGGGTAGTCCTCGCGCCTGGTCGCCGGCGCGATAAATCTTGCGGCCAAATTCGATGGTTTCGTAATTCTTTGCTTTGCCGCCTTTCGGTTTTTGCTCGGAGAGATAGGCGGCAATGTCACGCATCTGCTCCTCGTTGTATGCGGCTATCATGGCGTTCATGACCGGATTGATGCGCGCCGGCTTGCCGCCATCCCCCTTGAAATCCTTCATTTGCTTGAGCAGGTACTCGGGTTGCTGACCGGCCAGCTTCGGGTTGGTCGAGATGACGCTGTTGCCATCGGTATTGTGGCAGGCACTACATACGGCTGCGACAATCTGCTGTCCTTTGGCCGGATCGCCCGCCTTCAGGCCGGTTCCATCCGCGGCCAGAACAGTTGATGCCACGCCCGCCAGCAGCAAAAAAAATAGTTTCATTACGACGCTCCTCAAGAGCACAAATATTAACTGATTGGCAGCAGTGCCGGTAAGCGTTTCATGATTATCATGAGCGTTTTGCACCCCGGCAGACGCTAATGCGGCTGCGCCCGACCCCAGCATGTTCCGATTTTCAGGGAATGACACATGACTGTTTCATTCTGCGACAGGTGCGCGCTTTTGAAGCAGGACGCCACAACAGAAAAATAATCCGGACTGCGTAGAACTCAGGTTTTTCATGAGTTAGACTGACTTGGCATCTTGATTGCTAACAACAGGAGTCCGGACACGGAATATGTGCCCGACGGACCATAAACTTTTCTGGAGACGGAAGCATATGAAACGAATACTAACTTGCATGCTGGTATCGGGCGCGATACTCAGCTTGGCAGTAACTCCGGTTGCTGCAATGAAAGTCACCGACAAGGATGTTTTGGATGACGCGAAGACTCCAGGGGATGTGGTTTCCCATGGACTTGGCACGAAAATGCAGCGTTACAGTCCATCGACCAAGATCAATGACAAGAACGTAAAGGATCTTGTGCCCGCATGGACCTTCTCCTTCGGCGCCGAGAAGCAGCGCGGCCAGCAGTCGCAACCGGTGGTGCGCGACGGCGTCATGTTCGTGACCGGTTCCTATTCGCGCGTGTTTGCGCTGGATGCCAAGACCGGCAAGAAAAAATGGGAATACAACCATCGCCTGCCCGAAGGCATTCTGCCCTGCTGCGACGTGATTAATCGCGGCGGCGCTCTGTACGAAAACCTGTTCATTTATGGCACGCTGGATTCCCTGCTGGTCGCGCTGGACGTGGATACAGGCAAGGTCGTCTGGAAAGAAAAAGTGGGCGACTATGCCGATGGCTATTCCATCACCAATGCGCCGACCATCGCCAAGGGCATGGTCCTGACCGGCATGGCCGGTGGCGAGTTTGGTGTGATCGGCCGTGTCCAGGCGCATGATGCCAAGACCGGCAAGATGATCTGGATACGCCCGACGGTCGAAGGCCACATGGGTTACAAGGACGGCAAGGAAAATGGCGTCTCCGGCACGGTTAACCAGACCTGGCCGGGCGAACTGTGGAAGACCGGCGGTTCCGCCCCCTGGATGGGCGGCACCTATGATCCCGACACCAACATGTACTATGTTGGCACGGGCAATCCTTCGCCCTGGAACTCCTATCTGCGTCCTGGCGACAACCTGTTCTCCTCGTCGGTCGTGGCTATTGATGTCGACAGCGGGAAGATCGCCTGGTATTTCCAGCTGACCCCGAACGACGGTTGGGATTTCGATGCGATGACTCTCGCAGTTCCCTACACCGACAAGGCCGGCCGCAAACTCCTCGCCAAGCCGGACAAGAACGGTTTCTTCTACGTGCTGGATGCGAAGACCGGCGAGTTCGTGCGCGGCTTCCCCTTCGTCAAGAAGATCACCTGGGCCACCGGTCTGACCAAAGAAGGCAAGCCGATCTGGGTTCCCGAGAATCGTCCTGGCAATCCGCTCAAGAGTGCGGATGGCAAGAAGGGGACGACGGTATTCACCGCGCCTTCCTTCCTTGGCGGCACCAACCAGCAAGGTATCGCTTTCAGCCCGGATACCAACCTCTTCTACGTGCCGACGGTCGAGTGGGGCATGGACATCTGGAACGAGCCGATTTCCTACAAGAAGGGTGCGGCTTACCTGGGCGCCGGCTTTACCATCAAGAAGCTTGATCCGAAGGACATCGGCGGCGATTACATGGGTGCCCTGCGCGCCATCGATCCGGCGACCGGCAAGATTGTCTGTGAAGTCCGTGATCCTGCTCCGTTGTGGGGCGGTGCTCTGGTGACCAAGGGCAACCTGGTCTTCTGGGGTACTCCGGATGGTCAGATCAAGGCTGCCGATGCCAAGACTTGCAAAGAACTCTGGTCCTATCAGACGGGCAGCGGCATCGTTGCTCCTCCGATGACCTGGGAACAGGACGGCGAGCAGTATGTTGCATTGGTCAGTGGTTGGGGTGGCGCAGTTCCGCTGTGGGGCGGCGAGGTTGCCAAGGCAACCGCCGGTATCACCCAGGGTGGTTCGGTGACTGTCTTCAAACTGTTCAAGAGCGCCAAGAAGTAATTTGACGAGGTAGCTGCCTCCTGCAGCGATCCGAGCAAGCACGGATCGCTGCCTTCAAGGGCCGTCGCAGATCAAATTGCGGCGGCTTCTTTTATTTTGGGGTGGTGGGAATCAGTCCTGCAGCTTGCGATAAAGGGTGCTGCGGCTGACGCCGAGTTCGCGGGCGGCGCCGGACATGTTGCCGCCATTGCGCGAAATCGCATCGCGGATTGCCTGCAAAGCCAGATCCTGCAGTCGCCCTGAAGCACATTCCGCTGCTGCTGGTGCAGCACTGTCCAACGTGACTGGTGCGACATTTGGCGCGGCGGCCGCAACAAGATCGTCTTCCGGCGTGCTGACCGGCTGGAGTGCCTGTTCTATATCTTCGAGAAAATCGTCGGGCAAATGCTTGCGCCGGATGACCTGCTCATCCTCCGCCATGACCACTGCCGTGCGCAACAGGTAGGATAACTGGCGCAGATTGCCGGGCCACGCATAGTGGCGGAAAAGCTCGCGCACTTCCGGGTCTATGGTCAGCGGTTTGGCGCCGCAGAGTTCCCGGAGTACGACATTGAGCAATGCTTCGAAGTCAGTGCGTTTGCGCAGGGGCGGCAGCTTGACGCTCAGGCCGTTGATGCGGAAGTACAAATCCTCACGGAATTTTCCGGCGCTGACCAATTCGCGAATCTTCTGGTGGGTGGCGCAGATCACGGCAATATCGATCGGGTAGGACTTGACACCGCCCAATGGCGTCACGACGCGTTCCTGGAGTACACGCAACAGCCTGGCTTGAAGCGAGGCTGGCATGTCGCCGATCTCGTCAAGAAACAACGTTCCGCCATGGGCCTGAAAAATCCGACCGATGTTGCCCTTGCGTCGCGCACCGGTGAAGGCGCCTTCCTCATAGCCGAACAATTCCGATTCGATCAATCCTTCAGGGATTGCTGCGCAATTGACGGCAACGAATGGCTTCTCAGCACGCGGACTGGAATAGTGAATTGCGTTGGCAAAAAGCTCCTTGCCCGTGCCGGTTTCACCGAGTATCAGAATAGGAATATCGCGACCGACGACTTTCTTGATCTTGTCGATGATGTTTTCGATTTGGGGATCGCCGGTCCTGAGTCGCTCCAGGGGACAGGTCGTCGTATCTTTGGCATCCGAATCGCAGGAGAGGCCACTGGCGGCAACTTTGGGTGACGCTGTGGCGGGCTTGCTCTCGGTGGTGAGGCGGAAGTGCCGGCGCAGATGCAGAGGAACCGAATCGGCTTTTGCCTGCACCCGGATACCGTTGTTCAGTGTCAGGCTGATCGGATCCTGCGGCCGGACCAGCAGATGGTCGAACAATCGGTTGATCTGCTGGCCAAACAGCGACGAGAAACTGGCGCCACGCATTTGCTCAAGGCTCAGGCCGAACTGGAAGCAGGCATTGCGATTGGCCGAGAGCAGGGCTCCGTCCTCGCCCAGTGCGATCATGCCTTCGCACAAGGTGCCGACGAATTCCGGCCGGGCATGGAAGCGCAGAATAAGAACATTGCTGTACGCGGAAGCGAACAAGCGGTTTTCGATCATCTGCACCGACATGCGCACCAGAGCCATGGTATGCCGGTTGAAACTGCGATGATCGCCGGTGAGGTCGAGGACGCCGATCAATCGTCCATTCGGGTCGAAGATCGGCGAGGCCGAGCAGGTCAGAAAATGATTCGCCGAGAGAAAATGCTGATCGCCATTCACGACAACCGGTTCGTTGATGGCGAGCGCAGTGCCGATCGCGTTGGTTCCCCGGCTTTTTTCAGACCACTCCGCGCCAGGCGAGAGTGCCACCCTTTCGGCGCACTTGAGAAACTCGGGGTCGCCGCAACTATGCAGGATGTAGCCATTATCGTTGGCCAGCACCACCACGTTCTGGGTATCGACGATCTGGTCGAACAGGACATCCATGACCGGCTGGGCATGGGTCAGCAAATTACGGTTTTTTTCCTGTTGTTCTACGAGGAGTCCGCGCTCGAGCAGGTCGAATTCGGAGTTCTGGTCGCTTTCGAGTCCATAACTCAGACAGCGCTCCCAGGACATCTCGATCACCGATGGCAACAAGCCTACGGGTACCTTGCGCAAGTCAAGCGACTGCGCCACCCCGGCGCGGGTGAATATCCTGCCTCGATCGGTCTGATCCATGAGCCTCCTCCTTCCAGCTCGTTCGCATTGGCTGGGGGCAACTTGTATTATTATTTTGCCGGAACGTCGGATTGCTGCCTGGTAATGATACAGTAGTGTCCCAACTTCGAACAGCTATCATTCGACAAGAATGATCGGAACGTCCGCCTGGACGGAGCATCCGACTGAAGCATCCGACGAATTATTGAACGACATGAAACACGCGGAGCGGTGTCCTTTTGATGGCACACTCTGTGCTATATGGTTCTAATCGAAGGCAGGCCGCGTGCCTGCGCGACCTACGCAAATCATATTTTGGAGGATGCCTCTGATGTGCATGACGATTCGTTTGATGACTGCGGTGGTTCTGCTGGCGGGCTTGTCGGTGGCGACCATGGTTCAAGCGCATGGCGGCGGGTCAACCGAGCCGATGGATATTGGCGCGCTGAGACCCTTGGGAGAGAAACTGCTCGATGAAAATCCCTACCGCGGTGACAAGGAGGCGATCAAGATCGGCGAGTCGGCTTACGGTCAACAATGCGCACGCTGCCATGGCATACAGGGCATCAGTGGCGGCATGTCGCCGGACTTGCGACAGATGGATGTCGATAAGGAAAACGACAAGATCTATCTCGAGGTGACGCTGCGCGGAGCGGCGCGCAACGGCAAGGTTTACATGCCTCCGTTCAAGGGCATTCTGCCGCAGGAGGTGATCTGGGCCATCCGTTCCTATACCGATTCCCGGCCGAAAGAATAAGGGCATCCCAGAGCGACTGAAACTTCCGCTGAACTCCAACCAATAATCACTTTTTGTTAGGAAGCCTCTTGCACATAAAGATTTGTTCGGTGGCCGCTGTGGTATTGCTGGCGGGTTCGCTGGCAGCGCCAATGGCTCATGCTCATGGCGACGTTACTCCACAGCCGGTTGATGTGAGCACGCTGAAACCGCTGGGGGAAAAACTGCTGGGCGTAAATCCCTACCGCGGCGACAAGGAGGCGGTCAAGGAGGCGATCAAGGTCGGCGAAGTGGGTTACGCCAAGAATTGCGCACGCTGCCATGGCCTGCATGCGGTCAGTGGCGGCGTATCTCCTGAATTGCGCACGCTGGATAGCGACAAGGAGACCGACCAGTATTTCCTGGACATTACGCTCCACGGCAGGACGCGCAACGGCAAGGTCTATATGCCTGGTTTCCAGGGCGTGATGGGGCAAGAGGCGATTTGGGCCATTCGTTCCTACATCGAAGCGCAGCCGAAGAACTGAGCAACTCACGCGGAATTTTCGCGCGATGGATGCGCAGGTAAAGATGCATATTTCAATCAAGTGTTTCAGTGATGAAGACAGCACGGCTTAACGTGCGCGCTGAACGCGCTTGTATAATTCGACCTGCAAAATGATTATCGAGGAGAATGTTGCAATGGCTCAATGGTCCGTAATTGCTTCGATTTCGCATCGTTTCCAAAGGAGCGGCCGCGCCCTTGCAACACTGCTCGCTTTTGCGCTTGTCTGTCTGTCTGCCGCACCGGCTGCAGCCGACGACGAAAAAACCGGGCTGCAAAAGATTCAAGAGCGCGGCACCATCAAGGTGGCGTTTTACAAGGATTTTCCGCCGTTTTCAGACAACGAAGACGGCAAGTACTCGGACCCCGGCAAAGGCCTGGACGTTGATCTGGCCGATGCGCTGGCCGCGAAATTGGGCGTGAAAGTGGCCCCGCTGTGGTTCGACGCCGACGAGTTCATGCAGAAAGACTTTCGCTGGATGCTGGTGAGCGGCCATCCCCTTGGCTTCGGTCCCGCGGATCTGATGATGCATGTCCCGGTCGATAGCGATTTCATGGCCAGGGTCAAACAGGTCGCGATTTTCGCGCCATATCACCGGGAGCGATTCGCGATTGGCCGTCTGCTGGAAAAACTGCCGACCCTGGAGAGTCTGGAGCCTTTTGAAACGCTCCCCATCGCGACCGAGGACGGCACCATGGGACAGCAGGTCATGGTGTCGGCCGATAACCGGCGCTATATCAACAATGTGAAGTTATTCCGGTATGCCCACGAAGCCATTGCCGCCTTGAAGTCGGGTACGGTTCCCGCTGCGATCGCACAGGAAGGCGAACTGGAGGGGGCGCTCTCCAACGATCCGCGCTATGCCATCGAGCAGGCGCCCAACCCGCTGCTGAAGATGCGGCAATGGCCGATCGGCATTGCCGTCAAGGCGGAAAATACCGACCTGGCCAAGGCGCTGCAAAAAGCCATGAACGAGCTCGTGGAAGACGGCACGGTGGAGAAGATCAAACAGCGCCACGGCGTCAAGAATCGCAAACCCTGAACTTTTCAATTCCCTTTCAACTCCCTTTATCAGCAAGGATACAACCATGGCCCTGATGATTACCGAGGATTGCACCAATTGCGACCTGTGCCTGTCCGAGTGCCCGAACAACGCCATATCGCAAGGCGATGACACCTATGTCATCGATCCGAACAAATGCACCGAATGTGTCGGTCATTTCGATGAGCCGCAATGCCGCACGGTCTGCCCGTCGGATTGCATCCCCAACGATCCCAATCATGCGGAATCAAAGGATCAGCTCATGGCCAAGTACAACAAGCTGTCAGCCAGCTAGTCTGGCAACCCCGCTCAGGTCGGAGTCTGGGCCAGTTGATCGAGAGCCCGCAGGGTCTGCTCGATTTCGTCTTCGGTGGTGAAGCAACCGGCTGAGAGCCGGACGGTGCCGCTTGGAAAAGTGCCGAGAGTTCGATGCGCGGCCGGTGCGCAGTGCAGTCCGGCCCGGACTGCGATTCCGAAGGAACTGTCGAGCACCGCAGCCAGATCGATAGGCTCCCATCCCCGCAGCGAGATCGACACCGTCGCCACCTGCCGAACCGGGTCGGCGATGCCGTGAATGCACAGCCCAGGGATGTCCTTAAGTCCAGCCAGCAAGCGCCCGGTAAGTGCCATCTCATGGGCGCGGACGGCGGCGACACCCCGCTCCGATAGGAAACGCAAGGCGGCGCCGAGTCCGGCCAATCCCACGCTGTTCAAAGTGCCGGCTTCAAGCCTCTCGGGCAGTTCCTCCGGCATTTGTTCATCCTCTGATTGGATGCCGGTGCCGCCGAAGCGCGAGGGCGTGAGCTTGATGCCACTTGCGACATACAGAGCCCCGGTGCCTGGCGGCCCGAGCAGCCCCTTGTGGCCGGTGAGCGCCAGCAGGTCGATCTCCATTTCAGCGACATCGAGAGGAAGGACGCCGGCTGTCTGGGCGGCGTCAAGGAGCAACAGCGCACCGTGCCTGTGGGCCAACTGTGCCACCTCCCGGGCCGGCAGAATGCAACCGGTGACATTGCTGGCGTGCGCCATTGCGACCAGGCGGGCAGGGCTGACCCGGAGTGCCCTGGCCAGATCGTCGAGATCGATGCTGCCGTCGGGAGCCGCCGCCACGCTGTCTACCGCCACGCCGCGACCGGCCAGTTCAGCCAATGGCCGGGCCAGCGCGTTGTGCTCCATGCGGCTGGTGATGACGCGCTCACTTGGTCGCAGCAGCCCGAACAGCGCCTGGTTGATGGCGTCGGTGGCGTTGCAGGTGAAGGCGATGCGGGCAGGGTCCGGAGCACCCAGCAGTGCCGCCAGCCGACGCCGGGTAGCGTCAACCACACCCTGCGCTGCGACTGCCATCGCATGTCCCGATCGACCGGGATTTCCCCCTGCTTGCGTGAGCGCGTTGACCATGGCCGCGGCGACACCCGGTGCCTTGGGATAGGAAGTGGCAGCGTTGTCGAGGTAGATCACGCGCGTCAGACTCCGACGTAGCGGGCGTAGAGCGAGCGGGCCGTGCCCAGGTCGGCGGTACCCTTGACTATGGCGCGACCATCGGCAAACACGGTAATCTCGTGGCCGTCCACACCCAGGCGAACAAGGTAGGGGCTGATGCTGACTGCGCCGGCTGAGGCGAGGCGCCGCCCGAGTTCGGCGAGGTCAAGCCGCAGCGGATGCCCCGGGCTGACCTGGACGGCATTGCGTCCGCACAGCGTGGTGGTCTGGCTGGTATGGCGTGCCTCCAGGTAATCGAAACGGTGCTGCGCACAGCAGGGGCAGTCGGCCAGGCGCGGGAATCCCGTCGCCAGCAGGTAATCATTGGTCCACAGATCGAAAGTGGCGAGACCGCGTCCCAGGTGTTGATGGTCCCCGATCAGGATCTTGACTGCCTCCGCCCACTGAACTGCGGCCACCAGACTCACGATGGCGCCGATCACGCCAGCCGTCTCGCAGGTGGCCAGCACGCCTGCCGCCTGGCCCTCCGGATAGATGCAGCGCAAGCAGGGCGTTTCCCCCGGCAGGATGGCCATCGCCATCCCCGACGCCCCGATCACGCCACCGTAGACCCAGGGCAGGCCCAGCTTGACGCAGGCGTCGTTGATCAGATAGCGGGTTTCGAAATTGTCGGTGCCGTCGATGACCACCTGGGCGCCGGTCAAAATCTCTTCGATGTTGGACGAGGTCGCGTCGGCGATCAGGGGTTGCGCTTTCACCTGCGAGTTGATGCGCCCGACGGCGTTAGCGGCGGCCACCGCCTTGGGAATCTGGGCTGCTGCATCGGCCTCGTCGAAGAGTACCTGCCGCTGGAGATTGGATATTTCCACGAAGTCCCGGTCCACGATAACGATCTCGCCGACGCCGGCACGGGCGAGAAGATCCACCGCTGCCGAGCCGAGCGCCCCGCAGCCGATTACGGCAACCCGGGAGGCACTGATTCTGGCTTGTCCGGCGGCACCAATGGCCGGGAAACGCACTTGCCGCGAGTAGCGTTCGGCGACGTTGGCGAGAGGCGGCTGGGGTAGTTTATCCATGGCTATTTCAGGTCAGGCACAGGATTATTCTATCGATTGACACTGCCTGGTGGCTGCATCAAACTCCGGCCATGATCACCAGCCCGCAGTTCACCCCTCCCCATACGATCGAATTGCCGGAAGGCGGCATGAAGCGACTGCGGCCGTTGTTCCAGCAAGGCATCCAGGTGCGTGTCCGGGACGGAACCTCGCTGAGCGAGTTCCTCCAGGACGGGCTGGGTGTCGATCCTGATTATGTTCGCAAGCGAATTACCACGGTGTTCCTGGACGGCTCGGTGGTGGACGACATGGACACCGCCCGGCTGCATGAAGGCGCTGTTCTGGCGCTTTCGGCGGCCATGCCCGGCCTGGTCGGGGCCACCATGCGCAAGGGCGGCTACTATGCGGCCATGCGCGGGGACATCACCCTGGGGGCGGAGCAGGGCGCCACGGAAACGCGTGGTCAGATGGTGCAGGTGAGGGTGAAGCTTTTCAACCTGCTCATCGAGGAGGTCGGGCCGCTGCTCCTGGAGAACGGGTTCGCCCTCGCTCCCGCCGAGGCGCAAGAGTTCTTCGGCGAGCAATGTCCCGGCTTGTCGGCCGGATCGCCCGACATCTGGGTACGGGTCCTGGCGCGCTAAAGCGCTTCTTATTGAAGACACTGAAACACGCCCGTGCACCACATGCACGCGGCGCAGGGTACGGCGCCCAGATGGCAGTCCTCGACATCCTCCTCGCGCACGTCGGCGCAGAGTGCGGCATTGCAGTCATGGCAGAACGGATACTCGTAGCGCACCACCTCGCTGCGGAAATCGCCGAACGGCTCGCCGTTCCATATGCCCAGAATGTCCCGCTCGCGCAGGTTGCCAAAGGAGTGCGGCTTCACTTTTTTCACCGAGCCGCCGACGAAGCAATGGTACTTGTGCCAGAGAAAGTAGCAGGGATGAACGTCGCCGTCCCAAGAGATGAAGGCTGAGCCATCCTCGATGAAGTCGCAGTGTCGCTCCTTGCGCGGCACTGAGGCCGGCAACTTCAGCTCGATGTCGAATTTCCGGGCAACTTCGGCGGCCTGGGCAAAGGATGTTTCTACCCGTTGCAGCAGTCCTTCGTCGCTCGCGGCGAGCCTGGCGAGGTGCAGCGTGATGTCGCGCGCGGCAGCGTCATTCACCATGCGCAGTACCCAATCGACCACGCGCTCATCCTCCGGGCTGCGATGGATGCGCAGGAAAACGTTGTAGTAGTGCCCGATATCGCCGATGTCGACGCCCTCAGCCGCAGCGCGCGCCTTCCATTCCTGGTAAAGCGCCCGCGCCTCGTCATTGGAGGTCTCGAAAGCGGCCTGGCCGGCCATCTCCTTGGCGTAGGGCAACATGTGGGTCACCAGGATGAACCGGACATGATGCCGGGATGCCCAGCGCACCAGATCGGGCAACTGTTCCACATTGTCGCGCATGGCGACGAACTCGACGCCAAGGTTCACCGGGCTGCCGGCTGCGAGGGCGGCAGCGCGCACATGGCTTAACGCCGATTCCACGGCGCTTTGCTTCCCGCCGGCGCGCAATTTGCTGAAAACCTCGGGAGCGACGGCATCGGCCGAGACGCAGACTTTGTTCACGCCCGCCTTGATCAGCGCGAGCGCCCGGGCCGCGGTCATCAATTGGCCGTTGGTCTGAAAACCGATTGAACTGTTTGCCGGCATGTCCCGGCGCGCCATCGCCACCATTCGTTCCAGGCCCGGATGCAGCAGGGATTCGCCGATGCCGTTGAGCACCAGCGTCTCGGTCTGCGGAAAGGCCGGAGCGAGGTGCGCAAAGATTGCTTCGTCCATGTCGCCGTCGTGGTCGCGTCCCCCCGGCGCCTGTTTCGGGCACATGGCGCACTTCAGGTTGCAGCGGGAAGTGACTTCCACAAACAGCTTGGTGGGTGTGCGCCGCTCCGGCGGGCGGATAAGCATGTTCATCGGAGTGAGGTGGATTGTTCGAACCATGTCAGCCACCGCCGACCTTGGGGAAGATGGACACGGTGGTATTGGCTGCGAGCGGAGTGTCCAGTTCGACATGGCGACCCTGTACCAGCACGAAGCCGAGTTCGGCACGCGGAATGGCAAGCGCATCGAGGAGGCTGCCTACGGTGGAACCGTCAGGATGCTCCAGATCGGCGATTTCGAACCGCCCCTCGCGATAGGTCGCGAATAGTTTTACCGTCAGATGCATGCTACCTCGCTGAGTGACCTTGTTCGTCGAGTAAAGCAAAACGGGAGCGGCCGGACGAACCAACCACTCCCGGAAGCGAACCTGCGCTGTTAGAAATTGAAAACCGTGTCGAGATCCTCATTCGTCACGTTGAAAGTGACATTATGCGGGGCGAGTTTCTCCTTTTGGAAGAACTCCGGCAGCCGGTCCTGTGCGGGGCCAAAGCCGGCGCGGGTGTTGAAGTCGCGCTCCGCTTTCAACACCTTCTTGCCCAGTGCGGTGACATCGTCGCCGGTCAGATTCAGCCCATAGAAGGAGTTCAGCAGATCCAGCAAGCTCTGGAAAGTATCCGGCTGGTCGAGGATGGGGAAGGCGATGAAGAGGCACAGCCCCGTCGAGTCCACCGCCGCCGTGGCGATCTGCAGGTTGCGCGAGAGTTCCACCTGTCCTGCGGTACCCAGGGGATCGACAAATCCGCCCACCTTGAGGATGTTGGTGGCGATGGCATAGCCGGCGGTGTGGTCGGCGCCCTGCGTGGTGGTGGCGTACGTGACGCCGATGCCTTGTACGCCACGCGGATCATAGGCGGGCAGCGCCTGGTTCTTCACCACCGGCACCCGCTCCACGCCAAATACCTTGCCCGTGACGCCGGCGCCCGAGCCCAGGATCTTGCCCAGCGGCGTGCCCGCGCCGATTTCCTTGACGAGCCGAATGGCGCCTTGCGCGTCGCCAAACTTGATCAGCCCGGCTTCCATGGCGACTCCAATGGTCACGCCGGTCTCGATGGTATCCAGACCGAAGTCGTCGTCCATGCGGTCGAGCAGGGCGATGGCATCCAGATCATCGATACCGCAGTTGCCGCCGTGCGCCCAGACGGTTTCGTACTCGGGCTGCTTGGTCAGGTATTTGCCATCCTTGTCGTGGAAGATGCCGGAGCACTGGATGACGCAGCCTTTCTGGCAGCCATGGGTCGCTTCGCCGCCGCGCTCGGTTTCAAGCGCCGCCAGCGTCTCGCCGCTGATCTTGGAGGCACCGGCGAATTGACCGGTGTGGAAATTGTTTGTCGGATAAGCGCCAGCCTCGTTGAGCACGTTGGTCAGCACGTTGGTGCCATAGGCAGGCAGACCCTGGCCGGTGACGGCGTGGCGCTTCAATCCCTCGGCGAAGGCCAGGGATGCCGCCTTGAACTTGACCGGGTCTTTCGCCTTGGCGTAACGCGCATCTTTTTCCTTGAGAACGAAGGCTTTGATGTTCTTCGAGCCCATGACTGCGCCGACGCCGCCGCGGCCAAGGTGGCGGGTGGGGCGCAGTTCGCGATCGGTACAGGCGATCGAGGCTGCGCCGAGTTTCATTTCGCCAGCCTGGCCGATGGTCATGAAGGCATTCTCTTCGCCATGCTGTTCGACGAGTTTGGCTACCGTATCGTAGTTGCCGAGGCCGCGCAGTTCGTTGCACTTTTCAAAAGACACGCCATCCGCGCCGATGATGATCTTCCACAGATCCGTCCCCGGCGTCCGGCCTTCCAGGATGATGGCAGCGTAGTTGAGCTTAGCCAGGACGGTTGCGGGTTGTCCGCCGGCATTCGATTCCTTGATGCCTCCCGTGAGGGGGCTCTTGCAGCCGACCGAAAGGCGGCTGCTGGTTGTCGCAGGTGTGGCGGAAAGCAGACCCGGCGCAAAAACCAGTTTGTTTGCTGCACCGAGCGGGGCGCACAGGGGATCAACCTCGTCGGCCACGATGCAGGAAGTCAGTCCTCGACCACCGAGTCCAGCATACTTGCCAATCGGCTCGAGGGAAGTCTTGGGTCCTCCTTCGGCGCTCAGGTTGATTCGCAGAATGTTTTCCATTTGAGTTTCTCCATTGTTAGGGAATAGATATTTCAGGACATATTTACCCGGAAGTCATCTAGCACGTCTCGTGCCAGCCAAATTTGGCGAGGTCTGGACACTCGCTCTTGGCGCCGACTTTCCCATCCCAACAGTGTGGCCGATTCGATTGATAGATCGGGTTCGAATGTTCAGCGCGGACAGGGCTTGACCTTATAATGATTCTTATCCTTCAGCCTTGCCTTGGATGATGGGAGCGAAACCAAATATACAATTGACATATAAGTCATGGGAGATCGGAAAATGCAGAAATCCTTACACATCACTGCAAGCAAATGCACGGGGTGCTTGCAATGCGAGATGGCGTGTTCGTACGAGAACTACGGGATATTCAACACGAGCAAATCGCGGATCAAGGTATTCAGCTTTGAACATGAAGGACGG
>JACRAR010000021.1 GCA_016234745.1 Betaproteobacteria bacterium | reverse complement strand
GTTGAGAATAAGGTGGTTAATCACCTATAATCAAGCGGCTAGGCGCCACTTGTTTGGTAGTTCAATGCCGATACAAGCAATACGCGCGCCCTCATTTGCGTGTATATTTTGGGTTCGTAGTAAGCGTGGGTCGGAGAGCCAAAGAAATCATCCACTTAGGCCACCCATTGCGGTGGCCTTTGTTCCCCTACGGGGATCGGAATTGCGAAAGTCCGGTGGTCGGTATAGGCTTCGTTTAATCGCGTACTCGAACCAAATGCCTTGCACTACGTATTCAGTTCATGAACTTCACTTGGAAAGCCGCAAAGCGCGCGTCCAACCTGAAGAAGCACGGCCTTGATTTCGCCGATGCCGAACAGGTGTTCAGCGGACCAACTTTCACGGAAGAGGATACCCGCGATTATCAAGGCGAGCAGCGCTTCAACTCCACTGGCTTTCTGGGTACAACCATCGTTACGATCAGTCATACGGAAACCGATGATGAAATTCACGTCATCTCCATGCGAAAGGCGGAACCCCATGAAATCGACACCCTCTCCCGCTACCTCTAAATCACCTCGCCTCAGGGTAGGGCTTAAAGACGTTACCCGTGAGGAATTTTCCACTGCCATCGATCAGCATCTGGGCAAGCAACGCGTATCGCTCATGCTGGACGGCTCAATCATTGCATTCTTCAAGGCCAAGGCCGGAGAGCGCGGCTACCAGACGCTCATCAACCAGGCCCTCCATCAAGTCATGACGGGCGAACAGATTGAATCCACGCTGCGCCGAGTGATTCGCGAGGAACTACATCCGACGTGAGGTATTGGCTGGTTTCATCTTTGAGTCAGTTTGTTAATCCGTAGGTCGTTGGCTCGAGTCCAACTCGATGAGCCAACCAATCATCCACAAAGGCCACCCATTGCGGGTGTGACCTGTCCGGGGATTTTCGAACCAGCCTGATCTGGAGATAATGGCTGATATTCGATGCGATTTTCTCAATGCTACGCATTTCGCGTATACCGGACATTTCATTGTTGATACCTTGCGTGCTAATATAAAACCGTTTAAGCCGTAGAAAACAGGTTGCCGAATTCCCGGCAGCCTTGGGTCGAGACCCAAAAAACTGTCTCGTCCATGAATTCATGTGTCGCATTGCCCTCGCATTGTGTCCCTTGAGCATGGAGCGAAGTATGGTTGGGTTCTTGGCACTCCTCAGTAGACCGATTCGGTTCGTCGATGTTGTCCCGACATCTGGCGGCTGCGGCGCCACGCCATCACTACTCCTTTCTGTCCAGTACCCGATGTGCATCTCTGGCTTTTTGAGAGATCACTCATTACGGAGTTAACAGCGATGAATGTCATTGAAAAAGCCGGCCGTCAAATTTCCCGGTCTCGATTTAATGAGGAACATGATGCAACACAATATTTGTACAAACACATCGCAATGGACTTGGGTCGCCCTGAGCCGATTACTGAGGAGGAAGCTATTGAGTGGATGGACAGTCTCGCCAATTCCATGACTTTGAGATGGCGGGAGAATCTAAGTGTAGGGAATGACTCGATCGATTCTGATCACAAATATTTCATAGAAATTATCAATCAGGCTGAAAATAGTCTGATCAGCATGGATCGAGCCGAACTGAAGAAAGCTATCGAGAATCTCTCTCTATACTCGGCAAAGCATTTTGACAGAGAAGAAAAGATCGCAAGTGCCGTGGGGTATCCGCAAATGGAGCAACTTCATAACTCGCATGAAGTTCTGGCGGACAAGTTGAAGCAACTCAAAATAGAAATCGATGGGGAATTATCGCTATCTTCGGTTGTGCATTTCAGTGCCTTGTTAAGGGATTGGCTGCTTGACCATCTCATGAAGGAAGATATGTTGATGAGACCTTTCTTGACAAAATATTCCCCCAAGTTTGAGGCCACATGAATCACCCATGCAGACCATTGAAACCGTATAGAAATTGAATCCTTGAGCGTCAGGTAAGCCGTACCGTCCCGGAAATGAAGCTGTTCGGGTAATGGAAATCAGGTGGTCCAAGCTTGATGAGCGCAAGACTGAATAACGAAACGACAACCACTAAGGAGAGAAGACAATGGAACTGAACACTATATTTTTGATGGCATTTATTGCCATAGTAGTAGTTGGTGCATTCCTCATTGCATACTGCGACGGCGTAGATAGGAAGGAACTCAATGATCAAACGGACAGAGCGTAAATGGCATTGGTTCCAGATTGATACTACTGAACCCGGGGCGATTCATTCTGATCTGACTGAAGTTGGCGGACAACTCCGGGATTACATGGATGTTTGCTGTGCTATCATCAAAATGCGGAATGGAGACGACAGTCGTGACTTTAATCTGGAGCAAGTAAAGAATGTTATTGGCCGCATGCTTATCTTTTGTATTCGGAGCAGTTGGGATAGCGATTTATCTTATGTATAAGGTTCACTCAATTTCGGATCAAAAGAAAACCGAGTAATTTCTTGCCCGTTTAGGATTTCCTTTGCTGGCTGCTTTGCTTTGTCGAGGCAGCTACCCTTGGGTTTTAACTACTGGCCCGACAACGCCGTCCAAGTTTGAGTCAAGCGCTTTGCGGTACTCCACAACGTAAAATTCCACAGCCTTCGCCCGATCATGTGCTGCACCGTTATGAGACAGGAAATTGAAGGCGTTATAACGACCGGCAGCAAATAGAATGGCGGCGCTCACCTCGCCATCATTGACCTGTTCGGCCAATCGGTTGGCAAGGTCGATGAACTCGTCGACGAGTTTCAGGAATTCCGGTGGGTAAGCCATGACAGCCTTTCATCTAGATGAGGGAATTATCACCCGGGTGTTGTGCTGAATGCTAATTGGGTCAGGCTATCGTCCGTATTTATTCCTGTCGAACTGAAGGATTTTTACCCCTTGCGTGGTATTTGCAAATGCCCTCAATCTATTGGTTCTTTCGTGTGACTCCCGCAACCCGGAAGCCATTGGCGCAATCCTGGGTAGTTGCAAGGCTTTGATGAATTCCTTCAGAAAATAGCTTGCCATGTCATTGGACCTCCAAGTGCCTTAACGGCAACCTGCTGGCTGGACTTGAGGTCGATCGGGCAGCGGCGGGCATTATCCTGGGTTAGAAACGATAGATTTATGTGTTAGCCTGAGAAGCTGCTGAAGTTGCATAGCATTCGATATGGGCATCACATCAGAAACGAATGTCACGACGCTCACCGTGGCGCAGATCAGGGCCTTAACAGGGGCTCAAGTCGCAGCATTGACGGACGTGCAAATGATGGCCTTGTCGGCCGATGCGGCCCGCATGGCGGCTTTGCCAGTCAGGACGCTTACTGCAGCGCAGGTTGCAATCATTGATCCTGCCAACCTGGCCGCCAATCTGACGGCCAAGCAGTTGAGCGGACTATCCACCAGTGCCGTCGGCGGTTTGACTGGCGACCAGATTGCCGCGCTGACAACAGCTCAGGCCAATGCACTGACTGCCAAGCAAATTGCGATTCTGACACCCGACCAGGTAGATGCATTAACGCCTGATGCCTGGGCCGCGATCAAGCCGGCCAATCTGGCCGCGCTGAGTTACGGCAATGTTGCCGCTCTGCAGAATGACAAAATCGCCGCGTTGACAACGGCCCAGATGGCCGCGCTGGACAGCAAAATGCAGATTCCCTACCTGACGGCGAGTCAGGTGGTCGCCATCGAGGTTCAGGACCTGGCGGCATTGACGACCGTCCAGATTCCTGCGCTCTCGACGAATTCGATCGCCGCATTGACGGTAGATCAATTTGCCAGCCTGACCAGCAGGCAGATTCCCAAATTGACGACGCGGCAGATTGCCGCCCTGACCATCGACCAGATCGCGACGCTGTCCACGAGGCAGGCGGCCACCTTGACCGAAAAACAGCTTGCTGCGCTGGATACCGACCAGATCGCTGCGTTGAGCGACAGTGTCGTGGCAGCGCTGAAGGATGCCCTGATCGCCAAATTGACGGCCCTCCAGGTTGCGGCATTGACCGACAGCCAGATCCAGGCGCTGACAACCCGGCAGATTGCCAGTTTGACGACCCGGCAGATTCCCGCATTGACGAGCAGCCAGATTGCGCTGCTGGATACAAGGCAGATTGCTGCCCTGACCTTGAAGTCGGTTGCAGGCCTGACCTCCGATCAGATTGCGGCGATAGCGAATGCAAACCTGATCGCGCTGTCGCCCAAACAGATTGCTGCCCTGACAACGAATCAAGTCCCGTCTCTGGCCACTGACCAGTTGGCTGCCTTGACCACAGCCCAGTTCGCCGGATTTTCCACGAAGCAGATCGCCGGCCTGACGACGAGCCAGATCGCCAGTTTGGACCTGAGCCAGTTGGCGCTTCTGACCACCGGACAGATCGCTTCCCTGACAAGTGTCCAGATCGCGGCATTGACCACCAGCCAGTCCGCTGCCCTGACGACAAAACAGATTGTCGTATTGAGCACCAGGCAAATTGCCGCCCTCACAACCGAGCAGATTGCCGCATTGGAGACGAGGCAAATCCTGCAGCTTTCCACCCGCCAGATCGTTGCCCTGACCAGCGAGCAGATTGCCAGCATCGAGCCGGGCAATCTGGCTGTCCTCACGACCAAACAGGTTCCCGTATTGTCGACGGGAGGCGTGGCGGCGCTCACAACCGAGCAGGTTGCCGTCCTGACCTCGCGGCAGATTCGGGCCTTGACGAGCAGCCAGGTGAAGGCGCTGGAAACGCAGGATATCGCGATGTTGTCCGGCGACAGCCTGGGCATCGGTGCGCTGACGTCGAGTCAGGCGGCGGTGTTGACCACGGCACAGGTCAGCGCCCTGTCCGGTGCGCAAGTCGATGCCTTGACGACCACTGCGATCCAGGCGCTCAGCACGGCGGTCATCGGAATCCTGACCACGGACCAGATTGCCTTCATCTCGACCCGCAATCTGGCAGCGCTGAGAACCTCCCAGATCGCAAGCCTGACGACCGACGCCATCGAGGCTCTGGCGACCGAGCAGATCGACGGCCTGACCGGCGTTCAGATGGCCGGCATGACCACAGACCAGGTCACGGCCCTGAGTACCATTCAGATTTCAGTGCTATCTACGACACAGTCTGCCAACCTACAGATTGCCGCCCTGACCACGACCCAGTTCGCCGCGCTTCAGACCAGTAATCTGGCGGCCCTGAAGACCTCCCAGATCGCCATGATGACGACGAATCAGGTCGCAGTCCTGTCCGCAGAGCAGATGGCAGCACTGACCAGCAGGCAAGTGGCGAGTCTGACTACGGACCAGATTCTCGCCCTGGATACCTTCCAGATCGCGGCACTCATCACCGCACAATCCGCCGCGCTGACGACAAGGCAGGTGGCGGCCCTGACCACGGGACAAGTCGTGGCCTTCGAAACGAGCGATTTGGCTGCCTTGAAGGTCGCCCAGATCGCCAGCTTGACCACCGACCAGGTGGCCGCGCTGTCCACGCAACAGGTTGCGGCCTTGACCACGCTTCAGGTCGCAGGCCTGACCACCGATCAAATTGTGGTCCTGAGTACTGCACAGATCGGGATACTCTCCACGACGCAGTCCAAGGCGCTCTCCGCGGCCCAGGTTGCGGTGCTCTCTACCAGCCAGGTCGCGGCCCTTTCAGGCAACCTCTCCACCTTGAATACCAATCAGGTGGCGGCATTGACGGCCTCCCAGATCGCCGGCTTGACCACTGCCGATATCGTCGCATTCACGACATCTCAAGTCGCTGCCCTGACCACGGCCAGTTTTGCCGCCCTGTCAACGACCCAGGTCGCGGCTTTTGAAACGGACGATGTGGCTGTCTGGAAAGTCGCCCAGTTGCTGGCAATGGACACCGCAGACATAGCGGCATTGACCACTGCCCAGGTCGTCGCACTGTCCACGGCGAGCATCGCCGCGCTGACGACGACCCAGGTTGCCGAGGGTTTGACGACTGCTCAGATCGTGGCGCTGAGCACCGCGCAGGTCGTAGCCCTGACGACCCGGCAGCTTGCGAGCCTGAGCACGAGTCAAGTCGTGGCCATCGAAACGAACGATCTGGCTGCCCTGAAGGTCATCCAGATCGCCAGACTGACGACCGACCAGGTCGCCGGACTCTCAGTGCAGCAAGTTATTGCTCTGACCACCCTTCAGGTCGCCGGCCTGACCACCGAGCAAATTGCGGTTCTGAATACAGCCCAGATCGGGGCGCTCTCCACGACTCAGTCTGCCGCGCTATCGACAAGACAAATTGCCGTGCTGTCTACAAGCCAGGTCGCGGCCCTGTCGGGTAACCTGCCCACATTGACTGTCAGCCAGGTGGCTGTCTTGACGACCGCCCAGATCGCCAGTCTGACCACAGCCGACATCGTGGCATTCACGACCTCACAGGTTGCCGCCCTGACCACGGCCAGTATCGTTGCCCTGTCGACGACTCAGATGGCGGCTTTTGAGACGGACGATGTGGCCGTCTGGAAAGTTGCGCAGTTGCTGGCGATGGATACCGCCGATATTGCGGCATTGACCACCGCCCAGATTGCCGCACTCACGACGGCAAGCATCGCCGCCCTGACGACGACCCTGGTCGCCCAGGGTTTGACGACGGCGCAGATCGTTGCCTTGACCCTGGATCAAGTCGCTGCGCTGACGACAGCACAGATTCAGCTGGGGCTGACGACCCGGCAGATCTCCGCGCTCGAGACCAGCGACGTGGCTGCGCTGACGACCCGGCAGGTTGTTGCGCTCACCACCGCGCAGATCGTCCAGGGACTGACCACGAACCAGTTTGCGGCGCTGACGACATCCAATTTCATGGCATTGACGACAACGCAGATTGCCGCTCTGACCACGGATCAAATCCTGGCCATCACCACAGCACAAGCCAAAGTCCTGACGGCGACCCAGATCCGGCAGGGCCTGACGACGAATCAGCTGGCTGCGATGCAAACCGCGGATTTTTCCGTTGTGACGCCGACCGCAACCGCGGCGCTGACCACGGCACAGATTGCTCAGGGGATGACGACCGCTCAGGTCATCGCCCTGACGACGGCGCAAGCAGCTGCCTTGACCACAGTGCAGATTCAGCAGGGTTTCACCACGCAGCAGCTCGCCGCACTTGAAACGAGCGCTTTGGCCGTGCTGACGACCAGGCAGGTCGCGGCCTTGACCACGACACAGATCAGCCAGGGTTTGACCACGACACAGATCAGTCAGGGTTTCTCCACGGCACAGATCGCCGCCCTGACCACGGCGCAGGTCGCCGCGCTGACCGTTGTGCAGCTTGCCCAGGGTCTGACAACGACCCAGATCAGCGCCATGGAGACGCGAGACTTGGCCGCATTGACCACGGCACAGGTTGTGGCGCTGACAAGCACGCAAGTCAGCGTCCTGAGTTCGGTTCAAATTCAGGCGCTGACAACCCATCAGATTCAGGCACTCGAAACTCGCGATATTGCCGCTCTGGAACTCACCACTGATGGTATTGGAGCATTCAGTACTACTCAGGTGGTCGCATTGACGACTGCGCAGGTGAGCGCCCTGAATACCGGGCAGATCCAGGCGCTGACGACCACTCAGATCGCGGTGCTCGAAACTCAGGATATCGCTGTCCTGGCGCTTACCACCCTGGGCATTGGTGCGCTGGCGGCAGATCAAGTGGAAGCGCTGACGACCGCGCAAGTGAGCGCCTTGACTTCAAGCCAGATCCAGGCGTTGACGACCACGCAGATCGAGGCGCTGGAAACGCAGGATATCGCTGTCCTGGCGCTCACCACCCAGGGTCTTGGCGCGCTGACGACTGCGCAAGTGGAAGCATTGACGACTGCGCAAGTGAGTTCCCTGACTTCAATGCAGATCCAGGCGCTGACGACCGCGCAGATCGAAGCTCTGGAAACCCATCAGATCGAGGCTTTGGCGCTTACTACCAATGGCATCGGTGCGCTGACGACCGCGCAGGTGGTTGCGCTCACGACTGCGCAAGTAAACGCCCTGACTTCAAGCCAGATTCAGGCGTTGACGACCAATCAGATTGCAGCACTGGAAACGCGCGATATCGCCGCGCTGGAACTCACTACCCTGGGGCTCGGGGCATTGACGACTGCGCAGGTGGTCGCTTTGACGACGGCACAAGTGAGTACCTTTAACACGGATCAGATTCAGGCGTTGACGACGCGCCAGATCCAGGCGATGGAAACGCAGGATATCGCGGCCCTGGCGCTCAGCACGCAGGGACTTGGCGCACTGACGACCGCACAGGTGGTTGCGCTCACGACTGCGCAAGTGAGCGCCCTGACTTCAAGCCAGATTCAGGCGCTGACGACCAGTCAGATCGAGGCATTGGAAACACGGGACATTGGCGTATTGGCGCTCACCACTCTGGGTCTTGGCGCGCTGACGACCGCGCAAGTGGAAGCATTGACGACTGCGCAAGTGAGTGCTCTGAGCTCAAGCCAGATTCAGGCATTGACGACCAACCAGGTTCAGGCAATCGAAACAGAGGATATCGCGGCCCTGTCCCTGACCACTTTGGGCATTGGTGCTCTGACAACAGCGCAGGTGGTTGCGCTGACCACTTATCAGGTCAGTTTACTGAATTCAGCGTCGATCCAGGCCTTGACGACGAACCAGATCCTGGCAATGGAAACGGAAGATATCGCGGCACTTGCGCCAACCAGCAACGGCGTCGGGGCGCTGACGACATCGCAGGTGGTGGCATTGTCGACTGCTCAAGTTGCTGCCTTGAACTCAAGTCAGATCCAGGCGCTGACCACAGCACAGATTCAGGTCATGGAAACGCAGGATATCGCTGCATTCGGACTCGCAGATGATGGCCTGGGCGCCTTGACCACAGCGCAGGTGGTCGCTTTGACAACGGCGCAAGTCGGCGCCCTGAATTCCAGCCAGATTCAGGCGTTGACGACCAGCCAGATCGCCGCGATCGAGACACGTGATCTTGCGGTATTGGCACTAACGACATTGGGGCTTGGAGCGCTGACTACTGCCCAGGTGGGCGCCTTGACCACAGCACAAGTCAGCACCTTGAATTCTGGCCAGATCCAGGCGCTGACGACCAACCAGATCGAAGCTCTGACAACACTTCAGGTGAGTTTGTTGAGCACGGCCCAGGTCGTCGTCTTGAGCACCGCGCAGATGGCGGCAATGGAGGCGGGGGACTTTGCGAGTTTAAGCACGTCTGCGATCGCGGTGCTGACGACAGCCCAGGTATCGGCGGGCCTGAGCATGGACCTGATTGTTGCGTTAAGCACGGCGCAAGCGGCAGTGTTGACCTCCGCCCAGGCTGCGGTGTTGAGTACGGCCCAGATTGCTGCACTCGAGAATAGCGACCTTGGCGCCTTAAGAACGGCAAGCTTTGCAGCCTTGAGCACGGCAGCGATCGCTGTGCTAAGTACAGCCCAAGCAGCATCGGGCCTGACCACGGCACAAGTCGTCGCGCTGAGTACAACGCAGGCAGCAGCACTGACGCCGATTCAAAGTGCAGTACTGAGCACAGCTCAGGTTGCAGCGCTGGAAAACGCCGACCTGGGTGTCTTGGGCACGGCCAGTTTCGCAGCACTGAGCACGGCAGCGATCGCTGTGCTAAGTACAGCCCAAGTAGCATCTGGCCTGACCACGGACCAGATTGTGGCACTGACTACATCACAAGCCGCAGCACTGACGCCGACCCAGACTGCCATATTGAGTACTGCCCAAGCAGCGGCCCTGGAAAACGCCGACCTGGGTGTCTTGAGCACGGCCAGTTTCGCAGCCTTGAGCACGGCAACGATTGCGATACTGAGCACGGCTCAGGTCACAATGGGCTTGAACACAACTCTGATCGTTGCGCTGAGCACAGCCCAGGCAGCGGCGCTGACTACCGCCCAGTCTGCAGTACTGAGCACGGCTCAAGCAGCGGCCCTGGAAAACGCCGACCTGGGCGTCTTGAGCACGGCCAGTTTCGCAGCGCTGAGCACGGCAGCGATCGCTGTGCTAAGTACAGCCCAAGTGGCATCGGGCCTGACCACGGCACAAGTCGTCGCGCTGACTACATCACAAGCCGCAGCACTGACGCCGACCCTGACTGCAGTACTGAGCACTGCACAGACAGCAGCGCTTGAAAACGCCGACCTGAGTGCCCTGAGCACGGCCAGTTTCTCAGCCTTGAGCACGGCAACGATTGCGGTGCTGAGCACAGCCCAAGTGGTATCTGGCCTGACCACGGCACAAGTCGTCGCGCTGAGCACAACGCAGGCAGCAG
>JACRAR010000016.1 GCA_016234745.1 Betaproteobacteria bacterium | reverse complement strand
TACATTCTGGTTGAAACTTGTCATGGGGTTACTCCTTGGCGCTTTCGCGCTTTGTTTGATAAAGATTCGCACCTCTATCAAAACGGGTAACCCCACCTCTTGGCAAGGCCTTTCTGTCAGATCAAGTCTAAACTTCTACAATTTATGTTATCCGGTAATCTTGCGTCCTGTTACCATGCGATTGTCATTGGTCTCTTGCGGGGCGCTTGCCGCAGTTCGCAATGGTCTGCTATAGGGAAGCCGGTTTCACAAACCAATTGTCACTCAGCCTCCAGCGTACACAGCAATTGTCCCGCCACTAGCTTGTCGCCGACTTTGACAAGAACTTCGACTACAGTTCCTGTCTGCGGGGAAGGTATGTCTAGCGCCACCTTGCCCGTTTCAAGAACAATCACACAATCATCGACGTTCAGCTTTCTTCCGGCAATCGCATTCACTTCGGAAACGAGCACTTCTCCCTGTGCGCAATTCCCGCAACTCTTCCAGCACTCCGGAAACATTGGCATTCGGATTTCGACTCGTGCCATAGCCAGTGCTCAGAATTATCCGGCCGATCTTTGCAGACGGTAGAGGTGAGAGATGCGTCAGTTAGCGACTATGGCCGCCGACCAGACCTAGTCTTTCCGCTTCAGTCCAGAGTGCTTTGCTAAATGCCTTCCAAGCTATTCCGCCATGGGTATGAATACCTTCACCTGCACTATCTTCCATCACCTTCAGCATGAGTTGGGCCAGGCCGAAGAAATCGGCTTTGGCCCGGCCGGTAATGTCATCGCTGCGAGAAGCCGAATCGATCTGCTCGAGGCCGTGGGTAAGTGCTTCACGGGCGAGCGTCTTGAGCTGCACTTCGTCAGCCCAGTCGATATTCAGGGCGAAGCCTTTACGAACCATCTCCCGTTCAATCTGTAGCGCTTCTTCGCCATAGTTTTCAAAGCCAGACATCGCGTCAGTCCCTTTTCGCTTCGTAGGCTGAAATGCTGACACCAGCATGTGCGAGGAACTCCCGTAGTTGCTTGATGGTAGGTTTGTCGCAAACATTGCTGTGGTGCGGATGATGGAGGAATGCCTCAACTCGGTTCAATACGACGCGAAAGCTGCCACTTCGGGTTGGCTCGACCTCTGCTCCAAGATGATGCAAAAGCGACTCTACCTCACGCCAGTGGATGTTGCCGCTGACTGGATCCTGAAAAATCGTTCGCAGCAGGTGAAGATGTTTGTGGCTCATAGCTAAAGCTGCCCAATGCTGGCTCAGTGTTGAAGGCGGGAGCGAAGATTATCCTCGAAATTTGCATCAACCGAGAGCGCCGCTCTGACCAATCCGAATGATCGGCGATCCTGGGCTGCTGGGGAATACCCCCCAGACTTCTTCAAGCCGCAATTTCTATCCGGTTGCGCCCCAGATGTTTCGCGCGGTAGAGCGCGGCATCGTCGGCGTGGTGATGGCGGTTATTCCAAAGGACTTTTACAAGAGCATGACAACGCACGCCAATCATCGCATCTGGCAACCCGCCACTCAACAAACCGCTGATGGGTTGAAGCGGGACATTGAGATCGTTTGCGACGAGGACATGATTGCGCAGGCAGTGCAAGGTAACGGAAGCAACCCTTTCTGCTGTTGGCGAGTTGCCCCGAATCTTGCCCCCAGTTGTCCCCGGATGGTCAATGGATGAACTTGGACGCTATAGGCGTTAAAAAACCCGCAGAGCTTGTCACTGTGCGGGTTTCTTAAGGTATTTCGGACTACTTTGGACGCTACTGGATTATTAGGTGGTGGGTGCTAACGGGCTCGAACCGCTGACATTCGCCGTGTAAAGGCGACGCTCTACCAACTGAGCTAAGCACCCGCTTGTTTTGCGAACAGCCAAGTCAGATGTTGGCTCCGGCAGAACAGCAGCTTAGTTGACTTTAGTTGACTGCGTCCTTGAGTGCTTTGCCGGCTCTGAACTTCGGCGTCTTGGCCGCCTTGATCTTGATCGTTGCGCCGGTGCGCGGGTTTCTGCCTACACGCGCGGCGCGCTTGCCTACATAAAACGTGCCGAAGCCCACCAGAGTGACCAACTGGCCTTTTTTAAGAGAGGCTTTGACAGCGCCAATCGCAGCGTCCAGCGCACGACCCGCTGCGGCTTTGGAAATGTCAGCCGACTTCGCAATCTGGTCTATCAGTTCGGATTTGTTCACTTGAGTCCCCTTTTGAATGTGATGAGAGATGGAGCCACCCTTAGATTGCTCCACGAAAGTTTTAGGGCGCCGAGAAATTCTGCCCGCGTTTTATAGCAAGCCGCAAAGCCTTGTGTCAAGTGGTTTCCGCAGTGGTCATGAAAAACGGGCTGGAATGAAAAAAACGCACGCTGCAATGGTGCAGCGTGCGTTGTCGATTGCCCCGAAGCATCAAATCAGTGCGTAACGATGCCCGTGGTCGGTGGCTCCTCTGTAGCTGCGGCCAACGGGACTTCTTCGGTTGTGTGTGCCGGAGTTTCTACGACAGGCACCGGCATCCGCTCGAGAGCGAGTTCCAGCACCTTGTCGATCCATTTAACCGGAATAATCTCGATGCGGTTCTTGATGGTTTCCTGGATCTCGGCCAGATCCTTGACGTTCTCTTCCGGAATCAGGGCTGTGCGGATGCCGCCGCGGACGGCGGCCAGCAACTTTTCCTTGAGGCCGCCGATTGGTAGGATTTCTCCACGCAATGTGATTTCGCCGGTCATGGCGACATCGGCACGTACCGGAATGCCGGTCAGAACCGACACCAGTGCGGTTGCGATGGCGGCGCCGGCGGAAGGACCGTCCTTGGGTGTCGCGCCTTCGGGCAGGTGAATATGCAGATCGCTCTTCTGATAAAAATCCTCAGCAATGCCAAACTGCTTGCTGCGTTTCCTGACCACTGTTAACGCGGCCTGAATCGATTCCTGCATGACCTCGCCGAGCTTGCCGGTGGTCATGGTCTTGCCTTTGCCAGGAACAACAACGGCTTCGATGGTGAGCAGCTCGCCACCCACTTCGGTCCATGCCAAACCAGTGACCTGGCCGATCTGGTTATCCTTCTCGGCGATGCCAAACGAATAGCGCCTGACGCCGAGATACTTGGACAGATTTTTTGCATTGACGACAACCTTGCTTTCGCGCTTGCGCAGCACCAGCGCCTTCACCACCTTGCGGCAGATCTTCGAGATATCCCGCTCCAGTGCACGCACACCGGCTTCGCGCGTGTAATAGCGGACGATGTCGCGCAGGGCTTCTTCGGTGACCGAGAGTTCGGTCTTCTTGATGCCGTTGTTCTTGATCTGCTTGGGCAGCAGGAAGCGCAGGGCGATATTGACTTTTTCGTCCTCGGTGTAGCCGGAGAGGCGGATGACTTCCATGCGATCGAGCAGCGCCGCGGGAATGTTGAGCGTATTGGCCGTGGCGACGAACATTACATCGGAAAGATCGTATTCGACTTCCACGTAGTGATCGACGAAAGTTGAATTCTGTTCGGGATCGAGTACTTCGAGCAGCGCAGAACTCGGATCGCCGCGGAAATCCTGCCCCATCTTGTCGACTTCATCGAGCAGAAACAAGGGGTTCCTGACGCCAACCTTGGCCATGTTTTGCAGAATCTTGCCCGGCATCGAGCCGATGTAGGTACGACGGTGACCGCGGATTTCCGATTCGTCGCGCACACCGCCGAGCGACATGCGCACGAACTTGCGATTGGTGGCCTTGGCGATCGATTGCCCGAGCGAGGTCTTGCCAACACCGGGGGGGCCGACCAGGCAAAGGATCGGCGCCTTGAGCTTGTCGACGCGCTGCTGCACGGCGAGGTATTCGACGATGCGCTCCTTGACCTTGTCCAGGCCGTAGTGATCCTTATCGAGCACTTTCTCGGCCGCGCCGAGGTCCTTGCCGACGCGGCTTTTCTTCTTCCACGGCAGGCCGACCAGGGTGTCGATATAGTTGCGCACCACGGTGGCTTCGGCCGACATCGGCGACATCAGCTTGAGTTTCTTGAGTTCGGCCTGTGCCTTGGTCAAGGCCTCCTTGGGCATGCCGGCGTCCTTGATTTTCTTTTCCATCTCGTCGAGTTCGGCACCTTCCTCGCCCTCGCCGAGTTCCTTCTGGATCGCCTTGACTTGTTCGTTGAGGTAGTACTCGCGCTGGCTCTTCTCCATCTGGCGCTTGACGCGTCCGCGGATGCGCTTTTCGACCTGGAGTATGTCGAGTTCGGCTTCAAGCTGGGAAAGCAGTTTTTCGAGGCGCGTCGTGACATCGAAAATTTCCAGCACTTCCTGTTTTTGTTCCAGCTTGAGCGGCAGGTGGGCCGCGATGGTATCGGCCAGGCGGCCGGCATCCTCGATGCCTGCAAGCGAAGTGAGAATTTCCGGCGGAATCTTCTTGTTGAGTTTCACGTACTGGTCAAATTGCGCCAGGATGGCGCGGCGCATGGCTTCGACTTCGTTGTTGATGCCCTCGCCCAAAGGCACAGGAAAAACGTCGGCGACGAACAGGCTGCGGCGATCTTCGATGCTCTCGAGGCGCGCACGCTGCACACCCTCGACCAGCACCTTGACGGTGCCATCCGGCAGCTTGAGCATTTGCAGGATATTGGCAATGCAGCCAATACGGTACATGTCCTCGCTGTCGGGTTCGTCCTTGGCCGCGGATTTCTGCGCCACCAGCAAGATGTTCTTGCCGCTTTCCATGGCGGTTTCGAGCGCCTTGATCGATTTTGGCCGGCCAACGAACAGCGGGATGACCATATGGGGAAATACCACGACATCCCGCAGTGGCAGCAAGGGGAGTTCAAGTTTTTCCGCGGGGAGATCCAATTCGCTCGACATGGCGATATCCTTTTGTGATGTCATTCCGCACCCAGTTGGGGACGGAATGCGTTAATTCAAGCGCCCTGAGGGCAGACGACGCCAACTTGCGCGGCGCTGGGGCAGGCTGGACCGATATTCAGTTTAACCGCGTTTGTGATCCGGTGTTAACTGGAACTGGCGACTTTGGGCTGATCCGCGTAGATCAGCAGCGGCGGCGTGGCGTTGTCGATCATGCCTTCGTCAATCACGACTTTGGTGACATTTTCCATGGTCGGCAACTCGTACATGATGTCCAACAGCACGTTTTCCAGGATCGAGCGCAGTCCCCGGGCGCCAGCTTTGCGTTTGATTGCCTTGCGCGCAATTGCCTGGAGCGCGCTGGGACGAACCTCCAGTTCGACACCTTCCATCTGGAACAGCTTGTGATACTGCTTGATCAGTGCATTCTTGGGTTCGATCAGAATCTGGATCAGCGCCTCTTCATCGAGTTCCTGCAGTGTCGCCACGACCGGCAGGCGGCCGACAAATTCGGGAATCAGGCCGAACTTGATCAAATCCTCGGGCTCGACTCCCTTCAGGGTCTCGGAAATATTCTTGGTATCGCGGCTTCTCACTTCGGCGTCAAAACCGATGCCGCCTTTCTCTGAGCGGTTGAGGATGACTTTGTCGAGCCCGTCGAAGGCGCCGCCGCAGACAAAGAGGATGTTGGTGGTATCGACCTGGACGAAGTCCTGGTTGGGATGCTTGCGCCCGCCTTGTGGCGGGATCGCGGCCGTGGTGCCTTCGATGAGCTTCAGCAGCGCTTGCTGGACGCCTTCGCCGGACACGTCGCGGGTGATCGAGGGATTGTCCGACTTGCGCGAGATTTTGTCGATCTCGTCGATATAGACAATGCCATGCTGCGCCTTCTCGATTTCGTAATCGCACTTCTGCAGGAGCTTCTGGATGATGTTCTCGACATCTTCGCCGACATAGCCGGCTTCCGTCAGGGTGGTGGCATCGGCCATCACGAACGGTACGTTGAGCAGTCGCGCCATGGTTTGCGCCAGCAGGGTCTTGCCCGAGCCGGTCGGTCCGATCATGAGGATGTTGCTCTTGGCGAGTTCGACCTCGTCGTTGCTGTTTTTGGCGAGATGCCTCAGTCGCTTGTAATGGTTATACACGGCCACCGCCAAAATGCGCTTGGCGGATTCCTGGCCGATGACGTACTGATCGAGGATGGCGCAAATTTCCTTGGGCGTCGGCAGTTCGGCCTTGCCGAGCTTGTTCGAACCCTGTTCGCTGGCAGCCTCGTCGCGTACGATGTCGTTGCACAGTTCGATGCATTCATCGCAAATGAACACCGAGGGACCGGCGATGAGCTTCTTGACCTCATGCTGGCTCTTGCCGCAGAAGGAGCAATACAGCAGTTTTTCTGAACCCGATTTTTTTTCCGTCATTTGCTTGTCTCCCTGACTGCCTTACTTTGTATCCTTGTCCTTCTTGGCAATCTCGGCACGGCTTTCCAGAACTTTATCGATGATGCCGTATTCCCTGGCTTCCGTGGCCGAAAGAAAATTGTCGCGGTCCGAGTCACGTTCGATGCGTTCGATCGGCTGTCCGGTATGCTTGGACATCATCTCGTTCAAACGCTGCTTGGTGAACAGGATTTCCTTGGCGTGGATCTCGATGTCGGATGCCTGACCCTGGAAACCGCCCATCGGCTGATGGATCATGACACGCGAATTGGGCAGGCAGTAGCGCTTGCCCTTGGCGCCGGCAGTCAGCAGGAAAGCGCCCATGCTGGCGGCCTGGCCGATGCATAGCGTCGATACGTCAGGCTTGATGAATTGCATGGTGTCGTAGATCGACAACCCGGCAGTGACCGAACCGCCCGGCGAATTGATGTAGAAATGAATATCCTTGTCGGGATTTTCCGATTCGAGGAAAAGCAACTGCGCTACCACCAGATTGGCGGTGGAGTCGTTTACCGGCCCGACCAGGAAGACCACACGCTCGCGCAGCAGGCGGGAATAGATGTCGTAGGCGCGTTCGCCGCGGCCGCTGGTCTCGATCACCATTGGCACCAGGCCGAGCATGCTCGGATCCCAATTGGTGCCACCCTGGGTGCCGCCCTGCCGAATCATCGTGCTCATGCTCCATTCCCCATCAATTCGTCAAAAGATGTCGATTTGTCCACCACCTTGGCATTGGCCACCACCCATTCCACGACATTGTTTTCCACCACCAGCGCCTCCGCCTCCGAAAGACGCTGAGGCTGGGAATAATACCAGCGCACGACTTCTGCCGGGTCTTCATAGGTGGCGGCAAATTCATCGACTACGGCGCGGACCTGTTCCGGCTTGGCAAACAGCTGCTTCTCCTTGACCAGTTCGGAAAGAATCAGTCCGAGGCTGACTCGCCGCTTGGCCTGCTCGGTGAACCAGTGGGGATCAACGGGCACGTTCTTGGACGACATGCCGCGTGCTTCAAGGTCGCGCAAGGCTGCTTCGGCCATCTGGCGCGACTCGATCTCAACCAGTGATTTCGGTAGTTCGACGGGATTGACGCTGAGCAATTTATCCATGACCTGGTTCTTCAGGCGGGACTGCAGTCTTCGTTTCACCTCGCGCTGGAGATTTTCCATGACTTCTTCGCGCATCTTGCCAATATCGCCGTCGGCGATGCCCAACGATTTGGCGAATTCGGCATCGACCTCGGGCAAACGCGGTTCCTCCACCTGTTTCAGCGTGACTTCGAACTGCACTGTTTGTCCGGCGAGCTCCTTGGCATGGTATTCGTCGGGAAAGGTCAGGTCGAAGGTCTTGGTTTCATTCAGGGCCATGCCGTTGATGGCCTTCTCGAAATCAGGCAGCATTTGGCCGCTGCCCAGGGAGATTGCGAAGTCGTTGCCTTGCCCCCCTTGAAACACTTCACCGTCTTTGCGCCCGGTAAAGTCGACGACCACCCGATCCCCGTCGGCGGCGGGACGTTCTGCCTTGACGAAAGTAGTGCGCTGTTTGCGCAGGACATCAATGGTCTTCTCCAACTCGGCGTCGGAAACGTTCAATACCGGTTTTTCGAGTTCTTCCCCGGAGACATCGCCGAGCTTGATTTCCGGATAGACCTCGAAGACCGCGGAAAATTCGAGCTTGGTCGTGTCCTCGCCGATTTTGGGTTCGATGCGCGGATAGCCGGCGATGTGCAGTTTTTGTTCCCGCACCATTTCGCCAAAGGTTTTGTCCACTGCTTCGCCGATTGCTTCGGAGCGTGCCTGCGAGCCATATTGCTGGATCACCATCTTGAAGGGCACTTTGCCGGGACGGAAGCCTGGCATTTTCACGGTGCGAGCGAGATGCTTGAGGCGCTTGTCGACGTCTTGATCGATATCAGCCAGGGGAATACTCATCTCCAGGCGGCGCTCCAGTGAGCTGATCGGGGTATCGGCTGGGGTGCCAGCGGTGGTGTTGCTTTCCTGGTTAGTCTGCATGAAAAATTCCTGGGTTACAGAGTGATTGCTAGGGGAGATAGGCGTGCAAAAGCCGTGATCATCGATGAGTTTTGAAGCGGAATTGTAGCACGAGTGGCTTGATTCCCGGGCTTCACCGACACCGGGATATCCCTGGACGGCAGGGTATAATTCGCACCTCCGGAAAATCCACGGCCGGTAAATATCATGCCCGAGATCATCAAGCTGCGCGGTGGTGCCGCGTTCTCCGCCAGTCGCATTTCCCGTATCTGCGAGCAAGCGCGCAGCGTGGTACCAGGGCTCGGGCAACTGTCTGCCGAACACTGGTATTTCATCGAATTGACGGGTGCGCTGAGTCGCATCGAGCGCAAGCGCCTGGAAGGATTGCTCGGGATTCCGGAGTCAATGCCGCCGATGCCGCAATTGCCGACGGGCTCGCTGCTGCTGGTGACACCGCGTCTGGGAACGATTTCCCCGTGGTCCACCAAGGCCACGGAAATTGCCAGGCAGTGCGGATTTTCGGGTATTGCACGCATCGAGCGCGGCATCGCTTTTTACGCCGATTTTCAGGGTGAGCGCATGCAGCTTGCAAGCAAGCTGCATGACCGGATGACCGAGTCGGTGCTGGAGAGTTTCGACGCTGCCGCAGCCCTGTTTCAGCATGTTGCCGCGCAGCCATTGCTGCATGTAGACCTGCTCGGCAGAGGACGCAGCGCTTTGGTCGAGGCGAATCAGACGCTCGGGCTGGCATTGTCCGGGGATGAAATCGACTACCTGGATGAAAATTTCCGACGCCTGGGACGCAACCCGACCGATGTCGAACTGATGATGTTCGCCCAGGCCAATTCCGAGCACTGCCGGCACAAGATTTTCAATGCCAACTGGATCGTCGATGGCGCGCCGCGCAGCGAGACCCTGTTCGGCATGATCCGCGCGACGCATCAGGCGCATCCGCAAGGCACCGTTGTGGCTTATGCCGACAATGCCTGCATCATCGAGGGTTCGCGCTGGCCGCGGTTCTATCCGGGCGCGGACGGGGAATACGCTTACCGCGAAGAACTGACGCATATTCTGGCCAAGGTCGAGACGCATAATCATCCGACCGCCATTTCGCCTTTCCCTGGTGCGGCCACCGGGTCGGGTGGCGAGATCCGCGATGAGGGCGCCACCGGGCGGGGCGCCAAGCCGAAAGCTGGGTTGTGCGGCTTTTCCGTCTCCAATCTCAAAATACCCGGCTTCGAGCAGCCTTGGGAGACCGTCAGCAGATCTTATGGCAAGCCGGGGCGTATCGCTTCGGCGCTCGACATCATGATTGAAGGGCCGATAGGGGCCGCAGCCTTCAATAACGAATTCGGACGGCCGAACCTGACCGGCTATTTCCGCAGTTTTGAGCAGCTGGTCGGCGGCGAAATGCGCGGCTACCACAAGCCGATCATGGTAGCCGGCGGCGTCGGAAATATTGCCGCGCGCGACGCCTTCAAGGAAAAATTTCCAGCCGGCACGCTGCTGATCCAATTGGGCGGCCCGGGCATGCTGATCGGCCTGGGTGGGGGTGCCGCGTCTTCGATGAGCACGGGAACCAATACTGCCGACCTGGATTTCGCTTCGGTGCAGCGCGGCAATCCGGAAATGCAGCGTCGCGCCCAGGAGGTCATCGATCGCTGCTGGCAGATGGGGGAGGGCAACCCCATTCTGGCGATACACGATGTCGGCGCAGGCGGCATCTCGAATGCTTTGCCGGAACTGGTCCATGACGCCGGCTGCGGCGCCCGCTTCGAGTTGCGCAAGGTTCCCTCGGAAGAGCCGGGCATGTCGCCGCGGGAAATTTGGTCGAACGAGGCGCAGGAACGCTATGTGCTGGCGCTCGCGCCGGAACGGCTTGCCGAATTCCAGGCGATGTGTGCGCGCGAACGTTGTCCTTTCGCCGTCCTCGGTTCTGCCACAGCAGATGGCCAGCTGGTCGTGCATGACGCGCATTTCGACAATCAGGCAGTCGCCATGCCCATGGAGGTTCTTCTGGGCAAACCCCCGCGCATGCAGCGCGAGGCCATGCACCTGCAGAAGCAGACAACGGCGCTCGACTTGTCCGGCATCGCTTTGGCCGAAGCAGCGCTGCGCGTATTGAGGTTGCCGAGCGTGGCCTCGAAGAATTTTCTCATCACGATCGGCGACCGCAGCGTCGGCGGCATGACCGCGCGTGACCAGATGGTCGGCCCATGGCAGGTGCCTGTCGCGGATTGCGCGGTGACCGCGGCCGGCTTCGAGAGCAACTGCGGCGAGGCTTTCGCAATGGGTGAACGAACTCCCGTGGCGCTGCTCGATGCGCCGGCTGCCGGACGCATGGCGGTCGGTGAAGCCATCACCAACCTGGCATCCGCGGCGATTGACGATCTCGGCCTGGTGAAGCTCTCCGCAAACTGGATGGCGGCGGCGGGACATGGCCAGGAGGATGTTGCACTGTTCGATACCGTGCAAGCGGTCGCACTGGATTTTTGCCGATTCCTGGGACTCAGCATTCCGGTGGGCAAGGATTCCCTGTCAATGAAGACATCCTGGGTCGATCGCGGTGTGCAAAAGCAGGTGATCGCGCCGCTGTCTCTGGTCGTCAGCGCTTTTGCTCCCTGCGGCGATGTGCGGCGCACGCTGACACCGCAACTGCAAACGTCTTCAGGCGAAACCGAACTGCTGCTGCTGGATCTCGGCTCCGGCCGCAACCGCCTTGGCGCTTCCGCCCTGGCCCAGGTCTACGGTTTGCTCGGCGATCAGGCGGCCGATGCCGACGCCGAATTGCTCAAGAATTTCTTCAAGGCCATTCAGTGCATGAATCAGGACGGTTTGATCCTGGCCTATCACGATCGTTCCGATGGCGGCCTGTTCGTCACTTTGTGCGAAATGGCGTTTGCCGGCCATGTCGGACTTGCTGTTGATCTCGACGCATTGCATGTACAGGGCGCTGCAGAGTGGTCAGACGGGCAGCTTTTGGCCGCGCTGTTCAATGAGGAACTGGGCGCCGTCATTCAAATTCGCTGCGCGCAGCGAGAGTCGGTCATGCGCATCCTGAAGGAGTGCGGATTGGGACGGGTCAGTCATCGTCTGGGCAGTCTCGACAGCCAGGATCAGGTGACCATTGCCTGTCGAGGCAAGCAGGTTTTTTCCGCCGGCCGCTTCGAACTGCAACGAACATGGAGTGAAACCAGCTATCGGATCGCCCTGCTGCGCGACGATGCCGCCTGCGTGCAGGAGGAATTCGATGCGCTGCTGGATGCCGGTGATCCTGGTCTCTCGGCGCAACTGACTTTTGCTGTCGATGCGGCGCCTTACGTCAATCGCGGCGCGGCACCGCGGATTGTGATTCTGCGCGAGCAGGGCGTCAATGGGCATCTGGAAATGGCGGCCGCATTTCAGCGTGCCGGATTTGCCGCTTATGACGTGCATATGAGCGACCTGCAAGCAGGCCGATACGATCTCGCCAATTTCCAGGGCCTTGCCGCATGTGGTGGATTCTCCTATGGGGATGTGCTTGGCGCCGGTCAGGGTTGGGCAAAGTCGATTTTGTTCAATGACCGGTTGCGCGAAGCATTTGCCCGGTTCTTTGCGCGGCCGGACAGTTTTTCGCTGGGCGTCTGCAATGGCTGCCAGATGATGAGTTGCCTCGCCGAACTGATTCCGGGTGCATCCGAGTGGCCGACATTCCAGCGCAATCGCAGCGAGCAATTTGAAGCGCGCTTGGTCATGGTCGAAATCGTTGACTCGCCTTCGCTGTTCTTTGCCGGCATGGGCGGCAGCCGGTTGCCGGTAGTGGTTTCACACGGGGAGGGACGAGCAGTGTTTGACGGCGCTGTCCCGGTCGGGGTTGCGACCGCCATGCGCTATGTGGACAACCATGGCAGGATTGCAATCCGCTATCCGGCCAACCCCAACGGGTCTCCCGCAGGGCTTGCAGGCGTGACCACGCGGGATGGTCGTCATTCCATCATGATGCCCCACCCCGAGCGGGTATTCCGTGCGCTGCAGATGTCCTGGCACCCGCAAGAATGGCAGGAGAATTCGCCCTGGCTGCGCATGTTTCAAAATGCACGCCAGTGGCTGGATTGACTTCTGACAAAGGGGGTTAATAAGCAGTTGGCTCAATATTCCAAATAGTTCCAGCCCGATGTCATAAGCATCATGGCGAAGGTCTCATGACCGGTATGCTGGCGCCCTTCAAACACCACTAATATTTTCAGTGCACAAGCCGCTGCATCAGTTCCAGGGCTGCTGGATATTCGCTAGCCAGCAACTTCTCCAGCCGGAGCATGGTCTTCTTCGCATGCTTGGTCATCTTGGGCGTTAGCGCAGCAGCAGCATCCTCAAGGGAGGCTGAGTCTTCCTCGGTTAGGATGGCAGCTAGGATGCCTGCCTGTATTGTGTCCTTTTCGATTTTCGGGTTTTCCTGCCCTGAGCGCAGGGCTGCCACCACCAGCTTATGCAAGCAATAGCGCGCCGGCTGAGGACACCGGACAGGGATAAGGTGGTCACGCCCGATAACAATCGTGGTCCAGGACTCCGCTGTCAAATAATCGAGGAAAGGAAGTGTAGTGGCATGGGCAGCAAGCTCGGAAACACTGCGCGTAGCGTAAGGCCGCGCAGAAGCCGCGGCTGGCATCAGGAGGTCGACCTTGAGGTCACGCCCAACTACCTTGTAAGAAGTCGGAGGTCCGGGCGGGCGTTCCAGTCCCATCACGGGAACAAAGCGAAGTCCGGTCTGTTTGAGTAGCTCGGCAAAACCACCCGCCGGCAGGGGAGTCGCAAGCTTGATGGTGTTGAGCCGTGCGATATCGACATCTTGCGTGCTGAGGAAGGGCGTTGCCTTGTATCCAAGGTGATTCAGAATGGAACCAAACGCGCGGGTACCGACGAGGATTCCGCCCCCGGTGAAAATGCCTGCATTGCACAGCTCACCGAGCACAAGGGCTGCGTCATGTTCCACTGCCGCAAAACCCAGTAGCCGCAGCTTCTTGGCCTGGCTTTGCAGCCGTTTAAGTTCTTCGAGAGATGCAAGTGCAGCCAGGTATTGCTCAGACCCTTCTGCCCCAACATAGCTCCGCTTCGGCTTGCCATCCGCCCCATAGCGTACCCAAACGCCATAGCGCCCCCCGCGGTTTCTAGGGTCTAGCGCAAGGTGTCCGGGGGATAGCAAGTCAATTTGCGTCTGGCCCGTGGTCAACTCCACCGCATTGGCAAAAAGAGCCATGACAGGCATGTCATGTTTCTGGAGGGTAAATGGGGCTTTGAGATAAGGCATGGAGACATGTTGTGTAATAAGTTTGTTTATTGTTACACAACATAGCCACTCCCGCAAGGTGTTGTGTAATTTGCTGATATTCGATTACACAACGCTAGATTTCACGCCGTTACGCCAAAAGCATACTTTCCACCCTGACAAAAGAAAACGGGAGCCGCAGCTCCCGTCAGGCGAAAGTTTCTGCTGACTTACTCGACCTTGGATTTTCCCAGCAGCTCCATCACGTGCTTTTCCACCATTTGCTGCTGCAGACGCTGCGCCAGTTGCGGCTTGGCCTCGTCCATCGCCGGCAGTTTCAATTCGCGCGAGTCCTCGAGCAGGATGACATGGAAGCCGAAGTCGGTCTTGACGGGGGTTTCCGTGAATTTGCCGCGCTCGAGCTTCATCATTGCCTCGGAGAAGGGCTTCACGTAACTTGAGGGTGCCGCCCAGCCCAGGTCGCCGCCGCGGTCCTTGGAACCGGGATCTTTCGACTGTTTGGCCAGGTCCTCGAATTTTTCGCCTTTTCTCAGCTTGGCGATGATGTCGCGGGCGTCGTCTTCTTTTTCGACCAGGATATGGCGCGCCTTGAATTCCTTGTCGCCCAACTGGAGCTTGATGTTCTCATATTCCTTTTTGAGGGCATCTTCAGAAACGGGATGGGTGCGCAGATATTCGCCCAGATAGGCGTTGATCAACACGCTTTGCCGTGCCAAATCCATCTGTCCCTGGATGTTGGCTTTCTTGTCCAGGCCTTTCTTCTGTGCTTCCTGGGAGATGATCTCGCGGCGCACCAGTTCCTCGCGTACCGCCTTGCGCAGATCGTCCGAATCAGGTTGTCCCTGTGCGGTTTGAGCTGCAACCAGCGCATCGGCACGGATTTTGGGGATTGGCTTGCCATTCACGCTGGCAATCGAGGCCGGCTTGGCGGCATCTTCCTTGGCAAAAGCGGAAACAACGCTCAGCGCGGCAGCGAGTGCGACGAGTGAGCAGCGAAACAGGGCACGATTCATCGTTTTTCCTTGCAAGATCAGTCAGTTTGTTGGGGGTAAGTTGCGACGCAGCAGGTGTCGTGACACCGACGAGGCGCATCATACACCATGCCATAGTGGGTGAGTAGGCAATCTATGTAAGCAATTGATACCGTCCGTGCAGTTCTTCTATGCGGCCGGCGCGGAGCAGTCGCTCCAGGTGTTTGCCCATGATTGCCGCCTCGCCCCACTCAAAGAAAGCTCGCGGCTCACGCGGTTTACGATAGACGATGCTCTGCGCGACGATTTCCGCCAGGCTGCGCGGAACGCCGCGCAGATATTCGAGCAGCTTCTGTTCCCGCTCGTCGATGACCGCCAGGTAGCGGTCGAAAATTTCGCCCGGAGGTTCCTCAAATATGCCATGTTCATGACTGGTGAGCCAGACCCGCGCCGGAATCTGGCGCAAGCGTTCGACCGAGGCAATGGTCAATTCGATGGAAGAGTCGCGATCGCCATACCACGGGCCGAAGCGCGTCAGGTCATAATCGCCCAGGAACAGCACTTCCGGCTCGAGGAAGTAGAAGGCGAGATTGCCCGGCGTATGGCCCGGGACATGAATGACCTCGACCCGGCAACTGCCCAGATCGATGATTTCCCCGGGTACGAAATAGCTGCTGGCGCGTCGTGGCTGGAAATGGAAATCCTCGGTCAGCGTCTTGCGCCAGTAGACGCGAAATTCTTCGCTGCGGATGCCATACCAGTCAAGGAAAAGTTCCAGGTCCGCCAGGGGTTCGGCCTCGATTTGCATCTGCCGCAGCGGCAGGTCGTCGAACAGGTCGATGCAGCCAAAATGGTCCTCGTGCCAATGGCTGAGCCAGACTTCCCGTACCTCCGACCCGGAGCGCAAGGCTTTGTATTGCGCCCGGTCGGCGCCGGCGTCGATCAATACCCCGGCTGCCTCGACATACAGGGAATTGGAGTGCGGGTATTTTCCGGAATTGCTGCCGGGGATGAAGCGCACCGGACCGAAATTTATCTCGTTGGACATACGGGCTCCTGTTGTTTGGCTTGACGACAGCGCGGGCGATTTGTCAAGCTGATATGGCAGCGGGCTTGATCGCCCGGTTGTTCTTGCCGAACACCTGCATCTCGCACTTCTTGCAGTCGAAACGCAGCAGCAGTCTTTCCTCGCCCTGAATCAGGGTCATCGGCTCCGGACGCAGGTGGCTGACCTGCTTGGGGCACAGATTGAAGCTGTAGCGCAGGCAGTGCTTGGTCGTCATCAACGCCACCTCCCGGTCTTCCAGATCCGCCTCGAAGGCGGCGTCGATCAGGGTTACGCCGTGCCTGGCGTAGAAGGCGCGCGCCTTGACGTTGAGAACATTGCCGAGGTAGGAGAGGGCGCTGTCCGGATAGCGCGCCGGCGGGTCGATTGCGGAGCGCCGGCGCGGGCGGCTGTAGGCCTGGTGGCGTGCCGCTTCGAGTGCTTCGACCGCCTTACGGCGCAGCGCATTCAGCGCCGCTGTCGGCAGGTACCATGGAGTACTGGTGTCGATCTCGATGGCCACCGGCGTGAGGATCGTCGCGCCGAGTTTGCCGAGTTGTTGGTGCAGCGTCGCCGCGGCACGTTCGCTGTTTGTTGCGGCTTCCTTGGTGCAGATGAGGTGAGCCTCGGCGCGGATGTTTTCCTCGTCGGTGAGTTGCAGCATGAATCCGTCGGCAGTTTCCGCGAAACGCATCCTGACGCCGATTCGCCGTTCCGCCGAATCGGCGGCGAGTTGCTTTTCGAAGGCGTGATCGAGATTGCGGAAAATCTCCGTGCCCGCTGCGGGCAGGGATGAGTTGTCGGACACATGCAGACGCCAGGTTCCATTGCGCGCCTCGGCACGGTTGATGCGCAGGCCGAGCAGTTCGCCATGCTCGTCAAAGAAGGAAATGCCGTCGCCGTTGTTCAGCGGGCTCGTGCTCATGACATCGAAATGACCTGGTCCATGACAGACGACGATACCTATTGCCGCGCCGGCAAATTTCGGTGTGTCGAAGGAACTGATGTCGCTCCTGCGACCGTTTACGAAATAGTCGGTGGCACCGCGATTGAAAGTCTTGCCGGGGTCGGGCATGAACGCAAAACTGCAGCGGCCGGCCGATGCGCGAGTGAATCCTGGGGAGGCATCGATGATGCGGTCGAGTTCTCGACGGTAATGGGCGGTGATGTTCTTGACATAGGCTATGTCCTTCAGCCGGCCCTCGATTTTGAAGGAGCGGATGCCGGCGTCGATCAGCGCCTGCAGGTTGGCGGTCTGGTCATTATCCTTGAGTGACAGCAGATGCTTGTTGGTGGCGATTACCGTGCCGTCGGGGGTGGCCAGCGAATAGGGCAGGCGGCATGTCTGAGCGCATTCCCCCCGGTTGGCGCTGCGCCCGGTGAGCGCGTGGCTGATTGTGCACTGGCCGCTATAGCTGACGCACAATGCGCCGTGGATGAAGAATTCGAGCGTTGCTTCGGTCTGCGCGGCAATCTCGGCGATCTGCTTCAGGCTGAGTTCGCGGGCGAGAACGAGCTGCGAAAAACCCACGCGCTCGAGAAATTGCGCTTTGGCCAGGTCGCGAATGTCGGTCTGGGTGCTGGCGTGCAAAGCAATCGGGGGCAGGTCGAGTTCGAGCAAGCCCATGTCCTGGATGATCAGCGCGTCGGCGCCGGCAGCATAGACCTCGTGGGCGATACGCGCCGCCGCCTCGAGTTCGTCGTCACGCAGGATGGTATTGAGGGCAACAAAAACCTGCGCCGAGTAGCGGTGGGCGAAATTCGCCAGGCGCTCGATATCGGCGACCGTGTTGCCGGCCGCGGAGCGGGCGCCGAAGGCCGGGCCGCCGATATAGACGGCATCGGCGCCGTGGCGAATCGCCGCAATGCCGATGTCGGCATTGCGAGCAGGAGCGAGAAGTTCGAGCTTGCTGGGCGAAGCGGGCATGGGGAAGGTCGAGGTGTTTCGGGTGGGGGAAGCAAGGCGGGAATTGTAGTGAATTTATCTGTAGTATCTCAAGTCTTCGTCGGGCATCATCCAGGCGAAAATGACATGCAAACCGAGCAGAAACCGACGATGATGATCCATAAACTGATTTGCGCCCGGGCAGTGTTGCTGGCGTTGCTGGTGATGGCTATGAGCGCAGCGATTGCGTCGGAACGGATCGCCAGCGTCGATGTCCGCGGTCTTTGGGTCGACCACAGGGAGAGCGACCAGCGTAAAGTGGCCGTTTGGATCGAGGATTGCGATGGCCTTCTCTGCGGACGTATCTTCTGGTTGCGGAAGCCGTTGTCGACTCAGGGCCAACCGAAGCGCGACAAGCACAACCCCGATGCCGCGCTGCGCGATCGTCCCTTGTGCGGATTGAAGATTCTGAGCGGCTTTCGGCGCGTAACCGAGAGTACCTGGGGCGGGGGGCAAATCTACAATGCCAGCGACGGCCGGACCTTCAGCAGCACCATCAGTCTGGAGAACGACGGTTCGCTCAGAATCCGGGGATATGTCGGCATATCCCTGTTCGGCAAGACCGTGGAATGGGTGCGTCCGCAAGAGAATCTCGGGCGCTGCGGCTGAATCCGCACTCGCCGCCGTTGCCCGGTCCCTCCGCGAACTGACCTGTGCAAAGCGTCATTCTGCCGCACGCTTCTCGCTACGAATCAGCACCGCGATGCCCAATGACGGCAATGCGGCAGCGACACAGGCAGCCATGCCCGCGCCGATCAGTCCCAACGTTGATGTGAGCACAACGAACAGGGCCACGTAGATGACAGCCGATACCGCGTACATGCGCAACACTTTGCCAGCTTGGCCGATGGCATAGGCGGCCGAACGCAATGATGAGGTGGCAAGATCGAAGGTGGCTGCCAATAGCATCAGGGTGAGTACCGGCGCTGCGGCAACAAATTTTTTGCCGACCAGCGCCGCCAGCAGAGCGGCGCCAAAAAAATATCCGGCCAGCACGAACAACAGACCAAACCCGCCGCCGAGCAAGGCGGTACGGTAGGCGATCAGGTTAAAGGCGGCGCTGCCTTGGTGCCAGCTTCGGGTCAGGTCGGGAAACACGACTTCGCGGATCAACCCGGCTGGCTTGGACAGCACGCTTGAAATTTCGTGCGCCAGTCGCAGCAGGCCCGCTTCGGCCGGCCCCAACAGATAGCCTGCCAGAAGCGTGGCAAGATGCTTGGGCACAAGATCCATGTTTGACTGCCAGTAGGTGACCCACAAAAAGTGGCGCAGTCCGGGAAACTCCGCCATGCGCGCATCGCCGATGTTCTCTCCAGGAGGCGCAGGGCCGATGCGCTGGCGGTATTCATGCCGGCCGCGCCAACCCACATAAAGATTTTCAGCGGCATAGGCAATGGCCAAGATCGCCACGAATACCTGCAGCGGGCTGTCGAGCCACCAAGCCACGACCACTCCAAGAAAACGAATGGTCGGTCCTATCGTCATCTGCCTTCCCAAGATATCGAATTGATCAAACAGACGCAGGATGCCCCGGGCATTACTGTTGCCCGTGGTCAACAACACCAGGCTATATGCCGAGAGCAGGATCACATGGTCGTGATCCACGCCCATCAGCGGCCCGACCAGGTACGCTCCGATCAGCGCCAAGGCAGTGGCGGCGAGGCTGGCACGGCGATCGACGCGGCGGCAAACCTTGATCAAACGCCGCAGCGTGCGGGTATCGCCGGCGTCATGTGCAGGCACGCCATAGCGGACCACCGCTTCAACGGAACGAAAATCGAGCAGACCACGCATGAGCAGGGCATAGGCTTGAATCAATACCACCAAGCCGAACTCGGTCGGGCCGAGCGCCCGTGCCATCAGGGTGGTGGCGCCCAGCGCCATCAAGGCGGCAATGCCGCGGCCCCGCACCAGAAAACCGAAATTTCCCAGCACCCGGCGCATCGGGCCTTGCGCATGCGGGTTGGCGTCCGATTCCCTCATGCGAGATTCCTTAGGGCATGGTCAATCGCACTGCCTTGCGCCCGCCACGGCAAAGGATTACGTCACCGTCCGCAAATCGGCAAACGCGGCGCAAACAGCGTCGATTTGTCCGGGCGTGTGCGCTGCGCTGACGCTGCAGCGGATCAACGAAACGCCGTTGGGCGTCGCGGGCGGCAGCATCAGATTGACATACACGCCCCGATCTAACAGATCGCGCCAGAACTTCAGCGTCGCGACCTTGTCGTCGAACACCACCGCGATCACCGGGCTGGGGGGGGCCCCCAGCGTATAGCCCAAGGCCGTCAATCCGCTGTGCAGGCGCTCGAAATTCGCGCGCAGGCGCGCTCTGAGTTCGTGTCCTTCGGCTAGAACGCGCAATGCCTGCCGGGTCGAAGCGATCGTGGCGGGCGACGGCGACGCGGTAAAAATGTAGGGCCGACTCGAGTAGCGAACGAGGTCGAGTTCGGGGAGGTCGCTGACACAGAATCCGCCGGCGCCTCCGAGGCTCTTGCTGAAAGTTCCCACGATGAAATCTGCATCCGCCAGGACGCCCGCTTCCTCTACCAGCCCGCGTCCGCGTTCGCCCAGGACTCCCAGCGAGTGCGCCTCGTCCACCAGCAGATAGCCGCCGAATTCGCGCTTGACGTCCACGATTTCCTTGAGCGGAGCGCGATCGCCCAGCATGCTGTAGATGCCTTCCACCAGAATCAGCGTGTCCGTCGCGCGGGCGCCGAGCCGGCGCATGCGTTTCGCGAGGTCGTCTGCGTTGTTGTGGCGAAAGCGGATGACTTCCGCCCCGCTCATGCGGCAGCCGTCGTAGATGCTGGCATGGCAATCCGCATCGAGCAGCACGACGTCGTTCGGCCCGGTGAGTCCCGCCAGCATGCCAAGGTTCGCCTGGTAACCCGTGGAGAACACGATGGCGTCGCGCACGCCGTAGAACGCCGCGAGTTCCTCCTCGAGTCGCCGGTGGCCGGAATAGCTGCCGTTCGCCATGCGCGAGCCGGTCGTGCCGGTGCCCTCGGCATCGAGGGCCCGGTGCGCTGCTGCGAGGCACTCGGGATTGAAGGTCAGGCCGAGGTAGTTGTTGGTGCCGGCAAGAATGGTGTGCCGCCCGTGGATGATTCCCTCGGTCGGCGAGATGATGCGTTCGATCTCCACGCCGAACGGATCGATGCGGAGCGCCCCGAGTTCGCTGCGGGCTGCCACCAGGCCGTTAAACTTGTCGAATAGTCCCATCACCCTTCACGCGTAAGGTTTTCGATCCGCAGCGCCAGATCCTTGACGGTCTTGACATCCGGAAGGATGCTTACCGGAATCGAGATATCGAATCGATCCTCGACGTGCAGCAGCAGATTCATTACTTGAAGCGAATCCAGATTGAGATCACCCAGCAATTCGGTGTCTTCATCGATTGCGATGCGTCCCAATGTGACCTTGACCAGCTCCCCGCAAATTTCCGCAAGGATTTGCGGGTAATCAAACGTGCTATTCCCAGTCATGCTGTCAATTTATCCTGTGTGTAAAAAACGTGCCTGAACAGGGTTGGGTCATCATCGACAAGCTGTCGGCCGACAATCCGCATCGAAACCCTGTTTGAGCCGGTTTTCATTCCGGGAAACCCCCGCCATAGGCACGGGCAAGCCCGATTTCAAGCCCCAAGTTTGGCCGCCAACCAGTGGCAAGCGTAATGGCGTGATTATCGCACACCCAGTCCGGATGCATGATTTCGCGCATCTTGCCCGGCGTCAGCATCGGGGCATAACCGAACAGCCGGGAGGATGCGAGATTGACCCAGGCGACAAGGTAGAGCAAGGGCACAGGAATTGGCACACGGCGCACTTCTGCGCTCTGTCGCAACGCGAGACCGGCAAGGCTTAGCACGGTATCCCAGGAGTATCCCCCGGGGTGCCCGTCATCCAGTTCGAAAGTCTGGCCGTAGCAGGCGTCGACTTCCAGCCAGCGCAACACCGCCAGCGCCAGATCATCGACATGTATCAGAGAAAAACGCCTGTTTCTGCCGGCGGGAAGCGGTGCGTAACCCTTTGCAATGCAACGAAACAAAGGCAGCAGTTCTCGATCCCCCAGCCCATATACTGCAGGGGGGCGCAGCACCGTCCAGCGACGGTTTTCCAGCGCCCCCCTGACTTCACATTCGCCGCGCCATTTGCTGGCGGCATAGTGGGAAAGTTGGGGCATGCGCGCTGCCAGGGAAGAAATCAGCAGGAATCGCGGCACCCGCTCCTGGTTTGCCGCCGCCCGGGCAACCTGACCCGCCCCAGCGGCATTGACCGGATCGAAATCGGAGCGGTTGGCACCACGTACGACCCCGGCACAATGAATCACGGCATCTGTTCCCGCTACCAGGGTATTCAGCGCAGTCTGGTCCTCAAGATCTCCCGGCAACCATTCCACGCCCGGCAAAGGTGGCGGATTACGTCCGGTCCGGGTGCGGTACAGGGCGCGCACCTGCCAGCCGGCGCCGGTCAGGCACCTAAGCAACGCCATGCCGATGAATCCGGTTGCTCCGGTCAGTGCCAGTCGGGATTGGCTACCCGAACCTGGCAGGTGCTTGGTTGATTGGCCAGAGGCCAGGTCTGCTGCCACTGCGGCAGCCTGCTGCTATCGGCCTGCCGAGGCCATCGCCGGTAGGCTTTCCTGCGCGATGTCCAGTGGGGTGCCTGGGGTGTTCAGTGCATCCCTGGCCTTTTGCTCGCAGCGCTTGAGGTAATCTTCGCGGGATGCGGCTCGCGAGAGCTTGCCCGAGGAGGTGTGCGGCAGCGTGTGTCGCGGCACGAACTCGATGACACAGGTGATGCCCAATTCGGCATTGATTTCTCGATGCAAGCGCTGGGTCAGGAGACGAATTTCTGCCAGATCGCAAATGGCGGATTGCACGACCACGACGGCGATTTCTTCGTCATCCTGGCCGATCACATAAAACGCCGAGGCATCCATGGCGCGCAATTCGGGCTGCCGGCCAACAATGTGCTCGATGTCCTGAGGCCAGATATTGCGGCCGTTGATGATGATCATGTCTTTGTGCCGGCCGGTGACGACAATGTTGCCGTCTACCAGATAGCCGATGTCCCCCGTATCCAGCCAGCCATCCGCAGAGAGCACCTGATGCGTTTGCTCCGGCTGCCCGAAATAGCCCGACATGAGGCTTGGTCCGCGGACCTTGATCCGTCCAACTTGCAACTCTGGCAGTTTCTTCCCATGATCATCGCAGATGGCCACTTCATGCCCCGGCAACTGTCTGCCGCAGCGCACGAACCCATTGACACGGCCTGTCTCGGAGCTGGCCGGATTCACGCGCAGATGCTCCGTGAGGTGGTCGGCATCAATCCAGTCGACGACGATACCTTGTTGCAGCGGTGAAAAACTGACCGCCAGGGAGCATTCCGCCATGCCGTAGGATGGAACGAAAGCGCGAGAATCAAAGCCCGCGGGTGCCAGCAGCTTGGCAAAGTGTTCCGGGATATGCACACTGATGGGTTCAGCGCCGATGCCCGCGATGCGCCAGGAACTCAGGTCATATTGCGCGACATCCTCGGGCCGGATCCGGCGTGCGCAGAGTTCGTAGCCGAACGGCGGACTGAAGGAAATGGTCGCACGCGAGCTGCTCATCAATTCCAGCCAGCGCCGCGGACGCATGGCGAAGTCACGCGTGTCCAGGTAATCGATCGAGCGCTGCGTGACCATGGGGGCCAGCATGAAGCCGACGAGGCCCATGTCATGGTAGAAAGGCAGCCAGGAAACGCAGCGATCGTCCGCTTGAACGTAAAGACCGTGGTTGACCACGCCTGACAGGTTGCTGAGCACGGCCGCCTGGGTGATCGTTACGCCGCGAGGAAAGCTGGTGCTCCCGGAGGTATATTGCAGATAAGCTATTTCGGTGGGGGTGCTGCACTGCAGCACGACGTTTGACTCAGGCAACTCGTCGAATTCGGCTGGCGTGCCCTGAAAGCGCAGCTTGATACCTTCTGTCGCTTCGCGCAGGAACCCCATGAACTGGCTTGACGCCATCGCTACAGAAGCGCCGCAGCCCAGCATCAGGCCGCGCAATTTGCCAACGTAGGCGGAATGGCCGCCGAGATTGACCAAGGAAGGTAGGGCTACGGGCACCAGTCCGGCATATTGGCAGGCAAAAAAGAAACGCAGAAAGTCCGGGTTGGTTTCCGCCACCACGGCGACCCGCGCGCCGCGCGCGAGACCAAGGCCTGTCAGGCGCCGAGCCAGCGTTAGGGCCTGTGCGCGAAGCTCTCGGTAGGGCAGGACCGCCCCGAGCTTGCCCTTGCCGGTATAGAAGTTGGCGCCGGTTTCTCCCTCCGCCGCGTAATCCAGCGCGTCGGCCAATGTGCCGAAATCTGCGAGACGCAGGGGCAGCACATTCTCTGTCGGGGTTGGCGACAAAGCGGATTGAACATCTGGCAACGGATTCAATTCGGTCCTCTTATATGCATGCAACGGTGCGTGCCGCTTCAACAGCCCACACCGGGACTTTTGTACGGGACGAAGTATGTAACAAATTGTATTATAATTTTGAAACTTTTGCGGCACCGTTTTGAGCAAGTTTTCTCCTGCTTTTCTCGAAGCCACGCCAATTCCCCTGTTTATTGCTGTCTTTGGCCGGATGCAAGTGGTTAGCGGGAAGCCGGGACGGGAAGCCGGATACCGAAGTTAATGCAGAGCAGTCGAGAACAGACCAGCGAAATGAATCCTACTCCAGACGGGCCTGTTCCGCTACGCATCGTTCCGGTTACCGGAAACGCGGATTTAAAACAGTTCATCCGCATTCCCGATATCATTTTGGAGGCAGACCCGGCCTGGATTACTCCGTTGTCGTTTGAGCGGCGCATGCATTTTTCAGGACGGATGAATCCATATTTTCAGCATGCTCGCTGGCAGAAATGGATTGCTTGGCGCGGACAGCGTGCGGTGGGGCGGATCAGCGCCCAGGTGGACCAGCTTCATCTGGAAAGGTATCGCGATGCGACCGGTTTTTTCGGGATGCTGGATGCCGAGGATCAGGAAGAAACCTTCAACGCATTGCTCGGAACTGCAGAACAATGGTTGCGGGACCAAGGCATGCAGCGGGTGCGCGGCCCCTTCAATTTGTCGATCAATGACGAAACCGGACTGCTGGTGGAGGGTTTCGATACTCCCCCGATGCTTATGATGGGACACGCGCGGCCTTATTACGGCGAGCATCTGGAGCGGTGTGGTTACCGCAAGGAAAAGGATATGCTGGCATACATGATCGCTCCGGATTTTCCTGAGCCAACGGTCATGCAAAGGCTGGCGGCACAGGTTGGGAAACGCGCCAGCGTGCGTCAGGTCAACCCCAAATGCTTTGGCGATGAAATGTCTCTGTTGCGCGACATCTTTAATGATGCCTGGTCTGAGAACTGGGGCTTTGTGCCCTTTACGGATGCCGAGTTTCGCGAAATGGGCCATGCGCTCAGGTTTCTGTCCATGCCGGATCTGATTCAGATTGCCGAAGTAGAGGGGGAAGCCGCTGCCTTTGTTGTCGCGGTTCCCAATATCAACGAGGCTATCCGCGGGCTGGGCGGCAAGCTTTTCCCGACCGGCTGGCTGAAACTTTTATGGCGCCTAAAGGTGCGCCATCCCCAGACCGCTCGCGTTCCGCTGATGGGCGTCCGCCGCAAGTTTCAGAACACCCGTCTTGGTCCTGGGCTCGCTTTTCTGGTGATCAATGCGGTGCGCGCACAGCTTCACAAGCGCGGTGCGAAAGACATCGAACTGTCCTGGATACTTGAAGACAATGCCGGCATGCGCAGCATCATTGAACTGATCGGTGGTCGCGCATACAAACGTTATCGCGTGTACGAACGACAATTGTCGTGAACGAACAGCTGTCTGGATTCAACGTCATCGTGCTGGCCGCCGATCGCGGCCGCGCCGACCCGGTGGCGGTCGCAGCCCGGGTCCCGGCCAAATGTCTGACCCCGATTTCCGGGAAACCGATGCTGCTGCGGGTGTTGCATACGCTAGCCCAAAGCCGGCAGGTAGGCCGCATTCTTTTGTGCGGCCCCCAGGCGGGAATCCTGGAGACATCGCCGGAACTGCGTCAAGTCCTGTCGGACGGAACCATCCAGTGGATGGAACCTCAGGCCACACCCAGTCGGAGCGCCGCTGCGGCACTGGAAGCCTTGCCCAAAGACCGGCCGGTGTTGCTGACTACCGGCGACCATGCGTTGTTGAGTCCGGACATGCTGCAGCATTTCCTCGACCAGGCTGTTGCCAGAGACTGTGACGTCGCCTTTGCGCTGGCGCCGCATGGGCTGGTACAGGCCGCCTATCCGCGGTCGCGGCGTACCGTGCTGAAATTCAGCGATGGCAACTTTTGCGGCTGCAACCTGTTTGCTTTTCTCTCGCCGCGCGGCCGCAGGATGGCGCAGATCTGGCAGCAGGTGGAGGACCGACGCAAGAGCCCGATACGCGTCATCAGCATGGTGGGCTGGTGGGCGATGGCCCTTTATGCAATGGGTTGGCTGAGTCTGGAGGGCGCACTGCGCCGCCTGTCACGCAAGACGGGCATCCGCATCAGTGTCGTTACTATGCCGTTCGCAGAGGCAGCGGTCGACGTGGACAGTGTGGAAGATCTGGAACTGGTGAGAAGTATCGTTGCGCGAGCGGGCTGAGCAGACTTGCTCAGCTATTCGCCGAGCCAGTTTTTTCTGCGGCGGCCCAGCCAGCGACCTGGCGCGAGGCGCGTTCAAGGTCGGTCGGACTGTCCACCTCCGCCCACCCCAGTCCCTCGATCGATTGCGTCCAAACCACACCGCCGTTGGCGAGTTCGTCGATCAGCGATAAATACCATTGCTTGAGTGCCTGTGGATTGCGCAGAGCCCGTTCGAGGCTTTCGCGGAAAAGCCGCGGGCCGTCGCCGCGAAATGTCATCATGCCGATTGATTCGGCGTCGACCTGATCGAGCGGCAGCTTTTTCCCGACATGCACCAGGCGCTCGCCATCGCGTATCACTTTCATGTCGTCGTCGTCGTAGCGATCCTTGCAGTCGATGGCCAGCGTGACCGGGTGTGGCGGTGCCGCGAGCAGCCGTTCCAGCACCGCCACTTCAAACAGCGTGTCGCCGTTCAGCAGCAAAAATTCTTCCTGCATCTCGATCCGGGCGACCCAGCAACTCACCAGGTTATCGCTGGAAGCGTAGAACGGGTTGTACAAGGTACGGATGCGGTGTGGCCCGGCGAGTTCGTCGAGCCGCGCTTCGAGCTGATCGGCGCCGAAGCCGACAACCACCGTGATGTCTTCTATGCCGCAATGAGTCAGGGCGTCGATCTGCCATTTGATCAGTGGCTGACCTTGCACCGCAAGCATGCATTTCGGGATGCGTTCGGTCAGCGGCAGCAGTCTGCGGCCCTGACCGGCGCTCAAAATAATCGCTTTCACCCTTGGTTCACCTCGTTTGACGATCAACTTGTATCGGTGCGCCTTCCCCCGAAGTTGCGCGCCGGGATTCTACTTTATAATGCCTTGGAATGATTCGTTCCGTAGCACTTAGTCGAAGCACCCGGAAGGCCTCGCATTTTCCCCCTATGCCATGACTGATCCCATGTCCTCGAACTCTGCCGCTCAGCCGGGCGTATCTGCAATAAGGTCAGGGGATCGTCGGCGCAAGAAAATGCTGGCGCTGCTTGCCGTTCTCGCTCTGGCTACGGTTGGCGGCGTGATCTGGTCCATCGGTTTCAGATCCGACACCCCGAAGGCGGCTGGTATAGGCGAGGTGGCTCAAGGCGGAGGGCGCGCCGATTCCATGCTCCGCGCGATCCCGGTTGTTGTCGCTCCCGTTCGCCAGGGCAGTCTCGACGTTTACCTGTTTGGTCTCGGCACCGTGACGCCGCTCAACGCCGTTATGGTGCGCGGGCGCGTGGATGGCCAGCTCATGCGCGTTGCGTTTGAGGAGGGACAGATGGTCCAGGCCGGCGATCTGCTGGCCCAGATCGATCCTCGCCCATTCGAGGTGCAACTCACGTTGGCCAATGGGCAGCTGGCACGCAACCAGGCACTGCTCGATAACGCACGGACCGACCTTGAACGCTATCGCATGCTGCTTGAGCAGGATTCGATTTCCCGGCAGCAGGTCGATACGCAGGAATCACTGGTGCGTCAGTACGAAGCCGCCGTGCTGGCCGATCAGGGCGGGATAGACAATGCGAAGCTGCAGCTTACGCACGCCCGCATCATCGCCCCGATCAGCGGCCGGGTGGGTTTGCGCCAGGTAGATCCGGGCAACATCGTGCGCGCCTCCGACGCCAACGGCATCGTGGTGATCACGCAGTTGCAGCCCATCGGCATCGTGTTTCCGATTCCGGAGGATGCTTTGCCGCGCGTGATGAAAAGGCTGCGCGCCGGCGACAAGAATATTCCGGTCGACGCCTTCGATCGCGCCCAGAAGGAAAAACTCGGCAGTGGCCGACTGTTGGCGGCAGACAACCAGATCGACACCGCAACAGGCACCATCAAGCTCAAGGCCGAGTTCCCCAACGCTGACGGTGCGCTTTTCGCTAACCAGTTCGTCAACGTGAGAATGCCTGTCGAAACGCTGCTCAATGCGACGTTGGTGCCGACGGCGGCGATCCAGCGTGGCGCGGCCGGCGCGTTTGTCTATGTCGTCAAGAGCGACCAAACGGTTTCCGTGACTCCGGTGAAAGTCGGTCCGGTGCAAGGCGAGATCGCAGCGATCGACAGCGAGGTTTCGGTCGGGGCTATGGTCGTGGTTGATGGCACCGACAGGCTGCGCGAGGGTGCAAAGGTCGAACTCGTGGTTCGTGATAAGCCTGTCCCAGCGGTGAACGATGCCACACGACGCGAAAAGCGTAGCGATATGGAGGATAACGAGCGGCTGCCGGCGAGGCGAAACCCGCGCGCCAAGGGTGGCGCCTGAGCGCTCGGGCCGCCGCCGCGCCAGTCATGAATCCATCGCGTCCGTTTATCCTCCGGCCTGTAGCGACCTCGCTGCTGATGGTCGCCATCCTGCTTGTGGGCATCGTCGCCTATCGGGTGCTACCGCTGTCTGCGCTACCCAAGTTCGATTACCCGACCATCCAGGTAGTGACTTTGTATCCGGGGGCGAGTCCGGACGTTGTCGCATCGTCGATCACCGCGCCGCTCGAACGCCAGTTCGGGCAGATGCCGGGCTTGAACCAGATGTCGTCGACGAGTTCGGGCGGAGCGTCAGCCATCACCCTGCAATTCAGTCTTGAACTGCCGCTCGATGTGGCCGAGCAGGAAGTGCAAGCCGCAATCAACGCTGCGAGCACCTACCTGCCATCAGACCTGCCGCAACCGCCGCTCTACAGCAAGGTCAATCCGGCCGACACGCCGATCGTAACGCTGGCCTTGACTTCGCGCACCATGCCTTTGCCGGAAATCCAGCGCTTGGCAGATACCCGGTTGGCAGCCCAGATCTCGCAGCTATCCGGCGTCGGTTTGGTCAGCATCGCTGGCGGACAGCGGCCGGCGGTGCGCGTCCAGGCCAATCCGAAGGCGCTCGCCGCCTACAATCTTACGCTCGAAGACTTGCGCATCGCGATCGACAATGCCAACTCGAACCAGGCTAAGGGCAGCTTCGACGGACCCACGCGGGCCTCCACCATCGATGCTAACAACCAACTCAAATCGGCGGACGAATTCAAGACCATGATCCTCGCCTATCGCAATGGCGCGGCAGTGCGCCTGGTCGATGTGGCCGAGGTCGTCGATGCGGCCGAAAATTCACGCCTTGCGGCCTGGGCCAACGAATCGGCGGCGATCATCGTCAATGTTCAACGCCAGCCCGGCGCCAACGTCATTGAAGTGGCCGATCGCATCAAGCGGCTGCTGCCGAAACTCAAGGCGTCGCTGCCCGCCGCAGTGGATGTCACGCTGTTGACCGATCGCACCGTGACCATCCGCGCATCGGTGCGCGATGTGCAGTTCGAACTGCTGCTCGCCGTGGCGCTGGTGGTGATGGTGATCTTCCTCTTTCTGCGCAACCTGGCAGCGACACTGATTCCAGGTGTGGTGGTGCCGCTGTCGCTGATCGGCACTTTTGCCGTGATGTACCTCGCCGGCTTCTCGATCAACAACCTAACTCTGATGGCACTGACCCTCGCCGCCGGTTTTGTGGTGGACGACGCCATCGTGATGATCGAGAACATCAGTCGCGCCATCGAGGCGGGCGAGCCGCCGTTGCAGGCGGCGCTCAAGGGTGCGGGACAGATCGGCTTCACCATCATCTCGCTGACACTCTCGCTCATCGCCGTACTCATCCCATTGTTGTTCATGGGTGATGTGGTCGGGCGCCTGTTTCGCGAGTTCGCGATCACCCTCTCCGTTGCCATACTCATTTCGGCCGTAATCTCGCTGACGCTTACGCCGATGATGTGTGCCCGGATCCTGCGACAAGTGCCCGAACAGAACCAGGGGCGCCTGTTCCGCAAAAGCGGCGAATGGTTCGAGGGTGTGATCACCCGCTATGCGCGCATGCTGACCTGGGTGCTCGAGCGCCAGGGAGCGACGCTGCTTGTGGCAATCGCCACACTGGCACTGACGATCCTGCTGTACATCGCGATTCCCAAGGGCTTCTTCCCCGCTCAGGACACAGGTGCAATCCAGGGTATTTCGGAAGCATCGCCGACGATATCTTTCACCGCGATGGCCGAGCGCCAGCAGGCGTTGGCTAGGGTAATTCTGGCCGACCCGGCGGTAGAAAGCCTGTCGTCGTTCATCGGCGTCGATGGCAATATTCCGTCATTGAACACCGGACGCTTCCTGATCAACCTGAAACCCTTGTCGCGACGCGACGGCAGTGCCGCCGATGTCATCCAGCGGCTGCGGGAGAAACTTGCCGGGGTCGAGGGCATCGTGCTCTACCTGCAACCGGTGCAGGATCTCACCATCGAGGATCATGTGAGTCGCGCCCAGTACCGGTTTTCGGTAGAGGATGCCAATGCCGAAGAACTGCGCATCTGGGTGCCGCGTCTCGTCGAGCGGTTACGCCAGGACAAGCGGCTGGTAGACGTGGCGAGCGACCAGCAGGAAGGCGGGCTGCAGGCCCACGTCGAAATCGACCGTGCCGCAGCCAGTCGCTTCGGCGTCACGCCCGCCATGATCGACAATGCCTTGTACGATGCTTTTGGCCAGCGCATCGTTTCCACCCTATTTACCCAGACCAACCAGTATCGCGTTGTGCTCGAGGTTTTGCCCGAGTTCCGAAATGGGATTAACGCGCTTGATAGCATTTATGTCAGTGCGCCAAGCAGCGGCTCCAGGAGTGCGCAGATGACTGGCGTGGCGCAACCCGTTTCATCAAGCGCGGGCGCGGCGCACCCGATTCCCTTGTCGGTGATGGCGGCGGTGACCGAGCGGAACACGCCGTTGGTCGTCAGTCGCATCGGACAGTTTCCTTCAGCCACGATTTCATTCAACCTGGCAAACGGCGCAGCGCTGGGCGATGCAGTGGATGCCATCGAGGCGGCGCAGCGTGACATCGGCCTGCCCGTCAGCGCGCAGGTAAAACTTCAGGGATCGGCACTTGCCTTCAGCGCGTCGCTGACGAACCAGCTGTGGCTCATCCTGGCGGCCATCGTTACCGTGTACATCGTTCTGGGCGTGCTCTACGAAAGCTACATCCATCCCATCACCATCCTGTCGACACTTCCCTCGGCCGGAGTCGGTGCGCTGCTTGCCCTGCAGCTTTCCGGCAACGACCTCGGCGTGATTTCCATCATCGGCATCATTTTGCTCATCGGCATCGTCAAGAAAAATGCCATCATGATGATCGACTTCGCTCTTTCGGCCGAACGCGAGCAGGGCATGGCGCCGCGCGATGCCATCTTCCAGGCTTGCCTGTTGCGCTTCCGTCCGATCATGATGACCACGCTGGCGGCGCTGCTGAGTGCGCTGCCGCTGATGATCGGCTCGGGCATGGGGTCGGAATTGCGCCATCCGCTTGGCATTACCATGGTCGGCGGCCTGATTGTGAGCCAGATGCTCACGCTGTTTACCACCCCGGTCATCTACCTGGCTTTCGACCGGCTGGGACGCAGGATGGGCGCACGGCGCGAACGTTTGCGCGGCCTGCGCAGCGCAGCGCCAAGCGATGGCTTGCGGTGAGACAGATGGCATGAACATCTCGGCGCCCTTCATCGACCGCCCGATCGCAACCACGCTGATCACCATTGGCCTCACGCTGGTCGGCATGGTTGCCTTCCTGCTGCTGCCGGTGTCGCCGCTGCCGCGGGTCGACATCCCGACCATCGCGGTTTCAGCCGCACTGCCCGGTGCAAGCCCGGAGACAATGGCGGCAACGGTCGCCATGCCGATCGAACGCGAACTGGGCCGCATCGCGGGCATTACCGAAATGACGTCCTCCAGCGCGCTCGGTGCGACCCGCATCGTGCTGCAGTTCGATCTCGACCGCGATATCAACGGTGCCGCGCGCGACGTGCAGGCGGCGCTCAACGCCACCCGCAGCGTGTTGCCGTCTGGCATGCTCGGCAATCCCACCTATCGCAAAGTCAACCCCGCCGATGCGCCGATCATGATTCTGGGGCTTACCTCGGAGACCATGACCCAGGGACAGATGTACGATGCGGCCTCGACCATCATCGCGCAAAAGATCTCCCAGGTTGACGGTGTGGGACAGGTTCAGGTTGGCGGCAGTTCGCTGCCGGCGGTTCGGGTTGAAATCAATCCCCAGGCGCTGGACAAATATGGCATCGGTTTCGAGGAGGTGCGTGCCGTACTTGCCGGAGCCAATGCCAACCGGCCCAAAGGCGCGGTGGAAGACGCAGGTCGTCACTGGCAGATTGGCGCAAACGACCAGGCGAAGACCGCCGCCGAATATCTTCCGCTGATCGTCACCTACCGCAACGGCGCCCCGGTGAGGCTCACGGAGGTGGCCAATGTCATCGATTCTGTGCAGGATTTGCGCAACGCAGGCTCGGCCAACGGCAAGCCGTCGGTGCTGGTGATCATCAGCCGCCAACCCAACGCCAACATCATCGAAACCGTCGACCGCGTCACCGAACTCCTGCCCGCATTGCGCGCATCCATCCCGGGTGCAATCGATCTTTCCGTAACTATGGAGCGCACCACCACGATTCGTGCGTCTTTGCGCGACGCCGGAAAAACCCTGGCACTTTCGGTCGGACTGGTCATGCTGGTGGTACTGCTGTTTCTGCGCAACGGCCGTGCCGCGCTGATTCCGACCGTTGCGGTGCCGGTCTCGCTTACGGTCACATTTGCGGTCATGTACCTGTGCGGCTACAGCCTCGACAACCTGTCGTTGATGGCGCTGACCATCGCCACCGGGTTCGTGGTTGACGACGCCATTGTAGTCGTCGAGAACGTCTCCCGGCACATAGAAAACGGCGTGCCGCCACTGGAGGCAGCCCGGATTGGGGCAGCAGAGGTTGGGTTCACGGTGCTGGCGATGACCCTGTCCCTCGTCGCTGTCTTCATCCCCATGCTCCTCATGGGTGGATTTGTCGGACGTTTTTTCCAGGAATTCGCGGTCACGTTGTCGGCGGCGATCCTCGTTTCGCTGGCGGTGTCGCTCACCACCACGCCCATGATGTGCGCCCGGCTACTGCTGCCGGTGAAGGAACGGCGCAATGGCCGGCTCCACGTCTGGAGCGAACGGGGTTTCGGGACGGTGCTGCAGGCTTATCGAAAGTCCCTGGCCTGGTGTCTCGATCATGGTCCGCTGACGGCGCTCATTTTGCTGGGAACGGTATGCCTCAACGTCTATCTGTATGTGATCATCTCCAAAGGATTTTTCCCGCAGCAGGATACGGGCCAGCTGACAGGGCGCATTCAAGCCGATCAGAGCGTTTCCTTCCAGTTGATGCGGCAGAAGCTCGCCAATTTCATCGACATCGTGCGCGCTGATCCCGGCGTCGAGAGCGTCGTCGGTTTCACCGGCGGCGCGCAACGCAACACGGGATCGATATTTGTCACCCTGAAACCGCTCGCCGTGCGCGGCGAGAGCGCCGACAAGATCGTGGCGCGGCTGCGTGTCCAGTTGGCGAAAGAGCCCGGCGCCAATCTATTCCTGAACCCGGTCCAGGATATTCGCGTCGGCGGCCGGCAAAGCCGTGCATCGCATCAATACACGATTCAGGCCGACGATCTTGCCGAATTGCGAATTTGGGAGCCGCGCATCCTTCAGGCACTCGCGCAGTTGCCCGAACTTGTCGACGTCAATTCCGACCAACAGACCAAGGGGTTGCAGACTTCGCTGGTCGTCGACCGCGATGCCGCGGCGCGACTCGGCGTGACGTCGAAGATGATTGACGCGACGCTCAACGACGCTTACGCCCAACGCCAGGTTTCGACGATCTATGCGCCGCTCAACCAGTACCATGTGGTGATGGAAGCCGCGCCAGAATTCTGGCAGTCGCCCCAGGCATTGAACTACCTTCATGTCAGCGTTCCGGGGGGTGCGCAGGTACCGTTCTCGATGTTCGCACGCCATGCGCCGAGCGAAACCTCGCTGAGCGTCAATCACCAGTCCCAGTTTGTCGCCACGACCATCTCGTTCAACCTGCCGGGGGGGGTGCCGCTGTCGCAGGCAACCCGGGCGATTGAAGACACAGTCTCCCGCATCGGGATGCCGAACTCGGTGCGCGGCAGTTTTCAGGGTTCTGCGCGCGCGTTCCGGGCCGTGCTCGAAACTCAGCCGATCCTCATTCTTGCGGCGTTGCTCACCTTGTATATCGTCCTGGGCGTGCTGTACGAGAGCTTCATTCACCCACTTACCATATTGTCGACGCTGCCATCGGCGGGTTTGGGCGCACTCGTCGCCCTGATGCTGTTTCGGACCGAGTTCAGCGTCATCGCGCTGATCGGCGTGATAATGCTGATCGGTATCGTCCAGAAGAATGCCATCATGATGATCGACTTCGCAATCGCGACCGAACGCGCCGGGAAACTGAGTTCCCGCGATGCCATTTTCGAGGCCTGCCTGCTGCGCTTCCGGCCTATCCTGATGACGACGGTGGCGGCGCTGCTGGCTGCGCTTCCGCTGGCGTTGGGCAAGGGCGGCGGGGCGGAGCTGCGCCAGCCGCTCGGCATAGCCATCGGCGGCGGCCTGATTCTGAGTCAGATCCTGACGCTTTACACGACGCCGATCGTCTATCTTTATCTTGACCGTTTCAGCCTGTGGCTCCGTGACCTGCGCCGCCGGCACAATTTAGGCGCTGGTTTCGCGCCCGCGGCAGATTCGCGATGACCTCCTCGATCCAGACCAAGGCAATCCGCGCACTGTCTGTTGCCTTCGTGGTAGCGGTGAATGTCGCTTGCTCGTCGGTCGGACCCGACTACGTGCGTCCCAGCATCGCCGTGCCGTCAGCCTACAAGGAGGCGGCACCCGGACAGAAGCCGGTGCAGCCGCGTGACAGCTCTGCGCAGAGGCAATGGTGGAAAATCTATGGCGATACCCAGCTCGACGCGCTGGTCGAACAGGTCAATGCAGCAAATCCGTCGATTCATGCCGCCGAGGCGCGCGTGCGACAGGCTCGATCGCTTGCCGATGCAGCCAAGGCGGCGCAATTTCCGACACTGATCGCTGGAGGCACCAACGATCTCGGCCTGCTGGCGAACTGGGAACTGGATCTGTGGGGCCGCATCCGGCGCAACGTCGAAGCGAGCGGTGCCGCCGCCCAGGCGAGCGCGGCCGACCTTGCGGCAGCAAAATTGTCCATGCAGGCGCAACTGGTGCAAAGCTACTTCCAACTGCGGGTGCAGGATGCCGAGATCCGCTTGCTGCAGGATTCAGTCGCCGCCTACGAGCGATCGCTGCAACTCACGCGCAACCAGTACAAGGCAGGTGTTGCCGCCCGCGCCGAGGTGGTGCAGGCTCAGGCCCAGCTTGGCGCAGCGCAGGCGCAGATGCTCGATGCGCGCGTCGCCAGGTCGCAACTCGAACACGCCCTTGCCGTGCTGATCGGCAAGGCGCCGGCCGATTTTTCCCTTGAGGTCGCACCGATCAATATCGTGGTTCCGTCCGTTCCGGCCGCTCTGCCGGCAGACTTGCTGGAGCGGCGCCCCGACATTGCCGCTGCCGAGCGGCGCATGGCGGCGGCCAGCGCGCAAATTGGCGTGGCCGAGGCGGCGTCCTACCCATTGATCACCCTATTCGGCGGCCAGAGTCTTCGGCATAGGGTCGGTGGCGAAAAGATGACGCTGCCGTTATTCGATGCCGGGGCGATTCGCGCGCTAAGTGCCAAAGCGGGGGCCGCCTACGATGAAGCTCTCGCGGATTACCTCAGTACGGTCCTGAACGGATTCCGCGAGGTCGAAGACAACCTGGCCGCGCTGCAATTTCTTGACGAAGCGGCCCAGGCTCAGGCCGAGGCGGTGAAGTCGGCACGCGAATCAATGACGATCACGAACAATCAGTACCGGGCAGGTATCGTCAGCTACCTGTCGTTGGTCGTGGTGCAGGCCGGCGCGTTGAACAACGAACGCGTCGCACTAGGCATTTTCCGTCGTCGGCTAGTCGCAAGCGTGACGTTGATCAAGGCACTCGGTGGCGGCTGGGAGGCCAACCCCGCAAAGGCGGCCAAGGGCTAGTACCCCCCGGGGTATCAAGGCGCGTTACCGGTTCTGTCACCGCGCAGGAAATCCGCAATCGCATCGGCACCGAGTTGTGCTGCTGAGCGGGCCGTATCCTGGTGGAATGTTTGTGCAAATCCTTGCTCTTGTGCGGGCCGGAAGCGGACGTGGTTCTCGATTGCGTCGGCCAGCAGCGGACCAAGATCGCGCGCCACATCCGTCACCACCGGTCCAAAACGCCAATGCGCATAATGCATGTCGGTTTCCCAGTCAATGCCGTGGGCATTGAGGAAGAGGCACGGCCGGGGTTCGATTAGGAATTCATAGACCTGGCTGCTGACGTCGCCGAGGTAGATATCGGCGGCATTGAGGTAGGTCATCTCCGCCAGCGCGGCGCTGTCCGTGTCGATCAGGATGTTCTTGGCGTGGCGGTACTTGTCGGGCAGCCTTGCACCATGACGCCAGCGGCGTTTGAAGAGAACCAGGTGGGGGGCGAAGATGAGGTTGTACGAAGGGTTGGCGGCGAAGAAATCGAGAACGGCATGACCCATGCGGGACCATGAACCGATGCGCTGATCGAAGTGTGGGTTGTACACGACGACCGGGTTATCATTGTCGAAGAAACGCCGGCGGGACGGGTTGAAGGCCCGTACCGCCTCGAACTTCGGCCATCCGGTGACGACGAACTGGTCCGGGCGCAGATAGCCCAACTGGCTGAACCGGTCGGCATACTTTCGGCCGGGCAGCAGGACCAGGTCGAACAGGGCCATGGTGGCGTCGGATGTGCCCTTGCGGTCACCGGCGCCGTGCCGGGTGTGGATGAGCTTGAGCTTGGCGAGGCGGTGCCGGGTGCGCAGCCGCCGGCAATGTCGCTCCGGCGCAACCAAGGCATCCAGGCTTGCGAAAAAGTCGAGATTGTCGGACAGGATGCGATTCTTGCGAGCGAAGGCAAACTTGGAGATGATGGGATCGAACAGGCCATACCACCATGCCGGGTGCAGTCGACGCAGGACGCAACGATGGCCTGGGTAAAGTTCCCCGATCTTGGCGGCACTGGCGAGTTCCGCATCGCTCGACGCGGCGATCGTCACTTCGATTTCAGGATGGCGGCGCGACAATTCGAAGGCGTAGGGCGCCGCATGCGGCACCTGGTGCGTCGCGTAGTGATTGAAGAGAAAGCCCACCCGCATCCCGCATTCTTCCTTCCGGCACCATTCGTTCTTTGCTTTGATCGCACCCAAACGGGGTTGGTTTAGTTGGGGGCGAACACCCGAGTCAGTATACACTGCCGGGGTTTCCCGAGACTTGACCCATGTGCGGAATTAGCGGCTTTCTGTCGAATGACCCCGGTGCTCCGGCCAACCTGCAGGCGGTTCGGCGCATGAATGACGCCATCCGCCACCGCGGTCCGGACGCCGATGGTGTCTGGCAGCATGGTCCGTGCGCACTCGGGCATCGCCGCCTCTCGATCATCGATCTTTCTGCCGAGGCGAACCAGCCCATGTGCAACGAGGATGGCGGCATCGCCCTGGTGGTCAACGGAGAAATCTACAACTTTGAGGAACTCCGGAAAGAGCTTCTGGCCAGGGGACACAGGTTCCGTTCAAAAAGTGACAGTGAAGTCATACTCCATCTGTACGAGGAGCATGGGCTCGATTGCGTGCGTCGCCTGTCCGGAATGTTTGCCTTTGCGCTTTTCGATACGCACGAAAACCGACTTCTGCTGGCCCGTGATCGCAGCGGGAAAAAGCCGCTGTTCTATCGTCGGCTGAAACACGGCATTGCTTTCGCTTCGGAGGCGCACGCGCTGCTGACGGGATTTCCCGAAGAGGTGCCGGAAGTCGATTACGGTGCCATCGACGAATTTCTCACACTGCAATACGTGCCCTCGCCGCGCTCTGCCTATCTTGGCAATGCCAAGCTGCCAGCGGCGCACTATGCCGTCTTCACGCCGGGCAGCGGCGCCCGCGTCGAACGTTACTGGAGCAAACCCGAAGCAGGAACGCTGAGCAGATCTGCGGGCGATCTCACTCAAGAATTGTTGTCTTTGCTCGAGAGTGCCGTCAAGCGCCGCTTGGTGTCTGACGTTCCGCTTGGCGCGTTCCTTTCCGGCGGCGTTGATAGCTCGCTGATCGTTGCGCTCATGGCGACGCAATCCACCGCGCGCGTGAAATCGTTTTCGATCGGTTTCCCCCACGCCGACGACAGCGAGCTCCTGTTCGCACGACAGGTTGCGCAACGCTACAACACCGACCATCACGAAATGGTCGTCGATCCGAGCATGACCGACGTGATCGGCCCCATCGTGAAGCACCATGGCGAACCCTTCGCCGACAGTTCCGCCATCGCGATGTACTACCTTGCGCAGATGACCAAGGAGCATGTGACGGTGGCGCTTTCGGGCGATGCCGCCGACGAGGTGTTTGCCGGCTACAAGCGCTACCGGACCGCGCGCTTGGGGCATATCTACGATGCCCTGCCACCCTTCGTCCGCTCGCTTTACCGCGGTGCCTTGGTCGGCGCACTGCACTTTCCGGCGCCCTCAGCCTCGCGTTATGCGTTGGCCTTCCCGGGTGGCGAAGCGACCCGTTATCCTTCACTGGTCGGTCATTTCACGCCCGCCGAGAAAGCCAAGTTCTATCTACCGCCCATGCTGGCCGCCCGTTCGCGCGCAACGATCGAGCGCTTCGAGCGGGTGCTTGGCGAAAGCAAGTCGAATTCCGCCATCGGTCGTCTCGCCGATCTCGATTTCCAGACCTATTTGACCGACGATATCAACGTCAAAGTCGATATTGCCTCGATGGCCCATGCGCTTGAAGTGCGCTGTCCCTACCTCGACACCGAGGTCGTCGAATTTGCCGCCCGGCTCCCGGCCGACATGCTCATGCGCGTTCGTGGCAAATTCCTGCTGCGCCATGCCGCCGCAGGGCTAGTTCCCGAGCCTATTCTGCGGCGGCGCAAGCGCGGTTTTGCGCTGCCCTTGAAGCGCTGGCTGTGTCACGATCTGCGGCAGATGACGCATGACCTGCTGCTTGATCGCACCGCCCGGGAGCGCGGGATGTTCAAGCCGGCCTACGTCAGCAAGCTGGTTGGGTCTCTCCTGCACGGCTCTGCGCAGGTGGACCGGGTCTGGACCATGCTCATGCTCGAACTCTGGTTTCGCGAGTTCATCGACAAGCCCCCCTCGTCTTCACGCGTACTCCAGGGCGATTAGACAGTTAACGGCATGCTCCCGTTACAATTGCGGATAACTGATTACGCGGATGATGCCGCAAGCGCCTGGCGCAGGCGTCGACCGTCTTCGGCAACGAAGCAGCCGCGATCGAGCGAGTAGGTGCGCACGGAAACCCGAAGACGCCAGCCGGTTGCGCAGCGCTGAATGCGATACACATGGTAGGTCGCCCACCGCTCGGCGTTTCTTCCGATTGCCGATGCAGTGGGCACGCCGATAGCGAGGTTCCGTTGGCGTGGCGCATCCAGGTACGCCGCAGCGGAGAAATGGCCATGGCCGTGCAGGATCAATTCCGCGCCACGCCGGGCCAGCACGTCGCGCAACGCAGCACCGTCAAGCAGGGATTTGCGCCAACGCACTGTCCGTTGTGCCGGAGGATGATGCAGCAGCACGATGCGAAACAGCCCGGAGCCGGCGGTTTGTTCCAGCATGCGATCCAGCCGTCGCAATTGTTCTTCCCCCAGGCGTCCGGTTGCCAGAAAAGGTGCCGAAGGGGCCGCCGTGGACAAGCCGATCAGGGCGACTTGGCGGCGGATGCGCAGGCTGGGAAACAGGTCCTCCGCTCCTGCGGTGATGCTTTCATCATCTCCCGCCATGTAAGCCGCCCACTGGGCAAATGTCTTGCTCCAGGGTTCGGCTACGTATGCGTCATGATTGCCAGGCACCAGGGTAATGGTCTGCGGCGTGCCAAGCCTTTCCAGCCAAGCGGCCGCTTCGGCAAACTCCCGCGGCAGGCCCAGATGGGTGAGATCGCCGGTGACGGCGATATGGTCGGGGTGCTCCGCCTGCAGGTCGTCCCTGAGTGCATCGAGTACCTCGCTCCGGTGCTCGTGACGGCGCCGCAGCCGCCACGATAGATAGCCGGTGATCCGTTTGCTGAGCAGTTGATTGAGCCTGATGCCCGCCAGTGAAGTTAGATGCAGGTCGGACACGTGCGCCAGCACGAAATTGGAATCGGACGGGGTTTCGTCAGGTGGATCCATCGCGAACTGCAACTGTAGCGTACTCATTCGGGTAGTATAGATGCTGCGCTGCAAGCAACCAACAGTCGCTGCAGCCCGTCAAGCAACCAACAATCCAGGAAGCGTAAATAGTGCCCGTATTCGACACAAAAAAAATTGCGGTGGTGCTGGGAGACAGCCCGGTTCGCCTGTGGGGACTGAGCTCGGCCGAGCGCCTTGAACGTCAATTGCAGCATGCCAGTATCGATGTCTGGCATGACAGCCTGGCGGCGTTGCCTGCGGACGCCGTCGTGATGATGCTGCGAGCGGATTATTTGTACGACAGCCGGGTCATCAAGGGTCTCGCCAAGGCGCAGCAGGTATTGCTGGAGGTCGAGAGCGGCGGAGGAAAGATGGTGCCGGTCGCTGCCCAGGTTGGTGCGGGCCAGGCCGGTGCCGTTGGCGAATTGTTGTGTGGCCGCGGCTCGGGCAATATACCGGCGGAAATTGTCCGTGTCACTGTGGTGCAGATGGCGCAGGGTTTTGATGCGGCGCTGCTGAAACTGGACACCCCCTTCGTATTGCCGATCAGCCGGGAAACCCGTGGGGTGCTGGAGCAACTCCTGTTTTTCGGTTCCTACAAGGGTATTACGGACCTGGTGACCAAATGGCTCTGGCCGGTTCCGGCGCAATGGGCCACCCGTTTGTGCGTCGGCTTGCGGATTTCCCCCAATCAAGTCACTGCGCTCAGCCTGGTGCTCGCCATTCTTGCCGGCGTGCTGTTCGCCCGTGGCGAGTTCGGTTGGGGACTGCTGGCGGGCTGGATCATGACTTTCCTCGACACCGTCGACGGCAAACTGGCGCGCGTCACTGTTACCTCTAGCCGTTTGGGGAATATTTTCGATCATGGTATCGATCTGATCCATCCGCCATTCTGGTATCTCGCCTGGGGTATCGGACTGGCTTCGAATCCGGCCATGGCCGCCACATTGCCGCTGCACTTGCTGTACTGGGCCATTTTTGCCGGCTATATCGGCGGTCGTCTTTGCGAAGGTGCGTTCCAGCTATGGATCGCTTCGTTTTCCATGTTTACCTGGCGGCCTGTCGATTCCTATTTCCGGTTGATCGTCGCCCGGCGCAATCCGAACATGATCATGCTGAGCGCAAGTCTCGCCCTCGGCCGGCCGGACCTGGGTTTGGTGGCGGTTGCCGGATGGACCGTGCTGTCGACGGCGGTCTTGCTGCTGCGCCTGCTCATGGCCGCCCGGGCCAAGATGCGTCCGGAAGGCGTGCGATCCTGGTTGACCGAAATCGGCCTGACTGTGGATGAACGCGCCTTGGCAGTGCGCGCGTTCACCCGAATCCAGCCTGCCGAAAACAAGGTCTGATGGAGGTCGGTGCCATGCAGGCGGGTGGTGCAGCGTCACTATTGTCGTCGCTGCGGATCGGTATCTTGCACAATCCGGGAAGCGGAACGAATCTGCGGTCGCCCTCTGCGATGCACCGGGTCTTTGGCGATCATCCGGAGATTCCACACCGCGACGTCAAGGATCCGGAGTCGGTCGCCCAAGCGCTCGGTGAACTGGCGGCACAAGAAGTCAATACGCTGGCGATCAGTGGCGGTGACGGTACCGTGCGCGCCGTACTCGATGTGCTTCTTGCCCGCAAGCCGTTCCAGCGCCAGCCGCTGCTGGCGGTATTGCGGGCCGGCACCACCAACATGATTGCCGGCGATGCCGGTTTGCACGGGCGTCCGGATGCTGCGCTGGCTTGCCTGATCGAACGTGCTGCCCGTGGCGGCGAGGATCTTGGCCTTGTCCAGCGCCACATCTTGAGGATCGATCCCGGAGCGGGGCAGACACCGATTTATGGCATGTTCTTCGGCGCTGCCATGATTTCGCAGGGAGTTGAGTACTGCAAAAACAAGGTTCACAGCGTCGGTTTGCGCGGCGAAATAGGCCCCGGTGTCACCTTGCTGCGTTTTGCAGTGGCGATGGCACGGGGTGATCGCGATATTGTCAGACCTGTGCCGGTCAGCGTGTCGATCGATGGTGCTGCACCTACTACCAATGATTGTGGAATCATGCTGGTTACCACCCTGGAGCGCTTGTTCCTGGGATTGCGGCCGTTTTGGGGCGAAGAGGATACGCCCTTGCATTTCAGCTTCGCGCGCGCGCAGCCGCGTTGCTGGCTGCGCGCACTGCCGGGAATTCTGCGCGGCCGGCCGAATCGCTTCATGACCCCCGCCAATGGCTACGTCAGTCATAACGTGCGCCGGCTCCAACTCGGGCTCGACAGCCCGTTTATCGTTGACGGCGAGTTCTTTTCCTCGGTTCCGGGCAGCCCGCTGGTGCTCACCGACGGTGGTGCGATGGATTTTTTGTGCCTGCGATGAGTTCTCCACTACAGGATGTGATCCTGGGTCTGTCGGGCAGGCAAGCACCGGCCCCGGTTAAGGCGCTCGGGGAAGTCCTTCGCCAGCGCTTTGGCGCACACGTGTTGGCGGTGTTGTTCTATGGCTCCTGCCGCCGTTCCAACGACGACAGCGGCGGCATTGCTGATCTCTATCTTCTGGTGGATGACTATCGCGCGGCTTACGGGCGCTTGCTGCCGGCACTCGCCAATCGGGTGCTGGCGCCCAACGTTTATTATCTTGAAATACCATTTGCAGGGCGTACCGTGCGCGCAAAGTATGCGGTGGTCTCGTTGCCGCAGTTCGAGCGCGGCACGGCGCACTGGTTTCATTCCTATCTGTGGGGCAGGTTTGCGCAACCTTGCGGTCTGTTGTATAGCGCCGACGAAGTCATAAGCCAGCGCGTGTTGCAGGCGCTCATGCGCGCCACCGTCACTTTCGTACGGCACGCGGTGCCCCGGTTGCCGGCGGAGTTCGATGCCGAGGACTTGTGGACCAGAGGTTTGCTGCTCAGCTATGCGGCGGAATTGCGGCCGGAACGCCCAGGCAGAATCTGTGCGCACTATGCCGATTCTGCCGGCGAGTTCACGGCGCTGACTCGCGCCGTTGCCGTCGAGCAGGGCTGGGGCATCACACCGACAGGGCGCTATAGCAATCCGAGTACGCGTCGACAGCGGTGGCTCAGCACATTGAGTTGGACCATGCGCCAGGCACAAGGCAAGTTTCTGAGCCTGCTTCGCCTGCTGAAGGCATCATTGACGTTCGACGGTGGCATCGCCTACATCGCCTGGAAAATTGAGCGCCATTCCGGGGTGAAACTCGAGATCACCCCGTTCATGCGACGTTTCCCTCTGCTGGGCGCCCTCGGTGCGTTCTGGCAGACCTGGCGGCTGGGCGGATTCCGCTAGCACGACTTTCAGTCACTGAGCAGGGTGGTTGCCGAAGCTCTGCTTATTGTCTACATTGCGCGCTTTGTTTTACAGCAGGACTGACTTTGGAAAACCTGACCCGCCTGTGCATTGTCCGCCATGGGGAAACTGACTGGAATGCCGAAAAACGCATTCAGGGACATCTCGACGTGCCACTCAACGAGGCCGGACTCAGCCAGTCCCATGCAACGGCAGACGGCCTTGTCGAATTGAAGTTTCGTGCCGTGTATAGCAGTGATCTGCGTCGATCCTGGCAAACCGCCGAGATCGTGGCCAAGCGGCTGGCTCTGCCGCTTCATCCCTTGCCGGGGTTGCGTGAGCGGCATTCCGGCGTGCTCGAGGGAAAGACCATCGATGAGCTCGCCATTAGCCACCCGGAGGCTCATGCGCGCTATCTGGATCGCGATCCGGATTACGCATTCGGCACGGGAGAGACGATGAGGGTGTTCTCCGCCCGGGTGGTGAATTCGATCGAAGGCCTGATTGAATCCCAAATGGGAGCCAGCCTGCTGCTGGTGACGCATGGCGGGGTGCTGGACGTGATTTTCAGAAGGGCCACCGGACGCGACCTTGATGCACCGCGCGACTATCCGATGCCCAACGCCGGCATCAACTGGTTCGAGCATCATCAGGGCAACTGGCGCCTGGTGGCATGGGCAGAACAGTTCCACCTTGACCCGAACATGGACAGCGGCTCAGACCATCCGGAGTGAGCTGATGCATGTTTCATGGGTGTCGGGGGCGAATTGGTTAGGTTAAGGGTTTCGTAATAGAATTCGTGCCCTGGATGACTCAATTCCCTCCCCCCGGGTAGTTTTAGCGAACGACGCATGAATTCATTAAGCATAATCCAGCAACTGATGATCGAAGAATTTGGCTTGGAGGCAAGCCAGGTAGGCAGTGAAGCGAATCTTGAAGAACTTGGAGTCGATTCTTTGGCGACCATCGAATTCATGTTTCTGCTGGAAGATAAATTCAAGTTGCGCATGTCCGATAATCCCGTGGCCGTGAAGACCGTCGGCGACATCGCCCGGGAAATTGATCGGCTGCTGGCGCAACAGCAGGCAGTATCAGCGGCCTCAAACTGACATGAGGCGCGTGGTCGTCACCGGCATGGGCGCCGTCGCACCGCTGGGAAACGATGTCCGCACGTTTTTTGAGGCACTTCTGGAGGGGCGATCGGGCGTCCGCCGGTTTCAGCCATCCTGGGCTGCTGCGGAATACAGCCAGATTACCGCACCAGTCCTGTCAGAACTAACGCAACACTTCACCAAGTTGCGCCGGATTGCTCTCGATCGCGTGGCGCAGCTATCCCTGCTGGCCGTTAAGGAATCGGTGAGTCAGTCGGGTATCGACTTCTCTGAGGATGCGGGGGAGTCTGCGGGAATCTACTGGGGTACCAGTTTGGGCGGAGCGAACAGCCTTGAGACAGCCTATAACGACGTGCTCGTCACACGAGCCGCGCGACTCAAGCCCTCGACCATCGTGATGGTCATGAACAACGCCGCGACCGGGCAGATTGGCATCGAATACGGCATCCGTGGCCCCAGCTACACTTTTTCTTCCGCTTGCTCCTCGTCCAATGTGGCGATCGGTGAGGCCTTCCGTGCGATACGCTTTGGCCTGATCAAGACGGCGGTCGCAGGTGGCGGCGAAGCCTTGCTGACCCAGGGGGTGATCAAGGCGTGGGAATCCTTGCAGACGCTCGCCAAGGTCGATCCGAATCGACCGGAGACCTCCTGCCGTCCTTTTTCCGCGGACCGTACCGGGTTCGTTCTGGGGGAGGGTGCAGCGGCATTGATCCTCGAAGATGAGCAGGCGGCCAAACAGCGCGGTGCGGACATCCTGGCCGAGATCGTCGGCTATGGCAACACCACCGATGCCGGCCACATCGCCCAACCCGACCAGGGCGGTCAGGCGCGAGCCATCAAGGCGGCGCTGACTGAAGCCGGCATGGCACCACGGCAGATCGACCATATCAATGCGCATGGAACCGGTACCAAGGTCGGCGACTTGAGCGAGACCAACGCCATCAAGCAGGTGTTCGGCGCACACGCGCGCAACGTGCCGATCAGCGCCACCAAGGCTTTGCACGGACATCTGATGGGCGCGACCGGTGCGCTGGAAATGATTGCGGCGATTGAAGCCATGCGCTGTCGCACCGCGCCCCCGACGGCGCACTTGAACAACCCTGATCCGGAATGCGATCTGGATTACGTGAGTGAGGGTGCGCGAACCTTGAGCAAGCTGGATGCGGTCATGTCGAACTCGTTCGGTTTCGGTGGCAATAATGCGGTGGTTATTGCCAAGCGCTACGTGCCCTGAAGCGCTGACCAATAGCCGCGGGACCGGACGAGCGCGCCTGTGGCTGCTTCTGATGCCGCTTGACCAATAGCAATGGGCGACAAGAATCCTCTCCATGGACTAACTCCGGCATTGGCGCTTGCCCTGGCCTTCACCATCGTTTTGGACACGCTGGCCCAGTTGCTGTGGAAACATGCAGTGGAGGGCTTGCCGGACAATGCACCGCTGCAAACCACTCTCCTTGCAGTTTTCAGTCAGCCCTGGTTTGCCGTGGTGATTGGCTTGTTCCTGGTGCAGTTGTGGAACTGGCTCGGCGTACTCAAGCATGCCGACCTGAGCTTTGCCCAACCGATCACCTCGATCAGCTACCTCACGGTTTCCGTGGCTTCCTGGTGGTTGTTCGGCGAAGCGATCGGGCCGGTCAAAACCACGGGGATTCTGCTTATCCTGGCCGGGGTCTGGCTGACCAGCCAGGGTCCGCGCAGTACCCAGGCCGATTCGGAGCCACCGCGATGAGTTCGATGGAGCTTGGCATCGGCTTGGTGTTGATCTGTGCGCTGATCGAAGGATTTGCCCAGGTGTGCCTGAAGAGGTCGTCCATGCTCGTCGCGGGAAAGTTGGCTTGGATCGGCATGGGAGTGGGCTTTTTTTGCGTGGAAGCCTTGCTCTATTCGATTGCCCTGCAATGGCTGGACATCAGCGTCGCCTACCCGCTTGGCGCCGCCAGCTTCCTGGCCGTGAGCGGTTTTTCCCGCTGGCTCCTCAAAGAGTCCCTGGATGCGCGGCGCATCGCCGGACTGGGGCTGATCGTCATGGGTTGCGCGATGGTAGCGTCGCAAGGGTGATGGATTCCGTTTTTCAGGTCGATTGGCGGTCCTCAGTCGAAGAGATTCCGCAAAGTCTTTGGGAGGCCTGCTTTCTGCCACCTCTCGAGGGGCGCTGGTGGTATCAGGCGCTTCACGCAAGCGGACTGGAGGATCAGTTCCAGTTCTGGTACGGACTCATCCAGTGCAATGGAGAACCGGTAGGTATTGCACCGACTTTCAAGATGGATGTGCCGATGCAACTGGTGCTGCCCCCTGCACTCATGCCCATGGCGCGGCTGCTTGGGCGTTTGAAACCCTCTCTGCTGTATCAGCGCACCTTGTTTCTCGGTTCGCCCTGCGCCGATGAGGGCAGCCTCGGCCTACTGCCCGAGGTCAATCGCTTGCAGGCGATGCGAGCAGTGCACCAGGCCTTGCTATTGCAGGCGCGCAAGTTGAAGGCACCGATGCTGGTGTGGAAGGATTTTCCGGCGAGCTATGGCGACGAGTTCTCACGCTTGGCGAAACATGAGGGTTTGTTCCCGCTACGCAGTTATCCAGGAACAATGGCGGTATTGCCCGGGGTCACCAAGGAGGAATATTTCGCCTCGCTCAAGGCTTCCCGCCGCCATATATTGAAAAAGAAAATCCGGCGCAGCGCAGAAAAGGTCGGGGTCAAAGTCGACGTGATCCAATATCCCGACCAGGCAGCCATGAACGAAATTTTCAACCTTTTCTGGCTGACCTACGAAAAAGCTACAACCAAATTCGAGCGGCTCAATCGTGCCTTTTTCGAGCGCATTGCCCAGACACCTGCTGCCTACTTCATCATATTGCGCGAACAGGATAGCGGATCGATGATCGCCTTCATGCTGTGCTTTGCCTCGGAGCATCATGTCATCAACAAATTCATTGGCATCGATTACGCCCGTCCCAAGGAGTGGTTGCTTTACTTTCGTCTATGGGATGCTGCCCTGGATTGGGCGCTGAGCCGAGGCGCCCGCTCCATCCAGAGCGGACAGACCGGTTATGCGCCGAAGATCGAGTTGGGCCACCGTCTGGTGCCGCTGACCAATTATTGCCGCCACCGCAACCCGCTGATCCATATGATCTATGGGCTGGTGGCGAAAACAGTTTCTTGGGCTACACTGGACGAGGATCTGGCGCGCTTCCTCAAGGCGCACCCGGAAGAGGAGCACCGCTAATCATGGCCAACTTGCTGGTTGTCGATGACGACGACTTTTTCCGGTCGTTGACGCGGGAGACGCTCGAAGAGTCAGGGTACAAGGTGGACACCGCCGAAGACGGCCTGGCCGCCTGGGAAAAAATCGACCGAGCCCCCGCGCATTTCGACTTGATGCTGCTTGACAAGCAAATGCCGCGGCAGGACGGCATTTCTTTATTGAAGCGCATCAAGGCCGATGCTCGCCTTAAAGAACTTCCGGTGGTGATGCTGACCGGCGACAACCGACAGCAGGACATCATCGAAGGTTTGGCGGCAGGCGCATCCTATTATTTGATCAAACCCTCCGCAGAGGATGTCCTGCTGCTGGTCATAAAGAATGCGCTGGACGAGTTCCGTAAAAAACGCGAATTACGCGAACTGGTTGGCAAGCACGAGAGCAGTCAGAGTCTGTTGCGCCGAGCAGACTACAGTTTCAGAACCCTGGCGGAAGCGAATGATCTGGCGCTGCTGCTGGCGGATGCCAGCATGAATCCCACACGTACCGTCAATGGCTATGCCGAACTCCTGATCAATGCGGTCGAACACGGCAATCTGGGCATTACCTACGCCGAGAAGGGACAGTTGATCGCAGCAGGGCGCTGGGAAGATGAGGTCGCAACCCGTCTGCGAGATCCACGTTTCGCCGCACGTTTCGTCGAGGTGACTTTAGAGAAAACACCTGTTGCCAGCATCGTGACGATTGCCGACCAGGGGCAGGGTTTCGACTGGCAGAGCTATGTCGAGTTCAGTCCGGAGCGGGTGTTCGATTTGCATGGCAGAGGGATTGCGATGTCGAAGGCGCTCAGTTTTGACAGCCTTGAATACTGCGGCAATGGCAGCAAGGTCATTGCCACGGTGAGGTACCCGGCACTGCAATAGAAAGTCTGCAGAACACCAAATTCGGGGAATGAGCACAAGTGTCTCCTGGCGACAGTTCTACCTCAGTGCCTATCCTGGGCACCGCCTGCCAGGCAGCCGCGGAAAAATTCCGCCGAAAGATCGACCACCTTGTCCCGTTCCTGGTCGAGGGTGATCATGTGGTAGCAGTCGTGCAGAAGTTCCACGCGCACCGGGCCGCCCAGGTGCCGGGCGACATATTCGGCATTGCGCGGGCTGGTCACATCATCGTGTGCGGCATGCAGCACCAGCGCCGGAGTACGGATGGCGGGCATTTCACGCTTGACGATCTTGATCAAACGCCGTAGTTCCCGCAAAGAGTGACCAGGCATACCCAGGTTGCCGGCCAGTTCGCTCGCTCCGGACATCATGCTGTTATGGATATAGTCGCGCAGGCGCTCATTCTTGATGCCGTAGGGAAAGTTTTCGATGAACCGGATATTTTTCCCGAGCGGCGTATGTAGAAACAGCGGCAGAAGAAAAGAGAGTTTCGGCACTGCCCAGCCGTCGTAGAACAGGGTCGTCGAATACAGGCCCAGGCCGTGAATTTTCCCGGGTTGCTGGGCGGCAAGATGCATGGCCATCACCGCCCCCATCGACATTCCGGCGACGAACACATGGGCGTGGTTGCGGTCGATTTCGCGCCATACATCTTCGATGCTGCGGTACCAGTCGCGCCAGTTGGTCTGCTCCAGATCGGCCTCGCTGCCGCAGTGTCCTGCGAGCTGGACGCCATAGACGCTGAAACCTTGCTTTGCCAGACCGCGTCCGACGGTTTGCATTTCCACTGGCGTGCCGGTCAGGCCGTGGATCAGCAGGATGGCATCGGCACCGTCGCCGTAGCGAAAACTCTTGTCCGGAATCGGTGCGGCATCTGATTCATCACTCCCGGATGCGCCGCCTGACAATGGCGATTTGCCTGTCCATCGGTACAGCCAGCGGCGCCAGAGGGCGATCGGTGCAACCGGTCGGTGATTTGTCGGTAAAGTCATTTGCGAAGTCTAGCCTACCGCTGGACACCAATTCGTAAATGTTTGTGACACGAAGGCAAGACGAAGACTACCAAGCGACTAGGCGACCGAATGAAATCCCGATGGGACAGCGCAAATGGCATGGCGCGGCCAAGCCGCCGAAGTCATGGACGAACTGGAATTACTCGGCCCCGCAACGTTTTAGCAGCATCTCGAACAGTTGAATGCCGAGATCGATTTCCTCTTCGGTGATCAGCAAAGAGGGAGCCAGAGTGATGACATTCTTGTAGTAACCGCCGATGTCGAGCACCAAGCCGTATTTCTTGTCGCCGACCTGCAAATCGCCCTTGAGGCCTTCGTTGAACACACGGTCGGCCAATTCCCGGCTTGGGGCATAGCCGTCGTTGGTACAGAGTTCGATGCGCAGAGCGAGGCCAATGCCGCTGACATCGCCGATGACTTTCCAGCGTGATTTCAGGGCCTCAAGCTTTTTCAGAAAATAGGCCCCGCGTGCGCGTATGGCGGGTTCGAAGTCGTGTTCCTGGGTCATGCGCAGTACTTCCAGCGCCACTGTCGTGCCGAGTGGGTTGGATGCAAAAGTGGAGTGGGTCGAGCCGGGAGGGAATTTTTCCGGACTGATCAACTCTTCGCGCGCCCAGATGCCGGAGATCGGATTCAGGCCATTGGTGATGGCTTTGCCAAACACGAACACGTCCGGGACGATGCCGAAGTTTTCCCATGACCACAGCTTGCCGGTGCGATAGACGCCCATCTGGATTTCATCGACCACCAGCAGGATGTTGCGTTCCTTCAGGGTCTGCGCCAGTTTCTGTATATAGCCTGCAGGCGGAATGATGTAGCCGCCGGTGCCCTGGATGGTCTCGATGTAGAAGGCGGCGAATTCGCATTCTTTGGCCTTGTCGTCCCAGAACGAGTTGTACTCGGTCTCGAACAGACGCTCGAATTCATGGTGGCAGTACATGCCGCAGGTTTCCTGCTTCATGCCGTAGGGGCAGCGGAAGCAGTAGGGGTAGGGGACGAAATGCGCACGGTCGGAAAAGTGGCCGTAGCGACGCCGGTAACGGTAGCTCGAAGTGATCGCCGAAGCGCCCAGGGTGCGGCCGTGATAGCCGCCCATGAAGGCGAACTGATGAGTCTTGCCGGTGTGGTTGCGGACGATCTTGAGCGAATCCTCGACCGCCTGGGCGCCGCCCACATTGAAATGCACGCGGCCCTTCACACCGTATTTCTCCTCGATGTAGCGGCAGATGATTTCCGTGAGTTCGACTTTTTCCTTGTGCAGATACTGGCAGGCCAGTTGCGGCATGACATCGATCTGGGCTTTGAGAACGTCATTGAGGCGCCGGTTGCGATAGCCGAAATTGACTGCCGAATACCACATCTGGAGGTCCAGATAGGGCGTGCGATTTTCATCGTAAAGATAGCTGCCGTCGCAGGATGCAAATACCTTGGGCGGATCGGCGTAGTGGACCGTGTCGCCGTAAGAGCAGTATTTTTTATCCTTGTCGAGGATGTCGATGATTTTCTGGTCCATGCGAAGCGTTCTCTTTTCTCGATATTCGGCTATGAATGCTGCTCAGGCCAGCAGAGCGGGGCTGAGCAGCGGCCCTTCCTGGGGCCATTTCCTGACCTTGGCCAGCACGTCGGCAAAGCTCTGGAACGGTTGGTAGGCGATGCCTTGCTGGACGCAATAGGTGACCAGAGAACCCTTGGCAAACACCACATCGGCTTTCCGGGCAAGACAGGCATCGGATTTGCCGTCGCCAATCAGCACCACCGGGCCGCCGCAATCCTGTGCCAAGTCACGTGCCACTGCGCATTTACAGACGCCGTTGCCATCAGTGCATTCTTTGCTCAAATAGGGGAAAGAGAGGCTGATGCCGTCCGGGACGAAACTCAGATGATTGGCGAATACCGGCAGTTGCGGGAAAGCCGCGTGACGCGTCGAAATGTTGATGGCATGATCGAGCCCGTCGCTGACGATCGCGATCTTGGCGAACTGGCTGACATGCTGATGGAAAGGCAGGAAGCTGGCGTCGAGCTGGATGCCGCGAAAGAAACTCTCCAGCGCGACATGGTCGACTTTGACCAGGCCGATCTGGCGCTGCATGCACTCGACGGCGCTGATTTCACCGGCGAGCCATTGCGCTTCGATGGTTTCCCATTCCGGCGGTGCAAACCGGGCCAGTAGCGTGTCCACAGTATCGCGGACGGAAAGGGTGCCATCGAAATCGACAATGAACAGCAACGCTTGCCTTTCCTTCCGCCTTAGCCCTTGATGATTCTGGGGAGCAGCATCTGGTGGCGCGGGCAGATGGATTTCGGGTTCTGATAGACGCTCCCGGCAAAAGCCTTCAAGTAGCCGCGCAAAGCCTTGAGATCGACGATCTCGTCGACGAAACCTTGCTGGGCGCAATACGCCGGGCGCGAAGTGTCATAGTATTTTTTCGCCATTTCATTCATCTTGTCAGCGATCGGCTGAAGTGGCTGACCGGAATCCTTGTCCTTGACTGCGCGCCGGGCATAAGTCGCAACAGCGGCGGTTTCTCCATGCATCACGTAGATTTCAGTGGCGGCGGTGCCGAGGGTGAAAGCATTATGTCGATTGGCGTTGGGACCGCCCATGACATAGTGCGCCGCCGCGCTGCCCTTCCTGAGTACCACCAGCATCATCGGTACATCGACCTGCTGGATCGAGTATATCAGGGTCGAGCCCAGGCCGAGCAACTCGGCCTTTTCGGCAATATCGCCGACATCGATGCCGGTGGTATCCTGCAGCCAGATCACCGGCACGCGATCGCGACCGCAATGCGTGGCGAACTCGCTCATCTTGATCAAGCCCTGGCGGTAGAGTTTGCCGCCGATGCCCGGATAATCGGCATATTCCGGATAGCCCTTGGGCAGCAGGCCCTGGCGGTTGCCGATCACGCCGACCAGCATGCCGTCGATTTTTACCAGTCCGGTATAGATTTCCGGTCCGTAATCGGGACGGAACTCCATGTGCTCGCTGCCATCGACCAGGCGTGCCAGGATGTCTTCGAAGACGTAGGTCTCTTTTTGATTGACGGGCAGCAAGTGGTAGAGATCATCGCTGGGCAGGACCGGCTCGGCAGGTTCGGCGACCCGGAAAAACATCGGATCGTAGGCCGGGATTGCCTGCATGTAGGCCTTGATGCCGTCCAGGACGCCTTGCTCTTCTTCACACACATGGGTGAAGAAGCCGGTGTCGTAATAGTGTGTCTCGACTCGTCCCGGTGGCCTTTCCTTGATATCGCGGGTAACCGCGATCAGTTGCTCCAGTCCTTCGGTGTCGAAGCCGCCGCGCGGCGACATGCCTGAGACGATGCCTGCGCCGCCTACGGCAATGTTGGCGTCCTTGTGTGCGATCAGGATGGTCGGGGTAATGCCCTGATAGCCGCCACCGGCCGGATTGGAACCATAGATGCCGGCAAGGATCGGCACACCGGCCTGTTCGAGTTCGGCATGGCGATAGAAAGGAGTGCCGCCGCCACGGCGGCCGGCATAGAACTTTTCCTGGTCGGGCAACTTGACGCCGCTGCAATTGACCAGCCATACCAGCGGAATATTCAGGCGTTTCGCCAGATTCGTCACCATCAGGATGTTTTCCGATTGACCCGCAATCCAGGCTCCGGCGAGGACCTTGTTGTCAAAGCCGATGATCACCGCCCAGCGGCCGCAGATTTTTCCAAGGCCGTCGACCACATTGGTGGTGCCTTCTTCGTTGTTTTCGGGGTTGTAGAGGCTGTGCAGCGGCTGCCAGGTGCCCGGATCGACCAGGTATTCGAGACGCTGCCAAATTGTCCATGATCCGCGTTCGTTGATTTTTGCCGTGGGAATGCCGACGTTCTCCTTGGCCTTCTTCAGGGCGGTAATCTCAGCCTCGATGGCTTCGATTTTGGCGCGACTCTCCTTGGAGCGGGCAATGCGGTTTTCCTTGAGGGTTTTGCCGAAGCTGGGCATCTTTTCAAAATAAGGTCTCATGGTTATCTTCCTCTGCTGTCATAAGAATTAAGAACCTATCCGTGAATAATCCAGCCCTGCGTTGCAGCGCATCCGCGATGGCTGCAAGGCGCGAGCCGTAGCCCAATGTACATCATTGCGCAAGGCTCGCAACGCCGCAGACGCGCGGATTCGCTGCAACCCTTCGGGCCGGTACCGATTTGAGCGCATCCCTTTGGCGCAATCCGCTTACGGTGATGACACCGCCGCGCGTCTTGCTTCGCGGGCTGCATCTCAAATCGGTATCGGCGCAGGGCTGGATTATTCACGGATAGGTTCTAAGGAAAAGGGGGCAGAGCTGGTTTGCCCTGGCCCCCTCGATACAAGCTGTGCCGTTTCCTATTCGCGGTTGGGCGTGAATCCCAGCGCCATGCCGGAGATGATGACTTTCTGAATATTCGAAGTGCCTTCCACGACCTGCAAGGACTTGGCGTCGCGGTAGAAGCGCTCGGCCGGATACTCGGTGGAAAATCCGTAAGAGCCGAAAATTTTCATGCATTCGTTGGCCGCATGCACCGCCGCTTCCGAAGCGGCGTATTTGGCGACCGAGGTTTCGTATTGATTCGGCTTGCCCTGATCCTTGAGCCAGGCGGCGCGATAGACCAGCATTTGCGCGGCATGATGTTCCACCACCATTTCCGCGATCTGTGCCTGGACCATCTGGTGCTGGGAAATTGGCTTGCCGAACTGGGTGCGCTCGTTGGCATACTGAATCGCCAGATCCAGCGCACCGCCAGCAACGCCGAGGGCTCCCGCGGCGCAACCCATGCGGGTCTGGTTAAGTTGCCACATGCAGATGCGGAAGCCGTCGCCCGGTTTGCCGAGGACATTCTCCTTGGGCACTTTCATGCCGTCAAAGGCGAACTCGCCGGTCGGAGCACATTTGAGTCCGAGCTTGGTTTCGATGGCCCGGGCAGTGACTCCCGGCATTTTTTTCGGCTCGATGATGAAGGCGGTGATGCCCTTGTTGCCCTGGGATTTGTCGGTGTAGGCGTAAAGCAGACCAGCGTCACCGACATGCGCCTGGGAGATCCACATTTTCGAGCCATGAATTTCCCAGTGGTCGCCCTTGTCGATGGCATGGGTCTTCATGCTGGACACGTCCGAACCGGTATTCGATTCGGTCATGGCGAAGAAGCCGAGCTGCGTGCCGGCAACCCAGCCGGGAATATATTTTTCCTTTTGCGCCTTGGTGCCGAACTTGTTGACCGTCAGTGACGGCCCCAGATTCTGCATGTTGAAAGGCAGGCGCCAGGAGGCGGAAACCTTGGCGATCTGCTCGGCCATCAGCACCGACTCCATGAATCCCATGCCGCTGCCGCCAAACTCCTCTGGTACGGCACAGGAGAAAAATCCCAGGCTGCCCATCTTGGCGACCCGGTCAGGGCGAAATTCGTGCTTGCGCTCTTCCTCTTCGAGGGTCGGCGCAATTTCCTCGGCTGCGAAACGCCGCGCCGTATCCTGGATCAGTTGCTGTTCTTCGGTTAGTCCAAAATTCATGTTTTTCTCGCTTCTGTCATTGAAATTGCTTGGTTACGCGATCACCAGCAGGACGTCGCCATCCTTGACACTGTCGCCCTTCTTTACGCGCACTTCCTTGACCGTGCCGTTGCCGGACGCATAGACCAGATTCTCCATTTTCAGAGCCTCGATCACGATCAGTTCGTCGTCTTCCGTGATCGACGTACCAACCGAGACGAGGACATCAACAATCTTTCCCGTCAGCGGTGCCAGAATTTCCGCCATGATTTTCTTCCCTGTGATGTGAGCAACGCCCGACATGATGACTCAAATCGGCATGTTCAGCAATCGCAGGGCTGTGTTCAACAAGCGCTGACACCTTGTTATTCATGGCTATGGCATAAGATCAAGCGTTAACCGATGAGGCAGAGGACTTCTCCCTTCTTGACGCTGTCGCCATCCTTGAAATTGACCTTGGTGACCGTTCCGGATACCGGTGCGGTGATCGAGTTTTCCATTTTCATCGCTTCCAGAACCAGCACGACATCGCCTTCCTCGACGCGGTCGCCTTCGCTGACCTCGTAACCGATGATCATGCCGGGCATGGGTGCTTCAACGGCGGTATTGTTGCTGGAGGCTGCTGCGGCAGGCTTGGATTTCTTTTCCGCGGCCGCCTGGGAGGCGGGCTTGGGCGGCGGGGGAGGCGGTGGTGGCATCAGCGTGCGCTGCGGCTGCATCGACGCGAGCGTTGGCGCTGGCGTCGCTTGCGTGGAGGCCGCCAGCGCTGCCAGCAAGGGCGCGCCACCGACCTGTTCGATGCCGAGTTCGATCTGCTTTCCACCCAGGGTGATCTTGAAGGAGTAGGTGCCGGGACCCTTGGCCGGCGCAGTCTCGGTCTCAGCCTGTTTTTCAACGAGCAAGCCCGCCTTGGCCTTGTTGCTCATTTCCTGTTCGCGCTGAACGTCTTCCATGGTGCGCGGCTTGGCTTCGGCGGGAATTTCTTCCAGGCCGTATTTCCATTTAAGGAAGCGTTTCCCGGTGGTCGGGTAGAGCGCATAGATGAGCACGTCATCGATGTCCTTGGCCAGTCCTTCAACGTCTTTCTTGGCCTTGTCCATCTCCGGTTCGAGTACGTCGGCGGGACGTACGTCGATTGGAGTTTCTCCGCGCGGATAGCCCTTGAGGGCCTTCTTTTGTACCGCAGGATCGATCGGGATCGCCGTTTTGCCGTAGAGGCCGTAGCACAGGTCCTTGACCTGGGCGGTGGTCATCTTGTAGCGTTCATTGGGCGTGTCGAACAGCACGTTGTTGACGGTCTGAATGCCGACGATCTGGCTGGTCGGCGTGACCAGCGGGACCTGGCCCAATTCGCGGCGCACGATGGGAAGCTGGCGGAAGACCTCCTCGAGCTTGTCCGATGCGCCCATTTCGCGCAACTGGTTGACCAGATTGGAGAGCATGCCGCCTGGCGTCTGGTGCAGCAGGACGTTGATGTCGATGATGGAGAGGCGGTCATCGAGCAGGTGGCGATATTTCGGCGAAATTTTTTCGATGTATTCGCTGCAGCGCGCCAGCAGCTTGAGATCCAGGCCGGTGTCGCGGCTGGTGCCGCGCAAGGTCGCCACCAAGGGTTCCAGGCCGGGGTGGGACGTGCGATAAGCCCAGGGTGAGAGGCAGGTGTCGACGATGTCGATGCCGGCTTCAATGGCCTTGAGGAAGGTCATGTCGGCCTGACCCGAAGTGAAATGGCTGTGCAAATGAATGGGCAGCTTGACCGTTGCCTTGAGCCCCTTGACCAGGGTGTAGGCATCGTAGGGATTGATGAGTCCGGCCATGTCCTTGATGCAGATGCTGTCGGCGCCCATGCTCTCCAGATCGCGAGCCTTTTTCAGATAGTACTCGAGGTTGTACACGGGACCGCCCATGCGCGATTCGGTCAGGGAGAAGCACATGCATCCCTGGAAGTGCTTGGCGTTTTTCTTGATGATCCGGACGACGGTCTCGAAATTGCGGTAGTCGTTGAGGGCGTCGAAAACCCGGAAAATGTCCATGCCGTTATCGCAGCAGCGCTGCACGAAGGTTTCCGCAACGTCATCGGGATAATTGCGATACCCCACCAGATTCTGTGCGCGCAACAGCATCGAGACGGGCGTCTTGCGGATATGCTTTTTCAGGGTGCGCAGCGTTTCCCAGGGATCTTCGGCGAGGAAGCGGTGCATGGTGTCGAAGGTTGCCCCTCCCCACACTTCCATGGAGTAGAAACCCGCGTTGTCCATGTCCTCGGCGATCGGCAGAAAATCCTCGACCCGGCCGCGTGTGGCAAACAAGGATTGGTGCCCGTCGCGGAAGGTCAAATCCTGGATCTTTACCGGGTTGGTGACTGCGACGGTTTTGTCGTCCGAGAGTCCGGCCTGCAAGACGCCGTGCTGTTCCTGTTTCATCCTGACTTACCCCCTTTGCGTGTAAGGATAGAGGTTTGCTGCTCGATCACAGCCGCTTGCAACGCCAAACAGGCCATCAGACAAAGCGGAAAAATTAGCGGAGAAGTTTGCTTCATGCGACATCATGCATTATAGGCAATATATTGCATGAAGATCAATCCATTTCGGCACTTCTTTGTAACTGCGCCGTATCAGTTTGTCGCGACCTCGCGGTAGTCGATCAGATATTTGCCGGGGGTGCCGGAGGAACGGCCGAGGGTTCGCAGCATGGCGTCGAGCGCTGCGGCGTCGGGGCCTGTGGCAGACGCTTCACCTTTGAAGCGCAGGCCGCTGGCAGCGATTTCGCCGCTGCCGTTGATCTGCAGTCGGCCGCTCAGGGTGGATAGGTCGACGCGCATTGCCTGGCCTTCTCCAACCAACCGAAAACGATAATCGCCGAGTTTGCTGCCGGGCACTTCCGCTACTGCGGCGTCTTTCCAGAGCAATTCGATTTCGCCTGAGCAGGAATGGCTTCGCCAGGCACAGTTGAATGCGTTTGTGCGTGCATGGATCATTCCTGCCCAGCCATAGCGGCCGAGGGCGCCGGGAAGCAATACAAGCAGCATGGGTGCGGGCAAGGCGGCATCGATCTGCTCGAGCGTGACGCCGTCAGTCGTCAATGTGATCAGGGCGTTGCCCTGATCGAGGCTGGTTTCAATCAACAGCCGACCGCGCCAAAGCTGGCCCGGATGCAGTTGCCAGCGGACGTTTTGGGCGATCTGCCAGGCCGATCCATCGCTGGAATGCGACAGAATCATGCCGCTGCCGTTCCAGACGGTGCCTTCGGTGGAGGAGAGGCGCCAATGGCCGTTGCTGCCGCTTTCCACCCAGGGTACCAGCGCCGAAGCCGGCCAGAGAATGATGGCCGCAAGCGCAAAGAACAGGATCAGCAGGGTGAAACCGAGGAGCCGCAACCGCATCGCGAATCAGATCAGGAAAGCCGCACTCAACCTGGCTCAGGCAGTGCGAACAAGGCATCGATACGGACGACACCAGGGGGATTGGCAGCATCGGCGGCATCGACCCGGCACTGCACCAGACGCAAACGCGTATCCCGCTGCAGCAGCGCCACCCATTCCAGCCAGCGATCGAAAGGCAGCGGAGCGCGCAGCCGCACCTGGCGCGGTCCCTCCAACTGCAACTGGGT
>JACRAR010000014.1 GCA_016234745.1 Betaproteobacteria bacterium | reverse complement strand
GTATGGTGGTCTACTCCACCGCCTCGATGCTCGACGTCCAGTCAAAGCATTGCACCAACATGCGGCTCCACGCCATCATCGACGAAAAACTCGTCCCCAAGGAAACCTTTAACGTCCAAAACCTCCGCGGCGATTGATCTTACGTTCATTCGTCAGCAAGCCTGCTTAAGCTTGAAGTCCCCGGTTCGGGGCTTCAAGCTTTGTGCCATAATGCAGCAGGTGTTTCGTATCAGGATTCAACTGTGAGTGGAAAGGAGCAGTCCATATCATGGCAAAAATGTCACAGGAAGTGCAGAAGGCGGTTGCCGAAATCAAGCCGGGGCTGATTGCAACCTCCAGCAAAACAGGCAAACCCAACGTTTCCGCAAAAGGATCGTTACGCGTTCTGGATGACGAGCACTTGATGTTCGCCAACATCATGTCTCCCGGAACCTTGACCAATCTCCAGGAAAACCCGCAAATTGCGGTGATTTGCCTGGATCCAGCCACACGCGCTGGATGTCGCATCTTTGGTCGATCCGAGATACTCAATGCAGGCCCATTGTTTGACCAAATGAGCCAGGAATACGCCACCAAAAGAATGACGGTGAAGCAAGTGGTTAAGATTGCTGTGGAAGAAGCTTACACCTTCAAGATCTAAGAAGTATCTTAGCTTATGTTGGTCAGCACAAAAACCGACGGAACAGGACTTCTTGCTTTCGGGAGACTCTCATGACTTATTTCATCATCGGACTCTTGATCTTTCTGGGAACGCACTCGATCCGAATCGTTGCCGATGACTGGCGCTCGCTTCAGGTAGCCCGTTTCGGCTTGCTTCCTTGGAAGCTGCTCTATGGCGCAATATCCGCGCTAGGCTTTGGCTTGATTGTCTGGGGGTTCTCGACGGCTCGTCCGGATTCATCGATCCTTTGGAATCCCCCCTTGTGGACTCGTCATGCAGCGGCGTTGCTGACACTCCCTGCATTTATCTTCATTGTTGCCGCCTATATCCCAAGAAACCGCATCCGGACAAGCCTAGGTCATCCGATGGTACTTGGCGTGATGATCTGGGCACTTGCCCACTTGCTTGCGAATGGCCGTTCCATCGATTTGCTTCTTTTTGGCAGCTTCTCTGCCTGGGCCGCGGTTGACTACGCTATGGCAGTGCAACGCGATAGGAAAGCAAACACCAGATATCCGGTAAGCACTTTAATGAATACATTGATCACAGTCGTGATCGGGCTGGTAGGTTGGTGGCTGTTCGCTGGATACCTGCATGTCAAATTGATCGGGATTCAACCATTCGGCTAAAAGCCCAGAATACCGACGCTCTTGCAGATGCCGATTCTTCCCCGCGGCATCATTCGGTATTCGGCAACGGCAACCACTCGCAGTCGCGGCAGTGACTGTTGGAATGCACGGCAAGATGCACCACGCTGCTGGCTGATTTGGCGCCGAGCTTCCTCAAAAAACTGGCACGGTGCGCTTCAACGGTCTTGGGACTGATTTTGAGCGTTTGCGCGATTTCCTTGCTGGTTTTTCCATCTACGACCAGGCTGAGAATTTCTTTTTCACGCTGGGACAGACTGTCGAACTTGTCAAAATAGTCCAATTTCTTGTTCTTGCTTTCCATTTGGCCTTTGCTGAGTTTCAGCGCGGCGTTGACTGCATCCAGCAGATCCTGGTTCTGGTAAGGTTTTTGCAGGAAATCGATGGCGCCATTCTTGATGGCCTGCGCTCCCATATGTCCATCGCCGTATGCGGACAGAAAAATCAGCGGGAGCTGGAAGCCTCTTTCAAGCAGCTCTTTCTGCAACTGCAGGCCGCTCATATTGGGCATTCTGACATCGACAATCAGACAGCCGTACTCGCAGGATATGTTGGCATCGAGAAATTGCTGTGCCGACGAAAACTCCTCGACCTTGAGCGAAATTGAGTTGAGCAGCCAAGTCAGGGAATGTCGCACCGACTCCTCGTCGTCGATCACGAAAACCCGCGGTGCATTCGGGTCTGCAAGGGGAGTCGCTCGGGTAGTTTTCGGTCGCATCCGCGCTGCTGATTCTTTCATTGTTAACCTCCATTATATCGGCAAGGTGAACCGGAAAATTGATCCGGTTTTCCCCGCTCTCGAATAAGTAAGTTCGCCTTCGTGCGAGTCTATGATTGAACGGCAAATAGTTAGACCAATGCCCATGCCGTTTGGTTTCGTCGAGAAATAAGGTTCAAAGACTTGTTTGGCGACGCCTTTTACCATCCCTTCGCCATGATCCTGCACGGCGACAGTGATGCTCTTCCGGTCGCTGCTGATTTCGCTGCTGACGGCGAGGATGCGGCTCGCTTCAGGCATGTCAGCGACTGCTTCCATGCCGTTCTTCAGCAAATTGAAGAGTACCTGCAAAATCTCGATCTTGCACACGGGGACCAGTGGCAGATCGGGTGCCAGGAACTGCTTCAGATTAATATTTCTTCTGCGGATATCGAAGTCAAGGAAAACTATGGCATCGTGGATGAGCTCATTGATATCGCTCGGTATCTTGTCGGGTTTGTGCTTGCTGACGAAATCACGAACCCGGCCGAGGATCTGCCCGGCCTGCTCGAGGTGTTTGATCGCCAGACAAACCGAATCGGAGATCTCTTCAACACCTTTGACATGATCCAGTCGCAGCCGGCAGCCGTGGAGGTAATTCAAAGCGGATACCAGCGGCTGCCCCATCTGGTGGGCCAGCGCCGCCCCCATCTCGGAAGTTGAATTGATTCGGGCCAACCGGGTGAGTTCAGCATGCCGCAACCTTTCCAGTTCCTCGATCTTCTTCCGATAAGTGATATCGGAGAATGCAGCAACCAGGACTTGCTGATCCTGCAGCGGCAATGTCGTAGAACTGACGCTGAGCCAGCGCCGCTTGCCCTTCTTCAGGCGCATTCCGACTTCGATGTTGTTGATGTGATCCTTTTGATAATCCCTGGTCAGCCAGGGCAGCCGGCTTTTGGGAATCTTCGACCCATCTGGGGAAAAGAAGTCTCCGGAGATTTGTTGCCAAGTCGACAGTGGTTCTCGCTTCTCCCCTACCAGTTCGTTGAATCCCTGGTTTGATTCGAGAATCTTTCCGTTCTGGGCGGTGATAGATATGCCGATCGGCAACATGTGAAACAGCGTGTAGTACTTGCGCTGGCTTTCGTTGGCCAATTGCTCGGCCTTCTTGCGCGTGGCGATTTCGATGTTCAGGTTGTCGACATGCTTGGTGAGTTCTGCCGTCCGTTCGGCAACCATCATCTCCAGTTGCGAGACATTCGCCTTGAGTTGCTCTTCCAGGCGCTTATGGTCCGAGATGTCCTGCAAGACCCAGATGGCGCCTTGGTTGGGATGCTCGGGATCGAGCGCATTGCCAGAAATAATGCACCAGATCAAAGCCCCATCCTTGCGAATCATGGGGCGTTCGGTGATGTAAAAGGCATTCTTGTTGTGCTTGAAGTAACCCCGGTCCTTGTCCCATATGGACTTGAATATCTCCTCGCTTGGATAAAGTATGCGTACGGACTGGTTGTCTAACTCCTTCTCGCCATAACCGAACAATTCCTCGAAGCGTCGATTGGAACGAACCAATATCCTCTTGCGGACATAGCAAATCCCGACTGGCGCGTTGTTGAATATGACTTCATCGACTTCATGCGCCAGCAAGGGATGAGTATCCGATACTTCTTCGGATTCTTTGATCATGTCGACAGCGGATGCTTTTCTCATTTCTCGTCGGCTCAAACTGTGTCGTTGGCGAGTTGTCCTTCCTCTGTGAGAAGGCATGTTACAACCTTTTCATTGGCTTGGAAGACAAGGTAGGTGTTTTGCCTAGGGTATAGGCAATCGTACCGATTGTTCCATTCCCTAAACATGGATAAATTTACCTTTGCATCAAGTCCCCTCCGATGCATGTTCCACATCCATAAGTGCCGACTGCCAGTTAGATTCTTGTGAGGGTATGTTATGTCCGACAATAAAGAAGCAAAAAAGGCTCCCAAGCCTGACATCACTTTTTTCCATCCCGATCTGCTGATAGTTCCGGAGAATGGCGACCCGCCATATCTGCAAGGCTATCGCTGCAAGAGTTGCGGGAATCTGGATTTTCCGAAGCCGACTTTGTGCTGGAACTGCTGGGGTGAGGAATTCGAAATCGTGCCCCTGAGTCGCACCGGGGTGCTGTACAGCGTGACGGATATTTTTATCGGTCAGGCCGGGATGAAGACACCATACGTTTTCGGTTATATCGACCTGCCTGAAAATCTGCGGGTTTTTGCGCAGATGGAAGGAGAGCCCGGCAGCTTCAAGTGCGATGACAAGGTCGAACTGACCATCGGTCCGATTCGCACGAATCGCGACGGCTTGCCCATCACCAGCTACAAATTTCGCAAGATTGCCGTCTAATCCATTACTGACACTCGGTGAGCAGACATGAAACTAATGCGTGATGTTTATATTGCCGGCGTTGGCGAAACCAAGTTTGGCAAGCATTCCGTCGACTACGACGTACTTGGCAGGGCAGCAGCGCTCGAAGCAATGCGTAACTCGAATATCAATCGTCCGGATGTGGTACAGAGCGCCTATGTCGGCAACGGCATGAATGGCATTGTCACAGGGCAGACGGTATTCAAGGATCTGGGAATGTGCGGGCGCTTGCCCATCATCAATGTCGAAAGCGCTTGTTCGGCAGGCGGAATGGCCGTCTATTCGGCAATCAAGGATGTCGCCACTGGTGTGACGGACATCTCGCTCGGTGTCGGCTGCGAGAACCACAGTCTGCATATGCAGTCGGGAACGGCCTTTGCTCCAAGCATGTCGGATATCGAGACGATGCATGCTGCGGTGATGACGGGCAAATATGCGATGCGTGCCAACCGCTACATGCATGAAACCGGCACGACCATAGAAGATCTCGCAGCGATCACAGTCAAGAACCGGCGCCATGCAACCAACAATCCAAATGCCTGGTTCAAGGGGGCAATCACGATCGAGGAAGTCGTCAATTCGCGCATGGTCGCCTATCCGTTGACCCTGCAGCAATGCTGCGGGATTGCCGATGGTGCAGGGGCCGTGGTGGTGTGCACAAAGGAAATGGCCGCCAAGCTGGGAGTGCAAAAGCCCGTCAAGGTGGCAGGCGCCGTGGTCCAGTCCGGACCCTATCACAACAGGCCGCGCGATATTACCGGCGACGACATCACCGAAACTTGCGCCGAGCAGCTCTATGAAGAGTCCGGCATTGGACCAGAGGACGTGAATATCGTCGAACTGCACGACGCATTCACCATTGCCGAACTGCTTTATTACGAATGCCTCGGTTTGTGCAAGAAAGGTGATGGTCTGAAATATCTGCGCGACGGCGATTCCACTTACGGCGGCAAGTGTGTGGTCAGTCCGCGCGGAGGCATGCTGTCTTATGGTCACCCCATCGGTGCCTCGGGTGCTGCGCAAATTGCCGCCTGCGTCAAACAACTACGCGGTGAGTGTCAGGGCTTCCAGGTAGATCCGATTCCGCGCGTGGCCATGACCCATGTTACCGGCGGCGGTTTGTCCGGTACCGAGCATGCGGCATGTACCATGCATATGCTGGTTAGCGCCTGGTGAGCTGCATACGGGTCATTTTTGGACGAGAGGAAAATCATGCTGTCGAAAGTTAAGGGCAGGGTGGCGCTGATTGCAGGTGCCACGGATGAGGTCGGCGAAGCGGTCGCTTTACGCCTGGCTTCAGCAGGGGCGAAGCTTGCGCTGTGCGATGCGGATGAACAGAAACTAGCCACTGTAGCCGCAAAAATCAGCGCTGCCGGTGGCGAAGCGGCAGCGTTTGAGGTCAAGGCGAGCGACGCGCAATCAGTGCGCAGCTGTGTAGAGAAAGTCGTCGCACGCTTCGGCAGGGTTGATATTCTCGTGAATAATCCACCCGAATCAGATGGCAAGGCCTTGGGCGATCTGAGTGCGGAGAGCTTCAATACCACCATCGCCGCCATGCTCGGTGCCGACTTCAACTTCCTGCGCGAAATCGTGCCGCAGATGCAACAAAACAACAATGGACGGGTCATCAATATCAGCAGCCTGGCGTACCTGGGCGTTGCCAGAAGCGCCGATCTCGGCGCGGCAAAGTCGGGGCTGTTTGGGTTGACCCGATCGATCGCGCTGGAGGCTGCACGCAATAACGTCACCTGCAACTGCGTGGTGAAGGGCGATATTCCGGCCGTGTCGGCAGACGAGGAAACCAAAACCAAGATCGCTAGCGGCATACCCGTCAAGCGGGTCGGTACGCCCACTGATATTTCCTATGCGGTCAGCTTTTTTGCCTCGGATACGTCCGACTATGTTACTGGGCAGACGTTTTTTGTCTGTGGCGGCAAGAGCAACTATTTTTCAATGTCAGTCTGAACTTAAGGTGTAGACATGGGTATTGCAAACAGAGTCGCGCTGATCACGGGTTCAGCGAGTGGAATGGGCAAGCAGACGGCCCAGCGCATGGCGGAAAACGGCGCTGCGGTGGTTATCAACGACATCGACGCCGCCAAGGTGGAAAGCACAGTCGATGAATTCAAGAAGCTGGGGTTTCGGGTCATCGGCGCAGTCGCCGACATCAGCAAGGGCGAAGCCGTCAAGAACATGGTTCAGCAAGCTGTTGAGGCATTCGGCCGGGTGGATATTCTGGTCAATAACGCCGGGTTGGACAAGGCCGGACCGATGAGAAAACTCACCGAATCCGACTGGGACCTCACGCTCAACGTCAATCTCAAAGGTAGCTTCCTTTGCTCCCAGGCGGTGCATGGCCACATGATCGAGAACAAGCACGGCCGCATCATCAATATCGCTTCGCGTGCCTGGCTCGGCGGCCCCGGCCAAACGCCTTATTCCTCAGCCAAGGCCGGCACGGTCGGACTGACACGGGCAATGGCGCTGGAATTGGGCAAGAGCGGCGTGACCAGCAACTGCATCGCGCCAGGATTGATCCATACCCCGATGTGGGATGCGCTTCCGGAAAAGGACCGCAATTTCCTGCTGACCAAACAGCCGACTGGCCGCCTCGGCAGCGTCGACAATATTGCCGATACCGTGATGTTCCTCGCCGATGACGACGCGGGCTTCATCAACGGTCAGGTGATCTACGTCTGCGGCGGCAGAAGCCTGTTCTCGGGCTAATCACATCCGTCGCCACAAGGTTCAGGCAATCCCCGGCACATGATGATTATGGAAAACAATTATTTCTCAAAACTTAAAGTCCTTGATTTCACCGGCGAGCTAGGACCTTACACGGCGAAGATGTTTGCCGGGATCGGTGCCGAGGTGATCCATCTGGAACCGCTCGATGGCGATCCGCTGCGGCAGGTCGGTCCCTTCTACAAGAACGCAAAAACTCCGGACTCAAGCTTGCCGTTTTGCTGTTACAACAGTGGCAAGCGCGGGCTGGCACTGAATCTCGATCATGCCGATGGCCAGGCAGTATTGCGGCGACTTTGTGCCAGCGCCGATCTGCTGGTCGAAAGTTTTGCGCCGGGCTATCTGACCCAGCGCGGCTTGGCTTACGAAACCCTGAGTGCGAAGAATCCGAAACTGGTGCAAACCTCGATCACGCCATTTGGTCACACCGGACCTCTGGCGCAGCAGGTTGGTTCAGACCTGACTTGTGCGGCCATGAGCGGCTTTCTGTATCTGGCTGGGGTGGGGCATGAGAAACCGGTGCGTTCACCCGATAACCAGGCGTATCGCATGGCCGAAGCCTATGCCGCCGTGGGCAGCACAATCGCCCTGTTCGGTGCCCAGCGCAGCGGCAAGGGACAGTTTGTCGATGTCGCCTGCATCGAGGCCGGCGCCGGCGCCCTTGAGAATGCAGCGCAGTTCTGGGATCTGGAAGGAAAAATCCGCCGCGGGCGCGGCAAGGAAGCCGGCACCGCAACGATTCATCCTTGTGCCGACGGCTATATCGCGATTGTCGCGATCATGGGCAAGAACAAGGTGATGTGGACGCCTTTTGTCGAATGGATGAAGCAGGAAGGCGTCGAAGAATGGGAGGTCTTCGATAACGACAAGTGGATCGAGTCCGCCTATCGTGAATCGAAGGAGGGATATGACACTTTCTGCCGGGTATTCGAAAGATACACGATGCAGCATGACAAGCGTTATATCTACGAAACCGGGCAAGGCTACAGTGTCGCTGTGACACCCGTGAGCAACGGCAAGGATTTGCTTGAGAACCCGCAGTTGAAGGCGCGCGGCTATTGGCACACGGTGCACAACGAAACTCTTGGCGGCAATGTCGTCTACCCTGGCGCTCCCTATGAGTTCGGTGAAATCCGCTGGCAGCAGGGCGGCAATGCGCCGCGCCTGGGACAGCACACGCGTGAAGTTCTGGCGGAGCATGGCTATGCCAAGCAGGATATCGACGCCTTGATCAAGGCAGGAGCCGTCTATGCCGAATAGTTTTGAGCGTGCCTTGCAGGGCATCACCGTTTGCGATTTTTCCTGGGTTGGCGCCGGACCGATTGCCACCAGCGTGCTGGCGCAGTGCGGCGCCAAGGTCATCAAGATTGAAAGCCTCAAGCGCCCTGACATTTTGCGCAAGGGCGAGCCGTTCAAGGACGGCGACAACACCGGCATGGACCGCAGCGGCTACTTCGCCAACCGCAACGCCAACAAGCAGGATATCGCCCTCAACATGGGACACCCGGATGCGCGCGAAGTCGCGGTGCGCTTGATCAAGCAGAGCGACATCATCATCAACAACTTCCGCGTCGGCCAGATGGAAAAATGGAATCTGGGCTGGGAAGACGTGCAGAAAATCAACCCGCGCATCATTTATGTCACCATGAGCCTGCAGGGCTTGAACGGCCCGCACAGCGAATACATGGGCTATGGTGTGAATCTCAATGCGCTGTGCGGCCTGACGGCGCGTGCCGCTTTTCCTGGCCAGCCGCCATTCGGCACCGGCACCAATTACACCGATCACGTCATGGTGCCCACACATACCTTGTTCGGCATCATGGCCGCACTGCTCGAAAGGGAAGCCACGGGCCGGGGCCAGACCGTCACTATCTCCCAACTCGAGGCGGCGATCAGCATGGTACCGTCGGATGCGATGGCCTATGCGGCCAATGGTGAGGTGCTGCCGCCACTCGGCTGCGGCGATCCGCAGGCAGCACCACATGGCGTCTACACCACCTTGGGTTACCGGAAATGGCTGGCCATCGCGGTGTTTACCGAAGAAGAATGGGGTTCCCTGAAAAAAATCATGGGCAATCCGGCCTGGGCGGAAGATCAAAAATTTGCCACGCTGGAAGCCAGGCTGCGCAATCAGGAAGAACTGGACGCGCGCATCGAAGCCTGGACGACGGGACAGTATTCCGATTGGCTGATGGACGAGTTGCTGAGAAATGGTGTCAAGGCGGGCATGGTCAAGGATGCGCGCGAGGCCATCGAAGATCCTCATCTGCGGCAGCGCGGCTTCTGGGCCTACCTTAACCATCCGGTGGTAGGCGTCAGCTTGTATAACCGTGCGCCCGTGAAGTTTTCGCGCACTCCGGTGATCATGGAAACCCCGGCGCCGTCGATTGGCCAGCATACCAAGGAAGTATTGAGCGGCATGCTGGGCTACTCGGAACAAGAAATTCAAAAAATGACCAGCGACCAGGTCCTGGTATAGGTCGTTTCGTTAGAAGCAGGAACCACCGACGCTCCGGCGCCTGGCGAATCATTCTATATTTCAATCTTTGGTGAGATCACATGGACTTTTCGATATCGCAAGAACAAATGATGCTGAAGGAACTGGCGCAGAAGTTCACAACGAAAGAGCTGATGCCGTTGGAGAAGGTTCTGCTCGAGCGCGAGATGCGCATGTGGACCGACCACCTGAGCCTGTTGCCGAAAGAGGACGAAGAGAGACTGTTGAAAATGGCCCAGGAAATGGGCTTCTGGGGCATCGAGGTGGGCGAGGAGTTCGGCGGCCAGGGCATGGGCATGTTCGCCAAGACCCTGGTGGTGGAGGAACTGTCCAAGTCGCTGTTGGGCTTCTCCCACCACGCCTTCACCCTGCCGCCCGACGCGCCGAATCTCTACTACCTGAACGAGTGCTGCAGCCCGGCGCAGAAGGAGAAGTACCTGATGCCATACTGCCGCGGCGAGATCGACTCGGCGATGGCGGCGACTGAGCCGGACGCCGGCGCCGACGTCAGCGGACTGAAGACCACTGCGGTGAAGAAGGACGGCAAGTGGGTCATCAACGGCTCGAAACTCTTCATCAGCAAGTGCGACCGGGACAAGCTGCTGTTCATCGTGATTGCAGTGACCGACAAAGCTGCCAGTTCAAAGGGAAGATTTACGGCTTTCCTGGTGGAGAAGAGCATGCCGGGCATCGAGATCGGCAGCGAAACCCCGGTTATCGGCGCTATGCCGACCTGGTCCGTGTATTTCGACAATCTCACGGTGGGTGACGAGGCCGTGCTTGGCGAGGTGGGCAAGGCCTTCATCCCGTTGCAGAACCGCTTCGGCGTGCGCCGCATCGAGTTGGCGGCGCACTGCACGGGCATGGCCGAGCGCGTGATCAAGATGATGATCGACCAAGCCAACGTGCGCAGTACCTTCGGCAAGAAGTTGGCCGAGCGGCAGATCGTGCAGACCTGGATCGCCGACTCGACCATGGAGCTCGAGGCCGTGCGCCTGCAACTCTACTACACGGCATGGAAATCCGATCAAGGCGTCAAGGACCTGCGCGTCGAGGCGGCAGCGCTAAAAGTGCAGTCGACCGAGATGTTGACCCGTGTCGTCGACCGTGCCATGCAACTCTATGGTGGCATGGGCATGGCGCGCGAGACCGGTCTCGAGTATGTGGCGCGCATGGTTCGTCTGTGGCGCATTGTCGAAGGCCCGTCGGAAATCCATCGCGTTTCCATCGCCGAGAAACTGCTCAAGGATGAGCAGCCCTACAACCCCTTTGTCGTTGCCAAGGATTAAACATGCCCGTCGGATTTGAAGTCACCAATCACGTTGCCTATGTCACCCTGAATCGGCCTGAGGCAATGAATGCCCTCGACCCGGAATCCGTTGCCGATCTGAACCGGATTTGGCACGAGGTCGCAAGCAACCCGGACATCCGCGTCGCCGTGCTGACCGGTGCCGGGCCAAAATCCTTCTGCACCGGCACCGACATGAAGGCCACGCCGACGCCGACCGAATGCATGGCGGCCGTCTACTTGCGCGACGGCATGCCGATTGTGCCGGCGATGAAGATGTGGAAGCCGATCATCGCCGCCATCAACGGCTTTGCCGTCGGCGGCGGCCTGGAGATAGCGCTGGCCTGCGACTTGCGCATTGCCAGCAATAATGCCAAGTTCGGGCTGACCGAGGTCAAGGTCGCAAGCCTGGCCGGTCTCAACGGCACGCAGATGCTGCCGCGTGCGATTCCACAGGCGGTCGCCATGAAAATGCTTCTGACCGGAGAAATGATCACTGCCGACGAAGCCTTGCGCTACGGCCTGGTCAGTGATGTGGTGGCGCCGGATGAACTGCTGAAGCTCGCCACGACCTATGCCGAAAAGATTGCCAGCGCCGCCCCGCTTAGCGTGCAGGCCGCCAAGCAAGCCGCGATACTCGGCAAGGATATGCCAGTTGAACACGGCATCCTGTTCTCGCATTTGTTGTGGGGCGTCTTGCGCGATACCGAAGACCGCAAGGAAGGCTTCAAGGCATTTGCCGAAAAACGCAGCCCCAATTACCGCGGAGCCTGATCGATAATTTATTAGCGAAGGAGACTCGGAGCATGGAAACGCATGATGTCATCATCGTTGGCGGTGGTCCGGCCGGCGCTGCTTGTGCCAGAGCCCTGAAGCAGGAAGGCGTGGATGTTCTGATTCTGGAAAAAGACAAGCTGCCGCGCTACAAATGCTGCTCCGGGGTGCTGTTCGGCCAGACGCAGGAACTGTTGCGCGAATACTTCGGTGCCGACGCTCCCCCAGAGGTCTATTGCAGCAACGACAAGATTGTCGAGGCAGAGAATATTCGCGAATGGAAGAAAGAGACTGGATATAAGCGCTTCTACTGGGAAATTCCCAAGGACGGCAAAGCCTTCTCGATGCATTACCAAAACATCTGGCGCAACCTGTTCGATCATTGGCTGGTCAAGATGTCCGGCGCAACGTGCCGCGACGAAGCCAGAGTCAAAGGGTTTACCGCCTCCTCCGATGGTGTCACGGTTCAGGTCGATGGCCCGGGCGCAAGTGAGTATCACTGCAAGTATCTGGTCGGTGCCGACGGCGGCCCCTCGGTGGTGCGGCGCATACTCAAAGCGGCTGCGGGAGACACCGGACCAGCCGGGGCGAGCGTAAGCATCTTTCAGAGCTACTTCAAACTCGAGTCGCTAGGGACCCTGAAAAAAGCCGCCTGGACGGTATTTTTCGAGCCGGAAATCGGTGAAATGTTGTCCTGCGTGCATCAAAAGGACGATTATCTGCTGCTATGCGTCGGTGGATTCAAAGGGCGCAAGCTGAGGGAGTCGGTGGAAAGCTTCAAGCAGTTGCTGGCCAACGAGTTCGGCGTCAAGCTCGGCGCCTGGTGGCGCGATGAGGGTTGCCAGATGGAGCTGGCACCCCCCTATTTGGGGCAGGGGCGCACGATCTTGACGGGCGAGGCCGCCGGCTATGTCTATCTCAACGGAGAAGGTATCAGTGCGGCGATCGACAGCGGCTATCGCTGCGGCAAGGCCGTTGTGCAAGCCTTGCGCAGCGGCGGCGATGCCATTCAAATTTTCCGGGAAAAGAGCGCCGATATCGACAAGCATCTGGAGAAATGCTTGGCGCAGATCCATTTTCTGTCTGTTTGATGGCGAACCAAAGCGGTTTACGATGGCTTTGTTGATCACCGGCGACTGCATTAATTGCGAAGTCTGCCAGTTTGAATGTGACAACGAAGCCATCAGCAAAGGAGCTGAAGTTCATATCATCGATCCGGGGAAATGCACTGAGTGCAATGGCGTAGCGCCCGCGCCCCAGTGTGTGCCGGTTTGTGCCGTTGATTGCATCGTTCCTGATGCGCAACATCCTTATGCGGTACCTGATTCCGCATAGACTCAGGCGTGTCATGCCGCTTACTCGGTCACTTCACCCAGACAAGTTGCCCGTCGATCAGCGTCATCACCACTTGCGCTTCTGCGAAATACTCCGGCGTGATTCGGCCGGAGCCATGGACAACGACCAAATCGGCGAGTTGTCCAATACTGAGGCTGCCTTTTTCATGATCTTCGCCAGCAGCATAGGCACCAGCAGCAGTGTAAAGATCGAGCGCTTCGGCAAGCGTCAACTGTTCGTTCGCAGGTAGCCGCATTCCCTGGGCGACACGGCGGGTCGTGGCGGTCTGCATAGCTGGGAATGGGGCGCACGAGGTCAGCGGACAGTCCGAACTGAATGCCAATCGAATGCCGTGATTGAAGAACGAACGGTATGGATAAACCCACTTCAGTTGTTCTGCCGTGACCTGCTCAAGATATTCAGGACCGGTCTGGTGGAGCAGATTGGGCTGGCTGACTACGATCGCTCGACTTTCAGCCACTGCCGGCAACAACGCCGGCGGACAGACCGGGCAATGTTCGAAGCGGGGACGGCTGCATTCCTTGACAGAAGTGCTTCTGACAAATGCCAGGGCACGTAGCGACATCTGCAGCAGTTCTACATCGGGCACGTGAAAAGCCAGCTGGAACCCAGCCAAATGCGCCTCCAGAGCCGCGTAGTTGAGATCCGCCTGTGCCGGCATATGGCTTCCGCGGCTCTCATCAAGCGCGATTTTCATGGCGCCGAGACGCAATTGCACATCACCGCTGCCAGTCCTTAGTCCTCTGTCGCTGAATTCTGTCAAGGAGTCATACCCTGCCATCATCGTCAGACGCGGCGTTAGCAAGCCGCGTTGCTTGAAGACTTGCCAGCTTTCCCAGTGATGATGGGTGTTGGACCAGCTGGTGTCTTGCAGCGAAGTGATGCCCAGTGCCAGGAACTCCTGGTTGGCCTGGCGCAAGCCTGCTTCAACCTGATCATCGGTAAGCGGCGGAAGCGCTCGGGCAATTCGTGCGCTGTTGCCCGAGACTATCCCGCTAGGCTTGCCGCTACAGGGGTCGCGCTCAATTCTTTCATTCTCCGCATCGGTGACTGCATCGTCGATGCCACACCGCGTCAATGCCAGACTGTTCAGTGCGCACTGCTGGCCGGAACGTTCGACCAGCAGCACGGGGAGATCTGGCACTGCGCCATCAAGTTCCCAGCGCGTCGGCAAGCGTTTTTCGGCGATAGCCGAAACGTCGATTTGGGCGCCGCGCAGCCATTGCTGCTGGCTGGTCACCAAGGCCTGTTTGCGCAAAGCGGACAGGATATCCTCGATACCAGCGACCTGGAGCGGAGAACAGTCCAGGTAATTTTTCGATACGGCAAACGCGAGCGGATGGCAGTGTGCGTCATTGAAACCGGGCAATACCAAGCCGCCCTGACAGTCCAGCACGCGTGTTGCTGGCCCCTTTAAATCAGCCAGCGCATCTGATGAACCGGCATAAGCGATCCGGTTGCCTTGAATCGCAATCAGTTCAAGCGGGATGGATTGGTTGTCAAATCCATGGTGCGCCAAATTGCACAGCAGCAGATCTGCGTTCATGCTGGTGAAAGTCTAAGCGGCGGATGCGCCGCGCTGCTTTTGCACCATCAAATAGTATTTCAGTGCCTCGCGCAGTCCCTTTCTGAACGGCGTATAAGTGAAATCAAAAAGCTGCCTGATCTTTGCGCCCGTATAGATCAGATGGTGATCCAGTGGAAAGGGCAGGGGGATGCCCTGACGTTCAATTTCCGGCACTGTCATCCGCACCGGCTCGATTCTTTTGCCGGTAATTTCGCCGAGCACTTCGACAATGCGCGAATAGGAAACAAATTCATCTGCAGCCAGGTTGAATGTCGCCTTGTAGGTACGCGGATCATTGATGCAGCGCATGATCATCTGGGCCATATCGACAACCCAAATGAAGCTGAACAAGGCCAGATCATGCTGCGGAATGACAATCGGTTTGTGATTGCGCAGTAAGTCAAAGAAATAGGTTTCGCGCGGCGCGTAGTTGTAATACCCATAGATAATGGTCGGGCGCAGTATGGTGTAGGGTGTTGCGGAGCTATCGCACATTTGTCGCAGGGTGCTCTCGGCCCTGACCTTGTCGTAGCCGTAATCCGCATAGCTGCCCAGTTCAGGCTGGGGGCCGGCGAGCAGCGGGGCATCTTCGGCTATCGGCAGACCCCAGCTCTTCTGATAGACGCTGGTGGTGCTGATGAAAATATACTGCCCGATCTTGCCTGGAAGATTGTCGAGTATGCCCTTGATGTGTGCCGGAGTGTAGGCGCAGAAATCAATCACGGCGTCCCACTCTTTGTCGGGGATGGCATGACAAATTTGTTTGGCTTGCTCGCGATCGCCGATGAGTTCGGTGACGCCGGCAATGCTCAGAGTACGCCGACCACGGTTGAAAACATGAACCGCAAAATCGGAATCCTTGGCGAGTTCCTCAACCAGGACACGTCCGGCAAAATAGCTGCCGCCGATGATCAGGATGTTTTTCATGGACGCAGTTACTAGGAGCGCAGTTACCAGGGGATTACCCGATCCAGACATTCACTTGGCGTAAAGCAGGATCGCTAATCCGATTATGCACAACCGGCCCATGATCGACCAGGAATTTGCTCTCCGAATCGCTCAAGCCAGTGTTCTGCAACTCCAGAATTACTGCACCGGTGATTTCATCCAATATGAACTTCTTTTCCTCGTATTCGCTGCTAGCTGTCAGGGCGGTGACTTTCTGCGCCATGAACTTGCCTAGCACCGGCAGGGCTGCGACGCCGCGGTGCAGCCACTTGTAGAAGGGGGCATAGCTGCGGTTGAGCAAATAGACCAGCGACATGATGTCGGAACAGAATTTGGTTTCGGCGTACTGCGCGGCAAAATATTCCCCGCGCCAGATTGATCGATGAAAGTTGTATTGCCCAGCCTGGCCGCAGGACATACAGCGGGCGGCGATCTTCGCTAGGCGAACATCTTCCGGGTAGCCTTGCAAGAGTTGCCGGCGAATTTGCGAGAACTCTCCAAGCGGATCGGCAAACACTTCCCCTGAAGTGCATGCGGCAAGATTTTTCTCTGGAATGCGCAGCCAGTCCGGCAAGGTGACTGGGACCCCGTTGCGGCCCAGGAAGCCGCGGTAGAACGCACCGATTTCAAACACCCCGACACGACCATCGCCCCATTCGCTGACATTGCGCTCGAAGCCATGGAAACTGGCGGGCAGTCTGGCATATTCAGCCTGCAGGTGAGCACCGAACTGTTCATAGTCGGGTTTGCTGAGCCACCAGCAGAAGCCCGGTCCCCAGTCGTGATCGGTTGAATATTTGTCGTCAAAGCCCAGGCAGTCCGATCCGTCGCCGACCAGGCCGGCGGCGATGCGCTCCTGCTGTGCAGAAAACTTCTCATGGAGCAGGGAGGCCCCGAATTCTTGGTAATACTCTTTAGCCAGGACGAGTCCGCGCATGATCGCTGCCCCTATGGGTAGTCGATGACGCCGACCTGTTCGCTGCCGGTGTAGGCCTGGGCCGCGATCAATTCGTTCAGGCGGTGTCCGACGTCGGCAGCGATGTATTTCTCGCCGCACTCCTGGCACAGGCTGGCCGGCACCCGCTTGATCACGTAGAGTTTGCCTTCGAGCCGGTAGTCGAAGTTGCCGACGGTGATCTGCTTCATGGCGCCGCCGCAGAAATAGCAGGTCTTGTAGGGTTCGTCCATCTCGTTCTCATCCTCTTTTCGCGGGCTTCTGCGCAAGGCGTTGGCCCAGATCGGCGGCACAGGCAGGTAGGCGAACAGTACCGCCAGCCAGCCGCCACCGCCGTCGGCGCAGACCAGGTGGACGAACTTGCCGCCGTTGCGGCCCACCACCAGGTAGCTTGCGCCGCGCGTGGCGTGCTGGTGCTCTTCCAGGACGCGGCCGCCCTGCAGCACCAATTCGATATCATGCACCGTCACCTGTCCGCCCATCAACGTACGCACGACATGCTCGGACAGTACGTAGCGCGCATCGCGCACGCGACCGGCGAACCACTCCATCTCCTGAAAGCGCGTCAGATCGGCGCAGGTCATGGGCGCATCGTCATTGGTGTTGCCTCCCCTCCACGGGGAGGGGGTGACGGTGGTTCGTCGCTGCGCGGCTCCATGCGTACGCTGCGCCGCTCTTGGGGTCCCACGGGGACTTCCTGCGGTCGCGGCCCGGCGAGCGGCGCTTACTGATCGACGCCGGTGAAGATTGCATCATCGTCGGCGAACATCTTGCGGAAGCGCTCGCGCGCGCCTTCACGCACGCGCTCGGCCTGATCGGAATCCATGTTGCGACCCTGGATCCATTTCTCCAGGTTGACGCCGCCCGGCATCCATTTCTCCAGGGTCTCGCGCTCGAACATCCAGGCTTTATCTTTGACGCCGAGGGCGGCGAGGATTTCCCACACCTCGTCGCGCTGCTGGTCGTGGCAGTACACGCACATGACACAGCGGTTGAGCTGGAATTCGGTGATCAGCTTGCGGTCGTACTTGACTGCCGGCACTCTGCGCTCCTCGACGTAGGGATTGAGCTGCTTTGCCAGGGCTTCTACTTCCTCCCGCGTGCCGAAGACCAGCCATTTGCCCCAGTGCTCGAGGTATTGCTTGTTGGTCAGTGGTTCGCCACGCAGGTTGATGTAGTTGTAGCGGTATTCCACATGGTCGCTGGAAAGGACGAATATAAAGTGCGATTCCGGGCGGTCGATGATCATGTTAGCCCCTCTAGACCTCAGCCTCCGGCGATCGCCGGGATCACGTTCACGGCGTCGCCTGCGGCGAGCGGGGTCTTCATCCCCTCGAGCTGCACGACGTTGCGGCCGTTGATGAAGAACACGAACTGCTTGGAGATGCCGCCGTCCTCGCCGGTCAGGGCCTCGCGGAAGCCGGGATTGCGCTGGTCGATCAGATCGAGCAGGGTTGCCACCGTGGTGCCGGCGGCGACGTCGAGATCCAGCTCGCTCTGCTTCAGGTCCAGCACGCCGAGCAAATTCAGTCTGATGTTGATGTTCATGCCATGCTCCTGCAGCCGAGTTCGCTCTCGGCGTGTTCGAGGCTGTCGTAGCCGTTCTTGCGCACCAGCCGCTGCAGCGCCTCAATGGCCAGGTTGCGCCCGGCGGCTAGCGCCGCGCCGAGGTTATCGAAATACAGCTGCAGCGTCTGCTCGCCGTAGGTCTCCAGTTCGCAGCCGAGATAGACGCCGAAGTTGCGGCCGTCTCCCGTTTCGTCCATGCTGCGGCAGCAGCGCTGGTAGAGCGCGGGATAGCGCTGGCGCAGATCGTCCTGCCAGTTGCTCTCAATGGTGACGATGATGTCGATCAGTGGGCTGCTCGACAGGGGCGGGATCAGGTTGTCCATGCGCGCATATTTTTCGCTGAGCAGGTTGCGCCCCTGCGCCTCCGCCGCCTCCAGGTCACCGAGATAGGAGGCCAGCATGGCCTCGGTCCAGGTCTCGAACAAGCTGGCGCGGATGGTCTTGAAGTTGTCGGGCGCGCTTTGGCAGGGGGCGGGCCGTGCGCTCCTGACGCGGACGAACATCTGCCACTCCGCCTCCAGCACACGGGCCAGCAGCCTGCTGCTCACTTCTGCGGCATCCTCGCTTCGCGCATTTCGGTGACGATGAGCTCACCGAACAGGCGCGGCAACTGCTCGGTCTGGTCCACAAATTGCACCAGCTTGCCGTACTCGTCGCGCAGCGCCTGCTTGGCGGCGAAGCCGCAACTGATGCCCAGGGTGAGCAGACTGACGCTGTTCTTGCGGCAGAACTTGATGGCGTCCTCGACGCCGCAGCCCCAGTTCGAGGCGCCGTCGGTGAGGTGGATGAGCAGGGTTTTCTTGCCCGGCGTACGCGTGGACAGCGCCGTGGCGATGATGGCCTCGCCCGAGGCGGTCTTGCCGTGCGGCAGCACCATCAGCATGCGGCCGCCGCGATACAGCTCGGTGATGCGGCAGGCATTCTTGACCTCGTTGTAGGCGAACAGGCGGGCGTTGGCCGTGTAGGACAGGAGCGCCGTGAAAAGGGTCTGGTAGATCATCTCCGCCTTGTCCCATTTGGTCGGGTCGGCCATGGAGCCGGTGGCGTCGACCAGCAGCACGACGTTCTTGCGCAGTTCGAACTCGTGTTTCTTCTCCTGAAACACGGCGCCGGTGGTGAGTGCACGGTAGAGGCGGCGGCGGTGGATCTTGCCCGAGGTCAGGCCGCGGTTGAAGACACTGCGTCGGTCGGTGGCGCTGCGCACCACCTGCTCGATCTGGCGCAGCAGTTTCGCGTCGACGCGGTTGCGCGCCATCATGACGATGTCGTTGCCCTCAATACGGACCACGGTTTCGAACTTGGCGACGTTGCCCTTGACCTGCTCGGTGAAATCCTTGTTTTTTTGCGGCAGCTCCGCCTCGATCAGGTTGGCGTAATTGACGATGGTGGCCTTGACCGCTTTCTGCTCTTCTTCCTCCTGTGCCAGATCCTCCTCGCCCATGTCGGGGATCATGAACTTGTCGCTGCGATCGCCTGGCCAGAAGCGGATGTACTTCAGCACTTCCCGCCACAGCTTTTCATAGAGATCGAGACGGAAGTCGCAACGGCCGCTGACGCTGGGGATGGCCTGGCACTCGTGACGCAGGGGCAGGACGATGCTGTTCATCGTCTCCATCGGCTTCGCGTAGTACTGGTCCAGGCTGCCGCGCGTGACCAAGCCGCCCAAGGTGAGGTCGCTATGGCCCTCCTTATAGCGTTCGGGATCGCGGCTGCCCGCCAGCCGCCACCACAGGTACAGCATCTCGGAAAGGGTGGGCGGTTTAATCAGGCTCTTCAGCGTACGGATGATGCGCCAGTCGCGTGCCGCCTCGGCGTAGTAGCCTAGCACGCTCTTGTTTGCCAAGCTGTCGACGTAAACGTACTCGCATACTGTGAAGAACATGTCGAACTTGTATTCGTACTGCGCCGGTGGCTGCACGCGCAACTTAAACATCTCGCGCAGGCGCTCGCTCCACTCGATGCGCTTGTAGGCCTCCTGCACCATGATGCCAATCATCAGGTCGGTCTTCGCCGCCGGCACCGGATAGGTGCCCATGATGGGTGTCGGGTTGAGGGCAACGGCGTTTTCCACCTCCATGCCCGACCAGACGATTTCGCCGACGTTGCGGCCGATGAAACTGGCGACCTTGCGGATGGCGACCAGCAGCTTTACCAGCTCGATGGGTTCGATCGGCGACTTGTCGCGGCGCCAGAAGTCGGAATAGCCTTCTTCGCCGGGGATGACGAAGCGCTTCACGTCGCCGGCGCTGTCCATCACCCTCAGGGTCTCTTGCGCCATGGCGGTTGCCGTAAAACAACAAAAACGAGCGCTGGGTGATCTATCGAGCGAAGCGAGCAAGCCAATCGCCTCCCCTGCGAGGGGGAGGACGGGAGGGGGCGGGTCTTTATGCCGCTTTTCGCGTGTTTCATCATCAGTGGGCGGCTTTCGCTGCTATGAGCGTTAAGACCTCAGGCAGCGACGTATTGCACGTACTCGGTCTTCCCTTTTTCCACCTTTCCCATGTCGAGGTGCAGGGAGAGCAGGACGGACTCGAGGGTCTGTTTGTCGGTTTGCAGGCTGGTGACGATGGCTTCGCGCAGGCTGCCGCCGGCGGCGATCATTTCGCCTATCATCAGAATCTTGCGCGTTGACACCTCGACGCCCAGCTCGGCGTTGCCACGGATATTGTTGGCGACCTCAATGATCTCCTGGGCCTGATCCGGCGTAATGCCGGTCTTCTTCTGCAGTACTTCCTTCTCCACCTCGTTGGGCAGGAAATCCATGGTGGTGACGTAGAAACGGTCGCGCAAGGCCGGGTCAAGCATCTCGGTGCCGACGAATTCGGCGCCCTCGTTAAGGGTGGCGAAGAACACCACGCCTGGCGCCACCTGCAGCAGGCCCAGTTCGTCCATCCACACCTGGCGGTCATCGGAGAGAATGGAGAACAGCATGTTCAAGGCCTTCGGATGCTCGGGCCGGTTGATTTCCTCGAGGTGGATCACGCAATTGGGTGTCTGTATCGCCTGCGGAAAGAGGAACTGCTTGTAGCGCGTCTCGCCGTTCTCCAGCGCGTATTCGCCGAACAACTGCCCCGGCTCGGAGAGGATGCCGATCTGGAAGGTCGCCAGCGGCAGCTTGTTCACTGCCGCATACTGGCGCACCAGCGAGGACTTGCCGCAGCCCTGCTTGCCAACGACCAGGACGTTGACCGGGTGCTTCTGCGAGATCTTGCCGAACTTATCGAGGAAGCTGCGGGTCTCCGTGCTTATGTAGTAATAGGGATCGACTTCGGGGACGAATAGGCTGTTGGCGCTGATAGATGTCTTCATAATCTTCCGTGGCTGTCTGGCTGCGTGTAGCGGCCAGCTCTTAGACGTGGTCGCGGAAGCTCAGCTTGCCTTCCTCGTGCTTGCTGCAGGTCAGGTTCTCGACATCGCGCAACCAACGCTTCCAGACGCCGCCCATGGCGTGGCGGTTGGCGGTGCACTGGCCGCGGTGCGGGTCGGTGGGGTCGGGTGTCTGCCACTTGCAGGTGCGGCAGGGTTTGTTCGTGCCGACTTCAATGTGGGGCTGGTTCTGTACGTTTTTTGCTTCCATGTGCCTTCCTCCGTTGCGTCTTCATTTATAGCTGCGAATGTGGTGGGAGGAACCGTTATTCCGGCCCCTCCCACCGGTCTGCCTTAGATATCGACGTTCAAGAACTCAAGATCCGACGCGCTGAAATCCTGTTCCTGGCGGGCGATGATGGTGTTCTGCCCATAGGTCGGGATGTCAACGAAGCGTGCGCTGTAGCCGGAAACGCGCACGATCAGGTCCTGATGCTTCTCGGGTTCGCGCTGCGCCGCCTTCAGTTCGTCCGTGCTCACCACATTGAACTGGACATGGTCGATCTTGAGATCGAACCAGGTGTCCATGTAGGAGTGCCAGATGTCGAAGCCGTGCTGGGAACGCATGATCGGTACCGACAAGCGCTGGTTGAGCAGATTGGCTTTCTGGTTCTTCTGCACCTTGGAGACCGAGCGCAAAACGGCCGTGGGACCCTTCTTATCGGTGCCCATGTAGGGCGAGATGCCGCCGTCGTCCGCCGCCTCGCCGCCGAAGCGGCCGTCAGGCGTCGGGCCGGTGCGCGAACCGACTTCCATGTACAGACCCACCGCCTGCCCGGTCGGCAGAACCGGCCCGCCCGAGTAGTTGGTGATCTTGCGCATTTCGCCGCCGATGATATCCTCGTAGAATTTGGTGATGATCGGATCGGCGTAGCTGTCGTCGTTGCCCCACTTCGGCGCGCGCTTGAACTCCAGCCGCATCTCCTCGAAGCCTTCCCAGTTGGCCATCAGCGCCTGGTTGAGCTGCTCCAGGGTGTACTTCTTCTCATCGAACACCAGTTTTTTGATGGCGACCAGCGAGTTGGCTGCGACGATCGTAGTAATCGGATTGTGCCAGCCGTTGGGCTGCTCGGACAGGGCGTTGGCGTCCATGCCCAGCTCCATGCAACCATCGTCAATGGCGGAGACAAAGGGCATCTGCAGGAAGCGCTGCTCGAAATAGCGCGACACGTCCTTGGTGCTGATGCACAGGTTGATGGCGTACTGATACTGCTTGCGGAAGGCCTCCCAGACGTCGTCGAAGCTCTTCAGCGTGGACAGTTCGCCGGTCTTCGGACCCAGCTGCATGTCGGCGTAGGACCAGTCATAGCCGTCGTTGAGGGTGATCTCCAAGAGCTTCGCCGGGAAGATCGAGCCGCCGCCCTCGGAGCGCGTCTTCTGCGTCTTGCGCCGGCCGTGGATGCCGGGCGACATGCACAGCACGTTGACCCAGTTGTGCGCTTCCTCGTCGGTGGCGCCGTTGTGGTTCAGGCTGAACTTGGAGAACTCCTTCATCTGCGCCGTGCCGATGTCGTCGTGCTTGATCGACGGGTAGCCGAGGCCGTCGCGGACGCAGTTGAACACCCAGCGCAGCGTTTGCGGGCGGTTCACTTTCGAATAGCGGAAGACGATCGAGGGTTCGGCCGTGCGGATGCGCTTGGCGGCCTCGAGGATGGCGTCGGTCATGTCGTTGCAGGCGTCCGAGCCGTCGGCCTTGGTGCCGCCGACCGTCAGGATGAACAAGTCGTTGGAACCGGGGAAGATCTCACGGTAGGCGCGCGACTTGCCGGCGCCGTGTTCAGAAATCTTCAGGCGCTCCATCTCGACCAGTTCGACCGCGCCCATGTGATCCATCGGCTGGAAGGTCTTGTCGATGACGCTGGCCTTGTAGTAGGGCCACAGCAGGGTATCCTCCTTCTGTGCGTAGCCGCTGGCGTAACGTTCGATGGCGTGGCAGATGAGGAAGGTGAAGAACTTCGCCTGCATGGCATCCTTCAGGCCCTTGCTGGGCTCCGCCGGGATGCGCTGGCAGATGTCGGCGATCTCGAGCAGCTCGGCCTGGCGCTTGGGATCGGTTTCAAAATTCTCGGCAACGATCTTGCACAAGCGTGCTTGGCGGCGCGCCCAACTGATGACCGCCTTGCAGGCGATGACCATCGCTTTCCAGTTGTCGATCTTGGCGATGTTGTCGAGGCCGGTCGTGCCATTCCAGGGGAAGGTGGTCATCACCTTCTGCGCCTCGGCAATGTTTTTCTCCGCCAGCTTGATGCGTGCCAGCAGACCGTCTTCAAGCACGGTCTCGTAGGGAGGAACGATGCTGTTGTAGCCGGAGGCAAAGGAGGGTGCTTCCATGCTGCTGACCTGATACATACGTCCCAGGTCCTTCATATCAAAGTAAGGCTGGCACTTGCTTTGCAGGCTGTGCGGCTTCCAGTACTCGTTGATCTCCGCGGCTTCACTGGCCGGTTGCGGCGAGTAGTCGCTCATCAGGTAGTCTTGCACAGCCATGTGCGAGAGTTCCGGATAGAGCGGGAACATGTTGGGATCCTCGGCGTGGTAACCGACGATGAACTCGTCCTGCTGCAGCACCAGGGTGCTCTTGTTGAGCACGTTCGCCAGGCCCAGGGCGCGGCGGATCGGTTCCGGTTGGCCGACGCTGGCCTTATGCGCCTCGGTCAGGTAGCGCATCCGCTCGATGCCGGCGGTGACACTCTTCTCGATGAATTCGCCGGCGGAAGCGTGTTTCCAGCGGCAGCGATCTTTCAGGCGTTTGGTCCGGGCCGTGGAGGGCTTTTGCAGGTGCTCATGCAGTTCTTCTGCCGGGATCTTGGCTTCGGCCGGATCTTCCGGTGTGAAATTGAGAGTCTTCCCCCGGTATTCCAATACTTTGGCGCTTACCATCTGGTTCATAGTTGTCTCCTTAATTGATCAATCAATGCTTCATGCGGAAGGCTTCGCATTTCTGGCTGCTTTCATATACGGGCTTCGAGAGCCAATATTTACCTTTTTCATCTTCCTTTTCCAACACGCAATCTGCCTTGCCGGCCTGATAATCATCCGCGCCCTCAGGAACCGGGAAAAACTGCGTACATTGCTTGCAAGTGTTAGTTTCCATATGTTTCTCTCCATTTGTTTATGCAACACACCGCATTCCGGCATCACGACCATGCTCTTCCCGGCTGGTCGTGATACCAACCAAACCACCAATCGTCACACTACTGATACCAGCCAGCTTCAAACCCCTTGCCAGCGGTAATACCTTCTCGGGCGGGTTCTCTTCCACGCCCTTGTACTGGTATTCTTTTGCCCTGCCCAAGGAAATATATTTGCCTTCCCCATAGACATGGTAATTGAGTATATCCACGCCCTTTATCCGGTCTGCAAATTGCTCCAGATAGCTTATGTAATCGGCGAAATCCTGTGGTGAGTCATTGAACCCTGGCACCACCGGGATATGGATGCGAACATTCGCCTTGGACTCGATCAAGCGTTCGAAATTGTCAAGAATCGGCTGGAGCGGCCAGCAGATCACTTCCTCGTGTTTCACCGGATTCATGGATTTCAAATCGATTATGAAGAGGTCCACGTACTCCAGCAAAGGTTGAATAGTCTTCCAATCCTTCGGGAAACAGGATGTTTCAATTGCAACATGCACCTTGTGTTCCTTGATTCGCTTGGCCAACTCCAGCGTGAAGAGCGGGTACATGAGCGGGTCACCGCCGCTGATAGTCACCCCGCCGCCGCTGTTTCGATAGAACGGCTCGTCCGACAAAACTTCCTGCAGGATGTCTTCCAGCGACATCGCCTGACCCACCGACTCGCGACCTTCGGTCAGGCATACTGCAACGCATCGCATGCAATTGATGCATTTACTGCGATCCAGCTGAAGCACCATGTCTTTGCCCGGTCCGGGGACCAGCGTTGAGCCGCCCGTAGGACAGACCGCAGTACAGCGGCCACAACTGACGCAGCGTGCCTGGTTGTAGTAGTACTCCTGGACCGGGCGCTGTGTTTCAGGGTTGTGACACCAGGGACATTTCAACGGGCACCCTTTCAGGAAGACGGTGGTCCGGAATCCGGGTCCGTCCTGCAGGCTAAACCGCTGAATCTCGGTGATCAAAGGGATCTTCACTGCGACTCCCACAATTACATATTTTAAAGTACTTGCACAACCCAATACACCCAACGAGCACTGATTGGTCGTCCGTGCCGATTGGGCATGCTTGACATATTGTCAAACCAATATTCTCAATCTGATTCGTGGAATCTGTCACGCCGAACAGAACATTTGCCGATGTTTTTATTGTGCGCTGCAGCAGGCAAGCATTAGTCGGGCTCTCTGATATTCATTAGACTATTTTTGAGTCAACAAATTCAATAGGTGCAAACACCAATCGCACTGGTGTTGTTCCTTTGATACTCTGACGATCCTGGATCACCGAAGCTTCAGCTGTCTTGGTCGGATATGCAACAATGTCATCGACCGATCCCAACCTTCGGCCGAATCCTGTTGACTGCTTTGGCATGCGTGAAGAGAACTCTTGATTAAAAGGATTGTACTCAATGGATAGAAATGAAGCATTAACACTTCTGAAGAATTTCCAGGATCAACTCGACAAAGATTCTGGACGGACGAAGAAACCACGGCGCATCGGCCTTACCATGAGCCTGGTGTTCGACGTGGTGCATCAGGGACCGCAATACATCGAGCCCTATCAGGATCTGGTGGACCGGATTAAATTGCTGGACACCATGTGGCACCGCGATCCCTCGGTTGTCCTCGATGCAGTGGCCGCCTATCGCTCAATGGGCATGGATGTCGCCATGGGGGGAACCCAGTTTGAGATTGCGAAAGCCCAGAATGGGCTAAAGGCTTACATGAACCTCCTGAAGACAATCGGCATCAATGAGGTTGAAGTGGAAAACCATGCCTCAGGTGCTACCCTCGCCGAAATGAAAGACGAGGTGAAAATGTTCAAGGACGAAGGTTTCATCGTCGTCGGCGAAGTCGGGAAAAAATGGGCCTGGCAGGACCCGACCAGGAAATCTCGCGATCTGGTGCATGTAGACCGAACCATCGAACAGGCGCTTGGGCTGATCGAGGCAGGTGCGGATTACCTCTATTGGGAAGGCATGATCGTGCGCGCCCTGATCGGCCCGCAACTTGAGAATAAGGAGGGACAGCAACAACTACGCGAGGTGGCCCGCGCGATCGATCCTGAGAAACTGATTCTGGAATTGTGGGATGCCCGCGGGCAATCCAATCTTCCTCTGATCGCCTGGCTCGTGAAAGAGTTTGGTCCCAACGTGAACCTGGCGAACATTTACCCACCCGACGTCAAATGGGTCGAGTGGGTGCGTCACGGTATCATCTTCGAGATGGACCACCCATACTTCAGATGGGGCCAGGACCGCAGCAAAGCAGAGTTTTGGTGGCAGATGGACAGTCCGGATTACGACATTGACATGCAGAGGAACTACGCACTCAAGCCTGCCCGCTGACCTGCTGATTTGCTTCTTCCGGCAGGTTTGCCGCCACTGATGCACTCGACTACAATTTATTTTACCTATTCGACCTAAAGGAGAAGACGCATGTCTGCACCCATGGATTCAAGACAGTTCGTGCTGAACAGCACTGAATTCGCACCAAACGGCACCATTCCAATGGAACAGGTGTTTGGCGGGTTTGGTTGTACCGGTAACAACATTTCGCCGTCGCTTGCCTGGTCTGGCGCCCCCGCAGGCACGAAAAGCTTTGCGTTGCTGGTCCATGATCCGGATGCGCCTACCGGCGGCGCCGGATGGTGGCACTGGTTGGTTGTCAACATCCCGGCGAGCGCATCATCGCTGGCAAAGGATGCCGGCAAGGTGGATGGCTCGAATTTGCCCGCGGGTGCAGTCCAGGTCATTACAGATTTCGGCAGCCCGGGTTGGGGTGGTCCATGTCCTCCCGTCGGTGACAAGCCGCACCGCTACAACTTTACTTTGTATGCCCTCGGGATTGATCATCTCGACGTAAGTGGCGCAAGTGCTTCGCTAGTGGGATACATGGTCAACGGCAATGCGATCGGCAAGGCGACGCTTACCGGCATGTTCGGACGGTAGAAATCCTATTTTTGTTGTCATGACCTTTCCCGCAGCTGCCATGCGCGGATGCAGGGCGGGGTATTTATATTGCATAGTTACGGCTCGAATCCAAACCGAAAACTGATGCTGTCATGACGCCGATCTGTCAGCCTAGGACATTTACTAGAGTATAGGTAATAGCACCAATTGTCAGGGGCGTTACCCAAGTACAGAATCACTAGTGTCGTGGGCTGTCGAGTCTGCTGCCGATTTCTCATGGACAGATAACAACGGATGCGTGGTGTTTGCCGCATTGCTTTGCGTGCGCTCATGATGGTTTCACAAGCGCTTGCTGTGATGGCGGAACAAACGATCTTGCGCAAAGGGGGAGCTTATGCTGAAGGCCAGGGGACGAGTCGCGGGGTATTTAAGTAGCCTGATGGTGCTGGTGCTGGTATGGGGCTGCAACGTACGCAGCGACATGGGAGGGGTAGAGGGGGAGCGCGGGAAGGCGGTGACGCGG
>JACRAR010000017.1 GCA_016234745.1 Betaproteobacteria bacterium | reverse complement strand
GAACAGGCCGATGATGACCATATGGTTCGACAGGTCAAAGGTCGTGATTACGCCCAGTTTGGATTCCAGCGCATGCGTATAGTCGGCGAACAGCACCAGCGCGGCCAGCCCGGCGGAGCCGATCGCATAGCCCTTGGTGACGGCCTTGGTGGTGTTGCCCACCGCGTCCAGCGCATCGGTGATGACCCGCACGTTTTCCGGCAAGTGGGACATTTCGGCGATGCCGCCGGCGTTGTCGGTGATCGGGCCGTAAGCGTCCAGCGCCACGATGATGCCGGCCATCGACAGCATCGAAGTTGCGGCGATGGCGATGCCGTATAGCCCGGCCAAATAGTAGGCGCCCCAGATTGCCAGGCAGACCGCGATGACCGGCGCGGCGGTCGCCTTCATCGAAACGCCCAGTCCGGCGATGATGTTGGTGCCGTGGCCGGTGGTGGAGGCCTGGGCGATGTGGCGCACCGGAGAAAACTCGGTCGCCGTGTAATACTCGGTGATCCACACCATCGCGGCGGTCAGCAGCAGGCCGATCACGGTGGAGCCGTATAGCGCGTTGACGCTATAGGTGCCGTTGTCGCCCATGATCCAACGGGTGATCGGGTAGAACGCGATCAGCGCCAGCACGGCGGAAACCCCCAGGCCGCGATAAAGCGCATTCATGATTTTGCCGCCTTCGCGCGCCTTGACGAAATAGGTGCCGACGATGGAGGCGATGATCGAAAAACCGCCCAGCACCAGCGGATAGATGATCGCGTTCGCCCCGGCATTCGCCATCAGCAGGCCGCCCAGCAGCATCGTGGCGATGATGGTGACCGCATAGGTTTCGAACAGGTCGGCCGCCATCCCGGCGCAGTCGCCGACGTTGTCGCCGACGTTGTCGGCGATCACCGCCGGGTTGCGCGGGTCATCTTCGGGAATGCCGGCTTCGACCTTGCCCACCAGGTCGGCACCGACGTCGGCGCCCTTGGTGAAGATGCCGCCGCCAAGTCGGGCAAAAATCGAAATCAGTGAAGAGCCAAAACCAAGACCGATCAAGGGATGAATGATGTGGGAGATGCTGGCGCCGGCACCGGCGACGCTCTTCAGGTAGGCATAGTAGCCGGCGACGCCGAGCAGACCAAGTCCGACCACCAGCATGCCGGTGATGGCGCCGCCCTTGAAAGCGACGTTCAAGGCGGGGGCGATGCCGTGACGGGCGGCTTCTGCGGTACGGACGTTGGCGCGCACCGAAACGTTCATGCCGATGTACCCGGTTGCGCCGGAAAGCACTGCGCCGATCAGGAAACCGATGGCGGTCGGCCAACCCAGCGCCGGAACGAAGCCGATGACGAGGAACAACACGATACCGACCATCGAAATGGTCCGATACTGACGATTGAGATAGGCTTGGGCGCCCTGTTGAATGGCGCTGGCAATCTCCTGCATGCGTGTATTGCCGGTCGGCTGCGCCAGGATCCACTTGGTAGCGATGGCCCCGAAGGCAATCGCCACAACGGCGCAGATCAAAGCAAACGTAAGTGCGGACATGCGTTTCTCCCTGTGGTTTTTGAACGATCAACAACAACTTGCGATTTTACCATGCCAGACTTGAGTTTTTGTATTCGATGAAAACACCAGAACGTCAGGCTGCGCCTAAAATCCGGCTTCTGGTGGCAAAATGCCGGCGGATAGACCCAAAGGAGAAATTTGATCATGCAGCAAGGAAAGGTGCTCGTCGCCCAGGGCGGCGGACCAACCGCCGTCATCAACCAGTCGATGGCCGGTGTCGTGCTCGAGGCGCGCAAGTTTCGCAACGTCGAACTGGTGTATGGCGCTTATCACGGAGTGTCCGGCATTCTTGCCGAAGATTTTCTCGACCTCACCCAGGAAACCAGCCACAACATCGAGATGGTGGCGAGTACGCCGTCTTCGGCGCTCGGCTCGACGCGCGACAAGCCCGATCTGCGTTACTGCCAGGAAATCTTCAAAGTGCTCAAGGCACACGGGATCGGCTACTTCTTTTACATCGGCGGCAACGATTCTTCGGATACTGTGCGCATCGTCAGCGAGGAAGCTGCACACGCGAGCTATCCGTTACGCTGCATCCACATCCCCAAAACCATCGACAACGACCTGGTTGGCAATGACCATACGCCCGGCTTTCCTTCGGCGGCACGCTTCGTGGCACAGGCCTTCATGGGAGCCAATCTGGACAACGCCGCCCTGCCCGGGGTTTACCTTGCCGTAGTGATGGGGCGGCATGCCGGCTTCCTCACGGCAGCCTCGGCACTCGGCAAAAAATTTCCCGACGATGGTCCGCACCTGATCTACCTGCCCGAACGCACTTTCAGCGTCCCCAAGTTTGTCGCGGACGTCAAAGCCACTTATGAGAAATATGGCCGCTGCGTGATCGCTGCCTCGGAGGGAATTCACGACGAACAGGGCATCCCCGTCATCACCAAATTGTCCCCCCAGGTAGAGAGGGATGCTCACGGCAACGTGCAGCTTTCCGGCACCGGCGCCCTGGCCGATCTGCTCTGCAACGAAATCAAGGACAAGCTTGGCATCAAGCGTGTGCGCGGCGACACCTTCGGTTATTTGCAGCGTTCCTTCATGGGCTGCGTCTCGGATGTCGACCAGCGCGAAGCTCGGGAAGTCGGCGAAAAGGCCGTGCAGTATGCGATGTGGGGCGACCGTGACGGTTCGGTGACGATCAAGCGCACCGGTTTTTATTCCGTCGATTACCAGTTGATGCCGCTGTCAGCGATTGCCGGCAGGACCCGGGCGATGGAAGATGAGTTCATCGCCCCCAACGGCACCGATGTCACCGACGCATTCCGCCTGTACCTGCGACCGCTGCTGGGATCAGGAATGCCGGATGCCTACCGTTTGCGGCTGCACAAGGTGGACAAGATCCTCAAGCCGGCAAAATAAAATACTGCCGTTCAATCGCCAAAGGTAATACCCATGTCCCGTCCGGTCTGCAGGGTGTCGCTGTCGAGCGGGACGCCTTTCATGCGACCGGCGACTTCTTCCAGGGCAACGTAGTTCACGTTGGGGAAAGCCAGCGCCACCATCACGCCGCTTTTCCCCTCTTCCAGCGCCCGTACCGCTGCGGTGCCAAAGCGCATTGCGGCGAGACGATCGAAGGAAGTCGGGCTGCCGCCGCGCAGCAAATGGCCCAGCACCACCACCCGCGTGTCCTTGCCAGTGCGTTCCTGTATTGCGCTGGCGACCTGTTCGCCGATTCCGCCGAGGCGTTCGGCATGGCCGATTTCGGCGGGCGCGAGGATGGCCCGCTGGCCGTGAGCGGCTTCGGCGCCTTCGGAGACCACCACCAGCGAGTACATGCGGCCCTCGTTGTCGCGGGCGCGAATCTTGGCGGCAACCTTGTCGAGATCGAAAGGAATTTCCGGAATCAGGATGGCGTGGGCGCTGCCGGCAATGCCGGCATGCAGCGCAATCCAGCCGGCGTAACGGCCCATAACCTCGATCACCATCACGCGCTGATGGCTTTGCGCCGTGCTGTGCAGACGGTCGATGCACTCCGTGGCAAACGCCACGGCGGTATCGAAGCCGAAGGTGGTGAAGGTTTTGTCGAGATCATTGTCGATGGTCTTGGGCACACCGACCACGCGCAGGCCCTTCTGATGCAAGGCGTTGGCAATGGTGAGCGAACCGTCGCCGCCGATCGAGACCAGCGCATCGAGTTCCTTCATGGCAAAAAACTGCAGGATCTCGTCGGTGCGATCGACGTCGCGCGTCGACCCGTCCGGCATTTGCACCGGGAAATGCAGCGGATTGCCCTTGTTGGTCGTGCCAAGGATGGTGCCGCCGAGATGTCCGATGCCGCGCACCTTGTCGCGCGTCAGACGATACACCCCGCCTTCGGGGTAGCGCTCGGGAAACAGGATGCCGTTGAATCCGTCGTGAATACCATAAGATTCCCAACCCCGATTGGCGGCGGCAATCACCACCGATCGGATCACGGCGTTGAGGCCTGGGGCATCTCCGCCTCCGGTACAGATGGCGATGCGGCGTATGCTCATAACACTCTCTCCCCGACTGCTGTTGTCTGACTCAACCTGCCAAGACCGCGAAAGCGCGGTCGCGAATTTCTTCGACCTTGCCCTGGCCGGATATCTTGCGGCACTTTGGCGCCTTCGCGTCGCCGCTGGCTGCCCACTTGCTGTAGAAATCGATGAGCGGCTTGGTCTGGGCGTGATACACCTCGAGGCGCTTGAGCACTGTGGCTTCCTGATCGTCTTCGCGTTGAATCAGCGCTTCACCCGTGACGTCGTCCTTGCCTTCGACCTTGGGCGGGTTGAACTTGACATGGTAGGTGCGGCCCGAAGCCAGATGTACGCGACGTCCGCTCATGCGCAGAACAATGTCGCCGTCCGGCACGTCGATCTCCAACACGTAGTCGATCGGCACGGAAGCAACCTTCATCGCCTCGGCCTGCGGTATGGTGCGCGGAAAACCATCGAGCAGGTAGCCCTTGGCGCAATCCGGCTGCTGCAGGCGTTCCTTGACCAGGCCGAGGATGATGTCATCAGAAACGAGTTTCCCGGCATCCATGACTTTCTTGGCTTCCAGACCCAAAGCGGTACCGGCACGAATGGCTGCGCGCAACATATCACCGGTGGATATCTGGGGGATGGCGAAACGCTGGCAAATGAAAGTAGCCTGGGTGCCTTTACCTGCGCCCGGCGGTCCGAGAAGAATTAAACGCATGACAACTCCATATCAAAAAAGAAACCATCTTACGCCGCAATAAATGCCTGCGCTGAAAGCGCGGGTTATTTTCGCATAGTCACCCGTGCCTGGCGGCAGCCTCAGCCGCGCCGCTCGAATTCACGCCGCACGCGTTCCAGGTCTTCCGGCGTATCCACGCCCGGCGCGGGTGCCTGACTGCAAGGCACCACGCGGATGGCATAACCATGGCCGAGTGCCCGCAATTGCTCCAGCGCCTCAATGCGCTCCAGCTGGGTCGGCGCGAGTTGCCGGTAACTGCGCAGGAAGCTGACACGATAGGCATACAGGCCGATATGGCGCTGCGCCGGCAAGTCATGCGGCAGAACCTCGCGACTGACCGAGAAAGCATCGCGATCCCACGGGATCGGCGCACGCGAAAAATACAGCGCATGACCGCGCATATCGCAGACCACCTTGACTACGTTGGGATTGAAAAATTCAGCGGGACTCTCGAGTGGATGGCAGGCGGTGGCGATCGCCGCACTCGCATCGTCGCGCAGTGCTGCGGCAACGGAATTCACCAAGGCCGGTTCCAGCAGCGGCTCGTCACCCTGCAGATTCACCACGATCTCGCGATCCTCCCAACCCATGCGTTCCGCGACTTCGGCAATCCGGTCAGTGCCGCTGGGATGATCAGCGCGCGTAAGCACGGCCTGGAAGCCATGCGCGGTCACAGTGGCATGAATTTGCTCATGGTCGGTAGCGACCCAGATGCCGTCATTGGAGCAGCCTCGTGCCGCTTCGACAACACGCACGATCAGCGGCTTGCCGGCAATGTCCGCGAGCGGCTTGCCGGGCAGCCGGGTAGACGCGTAGCGCGCCGGAATCACGATACGCGGCGTCATCAGGTCTCATCCGCGCCAAGGGCACGCGCCTCCTCTTCAAGCATCACCGGGATATCGTCCTTGATCCGGTAAGCCAGCCGACAGGGTTTGCAAACCAATTCGGACTGTGCCTTGCGGAAATCAAGCGGACCTTTGCAAATCGGACAAACGAGGATCTCAAGCAGGCGGGCGTCCATGCATTCTCTCCCTGATGCGGTGTTCGACATGAGCGGCAAGATCGGTTCCCGCTACCGCGGGAGCAACCTGCGCAGTGACCGGCAAAACCCAGACCGGGCGCTCGGTAAGGCCTTCGCATTTTACTGCATCCTTCTCCGTCATCAGCAGTACGTCGGCCTGGATGGCCGCAAGATCTGCAACATCGTAACAATGATGATCGGGGAAAGCATGCTCGGAAAATCGCAACCCGAGCGCCTCGAGGTGCCTGAAAAAACGTTGCGGCATGCCCATGCCGGCGACCGCTGCCAGACGCAGATGGTTCAAAGCAGCGGCAGTGCATGTCTGCCTTGGGTCGGACAGTAAATAAAATACATCGCCCGTCAATTTCATCAAAAAAATCGGTGCCGGACAGATGGCCAGGTGCGACACGCCGTTGCTGACAAGTGCATCGACGCCGCCAAGGCGGGAAGCCGGTTCGCGCAAGGGTCCAGCCGGCAAAGGCCAGCCGTTCATCAGGCCGCGCTCATCGAGCACGGCGATTTCGACGTCGCGCTGCAAACGATAATGCTGCATGCCGTCATCGCTGATGATCAGGTTGCACGCGGGGTACGCATGCAGCAAGGCTCGCCCGGCGGCAACCCGGTTGCTGCCGACGAAGACAGGCAGACCGCTGCGGCGCTTGAGCAGCAGCGGTTCATCGCCTATTTCGAGTGCATTGCCATCCGTCGATACTTCCCGGACAGAGCCCGCAGGCAGGCCGCCGGCATAACCGCGGCTGACGATCCCCGGGCGCCAGTGGCGCTCAAGCATCTGCTGCGCCAGCCACAAGGCAAGCGGCGTCTTGCCGCTGCCGCCGACGGTGATGTTTCCCACCACCACCACCGGCACCGGCAAGCGTTCGCTGCGGAATATGCCGAGGCGATAGAGCGTGCGACGCAATACCGCAAGCAGCAGGAAAAGACAACCGGGCAAAAGCAACAGCATCGCAAGCGGGCCTCGCCCTAGCCACGATCGCTGGAGTAGTCCGCTAAGAGCCATGCTGGCGGCCAGCGCTCCGCGCTGCTAACGATTGGGATTCTGGGTGGCGAAAGAAATATGCGACAGGCCGGCCTGCTGTGCCGCCTGCATCACATCGACCACGCTCTGGTGCGACGTCTTGGCATCGGCGCTGATGATGACCACCGCCTCCCGCGCGTTGTTGCCGCCGGTCACTGCGCGCCGCAAAGCCAGGCTGATTGCCGCAACGTCGCGGGCACCGACAGCACTGCGATTGACCATCACATCGCCCTGATCGCTGACGATGACATTGATTTCGTTGGGCTGCTCCTGCGCCTGCTGCGCATCGGCAGTGGGCAGGTTGATCTCCAGACCGGCATATTTGGAATAGGTTGTGGTGATCATCAGAAAAATCAGGATCACCAGCAGTACGTCAATCATCGGAATCAGATTGATTTCGGGATCTTCGTGCTGACGGCCGCGTTGAAAGTTCATGGCAGAATCCTACTTGCGTTCGCCCTGCACCAATTCGACCAGTTTGACCGCCTGCTGTTCCATCTCGATCGCCAGTCCGTCGACCAGGGCACGAAAGTGGCGGTAGAAGATCATGCTGGGAATCGCAATGATCAGGCCAAACCCGGTGTTGTAGAGCGCCACGGAAATACCGTGGGCGAGCGCCTGCGGATTGTTGCCCGAGGCTGTCGGGGAACCGAAGATTTCTATCATGCCCACCACGGTGCCGAACAGCCCCATCAGCGGGCTGATCGAGGCAATCGTGCCGAGGCTGGTGAGAAAGCGCGACATTTCGTGAGCGGCGCCGCGCCCGGCTTCCTCGACCGCTTCGCGCATCACTTCGCGGCTGCTTTTGAGATTGCGCAAGGCCGCCGCGAATACCCGGCCCAGAGGTGAATGCCGCTCCAGGCGCTGCAGCATCTGTTCGCTCACGCCCCCCTGGCGATAATCCCCGGCCACGCTGGCCAGCAGGCCGGCAGGAACAATTTTGCTCCTGCGCAAGGCCGTCGCACGCTCTATGATGAGGGCGACGGCGATGATGGAAGCGAGCAGCAGCGGGTAAATCGGCCAACCGGCGGCCTGGATGATGGAGAACACACGAGGCTCCTTGCAACGTCTGAATAGCGCGCACTTTAGCCTGAGGCGTGAATTTCGGCAAGGCGGCTGGCCGCACGGCTGACCGAAGGCAACTCGCCCGCAGCATGCCTTCCGTTAGAATCGCTGCCATGCCGACGCCAGCACCAGACCGCGATGCAAACACCATAGCCGCTGATTGGCGCACACGCCTGGCGCAGACAACCGCAACACTCCTGCGCGTCCCGCTGCCACGGACGGACCGGACGCTGATCGCCGAATCGCTTGCAGAATTTGTCACAGCCACCCTTGCAGCCGGACAAACACTGTTGATCGTGGTCCCTGACGACGAATGCCTGCCTGAACTTTCCAACGCGCTCGACCTGGCGCTGCGACCGCTTTGCCTGGTGCTTCCCGGACCGGGTTTCGCCGCAGAAATTACCCTGCGTGCAACCCTGTCCCTGCTCAATAGCCGCCTTGCACGCGGCGACGAAGGCAACTTCTCGGCGGTATGGGAATCCCAGCGCAAACACCTGGCCCAATCCGCCGAGCTGTGGCAAGCCGCACTCGCCTGGAGTCCCAGCAGCAGCGGTGGCAAGCAGCGACCGGCGCAGATCGGCGAGTTGTTCCCGGTGTGCGTTCTGCACGCAGCGCAATCGGGGCTTTTATCGCCCAAGAAGCGTGACATCCTGCTGGTGCTCCAGGCGCAACGTTTGTCGGAACAACTGCCGGAAATGCTCGCCTGGGCCACCTGCGCACTGCTTTTGCAAGACACGCTGCCGGGCAGCGGAAGCCTGGTCATACTCGACGAGGATGCTCGTCTCAAGGCGGAACTCGAGATGCTGGCGCAGGAACTTGGAGACATGGAACTCGAGTTCGCCACGCTGCAAGCCGAACTGGCCGAATTCTCCCGTGACTACCACGCCCGGGTCGGTTCCCGCATGATCGAGCTCGATGCATTGCAGGCCAAGATCGCCCGCTGCTATGCGGACCGGCTGGCCGCCGACGAGGCCGCGCAAAGCCGGGCAGAGCAAGCCCAGGCCAAGGCAGAGCAGTCCCGGCAAGAACACCGTCGCTTCACCGAGCTAGACCAGGAGAGCGAAAAACCGTTCGCGCCTTCTTCCGACCTGAAGCGCCTGTTTCGACAGCTGGCGCAGAAAATACACCCCGATCGCGCCAGCGGCGAAGCTGACCGGGCCTGGCGCAGCGAGTTGATGAGCGAAGCCAATCGCGCCTATCGCGCAGGCGACGAGATGGTGTTGCTCGAAATACTGAATCAGTGGCAAGCCGGCCCGCCCGAGCATGCCGCAAATCAATCCGAGACGGTCGCACCGCAGGGACCGGCGCGGCAGATCGCGCGGATGCAAAAGCGCCTGGCCGAAATCGAAGCCGAACTCAATCATCTGATCGCCTCACGCTTATACGAGTTGTTCGCCGCGGCCAATCTCGCACGCCAACGCAATCGGGATTTGCTGCAGGAACTGGTGGAGCAGCTTGATGCGCAAATCGCCGCAGCCAGGGCGCGACTCGCGGAATTGGGAACCGACGAATTCCCTGGCTAGTGCCCGCAGTTGGGTTTGGGGCGCTAGACCCCAGAATCAGAGGCGGGCACTAATTCAGTTTATCGCCGTGTTCGACGCGTTCCAGAAAAGCCTGTGCCGCTTCGTTGCCGAGTCGCGCGGCACTGCGCAGCCACTTCATCGCCAAACGCAAGCTTCGCGTCAATCCATCGCCGCGGTAGTAAGCGCAACCCAGCTCGTATTGCGCATCCGCCTCGCCGAGGGCCGCCGCCATGCGCAGCCAGCGAATCGCTTCGCGCACAGTGGCCGGTGTCCGCTCCGCACCCTGGCCATGCAACAGGCAATAACCCAGGCTGTACATGGCGTAGGCATCCTGATGCTGGCCCACGGCCTGCTCGTACCAGCGCAATGCTTCGCGGTAATTCTGCGCAACGCCGAGACCAAAATAGTACATGTCGGCCAGTGCCAGCTTGGCCTCGAACAAACGTGCCGCTTTGTGATACCAGACCAGCGCCTGGCGATAGTCGTGCGCAATGCCAATTCCGTAGCGGTAGCATTCGCCCAGCATGAATGCCGCGCGCCGATGGCCCAGTTCGCCGGCCTTGCGATAGAAGGTCGCTGCCCGCTGCGGATCGGCGGCTGTGTCGTCGCCATGCAGCAGGCGCTCGGCATGGGCAAAGTAGTAGCGTTCCAGTTCCCCCAGGGCCGGCTGCCAGCCAAGCTCCGCGGCTTCCCGCAGCAGTTGCTCGCCACGCCGAATGCTGCCGCGCACGCCGATGCCGTATAAATAGCAGCGTCCCAGTTCCGCCATGGCGTGCGGCTCTCCGCTCGCAGCAGCAGCGCGGTAGTGTTCTATGGCCAGGGCAAAATCGCGCGGCACGCCTTCGCCGTGCTCGTAACATTCGCCGAGCCAGACGCGAGCCGCGACATCCTTGCTCTCCGCGGCGCGTCGATACCAGGCCACAGCCAATTGCGCATTGGCGGCAACCCCGTCGCCATAGCGATAACAGTGCCCCAGCTTGAGCTGCGCCCGGGTATGCCCCTGCCGCGCCGCCGCTCGGTACCAGCGGATCGCCTCCGCAGTATCGTGCGTCAGTCCGCCGCGACCAAAGGCATGCCATTCGCCGAATTCAAACTCGGCGTCGCGATTGCCCAGTTCGGCGGCGCGTCGGTACCAGCCCAATCCGGCCTGCATGTCGCGCGTCACTCCATGGCCGAAGATATGGCACTGGCCCAGCAAAAACATCGCCCCGGTGACTTGCTTGCGCGCGGCAGCGCGAAACCAGTTGGCCGCCTCGGCAAAATCCTGGAGCACACCTTCGCCAGCATAAAGGCACATGCCCAGGCAATACATTGCCGCGGCGTTGCCGCCTTCGGCGGCAGCGCGCCAGAGCCGTGCCGCCGCGGCGCGATCCTCGACGATGCCCCGACCGAAGAAACAGCAGCGTGCCAGCAGATCACGCGCGCGCTGGTGGCCCTGATCAGCTGCGAGGCGCAACCAGCGCGCCGCTTCCCTGAAGTCGCGCTGGCCGGCAAGGCCAAAATAGAGCATGCGCCCCAGCCAATACTGGGACAAGCGCGCGCCCACGCCACCTTTGCTGCTCGCCGCGAAAAATAAATCCCGTGCCCTGCCGGGATCACGCGCAATGCCATGACCACGCAACAGGCACAGGCCGAGCCAGGTCAAACCGCGCATATCGTCTCGCGCCGCTGCGCGCTCGAACAGGCGCGCCGCTTCGTGGTGATCCCTGGGCAAGCCAAACCCATGGTAGAGCAGCCAGCCCAGCACCGCCTCGCCCGCGGCACAATTGCGTTCCGCGCTTGTACTCGCCCAGCGCAGGGCCTGCGCATGGGATTTCGACACTCCCGCGCCGATGGCATGACGCCAGGCCAGTTCAGCCTGAGCCTGCGGGTTGCCGGCCTCGGCCATGCGCACCAGTTCGGCCAGCTCCAGACTGCGCCAAAATTCGTCGGCCGACCCGAGCAGTTCGATGCCTTGCGCCGCTCCCCGTTCGATCAGGCTGGTCTCCAGTGCTTCGCGGAAAATCCCGAGGAGAACCGGCGAATGCAGCGGAATCAGCGCATCAGACATGGCACGAAGCAGGAACGATAAGGATGACCGCGTAGGTTACCGGAATTTCTTTCGCCACAGCGCGAGCCGACATGACCGGACAATGCCAAATAGATAATATTCGTCGTCTCCGATTACTCACAAAATCTGTGGATAAGCTTGTGGATTGATAGGGGGAGAAGTCGCTAAATCGGCCTCCAGCAAGCTCTTTTTTTACGTCGCCACAAAATGAAGCTCTTATTGCATTTCATATAAAACAACGAGTTATGTGGCAGCTTCAACCGCTGTGCGGGTTCCCATGATGGTCCCTGAAATGTTCCGGCCTTGTTTCAGATTCCATTACAATTCACTCTTGAATTTTCCTCAATGTCAACCCCTGTTGCCCCCTCTGTACCTGTCGCATGTCGATTGAAATTCTGACCGTCGCCGCACTCAATAGCCGCGCCCGCGAAATCCTGCAACAGCACTTCCCCTTGCTCTGGGTGGGCGGCGAAGTGTCCAATCTGACGCGCGCGGCTTCGGGGCACTTTTACTTCTCTCTCAAGGACGCAACAGCCCAGGTGCGTTGCGTGATGTTTCGTAACCGCGCGCAAGTGCTTGCCTGGCGGCTGGAAAACGGCCAGCAAGTCGAGGCGCAGGCCCTGGTCACCCTGTATGAGGCGCGCGGCGAATTCCAGCTCAACATCGAAGGTTTGCGCCGTGCCGGCGTGGGCGCACTGTATGAAGCCTATGCCAGACTGCGTCTGCAGCTTGAAACCGAAGGCTTGTTCGCTGCGGACAAAAAACTGCCGCTGCCGGGATTTCCTCGCAGCGTTGGTATTGTCACTTCGCCGCAAGCTGCTGCGCTGCGGGATGTCATCAGCACGCTAGCACGACGTGCACCACATCTGCGAACCGTCCTTTATCCGGTTCCGGTTCAGGGAGACGGCGCCGCTCAAAAAATCGCGGCGGCTATTGCGCTGGCTGGCGAGCGCACCCATCAGGATGGGATTGATGTCCTGCTCGTCGTTCGCGGCGGCGGCAGCATCGAGGATCTCTGGGCCTTCAATGAGGAATGTGTGGTGCGCGCTGTTGCGGCCTGCCGTTTGCCAGTGGTCACGGGCATTGGCCATGAAACGGATTTCTGCATTGTCGATTTCGCTGCCGATCAGCGCGCAGCAACTCCGACGGCGGCGGCCGAACTCGTCAGCGCAGGTTGGTTCGCCGCTGCAGATCAACTCGCCGCTCTGGGCGTTGCTTTGCAACGCGCGTTGCGCAGGAGTTTGGAAGCACGCATGCAACATCTCGATCTCATGGCCCAGCGCCTAGTGCATCCAGGCAAAAGACTGAAACACCAACGCGAAACTGCGGCGCACCTAGCCACCCGCCTGAAATCCGCTCTGGCAAGCCGTTTGCGGCAAGAAGCTGTCGTCCTGGAAAATCAGCGCTGGCGACTCGGACGGGCGCGACCGGCCACCCAGACGGCTGCGGCGCACGTGGCGTTGGCCGAACAGCGGCTTGGTAGCGCGGTGAAATGTCACCTGGCGGCATTGCAGGCGCGACTGGGCACGCTGTCAGCCGCTCTTGCTCCACTCAGTCCCCAGGCAACGTTGGAGCGGGGCTACAGCATCGTCCGCGACAGCCATGGCGCCTTGGTATTCACCAGTCATCAACTCGCTTCTGGCGATACTATCGAATTGCATTTCGCCAAAGGTTGGGCGCATGCCCATGTCGATACAAGCGAATGAGTGCTGCAATCTGCAAATGTTGCGGAAATCATATTTCCCGACTAAAATGATCAAGATTAATGCGTCCTCTTTCCATCTGCTCACAGGAGAAATCAATGAAACATACGCTAGACTACCGGCTCATTTCCAAGAGGAGTAATTGACCATGGGCGCAATTTTTCAATCTCTCGGACGGACGATCACGGCAGGCGTCGTCCTGTTAATTCTGATCATTCTGCTGGTGGGTGCCACTACCGGATCGATGATTGCAATCAACCAGGCGTGGTCGATGTTCTTCACGCGCTGGCTGCACGTTTTGTCGGGCGTCATGTGGATCGGGCTGCTGTGGTATTTCAATTTCGTGCAAATCCCGTCAATGCCCAAGATCCCCGATGAGCAAAAGCCGGCAATCGGGAAAGTCATCGCGCCGACAGCGCTGTTCTGGTTCCGTTGGTCGTCTCTGGCGACGGTTATCACGGGTGTGCTTTTGGCTTCGATGAGCGGCTACATCGTCCAGGCGTTGATGTTCTCCAGACCGGTCCTCGCCATCGGCATTGGCATGTGGCTGGCCTTGGTCATGGCCTTCAATGTGTGGTTCATCATTTGGCCGAACCAAAAGAAAGCGCTGGGCATCGTACCAGTCGAGCCCGCAGAAAAAGCCGCTGCCGCGCGTCTGGCGATGCTGACCTCACGCTTCAATACCATGCTTTCGATTCCGATGCTCTTTTGCATGGTTGCCCAGCAAAACGGCGGCCTCTGATATTTCCGGCAGCTGTGGAGTAATACATGCAGAAACGCGGCTACGGCCGCGTTTCTCTTGGCTGGGATTCGCGACGAAGAATTCCGCTAGAGAGGCACTGGACGGCTAGCACCTTAGACCCAACTGCGGGTGCTAGCCGCTTTTGCTGCGTTCGATCTGCACCCCGACGCGACGTACGCCAGGCATGATGCCAAGCTTGGCGATCGAAATCTTTACCCAGGGCGCACCAAATTCATCCAGCATCAGTGCAATGACATATTCACCCAGGGTCTCCAGCAGATTGAAGTGCCTTTCGGCCAGTTCCTTGCGGATGCGCTCGATGACCGAGTCGTAACGTATGGTCGCCGCGATGTCGTCGTTCTTTGCCGCCGCATCCGGCACGCCAAAGGTCATGCAGATTTCCAGGGTTTGCGCTGCCGCACGTTCGCGCGGAAAAATCCCGACATGCGCATCGACACGCATATCATCGATGAAAATGAAGTCCATGATCGAGAATGTGCTTTCTTGGCTAGAATGCCCTGCATTCTAGGTGACACCGCCAGACTTCGCCCATGACCTTGGCAATTTTCACCACACTAGGCTATTTGCTCGGCTCGATCCCGTTTGCGGTCATCGTCTCGCGCAGCTTCGGCCTGGCCGATCCGCGCAGCTTTGGTTCGGGCAATCCCGGCGCTACCAACGTGCTGCGCACGGGCAACAAACTGGCCGCGCTGCTGACCCTGCTCGGCGATGCCGCGAAAGGCTGGCTGGCGGTCTGGCTGGCAAGTCGTTACGGCACGGAAACAGTACTCATTGCCGCCACCGGCCTGGCGGCCTTCCTGGGTCACGTGTTTCCGCTATTCCTTAAATTCCACGGCGGCAAAGGCGTCGCCACGGCATTCGGCGTGCTGCTGGGCTTGTCTGCGCTGCTCGGATTAGCGGCCGCCGCAACCTGGCTCCTGGTGGCCTTGATCACGCGCTATTCCTCTCTCGCCGCGCTCAGCGCGGCCATCAGCGCGGCCATGTTCAGTTGGTGGCTGCTGCCAGATACCATCACCGCAGAGTGCGTCAGCGCGATTTCTTTGATCCTGATCTGGCGCCATCGCAGCAACATCGCCAATTTGCTGGCCGGTGCGGAAACCAAGATCGGGGCGAAGAAAAGCTAGTGCCCGCTGTTGGGTCTGGGGTGTCCGTAGTTGGGTCTATGGCGCGAGGAGTTCCTGCAGCGGCCAGCGTGGCCGCACCGCAAATATGCCCTGGTCGGATGCCATCGCACCTGCCATAAGGCGTCTGGCGCCGCAGTAGGCAATCATGGCGCCGTTGTCGGTACAAAACTCGAGGTCGGGATAAAAAACCCTGACGCCGAGCTTGGTCGCTTCCTGATCAAGCCGCTCACGCAACCTCCGATTGGCGCCAACTCCCCCGGCCACCACCAGGCGGTGCAATCCACACTGGCGCAGGGCAGCGAGCGACTTACCAACCAGCACGTCACTCACCGCCTCCTGAAATTCGGCGGCCAGGTCCGCCCGCATGGACTCGCTCAGTTCCGTGTTACGAACAAGAGTCAACACGGCTGTTTTGAGGCCCGAGAAACTGAAATCCAGGTCGCCGCTGTGCAGCATCGGCCGCGGCAGCTGGGAGCAACCAAGTCTTCCCGAAGTTGCAAGCTGCGCCAGCGCCGGTCCACCCGGATAGCCAAGACCAAGCAGCTTGGCGGTCTTGTCGAAAGCCTCGCCGGCCGCATCATCCAACGACTCGCCGAGAAGCGTGTAATCGCCCACGGCGGCCACCCGCATCAGTTGCGTGTGGCCCCCGGAAACCAGCAATGCGACAAACGGGAACTGCGGAGGATCACGCGCCAGCAATGGTGAAAGCAGATGTCCTTCAAGGTGATGCACGGGCAAGGCCGGTATGCCGCGGGCAAATGCCAGTGCTGCGGCAAAGCTGGCGCCCACCAGCAAGGCTCCGGCCAGCCCCGGTCCAGCGGTGTAGGCGATCGCGTCGAGGCTTTCCAGGTTCGCATTAGCCGTGACGAGCACATGGCGCAGGAGTGGCACCAGACGGCGAATGTGATCGCGCGAAGCCAACTCGGGCACCACGCCACCGTAGGCCTGGTGCATATCGACCTGGGAATGTATGGCATGACTAAGCAAGCCGAGGGAAGTATCGTAGAGGGCGACTCCGGTTTCGTCGCAGGAAGATTCAATGCCGAGCACGCGCATGATGCGGCTCATTCTACCCGCTGCGTATCAGGCATCTTGGCCGTGAAGATTCTTTTGATGATTTTTTGCTTGGAATCTGCCCGTGAAATGGATAAAATACTCAATTCTTTGCACCAATCAGGGAATTTATCTATGCCGGGTATCCGTCTCAAGGAAAACGAGCCGTTCGAAGTGGCAATTCGCCGCTTCAAGCGCGCCATCGAAAAAACAGGCGTTCTGACCGAACTGCGTTCGCGCGAGTTCTACGAGAAGCCCACTTCTGAGCGCAAGCGCAAACTGGCTGCGGCAGTCAAGCGTCATCACAAGCGCATCCACGGCCAGATGCTGCCGCCCAAGCTTTACTAAGCCCATCCCTGCAGCATCAGCGGACAGCCGGCACCGCGCAAGCGCTGCCGGCGTTGTTGTTTGAGGAGCTACGAATGTCTCTCAAGACTCGCATCACCGAAGACATGAAAAACGCCCTGCGGGCTCACGAGACAGCGCGCCTGGGCGCCATCCGCTTGCTGCTGGCGGCGATCAAGCAGCGTGAAGTGGATGAACGCATCGAACTCGACGATACGGCCATCATTGGCGTGATCGACAAGATGTTGAAACAGCGCAAGGACTCGATAGAACAGTACCAAAAAGCCAAACGGCAGGATCTGGTGGATGCCGAGCAGTTCGAAGTCACCGTACTGTCGGGCTACATGCCGCAACAGCTCTCAGCCATCGAAATAGAGTCCATCATCGCGGCGGCTATTACCGAAAGCGGCGCCAAATCGATGCAGGAGATGGGCAAGGTGATGGCCATCGCCAAACCCAAGCTGGCAGGCCGCGCCGACATGGGCGAAGCGTCAAAGCTGATCAAGGCGAAACTGGCCGGCTAGTGCTCGTTCTTGCGGCGTAAAATCATCACCCACATCGGTTACCGCGGGTGATCGCAACCACGCAATGATCCCTGAGGCATTCATCCAAGAATTGCTGGCGCGCGTCGATATCGTCGATGTCATTGAGCGCCACGTCCCATTGCGCAAGGCGGGCGCAAATTTCAGCGCCTGCTGTCCATTCCATTCGGAAAAATCACCCTCCTTCACGGTCAGCCCCAGCAAGCAGTTTTACCACTGCTTCGGCTGCGGTGCGCATGGCAGCGCCATCGGCTTTGTCATGCAGTACTCCGGGCTGGGCTTCGTCGAAACAGTGGAGGAACTGGCCGGTATCGCCGGCCTGCAGGTGCCGAAGCAAATTGCAGCGCACCGCGAGGACATCGCAAAAAAGGCACCGCTTACGGAATTCATGTCACAGGCGGCGAAGTTCTATCGGGAGCAACTGAAAGCCTCTCCGCGCGCCATCAATTATCTCAAGCACCGCGGCCTCTCTGGCGAGATCGCGGCACGTTTCGGCCTAGGCTATGCGCCGGACGCCTGGCAGAGTCTAGACCGGGTATTCCCTGACTACAAAGCTGCGGAGCTAACCGAATGCGGCCTGGTCATCGACAGCGAACAAGGTCGCCGCTACGACCGGTTTCGCGACCGTATCATGTTCCCGATCCTCGACCAGCGTGGCAATGTCATCGGCTTCGGTGGCCGCGTGCTCGATGCGGGGGAACCCAAATATCTCAATTCGCCAGAGACACCGCTGTTCGAGAAGGGCCGTGAACTGTATGGCTTGCCCCAGGCGCGCAAAGCCATCCACGATGTTGGCAGCGTCATCGTTGTCGAGGGCTACATGGACGTAGTCGGGCTGGCTCAAGCCGGCGTCGAGAACGTGGTGGCATCGCTGGGTACTGCCACGACCGGGATGCACCTGCAAAAACTGTTTCGACTGACCGATCGGGTGGTGTTCTGCTTCGACCGGGACGTAGCTGGCGACAAGGCGGCTTGGCGCGCAATGGAAACCAGCCTGGATCAGCTTGCGGATAACAAGAGCGTGGAGATTCTGCAAATGGAAGGCGACCAGGATCCCGACGAATACATTCGCGAACACGGCAAGGAAGCATTCCTGAAATACGCAAGGAACGCGACCAGGCTTTCCGAATTCATGGTCCGCGCACTTGAACGACAAACCCAGCCGAGCAGCGCAGAAGGGCGGGCACAGCTGATCCATGCGGCCAAGCCTTTGCTGCAGCGGGTCACTGCACCGGTATTGCGGGTGCAGTTAACCAAAGCCATCGCCGCGATCGCCAAGCTTTCCCAAGAGGAAGTCGAAGCTGCCTGCAGCTTGAAGCCTTTGCATTTAGGCCGCCGGCCGCCACCGCGATCGGCGCAGCGACCTGCCGCCCGCTCGATCGAACACCGTCTGCTGGAAAATATTCTGCATCGCCCCGAACGCGTAGCACGTCTGCCGCTTGAGTTGATCACCGGCGACAGCAGAGAAGAAGAGGCGCTGCGGGCCATCGCGGAGGCGGTAGACCATGGCATTCTTCCCGTGCAGCTTTCTTCCGGATCAACCCCGATCGGCCTGTTGCTGGAGCACTTTCGCGGAACCGAACACGAGCAAACACTGTCCCAGTTTGCCAGCATGCTGCTCACCGAAGATGACAATGAAGAGGCTCTGGAAGAAGAGTTCACCGATGCCCTGGAACGGCTGCGCCATGGCGGACTGACGCTTGCGATCAGCGCTCTGAGCGCCAAGGAGCGCAGCGGCGGATTGTCTGCCGAAGAACGACGGCAACTCGCCACACTGCTGGCACAGAAGACCGCATTTGCCGCCAAGGGACGGCAAGACGTCTAATTCATGTATAATTGTATGTTTTCTCAAGTCATTGTCCGCCAGGCTGGTACGGGATATCGATCCGCCAGCAATGGGCCGACAGCGAGGACATCATGGCCAAGGTAAACTCAAAATCCACCAAAGCTGTGGCAAAGAAATCGGCGCCAGCAAAAGCCGTCGCAGCCAAGCCCAGTCCAGCGAAATCAGCCGCGAAGCAAGCGCCGGCAAAACCAGCCAAGCCAGCTAGGCCTGCAATAGTCCAGCCGGCGCCGGTGCAGCCTGTGGTTGCCACGGCCAAGCCAACCAAACCGAGCAAGGCAGAATCGCGCAGCAAGCGCGCCAAGGACCGCATTGCTGAGGTTCCGGTCGCTTTGCCGCTCGACCTTGATGCACGTCGCACGCGCCTTAAGAATTTGATCACGCTTGGCAAGGAGCGCGGCTATCTTACCTATGCCGAAATCAATGATCACCTGCCTGACGACATGGTCGATGCGGAACAAATCGAGTCCATCATCACCACTTTCAACGACATGGGCGTCCAGGTCTATGACGAGGCTCCCGATGCGGAAAGCCTGTTGCTGGTCGAGCAGACGCCGGCTGTGGTGGATGCCGCCGAAGTCGAAGAACAAGCGGAACAGGCGCTCTCCACGGTCGATTCGGAGTTTGGCAGGACCACAGATCCGGTACGCATGTATATGCGCGAGATGGGTTCCGTCGAGCTACTGACGCGTGAAGGCGAAATTGAAATCGCCAAGCGCATCGAAGACGGTTTGAAGCACATGATCATTGCCATTTCCGCCTGCCCGACCACGATTGTTGAAATCATCGATTCGGCCGGCAAGGTGGCGCGCGACGAGATGCGCATCGACGAATTGATCGACGGTCTGATCGACCCGAATGCCTCTACAGAGATCGAGGCATTGGCCGAGGACGAAGTGGCGGCAATCGAGGCGGACGAGGACGATGATGGCAGTGCGGCAATCGCGGCATCGCTGCTGAAGCTCAAGGGCGATGCGCTGGAACGCTTCAGCGTCGTGGTTCATCTTTACGAAAAGATGCGCGTCACCCTGGCCAAGAAAGGCTCGCAGGATCGCAACTACATCAAGCTGCAGCAGCAGATTACCGCTGAATTGATGAACATCCGCTTCACGGCAAAAACCACCGAGCGCCTCTGCGACTCGGTGCGCAGCATCGTCGATGACATCCGCAAGCACGAGCGCAAGATCTTGCATCTTTGCGTGGACAAGTCGCACATGCCAAGACAACACTTCATCAAAATGTTCCCGGGCAATGAGATCAATCTTGACTGGCTCAAGCACGAAATCGCCAGCGGCAAAAATTACAGTGCCCAGTTGTTGCGCGCGTCTCCTGCGATCATCGAAGAGCAACATAAACTCATCAGCATCCAGGATCGCATTGGCATCCCGCTCAAGGAAATCAAGGACATCAACAAGCAGATGTCGACAGGCGAGGCCAAGTCGCGTCGCGCCAAGCGCGAAATGACGGAAGCCAACCTGCGTCTGGTCATCTCCATTGCCAAAAAATACACCAACCGCGGCCTACAGTTCCTGGATCTGATCCAGGAGGGCAACATTGGACTGATGAAGGCGGTGGACAAGTTCGAATATCGGCGTGGCTACAAATTTTCCACTTATGCCACGTGGTGGATCCGCCAGGCCATCACACGCTCGATCGCCGATCAGGCCCGAACCATCCGCATCCCGGTGCACATGATCGAGACCATTAACAAAATGAATCGGATCTCCCGCCAAATACTCCAGGAAACCGGAGCCGAACCAGATCCGGCCACGTTGGCAATCAAAATGGAGATGCCCGAGGAGAAGATCCGGAAGATTCTCAAGATCAGCAAGGAACCGATCTCCATGGAAACCCCGATCGGTGATGACGATGATTCCCACCTCGGCGATTTCATCGAGGACGCCGCCACGCTTGCACCCGCCGATGCGGCCATGTATACGGGCTTGCGCGAGGTAACCAAGGAGATCCTGGACTCACTAACGCCGCGTGAAGCAAAGGTGCTACGCATGCGCTTCGGCATCGAAATGAACACCGACCACACTTTGGAAGAAGTCGGCAAGCAGTTTGATGTCACGCGCGAGCGCATCCGCCAGATAGAAGCCAAAGCTTTGCGCAAACTACGCCATCCTTCGCGTTCAGAAAAGCTGCGCAGCTTCCTCGATTCGGAAACCTGATTGCGTTTCTAGCAACAGACCGAATCAATCAGCGCTGGCGATCCGCCTGGCAGGACTGCAGGCACGCATACCGACAATGATCAGGATCACGGTGGCAGCATAGAAGAGCGCTTGAATCCCTAAAGGCTGCGCGTCGTATCCGACAAGGATACGCAAGAACGCTGCAACGGGTGATCCATTGGGAAGCAGCCAGGAACTGTCCCAGACCGGCATGGCTAGCGTCGGCAGGAGATCGGCCTGGGCCAGAAATTTGGCCATTTGGCTAGCCATGGCGGCAGCTAGAACCAGAATAAGCCCGCTCGTCGCCGCAAAGAACCAGCGCACTGGAATCTTGGTGAATCCGCCATAAAGAGCGATCCCTGTGGCGACACCCAATCCAAGCCCAAGCGCACCTCCCACCAAGACGCTCGACGTGGTTTCTTCGTTGCCAGCTAGCAAACCGTGAAGGAAAAGAACAGTTTCAGATCCCTCGCGCAAAATGCAGAGCGCAACGACCAGACCGAGCGCGGACATCTCCTTGCTGCCGTCATTGAGCTCCCGGCCAAGCGCCTGGGCGTCTTGCGCGAGTTGTATGCCATGCCGCGCCATCCAAATGTTGTGCCAGGCGAGCATCAAGGCAGCCAGACCCAGGATGCCGGCATTGAGCAACTCCTGGCCGACTCCCTCGGCCAGACCGGCGATCCATTCGGCAAGAAAGGCAACCAGCAATGAGCCGGCAATGCCTGATGAGATACCGATGGCAAGCCAACGACTCCGGCCCTCCAGATGCTTTGTCGCGGCGGCAATGATGCCGATGATCAGCGCGGCTTCAAACACCTCTCTGAAAACAATGATTGCGGATCCAAGCATACCGATTACTCCGCAATCACCGTTCCGCGTGCGGTTGCCTCGTGAAATTCACCCACAAACGGATAACGCCCGGGTGCAAGCGGACCAATCAGTATTTTCACCGTTGCTCCTGCCGGGATAACCTTTTCCCTGTTGAGTTCATGACTTTCGAACTCCTCGGGTGTTGCGTCCTGGTTTTTCACAATCAGTCTGATCTTTTGCTTTGCCGGCACGCGAATTTCGCTCGGCTCAAATACATGATTGCGGATAACCAGCGAATACTCGACCTCAGCCCCTAAAGCCAACACAGGTAAAAACATCAATATAAACAATAAAATTTTCATGACTACCTCCTTTTGACAAATGATAATCATTCTCATTTGAAAAGTCAAATCAAGCCGATTGGCAGCTACTGTCAGCCATCATGGCCAGCACCCAAGGCTACGTTTGCCCGACTTGCTCGGTTGAAGAAAATGTTAAAGTTGCGCGGAGCGACTACGAATTTGAGTAATGAGGAACCTGTCCGGGCAAATCCCCGAACCGGAACATCTGCTCCAGGTCACATGGCAGTGAGGAAATCAGTTTGATGGAAGACAATCGAAAAAGCCCAAGATGTTCCATACATTGGCGATGTGCCATTGTTATTGAAAATCATGGCAAGCAAGAAACCATGCAAACCCGGACCAATGACATTAGCATGACCGGGGTTTCCGTCATATGCCACCGTAACATTCCCCCTCCCAAACCAGTCACTGTATATCTATTGATTGATCCAGGCGACGAAAATCATCCCCAGGTGATTGCCGAGGCGCAGGGGGAAATCAAGAACAACGTTCTTTCGGGACAACAGGGCGGATTCAGGCTTGGCATTCAATTCACCAAATTCGCCCGTGATGGCAAGCAGATTTTGGAAAAGAACTTGCCTAGGGAATTGGTGCGGTCTGCGAAGATGGTTGCAACCCCCGACATGCCCTCTCCCCGCACCATGAGTACACCTGCGCCCGCCACTCCAGCACCCGCGGCAGAAACACCGCCAGCCCCGGAAGAAACATCAGTTCCGGAGACGTCTCCTGCAACAGAGGGAGATACTCCTCCCGACAACCCTGCCGCTTCCGAAGACGCAAGCGCCGCCGGGGACAAACCCGAACAAGCTTGATCGACACTTAAGCCAAATCAGTCGGGGCTCACGTATAATGCAGACAGTGGGCCTGTAGCTCAGTTGGTTAGAGCAGAGGACTTAAGTTTGCGGAACCTAAACATGCCTATGGTGTGCACGGATCCGCGAAAATGGGTTGCATATGGTCAAGTTTGCTCTGGCGGTATGTAGAACTGGTCAAATTCGGAGAACGCTCAAGCCCGTTTGTCGGGACTGCCAATTCCGAGCCAAGCCCTGCACAGGGAAGGTGTAGAGACTAGACGATCAGCCCGTAAAGGGAAGGTATAGTCCGGACCACAAACCCGAAAGGGGCGGCGAAAGCCGTAGTGGTAAGCATAATCCTTTGGTCGTGGGTTCGAGCCCCACTGGGCCCACCAAATAAGTATTTAAAGACGTCCGGCAACATCCTTGAAACCCGCCAAGTGCGGGTTTTTATTATCTTTCTTATCCGTATTGTCCCGAGCGCAACGCCCGCTTCACCGTTTGGGCACAGAGTGAGACCGCCGTGTTTGCTTCGTCGAGGACTTTGCCCATGGTGATGAAACCATGCAGCTGGCGTTCGAAACAAATGTATTGCGCCGGGCTGGCCGCCGCAGATAGCGCATCGGCATATTGCCGACCCTCATCGCGCAGCGGATCATAGCCTGCGGTAAGTACCAACGCCGGTGGCAAATTACCCAGGTTCGGGTGCAGCAGCGGCGAAGCGCGCCAGTCACCCCACTGTCGGCTATCCTCGATGTACAGTCGCCGGAAATAGGCTATGGTGTCAGCCGTAAGCAGATAGCCTTGGCCATTGGTGGTATGCGATGGCGCACCGCAGCGCATGTCGGTCGCCGGATAGATCAGGAGTTGCAGGCGCGGTGGCGGATCTCCTGCGTCCCGCAGCTGCAATGCCGCCACTGCCGCCAAGTTGCCGCCGGCGCTATCGCCGCCGATGGCGAGCCTGCCAGGATCGACACCGAGCGCTCCGGCCTCGCCGCGCACCCAACGGTAAGCAGCCAAGGCATCGTCCACCGCCACGGGGAACCGGTGCTCGGGCGCCAAGCGGTAATCAACCGCAATCACGATGCAGCCGGACTGCAGCGCCAGATCGCGGCACAACACGTCATGCGTCTCCAGATCGCCGATGGTCCAGCCGCCACCATGGTAATAGACCAGAGCCGGCTCAGGAGAGTCCATCAAAGGCGTGGGGCGATACAGCCGCAGCTTCAGCATGCCGCCCGCGACGGGCATGGTGAGGTTCTTCACCTCGGCAACCGGTGCGGGGGTGGTCTGGGTGGCCTGCTTTCTCTTGCTGTAGGTCTCTCTCGCATCCGCCGGAGACAACAAATGAAATGGCGTCAGCCCGCTCGCCTCCACCAAGTCGAGCAGATACTTTGCCTGTGGGTCGAGCATTTTTAGAATTCCTTGCGTCAGCGGCTGAGGGCTAATGTGTTCAAGCGCATATTCTCTCACTCCACAGCGTAGCCGGTAAGTTCCACACCCGACTTGCTCCAGTTCCCGGTCGACTACCAGACATAAAACTACATTAGCCTGCCAGGATCAATTATTTCTTTGCCGACTTTGCCATCCTAGTGGAACTCGTCACAGCGCGCGGACCTTCCCAGCGCTTGACCATTTTGGTGTCGATATCGAACAGGTCGAGGACGCGTCCGACGCTGTGATTGATAATGTCGTCGAGGGTCGCCGGGTGGTTGTAGAAGGCCGGCATCGGTGGCGCCAGGATGGCACCCAGCTCGGCCGCATTCAGCAGGAGTCTGCAGTGTCCAAGGTGCAAAGGGGTCTCGCGCACCATCAGTACCAGCCGCCGTCGCTCCTTCAGGATCACGTCGGCGGCACGCGTCAACAGGCTGTCGGAATAGGAGTTGGCGATACCGGATAGCGTCTTGATGGAACATGGTGCGATGACCATGCCGAGGGTCTTGAACGATCCGCTTGAAACGTTGGCCGCAATATCCTTGAAGTCATGCACATGGTGTGCCAAGGCCTCGACATCCTGCAGCGACCAGTCGGTTTCGAGGCGCACATTGAGTTTGGCGGAGCCGGACATGATCAGGTGCGTCTCGATGTCCGGAATCTGGCGCAGCATTTCGAGCATGCGTATGCCGTAAATGGTGCCACTGGAACCGGACATGCCGACGATGAGCCGCCGTGCCTTGTTTGCCACCTTGTTTGCCAACTTAGTTGTCACCTTAGTTGCCACCTGGTCACCCCGCTTGAAAGGACACTGAACCACCGTGTGATGCGGCGGTATTCTACTTGGCCGGCTGGCGCAGATCCGCCTTCAACACTTTGCCGGCGGCATTGCGCGGCAAGGCCTCGATGAAATCGACTGTCTTGGGCAGTTTGCAGCCGGCCAGGCTGGTCTGGCAAAAGGCGATCAGTTCGTCCTTGGTGAGGGAAGCGCCCTTGCGACATACGACGAAGGCCTTGACCGCTTCGCCCCAGTAGTCGTCAAGAATCCCGATCACGGCTGCTTCCGCGATGGCGGGATGGGCATGCAGCACTTCCTCGATTTCGCGCGGATAGCCATTCACACCGCCCGAGATGATCAGATCCTTCTTCCGATCAACGAGGTAGATGTAGCCTTCCTCGTCCTGGCGGGCTATGTCGCCAACCGTCATCCACTCGCCCTTGAATGCTTCCCGGCTTGCTTCCGGCTTGCCCCAGTAACCGCTGAAGAGGAAGGGCGAGCGGCAGTAGAGTTCGCCGACTTCTCCGTGTGGCACCTCCTTGCCCGCCTTGTCGAGCAGGCGCACTTCGGTGCAAGGGAAGGGCATGCCGACGCACTGAATCTTGCGCAACTGGTCAGCACCCGCGAACGGTGCGGCAACAGGACGCCTTTCGGCTGGCCGGTCGTACCCGCGGTATAGGGCAAGGCGAAGATGTCGGTTTCCTCAACCCGCAGTCGTGTTGCCAGAGGTTGCGCGGCGGCCAGACGCCGCTCGTAGTCCTTGTCGATGACAATGATTTCGCGCACCGTATCGAGGTTTGCCGAACGCGTCACATCTTCCAGCGAGGCATGCACGAACAACACGCGCGCCTGGCTGTCGTTGCAGATGTAGGCCGCTTCCTTGGCGGTCAGGCGCGGATTCACCATGGCGCTCGCCAGTCCGGCTTCCGCCACGCCGCATACGATTTCAATGAACTCGATGCAATTCGGTGACATCGGGGCGACATGCTCGCCGGGTTGAAGGCTCAGACCGGTCGTCGCCATGGCGGCCACGCGGTCGATACGATCCACCAGCTTGGCATAGGTCAGGCTTTGCTCGCCTTCGGACAGCGCGACCCTGTCGGGTGTGCGTGCCGCCGAGGCGCGGATGCCCGAACTGATAGTGATCGGCATAAATGAGGTGCTGGAAGTCATCTCTACTGCTCCTTGATCGGGTCAATTCGGATGGATGGTCAGGCGGACTTCTTGAGTCGGGGCAAGCGAAACACCTCCAGGACATTTTCGCGCAGCAAACGTGCCTTGGCTTCGGGTCTAAGGCCCAGCTCCTCGATCTCGCGGATGGCACGCTCGGCTCCGACACTGGCGGATCGGTGCGCATCCCCTCCGCCGCCTGCGGCGTCACGGGCATCAAGCCGACCCAGCATCTGCTCTCGAACCACGGCGCCATGCCGCTCTCGCCGAGCCAGGACTGCATGGGCTTTCTGGCGCAGACCGCCGCGGATTGCGCCGCGCTGTTCGATGCCGTCGGCGGCAACGATCCAGCCGATCCCGCCTGCTGCACTCGCCCCGCGGAAAATTATTCGGCGCAATTGCAGGCACCGCTTCAGCATCGCTTCACAATCGCCGTACCCGTTCTTGAAGCATCAGCGCAACTTACCGAGGAAGTTGCGCTGACTCTGCAGGACACCGCACGGACGCTGGAAGATTGCGGCTTCGCATTGAAAACTGTCGCCGTGCCAAAAATGGACGAACTCAACGCGCTGTCGACACTGCTGCTCGGCGCAGAAGCGGCGGCACTGCATGGCGCCTGGCTGAAAGCCCGGCCGCAGGACTACAGCCCGCAAGTACTGCGACGCCTCAGCAGAGGCACGGGCTACCCGGCGACCGCTTATGTCGACGCCGTGCGCTTGCGGCCGCTCATGCTGGAGGAATTCATCAAGCAGCATCTTGCCGATGCCGATGCGCTGCTGCTGCCGGTTCTGCCGCGTGCCGTGCCCACCATAGAGGAAACCACGACCGGTTCGGAACTGACCATCGAGCGCATCATCGGCCGACTGGCCTACTGGACACGCGGCATCAATTATCTGGGGCTGCCGTCGCTGGCGCTGCCGGCGGGATTTTCAGCAAGGGGCTTGCCCATCGGCGTACAACTGGTCGGGCTTCCGTTCGCGGAAGCCAGCTTGTTTTGCATCGGCCATGGTTTTCAGCAGCGCACCGTCTGGCATTGCCAGAGCCCTCAACTCTAAACGGAAACGCTGCGTCGGTCGCATTGCGCGACCTGACGTAGCGCGTCAGACTTTCTCCAGAATCCCTCTCTCGAAAAAATCTTCCTTGACGTACGACAAACCCAGTTTGTCCAGGGTCTCGGCAGTCGGGATCCCGTCGTTGTTCCATCCCTTGAATTCATAATATTTGTCGAGCAGTTCCTGCTCGGCCTGCGGATCCCGATGTTTCCACTGGTCGGCAGGCGGGGCCTCATCGACTCTCCGCAGGCCTCTGCGCACATTGATCGCTCTCACCAGATTCCGGTTACGCGCCGCAATCTGCCAGAGTCCGTCCGAATCCACCTCGATACCGGTTGCCAGGGAAATGAACTCCGGCAGGTTGTAGATGTGATAGGGCGGCCTGCCGCCGAACTGGCCCCGGAATGACGACAGGAAGGCGCAGGTGCCCACG
>JACRAR010000001.1 GCA_016234745.1 Betaproteobacteria bacterium | reverse complement strand
GGGGATAGGGCAGTAGCAAGCTGAGTTGGTGTTTCATAAAAATAGCAGTCGTGATTTAACCCTTAAGAGGAGATGCGAAATGCATGCAATTCAAAAAGGTCGAAAGCTCACCCGAAGCCTGATCGCTGCCAGCTTGGCTGCGGTACTGGGCGGCTCGGCGTTCGGCCAGGAGGATAAAGATAAACCAAAGGATATAGAAGTCAGCGGGTATCTGCAGGTTACTGCTGGATGGAATGCAAACAAGATTATCGAAACCAACAGTAAAAGCGGCCAACTCAGTGAGTTACGGGGCCAAGCCTATCTAGAGGCTGTAAGCATGAACCGCGCAATGCAATGGAAGCTGTCTGGGCGTGTGGCTCGCGAGTACAAGACAAGCTATCTGGAGAGGCTCGAAAATCTCGAAAGATATGGTGGGTCGGCTTCGCCAAACCCCAACTTCAACGTTATGGATATCTACAACAAGGGGGAGATGAGAGAGGCTTGGCTACAAGTACAACCGTTTGAGAACTTGAATGTCAAATTCGGACTCCAACAGGTGGTCTGGGGTGAAACGGATCTCTTCCAAGCGCTTGACGTTATACATGGCCAGAACGCCAGTTGGGGCATGATGCTCACTGAACCGGATGAAACGCGTAAGCCTCTTATATTGCTGAACAGCACTCTCTCCGTTCCAGCTGCTGACGGTTCAGTCCAATTGGTACTCCGCCCGGGATGGGATGCGTATAGAAACATTGGGCTTTCCGCTGACGTTTATGGTGGTCGTAGCAGGCCGATTGGTTTTAAGGGTTGGTCGTCTGATTTTTATAACGACTACGGCGATCTCAACAATAAGCTGACCTATGCCGTGCGCTGGAAGGGTATAGCGGGCGGAGCCAACTACCATTTGAGCTATGTCCACATGCCTTATGTGAGGAACTTAATTGCCAATTCAGTCTTTGCTCCTTATCAGCACCCCCCGATTGGTAGTGGCATTGCGAATTGGATTTATCCAGTCGTCAATACATACGGCGCAGGGGTAAATACTTATGTTCAGCCTGTAGATACTGTTGTCACTGGTGAAGTGGTATTTACTAAGAACGAACCATTTAATGTCGGTTCGGTTCCCGGTGGTCCTAGCTCGGCTGCTGCTTGCCTCGGCCCATTCAATGTGCCATTTGCTACGTCGTTCAGTGGCGCATGTGGTGTCAAGCGGAAAAACACTGTGATGACAATGCTTCGCGCTGAAAAGTCCATTAAGACCATGGATACCCTTGGTACCAGCTCGCCGATGAGCGCCAATCTACAAATCTTCCACACACGAGTTCAGGGATTTAATCCTGCAGATGAAATTGTTCAGGGAGTTGGATATCCGAATTTGGTGGATAAGAGCAGTACTTTTGCCTCACTGATTCTGCGAGCGCCATTTATGGCCGACAAGTTCGCCCCCCTCTTTGTTGTTGGCAGAGATTTCACGAATCAGGGAACGCTCTATATCTTGGCTGCCGATTATGAACTCGGCACCAATTGGCGCTTCCACGCTGAGCTGGATAAGTTCATTGGCAATTCGACCGTTCAAATGCAGACCATACCTGGTGTTGGTTACTTGCCCGTTGGTGGAGCTAGTGGAATTCCAGGGTGGCTTGGTGACAACTCCCGCTTTTACCTGCGCGCAACTTATCAGTTCTGATTTATCAGGAGATCAATGTGAAAAATATGCTTAGAAATACACTTGTTTCGATTGCCTGCCTGACCGCAATGACGTTGGTTCATGGCAAGGAAGTCCCCCCTGGCACCCTGCTCAACAGCGGCAGTATCGACGGTTTGCTTGGCGATACGCTCGACGGCAAAACAATCAAGTCATTGCTGACAGAAAAAATGGAATGGCTGATACGCAACAAAGGGCTTGCAATGAAGCTCGCGCATGCGAAGCCCATTGTTGTCGATCCTTTATGGCATGAGACGAATAAGAAAAATTCCGGCACAGCGTCTTACGATGCAAAGACCCGCTCGGTTGTGGGTTGGAAGGGCGGCGTTCCATTTACCAATATTGACTTGAAGGATCCGGCAGCGGGCGACAAAGTAACCTGGAACGAGCGTTATGCCAATCTCGAAGGATATGCCTGGCATGAACCCAAAATGATCGCACTGCTGGTCGATCTCGATAAAGGCGTAGAGCGTATTCAGCATTGGTCTGCCAAACGGACCATCATGAGCGGACGTATCGGCCAAGGCGCGGGCAGTGCGACGATAGGCGATGGAACGATATTTTCGAAGTCGTTGTTGTATCTGACTCACCCCATAGACATCAAAGGTATCGGCTTATACATGATCCGCTATATGGATCCAAATAAGATGGATGACAAGTGGGTCTACATCAACCAGTTCCGACGCACCAAGCGCGTTTCTGGCGGCGGCTGGATGGATCCTTTAGGCGGCGGGGTGGACTGGCTGGTTGAAGACCTGAATGTCTGGGACGGACTGCCGCACTGGTATCCATCGGTCAAGCTGATCGGGAAACGCTCGCTATTAGTGGTCGCGAATGCCGCTCAGCCGCCAATCGATGAGAGCAAGCCAGCAAACTCATCTGAGCAGCAACCGTACCACGACATCAAGAACCCCCCATATTTTAATACGATGAATTCCTTTGAGCCCCGCGAGGTGTATGAGGTTGAGGTAATTCCCAGTGAAGAACATCCTTATGGCAAGCGCATTGTCTGGATCGACGCCGAGTTGTACCAACCCTTCTACTCAGAGATATATGACAAGAAGGGTGAATTCTTCAAGACGATTCTTTATGAGCGCAGCCCTTACGTAGGCAAGGATGGTTTTAAGGGATATGCGCCAATCCAAGGAGCAGTAATTGACTTCAAGCGTAAACACGCAAGTGTCTGGGGCGCTAACTGGTTTGGTAACGAACCTGATATCTCCGATAAAACAATTACTCTCGAAGCATTAGAACGTTACTCAGGAAGGTAAGGCATTTAGCTGATTCCTGAAAAAGCCAGGCAATTACTGGTTAAGTCATCCCCGCGAACGCGGGGATGACGAAAGTTGCTGGACGGAACTACCACTTGCAGGAAGCAGGTGCGTTAGCTCACCTGGAAGGACAACCCAAATAATTGATCAGACCACTCAAAACGCTTCATATCCAGCCAGGGGAATTGGAACAAATATCTTCGTTTCAAGAGTATTCAGAGTGGAAATGTTCATTAAGGAGGCAATAGTTACGAAGAATCTGCTGAATGAATTGGCATGGAATACAAAAAATTGATGATGAAGATCTCTCAATTTTTCGAAAAGATGAAAATGTAATTTTGGAGAATTTAATCATGAAAGTTGATGAATATGCGGCTCAGGATGCGTCAGGTTTGGCCTCCCTTATTCGGAGCGGAGAAGTATCAGTTGCCGAAGTTCATAACGCTGCGCGAAAAGCAATTGAATTAGTGAATCCAAAGATTAACGCTCTGGCTGGGCCATTATTCGACGTTCCTTTGGATTACAACGCAAATGGACCATTTGCCGGTGTTCCATTCGCCATTAAGGATCTCTTTTGCCATGCCGCAAATGTACCTATGCAATTCGGCAGCCGCATGGTTCCTGCCGACTTTTCCTTTCCTTATGACACCAGCTTGATGAAACGCTGGCGTTCGGCTGGATTGGCGACACTTGGACGAACGACTGTTCCGGAATTTGGCTGGAGCGTTAATACAGAGACGCTCCTAATGGGATCGACTTGCAATCCGTGGAATACAGGCCGCATAGCTGGTGGCTCGAGTGGCGGCGCTGCTGCAATCGTGGGCGCAGGCGCCCTGCCGGTTGCACATGCAAGTGACGGCGGCGGATCAATTCGATGTCCATCGGCTTGGTGTGGCTTGGTTGGCTTGAAACCAACGAGAGGCCGGATCTCTTTCGCGCCTGATGCGGGTGAAGCGCTTTTTGGCCAAGCCATCGAATTTGCGGTGACCCGCTCGGTTCGAGATGCAGCCGCTTTACTTGATGTTGTCGAGGGTCACGAGCTAGGTGAAAAGTACGAAATAGTTCGGCCCTCGCGTCACTATACCCAAGAAGTAGGCGTCGCCCCTGGAAAGCTGAAGATAGCCTTCTCCCCCAGGGGATGGTCGGATGTCGCTATCGATCCGGCTTGCGTCGCCGCCGTCGAGAAGACAGCGACGGTGTTGGCTGGGTTGGGACATCATGTCGAGGAGGCCACACCAAAGTTCGACGTTGAGGCTTTTAATTCAGCCGGTGTGACTCAATGGTCGGTGTGCCTGGCAGATATTATCTGCGGCATTGGCACTATGTTGAACGTGAATCCGACGCCCGACAATCTCGAAGCCGTACTCTTTGCGGTCGTCGAGCACGGCAAGAATCTGTCAGCTCTTGATTTGATGGTTGCCGAGCACGCAATGAACGCAACTTGTCGAGCCGTTGGATCATTTTTCCAGGATTACGACATTTTGCTCACACCAACTGTTGCGTGTCCTGCTCCACCGCTTGGGTCTTTGAATACCAACGAGGCCGGGCTGGATGCCGCTACATGGACCCGGAAGGTTTTTACCCTTGCACCCTTCACTTACCTGTTCAATGTCACGGGGCAACCCGCGATAACCTTGCCTTTGTGCATGAGCGATGACGGCTTGCCTATCGGACTCCAGTTTGTCGCCCACTTTGGTGACGAAGCCACATTATTCCGACTTGCTGCACAGTTGGAAAAAGCAATGCCATGGGCTGGGCGCAGACCCCAAGTTTATCCGGCATAGGCTTGAGGGCGTTCATTAATTTTAATGAATTAAAGAATTCCGCATAGGAGGAAACAATGGCACTAAATCTGCAATCATCGACTGAGGCATTTCAGGAGAAATTCAAGAAGTCAGGCGAATTGAGTGCGGCAGGAGACCAATATATTCCAGGAGGTTACAGCAGGAACAGCTTGACTTTTGGGCCACATGCGATCTACGTAGAGCGGGGAGAGGGCCAGTATATTCATACTGTGGACGGTCATAAGCTCCTAGACTTTCACAACAATTTTTCCTGCAGCATCCTCGGCCACAGCCATCCGAAAATGCGTGAGGCTCTTCTGGATTCCGTTTCAAAAGGATTTTCTTTCGGCAACCCGATGGCGCATGAGCATCGTCTAGCGCAGATCCTTTGTGAACGAATTGCGTCTGTAGATAAAGTTGTGTTTACCTGTTCTGCATCGGAAGCCTGCATTGCCGCCGTACGTTATGCACGGGCCTACACCGGCAAAGACAAGATTGCCAAATTTGATGGTGGCTATCACGGTCTAGGCGACGAGTTCACTTTGTCCATTCACTCCGCCGCCGAGCACTTTCCTGGAGCGCCAGAGTTTCCCCGACCTGTTCCGCTGTGTGGCGGAATTCCCATCGCTACACAGCAGAATGTCGTGGTTTTGCCACAAAATGACTTCGCGAGCTGCAAACGCATCCTGACTCAGAATGCCGGGCAGGTGGCGTGCGTGATGATGGAACTTCAAACCGGAGCAGGCGGCGTGATAACGCTGCAGAAGGAATTCGTGCAAAGCGTGCGCGAGCTGACTGAAGAGCTCGGCATGCTCCTCATCATCGACGAAACCATCAGCCTGCGTTCCGCCTTCCATGGCATGCAGTCCCTGTTTGATATCAAGCCCGATCTGACTGTCATGGGGAAGATGATAGGTGGCGGTCTCCCTTTGGGTGCAGTAGGCGGTGCAGAGAAGTATCTAAACATGAACTCAAACGGACAGGTGTATCACTCTGGTACGCATCACGGCCATCCCATGGCGACCAGAGCGGGGATTGCCTGCATGGAGGTCATGGACGAGAAAACCTATGCGCGCATGAACGCACAAGCCGCACGGCTTAAAGACGAGATCAATACCTACGCCAAACAAAAGAACTTACCGATCTACTTTTACGGCCTGGGCTCGCATCTGGGCTATGAAATCACCGACAAGCCAGGAAGGATCTACAGCAGTTGCCGGGAAATTCTGACCTATTCGAATCACGAGGCAATGCAGACATTCGCATTCGAGATGGCGACGCGCGGCATCTTCCCGATGTATCGCGGGCAGATTGCATTGTCAGAACCAATGACCGAGGCGGACATCGATACGTTCGTGCGGATATCAAAGGAAGTGATCGAGGACATCTTTGCGCCATAAACGCTCGTAAGGAGCTGAAGCGTAGCAAGTCGCAGAGCAAATTACTTCTTGGGTCCGGGGCGGTTTGCGCGTCCTCTCGGCATGAACCGCTATTGGATTTCAGTTTCACCCGAGAAATTATGTCAGAACGGAGAGGCCTCGCAGTACTGCCCGCAGGCGCGCAACGGTCCGGGTATCCGATAAAAAGGGCAAGGCCATGTTGCGGCGCAGTACGGGTTTTGCTTAACTCGCTAGGGAATCGAACCGGATATACGAACGTCCCTCCAGCGCCTAAGATCAAGTCTGCCGGTCAATCATGACCGCAGGAACAACAACACCAGGAGGCAAGCATGCTCACCGTCGATATCGACACAGGTGGCACAATGACCGATGCGCTGATTTCCGATGGGGAGCGGCGCCATTCGTTCAAGGTGGATACCACCCCGCACGACTACACTGTTTCATTCCTCGCCTGTCTCACCGAGGCGGCCAAGACATTGGAATATGCCGATGTCGCCAGCTTTCTCGCGCAGGTCGGCCTGATCCGCTGGACCTCGACCATCACCACCAACGTGCTTGCCGAACGCCATGGCTCCAAGGTCGGGCTGCTGGTGAGCAAGGGCCATGAGAAGACGCTTTACGGCAACTCGCGTTCGCCGGTGATCGACGAACTCATCGGTGGCTCCAACGTGATCGGGCTGCCGGAGAAGCCCACGCCGGGCGACATTCTTGCCGGCGTCAAGGAACTGCTCGAAGGCGGCGTGCGGCGCATCTGCGTCTGCCTCAAGGACAGCTTTCCCGACGGCCGCGCCGAACAATACATCAAGGCCATCATCGAGGAACAGTACCCCGACCACATCATCGGCGCCGTGCCGGTGCTGCTCGGCAGCGAAATGGCGCGGCTGCGTCACGACCAGACGCGCGTGCATTACTCGCTGATGAACGCCTACACCCACACCCAGCTGGCGACTTCCTTGTTCAAGGCCGAAGACCTGCTGCGCGACGAGCACCGCTGGAACGGGCCGCTGCTGATCGGCCACACCGACGGCGGCGTGGCGCGCATCAGCAAGACCAAGGCGGTCGACACCATCGAGTCGGGCCCGGTGTTCGGCACCTTCGGCGGCGCGTATATGGCGCGCACCTACGGCCTCAAGAACGTCATGTGCTTCGATGTCGGCGGCACCACCACCAAGTGCTCGATCATCAAGGATGGCCAACCTGTCTTCCAGCGCGGCGGCGAACTCATGGAAGTGCCGGTGCAGTCCTCCTTTGCGATGCTGCGCTCGGCTGCGGTCGGTGGCGGATCGATCGCGCGGGTCAAGGACAAGCTCATCGTGCTCGGCCCCGACAGCATGGGTGCGGCGCCCGGCCCGGCCTGCTACGGCCTGGGCGGCAGCGAGGCGACGCTGACCGATGCCTTGCTGGTGCTCGGTTACCTCGACGCAGCCAACTTCCTCGGCGGCCGCCGGCACCTGCAGGTCAATCAGGCGCGCAGCGCGATCGAAAAGAATGTCGCCAAGCCCTTGTCGATGTCGGTGGAACTGGCCGCCTTGATGATCCGCGACGAAGCCGTGGCGATCATGACCGAGCTGATCCGTGCCACCCTGAAGGAAGCCAAGCTCGACGCCAAGCAAACGGCGCTGTTCGCCTTCGGCGGCAACGGCCCGATGTTCGCCGCGCTGCTCGCGGAAAAACTCGCCATGCCGGTCGCTTACGTGTTCGACCTGGGACCGGTGTTCAGCGCCTTCGGCTCGGCCATCTCGGACGTGGTGCATGCCTACGAGCACGGCACCTCGGAACTCTGGAATCCGACAGCCCACAGTGCCACTCTGGCGGAACTGCACACCCAGGCCGTGCGCGACCTGCGTGGCGAAGGCTTCAAGGCGACGGACGCGAAATTTTCCTGGGAACTGGAATTCGCCAGCGGCGCTGACGACGTCAGCGTGGTCCATGCCGTCACCGCGACGGCAGACCCGGCCGCACTTGCGGCCGAACTCGACAAGGCGGTGAAGACCGCCGGCTCGGTCAGCCAGCAGCCGCTGGTGCTGATCCGTTTGACCACGACGCTGTCGATCGGCTCCCACGCCCTGACCAAGCGCACCCACAAGGCGAAGGCGGAAGCCCCCACCAGCCGAGCGCAACGATTCGATGCTGCCAACGAAAAACTCCATCCGGTCCACCGCTGGGAGCACATGAACGTCGGCGACAAGCTAACCGGTCCGGCGATGATCAACGGCGCCACACTGACCTGCCCGGTGCCGCCCGGCTGGGAATTGCAGGTGGACGCCTACGGCAATGCCGAACTGCGCCACGCGAAATAGAAAGAGGATATCCAACATGTACGAACGCCTACGCTTCACCGAATATCTCGACCTCGATCTCAATGACGATCACTGGTACTGCCACGACTGCGGCACCAAACTGATCTCGGCGCGGGAGAGCTACAAGAAAGGCTGCCTGGTTGCCGAGCGCGATCCCAGCGAGATTCACAATCCGGTCATCGAAGGGGACTACACCTTCGCGCCCGATGCAGGCTGGGTGCGCATCCTCGAGTTCTACTGCCCGAACTGCGCGCGCCAGATCGAAACCGAATACCTGCCGCCGGGACATCCGGTGACGCATGACATCGAGGTCGACCTGGCAAGCCTCAAGGCGCGGCTGGCCAGCGGCAGCGTCGTCATCAAGGCCGGCAAGCTGTGCAAACCAGAGGAGATCGCAGCATGAGCAACGACACCAACCAGATCTCCGCCAAGACGGCGATGAACTCGATCGACATCGATGTCGGCGGCACTTTCACCGACCTGGTGCTGACCCTCGATGGCGAGCGCATCATCGCCAAGTGCCCGACCACGCCGCATGACTTGTCGGTCGGCTTCCTCAACACCATCGAGGCCGGCGGGGACAAGCTGGGCCTGACGGTCGAGGAGATGCTGCCGCGCATCGACATCATCCGCTATTCCACCACCGTCGCCTTGAACCGCCTGCTGCAGCGCCAGGGGCCGCGCGTCGGGCTGATCACCACCGAAGGGCACGAAGATTCCATCCTGATCGGCAAGGGCGCCCAGTGGGTCGATGGCCAGCGTGTTTCCGAACGGCGCAACATCGCCGTACAGAACAAGCCGCATCCTCTGATCGACCGCGGCCTCATCGTCGGCATCCGTGAGCGCATCGATTCCAAGGGAGAGGTGGTCCGTCCCCTCGACGAGGAAGACGTGCGCCAGAAGCTGCGCCTGCTGATGGACCGCGGCGCCCGCGCGATCGTCGTGTCGCTGCTGTGGAGCTTCATGAACCCGGCGCACGAGAAGCGCGTGCGCGAGCTGATCCGCGACGAGTACAAGGAGTACCACATCGGCTTCGTGCCGGTGGTGATGTCGCACGCGGTGGTGGCCAAGATGGGCGAGTACGAGCGCACCATGACCGCGATCCTCGATGCCTACCTGCAGCGCTCGATGCAGAACGACATCGGCGCCACCTGGGACAAGCTGCGCGATAAGGGCTATCGCGGCGCCTTCCTGATGATCCACAACTCGGGCGGCAGCGCCGACATCTTCAAGACGCCGGCTTCGCGCACCTTCAACGGCGGCCCGGTGGCCGGCCTGATGGGCTCGGCCTACTTCGCCGACAAGCTCGGCTACAAGAACGTCATCGCCGGCGACGTCGGCGGCACCAGCTTCGACGTCGCCCTGGTGGTCGAGTCGAGTGTGCGCAACTACACTTTCAAGCCGGTGATCGACAAGTGGATGGTGAATGTCACCATGATGCAAACCATTTCGGTCGGCGCCGGCGGCGGTTCGATTGCCTCGGTCGACAAGTCCTGCCAGCGCCTCGAAGTCGGCCCGCGCAGCGCCGGTTCGATGCCCGGCCCGGCCTGTTACGACCTCGGCGGCACCGAACCTACCGTCACCGATGCCGACGTGGTGCTCGGCTACATCAATCCTGACACCTACTTCGGCGGACGCATGCCGCTTTCCAAAGCCAAGGCCGAGAAGGCGATCCGCGACAAGATCGCCACGCCGATGGGCATCGAGGTCATCGAGGCGGCGGCGCTGATCCGGCGCGTGGTCGACGAAAACATGGCCGGCGCGATCAAGCGCGAAGTGCACATGCGCGGCTACCATCCGGAGGATTTTGTGCTGTTCGCCTTCGGCGGCGCCGGGCCGACGCACATGGCCGGCTTCAAGGCGGACGTGCCCAAGGCGGTGGTGTTTCCCGCCGCGCCGGTGTTCTGCGCGATGGGCTCGTCGATCATGGACATCGTGCACATGTACGAACAGTCGCGGCGCATGATCTTCATGCAGCCGATGACCGAGCAGATTGTCATCGACAAGGCCGCCTTCAACAACACGGTGGCGCAGATGATGGACAAGGCGAAACTGGAGATCGCTTCGGAAGGCCTGAATGTGGATGAGGCGCTTTACTCACTGGAACTCGACATGCTCTACGGCGGCCAGGTCAATCTGAAGCGGGCCAGCTCGCCGTTGCTGAAGATCGAGTCCGATGCCGATGCGCAGACGATCTATGATGCTTTCGAGAAGGAGTTCTCCGAATCATTCAGCCCGCTGGTGGTCAACAAGCCGGGCGGGGTGTTCCTCGACAACTTCGTACTGCGCGTGACGGTGCCGACCTGGAAGCCCGAGGTGCAGGAATTCCCGCTGCAGGGGACGGATCCGTCCGAGGCCCTGACCGGCAAGCGCAAGGCTTACTGGCCGGAGAACAAGGCCTGGGCAGAAACACCGGTGTATGTCTTCGAGCAACTGCAGCCCGGCAACGTGGTCGAGGGACCGGCGATTGCCGAAGCGGAATTCACCACCGTCGTGATTCCGCCCGGCCAGCGCTTCTCGATCGACAAGCACGGCCTCGGCATCCTCGAGGCGATCCATGCTGCGCCCAGCCGCCGCCGTGTCGGCGCGGCCAAGGTCACGATGACGGCCTGAACGTCCTGCACACTATTCGGAGACATCTTATGGCAATTCCTACCCTAGAACAAAAGCTCACCTGGCTCAAGCCGGTGCCGGCCACTCCACGCGAACTTGAACTGGCCGCACAGATTGACGCCGCCGAATTCGAGATCGGCTTCCAGCGCACCAACGACATTCTCGACGAAGGCATGGACGTGTTCCAGCGCTCCTGCCGCTGCGCCATGGGCGTCTCGGGCGACTCGCTGGTTGGCATCATGACGGCTGGCGGCGACATCGTGAATGGCTCTTGCGGCACCTATTTGCACGCCGTGATTCCGCCGTTGATCATCAAATACATCATCGCCACCTACGGCGAAAAACCGGGCATCAAGGACGGCGATCTGTGGTTCGCCAACGATGCCGTGTATGGCGGCATCCACAACCCGGACCAGATGGTGTGCATGCCGGTATTCTATGAAGGCAAGCTGGTGGCCTGGACCGCGGCCCTGGTGCATACCACCGAGACGGGCGCGATCGAACCGGGCGGCATGCCGGTTTCGGCGACCTCGCGCTTCGAGGAAGGCATGAACCTGCCGCCGATGAAAATCGGCGAAAACTTTGAGTTGCGCGAAGACATTGTTTCGATGTTCGTTGCCTTCGGCATCCGTGCGCCGTCGATGATCTCGGTCGACCTCAAAGCGCGCTGCACCACCGCCGACCGGGTGCGCACGCGCCTGATCGAATTGTGCGACCGCGAGGGTCCGGACTATCTGACGGGACTGTTCCGCAAGATGCTGCAGGTCGCCGAAGCCGGTGCGCGCGAGATCATCGAACTCTGGCCGGATGGCAAGTACCGCTGCGTGACTTTCTCCGACGCGGTCGGCCTGAAGCAGGGCCTGGTGCGCTCGTGCTTCATGACGCTGGAAAAGAAAGGCGACGGCATGCTGGTCGACTTTTCCGAGAGCGGGCCGGAAACGCCTTCCCCCTACAACGCCCATCCGCAAGCGGCGATCGGGCATTTCTCCAACTACATCTACGAATACCTGTTTCATTCGCTGCCGATTTCCAACGGCACTTTCGCCAGCATCGACTTCAAGTTCGCGCCCAACACCTGTCTCAATCCGGATGTGCGCGCCGCCACCTCATGCTCGGTAATGATCGCCACCGGGGTGATGAGTGCCGTGCATAACACCAGCGCCAAGGCCATGTTCTCCACCTCGCTGTGGGGGCAATCGGGCGCCTCGATGGGCAACGGCGGCAATGCGCTGGTCCTGGCCGGCATGAACCAGTGGGGTTCGTTCTTTGCCGACATGCTGGCCTATTCGCTGAATACCGAAGGGCAGGGCGCACGACCCACCGAGGACGGCATGGATGCGTTTGGTTTCCCCTGGGCCGTCTTCGGCCGGGCGCCGAATACCGAGCAGGTGGAGAACGAGTTCCCGCTGCTGGTGCCGTTGTCCAACCACTGGAAGGATTCCTGCGGCCACGGCAAGTACCGCGGCGGGGTGGGCACGGCGCAGATGTGGGTGACGCACCATGTGCCGGCGGTATACATGATGGCCATCGCCGACAACTCGAAACTGCAGACGCCGCAGCCGCTGTTCGGCGGCTATTCCCCCTGCACGGTGCCCGGCATCGGCATCCGCGCGGCCAACGTCAAGCAGCTCATGATGAATGGCGATGAGAAGCTGAAAATGGATGTGCAGGACCTGCTCGTCAATCAGAGTGTCGGCGGCGACTACGAGGTCGAGTTCCAGGGGCGTTCGGTGCGGGCCTACCAGAATGGCGACGTCATCACTTTCGCCTTCTCGACCGGTGGCACGGGCTACGGCGATCCGCTCGACCGCGATCCGGCGCAGGTGGAAGTCGACATCGAGAAGAACGTGATTACGCCGGGCACCGCGCAACAGGTCTACAAGGTGGTCTGGGACGAGGCCAGCCGCCGCGTCGATCAGGCCGCAACGGCCAAATTGCGGACGCAGGAACTGGCCGCGCGCAAGCAGCGCGGCAAGCCGTATGCGGAGTTTGAAAAGGCGTGGAGCAAACAGAAACCTGCCGACGATATCCTGCTCTACTACGGTTCCTGGCCTGACGCCAAAGTGGTCACGCCGATCTTGCGTGCCTGATAGCCAAGCAGGAGGACAGGGCAATGGAACCGATTACCGGAGCGCTCTGGCGGCGGCGCATGCAGGAGTTGGCGCGCAATGCGGGCAAGCCTCACGCACCCATGTTCGCGCCGCTGCTGTTCGCTGTTGCGGCGCAGATCGAAGCCTTGCCGGTGCCCGAGATGGTGGGCAATGCGACGCGTCTGCGCAAAAATCTTTCCGAACTGCGGCGCATGCTGGGCCTTCCCGCCGTGTTCTGTGCGGCGCCTTCATTGATTGAACTGGAAGCCCTGGGCGTGCCGGTGAATGCCGCGGTCTGGCCACCGCAGGCGGTGCCGGGCGCCACTTTCGATCCGGCTGCCGCCAGTCTCGAACCCGAGGCGCTGCTGGATTCGCCTCGCTTCGCCGCGGCCGTGGATGTCGTGCGCCAGTTTGCCGCCGACAGCGCCGAACCGGTGATTGCCGTGGCGCTGACCGGCCCGGCGACACTGGCGGCGCAATTGCGTTTGCTCAATGCGGCGGGCGATGACGAAACCCTCTACGAGTTTATCGGACGGCTGCTGGCCGTATTGTTGCGCTTGTACGCCGAAGCCGGTGCCAACCTGATTCAGTTGCATGAATCGCAGCTGCCAGGCGCGGCCGAAGAATACTGGAAGGGCGCGCTGGGCACCGCGGGCAACGTGGCACGCTTTCATCGCATCCCGCCCGTGCTGGTGTACTCCGAAGACCTCGCTACGCCGGTCTGGCCGATGCAGGCCGTGCCGGCGATTGCGGGCGACAAACCGCCGCCCAGGGCGCATGCGTATGCCTGGGCCAGTGCACCGGAGCGCTGGCAGGCGTTGCCCGGCGGGCAGAAGAACGAGCGCGTGGTGACGACGGCCACTGAAGTGCCGGCCGATTTCCCCCTGGCCGAATTGCTGGGCCAGGTGAAGCGCGTGCTTGCCGTCGCAGCATGAAATCAACCATGAACAAAGGAGCGCGCCGTGTCTGGTGATTCACTGAAAAGTTCGGCTGCCGCAGGCGGAGATCAGGCCTACTGGAACGAGGCCCTGGAAACCATGGTCTGGCCCGAGGTGGAACGCTGGCAAGCGCAGCAAATCACGGCGATGCTGGAGCCGCTGCGCCAGCGCTCGCAACTTTACCGTCAACTGCATGCCACCCTGCCTGCGGGAATCAAGTTGGGCAGCCTGGCGGATCTGGCGGCTCTGCCATTCACCATGAAGGACGACATCCGCGGCGCGCAGGAGCGCAACAGCGACGCCCAGCCCTTCGGCGAGAACCAGGCGGCGCCCCTCACGGATATCGTGCAGGCGATCACCTCTTCCGGCACGACCGGCGCGCCGTTGTACTACGCCTTGACCCAGCGCGATGTCGATTTCTTCACCGATGCGATCGCCAATACCTGGTTCACCGCCGGTCTGCGCAAGCATGACGTGGTGGCGCACCTGGTCGGCCTGCCCATGGTGGCGGGCGGCCTGCCCTATGCCGACGGCTTCCGCCGCATCGGCGCGACGCTGTGCTGGCTCGGCGGCTTCCCCACCGACCGCATCCTGCGCGAGATGCGCCGACTGCGAGCCACGGCATTGCTGGCGACAACCTCGTTCGGTTTGTATCTCAGCGAACAGTGGGATGCCGTCGGCAGGGAGACCGGGCTGCCTTCAAAACTGAGCAAGGTCTTGCTGGGCGGCGAGCCGGGGCTGAATCAGCCGGAGATTCGCGAGCGCATCACCAAAGGCCTGCAGACCAGCCATCTGCGCGAAGTGATGGGCCTGGGCGATGTCATCTCGGCGATGTGGGGAGAGTGCGAAGCGCACGCCGGGATGCATTTCAATGCCCAGAAATATGTGGCGGTCGAGCTTATCGATCCCGACAGCGGCGCGCTCCTTCCCTGGCGGGAAGGCGCGACGGGCGAGATCGTGTATACCGCCTTTGCCCGTGACGCGACGCCGCTTATCCGTTACCGTTCGCGCGACCATGCCCTCGTCACCGGCTTCGGCAAATGCGCCTGCGGTCGCACCAGCCCGCGCATCCGCTGCATCGGCCGCACCGACGACATGCTGATCTACAAGGGCATGAACGTCTTTCCAACCTCGATTCGCGATCTCATCAGCAAGCATTTTGCGGGGCAGGTCGAGCCCATGCTGCGCATCTGGAAGGAGCGCAAGGACCAGGTGCGTTTCGACGACCCGATTCCCGTCGATGTCGAAGCCTCGCCCAGTCTGGATAAATCGGCCTATGCGAGCCTGGTGCAGAAAATCGAACACGAGGTGCGCAACCAGCTGCAGGTGCGCATTGCAGTGACCGTGCTCGACAGTGGCAGCCTGCCGCGCAGCGTGTACAAGAACTCCTTGGTGGCCGTGCGGGGTGCCGGCTGAGGCCCCTCCATTGGTCAGTTGGCGTTGTCGATCAATTCGTCGATATCGATTTTCAGGGGAGCAAACCAGGGAAAGCTGATTGCCGAATGCCGGGCGGTTAGCAGTACGGCAAAGCTGGCAAGTTTCGAGGTCCGTGTTTGTAGCCAGAAAGGTGATTTGCTGGCCACTTTTCAAGGGATGACGTACCGGAAAAATGTCTCGCTGGATGAACTGCTATCCCGCTAGCCGAGGGCGACCTTTGCGATGTTGGCACCAATGACCGCTGCAACTTCGTGAACTGCCAATTCAGTCCATCGACTGAATTGCGCTCGACATTCCGCCCGCTATACCTTGCATAAGTACGCAGTCTGCGTATAATTTATACTGTGAAGGCTATCTTCATTGAATTGCCACCGTTTGAGCGATTTCGTCAAAACTATCTTGACGATGAGGCATTCCGTGGACTTCAGCAAATGCTATTACAGAATCCCGAGGCAGGTGATCCGATAGCCGGAACAGGTGGCCTTCGGAAAGTAAGGTTTGCAGATATCCGGCGCAGCAAGGGAAAGCGTGGCGGCCTGCGCATAATTTATTTCTGGTGGTTTGGCGGCAAGCAATTCTGGTTGTTCACCTTGTATGGCAAAGACGAGATGGAAGACCTGACCGCCAAGGAAAGGAATATCCTGAAGGCGTTATTGGATAAAGAGATTGAGACAAGAGGCGCAACATGAAACGAAAACTATTTTCAGAACTGGTCGAAGGCTTCGAGGCACTCGCTGCTGAGCGTAACGGGAAGATTACGTTGAAACGTCACGATGTCGAACTCAAACCGACGCCAGATGTATCTGCCGAAGACGTACTGGGTCTGCGAAGGAAACTCAACCTGTCGCGTGCAGTGTTTGCGCGTTATCTCCGGATTAACGAGCGAACTCTCGAAAACTGGGAGCAAGGCCGGGCACATCCGAATGCCCAGGCCGCAGTTTTAATCAGGATGGTCGAACTCTATCCGGATACCGTAGACCGCCTGGCAACCATCTGACTGCGGACAACAGTCGAGGGCCAATCACCGGCGAATCTGTTGGCTGCTTGCAGCGAGTCGGGCGAATGGCCCCCTCAACCCGGTTGCACAGCGAAATTGATCCCCCGGAAAAAAGGCTGATCGCTTTGCGCAATCTTTTCTTTCATATGCATCACGTATTCCGGCCGTATTCCGTCTTGCCATTTGGGATAGCCGCCTACCCAGACATAGCGAATCAATTCTTTGAACACAGGATAGCTGAAGCAATAGTCTCCGATGTATACGAGTTCCTTGTCTGGATCGACCTTGAATAATATTTCCTTCTGCGCGCCGTACTTGCCGATAATTCCGGTGACCTCAGGCTGCGTTTGCCAGCCATCCGGTTTTTGGTGGAAATCTTCGGGGCGCTCCGGGTAAGGGTAGTGCCGATACACTTCGCCCCAAAAACCAACATCCCGCTTCTCCCCCAGAAAACTCCTGAAATCCCCCATATCGCTGCGGTTCGAGATATGCCAAACATTGAACGGCAGGCCTTCTCCGCGCGAATCCTCAAGGGCTGTTATTTGCCTGCAAAAAACATCTGCAAAGAAAAAATTGTTTTCAAGCAGCAGCATATCGCTTTGGACATTGAAAAAACCAAAGGCAATATCGCCATGGCTCAGTGATGTAAATCTTAACGGCATAGTTTGTTCTTCTCCATTCGACTTGCGAGTGAGCGGGGTTATAGCTGATGATGGGAACCACAGTCAATTGTTGCTGCGAGGTGACTATCGGGGGCTTCCTATGCCGGGGAAATGATTGCTTCCAGTGTGCGGTATTCGGCCAGAGCCGACCGTGAGCCTGCGGGCCAACTCGGGCGGCAATCCGTCGGTCACCAGCCGTTCAATCGAAAGTTACGTTGAAGGTCAGCTTACCGATCCAGGGAACTCACACTACGTGCCCAAAGCTGCCGATCGATTTTCTCTGGACCGGACATTCAACATGTATCGCAGACACTGGATTGTCGTCGGAAGCTTATGCAGTGATTCTACGGCGATCATTATTTTCACAACGCGCTATATCGATCTACTCTGTACATCTATTTGTCTGTCATTCCGGTTCGCCTCACCAGTGTTGCCATCATCGCCGTAGCGTATCTCCAACAACGGCTGATCTTGCTTTACTACAGTGCCCACCAATTCTCCGGAAGACCTTGTGCAACCCAATGGTCGCGATCATGAGTTTTGCACAAGTATACGTCGGCAACTTGAGTGCTATGCTGATACACTTTCTTATGCTGGCTGGCTTCTAAAGAATGTCCGCACGCAAGCCGGAGCGCCCATCAATCAACTGTTAGGTCGTTCAATGCCAAAGTATCTTATTTTCCCACTGCTCGTCGCAGCTATTCTTTTCGCGAGTACAGATCCGTTTGCGCAAGAATGGCAAGGTCCCAGGGTCCATATGGTGTTTCTCGATTATGACGCATTTCATGGTCAATTAATCAACCGGTGCGCCAGCCGTTTTCCTGAAACCGTGCAATCACTTCAGACTGCGATTGCACAATGGAGACAGAAAAACCAGCCCGCGCTGCAAGAGTTACGCGTGCTACTCCGCAACAAAATGGTACGCGAAGGAATGAACAAGAAAGACGTGGACGCGCGGTTAGCTCAATCGGCCGCAAATGTGACGCAGTTCATGATAAAGCCATTTGCAACCATGAAGGAGGCAGAGCTTGGGCCGGCTTGTTCTGGATACTACACCAAGGGTCTAGGCAGCCCAGCTATGGATTACGTGAATTTTCTCGAACAGGTCAAAACTGAACTGAAGCGCTCTAATGAGAGTCGATACGTCTCAAGCAAAGGAGAACAGGAAATCGCTAACCACCATGAAGAACGCCAAGTCCTCAGATTGAAGGAAGAAACGTCTGGGCCAGGTAGCATCACCTCCGTAGCGTGGAGTCCTGACGGAAGTCTTATCGCAGCATCCGGGAGTAGCCTTAATGTCACCGTATGGGACGCGCGGTCATTATCGGTGATCCGGGCACTTGACCAAGGCTTCAAAGGCCATGGTGAAAACAATATAGCCTTCAGTCCAAATGGACGTTTTCTTGCTTCAGGTTTAATCACCGTCAATTTATGGGATGCGGCATCCGGCAAACCAATTAATACCCTCATAGCACCTCACATCACACCGGGCATACCGCAAGTTATTAACGTCCAAGCGCTTGCTTTTAGCCCGGATAGTCATATCCTCGTCGTCGGTTACTACGGTGACAAACGGCTCGTGATTGCCTTCCGGGTCGATGACGGAAAGATCCTGTGGACCTATGAACTTCAGCGTGTTATCGGGATTCCCCTCATGACGACACCGATCGCTTTCTCTGCCGATGGCAAGAGTGTGATCCTGGGCACAGGAGAAAGTGGCGGTCCCGAAGTTAACCTGAAACCACTCTCCCGAGTGTTGTTCCTGAATGCCGAGTCTGGTGCGCTAATTCGCAGTATCGATGACATTCATGTGATGCACCCAACGACACTCGCCATCAGCCAGAACGGGCGATGGATTGCGACCGGTACATCGACCGGTGTCAAGTCTTCGACCAGCAATATGACAACCAAGCAGGTCGTCAATGTGGACAACAGGGATCCCGTACGAATCTGGGATATAGCGACGGGAAAACTCTTCAGGGAGTTGCCGGTTGGCTCACGTGTCTGGTCACTGGCCTTTAGTCATGACGACAAATATGTGTTCGGCGCCAAGAGCGAGAGATCTCACCTGACGCTGGCCGTGTGGGATATCGAATCCGGGCGGATGGTTCAGGAGATTCGCAGCAATCCGGGACCGATGGGCTTGGCCATAAGCCCGGACGGCAGGCGGCTTGCCGCTGCCAGCCAGAGCAAGCTGGCGATCTATGAGATTATGACGGACCAATAGATCGTCATTGGAATCCATTTCGAGAGATGTAATCAATCGGGTTATCACGCTGACTGAGTTTGAGTCCGCTAACCAAGAATCGAATAACAAGTTCTGATGTCCGCTTCTGGCCGAGAGTACGCGCTGGCCTCCGGTGGCACAAAGCTGACGCTGGCGCGGCAATCGGGCGGGCGCGCGCTGGCACGATCTATCTCCCTATCGCTTCGCCTTGTTTCATGGGAATATGTACGATCCACTCACGTAACCGCCGAAAATCGAAAGGATAACGACATGGCAATCTCAATGTATGCGGCCTCGGCGCCGACCTTCGTGCAATTCCTCACCAGCCTGTCGGCCAATCTCGACAAGACTGCCGCCCACGCCGCCGCTAAGAATATCGATCCGGCAATCTATCTGGGTACACGGCTGTATCCCGACATGCTGCCCCTAGCGATGCAGGTGGGCCGCGCCAATCGCCAGGCCATCAACGCCTGCGCGCGCCTTGCCGGGGTCGACCCGCTCGTGCTGTCGACCGCAGAGCCGAGCATGGACGATCTCAAGCAGCGTCTCGACCAGACCATTCGTTATCTCAACGGCTTCACGCCGGCGCAGCTCGACGGCACCGAGGACAAAGAGATCGTCGCCAAGTATCCGAGCGGCGTCGAGCGACGTTTCACCGGGCAGGCGATGCTGCTTAGCCTTAGCCTGCCGAACTTCTATTTCCACGTCACCGCCGCGCATTGCATTCTGCGCCATTGCGGTATCGACATCGGCAAGAAGGACTTCAACTCGGCGCAGCATCTTTTCAGCGGCGACTGCGCCTGCCAGCCGAAGGCATAAGGCCGGGCGCTGCCGACGCAGCGCCACTTTTCAGTCATTCGCAATTCACCAGTTTTGTCCAACGGCCGCAATGTAGAAGGGCTCACCACAGTCGGTTGCCGGCCAAAACCAGCCACTGAGGAGTCTCCCCCAAAGCAGCCGGTGAGGCGCTCTTAGTGTATGCTCTTAGCCGATATTCTGGGATGCTGCTTTTCGTCGTCTGTTATTGCCAGATGCAATACTGCGAATTGCCGGGAAAGCCTGCAAACAAGCGGGTTTCCAGCTAGTCACGCTCGCCAGGATTGGCACACGCGGCCATGTTATGCAGCAAAACGGTCGCCCGATATTACGTAGAGCCCTTAAACTGTTGAGACGCCAGACATCTAGTCGCACTATGTCCAAGTATCAGTCGTTATCGTAGCGGAGGGGAACGGCGTCTGACAACGCGGAAGTCCAAGCTTCATCGATTTGGGCTCGTAGCCGCCGAACCCAAAAAGAGGAGACGCCAGAATGGTGACAAGAACCGCACAGGAGTGGGAGGATCGCTTCCGCTCATGGGCTGGCGGTCCCGGAGATACCGAGCTAGAACGCTGCGCAAATGCAGAGCGGATGATCCGCAAAGCTATTGATAAGAGTGCGATGCTAAACGCTCTCAACATCGAAGTCTTCGCTCAGGGCTCGTTTCGGAACATTACCAATATCGCTCAGGAAAGTGACGTTGACGTATCTGTTTGTCTTAGGCAGGCCATGTTCTATGAGTTGCCTGACGACACAACTCCAGCGGACTTCCAAATTGAGCCCACCGACCTCGAGTATGAGTCATACAGGCAGGCGGTCACTGATGCATTGATTACGTATTTTGGGAAGGACGGCATAACGGTCGGAAACAAGGCAATTCGGATTCACTCAAATACGTATCGCGTGGACGCCGATGTGGTTCCAAACTGGGAGTTTCGTCAGTACTTCGACGCCGCGAACCCAACGAAATGCCGAGCTGGAGTTAGGTTTTGGTCCGTCGACGGAAAGACGATAACGAACTACCCTGAGCAGCATATCGAAAAAGGTACCGAGAAGAATGGCCGTACCAGTAAGCGATTCAAGCGCATGGCACGAATTGTCAAGACCCTTCAAGTGGAAATGCTGGGCGAGGGGATCATCAAGAACAGGCTTCCTTCATTCTTGATCGAGAGTCTTGTCTACAATGTACCCGATGATCAATTTGGTTCGCCGAGCTATCGAAGTGATGTCAGGGCTGTATTGGCGCATGTGTTTAACAACACACGACCAATGGATGATTGTTCAACGTGGGTAGAGGTGAACGACGTCAAGTATTTATTTCACCCGACACAGCCTTGGACGAAAGAGCAGGCTCACGCGTTCGCGAGCGAAGCATGGGACTATATCGGCTTCGACTAAGTAGGCTTGGAGCGAATAAGCTGGACTGTTCCATATGTCTGACGGTCGCGCCCCGTATAGTAGTCTCCGATCAGCGTGCGTTCTTCCTCGGCGTTCTCTGAAAGGGACAACCATTGAGTCCCTTCGTGCCGAAACATCGTCCGGTTTGCCGCCATGACTTTTGGAACATTCGCATATTCATACACAATGCGCGGACCACCAGGGGTCTTGACTGAAATACCCGTAATTCCATTATATGAGCGCGATCCTTTAGTCTCAAACATGAGACCGATGCTGTCCCATGTTTGCTCAACATTCAGGCTACAAGGAATCTGCGTTTGGGGATCGAAGCTCGAAACCAAGTGGCCTGTCCAGTGGCCGTTAAGGTCTGGCATGTGCACGCTAAAGAGGAGACGAAACCACCCGTAACGCCATGCGTATTGGGTCGCGCCCCGATAGAGTCCCCATGTCACAAGAGCGAAAGTAGGGGTTTCGAAATACCAGGGAATCTGTATCCCCGCATCGGAGAGCGCATTTCTTCCAGCGTGAAGGCCGTAGACAATTAGAATCGCGAGTGTAGCTGCGAATGCCACAAAGTGACGACGTTCGTTGGAGTCGCAGGAATATGGGTAGAAGACCGGCGTCATTGGGGCTCCTGAAGTTTTCGCAAGGGTAACATCATCACGGTAGCATACACATTCGCACATCGAAAGTGGACGGGTCGCGCTGAGCGGACCCGAATTGACCGGATGCGATGACCAACCCTGGTAGTGAGATGTGGCGCAACAAGTGGCTGCAGGCGACGCCTCAAAGCGCTGCGCGCTTCGAGGTTCCCTCCGTGGCCTTCGGGCACTCCGGCGCGCCTGAACCGCGGCGTTGAGCGTCTGCTTCTCGAAAGCCAGTCGGTCCGCTTTGGGCACAGAGTACGCATTCATCGAAGCAGAAAGCTGACGCTCGGACCGAATTGCTGACGAGCGGCAGCTTACCGCTATATTGCCGCCCGACTTCATCCGCACGGTCAACGTCAGCAAAGGCCGAACAACAGCTATTCTCAGGTAATCACTGAACGGGTGTAGTCAGGTATTGTAACGATCCACCATCGGCCATCAGCGAAAACTTCGCTACTTCGGTTTCCTCTGCGTATGCTCACCTACCCGACAACGGTCAATTTCTGCCACGCAGCGGAGTTGGCGCATCCCGCAACATTTTCATTCCGGCAAGGCGGTATGGGCACGGCTGGTTTGGAAATCGAATAAAGTAACGCCATGGCAAGAATCACCACTCCCGTGACTGTGATCACCGGTTTCCTCGGCAGCGGCAAGACCACGCTGCTCAACCGCATTCTGAGCGAGATGCATGGCGAGCGTCTGGCCGTCATCGAAAATGAATTCGGTGCCGTCGGTGTCGATGCGGAATTTCTGGTCAGCAGCGGCAACGAGACCATCATCCAACTGGCCAACGGCTGCCTGTGCTGCAGCGTGCGCGGCGATCTGGCGCGTTCCCTGCAGACGCTCAGCGAAAGTGCGGTGTCGGGCGGTTTTGTGTTTGACCGGGTGCTGATCGAGACGACCGGAATTGCCGACCCCGGACCCATCATCCAGACCTTCCTGGCCGAGACGGCCATCCTCACCCAATTTCATCTCGATGGCGTGGTGACGCTGGTCGATTGTGTGCATGCATTCGCGCAGATCGACCAGGCCGAAAACAAGGCGCAGGTGGCCTATGCCGACCGCCTGCTGCTGACCAAATGTGATCTTGCCGCATCCGGTCAGAGCGAAGCTGTCAGCGAACGGCTGGCGGCGATGAATCCGCGGGCGGAACTGCTGCCCGTCGATTTGCATCAGACGCCCATCGCCGATCTGCTGCGGCTGTTGTTCGATGCGCGCGGGTATACCTTCGATTACGTGCCAGCGCAGGAATTGAAACAGGTCCAGGCGCGCAGATCATTCCTGGCGGGGCGAGGCACCAAGACTGCGCCAAAACACACCGAAGATGTGGTGTCCTGCGTCTTCGAGTCTTCCGAACCGCTCGACCTGGAGCGCCTGAACCGGTTTTTCGATGCGGCCCAGCTGCGTTACGGTGCGCGGCTGTGGCGCTACAAGGGCATCGTCTGGGCGCAGCACCAGCGGCCGCGCCTGGTGGTGCAGGGCGTGCAAAGCCTGCTGCAGATCACGGGTGGCAGCATGTGGCGCGCGTACGAACCGAAGCGCACCGTGTTGGTCTTCATCGGCCTGGCGCTTGAGCCGGACTGGATAGAAAATGAACTACGCCGCTGCGAAGCGGCAGACGCAGTGGCGAACAAATGAATCATTCCCGCATCGGCAATGCAGGCAACAGCGCGGGTGATTGCGTAACGACGCTGCCGGAGCAGCCTTTCCCTTCCGAACTGGTGCTCGAGAACGCCATTGTCGGTGTCTGCTACATGATCGAGCGCCGCTTCATCTGGGCCAATTCCCGCATGGCCAGCATCTTCGGTTACGAGGACGGCGAGCTCAACGGCCAGCCGGTGCGCAAGCTGTACCTCAACGAGGAAGACTACCAGGCCGTCGGCAACATGTATGCGACGTTCGCGCAGAACGACACCTACAGCCACGAACGCGCGATGGTGCGCAAGGATGGCAGCCTGATCTGGTGCCTGATCGCGGGGCGCATGATCGATGCCAGCGACCCGCGTTCGCCTTCCGTCTGGGTGGTGCAGGACATCACGCCGCGCAAAGAGGCCGAGGATCAGCTCAAGCGCACCAACCAGCGGCTCGAACAGATCGTCGAGCGGCGCACCCTGACTCTGCGGCGCAGCAACGAGGCGCTGCACGACGAAGCGGAACGGCGTCGAACAGTCCAGGCCGCGCTGCTCGAAAGCCGCGAGAAGTACCGCGCGCTGTTTCGCCACATCCCTCTGGGCGTGTTGTTCACCAATGCCGAGGGCGAGATCGTCGAGATCAACCGGACCATCCAGAGCTTTACCGGTGCGCGCACCAAGAGCGAGCTGGCGCAACTGGTGCAGGACGCGGAACGCGTGGTCGAGGCCGACGGCAGCAGTATCTCGCTGGCGGAATTCGTGCGGCGGCATACGCCGCGCGACGGCCGGCGTGTCGAGCGCTGTGCCATGACCTGGCGCAGCGTCAGCGGCAAGCTGCGCGAATATTCGATCGTTGCTTCGGCGCTGGCGGTGCACGATCTCGGCGCGATCGTGACTTTTGAAGATGTCACCGAAGCGCGCCTGGCGAGCAAGCGCGAGCATGAACAGCAAATGGCGCTGGCCCAGGCGTCGCGCCTTTCCTTGATGGGGCAGATGAATTCGGCGCTGGCGCATGAGCTGGGGCAACCGCTCAACGCCTGCCAGAGCTATGTCAGCGGCATCCGCCACCGGCTCGGCGAGGAACTCAAGGACAGGCCGGAATTGCTGGAGGCGCTCGACAAGATTTCGACGCACCTGGACCGGGCCGGAGATATCATTCGCAATGTGCGTGGTTTCGTCGCCCAGCATCAGCCGAAGTTCGAGGCCATCGACCTGGTTGCACTGCTGCGGCAGACTTTGTCGCTGCTCGACATGCAGATCAGGACCGGGGAAGTGGGCCTGGATCTGGAATTCGAGGAAGAGGCGATTTGCGTGCAGGCCAATTCGGTGGAGATCCAGCAGGTGATCATCAACCTCATCGTCAATGCGCTCGATGCGCTGGCCGGGCTGCCGCAGCCGGAGCGGAAGATCATGATCCGGCTGGGCCAGGACCAGCGCGGCAAGGCCTACCTGCAGGTCAGCGACAACGGGCCGGGCGTACCCAACGAATTGCTCGGCAAGATATTCACGAGCTACCTCAGCACCAAATCGACCGGCCTCGGCATGGGCCTGATGATCTGCCGCAGCGTGATCGAATCCCATGGCGGCACCATCCGCTATCTGCCGGGCAAACCCGTGGGTGCCTGTTTCCGCTTCACCTTGCCGATCGGCGGGTCGGCATGACGATCCCGCCGGTCCAGGTGTTCCTCGTCGATGACGAGGCGGAAGTCACCGAAGCGCTGAAATGGCTGCTCGATTCGGTGAAGATTCCGTCCACCGTGTTCAATTCGGCGACAGCTTTCCTCGCCGCCGTGCGCAACCATGAGGGCCCCTTATGCGCGGTGCTCGACCTGCGCATGCCCGAAGTCAGCGGCCTGGAACTGCAGCAACTTCTGTTGCAGCAGGGGCACGATTTGCCGTTGATCTTTTTGAGCGCGCATGGCGATGTTCCGGCGGCGGTGAACGCGATCCAAAGCGGCGCGCTCGATTTCCTGCAGAAGCCGTTCAATCCGCAGGTCTTCCTCAACTCGGTCAACCGCATGCTGAAGCTGGCGCGCGAGCGCTACGAGACCCGCCAGCGGCGAATCGAGATGGAAAAGCAGCTGGGTCAGCTCTCGGTGCGCGAAACGGAGGTATTGAACCATCTCGTCAAGGGGCACACCAGCAAGGAAATCGCCCAGCTGCTCGACATCAGCCCGAAAACCGTCGACGTCCATCGCGCCAACATCCTGCACAAAATGCAGGTGAAGACGCTGACGGAACTCAGGCGCAAGCTCGAAGAGCGGCCGCTTCCCTCGACGCCGTAGCGGCTGCGTCGGCGCCCTGAGGATGGGCGCGTCATCCTGTCTATTTGGCGAGATTCGCGAGGAAGCGCTCGATGTGGGGATTCACCGCGGCGGCATGGGTCAGGTTGGCCGCATGTCCGGCGCCGGGGATCACGACCAGTTCGGCATGCGCCAGGCGGTCGGTCATGTCCTGCGCCCGTGCGACTTCGATGGCCGCATCGGCTTCGCCGTGGATCACCAGGGCCGGCGCCTGAATTTCTCCCAGCTTGCTGCTGATGTCGTCGCGCGAACCCAGGGTGGTGAAGATTTGTTGCAGGTTGTTCGGGCGGAAATTTTTCCAGCGGGCCTTCCATTCGTCAGCGCCGGCGAATCCTGCGCCGAGGATGATGTGTTCGATGATGGTTGCGGTTTCTTGCGACAGGCCATGCTGCACCCAGTCCGCCACCATCTGCATGTAGCCGGGCAGTTTCGCCGGGTCCTCGGGCTGTGCCTGGGTATCGATGAGGACCAGTGCCCGCACGATCTGCGGATGCCTCAACGCGGCGCGCAGCGAAAGATAACCGCCCTGCGACATGCCGACCAGCACCGCCTGCTGGATGCCGAGGTGCGCCAGCAATGCAGCCAGATCGTCGGCCGAGTCGTAATAGCTGAACGGCTCGGCGGCGTCCTGGGTGAGTCCGTGGCCGCGCTCGTCCCAGGAGATGCAGCGGTAGCGGTCGCGCAGCGCCTGCACTTGCGCCGCGAACATGGAATGGTCCATGAGCAGCCCATGCGAAAAGATCACCGGCTGTCCGGCGCCGCCCGTGTCCTCGAAATAGATCGATTGCCCGTTGATTTTCGTGTTCGGCATTGCCGTCTCCTCCGCGCATGGCTTGTGAATTAGAGTGCCCTATTGTAGTCGGGCCATGCTATAAAAACGCATACGCGACCCGACTGAAACAGTCACAAGACAAGAGGATCTTCATGACACTGCTTCCAGCCCCAGCGCAACTCAAGGATCACCGGATACTGCTCGTCAATGACGATGGCATTCATTCAAGGGGGATCGAATTGCTTGAAGAACTCGTGCGCCAATTCACCGATGACGTCTGGATCGTCGGCCCGGACGAGGAAAAATCCGGGGCGTCGCACTCGATCTCGCTTTCCCACCCGGTCCGGGCCCGGAAACTCGGCGACAAGCGCTTTGCCGTCAAGGGTACGCCGACCGACTGCGTGCTCATGGCAGTGTGGGAAATCATGGCCGAGACCCCGCCCAGCGTGGTGATTTCCGGCATCAATCACGGCGAAAATCTGGCTGAGGACATTACCTACTCGGGCACGGCAGGGCCGGCGATCGAAGCTGCGCTGCTGGGTATCCGCTCGATCGCGATGAGCCAGGTCTATCCATTTCAATTGGGCGTGCCGCCTTGCTTCGATACAGCGCGGCAATTTGCCCCGCAAGTATTGAAGCAACTCCTGTCCTGTTCCTGGGAAAAGGGCAGCTTCGTCAATGTGAACTTTCCCGCTGGGGCGCCTGAGGAAGTTACCGGAGTGCGCATTACCACGCAGGGCCAGAGACGGCCCGGCTCGTTCACGCCCATGGCGGGACGCGATGGCCGCAACGTGCCTTACTATTGGATCAAGATCGCCTACGACATCGGTGACCCGGCCGCGGAAACGGATCTGGCGGCCATTCGTGACAAGGCGGTGTCCGTCACGCCGCTGCAACTCGACATGACGGCGCATTCATTCGCGAAAAACCTCAAACCGCTGTTTGGCGGCTGACCGGCATTTCCGGTTTCACGGGAATGCCTGCCGGAGGCACTTAGCGTGCCGAGGTCCCGCCGTCCACGGTAAGCAGGGCGCCATTGGTATAGGAAGCTTCATCCGAGCCCAGGTAGAGGCAGGCATAGGCGACTTCGTCGGGCGTGGCGGCGCGCCGCATGGGCGAGAGCTGGTCGGCGACCACGGGATCGTCAAACAGGTTCATCACCGAGGCCACCATCTCGGTATCGGTGAGGCCGGGGCAGACCGTGTTGGAGCGGATGCCGTCCTTGGCGTAGGTGACGGCCAGCGAGCGCGTGTAATTGATCATGGCGCCCTTGGAAGCGGTGTAGGCGTGGGCATTATCCACGCCTCCGAGACCGTAGATCGAGGCGATATTCACTATGGCGCCCTTGCCCTGCTTCTGCATCTGCGGAATGACCAGGCGGCAGGTATAGAAGACGGAGTCGAGGTTGTTGGCCATGACCAGGCCCCAATGCTCGGGGCTGGTCGTGGTGGTTTCATTCATCGTGCCGGGAACCGCAATCCCATAGCTATAACCGACCCCGACCGAGTTGATCAGGATGTCGATGCGGCCGAACTGGCTCATCACCGCCTTGATAGCCTGTTCCACTTCCGCCGGCTTGGTCAGATCCGCCGCCGCCGCACCGGCGCCGCCGCCTGCCTTGGTGACTTCGGCGACGACGGTGTCGAGCTTGGACTTGGTCCGGCCGATCGCAAAAACCTTGGCGCCTTCGCCTGCGAACATATTCATGCATGCACGTCCGATGCCGGCGCCACCGCCGGTGACTACGACAACCTTGCCTTCAACTCGCTTCATGACTGCCTCCACGGTGTTGTTGTGATGGTGCTACCTACTCAATTGGGATAAACCTGCCCCGTTCAGTGTTCCTGCGCCGGGGCGAATGCTTCGTCGGAAAGATGCAGCATCTGGATGCGGCTGCGGCGGATATGCAGACTGACGACCCACTTGGCCTGCTTCGGGTCGCCGGCGATCAAGGCGTTGTACAGGCGCTGGTAATCGTCGAACTGGCGCTGGTGCGTTTGCTGCGGCAGAAAGGAATGCACCTGCATGCGCAGAATCTGTGTCGGCACGACCGGGTTGATGCGCACCAGCTCGCGATTGCCCGCAATTTCCAGGATGGCGTCATAGAAGCGGGTGCGGGCGATCGACTGCAGCACCCGGTCGCCGCTGGCGCCCTGGTTTTTCAACAGTTCGTAGGCATTCGCGAGTTTTTCCGCATAGCCATGTTGTTTCGATGAACGGTCGCGCCGAATCCTGGCAGCCGCCATGCCGACCGCCAGGCGCATGATCGCCTGCAATACCTGCAGCAGGTCCAGCACTTCGATGCGGGTCAGGGCGCGGATATAGGCCCCGCGGCGGGGAGTAAGTGCCACCACGCCCTCCGCCGCGAGGCGCTTCAGCGCTTCGCGCACCGGCCCCCGGCTGACCTTGAGATCGCGCGTCAGATCGGCCTCGATCAGGCGCTGGCCAGGGACGAAGCGCCCGTAGAGGATGCCCCGCTCAATGGCGCTGACAACCAGATCCGGCGAACTCGCCGAACCGTTCAGTGCGTCCGGAGCGGTTTCCGCAACAATTTCATTCATGGCTAGGAGTGGCTAGGAGGCATAAATCGGCGTTCAAGACAGGCAGGCATTTTTATCATACTACAACTTTGTTGCCTGATCTTGTCAATCCTAGTTGTACTTTTTACAGAGAAATTCCGCTTGACAGGGGTTACGTCGGACAGTATCGTCTTACAATCGAGTTTGGCACGATTATTTGAGCAGTTAATAACGAGAGGAGACCGCCATGGCTAAACTATTCGTGGATCAGGACAAATACGCGGATGGCGAAGGGAGTCCGATCATCGCCGCATTCAACAGCGCCCTCAAGGATCTGGTGCGCAAGAAGCTGGATGAAAGCGGCGGCAACTGGAACGATTTCGTCTTTGGCAAGGCTTATTCGCTGATTACGGCGGAAGAAGTGGCCAAGATCGAGCGCAAGGTGCTCGACAGCGGCTATCGTTACACCTGTTCGGCCATGATCTCCATCATGGAGCGCCCCGACGCCTACAAGCCCCTGCCCGGCACCGAGAGCGGCGCAGCCAAGTTTTCCTTCGAGCATCCCGAAGCCCAGACGGCGCCGGCCGACGCCAGCGGCCGCGAGCAGAGAGGGCAGGGCGACAACGTCGTCAAGGTGCCCGCCAATGTCATCGGCATTGCGCGCTATTACCGTTCGGCGGACCAGGTGATGCAAAGCCTGACCCAGGGCGTCCCGCCCGACACCATCGCCATCATCGACGACAGCGGCGGCACGCTTACCGCACCCATCCTCGAACAGTTCAAGGGCGTGATCTGCGCCGGCGGCACCGTGCGTTCCCACCTCGGCATCCTGACGCGCGAATACGGCATCCCCTGCCTGATGGGGGCGAAGATCAGCGGCATCTTCGAGGGCGACACCGTCGAGCTCGAAGTTTCGGGACAGTCGAAGACCACCGAGGCCTACCAGAAGGGCGTCGAAATGACGGTGCGCGTCTGGAAGCACGCGGCCAAAAAATAATCGAGGAGACCGAACATGACTAAACTGACCTATGCCCAGCTGCTCGAGACCAACAACATCATCCAGGTCCTGGGCGAGGAGACCTACTTCCTGTGCGTGACGCGCACCGTGCAGGAATCCAAGCTGTTTCCGGTTTCCTCCTACATGCTGCTGAGCTATCTGAACGCGTTTTATCGTTACCCAACCCTGCTGCGCAAGATCGAGAAACACATGCCGGCCGAGATGATCGCCGACCGCGTGCGCAACATGTGTTCCAAGATTCAGTCGATCGGCATGGGCTGGTGCATGATCGGCTTCTATCTGCTCGGGCGCGAAATGCTCATCAACATGGGCATGATCCGGCCGCAGGATGCCGCGGAAGACGTGGCCTACGTCATGAATTTCTGGAAGCGCTATCAGCTGGCCTGGCATCGCAACGACGGCCACATCACCAACAAGGAAGCCGGGCACCGCTCGCAGATCCTGCCGGAGCGGCGCATTCAGGTGTTCCATGCCGACATGTACGCCTGCAAGGACGGCGACGCACTGCATACCGCCGCCGACAAGTTCCTCGCCACCGTTTCGCAATACGCCTTCCTGGTCGCTTGCGAGAGCCGCATCAGCATGAGCAACCATGGCCCCTACAACCTCGGCGACGGACGCGAGATGCTGGTGCGCGATTTCTTCGACCTGGCCGAGGGCGACCTGCCCTGGCTGGACGGTGTCGCCAGCGAAGTGCCGTTCAACCGCCTGACGGTCACCACGGCGGTCAAGGACACGCATTTCTACCTGGTGGACGACTGGGGCAGTTTCGATTCGCGTCCCGAATACAAGGGCGAAAACATGTGCGGCGTCGGCCTCTACACTTCCGACGAGCTGTCCGAGACCCACACCCCGGTTGGCATGGGCAGCCGCGAGGAGCTCACCGAGACCTTCGACCGTTACGCCGACATTTTCAAGGACGCGACCACCAAGCTGTGGAAGCGCATTGCCGGCTATTCGCGCAACCAGATGCTCGACGCCGGCGCGCTGACCTACTACGCCATCATCAAGGACCTGGCCCACGTTGCCGGCTGCTACGAGGTCGACGACTGGATGAAATTCGACGAGCGCGCCGAACGCTTCCGCGGCCTGCTTAACGACGAATACGGCAACGAGCTGCTCGGCGCGCTGGTGGTACCGCTGACGCTGCCCAGCCACCAGTGCAACGAATACACCATGATGCAGCATAGCAATGCACCCAAGCGCGTGCACTCGCCGATCTCCTATTCCATTCTGGCCGGCGAGGACTACGTTCCTTCCGTGGGCGACGGCATTCGGCCGGGCGTCACCTACCTGCCGCCCAAGGCCGATCGCTACCGCACCACGCAGGGCGTCATGACGCTGGCCGAGTTCAATCAGCGTTGCAAAAATTTCACGCCCCAGCTGTGCACTGAAAAATTCCGCCATCTCGACGAGACCTGGGTCAAGTTCCATTACAAGACGCCACTCGCCGACGAGATGTACAAGATCGAGCAGCAGACTTCGCGCAAGCTGGCCGGCAAGGGTGCGGGACTGAGCCGCGCGGATGTCGCCGCGCTGGCGGACAAGTTTTGATTCTTTTCCATCACTGATACATCGTCCCGCGGGTGCGGGGTGACCAAGCAAAGGTTGATCGAGCATGCAGATCGGGGCTTTGATTCGGCGGGCGGCAGTCCAATTCAAGGATGCGCCTTGCCTCACCGAAGGCGAGCGCACCGTCAGTTTCCGCGAGTTCGACCGGCTCACGGATCGCGTTGGCAATGCCCTGCTGGCAGCGGGACTCGTGCCGGGCGATCGTGTCGGCATCCTGCTGCCCAACGGCATCGATTGCCTGGTCGCCTATTACGCCCTGGCCAAGTCCGGCCTGGTGCGCGTGCCACTGAATGCGCGCGATCCGCTCGACAGCCATCACTACAAGCTGTCCGACAGCGGCTGCCGCGCCGTGATCCAGCAAGGCACCACCGCGCTGAATACCGAGCTGTCGATTTCCGCCGCGCAACTCGAGGAATTCTGCCGCAGCGGATCGACTGAGCCGTGCGCGGTGGATCGCGCGCTCGACGCGCCTTACCGGCTCGGCTATACAGGCGGCACCACCGGCCAGCCCAAGGCCGTGACGCTGACGACCCGTGGCGAGCTGGCGGAACTCTCCGCTTTTCTCACCGACCTCATGCCGGACATCCGGTCGACCGACTGTTTCCTGCATGCCGCTCCGATTGCCCATGCCTCGGGCGCCTTCTTCCTGCCTTCGCTGGTGCGCGGTGCGCGCTCGGTGGTCATGGCGAAGTTCGATCCGGCGGCGTTTCTCCAGCTTGCGCAAAGCGAGCAGGCGCAGCTGACCTTCCTGGTCCCGACCATGCTGGCGATGATTCTCGAGCAAGCCGGCGTCGACAATGCGAAGCTCGCCTTGCGCCGCGTCGCCTACGGCGCCTCGCCGATTTCCCCGGCCTTGCTCAAGCGCGCCGAACAGCGCTTCGGCAGGGTCTTTGCACAGTGCTACGGCCAGGCCGAAAGCCCGATGGTGATCACCTGGCTCGCACCGGAAGACCATGGCCGCGAAGGTTCCTGCGGCCGTCCCTTCACCATTGCCGAAGTGGCCGTCTTCGATGACCAGGACCGCGCCCTGCCGCCGGGCGAGACCGGCGAAATCGTCTGTCGCGGTCCGCAAACCATGGCCTATTACTGGAACCGCCCCGAAGCCACGGCGCAGGCTTTCCGCAACGGCTGGCTGCATACCGGCGACATCGGCACCATGGATGAGGACGGCTTTTTCTACCTGCTCGATCGCAAGAACGACATGCTGATCTCGGGCGGCTTCAACGTATATCCGCGCGAAGTGGAGGAAGTCCTGCTGGCCTATGACGGTGTCGTGGAAGCCGCAGTGATCGGGTTGCCCGACGAGAAATGGGGCGACCGCATCCATGCCGTGATCAGCGCCCGGCCGGGACTGGATGTGAAGGCATTGCAGGCGTTCGCGAATGAGCGCCTGGCCAACTACAAGCGGCCCAAGGCCATCGAAATCTGGCCGGATCTGCCGAAGAGCTCGGCCAACAAGATCATGCGGCGTACCGTGCGCGATCAGGTCATCGCGCAGATGCGCGTCGTCCAGAAACAATAGAAACAATGCGGAGTGAAACCATGAAGAACGACATGCACCTGGTGCTGCACGGTCTGGCCATCAAGAAGCACGCCACTGCCGAGGCTATCGCCGGCATCATCGGTCTCGATCCCGCCCGCGTCGCTGCCGTACTGCAGGATGCGCTCGCCAAAGGCAGCGTGGTCGAGGCCAAGGGCAAATACTCGCTGCAACCGATGGCGCGCATCGCCCTAGAGAGCGACTATTCGCGCTATTGCAGCGACCTGCGCGAGAACCCGGCCTTCGTCAAGCTCTACGAGGATTTCGAAGTCGTCAATAATGTGCTGAAGGCCCTGATCACCGATTGGCAGGTGACCGAGATCGCCGGCTCGCGGGTGCCCAATGACCACAGCAACAAGGACTACGATAGCCGCATCATCGATCGGCTCGGCGATTTGCACGAGCGTGCCGAACGCGTGCTGACCCAGTTCGCCGTGCATCTGCCGCGACTGGCGATTTATCGCGACAAGCTGCTGGCAGCCCTGGAGAAGGCCGAGGACGGCGCCATCGAATGGGTCAGCGATGCCCGCATCGAGAGCTACCACACCCTGTGGTTCGAGTTGCACGAGGATCTGTTGCGCATGCTGGGTCGCACGCGGGTCGAGTGAGCGATCAGCGACGATGAATACTTCTTCAAGGCGCTGGATCTGCAGGCTGGATGGCAATGAGCTGCCCGGAAAGGCGCTGATCGGCGGCAAGGCCTGGTCGATTGCCCACATCCGTTCGCTGGGCCTGAACGTGCCGCCGGCCTTCGTGATCACCACCGAAGCCTGCGCCGCCTTTCTGGCCAGCGGCGATTTCCCGCCTGATTTCGGAGCCGAGCTAGCAATCAACATGTCGGCACTGGAAGCCGATACCGGCCGCAGCTTTGGCCATGGCCCGCAACCTTTGCTGGTCTCGGTGCGCTCCGGTGCGCCGATCTCGATGCCGGGCATGATGGACACCGTGCTCAATCTCGGCATGAATGATGTCACCGAGAATGCCTTGGGGCTCGAATGCGGCGACGAGAGTTTCGCCAGGGACACCCACCGCCGTTTTCTCCACCTGTTTGGCGAGATCGTGCTCAAGGCAGAGTTGCCGCGCCTGCCGCGCGAAGAGAGTCCCGCGCAATGGCGCGAAGCGATTAACAAGGCCAGCCGCAGCGCCGTGCCGGAAGATGTCATGGCGCAGTTGCGCAGCGCCATCCGTGCCGTGTTCGAATCCTGGAACTCGCGCCGCGCCAAGCGCTACCGCGAACATCACGGCATCCCGCACCACCTGGGCACGGCGGTGACCGTGCAGGCCATGGTGTTCGGCAATCTCGACGCACAGTCCGGCACCGGCGTGCTGTTCAGCCGCAATCCGCTCAACGGGGATCCTGCGCCTTTCGGCGAATACCTCCCGCAGGCGCAGGGTGAGGATGTTGTGTCCGGCAAGTTCACGCCCAGGCCGCTGTCCGCCATGCTCGACAGCGTGCCCGAGGCCATGCACGCCCTGCTCGACGCCGCCAGGGTGCTGGAGCGAGCCAACAAGGATGTCCAGGATATCGAATTCACCGTCGAGCGCGGCCGGCTGTTCCTGTTGCAGGCACGCGCAGCGAAACTGGCACCGCAGGCGGCGGTGCGCACGGCGATCGACATGGTGGGCGAAGGCCTGGTCGACCCGGCCACGGCAATACAGCGCATCTCGCCGGACCGCATCCGCATCCTGCTGGCGCCGCGTTTGCCCGAAGGCGCCGATGAGGTGGCCGAATTGCTGGCGCGTGGCGAAGGCGCCTGCCCGGGCGTGGGCATTGGCGTCGTCGTCACCGATTCCGAAGAAGCCGAGCGCCGCGCCGCAGATGGCGATGTCGTGGTGCTGGCGCGGCCGACGACGAGTCCGGACGATCTGCACGGCATGATCGCCTCTTCCGCCGTGATCACCGAGGAGGGCGGCAGCACTTCGCATTCCGCCGTGGTCAGCCGCGCGCTGGGCATCCCCTGCGTGGTCGGCTGCGGCGCCGGCAGCCTGGCGGCGTTGACCGGCAGGACAGTCACGGTCGATGGCCAGCGCGGCCGCATTTATGCCGGCGCGCTGGAAATCGTCGTGCCCGATGAGCGTGCCGACCCCGCCCTGGTGCAATTGACGCGCTGGGCCGAAGCCTTGTCGCCGCTGAAAGTGCTGCGACCGGGTGGCGCACCTCATGATGGCGTGACCGACCTGAGCCACATCGACGCCGCCGCCGATCCCGCGCAGATCGCCCAGGTTCTGGCCGGATTTCCCGGCATCCAGGGCGCAAAGATTCAAGGTGCCATGGGCGGCGCCATCGCCAGCGAGGAAGGCGTGCGTGCGGCACTCGCCGCAGGATTGAAATTCATCGTCACCGAACCGGTGTTGCCGGCTCTGCTGGCTGCCGCCCAGGCGGTTGCCGCACAGAAAGAATCAACTACGGAGAAGCGTCACCATGACTGAAGTGAAACCCGAAGATGTCGAAGCCCTCGTCGAAATTTTCGACCAGAGCGATTGGAGCGAGCTGCGCATCGCCTCGAGCAACTTCCAGCTCTACCTCTCCAAGGATGCCGCGCAGCGCGATCGCCATCGTGTCGCGGTGCCGGCTTCAGCCACCCCTGCCATGTCGTCGCAGCGCGCGGCAGGCAGCCTCTCGGTGCAGCAGATGCAGCACGCGACGGCCGCGTCGCCGCATGCCGCTGCATCGGCTGATGCGGCGATCCCCGACGGCATGCAAGCGGTGCGGGCGCCTAGCCTCGGCACCTTCTACCTTGCGCCCAAGCCGGGCGCGGCGCCTTTCGTCACGGTCGGCCAGCGCGTCGAACCGGAAACGGAAATCTGCATCATCGAAGTCATGAAGCTGTTCACGGCCGTGCGTGCGGGTACGCGGGGCATCGTGCGCCGCATTCTGGCCGCGGATGCGCAGATGGTCGAATTCGACCAGCCGCTGATCCTGATCGAGCCGGCCGACTAAATGGGTTTGCGCCGCCTCTTCGTCGCCAACCGCGGTGAGATCGCGCTGCGCATCGTGCGCGCGGCCAAGTCGCTGGGCATCCAGACCGTGCTCGCGGTATCCGCCGCGGACCGCGACAGCCTGGCGGCGCGGGAAGCCGACCGTGCCGTGGTGATCGGCCCGGCACCAGCGCGGGCCTCCTATCTCAATGCCAACCTGCTGGTGCATGCCGCCCTGGCAACCGGGTGCGATGCCCTGCATCCCGGCTACGGGTTCCTCTCCGAGCGCGCCGAGTTCGCCGAACTGTGCGAAACCAACGGCATCATTTTTGTCGGGCCGACCGCGGAATCGATCCGTACCGTCGGCGACAAGCTTTCGGCACGGACGTTGGCAAAGTCGTCCAACGTGCCCATGGTGCCCGGCAGCGGCATGATCGAATCGGCCGCGGAAGCGCAGCGCATCGCCAGCGAGATCGGCTATCCGGTGGTGACCAAGGCCTCGGCCGGTGGCGGCGGGCGCGGCATGATGGTGGCGCGCACGGCGGACGATCTGGCGACCGGTTTCGACAAGTCCTCGCACGAGGCCAAGGAAGCCTTTGGCGACGGCACGCTGTACCTGGAGCGCTATGTCGAGCGCGCCCGCCATGTCGAGGTGCAGGTGCTGGGTGATGGTAAAGGTGGCATCCTGCACTTCGGCGAACGCGACTGTTCGATGCAGCGCCGTTATCAGAAAATGGTCGAGGAGGCGCCGGCGGCGATCCTTTCCGACGCGGTGCGCTCGCGCCTGCACCAGGCCGCCATCCAGTTGCTTGCGCCGATCCGCTATCGCAATGCCGGCACGGTCGAGTTCCTCTACGACATGGATCGCGACGAGTTCTACTTCATGGAAGTCAACGCGCGCATCCAGGTGGAGCATCCGGTCTCCGAGGAAATCAGCGGCGTCGATCTGATCCAGTTGCAATTGGCCGTGGCCGCCGGCGAAACCTTGTCCTTGACGCAAGATGCCATCCGCTGCCAGGGCCACGCCATCGAAGTGCGTATCATCGCCGAGGACCCGCAGCGCAACTTTGCGCCCAGTCCCGGCCGCATCACCAAATGGCAGGCCCCGGCCGGCGCGGGTGTGCGCCTGGACAGCGCCATGTTCGAAGGCGCGCTGGTGCCGCCTTACTACGACAGCATGATCGGCAAGCTCATCGTGCGCGGCGCGGATCGCGCCGATGCCGTGGAGCGCATGCGCCAGGCCCTGGCCGACTTCCAGATCGAGGGCATCGCCACCAACCTGCCCCTGTTGCGGGCCATCGTGGCGCATCCGGATTATCTGGCGAACCAAATCGAGACGCGTTGGCTGGAGCGTCAACTTCTTCCATCATTCGGCAACAGCAAGGGATACTGAACCATGGCACATATTGAATTTCTCGACACCACCATGCGCGACGGCCAGCAGAGCCTGTGGGGCATGCGCATGCAGGCCGGCATGGCATTGCCCGTGGCGCCCATCGCCGACCGCACCGGCTTTCGCGTGATCGACCTGACCGGCTCCTCGATGTTCGAGGTGATGATTCGCCACTGCCAGGAGAATCCCTGGGAAGGGCTCGATCTCATGGTGCAGGCCATGCCGCGCACGCCGATCCGCGCCGGCATGCGCGCCAATGCCTCGGTGACGTTCGGCGTCACGCCCGACGCCTTGATGGACGCCTGGATGCGCCAGCTCAACGTGCATGGCTGCCGCAGTTTCTGGATCTACGACGTGCTGTTCAACATCGACAAGATGCACCGCCTTGCCAAGGTCGCCAAGGAATTCGGTTCCGAGGTGGCGGGCTCGGTGATGTTCACCCTCTCGCCGGTGCATACCGACGAGTATTACGCCGACAAGACCGCCAAGATCGCCGCATCGCCGGACATCGACACCATCCTGCTCTACGACACGGCCGGCGTGCTGGAGAAGGACCGGCTCAAGACCCTGTTGCCCGCCATCAAGGCCAAGGCCTGCGGCAAGCCGATCGAGTTCCATTCCAACAACATCCTCGGCCAGTCGGCCAAGGCCTACCTGGACGCCATCGAACTTGGCGTAAGCATCCTGCACACGGCGAACCGGCCCATGGCGAACGGCCCTTCGGTGCCGTCGACGCAGATCATGGCGCACAACCTGTCGCTGCTCGGCCACACCCATGATCTCGATGTCTCGCTGCTGGCGCCTGTCGCCGAGCATTTCGAGAAAGTCGGCAAGGCGGCCGGCTTCCTGGTGAACCAGTACAACGAATACGACGTGCTCTCGATCCAGCACCAGATTCCCGGCGGCATGGTCGGCACGCTCAAGGCGCAACTGGCCCAGCACAAGATGACCGACCGGCTCCATGAAGTGCTGCAGGAAACGGCAGTGGTGCGGCGTGAGATGGGCTATCCGGGCATGGCCACGCCGTTCAGCCAGTTGGTCGGCATCCAGGCCGTGCTCAACGTCGTCAATGGCGAACGCTACAGCATCGTCACCGACGAGATGATCCAGTATGCCGCCGGCTTCTACGGCGAGACCGCGGCGCCCATCGATCCCAACGTGCTCGACAAGATCATGGCGGCGCCGCGTGCCAAGCAGGTCTGCGCCAATCCACCGGAGCAGCCGACCATCGAGGAGCTGCGCCAGCGCCACGGCACCGACGATGACGACGAACTCATCCTGCGCGCCCTGGTGCCGGCCGCCGACCTGCAGAAGATGCGCGCCGCCGGCCCGGTCAAGCGCAGCTTCCCGCTGCTGGCTTCGCCGGAACTCGACCAGGTGCGCCGCCTGATGCGCCTGGCCAAGTCGCCCGTGGTGCAGATGAGCCTGGGCGGCATGGAAATCGAACTGCATCGCGGCAGCCATTGAAGCGATGAAAGCGCGCCGCGCGGTTATCGTCGATGTGGTGCGTTCGCCGTTCGGGCGGGCGCGGCCGGGTGGCGCGCTCGAAGGCATCCATCCGGTCGACCTGTATGCCCAGGTGCTGCGCGGCCTCGTCGATCGAACGGGGATCGACGCGGCGCTGGTCGAGGACGTGATCACGGGATGCGTGCTGCAGGTGGCCGAGCAGTCCGGCAACATCGGCCGGCAGGCCGCGTTGGCGGCCGGTTTCCCCGAGAGCGTGCCGGCCCTGACGCTGGATCGCAAGTGCGGCTCGGCGCAGCAGGCGCTGGATTTTGCCGCGCAGGGCGTGATTGCCGGCGGCTATGATCTGGTGATTGCCGGCGGCGTCGAAATGATGAGCCTGGTGCCGATGCGCGCCAATCGCCTCGACAAGGACAACGAAGGGCCGGCGTTCCACCGCCGTTATCCGCAAGGCTTGGTGCGGCAGGGCATCTCGGCCGAATTGATCGCGGCGCGCTGGGGCTTGTCGCGGGCGGAACTCGATGCCTTCTCGCTGGAATCGCACCTCAGGGCGGCTGCGGCGCAGGATCGCGGCTTGACCGGCGCGATGATCGTTCCGGTGCAGATTCCCTGCGCCGACGGCACGCAGCGCATTGCCGACAAGGACGATGGCGTGCGTCGGGATACCACGCTGGAGCGGCTTGCCGGCCTCAAACCAAGTTTTGAAAATGCAGCGATGGCGGAACGCTTCCCCGAGATTCGCTGGAGCGTCACGCCGGGCAATTCGAGCCAGGTGATGGATGGCGCGAGCGCCGTGCTGATCGCCGAGGAAGCCACGGCGCTGCGGCTGGGACTCAAGCCGCGCGCGGCGGTGACGCATTTCGCCGTCGCCGGCGACGACCCCGTCATGATGCTCACGGCGATTCTGCCGGCGACGCGCAAGGTCTTGCAGCGCGCCGGATTGCGCCTGACCGACATCGACGTGTTCGAGGTCAATGAAGCCTTCGCTTCGGTGGTGTTGGCCTGGTGCAAGGAACTGAACGTCGATACGACGCGGGTCAATATCTACGGCGGCGCGATTGCCCTAGGCCATCCGGTCGGCGCATCGGGCGGCCGGCTGGCGGGCAATTTGCTCACCGCCCTGGAAGCAACCGGCGGCCGCTACGGCTTGCAAACCATGTGCGAATCCGGCGGCATGGCCAATGCCACGCTGATCGAGCGCGTATGATGACTTCCCAAGGTTTCATCACTTTGGCTTATTTTTGTTGAACAGATAGAGAGGCACACCATGGATTTCGGCTACAGCCCCAAAGTTGAAGCGTTGCGCACGCGCGTGCGCAATTTCATGGACGACCACATCCTGCCGCGCGTGCGGCAGTGGCACGAGGAAGTCCATGCCGGCAAATATCCGGTGAGCTTCATGGAAGACCTCAAGGCGCTGGCCCGGTCGGAAGGCTTGTGGAACCTGTTCCTGCCCCACCTCAAGGAGGACGAACCGGGCACGCGCCTGACCAACCTCGAATACGCCCCGCTCGCGGAAATCATGGGACGCATCGGCTGGGCCTCGGAAGCCTTCAACTGCAGCGCGCCGGATACCGGCAACATGGAACTGCTGCACATGTTCGCCACCCCGCAGCAGCGTGAGGATTGGCTACTGCCCCTGCTCCACGGCAAGATCCGCTCCGCTTTCGCCATGACCGAGCCGGATGTCGCCTCATCCGACGCCACCAACATCACCACCCTGGTGCAGCGCGACGGCAATGACTATGTCATCAACGGCCGCAAGTGGTTCATCACCAACGCCGCCCATCCCCATTGCCGGATTTTCATCCTGATGGGCAAGACCGATCCCGATGCGCCGCCCCACAAGCAGCAGAGCATGATCCTGGTGCCGCGCGACACGCCCGGCGTGGATGTGGTGCGCAACGTCAACATCATGAACCATCATTCGCCCGAAGGGCATTGCGAGATCGTCTTCCGCAACGTGCGGGTGCCGGCGACCAATCTGCTGGGCGAGGAGGGCAGCGGCTTTGCCCTGGCCCAGGCGCGTCTCGGACCGGGACGGATCCACCATTGCATGCGCTCCATCGGCGCTGCCGAACTGGCGCTGGAACTGATGGTCGAGCGCAGCCAGGAACGCAAGACCTTCGGCAAGCATCTGCACCAGCATGGCACCGTCGCCGAGTGGATCGCGCGCTCGCGCATCGAAATCGACCAGGCGCGTCTGCTAGTGCTGAAAACCGCCTGGATGATCGACCATGTCGGCGCCAAGGCGGCGCGCAAGGAGATCGCCATGATCAAGGCGCTGGTGCCCTCGCTGCATACCACCGTGTGCGAACGGGCGATGCAGACCTTCGGCGCGATGGGCATCAGCCCCGACACGCCCCTGGCGGACCACTGGACCTGGGGCCGTGCCCTGCGCCTGGCGGACGGTCCGGACGAAGTGCATCTGCGTTCCATCGCCAGCATGGAAATCAAGCAGAGCCAGGAAACCCTGGGCGCGACCGCGGCGTATCTGACCCCGCCGGCGCGGCTTTGATTGTTGCAGCGTTCCCTGAATTTCGTTGAGCCTGTACCACGTCACTTGACCCAGATTAGGAGACTGACATGAATGCCATGATCCCCGGTTATCCCGCAGATTTTTTCGGCGCTCTCGAAATCGTCAAGGTCCGCGAGAAACTTGCCATCGACGACATCAAGGCCCTGGCGCTGATCGAGTGCGCCGGCGAGGTGTTTTATTTGAACGTAGCCAAGGGTCTCGGCAATCCCGAGGCCAAGGCGCTGCTGACCAAGAGCGGCAACGAGGAGCGCGGCCATGCCCACCGGCTGCTGAAAGCGATCAAGCTGCTCGGCGGAGACTTCACCCTGCCCGAGCACGATCAGAATCCCCTGGTTGCATCGGTGATGGCCGAGTATCCGGTCAATGTCGAATTCATGGCCATGCTGGTGGCGGGCGAGAAGGACGGTGACCTGATGTACCAGCGCTGGGCGGCGGCGGAGGCAAATCCCGAGGTGGCGAAAATCTACCTGCAGAACGGCAAGGAAGAAACCCTGCACAGCGAGCGTGCGTCGCAGGTCATACAGATGCTCGGGGAAAGCTAGAACAGAATTTCCAGCTTGCGAGCCTGATGCACGGCCTGAGTGCGGCAGGAGACATCGAGTTTGCTGAAGATATTCTTGAGATGCCACTTGACCGTCTCGGTGGTGACCAGGAGGGAGCGCGAGATTTGCTTGTTCGACAGCCCCTTGGCGACCAGGTCAAGAATGTCACGTTCGCGCAGGCTCAGCGCATCCAGGCCCGGGCGTCGTGCGGGTCTGGCGGGGCTTGCCGCAGCGGCCGGTACGGCGAAATATTTGCGCTGAAGTTCCAGGGCCATTTGCAGTCGCAGGTAGTAATCGACCGTTGCTTGCGCTTGAGACGGAAGCGTGAATAAGACCTCATCCAGCAAGGGTCCAATGTAACTTGCCTCGTCAATGATCGAGCGGATTAGATTCGCGGATTGACCATCCTGCAGGGCGGCACGCAGCTTCTCAAGCGCAAGCTGATGTTCTCCCAGGCCTTCGTGGGCTGCGGCCGACAGCACTCTGATTTTCACGGCGGCGTAGGTGGCGCCCGTGGCCTGGTCGAGCGCGGCGGCTTGATGCAGGAGCGGCTTCGCCGCATCGAAGCGCCGCGCGTGGAGCATCAGGCGCGCCTGCGTCAGCAGCAGAAATCGATGTGTTTCCGTGCCGGCGCAGGGCGTGCGCGGCGCCTTGGCGGGGGCGATGCTTTCCAGCCGATGCAATGCCCTTTCCGCTTCGACGGGCGAGTTCTGCAACAGCCAGACCCGGGTGCGTTCGGCGCTGCAGGCGGCAACCAGCCTCGGCCAGGCGCGCTGCCTGCCGAGGATTTCGGCGCGGTCGAGCATGCCTTGCGCGGCGTCCAGATCCGCCCTGGCGGCGTACATGCGCGCCAATGCCAGGTGGGCGTGCTTGACCGAATCCAGGATGCAGGCTTCATCGATGACATCGATGCGGTCGGCCAGCAGCTCTTCGACCTCGTCCAGTTCGTTCCATTCGTAATGCACTTCGGCGAGATAGGATGCGGCCAGGGAGGCGGCGGCGGAACGACGGCCGACACGGGTTTCGGCGATGCCCAGGGCTTTCCTGAACTGCCGGGCGCCGTTTTCGAGCAAGCCTTCCCTGACATCGCAGGCGCCCAGCAGGCAATAGCCGTAGCAGACGGCAAACAGGCTGCGGGAAAAGTCGACCGGCATCTCGTCATTCATGTCGCTTTGTGCGGCGCGCGCCAGATCGAGATTCCCCGATTTTTCGTAGCCGAGCGACAGAATGTTGCGGATGATCTGCCGGGTCCACAGCTTGTCGTCGATCCATTCGACGAGCTCAGGCTGCGCCTTTTCGCATTGCACCGCCAGTGCGAGGGCGCTTGCGGTGTCGTCCTTGATCAGGATGGTGATGGTCGCGCGCAGGGTTTCCATGCCCCAGCGGATTTCGTCGCTGACCACATGCATGCCCGTGGCGATGCTTTGCTCGATAGCGGAAAAAACCTGCTGGGCTTCCGCGGCCTGATTGGTCAGGGTCAGCGCCCAGGCAAAGGCGATGTGCAGCCGCAGGCGCTGGCGCACGGCTTCCTGCGGCAGCTTGCGGATCCAGGTCAGCACGCTGCTGACATCGCTGTCTTCAATCTGCTTCATGGCACAGCGCTCGACCCAGTCGGTCGCCAGGTCCACCCGCTCCGCCGCCAGCGCGTGGCGCACGGCCTCCGCCCACATCTGATGCTCGGCGAGCCACCCGGCGGCGCGCTCATGCAGCAGCCGAATGTCGTTGGCGCCCAGGCGCTCCAGTTGCAGGCGCAGGAAATCGGCGAACAGGGGATGGTAGCGATACCACTCGCCCTCGTCGTCGAGCGCCTTGAGGAACATGTTCTGGCCGGCCAGCCACTCCAGCGTGCGCTGGCCGCCGGATATGCCGGAAACATGCTCGCACAATGCGCCGGAAAGATTACGCAATATCGAGGTGCGCAGCAGGAAGGCAATGGCCTCCGGCGCCAGCGCGGGCAGTACGTTTTGCCCCAGGTATTCGGTGACCGTGCGAAAACTGCCGGAAAATTTTGCGATCAACTCATCGGGATTGTTCCGCCCGCGCAAGCCGATGGCAGCGATTTGCAGGCCGGTGATCCAGCCTTCGGTCGCATCGTGCAGGGTGCGCGTCTGGCGTGCGCTGAGCTTGACCGGACTGTTGTCGACAAGGAACTTGCGCGATTCCTCGATGCCGAAGCGCAGGTTTTCCGCGCCGATCTCGATCAGTTGATCGCTGGCACGCAGATAGGCGAAGGGCAGGGGAGGTTCGCAGCGCGTGGAAAGAACCAGATGCAGATTGCTCGGGGCATGCAGGAGCAGGAACGCCAGGATGTCATGCACGCGCTGATCGCTGATGCGATCGTATTCTTCGAGGATCAGGGTGATTTCCTCGCCGAGCGCATCGATGCCGTTGATCAGCGACGTGGCGGCGATTTTTGGCGAGCCCAGTTGCCCGTCGAAGCCGAATTCCTGCGGCGAGATATGGAAGCCTTCCGCCAGGGCCTGAGCGATGTAGTTCAGGAACTGAGTTGCGTCATTGTCATCGCCGTCCAGCGTGAGCCAGGCGATCCGGTAGCCTTCCTCGATCAATCTCTCGCGCCAGGCAGTCAGCAAGGTGGTCTTGCCGAATCCGGCGGGCGCCGTGACGATGGTCAGTGTCCGGCGCAAACCGGGCGCGAGCATTTGCATCAATTCCTCGCGCTGCACTGCTTTGCGCGATTGCCGCGGAGGAGACAGCTTGGTCTTGATGAGTCGGGATTGGCTCGGGATTGGAGTGCACGACTTGCCTTTCATCGTGCGCGCAATCTTAATCGGGGATCCGGCAGGCGTGACGATTTCTTGTTGTGCAGTGCAGCGACGGGAACCGGGAAGCTGCTCTGAACTGACGGTGTTGCTACCTCGGTCGCAAAACAAGCCACCTTCTTTCATACCACCTATGGCTTTACATGCCCCACTATATAGGGCATTATGCGCCCCATGAAGGCAACACCCATTCAGCGGCTGAAGCAGGCTTATGCAGGCGGAATTGTGGAGATCAATATCTGGCGCGTATCCAGTCCGGTGCTGCCTTGTGCGCATCGCTACAAGTACCGGCTGGTCTATGTGGTCGGTGGTGCGCGTGTGCTCGGCTACGACAATGAGCGCGGCAAGGGCGATCATCGTCACACGGGCGATGCCGAGCTTCCCATCGAGTTCATCGATGTGACCACGCTGCTTGCAGATTTCTGGCACGACGTAGTGGAAAACAGGAGGTAGAAAATGAGATTGGAAATTCGTGTGGGTGAACTTGTCGAAGCCATGGTGGCACGCTCCCTTGAACATGCGCGCCAAGTCGATGCGGGCAAGGATGTCGATCCATTATGCGATGTCGGCTTCGAGACCATGGCGCAATTCGGCGCGGTATTCACACCGAAGCGCTGGGAACTGGTCGAGTTCCTGAAGACTGAAGGCCCCATGAGCATCTACGCGCTCGCCAAACGGCTCTCGCGCCACTATCGCAATGTGCACAAGGATGTGACGGCACTGATCGAATGGTTGGTGATCGAGAAGGACGAGTCGGGCAAGGTCTTCGTGCCCTGGGATGAAATCGACGTGCGCTGGCCGCTGGTCAGGAAGGCCGCATAATCTTAATCAGGCTATTCAAAAGGCGTGACGATTTCTTGTTGTGCACTGCAGCGGCGGAGGCCGGTCTTGCCTGCTGCCGCAGGTGTGCGGTGCATTGTTGGTGGCATTACCCCGTCGAGGCCACCCTTTAGTGTAGTTGGCAGGGGTGTTCCACTCCGCTAAGATTCGCCGGTCTTGTGCGCAGGTAAAAAATCAATATACATAAACTGCTTGCTTGTACCCCTTTCGAAGTGTCGCCGGCACCCTGCTTTCCGGTGCTCGACTTCTTCCGAAGCATCCCGCACGACTTGATAATTACTACTAATGGAGACTGGCGATGAGTAGATGTAAGCTTCGCAATGCTTTGCAAATGACTTCTCTGGCGCTCAGTTTTGCGGCGCTGACTTTTGCGTCGGCAACCCAGGCTGCCGGCAAGGACGCCGGTAAGGGTCCGGGCTGGGACGACCCCAACAACTGGCCCGAATACCATCGCAGCTTCAACGCCTGGCGTTTCAGTCCGCTGGACCAGATCAACAAGCGCAATGTCAAGAAACTCAAGGTGGCCTGGATTCATCAGCCGGGCAACATCGCCCATGGCTTGCAGGTCACGCCGATCGTCATCGACGGCATCCTTTACTACATCTCCGCCGACAACAATGTCTGGGCCGTCGAGGCCGCCACCGGCAAGACCATCTGGCGTTACACGGCGAAACTCGACCCGGTTTCAAAGAAGGTGCTGTTCGCCTCCGCCTGCCGCAGCATCACCGTCGGTCGCGGCAAGGTGTTCATCGGTACCCTCGATGGGCGCTGGCTGGCGCTGGATCAGAAGACCGGCAAGGAAGTCTGGTCGACCCAGCTCACCGACATCAAGGGCAAGGACATCGGCGCCGTATTCTCGTCGTCTCCTGTCCTGGCGGGCGACATCCTGTTCGGCGGTTCGACCGGCGGCGATTCGCCGATCATCGGCAAGATCTACGGCGTCAATGCGGATACCGGCAAGCGCGTGTGGACCTTCGAAACCCTCAAGGACGATCCGAAGAGCTGGCCGGGCGACAGTCGCGCCAAGGGCGGCGGCGGCGCCTGGATGCCGGGCACCTACGATCCGACCACCGATACCATTTACATCGGCACCAGCAATGCCGCGCCGGATTACTTCAGCGATGAGCGCAAGGGCGACAACCTGTACACCGCTTCGGTGCTGGCACTGAATCCCAAGGACGGTTCGATCAAGTGGTACCGCCAGGAAGTGCCGAACGACTCCTGGGACTGGGATGCCGCCTATGAAGCCTTGCTGGTGCCGCACGAGGGCAAGACCAAGCTGGTGCATCTCAACAAGAACGGCTTTACCTATGTGATGGACAAGGACAACGGCAAGATCGAAAACGTCTGGCAGTACGGCGAAAATGTGACCTGGGCGAAGGGCATCAATCCAAAGACCGGCGAGATCATCGGGCCCAATATCCCCCAAGCCGGTAAACCGATAACCTTCTGTCCCTCCGCGCTGGCTTCGCGCCAATGGAACCATGGTGCATACAACCCGAATACCAAGCTCTGGTATTCGACCGGATTTGAAGCCTGTATCACGGTGACCGCTATCAAAGACGAACCCGAGATGTCCCCGAACGTTCTGAGTCTGGGCGTTTCCGAACTGACCTTCGTCGATCCACCCGGCAAGAAAGCCGATGGCTATATCGCGGCCTTCGATCCTATCACCGGCAAGATCAAGTGGAAGACCCGCTGGGATATGCCGCCCTTGGGCAGCGTGCTTGCCACCGGCAGCGGGCTGGTGTTCACCGGCGACGTACGCGGCAATTTGTTTGCCTACGACGGCGACAACGGCAAGGAACTCTGGCGCTTCTCCGCCGGTTCTGGCGTGCGCGGCGGGCCGGTCAGCTATGCCGCCAAAGGCAAGCAGTACATCGTTTTCCCCACCGGTCTGGGTTCGCATTCGCCGATTTTCCTCTCGAGTCTTTTCCCGGATTTCAAGGAAATCCCCGGTGGTGCGGCGCTGGTGGCCTTCACGCTGGAATAGGCCTTTGTGGCAGTAGCCGGCAAGGCGCCCTGGATGCAGCGTCTTGCCGGATTTCTCAAGATAGGAAGAGAATATGAATCGCCCGACTCTCGGTGTTCTGGCCTGGTTCTTTTCAATTGGTGTTTCCGCGGCGGATCAACTCGCGCCACCGCCATCGCCAGGGGCAAACGTTACGCCCAAGTCAAGCTTCGACCTGACCGATCCCGCCCGCATTGCGGCAGGGAAAACCCGCTTTAATGCCTCCTGCAATTTCTTCTGTCACGGCAACGAAGGCAGCGCCGGCAAAACGCCAGCCTTCAAGGGACGCACCGACTTCACTGCTGAATCGCTATTCAGGGTCATCACCGAAGGCGTCAAGCCGGAAATGCCGGACTACGAGAACATGTCGGAAGAAAGACGCTGGGAAGTGGTGGCCTACATCCTGCATCTCGGCCGGCAAAAACCCGGGCGCTGAGTCCTGCGTCTGATCCTTTGGCCTGAAGCGGGGTGTGATGCCCCCGCCCTCGCTTTGCAGCTACCCCCCATTTGAGTGTTCCACGCTAGATTTCTGCCGGTTACAGTTCTCCGCAGAATCCCGACAGTAACGCTGCCGCATGCGTGACCATGCATGCAGTTGCGAACGGGACATCGAAAACCAAATTGAAACTTAGGAGGAGCAGGCGATGACCACAGCACAGCCAGTAAAGCGCAGTCCGCGGATATTGGGGATCGATGCAGGAGGGACGATGACGGACACCTTCCTGATCGACGACAACGGTGAATTTGTGGTGGGGAAAGCACAGACTACGCCGCAGGACGAATCCATCGGATTCCTGAACTCGGCGCACGACGCCATGAAATACTGGGGTCTGACCGTAGAAGAAGGCTTCCCGCAACTGCGG
>JACRAR010000013.1 GCA_016234745.1 Betaproteobacteria bacterium | reverse complement strand
GTATGGTGGTCTACTCCACCGCCTCGATGCTCGACGTCCAGTCAAAGCATTGCACCAACATGCGGCTCCACGCCATCATCGACGAAAAACTCGTCCCCAAGGAAACCTTTAACGTCCAAAACCTCCGCGGCGATTGATCTTCGTTTTTCTCTCCCACTGAGTCCCCCCCGATGCTTCACCCCTAGCGCATCGGGGGGGATTTTTTCTCCCCTTCCGCACTGCGATATGGCATCTGTTTTCACGCCAAGGGTTATATCGCTCAATTTTTCTCGCGTTCAGCGTTTATCATAGCGACCGTGATTCGCATCGCTGGGCTGTCAAGTTACATTCCTGTGACAATTCAATGCGCTGCCATCAAGCCGGGCTTGCAAACCGGCCAACATATTTCTTGGAGATCGCATGAAAGCCCTGGTATGCAGCAGTTTCGGGCCGATCGAGCAACTCACGGTGCAGGAGATCGCAGCACCGGTACCCAGATCGAAACAGGTGCTGATCGATGTCAAGGCGGCTGCGCTCAATTTTCCTGATGCACTGATGGTTCAGGGCAACTATCAGTTCAAGCCCTCCCTGCCATTCACCCCTGGGACCGAGTTTTCCGGCATCATCAGTGCGGTAGGCGATGAAGTCCGCAACCACAAGATTGGTGACCGGGTTATTGCTTATGGCTTGGGCGGTTTTGCGGAAAAAGCCGTCGCCGATGCCGAACGCATCATGACTTTGCCCACGGGAATGAATTTTGATGCCGGCGCTGCCTTGGTGCTGACTTATGCCACATCGCTGCATGCATTGCGCGATTGCGGCCGACTGCAGCCGGAAGAAACCCTGCTGGTGCTCGGTGCCGCTGGAGGAGTTGGAGTTTCAGCGATAGAAATCGGCAAGGCCATGGGCGCCCGCGTGATCGCGGCCGCTTCGAGCGATTCCAAATTGGCGCTATGCAAGCAACTTGGCGCAGATGAGGCGATCAACTACGAAACCGAAAATTTGCGTGAACGCATCAATCATCTGACTGGGGCGCACGGTGTCGATGTGGTTTATGATCCCGTCGGTGGCCATTACACCGAACTTGCCCTGCGTGCCACAACCTGGGGCGGCCGGCTGCTTGTAATTGGTTTCGCCAGCGGCGAAATTCCGAAGATTCCGATCAATCTTGCATTGCTCAAGGAGCGGTCAATTGTCGGTGTTTATTGGGGAGATTCAGTCAAGCATAATCCCCAAGGCCATTTGCGCAACATGCAGCAACTATTGGAATGGTTTGCGAACGGCAAAATTAGTCCTGTCATCAGCGACAGGGTGCCCCTGAGCGGAGCAGCGGGGGCCATGATGCGCATGGCCAATCGTCAGATCATGGGAAAGGTTGTCGTATTACCCGAGGTTTGAACGGGATCTCAGCCCTTGACTTTATGTCATTTGATTGAATGGGCTGCCGTGTTCATTTCGCAATACTGTCATTTTGCTGCTTGAGGTTAATCGACCTAGCCGATATAATCCGCTCCGTATTTGCGCCCGTAGCTCAGATGGATAGAGTACTTGGCTACGAACCAAGGGGTCGGGCGTTCGAATCGCTCCGGGCGCGCCAATACATCAAGGGGTTAGGTGTTACAGCACCTAGCCCCTTACTCTTTTGCGCGACTTTTTGCGCGACTTTTTTCATTCATCACCCATTCACCACGCGCAACATCGTCCTCGTTCCCTTTCGATTGAGCACCAGATTTGCCTTCTTGATCATCCTGCCGATGTCAGCTGAGGCGTAGTGCTCTGGCATTGAACTCCTGCCATGCCCCATCAATGCGTTTCGATCTTCCTGGCTGACGCCGGATAATCTCAGTCGGGTTGCGAACGTGTGCCGCAAGCTATGCGGAGAGACATCGGGTAATCCAACTTCCTTTCTCACCCTTTGCCAGCTGCTGTTGTGCATGGTTTCTATCCGGTCGTCGGTGATGACTGGCGGATCTCCGCGTGGTTGCCGATAAGTGAAAACGTAGTCCGAATTCTTATCGGCTCGATCATCTTCAGCCAGCCTTTTGCGCCGGGCTTCAATGATCGACCAGGCCACGTTATTGAGTATGACAACGTGTGGAACCTTCGTTTTGTATTCCTCGGCCGGGATAATGAACACACTGCGCCCGACTTCCGGAATCTTAACTTCCCATTTCCATTGAAATCCACAAATGTTGTCATCGCGTAATCCGGTATTGACGCCGAACAACGCCATTTCTTGCAAGTGCGGCGCGAGTTTCGGAAAGAATAGATCCTGCTCATCCCAGGAAAGCGGATGCGGCGGTTTCCTGTTCTCTTCCAGCATGGAAATGAGTGGCGGCGCAATGGATAGCATCGGTTTCCCATCCATGCGCCAGGCGCGAGATGCGCGGTTGAGGATAGTTCTCACAACTTCAAGAGATCGATTGACGGTCGTTGGGCTGGCTGCAGACAAGGGCTCCCGATCGCCAATGACGATTCCACCTGCAAGCCGTTCATCCTTGAAATCCTGCAACGTTTCATCGCACACCTGGTCAAGGAACAAATCGCCAACATACGGCAACAGCAAATCCACATGCCAAGCAATTACTTCAAAAGACCTCTTTTGTTTCGCTTCGACAAGATAGCGCGCGGCACATTCCCTAAACAGCGGGCGATGACTGCCTCTCCGTAACTCAGCTTGCTTTCTTCGAGTGATTTCGTTGGCAAGCCAGCTCTCCGCATCTTCTTGCGATACCCACCCAAGTCTGGTGAAGATTCGTTCACCTCGCCAGACCTTATTGACGGTTCTTGAGCCGTCTTCTTCGAGGATGATGCCCCTCGTTCTGGTTCGTCCCATGATTTTCCTTTCGTCATGAGCCGACCGTTGCGGGCTTTATATTCGTCTGCCCAGCGATCCATGTCAAGTCTGTCGAAAGCAACCCCACGGCGGCCTATCGGTATCTCGACAAGGTGCGGACGGACCTCCTGGTCGAACACGTCTCGGCACATGCCAAGATAGGCAGGTGCTTTGTTGTACCGAATGAAGCGGGGCTGAATTGGCATCCTTAACTAGGATTCACTGACGATGGCTCGACATGATTGTCGCGCCATTACTTTTTCTGTTTATAGGCAAGAAACACGGATAAGCTGATAGATATCGTGAAGAAGTGAGCGAGCTTGAAGTTGTGGTAACAATTCAGCCGCTAACCTCGCCTGTGTAGACAACCATTGATGAAGACGCGACCCGCACCCCTGAATCGCAAACGGCAGGTAGACGATGCATTGCTGACCTAGTCTGACCTTGGGCCAGAGTCAAAATGGATTTCTCGGGCAGGTCGTCGGCCTATGCTGCCGTTCAAGGATGTCTGCAAGAGCGTCTGCTCTATGTTGGTAAGCGGTCGCAGGTTTGGCTGGCCGTCCATATTTTGGCGGCGGCTCACTCTAGGCTCGCTTGTAGGACTTGAGCAGAGACTCGGGGACAAACGTTAGATTGCCCCTTGCCCTAGAGCAGGCAACATAGAGCTTGTTGCGGGTCTCGGTGTTGATGTCTCGAAAGCCCCCATTCTGCCAAGCTCTTGCGTTGACAGGATTCAGAACCACGCAGACGTCATGATACCGGTCCACGCCCTTCGACGCTCCCCAATTGTTGGAGTAACAGGCGTACTTGTGGTGCTCTTTGTAAAACAGCTTCACCGTCCGTGGATCTTTATAGAGGGCGAGAACCGTCTTTGGGTCATCCTCGTACCTGATAACACTTTCCCGATCATCGTGAGCTTCGATCGAGATGCCGATCTTTTCTGTGATGAAGTCGCAGACGCTCTTGCTGCATCGATGGCTCTTGTTGAGACTGTCTGTGTCGACCTTCAGCTTAGCCGCTTTGAATCTGGCTTTGTAGGCATTGTAGTCATTATGAAGGTTGGCGTTTACATTCCCGTCACGGCTAGTGTCAAACGTGTGTTGGAAAAAATCGCCAACAAAGGTGGTGTGCAGCTTGGCAACGCTAATTGTCATCAGGAAATTGAAGTCATGCCCCGCTAAGTCCTGGACTTCGTCCACAAAGAAGACATCGAAATACTTCTCCATGCGTGCCACGACAGCGTCGGACAGATTGGATTGCTCAATGAACTTGGCGAGTCGGTTTGCATATAGCCGGCGGCTGGAGCTTATGAAGCGTCGGTCGTCTGTCAATGCATACCGTACGAATGTCGGCGGGAGCTTGAACGTCACGCCCTTGGTGTTCTTCTTCGATCGAAGAAACGGCCGGTAGCAGAAGCCGTGCAGGAACCTGAAGTAGGTGTAGAGCGTGATGTTCGCCGGAAAGTAGCCGAATCGCTGGATGATCTTGCTGCGCAGATTGTCGTGATTTGACTCCGTGTATGTGACGATGAGGAAGCGTTGCACGTCATCAAGGTTTGCAACGAGGCGGGAGGTCTTGCCGGCCCCCGCAACTGCAAAGATTACGCTCTTATCCATGTGACGGCCTGCTGGATATACCCTGGTGCGACAAGCTCGCTGCCTTTTTTTTCAAGCAATTGAAATGCGGCGTCCGTCTTGTTCTTCAGCATATATTCGTCTACGGTCAGTGTCTTGCGGCCCGAATGGAAAAGCCCATCGCAAATAGCTTTGTTGTCTTGATACATGCACACTTCGAATGTGCGCCGTGCATCGTCGGTATCTGCGAAAACCTGGATGGAAGCCGATGCGTAGTCAGCGTAGTTGGAAACACAGTTCCCCAGGTAGTCTCCATCGTTATCACGGATGACGGCGACCTTGATGCCGAGCAGCTTTGCGAGTTCGAGATAGCGCTTAAAGCTTGTGCCGTCGACAGAGATCACATGAATACCGTCTGCGCTGATGCTGGCACCCTTGGCACTATTCTTGTAGAGGGCGTCCATGAGAATGAACTCGGCGTCGCCCTCGACAAGGATTGCCTTGTTGCACAGCGCAAGCTCCAAGACGTTATTGTCGGGGGCCTTCATGAAGAAGTCGGCGGTCCCCTGGCTGAGGTCCTTGAGGGATGCCGGCAGGGAAGGATTCTCCTCGCTCAATATCAGCACCTTCTTGAGGTTCAACCGTGTTGCGATGAAGCTGCTGTGCGTGGCGATAAATAGCTGCTTCTTGACAGATGCCCGGATGCGCTCGATGAGCTTGTGCATGTGAACATGACTCAGGTGGTTCTCGGGCTCTTCAAGCAGGAGGACATCGAGAGTGTGCTCGCGGTTGCGCAGCGCGAACTCCGTCTTGATGAAGCACTGACGGCCCTTGCCCTTGCTGTCGATCGGAATATCTCCCTCGGTGATGATGACGTCCGTTTCGACACTGGCTTTCGAGCTGGTACGGATATCGAACTTATAGGTGTCCAGGGCATCATTCATCGCCTTGAAGACTTCGTCCTTGAACTTTGATTTGGCCTTGCGGTACTCGAAGCCGTGAAGATTTCGCTGGACGACGGTGGCATGCGCGGCGTACATGGAGCGGGTGTACTCGCGCGTCGCGTATTCGTTGTTGATCTGGGAACTGTCGATGAGTAGGTGCTTGAGCGGCTTCCTGTAGGGAAAGATGGCCTCGTCCGTGAAGGTCAGGAAGTGGATGCCGTAGTATTCGAAGGGAAAGCTCTCGTGCCTCTCGGCCAGAATGGTCTGGATTTCCCTGGTGTACTCGTCAACGGGTTTGCACACCATCTTTATACCGAGGTGGTCAGCGCCCCGACTGTTGTTTCGACCATCTAGGTCGTGGTTGCCTTCTATTCCGTCGAGGTACACCTCGACCAGGAGTTCTGGGAGATCTACAATTTTTCTCTCGCCGCCAAGAAATTCAGCGATGCACTTCGCATTGAAAAGGGTATCGAGACCCAGCGCTTCCACCTTGCTCCGGCTGGCACTGAGCACGATGTCGAGGGCCTGGAGAACTGAGCTCTTACCGGCCTCATTGCCGCCAACTAGGATAGTTAGCTCAGAATCAAACTCTAGCTCAAGTGCTTTGAACCGCTTAAAATTCCTTAGCACCAGCCTCTTTATTGTCGCCATCCGCTTTCACTCACGTAAGAAATTGATATTCTGCAATACGACGGGAGAATAATACAGCCGAACGCCTAGCAGATCATGTGGCCACTCACCACCCTTGCCGAAGTTTCCGTTACCTCCTTCGAGGCACTTTGACGACCGGACGAATGTCGTGCTACAAGACTGGACACATCACGAACTCCCATCAGTAAGCTATCGAAGCCGCGTGACTTACGAGTTTCCCATGTACTATCAAGAGCGATCTCCGCTAGGAAAAAGTTGAGAATCAAATGCCAAGTGAGACGTCAATGTTAGATTCAGAGGCCGGGATGGCATGGCTACGGCAGTTCGCCCTGCGCGACCAGAAACTTGCTGCCGATTTACTTGAAGTCTTCTGTTTTGTATCCCGTGATGAATTCGCAACGGGATTGAGGGAGCGGGTTCTGCATGAGGCACGGCGCGTCGATGGCCCCATTGCACTATACGCAGAGCGTGAGTTGGGTCATCGCCTAGGCGTTCCCCATCGGCTGTTCAAGGAATCAGAAGGCAAGCTCAAGCGAGCCTATGGCTTAGGTCCGCAGCCAGTTAAGCCAATCAAGGCTTATCGGCCGGAAGTCGGCAGCGAAGGTATCGTGGCTCAACTCATTACCGACCTTTGCCGTCAGTTTCCAAAGCGATTTCTCAATCATCCCGGTCCAGATGAGATTCGGAAGACACGCGCGCGCGCGTTTTGGGTACTTTCCGACTTAGTCGGTTCGGGCAAGCGTGCCTATGATTATCTCTCCGCAGCCTGGAAGGTTCGCTCGGTTCGAAGCTGGAGGTCGGGAGGATTCCTTCGGTTCGGTGTAATTGCCTACGCGATGACACAATCGGGCCAATCCCGCATTAATCGCCATCCTTGCAAGCCGCTCACGTCCTGTGTTCAACCATGCCCGACTATCTGCAGTGCTTTCAGTGGCTCAGCGGTCGACGCGTATGTGAGTCTTTGCGAGCGGTACGACCCCGTCAGCCCTAGGCCAGGGATCGGCAGAGTCGATGAATCTCTCGGATACGGCGGGGTCGGTGCGTTGATCGCCTTTGCTCATGGGGCACCAAACAACTCCCCTCGCATCTTCCACAAGACGTCTAGACGGGCCCACGGATGGATTCCGCTATTCCCTGCGAGGGTGACCGCCGGACTGCCGCCCACGGGATTCGGCCGTAGCCTTCGTCCGGAAACTATATCGGCGCGTTTGAATGCGCTGGGGAACAAAGTCCTAGCAAAATCTCCGGCGGCGCGGAACGCGTCTATCGAAGTCAAAAAGCGCTACCTCGTACTGGCTGCACTTTCTCGTGGACAGCGAGGGGATGTCATCCTTGCCATCAAGACTGGCCTTTCCACATACGAAGTGGTGCATGTGTGCGATGAGCTTGACGGTTTCGGCTGGATTGGCCCGCGGCGCATACTCACTGACTCGGGCTTGGGCGAGCTGCGACATCTGCGCCGCACGGCTCGGCAAAGGCAGCAGCCTGCTGACGCTAATGCAGAAGTTGAAAAACTCCTTTATTATCCCACCTCGTTGAGGGCGCCAATTATTCCATCTAGTTGACGCCGTGGTTTCGTGCCACGGAGCCATACTTCGGTACCGGACTCAGACTACTGCAGTTCTATGGAATAGCATCCGCTTGCGGCTAAGGTCACCCGTCACTAGTCCGTGGCGTGGCCTTCGGCTAGCGACGGGTGATCTCACCCCCTCGGGGGTCAAAGTAGATGGAAAATTGGCGTTCTCAACACTATCGTAATTTCGGGACTAGGAAGGGTGTATCCCCCGAGATACTTGAAGCCGCAGTTCAGACTGGCGAGGCTATCGTGCGCACGAATGCGCGGCTTCAGCCAGTATTCACTTTGAGGCATTTGGCTTATCTTACCGACTGCGATTACGGCCTTTTGCGTGCGATCGTCGGGCGATCTCTCCAGAATCCCTACCGCGTCTTTCGAATCCACAAGCGACCGCGCTCAGATGGCCTCAACAGATATCGAACTATTTGCGTGCCTGACCCGCAGTTGCTGGCGGTTCAACGGTGGTTGGCATCCAACATTTTGAACCACGCAGCGTCCTCGATTCACGCTGCCAGTACGGCGTTCGCACCTGGCTGCACCCTGCTACGAGCAGCTGAACCTCACTGTGGGGCTAAGTGGCTGATCAAGGTTGATGTACAAAATTTCTTTGAGTCGGTCTCTGAAATCGCTGCTTACCGCGCTTTCAGGCGACTGGGATATCAGGCGCTCTTGGCATTCGAGTTCGCGCGGCTGTGCACTCGCTTAGGGAACAGGACGCTGCGACGGTCGCATCAACAATGGCGCCGCGATCCATGGAGGCGCTACGAAATTGCAGCCTATAACCACAGCCAGGGGCGGATTGGACATTTGCCTCAAGGCGCGCCGACGAGCCCTATGCTTGCAAACATCGCAATGCATACAACCGACGTAGATCTGGATGCCCTCGCACTGTCGTTCCGGCTGACATACACGCGGTACGCCGACGACCTGGTGTTCTCGACGACGGATCCAGCTTTCACCCGTAAACTGGCATCCAGCTTTGTTGGCAGCGTGTACGGAATTTTGGGCAAATACGGTTTTTCGCCCAACGTTGCCAAGACGCAGATAGTTCCACCTCGGGCGCGAAAGGTCGTATTGGGCCTTCTGGTTGATGAACCGAGTCCTCGGTTACCTCGTGAGTTCAGAGAGAAAATGCGCATGCATCTCTACTACCTTAAGAAGGACGGAGTCGGGCCCGCCCGCCATGCTGTCAAACGGGGCTTTACTGCTGTTGCAAGCCTTCGCAACGTCTTGTATGGATTAGCCGCGTTTGCCACACAAATCGAACCTCAGTATGGCGCCGGCATCCGAGCGGAGCTTGATTCGATAAATTGGCCAACATAGCGCGGAACGTGGGGCCGGCGCCGAATGGCGAAGCGTTACTGTGATTTCCTACGCCGCTGCTGAGAGTGGCCGTTCAAGTAATCCAACGCTCCAACGTCAGCAACCTATGCGACACCGGCCGTCCGCCTTAGCTAACGCGACCGGCGGCAACGGCCGAAAACCTGGCGAATACTCAACGCGAACAATTCGGCCAGATCTGCCGGTGGCGTTTGGTCTCACGAACGTCCGACACGCCTAAACTCAGTTTGCGTACTATTCTCCCTGACACCGACAGACTTGTTATTCGCTGATCTCACTATAAGATGATTGGTGGCGCAAGCGCTGAATGAATATATCTCTAATCTTAGCAATAGTCAGAAGACGTTATGGAAGAACAATGGTTCTTGTTTGTGATGTCGGCGGTAAGTGCCGTCGGACTAGTTGGAATCTTCTTAGGTTTAGCAGAGCTGTATTGGCGAAGTCGGAAGTAACTTATCCATGCCCGTTAGATAGCCGCACGAGGATGTACTCAAGTATTGACGCAGTCGCACCGTCAATCTGTTGGCAAAGCGTAATATCTGTTTCACCTGGCTTTCTCTCAAGTGCTTGCTGAAAAGTAAATGGGCCAGCAGATTTGAACATTCGATCCGCAGATGAGTGATCGGTGATGATGTGATTTATCAGCGGACTGCATATTTTCACAAATCCAGAGTCATTTTCTGGAGAAGATACCGAATCTATGGCCATCTCAGCAATCACAATCCGCGGGTCGATACCGAGGATCCAGCATAACCACACAGCATTGAGCCAGGCCACGACTTCGTCAGCAGCAATGAAGGTGTTTCCCGCGAAGTGCGACGGTCGGATCATTTTATTGATTACTTCTCGGGCATATCTGATTGCTGTGTCGCGATCTACCGTGGGACCGGGCGAGTATCCGCGCAAGGCCGCTACACGTTGCTCCACATAGTGCCCAAATTCATGAAGCACTGTGCCTCGATGCAATTTATTCTTAGTGCCGACCCATGCAATTGCGACTCGGCAAGAATCGTCTTTCCCATGGCGAATCATGAAACCGACCTTGTTATCTCGAAGTCCAGACAGTGGTGCGAAATCGGGGATAAAACGCGCCAAATCACTCATAATCTTTCCTGGTTGATGGATCGTGAAAATTGCGTTAAATCTTTCGCCTAGAGTATTCTTTACATCAGCGCGGCTGACAAACGCGTCCAAATCATTGGGCATATTCAGTGAGTCAAAAAGAGGACGAAAGCCTGGACAATCTTGAATGAAGCGATCAACCAAAAATACGTGATCCGATATCTTCTGCCAGTAGGTGCTGGACTTTTTTGCTGCAGTTTTGTTTCCCATGGTTTGTACTCCAAGTTAAGTTAGAAAAACAACGAAATCGAATGACGAAATAGTATTCGGAATCGAATAATTGTTTATTCGCGAGGAATATCAGGAAATGGCTAATGCTTGACGAGTTATTTTCTCGTCGCTTTTAGCTTTGGATGCCGAAGCAATTACCAGCTGAAATCGTCGTTCTAATTCAGTTTCGGACTAATTTCTAGCTCCTCCGTGCGCTCACTTTTTTTGTAGTTTTTGCTGTTGATGCCATGTGGCTTGCCGCGAGTAGTTCAATTGGGATCTGCCAACGTAATAAATCTGGCAGGGCATACCCACATTCAAGTTGACGACAATCAGACTAATGACTCTGGTCACTGGCTTGATTGTGGCGATAACATCTGGATAGAGCAGTTTTTGGAAATGCCGATATGGCTAGAATCCCGGCGATTTCAGGAAAGGTCGGGATGTAAAATCCGGGGGGATATAAAGCAAAAAAATGAAACACCAAATTCGACGTGGCGGGGATCACCGCAACTAGGCGCGCGGCGGCACTCGCCGAACGTTTTACATCTGCCAACTGAGTTGAGAGCCAATTTGCTTGGCATTAAAGCAACTCATTATTCGTTGCGGCGAAAGTTCGCTACCGGGGAAGATCCTAACCATGATGAGGTTTTCGAGAGATTAATGAAGATCAGCGCCCATACCAGTAGGGTAACGGCAGGCATCTGGGCCGCTCACTTGCTGTGCGGCCCACCGATAGAGATCAGCAAGCTTCAACCGGCAGCAGAAGAAATTCGGTCAAAGATACCCGCTTGCCTCCGAGGTTGAGGGAGATGGGCTGAAGGCACGGTATTAACCAAAGGCAATACCTTCTAGCCAGACACATTATTTTGAACCCGATCGGGCTGCTCGCCTCGAATTGTGCCGCAAGGAATCACCATCTACCGTGTCTGCCAAGTACCCAATACGGAACACCTGGAAGCGTACGCATTATCAAAATTGATTGATCATTGATGAAATGATGGCATCCGTCGAACTTAAGTTGTCACCTGGTACAGAGTGATTTGCCTCATCATTGGTATCATGTTCGCCTTTCAATTCCGGCAACAACTCTGAAGGCAAGGGTAGGTTCTGAGCTGTTTGTTGTTCCGAGGGTAAAGATACAGCCAAACGGTTTCCTTGGAAGGTGGCTTTTCTTGTTGCATTTTCGAGGATGTCGCGAATTTCTGCGGATTTTTCTCCCCATCTGGTTGATGTCACCCAGTGATAGAGATGGGGATGATTGATTTCCTGCACCTGAAAACTTACAGTAAGTGCTTTTGAAGTAGATCGCCTATCATGCGGTGAATCTTTACGATTCTTGCCTGGCATCATCTTTTCCTATCCGACTACGCTGGCTCATGCGCTTTGAGCCGGCGAAACGCCAACCCGAAACGCCGCATGCCCTCCACCACGGCAAAGCGTGGGTTTTCGGGGAGAATGGTCATCGGATATTCTTTCTGAAGGAACGGGCATAAAAGCTTGGCGCCACCTCCTGCCAGAACCAATCCATCCAATTTTCTTGCATATGCTGAAAGCAGGCGATCCATCGTATCCAACACTTCGGCCACAATCTTGGAAAGCGCTTGGTCAACATCTGCGCCAACATCGATTCTTTCCCCAAAATTTTTCAAGCTCCGACTTATCAGCATCGATTCCGCTTCTTGTATGTCAACCGAAAATCCACGCGTTGACTGTGTACGTACCAGATGTTCGGCTGCTTTGAACATCCCTGCACAAGATCCAAGGGTGTCCTCGATAATTTGACCCTCCCGGACCAACAGAAAGTCTGTCGTGAAATAGCCAACGTCGACAACCCCCCAGATTTCTGATGCAGCATTACGTTTTGGCACAGGAAATCCGGACTCATCAAGCATCAACAATTGATAGGGACCAACGGACTGCGGCATCACAATAGTGTGCTTAGTTTGTACGAGAGTATTGGCAAGAACTTTCAACTGCTCTTTCTGCCGCGCAAAAATACTGGACGGCAATCCCAGTACTAAGACGCAATTGGTCGTATTGACGCCGCGACGGGCTAATTGACCCAGCGCTGCGAGCATGAGAACCGCGTACTCATGCGAGTTAATCCAGTTGTCAAAACGGCCGACCGGATTTTTCATCTGCCCTTGAATTAAGGCTGTTTCGCCGACGAAGTAAGGCTTATCTTGATAAATCAGAGTGTCCCGTTCGGCTTTTATCTGTGCATTTTCGTCCGAGAGGCGAAAAGCGGGACAGACAAAAGTGGGAATGACTAACTTCAGAACATCGTTACCGAGTTCAGAAGAAAACTTTACAGCAGAATGGCCCACATCAACTGATATTACGTCCATCTGGAACTCCTTAACAGTTAATAAAGTTAACAAATAGTTAATAATTCGCCAAACAATACGGTAATCATCATTTAAGCAACAATGGATGCTCTGACATCGCTTGCACATGTTACTTGTATTTCCAGCAACGTTTATTAGGGCAAAAGGTGCTAATTCGGTGGTTTCTTGCTAAGACAATTTATCCGCGATGGATTGCCTAATAGTATAAGTATGATTTTCTATAACCTTGTAACAGCGGTATTAGACGTTCCGTGACTTATATATATGGCCTATATAGTGCGTAATGGCTAATTAGAGGAATATTCTTGACATCTTTCCCAATATCATGTTAGGATTCTTTTGTAGCACTGCGCAATGCGCAGAACGAGCAAGCTGGGCTCTGATCAGCAATCAAAAAGTCTCTGTTACGCGATTGGTCATGGCGTCAAGTGCGCCTTGGTTTTTCAAGTGAAATCCCAAAGAGACGGGCTTTTTTAGTTAAAACACGGAATGCCTTGTGTAGCGGGCTTTGCCGGCACAAACGCGAGACTGGTTTGTGAACTAAAACGTCAACTAACACTCAATCCGAGCAATCGGCTTCAAGCTAAACGCCTGCGATCAGCAGGCATCGAGGCGAACTCGCACCCAAAACTTGAGCGACTGGGACCGTGAAAGCGGTCAGCGAAGCTGGCATTTCGTCGTCCAGTTGCCAACACTCAATCAAATCAAATCAAGGACCACACAGTCGGCCGCCAAGCCGACAACCATCCTTCCGCCGGTGGAAACCGCAGCGATGGTGCGTGTCCTAATCAAACCATGGGCAAAGGGGCCAGCCCAACTAGGCCCCCGGTCGACAACGACCACTGCGTTCCACGGCGACCGACCGGAGTCGGTTTAACACTCACCAATCATTTGCGGGATTGGAACGCAGCAGCTTCAAAGGCGGCAGTACATATTTGTGATGGATCAAACGGAGAAATCAGATGGGCAAATACGCATCGAGCAGGAATTACGGGTACGGCAAAAAAATCGCGTGGGCTGGCAAGCAGGCGCTAATCAGCTTCTACGGGAATGGGCACTTCGCGTCGGTAGCAACGCACGTCAGGCATTGGGAGAAATTTAGCAGATGGCTTCATTGTGTATTCAATATTGGCGACGCTTGTGAAATAGATCGGATTCATGTTGAAGCGTATGCAGGCATGCTCCGTGAACTTGTGCAGGAGGAAAGCATGAAAGTGAGTTACGCCCAGAATTTGCTGAGCGGCGTCAACATCACATTAGAAGCATTGCGTGGCGACAGTTGCATTCGTATCGACTCCCCATCGAAGTGGGTTGGCCGGCGCTGCACCAAACGCGTTGATCCGCCCACAGGATATGACTGGAAAACCGTTCTCATGCTTGTCGAGAAGCTGATCGAGTTGAACATGCCGCGTGCGGCTGCTGTTGTTTGGTTTGCCCGTTCATTTGGAGCTCGATTACGCGAGTGTGTTCTTGCGGATATTGGTCAGTGGAATGATCAAGCAAAGAAGCTGGCAAAAATTGATATAAGAAACGGTACGAAGGGTGGAAGAGGCAACGAAATCGCGCGGTGGGTTACTCTCAGCGAACGCGGCAAGCAGGCACTCGCCGAGGCGATTGCGGTACAGGACCAACTGAGTTGTGGCAATAATCTTCTTCGGCCGGGCGAGTCGTACGACGAACTAGTGAACGACCGAGAGCTAAACCGAGCACGCCAGTACTTGCATGAGGCCGGCATCAAGGGCTATCACGATCTGCGCTCAGCATGGGCTTGCGAGCGGTACCTGGAACTGACTGGGAATGTTGCGCCAGTGTATAGCGCGGCTACAGAATTAGATCCAGGAAGCGATCGTAAAGCACGCGAAATTCTTGCATTGGAGTTGGGGCATGACCGCATCGATGTCGTCGCTGCCTATATCGGTGCCCGGACATTAGGCAACGCGAACTGTAAACTTAAGGAGCAAATATGAATATCGAAATCTTACTAAAACGTTCGGTGCCAGGCGCAAAGAAAACTGTGGAGGACCATATCGCGCGTGGTCAGCGCATTGCAGAGGCGATCCAGAAAAATTTCAACATTTCTGAGCCTTGGCAGTGGCAGGCAAAGCACTTGAGATGGATGCTGCAAGGATGGGCGAACAAGTTTTCACTCGCAACGCAGAAGGATTACTGGCGGACTGCGCGTGTGCTTGCTTCCGCGTTAGACCACTGGCCAGACTGGGAGCCTTACCTGCGCGGACAATGGAGTCCCCATGGGGTTGGGGGGAGGCCGGCTAAACTTGCTCGCGGCAGGACGGACAAGTCCAAGGACTAAGATTGAAATTCTCGGGTGCGAAGCATCAGATTGATCGGTAATTAGAGCAGCCAACTCAGTTTACGATGGATTGATGGCCTTGATCTGAGGGTCAGCACAGTACAAAACGGGAAGCTTTCATTTCAGATCAAGTCCGTACTTCTACATCTGATCGAGGTGTTAACCAGCCAATTCCATCAAGGACAGTGGCGTTAACCTGGATCAACTTCCGGACTATGGCTTATGGCTGCAATCTTAGCCTTCCTACTGTTATTGATTGGGGGTAACCGTGTTTCGTGGTTGATCTGCTCAAATTAGATACGCGCATTGAGCATAGATACCTTGATACGAAAAAGCTTCCAGAAAGCAGGGTGCATTTTCCGATCCCCAGCCACCCACTGCTACTAGGTGCGACATGTGGTATGCACCAGCGCACCTGCTTGGGTTTGTGTGAGTCCGGCCGCCATGCGGGCGGCGCGGAGTTCTTCAAGTAATGGAGAATCAATACCGAACATAGAAGAAAATTTCCTCGTACTGCCGACGGTAATTCCACCAGACACCGGCTTGACACTCGAAATAACCCTCTTCCACGTTACTCCCACCCCACGAGATGTTAACTTGGATATGCCTGCGATCGGGGTACTGTTTGCGCACGGCCTGCCGGACTGCGTCTTCAATAACCGCCTTTTCGAATTCCGGCTTGAGACGAAGGTCATCATCAAGCATCACCTTCATCGCGCTAATGTGATACCGCAGGCCATTCAGCCCAATAATTGCGACAGTATTGTTCGTCTCGCAGAGATAGTTCTTAAACTCGCCTGGATTGGCGGCGCCGGTTGCTTGATGATGCAATTCAACATCAACGGCGCCTTGGATTTGAGCCGAAGGCTTGATCGGCGAAAGACTGATGATCTTGCTGCGGTTGGGATGATTTGTCATTGCTTTACTCCTTATGCCCCTGACCCCGAGGCGCGGCTGTGGTCTATCCACGATTTAAAAAAAGCGCATTGCACGTATATCTCAACGACTATTTCAATCACAGAAAACGGATACCCTTGATTGGAGGCTCGGCAAAACGGAGTCGACCATTTTGAACTCTTACAATTGAGATTCAAGGGATTCCTCATCATGACGATCGCACCAATCTGTGACGCACAAAATATGGTGAACTTTTTAATGTCAACGCGCTTAACGTTATCTACTAGCTGACGTATGGCATCCGACACTCTGTTGAGATGCTTCACCTTGTCGTCTCGTCCTTTACATCCAGCTTCGCACAAATTGAACTCGAGATCGCCAAGTCGAAAAGCTGCGCTTTCATCGAAGAACTCGAGAAAATCAAGGCCGGCGTTTACAAATGATTCCATGGTTGTCGCAGACATGCCGATAGCTCCCCGCATCAAAGCGGCGGCCTCGGCACACGCAATATCTTCTGCGTGGTCAAACGATCCGACGATACCTACTTCGTCCACAGCCATATCAAAAAATTGTTGCTCAAGCGTTTTCATGCCTTGTAATCCTTTCTTAACAAATTATTGTCCCGGAACAATGGATGCCCCCAGCGAGAAAGCCTCGCTTGAGTTTATCGACAAACTCTTCTTCGTAAATTTGTACGCAATGAAGTGCTGGTTTCGAGCACTTTAAAGTGCTATCAAAATTATTGTCTAATCAAACAACCATCATTTGTAGCGGTTATTTGATAATAAAACTTAATTGGACAGGGGCAAGAATTCAATAATGCGTATTTGCACGCAAATCACACATTCACTGGACGCATCTCTGGCAAACCCGCAACCTGCGCTATTTGCAGCATGTTCGGCTGAGTAATACGGCATCAGCAGTTTGGTGGCCTTATGAGAAGTTTTCGATAAGGCCGTTTAGACGACCGCCAGTGCAATCAACCGTACCAATCACTTGCGACTTCGCCAGTAAAGTTCACTTACAAAAAAATCCTGACAAGTCCAACTGAGTTGTATGACATCATCAACAGCACAAACTATCTTTCTTCCATTTTTGCCTTTCTTGTGTCGTGCTCAGATTCTAAAACCAGGATCAATAGCACGCCGAATGCCCAATCTGCCGAAATGTACTGACTGAAATAATCCTATATCAATATTGGCGAATAACAAGTTTTCCACAAGCCGCGCCCGCCACGAACAGTCACTCTCCCAAAACCCTTGATAAAAAACCATCCATCCAGAAGTTTCTGTCGACTTGTTTTTGGACGACACCCTGGTATGTTGATTTTCAGATGATTCAACAAGCAAGAGCGAGGCTATGCGAGCGGATCTATACACAGCCACGAGCACCGTATAAATAATGGATTCCGCTTTCTGTGCAAAAACGATCGTTTATTCACGGGAAAAGACCTACCTTCTATGCCGCGGTTCCTTTCGTGCGCAAACCTTTTGCAAAACTGAGAACCTTGAGAACCCCTTTGTTCTAGACTGCTTTCACGGAGTGACCCTATTCCAGAATTTACCCAGGCCGAAAAAGTCCGGAGCGAAACGCCGCCCACGCCACAACCGTTTTCCAGTTCGAGCAAGGATCCAGAATTTATACAGGAGAGGAGGTGTTGTATTCCGTGCTGGATTTCCGGCTATGGCAATATCGCGCGCAGTTAATACTTGTTTTTTGAAAACTTATCCGTATCCTGATTTTCAGATTACCGAGGAAACAAAATGAGAAGTTTTGGATACGCACGAGTCTCAACACACGGGCAGGACACGCAGGCGCAGATCGACGCTCTGAACGCAGCGGGGTGCACTGAGATCTACCAGGAGACCGCCAGTGGAGGCCGCTGGAATCGTCCTGAGCTGCATAAGCTACTCGGAAACTTGGGGCAGGGCGATGTTCTGGTTGTTTGGAAGCTCGATCGTCTCTCACGATCGCTCCGAGATTTACTTGCCATCCTCGACAAGATTGAACTGTCCGGCGCCGGTTTCCGCAGCCTGACCGAGTCAATCGATACAACAACGGCATCCGGACGAATGATGATGCATATCGTCGCGGCTTTTGCACAGTTCGAGCGGGAAATGCTCAAAGAGCGCACCCGGGCCGGGCTCGAGGCCGCCAGGCGAGAGGGTAGGAATGGCGGAAGGCCGGAGAAGCTGGACGGAAAGCAGGAAGCGGCCATCATCGCCATGGTGGTTAGCGGTGACAAAACACAAAGTGAAGCCGCATCGTTATTCCGCGTCCATCCTTCAACAATCAGCCGACTCATGTCGAAGGCTTATATAGTGAGCCAGTGATCAATTATTAAGAAATTGTTTGAGAACACACTTTATGAAAACAATTCCCCAACTCAGTTTTGCCACCCTGATTCTGGGGCTGGCGCTTCAAACGATCGCCGCACAAGACGCCTGCGCCGACCAATTCACCGGCAACACGTCGCCGACCATCACCAACCCGAGACTGCAGCCGCAATCACGGAAACTCTGTTTCGACGAATTCGCGGTAATCCATTCCGGCATCTTCAAAACCCCCTTGGTCGCCGGTGAGCACCTCACCCGGGAACGCGTCATCGCGGCTTCCTAGTCTGAGCGACATGACGCGTTTCACGCCGAGGATCGACTGCCGCCCGCTGAGCGATCGGAACTCGATGACTACAAACGCAGCGGCTATGACCGTGGACACCTGGCCAGCTTTAAGGATCAGGCAACACCCGACGGACCCTGCCAGAGCGCATCGACACGATTCCGTCGGAGACCGTCGCCAATCCACTGTCCCCTGGAGATCAATGATGCACAACAGCAAACCCAACCCACTCGTGGCACTACCCGGGGACCGGGAAGCACTCGAGCAGCGCCTCCTGTTCGCCATCCTCTGTTGCAACAGCGAGGAGGGATACACACAGATCGGGCACGCGCTGGAACGGCTGGCGAGTCGTGGCACATTGACGGTGGTGACAAATGTTCGAGATTGAGATCTGCCTTGTCAAGAAACCCAAGACAACCTATCGCGCCATCCAGCGGAACAGGACCATCAAACTGTCCGCCCTGGCGGACGATCGCCCGATTCTGTCAAGGGATGCACTCGACAAAATATTGACCCGGGCACAGCGGCGCCGCGTGATTGCACGGATCCGGCCGCACCACCTGGTCAATCTGTTCGGCTTCCTGGCCGGGATCGCCATGGTATGGGGGACGCATTCGTGAACCATTCCGCCTGGGTGTGGTTTTGTTTGACGGTACTGACATGCTTTGCCCTCTACTACCACCGGCCGGTCGCGAGTTTCTTGAGACAGCTCTGGAATGGACTACTGGTTCCGCTGGGCCGGTGCCTGTATCAGATCAACCTCGCTGCGATCGCGCTGTACCAGAAGGCCGTGTATTACCAGGCGAGCCGCCTGCGCCGGGACCGGTTCTGATCTGATCCATCACCGTATTTTCAACCCATCCCTGGCGCGCATGCCCCTTCTGCGGGGTTACCGCATCAACTGAGTTTGAGGATTCAGGCCTGGTCGAGTTCGATGAGCCTGGCCAGCAATTCGCAGGCTGCCGCGTCCTCCTCGGATTCGGCTGTGATGGCCTCCTGACGGTGACAAGCCGCAGCATCCTGCAGATATCGATTGTATTGGTCGACGCTTGCCGGAACGACTTGCGCTCCGGTGTGGTGACGGAAGAGGGCTTGCTCCTGTGCGGTGAGTCTGATGTGATTTCCGAGTTTGATCATGGGGGGGGCTCCTATAAAACCATCCTACCTCGGATCATCGAAAAAACCAGTCGTCGGTTGACTGGTAATTCACGCGGTCAGTGATAGATTGAATTTCATGAACACCATCTCCCTCAAGAAATATTTCAACACCGCCTATACCGGGCTTCTGGCACTGCTCCTGACCCTCGTGTTTCCAGCACTCGGCTATTGGCTCGCCATCCCCATCGGCGCCGTGCTGGACATCTTTGATGTCCTGAAAGAAACGCCGGCCTGGACCTGGACCAGCATCCTACCCATCGTTTTGCTGGCGGTTGTCCCGGCACTGATGTCGATCGTTCAGTTTCCCCATGACCGCTTGCCAGGCCAGGAATTCATCTGGTCGATGGCGGTCATCTGGGCCAGCGGTTTCCTCCTCTACCGCCACCAGAACGTCGTCTACGCCTACCCGGTGCTGGCAGCCGCCGGACTGCTGTGCGGCGTCTATCTGTACTGCCGGATGACCACGCCGCTGCGCGACAGCGAACGGCCGCCCGAGAGCCTCTGGCCCAGCGGGGAAGGCCGGACCGATCAAATCCTGACCCAGCCGGTCGCCGCGCCATCGAGCAGCCGCAGCGAAGCCAAGTCGTCCGCACCACCCGCCTTCCGCTTTGTCGCCAAGCGCGCACGGTACAACCGTCACCATACCGCAGGCATGGTGGACACCATCGCCACCATGGAGGCGGCTGTCGGCCAGGCCCTCTGGGGTGCCGAGGGCACACCGGCCCGGCCGCGCCGCAACGCCAATACCAAGAACGGCCTGCTGCTGGCCGGCCGCCCGGGCAACGGCAAGACCTTCCTCGCCGAAGTCATGGCCGGCATCCACCAGGTGCCCTTCCTCGCAGTATCCGCCGCCGATCTGGTGAGCATGTGGGTCGGCGAGACCACCCAGAATGTTGCCCGGGTCTTCGAAGAAGCACGGGCGCAGGCCCCCTGCGTGCTGCTGCTCGACGAATTCGATTCATTCATGATGCCGCGTCAGAGTGTCGCCAATGCGGATAGCGAATCCGTCCGGACCGCCAATACACTTCTCACCAAACTGGTGGACATTCGCGGTAGTGGGGTGTGCGTGATCGCCGCCACCAACTTCCCCGACAAGCTCGACCGCGCCGGAATCCGCGAAGGCCGCTTCGACTTCAAGATCACCGTCCCCGATCCGGACCTGGCAGCCCGCGTCGGACTGTTGCGCACCTGCCTGAAGCAGGCGAAGGTAACCCTGTCCAGCCAGAAACTGGAGCGGATGGCCAAGCGCTGGGAGGGGTTCTCGGTCAAACGGATCCTGTCGATCGGCGAAGCCGTTGCGGACAACAACCGGGGATGCGAGATATTCCCGGGGGATTTGCTGAAAGCACTGAGAAAGGTCCAGGGCTTTGGCGGTTCCCCCCTGCCCGAAGGCACGCCTGGATTCTCCGAGCTCTACTACGATCCGGAAACCCGCGAGCGGTTCCGAAGCCTGGCGGTGCGCATGAACGACATGGCGGCCATCGAGGAAGTCGGCGGCGCCGTGCCGAGCGGCATTCTCCTGCACGGGGCGCCGGGCACCGGCAAGTCGGCCGCAGCTCGCGCCCTGGCCAAGGACACCGGATGGGCCTTCGTACATACGACGGGACAGGACCTGCTTGCCGATGGCGAGATCGATCGCGTCATCGACAAGGCCCTCGATCTGCGTCCGGCCCTCATCTTCATCGACGAAGCCGACGACATCCTGCTGAGCCGGGAACATTCTCCCTTCGCCCGCAGCGCCACCAACAAATTGCTGGCCCGGATGGATGGTGCGGCAGGGCGCCTGCACGATGTCGTCTTCATCGCCGCCACCAATCATCCGGAGCATCTGGATGCGGCCATGCTGAGAGGCGGACGCTTCGCCGACAAGATCGAACTGCGCCTGCCGGATGCGACGACGCTGGAGCGCTATCTTCACCATTGGATGGCGAACCCCGAGCGCAAACTGAGTTTTACGGAGAACTTCACGCCTGCTGCCACCGCCCGGATGCTGGCCGGATTATCGTTCGCGACCGTCGACAGCGTACTGAAACAGGCGATCGCTCATGCCTATGGACGCAATCCCAATCCGGTCAGGCTGTCGCTCGCGGATGTGGCGATGGCCCTGAAGGAAATGGCGTAACCCACGGTCCTAGCCCGACCTGCCGAATCCGTCGTCGAGACGACGGGGAAGACGCACAGACCATGACGCTCCCGCGAACATTTGTACTTGTATTTCGGAAGTCCCCGCGTATGCTGATTTTGGAATCCCCATTCACTTAACCAAGAGGCCAATATGTTGATCACATTCAACAACAACCCCCGCCTGACCCCACCGAAAATCCAGGTGGATGCCCTGCAGCGCAGCCGATACACCCCAATCACCCCGGGGGAGAAGGCATGAACGCGCTGCTCGATTTCCCGGCTGCACGTGCCCACCCCGAAGACTACGTCCTCCTGGCCATCATCGCCGTAGTCGTCAGCCTCATCGGTATCCTGATCCTGGGCTATCGTCGATACAAGTCGAGGGCATGTACACCGACCCTGACCTTGCGTCCGGCCGATCCGGCATTGCCGGAACTCCAGGAGCGCGCCGTATTCCGACTGCTGCGTTTGCCTCATTTCTGTTTGATGCTGGACGGCACGCTCTTCGACTTCTTTCGGGGGGCTTGTCTGGAAACCTGCCGCTGCAAGAAACTGCCCTATCCCCACCTCATGCTCTTTTACGGCGGTGAGCAAACCGTGGTATTCCAAACCGCCCGAGCGCTGGAACAGTATGTCGCCCTGCAGGAGACCGTGGCTGAGCTGCTGAAGCGCGGTGGACACCCTACATCGGATCAACCCAGCCCGGTACTGCCATCATGAAGCGGTTGATCCAAGCATTCCTCACAGGCTTGCAGGAAGGTTGTCGTCCGCTCCTGGTGGTGATGCTCAGATTGTTGCGGGCCCTGGGCAACAGCGGGCTGCTTCTGCTGGCGGGATTCGGCGCGATCACGCTGAGCACAAGGATGGGGGAGGGGGCCAGTGGCATGAGTTTACTGGGCCAGGGACTCATGATCGGTGCCGCCCTCTATGGCGGAGTTGCCATGCTGCAGGCCTGGCTGGGGCTCTTTCGGGCGGCGCGATGTCCAGAAAAACGCAGTTGAAAGATCACAACGAATGCAAGCCGTGGAGCAAAGGGGCGCGACTCGGGAGCCACAAGGGCCAGACCATCCGGGAAGCGTCGGCAGTCACGATCCATAAAAGAGCTCATCGTGCTGATCAGGCCAAAAAGACGAGGGATGCAGGGACCCTCGGGCGCGAAGATGCGGGTGGAGAATCGGGAGTCCCGCCGGCTTGCACCGCTTTAATAAACAACCCGATGCGGAATGATCGACCGGACCGAAGCCATCTGATCCGCGCTTCAAATCGAACTTCCGGCAGATCGTGTGACCAGCATGGACTATCGTAAACTCAGTTGACGATAGTCCTCCTTAAAGAGGAGCGAACTTGAAAAGAAACATCGAAAATTGCGAGGACTTTGTAAAGTAGCTGCCACCGGATGAGCAAGACGCAATTGAGGCCGGATCGGCGTCGCTCGAGAAGGAAATGATTCATGCACGGACAGCGCGTAATCATGAAATGCCGGATTGAGTGCACATAGATAAGCTCGCCCAGGTCAACGAAGAAAAGCTACTGCCGCGACAGCGCGGAATTGATTCGCTGGTGAGCAGATTGCCGCCCGCGGCGCAGACGGAAGTCCATGACAAGGCCCCGCAGCCTCATTATCGCTGATTGTCGAGGCTTGAGCATCGAGATGCTGGAAGGTCATGCCGGGTTTTAGATATTGCTCTGACTCGGGCAGTGACTTGAGTTTTTCGTAGGGAGGCTGCCCATGTTAACCGAAACCGCTATTAGATGCTTTCGATTTACGCGTTCGCATTTGTGATGCAGTCAAAATGATGCAGCCATCATTACTCAGATCACTTCCTGCTTTTTTTACTTTTAAAGTACTCCTCGTATTTCCTGAAATAGGAACTTCTTAGGGTCTTGACCGTAATGCCCGCATATTGTGCGATTTCCTCACATGCTTGCAAGTATTGTTCTCGCGTCATTTTAGTGACGGCATCGGATGATGAAATAGATTCAATTTGTTGTTTCATAATTATGTACCTTAGTTAGTAGGATGAGAAAAATATCCCTTTAAAATGTCAGGGTACAGATATTATTGATCAACTAGGCCGATGACATATAAGCCAACAACCATCAAAAACCAGCAGTTTGTCTTTATATATGGCATGACCTGTTTATTCACAAACCTACATTTTCGCGAACCGGTATTGAGAATCCATACCGCTCCAGTGTAGGTTTTGCATATATCTTCTCGAAAGCCGTTCTCGTTTCAGTTGGTAGGCATAGCCAAGTTTCGAGAACGGGTTGACGACCCCAATGACTCCTTTCCGGCAGCGAATTTGAAGTTGTCAATTTCCGGTTACGCCATACAGCCGTCTTTGACTTAAAGATTTTGTGGGGCCGGTTCACCTCCAACTGCGGTCATCGGAGCCCACACGCAGCGGCAAGTCACTGACTATGCCGCCACAACAAGGGTGCAAGCGCCACATCGAGCATGGTGTAATTGTTGCCGAACAGTCCCGACATCTCGCTCAAGCGATTGCTTAAATGGGCACGCGACTTGTCCGCCGACTTGAGGTCGTTCTCCAGCACATCGACATGGCTATACAATTCTCGATCCATGGTATGCAACAATTGTCGCGCCCGCGCTCGATCCTGAATATCAGCCGGCATCAATTGTGGATGCCCTTGAATACCTTAAGCATCCTGTGCCAACCGGATGCCTGAGAACTGCCAACAGGCCGAGGCAGGGAAAAAGTTCCGATAGCTGGCACGCACATGACCTTCCGGCGTCACGCAGGAACCGCCGCGCAGTACGTATTGATTGACCATGAACTTGCCGTTGTATTCGCCCACGGCGCCCGCCGGAGTTCGAAAGCCGGGATATGGCGAGTAGCTTGATTGTGTCCATTGCCAGGCGTCGCCGAAGATTTGCATAAGCCCTACCCCGGCGGCGGGGCGCGGATGAAACTCGCCGCTGTCGGCAAAATGTCCGCATACAGGGTGGCCTGCCGCCGCATGTTCCCATTCCGCCTCGGTCGGCAGGCGCGCCCCGGCCCAGCGCGCATAGGCGTCGGCCTCATAATAGGATATATGTACCGCTGGACGTTGCGGATCAAGCGGACGCATGCCGCCCAGCGTAAACTCCTGCCAACCGGCGTCGCCCCGCTGCCAGTACAGTGGGCATTCCCGTGCTTGCGTTGCGCGCCAGTCCCAGCCTTCGGCAAGCCAAAACGCAGGCTCGGCATATCCGCCTGCTTCGACGAAGGCGGCATACTCATCGTTGCTGACCAGGCGCGAGGCCAGACGATAGGGTTGGAGAAAGACTCGATGGCGTGGCGTCTCGTTGTCGTAGCAGAATCCGCTGCCAGCATGGCCGATCTCGACAAGACCGCCGGCGAATTCCTGCCAGGCGAGAGCCGGTGCAGGTTCGGCGCACGGAACTGTGCTCCCGTAGGCTGGGAATAGCGGGCTGCGCGAGAGCAGATGCTTGATGTCCGTGAGCAGCAGTTCCTGGTGTTGCTGTTCGTGTTGCAGTCCGAGTTCCACCAGCGCCAGGAGCGTTGCATCGATGGATCCGGCCGCCAACAGCCGTCCAATGCGTCTGTCCACGTCGGCGCGATAGTCCAGCACGACCTCCAGGCTGGGGCGGGTCAGTAGCCCCCGCTGCGGGCGAGGATGTTTGTCGCCAACTTCGTTGTAATAGGAGTTGAACAGTACGCGAAAAGCCGGATGAAAAGGTTTGAATTCGTGTTCCAGAAGTTCCAGCACGAAGGTCTCGAAAAACCAAGCGCTGTGTCCAAGATGCCATTTCGTCGGGCTGGCGTCGGGCATCGACTGCACGCAGCAGTCCTCGGCCGAGAGGGGTGAAGCCAGTTCGAGGCTACGCTCGCGCACCGCGCGATAGATGTCGGCAAGTGCGGTCGGATTCATTGCGTTCCTTTCTGATTGAGTTCAGGGACGGGCAAGGATAACCGCGAACCAGCGCTTTTCGTCGGTCCAGGCCTCAGCGTTGTGAAAGCCGGCACTGTCGAGAAGTTCGATGAAATCCTCAATCCGGTACTTGTAGCTGTTCTCGGTATGAATGCGCTCGCCGCAATGAAACAACCGCTCGCCGCCGAGCCAAGTCACCCGGGTGTCTGTCGTCGCCTCCAGATGCATCTCGATGCGGGATTCGGTGGTATTGAAGAACGCCCGATGGTGCCACTGATGCAGAGCGAAATCGCTACCAGTCAGGCGATTAACGTGATTCAGTACGTTGAGATTGAACGCAGCAGTAACGCCGGCGGCATCGTTGTAGGCGGCCTCGAGCACGGCCACCTCTTTCTGCAGATCGATACCGATCAGGAGCCCACCGTCTTCTGCCACCAGACGCCGGATTCGCGACAGCAGATCGAGTGCCGCCGGCGGATCGAAATTCCCGATCGACGAGCCTGGATAGAACACAAGGCGGTGCTGCCACGGCAGGTCCGATGGCATCGCCAGTTCGGCGGTCAGATCGGCGACGACAACGTGGAAGTCGAGGCCGGGGAACGCTGCCCGTAGTCCAGCGGCCGCTTCATGAAGGAAGTCTGCGGAAATATCCACGGCAACGAAGCGTGCCGGACGGATCAGTTTGCACAGAGTACGCGCCTTCTCGCAATTGCCTGCGCCCAACTCGATCACCGTGCCACCCGCGCTGACTTTTCGGCCGATAGCGGCGCCATGAGTCGCCATGATCGCGCGCTCGGTGCGCGTCGGGTAATACTCAGGGAGATGGGTGATGTCCTCGAATAGCGCCGAACCGCAGGCATCGTAGAAATACTTCGGGGCGATCCGTGCGTCTTGACGCATCAGATCGCCGATGATTTCCCGTGTAGCTGTTGCTTGTGGGTCAGTCATGCCTGCTATGCGTGGGTATTTCCCGAAGGGTATGGTGAGGGTGATTCGAGGTCATTGAAGCGACGAACCCAGCTAACAAACTCCTCTGCCGGCATGGGCTTGGCCACACCGTAGCCCTGGACGAGATCGCAACCATTGTTTGCCAGCCATTCGATTTCCTCCGCTCGCTCCGCTCCCTCGGCAACAACGATGAGATCCAGTTCGCGGCAGAGCAGCGCGGTCGAGCGCACGATAGCGGCGTTCTTCGGCGTAGTATCCACATCGGTGACGAAGACGCGGTCGATCTTCAGCTCATGCACCGGCAGATCCTTTAGATATGCCAGAGACGCCTGTCCTGAACCATAGTCGTCAATCGCCAGCTTGATGCCGCGTGCGGCTAGCTGGTCAAGATGCTGGAGCGCACGCTCCGGTTCGTCCATCAGGGCACTTTCGGTGATCTCGAGACAAAGCGCGCTGGAAGCCAACTGTTCCTTTTGCAGGACCGAAACGACAAGCTTGATGAGTTCAGCATTGAGCAGGTCGTGTGTCGAGAGGTTTGCTGACACCACCAGTTCAAGTCCTTGCCTGACCCACTGTGCGATTTCACAGATGACATTCTCAAGCAACCAGGGTGTAATTTCGCGGATGAATCCGGTTTGTTCTGCGAAGGGAATGAACTTTCCTGGCGGCACGAGACCACGTACAGGATGACGCCAGCGAATCAAGGCTTCGGCGCCGGTGATGCGGCGCGTGCGTAAGTCCATCTTGGGCTGGTAGAAGACAACAAACTGAGCGTCGGCCAACGCCTCGCGCATTTCGCCGATCAGAGATAGTTGCTCGGGTGCGGTTTCCTCGACCTCGTGGACTGCAAGCGCCACACCGGAATGTCGACGTTTTGCTGTACGTAATGCAGTATCTGCGCGCCGAAACAACTCGGTCAGGTTCAGGCCGTCCCCCGGGAAAAAGGCTATGCCAATGCTGGCATCCAGATCAAGTCGCTGGTCGGCAATGGTGATGGGCGCCCTCAGCACGGTGCGGATTCGTTCCCCGGCATTCAAAGCTGTTGCTCTATCGGCGTTGCTCAACAACAACGCAAATTCGTCACCCCACAGGCGTGCCAGAACGTCGTGTTCTCCCAGCACGGACCTCAGGCGATCAGCCACTCCACGCAGCAGAGAATCACCGATGGAGTGCCCCAACGCCTTGTTGATCGCGGAAAAACGGTCAACATCAAGAAGCAGTATGGCACCTGTGGTATTTTCAAGCTTGGCGAAATCCTCGAAGAACCGGGTGCGATTGGGTAACTTGGTCAGCTCGTCGAAATATGCGATGCGACTGATGTGCGCCTCGCGTTGCGCGATCTGTTCCCGCATGGTGCTTAAGGCATGCAACATGCTGCCAATTTCGTCACGCCTTCCCAAGGGGATTTCGCGCCGGTAATCTCCGCCTGCAATACTCTTAGCAATGTCTGCCGCCTCATTCACGGGGTTAACGATACTGCGGGCGATCAGTCCGGCGAGTAACGCGCCGACGACGATCGCAAGAAGTGCGATGACCGTGATTTGCTGCTGCGCATTAGCGGCATCGGCCGTCAGACGAACAACATCTGCTTGCATCGCATCCTGCTGCTCAGTGGCCAGGCGATCTGTGGCAGAAAGCAAGGCCTTGAGCGCTGGCTCGGTTTGCGCCTCGAAGTGTCTCTTCGCAGACTGCGGGCCGGAAAGTTCTATCTGTTCAACTGTTTCCTGGAACAGCTCGCCGTAGCGATTCCGAAGTTGTCGAATATTGCCGATATCTCCCGCCAGTTCGCGCTCGGCGCTGGCCTTTTCCAGCTGCATCAAGGCCCGATCACCGGCGTTGAGCGCTTCGTCCATGGCTGCGTAGAGGGGTACGCGTGCATCACGCTCCGGCTTCAGCAGCAGGCGAAGGAGATGATTAGCTGCGGTCTGAGCATGCTGATTGGCACGGTCGGCGAGAAAGGCAAGACGCGCCTTGCCATCGACCAGATCATGCGCGCTGTGCGAGAGCGCCTGGAAACCCCGAAAGGATAAGGCAGCGACAACGATGAGCAATGCCAGCAGCAGTCCGATGGCCAACGTCAGACGCGTTCGGATCGAGGTGTCAAGCAATGGTGCGCGCATGCTCATAGCCTGAAAGTATCCACCGAAGTCAGAAGTCGTTCTGCCATACTGCCCAACTCGACGGTGATGGTCGCGACCTGTTCGGCAGCTGTTGCATTTTTTGACGCCATGCTGACGATTTGTGCGGCGTTCCCCGCAATTGCCTGGCTTTCGCTTGCCTGTTGCTGAGCCACTCTATCGAGCTGTTCGAGACCATTCAGCGAGGCCTGCGCATCGTCACGCAGCTCACCCAGTGGCGCAACGATGGAACGAATCAGTTCATTGCCGCGATCCATGCCGATCCTGCCGGCATCTATGTCGCTTGCTGCCTTAGTGGTTTGTGCGGCAATGGCAGCGATCACCTGATCGATTTCTCGGGTGGCGTCTGCAGTGCGGGTGGCAAGTTTACGCACTTCGTCGGCAACCACGGCGAAGCCACGTCCGGTCTCACCTGCTCGTGCCGCCTCGATCGAAGCGTTTAGTGCAAGCAAGTTGGTCTGGTCGGCTATTTCCTTGATGACGGAAACAGTGCTGGCAACCTGCTTGGCGCTTTGGTCCAAACTTTTCACAGAGCGGGCCGACTCGGATACGGATGCTGCGATACGACCAATTTCATCAGCGGCAACGGCAATGTCCTGCGCTCCTTGCTGAGCCAAATCGCGCGCTTTCAAGGCCTGCTCGCGGGAGGTGCGGACGTTTTCGGCCATGCTGCCAATTCCCTCGGCCAGTTGCGTTATCGATCTCTGGATGTCGCCGGCGAGACCTTCCTGATCGGTTGATCCGGCACGCACCTGTGCCGCCGGTGCATCAAGCTGGGTACGTGCCGCGCTCACTCTGGCTGCACTTTGTCTGATTGTCTGGATGACTTCGCGCAATCCTTGCCGCATCTGCTCCATCGCATGTAAAAGAGTACCCAACTCGTCGCTTCCAGCCTGAGGCACGGTGCTTTCCAGATCGCCACCGGCGATTCGTCCCGCAGCTCCTACTGCAGCATTCATGGGCACGGTGATACCGCTGGTGATGCGCGCCGCCATGACCAACCCGGCAATAAGCGCACAGAGACCCATGACAAGAACAAGCCATTTTGCAGATTCTGCGGAAGCTACCGACTCCTTCTGCCTGTTGGTCATCGACTGCTGCTGTGTCTTTGCCAGCGCGGACGTTTCAGCAAGGAGGTCGTTCAGGCTCGAGCGGGTATTTCCAGCCATCCGCTTGGCCGCGTTGGCGCGGTCACCCGACTCGATTTCCTCGACTGTGGCCGTGAATTCCATTTCATACTTGGCGCGTAGGCCGACCAAACGGTCCAGCGCTGCGCTGCTGGCCGGATCGGCCAGCAAGGGCTTGAGTTGCTCCAGCGCCTTGTTGATCCCGGCGTTGTGGGCATCGATTTCCTTGTAGGTCTTGACGCGAAGATCGCGATCTTCGAGGATGAACAGCAATGCTAGGCGTCCAGCAGCGCTCTCCGCGTGAAGGTTGATGAGGTTGGCGAGCTCGGCGCGTACAGCGTCCCCCTCGATGACATCCCGACTGGCACGAGTGAGGGATTCGAGACGCAGGACCGAAACCAACAGGATCACCGCCAGGAAGCCAAGCAGCACTAGGTAGCTAAGTGATAAACGTTTGCCGAGTCTCATAGGGTAACTTCTCCTCGGCTAGCTTGGCCATAACGGCGTGCGAGCAAATGATCGATGGAAATCACGCCTGGGCCGCGGGCGATGATGAGCAGCAACACGGTAGCCCAGACACCGTGAGTTGGATAGGCATCGGGATATACGAATAGCTGTATGACCATCGTCATGCCCAGCAGCGCTAAGGCCGAAAAACGGCTCGCGAGACCGAAAAACAATAGCACTGCGAATACGTGTTCGCCCAGTGCTGCGGCAGAAGCGGCCAACTCCGGTGGAAGAAAGGGCAGGCGATACTCCTCAGCGAACAGGGCCACGGCGGATGCGGACAAATGTGGTATCCCTAGATGGAATTCGCCGCTGAGAGGGTTGAGCGCAAATCCTTCGACCTTCGTTTGGGCCGACAACCAGAAAACGACTGATACAGAAAAGCGCCCTAGGAGTGCGATCAGCGACTCGGGAATTTGCTGCATGTGATGAATGCAGCGCTGAACAAGACGGACTGGCAACATAACCGGCGGCCTCACGCGGGGAGCGACACGTCAAATCCCGCCAGTGCGCCACTGCGCAGCAGCATCCCCATCATGAGCGCGAGGTCGAAATTGGCACTTTTCTTTTCGGCATCTCCCACGGCACTCGCCAGCGTTTGTCCGGCGAGAAGCCCCCTGACGAAGGCAGCCTCGGCCACAGCGACGTTGAGGATGAGTACATCCAGTCCTTGGCGCGAGACGAGTGCCGATTCCGGGAGGAAGGGATCGACGTGGGCGAGCGCCGCCTCCACATCACCGACCGAGCTTTGCTGGTGTGCCGACCAGAGCGATACGATGGCGAAAGGCGCTTCAACCAGTGCTGCGGACGGATGAAAACGCCAGCGCGTTTCCGCCACTGCGATCGGATCGGCCAACAAAGGAGCGATATCCTCCGGTTCGAGTGATGAGATATCGGCGGCATGCCATGAAACAACACGCTGCCATTCCAGTCGGGCGACATCGGCGAGGTAGGGCAGCGCTGCAGCCGGCGCGAAATCGGCGATGAAGGCGGCGAAGCCATTGCCATAGTGCGCCATGATAGGCGATCTTGGCGGATATCGTCGCGCGAATTCGCGTGCCATGGCACGAAAGAACTCGTTGCCCACGAGCGCAGCCACCACCGGGTAGCTATCGGCTAGGGCATCTACCAGTGAAACAATGGCATTGTTGCGATAGACGCCAAAGCGTCGCGTCGCATCCGCACCGGTGCGGGTGATGACATCGTCAGGAAGCGCTGCCTCCGGGTCGAGCAATGCCGCAGCAAAGGCAGCGTGCTTCATGCTGCCACCGCCTGTTTATTCACCGGCGAGGGATCGCGACGCCGATACAAATATTGCTCAGCAAGCGCCGCCTCGGTCAACAACACCAGCAACGCAGGTATGTCGTGATCCCGTTCAAGCAGCGTTGGCTGCGGACCGAGGAGCTGCAGGGCTTCTTCATAGAGGGACCAGACTGCTTCTGCGACTGGGGTCCCGTGGTTGTCAATCAGAAGCCGCGTGCCGATGTCGTCGATCTCCTCGGCAAACCCCGCCAAATGGATCTCTCGTACGGCGGACAGTGGCATTGCCCGAAGTGTTGCTAACGCGTCTCGTCCATGATTGACGCAACTGACGTAGACGTTATTGACGTCCAGCAACAAGCCGCAGCCGGTGCGCGCAGTCACCTCGCCAAGGAAATGTGCTTCGTCCATTGAGGAAGAAGCAAACTCGACGTACGTGGCAGGGTTCTCGAGCAGCATGGTGCGCTTGAGGAAGCTTTGTACCTGGTCGATGTGCGCACATACCCGCCGCAAGGTCTCTGGCGTGTAGGGTACTGGCAACAGGTCGTTGTAAAACGCGCCGCCATGACTCGACCAGGCAAGATGTTCCGAGAACGAATCAGGTTGATAGCGATCGATGAGTTGCAGAAGCCGCTGCAGATGGTCGGCATCGAGGTCATCGGCACCGCCAATAGAGAGGCCAACACCGTGAATCGAGAGCGGGTAATGCGCGCGAACGCGACTCAGGTAGTGGTGAAATGGCCCGCCAGCCACCATGTAGTTTTCCGCATGGATCTCAAAAAAGCCGATATCAGGCTTGGTTTCGAGAATCTCTCGAAAATGCTCGGGCTTGAGCCCGACACCTGCCCGCCTGGGCAGGGTGCTGGCGGGCACGGGAATCATCAGACCTTCTTTTCCTTGAACTCGGCCAACTGACCCTTGCCCGTGGGGGAGGTAGACGACGCGGTCTTTTCACAGGTTCCCTTTGGGACAAAAGACCAGGAATTGCCCTGGTAGTCGATTTTCGAGGTGCCCGCGCAGGAGGTGCCGGCACCTGCTTTGCAGTCGTTCTTTCCCTTCATGGCAACGCCAAAGCATTTCTCTTTCTCGGCAGCCTTGTCCTGTGCGACGACAGGACTGGCCGCAACGGTCAGGGCCGCACTGAGGGCAAGCGCGATGGAAGCTGTGGTCATATGTTTGTTCATTGTCTTCTCCTTGAGGTAACTCTGTTCAGAGCAATCGAATTGGGTTTTGACCCATGCAAGTGCGCAAAGCACTTGGCGCATCATGCTATGCTTGGATCGTTCAATGGTCTCTAAAAACGGTTCAATCGTCTCGTTATGGATTATCTAGCGCCCCTTCTGGGCCACTTGTCCCTTTCCGCAAAGGTTTTTTTCACGGGTAAAAGTTGCCAGGTCGGATTACTTGACGGGTCTGCCAATGTCGGCCATTTGCATCTGGTGAAATCGGGTTCGGTAACCATTGAAGTGCGGGGCGAGAGGGTTAGCCACATTGATCGCCCGACAGTGATCTTCTTCCCTCGGCCCTGTCATCACACCTTGATTCCTGGCGAAACGGGCGTCGAGCTTGTATGCGCCACCGTCGATCTTGGACTTGCGGAAGGCGGGCCCTTGGCGGTCTACCTGCCAGAGCTTGTTTCGATTCCGACCGCGGATATGCCGGCCATTGCCGCCACGCTCGATCTGCTTTTTGCCGAAGCTTTTTCCACAGAGATAGGACGACAGGCCGCTTTGGATCGAATGATGGAATACTTCATCATCCACGTATTGCGTCACCTGATCGGGCAAGGCAAACTCAGCGGCGGTGTTCTCGCAGCCATGACCGATCAACGCCTGCGCCATGCGATCAATGCCATGCACGATCGACCGGCGCATCCCTGGACTCTTGAAGAACTGGCCGAGGTGTCGCGGATGTCGCGTGCCCGCTTTGCCGCAAATTTCCGCAACCTCGTGGGGATAACGCCACTCGACTATCTTACCAACTGGCGTCTCTCAGTCGCCCGTGGGCAACTGCGCCAGGGACGTCCTTTGAAGAGCGTCGCTCGCTCTGTCGGCTACCAGAGTTCAGAGGCACTTAGCCGGGTGTTTGCAAAGAAGGTGGGGCAGACACCCTTCGAATGGATGCGAGACCAACGCAACGATGATTCGTCACCTGTTGAACAGCACAAGGATGCGGCGGCGACTTAAGGTTCGATGACCCCGGCTAGCCAGCAACTTCTGATCGCACACCCTTCCCGTCCGCCGTGGAGACCGGTTTTAAGAATTCTGTAAGTAAATGCGATAGGAGCGAAGCGACCGTGAAAGCGATTTGGAAAGACGAGGTGATAGCGGAGTCTGACGACACAGTAGTTGTCGAGGGCAATCATTACTTTCCCCTGGACTCGGTAAATGAGTCGTACCTCAGACCCAGCAACAAAACCTCTGTCTGTACATGGAAGGGTCAATTTGAGACGTCTGTAACGGATTCATAAGGGTTTCACCGAAGCCAGCACCTTAGATTTCAAACACTACCGTATTAGCTCGATGCGCACGGTTTGCAGTGAAACCGCGAATCGCTCTGAATTGTCACATTCCGTCCCGCATATGATTTTTCGTCAGCCGAAATGCGCTTCAAGCTCGGCGCGGCAGGAAAAGCCTTTTGGTTTCGTTTCATCGAATTGCTGGATGCACGTAGCGGGAAATTTCAGATTCAGTAAATTCTGAATCCGCCTTACTGGAGTACCTGTCGCTTAGCTATATGCCAATCAAATATAATCATCGCCAGTACAGTCAGTCGGATGCAAGTCTATGAAACAGTTCACAAGAGACCTAGCAGTTGAGCAATCTTATACAGCGTCACGACCAGAATCGTCACGCCAAGAATACGCTTCAGCAGCAGCGTTGGCATCACCCTACTGGACAAGATCGACCCTAAGAGTGCGCCAGCCGCACCACAGCCGAGTAGCAGTGCTGCCGTTCCAGCTTCGATATGGGCATGACTCAGATGCATTGATGCTGCAGCAAAGGACGAAGGAACCACGGCAACGGCATTCAATGCGGCGGCCTCCTTAAAATTGACGCCGCACTTTGCCAGTACGGGCACCAGCAGGAAACCCGGGCCGACCCCGATCATGCCGGTGATGGCCGATATAGGAAAGGCTAGCCACCAGGCAAGCGGGAAGCGCTGCACGCTATTATCCGTAGCCACCTCTGCGAAGAAGATTTCATACAGCAAATAGCTGACAGCAATGAAATAGATTAACCACAAGTGTATCTCGAGTAAGTAGTGGGCTAGCACTGCGCCCAGCGGCGCGCCAAGCGTTGTTGGAAGACAGAGCAGTATGGCTTTTCTCCAGCGAACCAGCCCCGCATGAAGAAATCCAAAAACCGAAAATAGTGCTGTAACACCGTTGAGTACCAAGCTCAAGGGATGGACTTGATTGACCAGGTCACTCATGAACAGCGAGAGGAGTGGAACTGCCGCAAAAGCAACGCCAATGCCCAGCATGCCGCTAATCAGCGAAAAACCAAAGAGGACCGGGAGGACGATCAATGGTTGCATTTTTCGGCTGATACCAAGTCGGGAGACCTCAAGGAGAACCTATCAATGGAATTCAGGTATCTTAAGGGCCTTAGGTCATTGCCCGCTTTTCATTGAGATCTCTTGATCGCCGCAACCGCCCGGGGGTGACTATTCCTGGCACCCAGAGCGGCGGGTGTCAGTCCATTCTTAGCAGTGATCTGCGGATTGGCGCCGTGCTCGATAAGTGTCCTTACCATGTCCACTTGGTCTGTCGCAGCAGCCAAATGCAAAGGCGTATATCCCACTGAATCCTGAATGTTGATGTTTGCTCCTTTCACAAGCAACGTTTCCATTACCTCTCGGCTACCCATAATCACCGCGGAATGAAGCGGGGAACTCCCATTGAAGTCCTTAGCATCAACAAGGCATCCCTTTTCGACTAATAGGTCTGCCAATCGCCGCTGACCGCAGAACGCAGCGGCGAACAGCGGAGTGCGCTTAAGTAAATCAGCTGCATTGACATTACCTCCGGCGTCAATGGCTTCCTGCAAACGAAGAATATCCCCAGATGCAACGGCAGTAAAGATTGCATTGTCCTTTTCATCAAGTTTTCCTACTGGACGAAAACATGGCTTTTCAGATCCTGTTTGGGCAACATTCGGTGCTCCCGAAGAAGCGTCTGCCGATCTACCGTTCTCGCAAGCCGTCAGCAGTCCAATCGAGGCCGCGATCATGAAGTACACAATTGCGTAAGCGCCAGATATCCTTAACTGTTTCATACCTTCACCTCAAGATTCTTGCTCGAGCTGCGGTCACTTGACCGATACTCGGCGCATAACTTCGCTTCGGATGGCGCGCAATGAGGCCTTAGCACGAGCCGAATTCTCGCTACCCATTCGGATCATAATCTTCTGGCCTGCGGAAAGCTTCTCGAGTGCCGGATCCGAGAACTCGGACAATACTTTCGGTTGAACGACTCTCACCGGAGCGGATACCTCGGGAGCGTCGAGTAAGTTATCAAGGGTTTCAATAAGGCGGTTATTGAAATAGCCCGTCGGATAGCCCAGTTCTTGATAGGCCTGCTGAAAGAGCGGATAGTAGCGGACATACCAATCCACCAGCCCGTGCACATCTACCGACTGCAGCAGCTTGATGTAGGGTGCATAGCGCGCGGCATTGTTCGGGCTGATGACCAGCCCGGTGTCGGTCTTGATCACGACGAAGGCCCCGGTAACCGGCCTCACCGGCCACATGCGTGCAGGAGCAAACTGCCGCGGGAGGTTATCTATGGTGGCAACGAACCGGCGAATCATCTTGCCGGGATAGATCAAGGTGGGCAGGGATTTCCAGCCAAACAATAGTGCCAGCGAGTCTCCGACCTCCTTGTCGCTCAGATCAAGTGACGGTAAGGGCACACCCACCGGTGCAGCCGGGAGTTCGATCGGATAGTTCATTGTGGGAGTTGTTTCAGCTAGCGGCTTGGAAACCGGGCCTTGGGCAACGGGTGCAGGTATAGGTGGGCTTTCCCTGAATGCATACCAAGCGTAAAAGCCCGCCGCAACAAGAATGAGAGCGCCGATGCCGATGATTGTCCTGCGCTGCATCACGTTCATGTTTGTCTCCCTATTCAGGTTCAAATACCTAGCGCGCCTTCTGCGACCACAAGCCGGGTTTCATTTCAAGAATTCATCTTCTTTGAGTGCACTTAAGCACCTGCGACCGTCCATGGTGGGCATATACAAATCTAACAGGATCAAATCCGGGCACACCAAGTCGGCTGAATGACTGCTTTGCTCGTGCAGATACCTCAGAATCTCGCCGCCATCAGAGACTTGAAGCAAGTTCGCGCTGATCTGATTCTGGCTCAGCGCCGTCTTGACCAAACTTGCATCCGCCCGGTCATCATCAGCATGCAGTACAAATAAGGGGGGTTTCCCGACCAAGCGCTTCACCTATTTGGTTGATATTGTTGCCTCGCTCAGTAGTTGATTTGTTCCAGGTAATTTTCTCTGCGCAGCTCGACAATCGAGGCACACAAGAAAGGCCAAAGCGCACAGATGCTCTTATCGAGCTGGTAACGAGGGGAAGCCGATTTCCCTCGACGCCAGACCCTTATTTCACCTTATGAACAAAATCCACACGTCGGTTTTCCTGCCAGCACTTGTCTTCATGGCAAGTCGCGCGCGGCTTTTCTTCCCCATAGCTGATTGCCTCAAGGCGGCTGTCAGGTACGCCCATGATCACTAGTGCCTTTCTCACTGCCTCAGCTCGCTTTTGGCCAAGCGCCAGGTTGTATTCCGTACTTCCCCTCTCGTCAGCATTTCCTTCGAGCATCACCTTGTCCTTGTTCGTCTTCTTAATGAATTCCGCTTGCTGAAGAATCACATCCTGGTACTGAGGCTTGATAATGAAATCATCATAATCAAAATAGACACTCTTCTTCGACAGTTCCTGAATTAGGCGCGCTTGCTTGACTGCCTCGCTCTCGGTTTGAACTACTGGGGTAGCAGCTGCCGGAACTGGCTTGGCCACTTGCGCTGGTTGCATTGGTTGTGATTCCTCAGCTTTCTTAACCGGGCTTGAGCATGCGGTCAGAACCAGACAAGCTACGACCATCAAAATTAGCTTTTTCATAACTTCTCCTTCGCTTAGAATAACGTTTGTACAAATATAATGTATTAAGTGTCTGCGCGCAACTGCCGGGATGAATAATTGCTTCCCGGTCGGCACAGCGCGCGGAACTTATCCAGAGGTGAAAATGGACGAATCGGGGATTGCATCCTTTGACAGCTTGAATGGTTTTGGCTATCAACCGGGGCACACAATGCTTTACTCCGCAATCCTGATGCTAATTCTGTCAACGCTACTTCTTGCAGCCACTACTGACGTTTGCACGGCCGCATCGCCACAGGACGCCCAGAAATCGACGGCACCCGCCGTCCCGACAGATGCCGCTCAGCAGCCCGCTCCAACCCTATCGGATCAGGAGAATACCGAGCGAATTGGCCTTCATGGGGAAGACTTGGCTCCACAAAACGCGGTCAGTGAGCCTGGCGCCAACCCTGCGATGTCAGGCGAATCTACCGGGGTTCCAGTGGCTACTGAGGGCAAGTGGCTGCGCGTAAGTAACATGAATAGCATCTACTTCGCCTATGGCTCAACGCAATTGACCGAGTCGGCGATGGAATGGATAAGGCGCCATGCGGAGCGACTTCGCGCCAATCGGCGGCTAACGGTGACCTTGTATGGCTACACTGACGATTACTCGAGCAGTTCATACAGTGTTGCGCTAGGCACATCCCGCGCCAATATTGTTCGCAACCAACTGATCGCCCTTGATGTGGCGCCTTCGCAGATCCGAGTGACAAGCTACGGCCAAGACGAATCCACGGCCCCTTGTCTAACTGACGTGTGCCGTACCTCCTACCGTCGCGTCGAATTTCGTTATGCCGAAATCAAGAATCCCTGACGTCACCCGCAATGGAATTGGTGACTGCCCCGGGAAACCGGGGCTTTTTTCTGTTAGTCCCCGCGGAACCAGCGGCGCGACTTATGTTGGGCCATCAATTAATCCAAAGTCGCGATCCTCAGATCCTCGCAGTAGCCAAATGCCACTTCGAGAAGCTGTGCCATCGCGAAGACATCTGCAATCGCGGAATGTCCCTCTCGCACCTCGATGTCCAATCTCCTTTGCCAACTGTGCAAGGAAGCGTCTTCTCCTGCTTCCCGGCCAATAGCACCGTCCAGGATCGCTGCGAGATCAATCCATTCGCTGCCATACGGCAATGACAAATCGTGCTCATCGGCGATGTGCTTGATCATGTGCCTGACAAATCGGGGGTTATAGGTAATGACTGGGCTTGCTGCAATCGACTCGACCATCTCGGCATAACTGTCACGCCAGGAACTTTCTTTACCTCCTTCGTCCGATAAGGCCAGGGGAGTCCAGACGATATCGGAGACGCGGAATCGTCCTGAATCAAAAGGGAGTATCGCGATGCCTATCGCTCGATCTCGGCGGATATTGACACCCGTCACATCCACATCGAGCAGGAAGAAGCGGGCCTCGGCCAGCGGTGGGGATGTTAAGCTGCTGCCAACGTCGAATGCCTTGACCCGCTTCCATAGACTGTCGCCGAACTTCATAGATGGTAGTCGAGTCTTAGTCGGTCCTGAAGGGATTGGGCCTGCCGTAGCGACTCGCGAAGCATACGCTGGTCCAAATCATTGAGCGCATAGGGATCGAGGCAGTTAGGGGCTTGGTCGTCCTTTAATGAATCAAGCTGACGGCGCAGGCGGATCGCCTGGGTAAACCGAAAGGCAGCTATGTCGCCCTCAATTGCCGATGGAGACCGCCGCATGCGCTTTCCAACAATTTGGAAATGTTTGATTGTCTCCTCGATGAAGGCTAGGAGTTAGCCCATACTGCATGCTGCAACTATGCGTATGAGGAATCTTCACCACACACGTCGAGCGGGCAGTAACCCGCACCTCAAAAGGTGCGATATCAGACGGTTACTTACATTTGCCGTGCAGAATCTTGGGTGCTAATTCATTCTGTTGGCGTATTGGTTCGATGCGATTGCCCTTCTTGGTCAGATATCGGCGAGTGGCGTAGTTTTTCCTGACGCATCGCGCACTTTCATATTGCGAACGACGCTAGACAGTAACAAGTTCAACTTCGCCAAATCGGACTCGGGCATTCGACTTAAGGAATCCGGGAGTACTCCGCGAATTGGTTTGGGCGCCCCTTTAACAAGGCTAATCCCTTTCGGCTCCGGAAAAAGGAACACAATGCGCTGGTCCGTACTGCTTCGATCCCGTCGCACGAATTTCTGCTTCACCAGCTTATCGATCAGATTGCTTGTGGTCGTTTGGTGGATAGCAAGCGCTTTGGAGAGTTCCGTTACCTTCAGGCCGGGCTTTTCGACGATTGCTGCCAAAGCCCACAACTGAGCGCCATTGACACCGGTTTGCTGCTCAACCCACATGAAGTGCTTCTTGATCGACTTGAAGATAAGCCGAAAATATTGCAGTGCCTCCATTGCTGGGTCGGCAATCTGCTTTCGCCTTGGGGCATCAGCCTTTGTCTTGGGCGTGCGGGATGGGATAGCCATGACCCTATGGTACTAGATTTATTCATCAAAGTGGAAGACCAATCCCATGTATTCACTTTTCACGCGGGAATGCACTTCTAGTGACAACTTGAAAGTCCCTTTGCACAAAACTGCACGACCATGTATATTTGTGAGAATGCGATGTCAGAAGACGGTCTGTAACTAGAGTCCAGATGCGGGGAGCAAGAGCGCAAGCATAGTAGGTCCACTTTATGCTCGGCTTAACGTTCTCACCGATTTGCTGCGGTTTGGTCGTTAATCCGCAATCCTTAGCGGTAACTCGCGAAGATTAGAACAGACGTTAGGCTTAGCATTGAGATGTGTAAGATCAAATAGGGTGTCTACGTGCATGGCGTAGACAGGTTTTCGTGCTGGTCGGGCCGCCACACGAGGATTCTATATGCCCACGATTTCTTTTTTCGGCCATATCTTTTCCAGCGCAAATCGCACGCGGGCATCATGGCTAAGTAGGCTGAGACGCTTTCGCCATAACCCCGGCGATCTATTCGCATCAGCCAAGAATCAAGACTATCTGCGGAACTGGGATTTCCTATGCTCTGTTCGCTCTGAAAAGCCTTCGGTCTGTGCCGCTTTCAGGCGGACCATTGTTCCTGCTTGGTGGCATGGCTGTTACCGATCGCCTCAATATCGTCAAGGAATGACACAGTGCTGACCACAATTGTTGTTGTTTTCATCGTAGCTTATGCTGCAATCGCGCTGGAACATCCGATCAAGATTAACAAATCGGCATCTGCACTGGTCGGTGCGGGACTGCTTTGGACAATTTACGCCCTGGCGACCAACGATTCACATCTGGTTAGCGAACAACTCGGCGAATCGCTGATGGGGACTGCCCAAATCGTTTTCTTTCTGATGGGTGCAATGACCATCGTTGAAGTCGTGGATGCCCATAACGGATTTGAAGTCATCACCAGCCGAATTCGGACTTCCAAGCTATCAACGCTCATGTGGTTGGTTGGATTTGTCACCTTCTTCCTGAGTGCCATCCTCGACAACCTAACGACAACCATTGTGATGATTTCCTTGATGCGCAAGCTGTTGGGGAAGCATGAGGACCGTCTGTTCTTTGCCGGAATCATTGTTATCGCCGCCAACTCCGGTGGCGCATGGTCTCCCATAGGGGATGTGACCACCACCATGCTCTGGATCGGTGGCCAAATCACGTCGCTGGCGATCATCAAGTCTGTGTTCTTGCCAGCCGTGATCAGCATGGTTGTGCCTTTGGCGTTAACGGCTTTTGTCTTGCGTGGGCGGCCCGTTGACGCTCCTCAAACCAGGGAGAGGAAGCATGGTTTGGACTCTACCGTGTACGAACGCAATCTGATGTTCTTCCTGGGCCTGGGCATTTTGGTGGCGGTTCCCGTCTTCAAGGCTGTAACGCATCTGCCACCGTTCATGGGAATTCTGTTTGGCTTGGGCGTCCTTTGGCTGGTTGGCGATCTGGTGCATCGCCGCAAGACCGATGAGTTCAAGCAGCATCTGACGCTGGTGCATGCCTTAAGCAGGATAGACATGGGCTCCATCGTCTTCTTCATCGGCATTCTCCTTGCGGTAGCGACGTTGGAACATACGCATATTCTGACTGCATTGGCACAGTCGCTTGATCAGATGGTTGGGCGGCAGGATGCCATCGTTCTGATCATCGGGGTTGTCAGTGCAATTGTCGATAACGTGCCTTTGGTTGCCGCATCAATGGGGATGTACAGCCTGACCCAGTATCCCCCTGATCACTTCCTGTGGGAATTCCTCGCGTACTGCGCGGGTACGGGTGGATCAATCCTTATCATCGGCTCTGCAGCGGGCGTAGCCGCCATGGGCTTGGAAAAGATTCACTTCTTTTGGTATGTGAAAAGAATAAGCGGGCTGGCGCTGGTTGGCTATTTTGCCGGGGCAGGCACCTATCTTCTTCAATACCAACTGCTTCATTAAGCAGAACACCTGACCCCGTGACCATGTCTTCCAACAGAGATCTACTAGTGAACTACTTCTTATCCCTGGCGTTCCCCCGCCTAATGGAGTTGCCGCCATCGGATTGGAGGGAGTCAATTCGCAATGCGCAGAACATCGACTTTGATTTTGGAGAGCGAATTTCGTTGATGGCGGGGGTGGCTTTCGTCACCTATCTGCTGCAATTCGACGTCGCGCTGGCAGAGACCATGGCTTTGCCAATTCGCTACCTGCTTCAATTCCTTGGAGCAGTACCACTGCTTCTTCTGCTGATCGGACCCGTTTACCTCCGTCGAGCGCGTCGCGGAATCGATCTGGTGATTTCGAGACATATTGGCGGTTTGCCTAAGCTGAGAGATTATCCGTCTTAGCATGAGAGGAGAAAGAAGTGCAAGAGCAATCCATATTCATTGCGGTAATGGTTTCTGTTCTCGCCATTGTGTTCGGCTCGGGCGGTTTAATCCGGGGCTGGCAGATGGGGTTCAAGGGCAGGCTCGACCTGATTTCCGATTTCGACAATCGTGCATTACCCAATCCCGCAGCATACGCCCCAGCCTATGCCCGCATCTATCTCGGGATCGGCAGTGTCCTGCTGGCGATGCCTCTACTGCTACTGTTGGGCATGCACCTAATTATATGGTGCACAATTGGTGTCGTTGTCATGTGGTATTGGTTTCATGCGATTGAGGTCGTCGCTCAAAGAGCTCGGAGCAAGAATCAATGATTACCCAATCGTCTTTGGCGGCGCTTTGAAACTGGCCGTTGAAGTCCTATCGAACGCGTACGGTTCGATTTCTATGCTGATGATCATTCCAGACTGATATGGCTTCTCGGCTGCTCGGGCTTGCTGTTCTTACCCTGTCATTCCTGCTGGCAGCAGTGATTCTCTGGCCGGCGTCGGCGCTTTCTCCCTGGGTGGAGAAATTCAGCAACGATCACTGGCGACTGGCCAATCTCGAGGGCAGCGTCTGGAACGGTAGCGGTATGCTCCTGACCCGCTCGGACAAGAGCGATTCCTGGCATATTGCCCAGAGCATCGGTTGGAAGCTTCGTTGGAGCGATCTATGGCGAGGGCTTATCGTCGTTGTCGCAACCCTGGATAAAGGTAGTTTGCAGATGGCTATATCTGCCGAGGGCCTAAACTTTGAGAGGCTGGACGCGTCATTACCTGCGCCAGCTCTTCTGGTACTTCTCCCCGGCGCCTTAGGGCGTTATGGTTGGGGAGGCAATCTGCACCTGCGTAGCGACGCTTTCCGCTGCGCATGGCATGCCTATTCCTGTGAAGGAGAGATGGAACTGATTTGGAATGATGCCGAAGTTGCGGAGATTCCGGGCAACAAACTCGGAGACTATCGCTTTCGGCTTTTCGGCGAAAAACAGGCACTGCACGTTGACCTCACCACGCTTGGCGGTCGTCTGCAATTCAACGGCGTTGGCGAAATTGCTGCGCGCGGTTTGCGTTTCTCGGGCGAAGCTGCTGCCGTCGGGCGAGACGCAGCAAATCTCGGTGCGATGCTGAATACGCTCGGACGACGTACCAGGACGCCAGGCAAGTACCTGATTGAATTCCGCGAAAAAGGTGTCACGAGATAACGCTCCCATGTCGCCAACGACTGCAAGGACATTAAGCGAAATCCAGGAATCGACGAGATGTTGCCGAAGATCAATTCCTGCTGAGACCAATTTCCTCACTGCTGTAAAAGCAAATTCCCAATGAGTCTCAAGTGGATGCTGTTCGATCCCTTCCCGCGGTAATTGCCATGACGGACGCGCATCGCCTTTCTCCCAGATCCCTTAGCCTCAAGACGCGCCTGGCCGTCGCCAGCTTGGCGCTGTTTCTAATTTCTGTGTGGGGTATGGCCTTATACACGGCGAACGAACTCAAGAGCGACATGGAGGACTTGCTTACCGAGCAACAGCGCGCGATGGCCAACAGCATAGCGCAAGCCATCGGAACATCGGTACGAGTACGCAAGGAATCGCTGATGAGGACCGCTACCGACATTTCACCAGAACTGTTGAAGAACGGCCGTGACTTGGCGAAACAGCTTGGCGTGCGCCATGCCCTACGTAGCCTGTTTGACTCGGCGCTGTTCGTCACCACACCGGCTGGCAGGTTGCTGGCTCGTTACCCGGCGTCCTCGGTGCGAGCCGATGTGAATTTCTGGCAACCGAAACTGATCACGGAAATTGCGGAAAAGAAGCGGGCGGTCATTGGTTCGCCGGACATGAATGTGGGCAACAAGCGCGCCACTGTGTTATTTGGGAGTCCAATCCTGGATCAAAGTGGAATGGTACAAGGACTGCTGTTTGGCATGACCAGCCTCCTGGCAACTGATTTCGTCGAAAATGCACCAAGCTTGGCATCAAATATCGGATACCTGGTGATATCGAAATCCACGCGCGTGATCCTGGCATCTCATGACAAGAGTCGCGTTATGCAGTTCGCTCCTGCGCCAGGCGTCAATAAGCTCATTGATCGCTTTGTCGCCGGGTATGAGGGCAGCGGTACAACTGTCAATTCCCGTGGGATCGAAGAACTAAGCTCAGCGAAGGCAGTGAGTGACACCGACTGGGTAGTCGCCGTAAGCATACCGGCGTCGGACGCGTTTGAACCAGTAACGCAAATGAGAAAGCGGATCTTCTTCAGCGCGACACTCCTGTCGCTGCTTGTCGGTGCGGCCGTCTGGTTGATCGTCAAGAGAACCCTGAAGTCTCTTGATAGGCTGGTTGACCACATAACCGACATGGGTGCGCTGGAGGCACCTCTGACCCAATTCAATCTTGAACCCGTCGCCCCGGAAATCGGCAAGCTGGTGAGTGCCTTTAATAGAGCTCAGGAGCGTATCGCAGATCAGGCAGCCGTGCTTAGGGAAAACGAGGCGCGCTTTCATTTTGTTGCCGATAATTCCCCGATGCTGATTTGGATTTCCGATGAAACTGGGCAACGCATCTGGTTCAACCAGACTTGGCTCAAATTCACTGGCTGCGGCATGGGTCCAATCAGAGAAGATTCATGGACCACGAACATGCACCCTGAAGACATGCCGAGTTACCTTGATACCTTCCGGCATGCCTTGGCAGAGGGACAACCTGCAAAAGGCAAATATCGACTGCGAGATGCCAGCGGAGGATATCGCTGGTTTCTCGAAATTGCCGTTCCCAGACTAATCGGTGGTGGGACTCTGGCAGGGTACGTCGGGTCATGTCTCGATATCGATGAACAAGTCAAGGCGCAGCGCACCGCAGAAAATCTCCTGCGCGAGAACCGCGCCTTGATGGCGGACAGATTCAACGTCGAGGAAACACAGCGGCGCCAGCTGGCGATGGATCTGCACGACGATCTAGGACAATTGTTAACCGCCGTTCACATTAATGCTCAGGCAATTTGTGCGATCGCGGGCCGGGAGGAGAAGGGGAAGATTCTTCACTGTGCCAGCTCCATCATTACGAGCACAACTTCGATTCAGAATCGTGTGCGAGCAATCAATCGAAATCTCGGATCGGATGCGCTCGTTGAGTTTGGAATCAACGAAGGCCTGAAGGATCTTGTCGGAGGATGGTGTCAAACCCATTCCGATACCAAGATCGAAATATCCCTGGATGACAATTTGGGCAGACTCGACAGTTCCGTCGAAAGCACTACATTTCGTCTCGTTCAGGAGGCGCTCAACAATATTGCACGTCACGCAAGAGCCAGTCGCGCCACCGTGACCTGCTGGCGCCAGTCAGAGCCGGGTTCCGATGAATTGTGGCTTTCTATCACCGACGATGGCGTTGGCTTTGATTACGAGCACGATACTCAAGGTGTCGGCCTGATCGGTATGCGCGAGCGAACGCTGGCACTCGGCGGGAGTTTCACGGTTACCACCGAACCAGGAAAAGGGACATCGGTTGAGATTTGCATCCCGCTGACTCGGGATCTATTGAAGAACGGAGAAGATGATGAACATCGCACCGCCTGAAAAAGTCATCCGAGTACTCCTGGCCGACGACCATCCCGTGGTTCGCGATGGCTGCCGCAATTTGTTGGAAAGCACGCCAGACATTCGCGTAGTTGCCGAAGTCGGAGACAGCAGCAGCTTGTTCGCCGCCTATGCCGAATTTTCGCCTGACGTCGTTGTGTTGGACCTGAACATGCCGGAAATCGGTGGTATCGAAGTCATTCGGAGGTTGCGCCGGCGAGATGACAAAGCGCGGGTTCTAGTCTTCAGCATGTACGACGGCGACGTGATGATTCAACGGGCGTTGGAGGCGGGAGCCCTGGGTTATTTGATCAAGCACAGCCAGATGAGCCAAATGCTGCTGGCTGTGAGAGAAATTGCCAATGGCAAACCTTATATCGATGCGGCGAAGGTGATGAATATTGCGGCAGCCGGTTTGAAGCAGGAAACCGGGCCTCTCGACTGTCTGACCGCGCGCGAATATCAGGTCTTTACCTTGCTGGCGGAGGGCAAGACGGTATCGCAAATTGCGGTGATGCTCTCGATCAGTCCGAAGACGGCCGGCGTACACCATGCCAGCATCATGAACAAACTTGAGCTGTCCAATGGCGCCCAACTCGTCAGGCTGGCGGTTCGCCTGGGGATCGTCATGGACGTCTGATGCAGAACCCGCCGAACTATGGATTTTCTCTAGTTAGAAGTAGCATTTTATCTATTGTTAGCCACACCTTCCCTCTCTAGTATCAAAGCATGCCGAAATTAAGGCATTTGGGCACCGCGGTGCCGGCGAGAAGAGAATTCTGAGGACTGTAAGTTCTCGTTCATTGGGCCCGATGCGAAGGGCGATGCTGGTCAGTTTTCGCATATCAATTCTCTCGCCTTAGCAACCGAGACCATGGTCTCGTGCTCGATCACTCTAACCGGGAGATTAAGGATGGCCACTTTCGTTTTCGACGCAAGTACAGATGTAACAACGATGACCACCACGCAGATCGCGGGTCTGAAGCTGTCTGAAGTTGCGGTCATGACTGCGGATCAGCTCGCAGCGATTTCCAATCCGACATTGCTGGGCACCAAGGTCGCTTCGCTGAACGACACGACCTTGGGGACAGCCAACCTGACGAGCTGGACATCCAAGCAGACTGCAGCGCTAAAGACGACACAGATTACTTTGCTTAGCGCAGCCCAGATTACTGCCTTGACTGCTGATCAGGTATCAGGTCTCACCGCCAAACAGGTAGCGGTCTTGACTACCGATCAGGTTCCCGTACTCGCCATCGCCAATCTGAAAGTAACGAATATTGCCGCTTTGAAGTCCAGTCAAATTGCGGCGCTGACGACCGATCAGGTGGTCGCCCTCACGTCGGCACAAATCGTGAAGCTGAATGGCAAGAAACAGATCGCCTATCTGACCTCGGATCAGGTGGCCGCTCTCGAAGTTGGCGATCTCGCTGCGCTGAAAGACGCACAGATCGGCTCGATTTCGACCGATGCGATTTCCGCCTTGACTACCGACCAAATAACGAATCTTACGACCCGGCAGATTCCCAAGCTGACAACCTTGCAATTGCAGAACATGACGACCGGGCAGATCGCCGTCCTCACTTCGGATCAGGCCGTCAAAATGGGGCAAAAGCAGTTGACTTCCCTTACGACAAACCAGCTGGTCGCCCTGACAACGACAAACCTCTCAGCCTTGAAAGAAACCCTAGTCGCTGCGCTTACCTCAACGCAAGTTGCCAGCCTGACGACAGACCAAGTTGCTTCGCTGACGACCAAGCAGGTCGCCAAGCTGAATACTAAAAAACAGATCCCTTACCTGACTACCGGGCAAATTGCAGCGCTGGAGACCGAAGATCTGGCCGCGATGACGGTGTCGCAGATTGCGAGCATCGCGACCGACGGAATTGCAGCCCTGACTACAGATCAGGTTGCCAACATGACGGGGAAACAGGCATCCGCACTTACAACTTTGCAGGTGGCGAACCTGACGACGGCACAAGTCACCGTGATGACTTCGACGCAAACTTTCTCGCTGACAAACAAGCAGTTGAGCTCCTTGACAAGCAATCAAGTGGCCGCTCTGACTACCGACAACATATCAGTCATCAAGGAGACGATATTTGCCGCGCTGAAAACCGACCAGTTGGCCGCGCTGACGACGGCACAGGTTACGGTATTGACTACGAAGCAGCTGTCGAAGCTGAGCACCAAGAACCAGATGCCCTATCTGACAACGGCAACGATTGCCGCGCTAACCTCGACGCAAGTGGCCTCATTGAGCGCGCCGCTGCTTGCTGCCCTGACGACGACGCAGATTGCCGCATTGAGCACCAACAGCATCGCCAACCTGACCACCAAGCAGGTTACGGGTCTGACCTCGAACCAGCTGACCCTGGGCTTGACGTCCAGTCAGCTTGCGGCATTGACCGCAACCCAGGTCGCGAAATTGACCACCAAGCAGACCTCCGCTTTGACAACGAACCAATTGCCGGGGCTGACAACCGATTCGATCGCAACCCTGACCACCAGGCAGATACAAGCCCTGACGTCGAGCCAACTGGGTGTATTGACGAGCGCACAAGTCCAGGCACTGACCGATACCGAAGTCGGCGCAATTACAACCAAGCAGCTGCCGGGATTCGGCACCGCCCAGATCGCCGCGCTGACCACCGGCCAGGTATCGAAACTGACCACGAAGCAGTTTGCCGTGTTCAGCACGGCACAGGTCGGCGCCTTGACCACGGACCAGTACGCCGTATTGACGGCGGCAGAAATCGCCTTGATCGCCACCAGCAACATCGCTGCCCTGGGTACGGCACAGGTTTCGCTGCTGAATACCACCCAGATGGGCGCCCTGACCTCGAAGCAGGTCGCCGTGATGAGCACGGCGCAGATCCAGGCCATCACCACGACCCAGATCGCCGCCCTGTCGACCAAGGGCCTCGTCGGCATGACCACGGATGGCGTGGTGGCCTTGACCACAGCCCAGATGGCTGCGCTGACGACCTCTGAGCTTCAGGGCTTGACGACCAACCAGATTGCCGTGCTGGAGACCCGCGACATTGCGGCTTTGTCCCTTGACACCAACGGCATCGGCGCCCTGGCGACGAACCAGATCGCGGCACTGACCACCGCACAGATCAGTGCCCTGGGCACGGGAGCCCTGAAGGCACTGACCACCACCCAGATCAGAGGTCTGGAAACCCGGGACATCGCTGTACTGTCACTGTCGACCGCGGGCATCGGCGCCCTCACCACCAACCAGATCCAGGCACTGACGACGACCCAGATCGCTTCCCTGACCACGGGCCTGATCGGCGCTTTGTCCCTCGATACCATGGGCGTAGGCGCACTGACCACCACCCAGGTCAAGGCCATGACCACGGCCCAGATGAGCAACCTTACCACGGCCGTGATACAGGCGCTGACCACCGCCCAGATCCAGGCGCTGGAAACCAATGACGTGGCCGCCCTGGTGGCGAGCACGGCAGGTATCGGTGTCCTGACCACGGCGCAGGTGGCGGCACTGACGACCACCGAGATGAAGGCGCTGAAGACCAGCCAGGTCGAAGCCCTGACCACAGCTCAGGCCGGCGTCCTCAACTCCAGCCAGATTCAGGCGCTGACTACAACCCAGATCCAGGCCATGGAAGGCCGTGACCTGAGTGTCCTTCCCGCCACGACTGCGGGCATCGGGGCACTCACGACCAACCAGATCGTGGCCTTGACGACTGCGCAGTGGAATGGCTTTGGATCGACGGCCATCCAGGCGCTGACGACCACCCAAATCCAGGCAATGCAGACCGTAGACCTGAATGCCTTGGCCTCCACGACCGCGGGCATCGGGGCGCTGACGACTAGCCAGATCGTGGCACTGACCACGCTACAGGCCAATAACCTGAGCACCGCTCAGTCGGCCGCACTGACCACCGCCCAGGTGGCTGCCCTCGAAACCCGCGATCTGGTCGTCCTGAAGACGACGAATGTTGCCACCCTGACCACGGCCCAGGTGGCTGCGGGGCTGACCACGACCTTGCTTGCGGCCCTGACCACGCTGCAGGTCCAGGCCTTGACCGAGACTCAGACTGCTGTGCTGACCACCGCTCAGGTCACGGCCCTCGAAACCACCGACTCGAAGGTCCTGAGCACGGCAGCCTTTGCCGGCCTGAGCACGGCGGCTATTGCAGCGCTGACCACGGCCCAGATCACAACGGGCATCACCACGACCCAAGTAGCGGCCCTGACCACGGCCCAGGCCGCCGTCATCACCGCAACCCAGGCGGCGGTATTGACCTCGACCCAGGTGGCGGCAATGGAAAACGCCGACTTTGCGGTCCTGAGCACAGCTGGTTTTGCCGCACTAACGTCCACGGTGATCGCGGCGATGACGACAGCCCAGGTCGCATCTGGCCTGAGCACGGCCCAGATCGCGGCTTTGACCACGGCCCAGGCCGCAGTCCTGAGTTCGACTCAGACCCCGATATTGAGTACAGCCCAGGTTGCGGCAATGACCTCTGCAAACTTTGCCGTCCTGAACACGAATGCCGTAGCGGCATTGAGCACAGCGCAGGCCGCGGTTCTCAGCACAGCCCAGGTTGCGGCATTGACCACGGCACAGGCGGCAGCGCTAACCACGGCTCAGGCCGCGGTGCTGAGTACGGCACAAATTGCAGCCATGGAAACCAGCGACTTTGCGGCCCTGAAGACGGCGGTTATAACAAATCTGAGCACGGCGCACGCAGCGGTGCTGAGTACGGCGCAGGTTGCGGCATTGACGACGGCCCAGGCGGCGGTATTGACCACGGCCCAGACAGCCGTGCTGAGTACAGCTCAGGTGGCCGCTTTTGAAACTGCTGACTTTGTTTCTCTGACCACAAACGCCATTGGTGTTCTGAGCACGGCGCAGGTCAATGTACTGAGCACGGCCCAAGTCGCAGCTCTGAGCACGGCCCAGGCTGCGGTGCTGACGACGGCAGCGGTTGGAACACTGAGTACTGCCCAGATACAGGCCTTGGAAACG
>JACRAR010000015.1 GCA_016234745.1 Betaproteobacteria bacterium | reverse complement strand
TGTGGTCTTCGAGGTTGAATGAGTAGAACAGCTGATTCTGATTACCTGCCTGCTGACCCATCATGGCAACACATCCTCATAAACAATGCCATAAGCATATCATCTATGCGTATGGCATGTCAAGAGTTTTTCAACAGAATAGCCATACTGCGGTCAGTTGGGCCAAATTATTGGCGGGCTGCTCCTCCCCCGGCTGCAGTCACCCAGGAACAAGAGTGGCTGAGATCACTGGTTCGGAATTGAGCGACAGCTCCCTAAAAACCTCACGAACCGGATTGCTGCAACTTGCCATTCAAGAATGCCAGTATCATACCCACTTCAAAAATCATTTTGCCCAAGTTCTGACTATCAACTTAAGTCTCTACTTTGTGAGGTCCAGTCGAAAAGTCAAATTCACAAGGATTATCCGCTGCGTTATATCCCCCGATACTTCTTGTTCGAGAAGTTTCAATCTGGCCCCATCCGAAGCCCAATTCATCCCCGCCTGATTTCTAGGGAAATGCATCACCGTTAACAACGGTTGATTTTGAATTGGAACTCAGCGGTTAACCCCGGGTGATGCGGTAGACGGCGAGGCTGCCGAGAAAATTATGTTCCTCGGTGACAAGCTGTCCCTGCTCGTCGAGCACCTGCCGCTCGCGTACCAGGATGTTCATGTCGGCGCACAGCGCCTCGAAATCGAGCATGGTGAAGAAGCGCACGTTGGGCGTGTCGAACCATTGGTAGGGCAGGTCTTCGGATACCGGCATGCGACCGCTCAGCACCGCGGCACGATTTTTCCAGTAGCCGAAGTTGGGGAAGGACACCACTGCTTCGCGCCCGACGCGTAGCATGGCATCGAGAATGTCCTGCGTGTGGCGGATCGTCTGCAGCGTACGCGACAGCACCACATGGTCAAACGCACCGTCAACGAAGCCGGCCAGTCCTGCGTCGAGGTTGCTCTGGATCACGTTGATGCCATTGGCGATGGCGGCCAGGACATTGGCGTCATCGATATCGACGCCGTAGCCGCGCACCCCGCGCGTCTCGATCAGCAGCTTGAGCAGGGCGCCGTCGCCGCAGCCGAGGTCGAGCACGCGCTCACCGGGTTGCACCCAGCCGGCGATGACTTCGAAATCGGGACGGTCAAGCTGCCAGTTCATAACCTGATCCTCTCCAGATAGGCGCTGAGGATGGCGTGGTAATGCGGAATCGCCAGCAGGAATGAATCGTGGCCGTAGTTGCTGGTCACCTCGGCATAGCTCACATTCTGGTCGTTCTTCAACAGCGCATTGACGATTTCGCGCGAACGCGAAGGAGCAAAGCGCCAGTCTGTGGTGAAGGAGACCACCAGGAAGCCGGCCTGCGCCGGCTTGAGCGCCGCGGCCAGATCGTCGTCGTAAGCCTGGGCCGGATCGAAGTAGTCGAGCGCCTTGGTCATCAGCAGATAGGTGTTGGCGTCGAAGAAGCCGGCGAATTTGTCGCCCTGGGCGCGCAGGTAGGATTCGATCTCGAATTCGACCTCGTAGCCGAAGTTGTAGTCGCCGCTATCGTTGCGCATGACGCGACCGAATTTCTCGCCCATCTGGTCGTCCGAGAGATAGGTGATGTGGCCGAGCATGCGCGCCAGCCGCAGGCCGCGGCGCGGCGCGGTATGGTGCTGGTAGAAGTGGCCGCCGTGGAAATCCGGGTCGGTCAGGATGGCCTGGCGGGCGACATCGTTGAAGGCGATATTCTGCGCCGTCAGCTTGGGCGCTGCGGCAATCACCAGGGCATGGCGGACGCGTTGCGGCAGGTCGATTGACCATTGCAAGGCCTGCATGCCGCCCAGGCTGCCGCCGATCACCACCGCCCAGCTGTCGATGCCGAAATGGTCGGCGAGTCGGGCTTGCGCCTTGACCCAGTCCGGCACCGTAACCATCGGAAAATCGGCGCCCCAGAGCTGGCCGCTGATGGGGTTGAGCGAGCAGGGACCGCTTGAGCCATGACAGCCGCCGAGGTTATTCACTCCGACGATGAAGAAGCGATCGGTGTCGAGCGGCCGGCCGGGACCGACGATGTTGTCCCACCAGCCGAGGCTTTTCGGCTGCCCGGCATACAGGCCGGCGACATGGTGGTGCCCCGACAGCGCATGGCAGACCAGGATGGCGTTGGATTTGGCGGCATTCAGCGTGCCGTAGGTCTCATAAACCAGGTCGAAGGCCGGCACGACGGCGCCGCTGCGCAATTCGAGCGGCGTGTCGAAATGGGCGCGCTGCGCCTCGACGATGCCCACGCTGCCGGTTTTTTTGTTGTCCAAGTCCATGCCCAAAAAATTAACCCGATCGGCCCGCGCGGATCGGGTTAATTTCCCTACCCTCGCTTTAGCCGTATTTATCAAGCGCCCGCAAGCTGAGTCAAGTCGGCGCCACAGCCGGGAAGCTACCGTGCCGTTTGCCAAAAGTCAATTCGACGCGCCATTCGCATTCGGCAAGGCTTGATCTCCCTGAGGCTTAGGCGTAGTATAACATACGTTATAACTTGACTGGAGCCTGCCATGCATGTGCTTAAACTCACCCAGATCGGCAATTCGGTCGGTGTCATCCTGCCCAAGGAAGTGTTGGCAAACCTCAAAGTGGAGAAGGGCGAGTCGATCTTCCTGACCGAGACGCCGGATGGCTATGCCGTTACTCCGCATGATCCCTTATTCGAGCAGCAAATGACCGAGGCACAGCAGATCATGAAGAAACGCCGCGCGGTGCTGCGCGAATTGGCAAAATGAGCCGATGGACATGGATCGAGCGCAGCGTGGTGATTGCCGCGCATAACGAGCAATTGGCCGAGCATGGCGGCGCGGCCGGGACCCGCGACTCGGGTTTGCTCGAATCCGCGCTGGCACGCCCAGAGAATCTCGCCGCCTACGGCGATCCGGACGCCGCCGCGCTCGCCGCCGCTTATGGCTTTGGCATCGTACGCAACCATCCCTTTGTCGACGGCAACAAGCGTGCGGCGCTGATTGCTACGGAATTGTTCTTGGCGCTGAACGGCTTTGATCTGGTCGTGGGCGATGTCGAATGTGTCGTTACCATTCTCGCCCTTGCCGCCGGCGAACTCGACGAAGCCGAATTCGCCGACTGGTTGCGCGCCCATATCGAACCACGCCGCTGACGATGTCCTCACCCGCAATCCGCTTTAAGAACGTCGCCAAACGCTATGGAACGACCCAGGTTCTGAGCGACGTCGATCTCGAAGTCTGCCAGGGCGAGTTCTTCGGTCTTGTCGGCATGAACGGCGCCGGCAAGACGACGCTGGTGAAATGCCTGCTGGATTTTTGCGCGCTGGACGGCGGCAGCATCGAAATTTTCGGCGTGAGCCAGCGCCTCACCCAGGCGCGCAGGCCGCTGGTATTCCTGCCCGAGCGCCTGATTCCGCCGTATTACCTGACCGGCCGGGATTTCCTCAACTACCTGCTCAAGCTGCAATCCCTGCCGTATCGGCCGGATGCCGTAAAGAGCACCCTGGAGGCGCTCGATCTGGACATGGCAGCATTGACCCGCCCGGTGCGCTCCTACTCCAAGGGCATGACGCAGAAGCTCGGCCTGGCGGCCTGTTTCCTTGCCGACAAGGAACTCCTGGTTTTCGACGAACCCATGAGCGGCCTTGACCCGAAAGCCCGCGCCCTGCTCAAGGCGCGTTTGCTGTCCTTGCGCTCGGCAGGGCGCACCCTGTTCGTGATCTCCCACGCTTTGGCCGACGTGGAGGAAATCTGCGACCGCATGGCGATCCTGCACCAGGGCAAGATCCGCTTTGCCGGTTCTCCTGCGGATTGCTGCCGGCAATTCGATGCCGCCACGCTTGAGCAGGCCTATCTGGAATGCATCCGCTGAACATGTTTGCACAAGCCCGCACCATCGCCTTGTATACCCTGCTCGAAGCCTTGCGCAATCGGCTGATGTGGCTGGTGGTGGCGGTGGCGCTGATCGGGGTCGGGCTGAGCGGATTCCTGCAGGAGATCGCGCTGACCGAGAGCAGCCAGATCCAGTTGGCCATGCTGGCGGCTTTCCTGCGGTTCAGCGCGGTCTTTCTGCTCGCCACTTTTGTCGTAACCAGCATGGTGCGCGAATTCAACGACAAAGGACTGGAACTGGTGCTGGCGCTGGAGTTGCCGCGTGCCGGCTATCTGCTCGGCAAGCTGGCCGGATTTGCCGCGCTGAGCCTGGTGCCGGCGCTGCTCTTCGGCCTGCTCACGCTGCTGCTGGCCCCGCCTGACCAGGCGGCCTGGTGGACCCTGTCCCTGGTCTGGGAACTCTGGATCATCGCGGCGTTCAGCCTGCTGTGCGTGCTTACCTTCAACCAGGTGATGGCGGCCCTCAGCGCCAGCATGGCGTTTTATCTGCTGGCGCGTTCCGTGACGGCATTCCAGTTGATCGGTCAAGGGGCGCTGGCCGACAAGTCGGTTTCGCAGCAAGTCATCAATTTCGTGATCGATGCGATCGGGGCGCTGCTGCCGCACCTCGATGAATTCACCCGCACCGATTGGCTGGTCTATCACAGCGGCAATCTGGCCGCACTGTTGCCGCTGCTGGCGCAAACCGCGATTTATCTTGCCTTGCTGGGGGGCGCCGCACTGTTCGACTTATACCGCAAGAATCTCTAGCCGATGCGAGAACGACCGCTCGTCGATGTTCCCAAGGCTGCCATGCTGCTGCTGACATTGGGGCTGGGCTTGCAACTGGCATGGTCTGTCCAGCGGCCGGTGCGTCTAGCGATCGCCGAGGATTTGCCGCCCACTCCCTCGCTGGCCGCGGTCAGAATCGCCGGTTTCGGCGAACCGGTCGCGCTGGCCAAAGGCCTGATGCTCTACCTGCAGGCTTTCGACAGTCAGTCCGGCATTAGCGTCCCATTCACGAAACTGGACTATGACCGGGTGGAAGGCTGGCTCGAACGGATTCTGCAACTCGATCCGCCCGGGCAGTACCCGCTGTTCTCCGCCAGTCTTTTCTATGCCCAGGGTGTCGACGAAACGCGCCAGCGGCGCATGTTCGAATTCATCTACCGCAAGTTTCTCGACGATCCCAATCGCCGCTGGCCCTGGCTCGCCCATGTAGTCATTGCGGCCAAGCATCAGCTCAAGGATCTGCCCCTGGCGCGCAAATACGCCCAGGCCATTCGCGTCCATGCAATTTCGAACGAGGTGCCTTACTGGGCCAGGGAGATGGAAATTTTCATTCTGCAGGACATGAATGAAATCGAGAGTGCCAAGGTGCTGATCAGCGGCCTGCTCGATAGCGGCCGCATCACGGACGCACGCGAAATCCGGTTTCTTGAGAAGCGCTTCGAGGAACTGGAGAGCAAGGCCAGCGCCCGGCAGGCTGGGCGGTAAGATTCGCCGTGGCCTATATCCTCGCTCTCGATCAAGGGACCACCAGTTCCCGCGCGATGGTCTTCGACCAGGACAGCGCGATGTGCGGCATGGCGCAGCGCGAATATCGGCAGATTTATCCGCAATCGGGTTGGGTCGAGCATGATCCGGAGGAGATCTGGCAGAGCCAACTCGCCACGGCGCGCGAGGCGCTGGAGCGGGCCGGCATCCGTGCTGCCGAACTGGCGGCGATCGGTATTGCCAATCAGCGTGAAACCACGCTGGTGTGGGAGCGTACCAGCGGCAAGCCGGTGTATAACGCCATCGTCTGGCAGGACCGGCGCGGTGCCGCACTCTGCGATCAACTCGTGGCCGCCGGTCATGCCGGCTTGTTCGGGAGTCGCACCGGGCTGACGCTGGACCCCTATTTCTCGGCCAGCAAGCTGGTCTGGCTACTCGAGCATGTCCCCGGCGCGCGGTCACGCGCGGAAGCCGGAGAACTGGCTTTCGGCACCGTCGATAGCTGGCTGATCTGGCAGTTGACGGGCGGCCGGGTCCACCTGACCGATGTCACCAACGCCTCGCGCACCCTGCTGTTCGACATCCATCGGAATGTCTGGGACGAGCAACTGCTGGCGCTGCTGCAGATTCCCCTCGCACTGCTGCCCCAGGTGCATCCCTCCGCCTGGAATTACGGCATGAGCGACAAATCGGTTTTGGGCGCCGAGGTCATGATCGGGGGTGTTGCCGGGGATCAGCAGGCGGCATTGTTTGGCCAGGCCTGCCACACCCCGGGCATGGCCAAGAACACTTATGGCACCGGTTGTTTCATGCTGCTGGCGACCGGCGGCGAAGCGCGGTGCTCGTCCCATGGCCTCATCACCACAGCGGCGGCGCAACTGGATGCGGCGCCGCGCTATGCCCTGGAAGGCAGTGTGTTTGTCGGTGGCGCCGTGGTGCAATGGCTGCGCGACGGACTCGGTCTGATTCGCGATGCTGCGGAAGTGACGGCGCTGGCCGAGTCGGTGCCGGATGCCGGTGGCGTCGTATTCGTTCCTGCCTTCACCGGCCTCGGCGCCCCGCATTGGGACCCGTATGCGCGCGGCGGATTGCTCGGCCTGAACCGGGCGACCAGCGCCGCGCACATTGCCCGCGCCGCGATCGAGTCGATTGCTTTTCAGTCTGCCGAACTGCTTCTTGCGATGCAGGCCGATGCCGCTGCTGCGCTGACGGAATTGCGCGTTGATGGCGGGGCTGCGGCGAACAACCTGCTGCTGCAATGCCAGGCGGACCTGCTTGGCATTCCGGTGGTCCGCCCCAAAATCCTGGAGACGACGGCGCTCGGCGCGGCCCATCTGGCCGGGCTCACGGCGGGTGTCTGGCGCGACGTCGGGGCATTGGCAGACGTTTGGCAGTTGGACCGGGTATTTGAGCCGGGTATCCCGCGCGATCAGGCCGCCGAGCGCATGGCACGCTGGCGTGACGCGATCGGCCGCATCGGGAGCTGGGAAAGGCAGCCTTCAGTCGTCCAATAGGGCAAGTTGTTCCCGTACCCGCGCCGCATCGTCATGCTTCAACAGGCGTGCGACCTTGGGCTGCAGGCGGGAGATGTCGCAGCGCATGATTTGCTGCTTGACCTCGAGCAATTGCGCCGGGTGCATGGAAAACTGCTGCAGTCCCATGCCCAGCAACAGCCGCGTCATGTCGGCATCGCCGGCCATTTCGCCGCAAACCGTGACCGGCACGCCGGCGCGCGCGCCGCGCTCGATGGTCTGCGCCACCAGGCGCAGGACGGCGGGGTGCAGCGGGTCGTAGAGGTGAGCAACCGACTCGTCGGTGCGATCGATTGCCAGAGTGTATTGGATCAGGTCGTTGGTGCCGATCGAAAGGAAGTCCAGGTGCTTGAGGAACGGCCCCAGCGCCAGGGCTGCCGCGGGGATCTCGATCATGCCGCCGACTTCGATGCCTTCGTCGAACTTGGCCTTGCCGGCACGCAGCTGCTCCTTGGCGCGTTCGATCATCACCAGCGATTGCTCGATTTCGTGGGCATGCGCCAGCATCGGAATCAGCAGCTTGATCTTGCCGTAGTGCGAAGCGCGCAGGATGGCGCGCAGCTGCACCAGGAAGAGCTGCGGTTCGGCCAGGCAATAGCGGATGGCGCGCAGGCCCAGTGCGGGATTCGGGCCGATCCGCTCCTGTCCGCGCATGGCGCGCGTCTGCTTGTCGGCGCCGGTGTCGAGGGTGCGGATGGTCACCGGCTTGCCGGGCAGGGCCTTTACCACCGAGCGGTAGGTCTCGAATTGCTCATCCTCGCCGGGCAGCTGCGAGCGGTTCATGAAGAGAAACTCGGTGCGGAACAGGCCGATGCCGGCGGCATCGACTTCCCTGACCTTCTCAATGTCCTGCGGCAGTTCGATGTTGGCGAGCAGTTCGATGTTCTGGTGGTCCAGCGTTGCGGCGCGCGAGGTCTTGAGGCGCTTGAGCTTGTTGCGTTCGAGTTCCAGTTCGCTCTTGCGCAGGCGGTATTCTTCCAGGACCCGCGCATCCGGATCGACAATCAGCACGCCGCGCGTGCCGTCGATGATCAGGAGGTCGTTGTCGCGCAGCAGCGGCCGCGCATTGTGCAAGCCGACCACCGCGGGAATCGCCAGGCTGCGCGCCACAATTGCTGTGTGTGAAGTGGCGCCGCCAAGGTCGGTGGCAAAGCCGCCGATCTTCAGGCTTTTGAACTGGATCGTGTCGGCCGGCGACAGGTCGTGGGCGACGATGATCAGCTCATCATCCCCCTGGCCTTTGCGGCGCGTGATCTTGCGCGATTTGCCGAGCAGCACCTTGAGGACGCGCTCGACCACCTGGACGATATCCTGCTTGCGCTCGCGCAGGTAGGCGTCCTCCATTTCGTTGAACTGTGCGACCAGCAGCTCCATCTGCTGCACCAGCGCCCATTCGGCGTTGCAGCGCCGCTTGCGGATCATTTCGCGGGGAGCATCCGTCAACAGCGGATCGGCAAGGAACATCGACTGCAGATCGACGAAGGCGGATAGTTCTGCGGCCGCACCGGGCGAGGCCTCGGCTTCGCCTTTGAGCAGCACCAGTTCCTGGCGGACAGTGGTGAGCGCCATGTCGAAGCGGATCAACTCGGCTTCGATTTCCCGCTCGCGCAATTGGTATTGCGCCACTTCCAGCCGGGCATGGGAAACCAGTTGCGCGTGGCCGATGGCGATGCCGGGCGCTACGGCGAAGCCATGCAGGGCGAAACTCACTCGCTTTCCCCGAACTTGTTGCCGATCAGCGCCAGAATCGCCTGCATGGCTTCTTCGGAACGTTCCCCCTCGGTTTCGAGCATCACTTTTGCACCTTTGCCGGCCGCCAGCATCATCACGCCCATAATGCTTTTGGCATTAATGCGACGCTGGTTGCGCTCCATCCACACTTCGCAGGGAAAGCTGGTGGCCAACTGGGTGAGCTTGGCCGAGGCGCGCGCGTGCAAGCCGAGCTTGTTGACGATTTCAGTTTCGATTTTCGGCATGGTCAATTCAGCGTGAACCAACAATAATGAGCGCTGGGTGTTATATCGAGCGAAGCGAGCAAACCAATCGCCTCCCCCGCGAGGGAGGAGGATGGGAGGGGGCGGGCCTTTATGCCGCTTTTCGCGTATTTCATCATCAGAGGGTGGCCTTCGCTGCCATGAGCGTTAATGTTTCAGCATGTTCAGGACGCCGTCCCGGCCGCCGCTGGCGGTCTTGGCGAGCAAGGTCTTCATGTCCTTCTCGCGGTAGTTGAGGGCGCGCAACAGCATCGGCAGATTGACTCCGGCGATGCCTTCGACGCGGTCCGGTTGCAGCAGCTTCAGGGCGATATTGGCGGGTGTCGCGCCGAAGATGTCGGTCATGATCAGCACGCCCTTGCCGGTATCGACGAGCTTCAGCATTTCGCGCGCCAGCGGCAAGGCATCCAGCGGATCGTCCTGGGCTGCGACACCGAGCTGCAGAATCTGTTGCGGACGATGATTGAGGACATGGCAGGCGCACTGGATCAGCGACTCGCCAAGACTGCTGTGGGTGATAAGGAATAAACCGATCATGGCAGCGGCAGAGTGTTTAGGTTGGCTGAATTGTACCCTTGCCGCACTCTTGTTCGAGCGCATCGATAAATAGCGCAGCGACATCGCAGCCGCTTTGCCGGGTGATCTCGACGAAACAGGTGGGACTGGTGACGTTGATCTCGGTGAGGCACTCGCCGATCACGTCGAGGCCGACCAGCAGCAGTCCGCGCGCAGCCAGAACCGGACCCAGGGCCTCGGCGATCTCACGGTCGCGCGGTGCAAGCGGCTGCGCCACCCCGGTGCCGCCTGCGGCGAGATTGCCGCGGCTTTCGCCGGGCCGAGGGATGCGTGCCAGGCAATACGGGACGGGTTGGCCGGCAATCAGCAGGATGCGCTTGTCGCCCTGGGCGATCTGGGGCAGGTAGCGCTGTGCCATGATGGTTCGCTGCCCATGTGCGGTCAGCGTTTCGATGATGACATTGCGATTCGGATCGTCGCGTTGCACACGAAAAATCGAGCTTCCTCCCATGCCGTCGAGCGGCTTGAGGATGACATCGCCGAGTTCGTCGATGAATGCATTGAGATCGACGGCGTTGCGCGCCACCAGGGTGGTCGGCGTGTATTGCGGAAACTCGGTGATGGCGAGCTTTTCGTTGTGGTCGCGGATGGCCCGCGGCCGGTTGAAAATCCTCGCGCCTTCGGCTTCCGCACGCTCCAGCAGCCAGGTGGCGGCGACATACTCGAAATCGAAGGGCGGATCCTGGCGCATCAGCACGGCATCGAAGGCATGCAGCGGCTGGTGCTCGCGTTCCTGTTGGGCGCTCCAGGGGCCGTGGTCACTGTGTTGCGGGTCAAGCTCCAGGCGCGTGGTGGCGGCGCTCACCGAGCCGTCGCGCCAGGTCAGCGCCTCGCGCATGATGGCATGCACTTCATGGCCGCGTCGCTGTGCTTCGCGCATCATGGCGACGCTGGAGTCCTTGTAGGGTTTGAGCGACTCGAGCGGGTCGAGGATGAATGCAAATTTCATTATGACTCGGGAGCGCTGCGCTCCAGTTCCAGCGCGGCGGCGACCATCGCCAGGCGCGCTACGACGCCATAGGCATAGAAGCGGTTGGGCGGGGAATCCGGCTCGCTGCCGGGATCGGGGAGATAGCAGGCGACATCGAAGGCCAGTGGCGTGAAGCTCATGCCGGGAGCATTGAGGTTCTCATTGCGGCCGCGACTGGTATTGACGCGATAGAAGCCGCCCACCACATAACGGTCGATCATGTACACCACGGGTTCGGCGACGCCTTCATTGACCGTCTCGAAGCTGTGCACGCCTTCCTGGATGATCACCTCGCTGACCTGCATGCCTTCCTTGCCCACCGCCATCTTGTTGCGCTGCTTGCGGTTGAGGCTTTTCACCTCGCTTGCATCCTTGACGGTCATGATGCCCATGCCATAGGTGCCGGCATCCGCCTTGACGATGACGAAGGGATCCTCGGTGACGCCGTATTCCTTGTATTTGGCGCGAATCCGGAACAGCACCGTATCGACATTGGCGGCCAGGCATTCCTCGCCGGTGCGTTCGTGGAAATTGATCTTGCCGCAGACACCAAAATCCGGGTTGATCAGCCAGGGGTCGATGCCGATGGCTGCCGCGAAACTGTTGGCGACCTCGCTGTAGGCGGCGAAATGCTGCGACTTGCGGCGTGCGTGCCAGCCGGCATGGAGCGGCGGAATCAGGTACTGCTCATGCAGGTTCTGCAGCAGGGGCGGCACGCCCGCGGAAAGATCGTTGTTGAGCAGGATCGCGCAGGGGTCGAACCCGTCCAGGCCGAGGCGGCGTCCTTCCGGCCCGCTGCGTTGCAGCGGCTCGAGCGTCAGTTGCTGGCCGTCAGGCAGGTCCAGTCTGGTCGGGGCGGTGATTTCCGGCAACAGCGATCCGACCCGCACGTTGAGGCCGGCATGGTGCAGGATGTAGGCGAGGCGCGCCACGTTCTGCAGGTAGAAAAGATTGCGCGTGTGGTTTTCCGGCACGAGCAGAAGGTTTTTGGCCTCGGGACAGATTTTCTCGATCGCCGCCATGGCCGCCTGCACGCACAAGGGCAGGAAGGCCGGATTGAGGTTGTTGAAGCCGCCGGGAAACAGGTTGGTGTCGACCGGGGCCAGCTTGAAACCGGCGTTGCGCAGGTCGACAGAAGTATAGAACGGCGGCGTGTGCTCCAGCCATTGCGAGCGCATCCACTGCTCGATGCGGGTGTCGTTGTCGAGGAAACGGCGCTCGAGGTCGAGCAGGGGACCGGTCAGCGCGGTGGTCAGGTGTGGAACCATGGTCAGGCAGCGAAATGTTTGTCAAAATTCATCTTACACCACCCCCGCTATACTACGCCCACCCTGGCCGATTCCGTTTTGGCGTAGACAGCGAAATCCTCCGGCAACAGAGACTGTTCCAGGCTGCGCTGGGAAAACAGGAAACGGCCATCGCAGACGAAGCCGAGTTCGCTCCAGTTCACGTCGTTCAGCTGGGCAACCAGTGGTTCGAGAGCGATCCCGGTGCGATGCGGAAACAGCGCCAGTATCGAACCGTCATAGTTGTTGCAGGCGTTGAGGAAGAACGGCCGCTGCTTGCGTGTCTTGCCATTGACATAAATGCGCGGGGCATCCGAGATGTGGTGCAGCCGTCCCCAGCGCCACCAGTTCGATTCGTCGAAACGAGCGACGCGGCGCGCCAGCAGACGCGGCTTGAATTGCTCCAGATAGGCGATCAGCTCGGTTGAGTTATGCAGCTGCTCCGGGAAAATCATGCGCCGCAATTCTCCGGTTTGCGCCGTGTGCGAGCAGACGAAATCGGCATTGCCGAGTTCGGCGTGGGTGTAGATCGAGTCCGCTCCCGAGACCGCCCCCACCCTGACGCTGAACACGCTGGCCAGCGGCACGCTATAGATGCCGTGGGTGAAGGTCAGTTGCCCGCCGACCAGGCGCATGTGGCGGCGGTCGTTGAGGCGATGCTGCAGGTTGTCTTTTTCGAAGCGCCAGATGATGCAGTTGGGCATGGCGCCTGAAAACACGCGGGCGTCGCCCAACTCAATCATGTCGGTGAAGCTGCCCTGATCGTAGAGCCAGGTATTCAGACGTGCCGCACCCGTCGCCTTGAGAAAATCGCGCGGCGTAATGAAGATCAGTTCACCGCCGGGCTTGAGGTGGCGCACGCATTTCTCGATGAAATGGCAGTACAGGTTGGCGTGTCCGTTGAGCAGGCTGGAACCCAGGCGCAACGCAGTTTGCGGCAGGATGTCGCGTGCTTTGACGTAGGGCGGATTGCCGATGATCGTGGCGAATTTTTCCTTTTCCGGATAGGCGAAAAAATCCTGGTTGAGCGCAGCGGCCGGGCAAAACCGATCGTCGAACTCGATCGCCACGACCTGCCGCTTCTGTGCTGCAAGCCGCTCGGAGAAGGCGCCGTCGCCGCAGGCCGGATCGAGCACCCGGCCCCGGTTGCGGATCAGTCCGAGCATGTGCTCGACGATGTTGGGCGGCGTGAAGACCTGTCCCAGATGAGCGACGTCAGGCGTTAAAGCAGCCGGCGCGGCATGCGCGAATCTTTGCGGAGATGGTTCGGCGGAATTTGTCGGCGGGGCGGTGGGCATGCGTTTGATTATATGTCATGCCATCCCCGCCACGCTGGCATCCGGCCGCTTGACGCGATACCACGCCGCATAGATGGCCGGTACGGCAAGTATGGTCAACACTGTCGCGACGATCAGTCCCGCCATGATGGCGACCGCCATCGGCCCCCAGAGCACGCTGCGCGCAAGCGGAACCATCGCCAGCACCGCCGCCGCGGCAGTCAGGCAGATCGGCCGGAAGCGCCGCACGGCAGCTTCGCGCGCGGCGATCCAGGGATGCGTGCCGGTGGCCAGATCCTGCTTGATCTGGTCGATCAGGATGATGGTGTTGCGCATGATGATGCCCATCAGCGCGATGACGCCGAGCATCGCCACGAACCCGAACGGCAGGCGGAAGGTCAGCAGGCCGATCGCCACGCCGACGATGCCGAAGGGCGCGGTCAACAACACCATGCCGGCCAGCGAGAAGCTTTGCAGTTGCAGCATCAGCAGGGCCAGCCAGGCGAACAGCATCAGCGGCACGCCGGCGACGATCGAGCCCTGCGCCTTGGCATTTTCCTCGTAGGCGCCGCCCGCTTCGATGCGGTAGCCGGGCGGCAGCTTGGCGCGAATCGCAGCCAGCTGCGGATCGATTTGCGCCGTTACGTCGGGAGCCTGCATTCCCTCGACAATGTCGGAGCGCACCGACAGGGTCGGCACGCGCGAGTAGCGGCGGATGATCGGCTCTTCCATGACCTGTGTGACTGTGGCGACCTGGGCCAGCGGAACGGTGCGTCCCGTCATGGTGGGAACCTGCATGTCGGCCACTTGGGCGGTGCTGCTGCGCTCGCCGGCCGGGCTGCGCATGACCACGTCGATCAGCCGATCGCGTTCGCGAAACTGACCGATGGTTGCACCCGAGGCAATGCCACCCAGAGTGCGGGACACGGCTGCCGAAGTCACGCCGAGAGCGCGGGCGCGATCCTGATCCACCTCCACCTGCAGGGCCGGCGTGCGGTCGCCCCAATCGGTATTGACTTCTACCGTGCTGGGGTTCTTGCGCATCACGAGCGCCACCTCGTCCCCGATCTGCTTGAGCAGGGCGATGTCCGGGCCGCTGATGCGGAAGATCACCGGGTAGGCCACGGGCGGGCCGAGCGGGGTCTTGATCGCGCGGCCGCGCACGCCGGGGAAATTGCTGTCGAGTTCATTCTGCAATTTGAGCGTCAGGCGATTTCGCGCCGCGACGCTGTCGGTCAGGATCAGGGTGTGGGAGAAGTTGGGGCGGAACAGTTCCTGGTTGAGCGAGAGGAAGAAGCGCGGCAGCGACATGCCGACGCTGGTGACGAAGGTCTTGGCGTCCTGATCGACCTTGAGCAGCGCCTCCAGTTTGGCGACCTGCGTTTCCGTGGCCTGGAAGCTGGCCCCCTCCGGCAGCCACATTTCGACCATGACTTCGGTGCGATCGCCGGTCGGAAAGAACTGCTTTTCGGTCAGCCCCATGCCTACGATGCCCAGTATCAGTCCGGCGAGCGTGATGACCATGGTTTGCCAGCGATGGCTGATGCAAAGATCGATGAGCGCCCGTAACCGGGTATAGAACGGCGTATCGAAGTGCTCGTGCGGTTCACCCGCAACCGTGGCGGTCTTCGGGGCCTTTAGCAGCCAGTAGCCGAACAGCGGTGTGGCGATGACAGCGGCAAACCAGGAAATCACCAGCGCGATGGTGGTCACGCTGAACATGCCAAATGTGTATTCGCCGGTGGCGGACCTGGCCATGGCGATGGGCAGAAAACCGGCGGCAGTCACCAGCGTTCCCGAGAGCATCGGCCAGGCGGTGCTGGCATAGGCGAAAGTCGCCGCGGCAAACTTGTCGAGCCCCTCTTCGAGTTTGCGCACCATCATTTCGACCACGATCATTGCATCGTCGACCAACAGCCCGAGGGCGATGATCAGCGCGCCGGTGGAGATGCGGTGCAAATCGATCTTGAGGCTCAGCATAGTGAAGAAGGTGGCCAACAGCACGAAGGGTATGGTCATGGCGACTACGGCGCCGGCGCGCCAGCCGAGCGACAGGAAACTCACCACCAGCACGATGGCGACTGCCTCCAGCAATGAACTCATGAAGGTGCCGACCGCTTCCTTGACGATTTTGGGCTGGTCGGAAACCTGGTGGAATTCGATGCCCACCGGCAGGCTGTTCTTGATGCGCGCCATTTCGCTGGTGAGATGATCGCCGAGCTTGAGCACATCGCCGTCGTTCTTCATGGAAACGGCCAGCAGGATCGCCGGCTTGCCGGCAAAGCGGATGGTCTGGACGGGCGGATCGAGATAGCCGCGGTAAACCTGGGCAATGTCGCCAAGGCGGATGCTGCGGCCATTCACGGCGAGTTGCAGGTCGCGTACCGCCTTCACCGATTCGAGATTGCCGCTGACGCGCAGGGCGATGGCATTGCCCGCCGTCTGGATACTGCCGGAGGCGACGACCGCATTTTGCGCCTGCAGCTGCTGCGCGATCGAATTCGGGTCGATGCCCAGCGCGGCGATTTTGGCATTGCCGATTTCGACATAAATCTTGTCGTCGACGACACCGACCAATTCGATCTTGGCCACGTCGTGAACGTGCAGCAGTTCCTGGCGCACATCCTCGACCTTGTCGCGCAATTCGGAGAGCGTGAAACCGTCCCCCGTAAATGCATAGATCGAACCGAACACATCGCCGAACTCGTCATTGAAAAACGGGCCGATCACTTCGACGGGCAGGGTATGCCGGATGTCGCCGATCTTCTTGCGCGCCTGATACCAGAGTGCGGGCACTTCCTTGCGCGGCGCCGTGTCTTCCAGTTCAAGCACAATCAAGGATTCGCCCGGCTTCGAATAACTCTGCGTGCGCTTGAAATACGGCATCTCCTGCAGCTTCTTCTCGATGCGGTCGGTGACCTGCATATCGACCTGGGCGCTGGTCGCGCCGGGCCACAGGGTGCGAACCGTAATGGCGCGGAAGGTGAAGTCGGGGTCCTCGCGCTGACCGAGCTTGAAGTAGGCGCTCAATCCGGCAATGGCGATGGCAAGAATGAAGAACAGCGTAAGCTGCTTGTGGGTGATCGAGGCTGCCGAGACATTGAACCTGTCCCTGCCGCTTGCGCCGGGTTTGATCACGATTTGCCTGCGCGCTGAGCCGAGGCATCCGGCAGCAGCACCTTCTGTCCCGGCAGCAGGAGATTGGCGCCGGCCGTCACCACCAGATCGCCGGGCTTGAGTCCGGCGAGAATGACGACGCCATCGCCGGTGCTTTCGCCCAACTCGACGACCACCGGGTTGACCGTTGCGCTGGAAGGTTCCACCAGCCACACCCGGGTTTTGTTGTCGCGCGTATACAGCGCCGAATTCGGCACCACGATGGCTTGTGCGGTGCCCAAGTCCAGGCGCACGGTGGCGCTCATGCCGAGCTTGAGAGATTCGTCCGCGGCGACGATGGCAAGTCGCGCGGCGTAGGTTCGGCTCGCCGCATCGGCGACGGGTGACAATTCGCGCAATTTTGCGGCATAAGCCCTGTCGGCCAGGGCCTCGACGCGGACGTCGAATCCCCTGGCTTTTTTCATGAGGGCGACGGTGCGTTCCGGGACATTGATGGCGATTTCCCTTTCGCCCAGCTGCGCCACCCGCACCACGCTCTGTCCTGACGCGACAACGCTGCCGGCATCGGCATCCACGGCGACAACCACGCCGGCTTTATCGGCGCGCAAAGTCTGGAACAGCAGCCCGTTCTGGGCGCTGGCAAGCTGCGCTTGTGCCGCCTGCAGTCTGGCTTGCGCCGCTTCTGCGGCCGTGGTTTGGCGCTCCAGCGCAGCACTCGAGACAAAGCCCTTCTCGCGCAGCTCCTGCACTCTTTTCAGTTCGCTCTGCTGCAGTTTGAGGTCGCTGCGCGCGGCCTCGAGTTGCGCTGTCTGGGTGTTGATTGCCGGCATCACGTCCTGGGAATCGAGCAGCGCGAGCACCTGGCCGGCCTTGATCTCCTGGCCGACATCGACCAGGCGTTGCGCGATCTTGCCGCCAATGCGAAAGCCATAGCGCTGCTCGTAGCGGGGGCGCACCTCGCCGGGCAGGATCAGCAGATCGCCCACTTCGCTCATGCCGACCCGCAGCGTGCGCACCGGGCGTGGCAGTTCGGCTTTGCTTGCGGCCGAGGCTGCGCCAGCCGCGTTCGGCGCGGTGTCGGCCGGTGCAGCGCCGGCCGAATTGGTTCCCGGGGTCTTGCCGCAGCTGGCAAGCGCCGCCGCAGCAAGCATGCATGCAACGAATAGAGCGATTCGACAAGTCATTTTTGATCCCTTTGCAGGTTATCAACCCGCTCCGCGGCGGTGTCTGCGATGCCGGCTACATGCGCCCAGTAGCGCGTGAGGGCCAGCCGCGTTTCATCCTGAAAGCTTCCTTCATTGGGGAAGCGCGGGCAGGCCAGTTCGTCGCTCTGTTCGTTGCGCGTCAATCCATAGAGACCGATCATGATGGCGTAGCTGTGCTTGAGCAGGCGCACCCCCTCGCCCTGGGCCAGCTTGGGGAAATGGCGCTCCAGCCCCGTCCCGCCCAGAGACAGCCATTCGGCGAGCCGTCCCTGGAAATGTGCAATGACCTCCGGACGCAGGGTGCCGGCGGGAAAGCCGATGCAGCAGGCGCCGAGCGGCAGATAGGTGGTCGTGCCGAGTATGTGCTGATCGGCGAGTGACTGCATTTCCGCGAAGCCAAATGCCTCTGCGCGATCCAGCCGGGCGATGAGCCTGGCGAAGAAGTGCTCGACGTGGCGCAGATGCAGCGCCAGATAAAGCTCTTCCTTGGACTGGAAGTAGAGATACATGGTGCCTTTGGCCAGCCGCGCCGCTACTGCGACATCGGCCATGTTCGACATTTCCTGGCGCTCGGCGAAGAGTTTGTCTGCCGCATCGAGAATGTCCTGTCGCCGCGCTTCCTTCTCCGTGTCGGCATGGGCGCGGGTCCGCCCGCGCCCAAAGCTGGCAGCAGTTTGCGGCAGTGCCGGGGAGGTTGGACGAGCGTTTTCCTTGATTCTGTTCATGCAAAGCGTGACCAAATCGTGGCCTGTCGCACCGAATGTAAATGACTGGCAGTCAGCAAGTGCGAAACTATAAATGACTCCTGGTCAATTGGCAAGACACGGGTGCTGTCGGTCTTCCTGAGGGAATCCCGCGCCCCTGCTGAGGGTTCTGTCCGACCCGGTACATCCGGTACAATGAGGGCTTCTGCGGACCACATCCATCGGTTAATGAAAGGGAGCATCATGAGCGGGAAGAAATATGTCTATGCCTTCGAGGAAGGTGACGGCAAGAACAAGATGTTGCTGGGCGGCAAGGGGGCCAACCTCTGCGAGATGACGCAGATCGGCCTCAACGTTCCGCCGGGCTTCACGGTGACGACCGACGCCTGCCTGGCTTTCCTGGAAAACAACGCTTTCCCTGCCGGCGTGCTGAACGAGATCAAGTCACACATGCAGGCGCTCGAGAAGAAAACCGGCAAGCAGTTTGGTGGCGCGGACAACCCGCTGCTGGTCTCGGTGCGCTCAGGTTCGGCGATGTCGATGCCGGGCATGATGGACACCATTCTCAACCTCGGTCTCAACGAGAAATCCCTGCCCGGCCTGATCAAGCAGACCAAGAACGAGCGCTTCGCCTACGACGCCTACCGGCGCTTCATCCAGTTGTTCGGCAAGATCGCGCTGGGCATTTCCGACGAGGTGTTCGACGAGAAGATGAATGCGCTGAAGGCTGCCGCGGGCGCCAAGCAGGACGTGGATTTGTCCGCCGCCGACCTCAAGAAGCTCTCCGCCGAGTTCATCGAAGTGGTCCGCAAGCATACCGGCAAGCCGTTCCCGCAGGATGTATACGAGCAGCTGGAGATCGCCACGGGGGCGGTGTTCCGCTCCTGGATGGGCAAACGCGCCGTGGATTACCGGCGCGAATTCAAGATTACCAAGGACATGGCCAATGGCACGGCGGTCAACATCTGCACCATGGTGTTCGGCAACATGGGCAACGATTCCGGCACCGGCGTGGGCTTCACCCGCAATCCGGGCACCGGGGAAAACCTGATCTACGGCGAGTACCTGACCAATGCGCAGGGCGAGGACGTCGTGGCGGGCATCCGCACGCCCAAGCCGATCGCCGACATGGCGACGGAAATGCCGGAAATCTACCGGCAACTGTTGGAACTCCATGACCGACTGGAGAAACATTATCACGAAGTGCAGGACTTCGAATTCACCATCGAACGCGGTGTGCTGTACTGCCTGCAAACGCGCAACGGCAAGATGAATGCGCGCGGCATGGTGCGCAGTTCGGTGGAGATGTTCCACGAGGGCATGATCACCAAGGAACAGGCGCTGTTGCGCATCCAGCCGGCGGTGCTGGAACAGTTGTTGGTGCCGCAGCTGGCGCCAGATTTCCATGGCACGCCGCTGGTGTCCGGTTTGGCGGCGTCTCCCGGTGCGGCCTCGGGCCTGATCGTGTTCGACGCCGATACCGCCGAAGCGCGCGGCACCGCAGGCGAGAAGATCATCCTGGTGCGCGAGGAAACCAAGCCGGAAGACATTCATGGCTTCTTCAAGGCGCAGGGCATCCTGACTTCGCGCGGCGGCAAGACCTCGCACGCGGCGGTGGTCGCGCGCGGCATGGGCAAGCCCTGCGTCTCGGGTTGCGAGCAGATCCATGTGGACGTGATCGCCAAACGCGCTACGTTTGGTGCGGCAACCCTGCATGAAGGCGACGTCATTACCATCGATGGCAGCACCGGCAATGTCTATGCCGGCACCGTGCCGACCGTCGAGCCGACTTTCTCGCAGGACATGGCGACCTTGCTGGGTTGGGCGGACGAAATTGCGCGTCTCAAGGTGCACGCCAACGCCGACACGCCCAAGGATGCGGCACGCGCTCGCGAATACGGCGCTACCGGCATCGGCCTGTGCCGTACCGAGCGCATGTTCAATGCCACCGACCGGCTGCCGATCGTCCAGGAGATGATCCTGGCCGAAACCCCGGAAGCGCGCATGGACGCGCTGGATCGTCTGTTCCCGATCCAGCGCGACGACTTCAAGGGCATCTTCAAGGCGATGGCCGGCCTGCCGGTGACGGTGCGGCTGCTCGATCCGCCGCTGCACGAATTCCTGCCGACGGCGGCGCAGCTTGAGGTGGAAATTTCCCACCTGCACCACTTGCGCGAAACCATCACCGGCCTCGAGGAACTGCCGGAAACGCTGAAACTTTTGAATCCCAAGCTCTACCAGCAGTATTCCAGCGGCCTTACCAAGCTCATGGGCGGACTCGCCGAGTTCAAGAGCACGCACATGGAAGAGGATGTGATTCACAAGAAAGAGGCCGTGCTGAAGAAGGTGCGGGCGCTGTCGGAAGTGAATCCCATGCTCGGCCATCGCGGCGTGCGGCTGGGCATCACCTATCCGGAAATCTACTCGATGCAGATCCGCGCGATTCTGGAAGCCGCTGCCGAATGCGCGCTGGCGGGTGTGACCGTTCTGCCTGAAATCATGGTGCCGCAGCTCGCAACCGTCGAAGAACTCAAGCGCATCCACAGCTACGTCGAAAAGATCCGTGACGAGGTCGAGAAGAAATTCGACATCAAGCTCAATTTCAAGTTCGGCAGCATGATCGAAGTGGTGCGCGCCTGCGTGCGTGCCGCACGGCTGGCCGAGACCGCCGAGTTCTTCTCTTTCGGCACCAACGATCTGACCCAGGCTACTTTGTCATTCAGCCGCGAGGATGCCGAGAACAAGTTCCTGCCACACTATATCGAGACCGGCATCCTGCAGGACAACCCGTTCGAGGTGCTGGACATCAAGGGTGTCGGCGAACTCATGAAGCTGGCCGTCAATCTTGGCCGCAGCACACGTCCCGACCTCAAGGTCGGCATTTGCGGCGAGCATGGCGGACACCCGGAGTCGATCCATTTCTGCCATCACATCGGGCTGAGTTATGTGTCCTGCTCCGGTCCGCGCGTGCCGATCGCCCGCTTGGCGGCGGCACAGGCGAAACTGCTGGAAAGCAAGTACGTCGCGCCATAGTTTTTCCGGTTATTTCGTGAACGAAAGCCAGGCTTCGGCCTGGCTTTCGCTTTAATGCAGTACGCGCGGCATCGACAGCACGAATTCCGGAATCACCGCATCGAAATTGACCCCGTCCTCGGCCACCATCTGGTAGCTGCCTTTCATGGTGCCAACCGGGGTGGCGAGCACGCAGCCGCTGGTGTATTCGAAGTTCTCGCCCGGCTGCAGCAGAGGTTGGTGGCCGACGACGCCAAGACCGCGGACTTCCTGCACCAGCGCATCGGCATCGCTGATGATCCAGTGGCGGCTGATCAGTTGCGCCGCAACCGTGCCGGTATTGCGGATGTCGATGGTATAGGCAAAGACGTGTCGTCCCGCAGCGGGGTCGGACTGGTCAGGCAGATATTGCACGCTGACAGCGATCTCGATTTCATATTTTTTGCTTTCGGCCATGCCGCTATTCGACACGAAAAGACCAAGACTGGCAACCGCTTAGTTGGCTATTTTTTGGTTGTTTGATGATGAGAGCGCTGTTGATGGGCCCATGTTTTTCAATTGCCGGGTCTCGTCCCGGCGGACGAGTTCCTTTCTTGTTGCGACAAGAAAGGAACCAAAGAAACGTGCCCAGAGGAAATCCCCTTGGGGGACTCCCCGCTGCCCCGGCCTACGGCTTCCCTCACTCCAGACCACCAGCCCGGCCGGCCTCGCAAACTCGCCTGCGGCTCAGACAGCGAGTCCGGACTACCCCGGTCTGGCGGTCTTCCGTTCGGCGGGGCAGAGCAACTGTGTCCATAGTCAAGCGATTTTCGGGTTCCACGAAGTATTATTTTTGAGCATAGTGTTCATGATGGTAAGCAACTTCCGCATGCAGGCGACGATAACGACCTTCGCAGGCTTGCCGG
>JACRAR010000012.1 GCA_016234745.1 Betaproteobacteria bacterium | reverse complement strand
GCGGGTATGGCTGACGTAGGCAACCACTTCCAGGCGGCCTGCGGCATGGGCGGCCAGGGCCGCCAGGACGTTTTCAGCAAAGTAGCCGACCGGGTGGTTCCACAGGTCCGCCGAGACGATCCCCACCCGCAGGCACCGATCCACCTTCCGGTCGTTGGCCCAGGTCGTGTAGGGATGCGCCTGCCGCGCCACCAGTTCCCCAAAGCTCTTCGCTTCGGCCAGCATCGCCGCCGCCGGCTGGTCGGATAGGTAGTTGTGCATGAACAGCAGGCCATTGCGCACTGCGGCGAAATCGGGTTTGATGCGCAGCGCCCGATGGTAACTGGCCAAGGCATGATCGAGTTGCCCGAGAATTTCGAAAGCATAACCAAGGTTGTTGTTTGCCTCGGCGAAATCCGGTTTCAGTTCCAGCGCCCGGCGACAACTCGCCAGCGCGTTATCGAGTTGCCCAAGGACTTGCTGTACGTTGCCCAGGTTGTTGTACGCTTCAGCGTAATCCGAATTAATCGCTAAAGCTTTCCCGTAATTTGCCGTTGCACTATCGAATCGGCCGAGGCATTTCAGGGCATTGCCCAGGTTGTTGTAGGCCTCGGTGTAATCGGGTCTGATAATCAGCGCCACCAAATAAGGCAATTCAGCACTATCGAATTGTCCCAGCTTGGTCAAGGCATTCCCCAGGTTGTTGTGAGCCTCGGCGTAACTGGGTTCAAGCGCCAACGCATGCTGGCAACATGCCACAGCGGCATCGTATTGCCCAAGATCAAACAGTGCTGCACCCAGATTGTTGAGGGCCTGGGCGTAATCGGGATGGAGGTTCAGAGCGCGCTGGCAACTTGCCACGGCATCATTGAGTTGGCCGAATTCCCGCAAAGCGCTGCCCAAGTTGCTGTGCGCTGCAGCGTCATCGGGCAATAGTTTCGCTGCCATCCGCAACACGGGCAAAGCCTCTTTAGCCTGCGCCTGGAGCGAAATTCCCAGGAGTTTCCAGGCCAATCCAAGATCCGGATGCTGACCGACCAGCAGACTGGTCTGCACTTCCACTTCCGCGTAGCGTCCCGCCTCCAGGGAATTGACAGCCTGATGCAACGCTGCCTGGAGAGTCATTATTGGAGGAGTGGTCATGAAAATAGGGGCTTTGCGGCCATGACGGCCATGGATCATTGGATTCTAGGGCTGCGGCCGGTAATCAATCCATACAAATAGCGCCTTAAACGGGCGTATTAAAGTTTTCTTCCAACCGGCCGTTACAGCAACCAAGGGCGGCTAGCCATTGCCGCCTTTAGACAAATTTACCGTTTCACATTAAGGAGAGCGAAATGCCCCAAATCATCAACACTAATATTGCATCGCTGAATGCGCAGCGGAATTTGAATGTTTCCCAGTCGAGTCTGGCAACTTCGCTGCAACGCCTGTCGTCCGGCCTGCGCATCAACAGCGCCAAGGACGATGCGGCCGGCTTGGCGATCAGCGAACGCATGACGGCGCAGATTCGCGGCCTGGATCAAGCCAATCGCAACGCCAACGACGGCGTCTCGCTCTCCCAGACCGCAGAAGCGGCGCTCTCCACTTCCAGCGAAATCCTGTTGCGTATCCGCGAACTGGCGATTCAAGCCGGCGGCGGCACCAATTCCGCCAGCGACCGTGCCGCGCTGAACACTGAAGTTCAATCCCTGACCCAGGAACTGCAGCGTATCGCGACCACCACCGAATTCAACGGCAAGAAAGTTCTCGACGGTTCCTTCGCCTCCCTGAACTTCCAGGTCGGCGCGAATGCCTACCAGACCATATCCGTGATTTCCGGCAACTTCCAGACCAGCTCGTACGGCAACAACCGTATCGGTGGCATCGCCGCATACTCCAATGGCGGCGTGGGCGATCTGACGGTGGGTACCAAGGGCCAATTGGGCGGCGTTTCCGCAGCTTTCGGCGATTCCTTGCTGCTCTCTGGCTCCTCCGGGGATTCGTCCTCGGTCAATGGCGCCACTTCCTCCACGGCTTTCGTGCTGTCGACCTCTTCCGGCAGCTATAGCGCGTTCTACAAGAAGGGCGCAAGCGCCGAAGAAATCTCCGCAGCGGTCAATCGGCTGGATAGCGGCGTCAAGGCCACGGCCCTGACCGAAGTCGTGCTGGGCGACGGTGGCGGAAGCGCCGCGACAGGCGTCAATTTTGCTCAGAACACTTCCTATACCTTCCGCATTTCGACGGATACGAGTTCTGCTGCGGGCACCGGGCCGTCGTCATATACCACCATCTCGTTCAAGACTGGCGGTAACGATACGAGCCAGACCGTCAATACTTCCGATCAGTTGAATGCCGCCGCACAGGCCTTCAACGACGCGGCCGGCAAAACCGGCTTTACCGCCGAAGTATTGCAAACGGACAACGGCGACTGGTCGCTCAAGCTCAGCAACCAGGCCGGCAAGGATCTGCGCATCGACAACAATTCGGCAACGGCAGTAAGCATTTCCGACATTTCGGTGCTCGATGGCGACAGCACCAACACCAAGAGCCAACTGGCTGCCACCAGTCTCGGGACTGATACAGGAACCACCTGGACGTCAGGATCGGGTTACTGGTTTACCGGCCGGGTCGTATTCGACTCCGCCAAGGCCTTCTCGATCACAACGGGGGTCAACGACGTATTTGGCGCAGGCACGGGAACGGGAACTACAGGCACTTATGGCTCCCAACTGCAGGAAACCGCCACCCTGGACGTCTCGACCTACGATGCGGCACAACGCACACTGGCTACGGTTGACTCCGCACTGTCGGCGATCTCCGACCAGCGCGCCCGTTACGGCGCCATCCAGGCACGCTTCGACAGCACTATCTCCAACCTGTCGGCCACTTCGGAAAATCTCAGTGCATCCCGCTCGCGTATCCGCGACACGGACTTCTCGAAGGAAACCACCAACCTGGCGCGTTCGCAGATCCTGCAGCAGGCGGGTATAGCGATGCTGGCGCAAGCCAATCAACTGGGCAGCAGCGTCCTGGCCTTGTTGAAGTAATACGGAATCAAACGTCTTGATCCCGGATCGGCATTGAGCTGATCCGGGGGTTACGGAAGGAGCATGAAACCATGCAAATCACTCTGACAAGTACCGGCAATTACCCGGGTATTCAGTCTGACGTCGCCGTGGTTCGCGAAAGACCGGTCGCCGTCGATTTGCCCCCGCCCAAGGACAGCGGCAATTCATCGGGATCCGTCGATCCGAAAGCATTGCAAGCAGCGACAGACAAGATCAATCAGACCATGCAAGGCCTGGGAAACAATCTGCAGTTCATGATAGATACGGAAACCAGCATGAATATCGTGCGGGTGGTGGATAGTTCCACCAAGGAAACCATCCGCCAGTTTCCGTCCGAAGAAACTCTGGCTATCGCCAAAGCCCTGGACAAGCTCCAAGGTTTGCTGATCCGCGAAAGCGCCTAGCACTCCAGGATCAAGTACGGGCACTGGCCTCTACTCAGTCCATCTAGCCAACTGCCGCTTCTGCGGCAGTCGGTTTTTGTATTTGCCAAATACTGAACAAGGCGTCTTCAAAATGCCGGGCGAAGCGCTTGGCATCAAAGAGGGGGGAAGCCAATACCTGCTGCCGCAGTTGGCCGCGCAACATCGCCAGACGCGATACTTCGCCCGCATGTGACAACGCTCTCGCCACATAATCATCCGCATCAGCAGCGATCCATTCCGGCAAACCGGCATTCATCAAGAGGCCGACTCCCTGCCGCGACAGAAAGCTTGCTCCAGCCAAAGTCAGAACCGGCACCCCCATCCACAAGGATTCGGCACTGGTGGTGCCTCCGGTATAGGGAAACGGGTCAAGCGTGATGTCTGCCCGATGGTAAGCTCGAAAGTACTCTGCGCGCAAGACGGGTCCTTCCAGGATCAAACGATCAGCGCCCACGCCATGCGCGGCAAATCGTGCAATCACGTTTTGCCTCACGAAAAAGTCCTTGAGTTGCTTGGTTTTTAGGAACAGGCGGCTATCCGGCAAGGCGTTAAGTATTCTCGCCCACACGCCCACTACTGCATCATTGATCTTGACGAGATTGTTGAAGCAGGCAAAAGTGATACGGCCGTTACTCAAAGCGGGAAGTGGCGATACGGTAACATCCACATTGGGTACACTGAAACAGAGGCGTGTCTCGGGAAGGCGCAGAATTTTCTCGGTGAAATAAACTCCTTCCGACTCAGGCAGCGTCCAGGGATCCGCGATGAGATAATCGATTTCATTGACGCCGGTGGAGGCAAAATAACCCAGCCAGCTCACTTGAATCGGCGCAGGCTTCCAGGCGAACAGCGGCAGCCGGTTGTACGCCGTATGACCGGAAAGATCGATCAGCACTTGAATCCTGTCTTCATGAATCAGGCGTGCATCGGCTTCGTCATTTCTGCCCGGCAGCGGCTTCCACGCAGCAAAGTAAGGCTTGATGCCGGCGGTGAATTCATCTTCCCTGAGTTGAGTGGGATAGGCGAAGAGTTCGATGCGGTCAGGGTCGATGTGCTCAAGCAGGCTTAGCAGAAAATAGCCCACCGGGTGTTGCCGCAAATCTCCGGACAGGAAGCCTATCCTCAATCTGGAAGACTGCTCCGGGCAGTGCCAGGAAGTAAAACGCCCTGTGGCGTTTGCTGTCAGCAATTTGCCGAACCGCTGCGCTTCTTCCAAATACTGACGGGGATCCTGATGAATGTAACTCAGGGAAAAGAGAAGATTGCTGTGCGCATTCACATAATTCGGATTGACCTGCAAAGCCCTGCGATAACAGGCTTCGACTTCATCCGGCCGGAGCAGATCCTGCAAGATGTTGCCCAGATTATTGTATGCCTCCGCATAGCCGGGGTTAACTTGCAACGCCCGCCGATACAAGGTCTCGGATTCATTTATCCGGCCCCTGTCCTTGACGATATTGCCCAGGTTGTTGTATGCCTCGGCATAATCGGCGTTGATCAGTATTGCTCGCCGGCAACTCGTCTCAGCCTCACGCAGCCTACCCAAATCCTGCAAAGCGATGCCTAGGTTATCGTGCGCTCCGGCGAATTCCGGTTCGATCTGCAACGCGCGTCGATAGCTGGCCTCGGCCTCCTCAAGGCGCCCCAGCGCCTTGAGGACATTGCCAAGGTTAGCCCGCACTTCCGCATCCAGCGGCAACAACTCGACCGCCTTCAGCATGGGCGCCAGGGCCTCCTTGCTGTGCCCGGTTTTTCCCAACAACCCGCCGAGCACATTCCAGCCAAAACCGTTTAGTGGGCAGCATAGAGTCATTTTCCGGGCAAGATCCATGGCTTCCTCGATCCTGTCCTCGTTGATCAAATCAACCATGCAGGCTTCCAATCGTCCTGCCAGCGCCTTGACAACTGTTTCCCTTGATCCCTGCTTCTGTGCCAACTCCAGCACCTGCTGCGCAGCATCGGCATTCCCTGTCAATATCAGCGCATCGACATAACTCAGCCAGTATTGATCGCGCGCCGGATCCGCCTGCAATGCCGCATTGAAATAGGGTAATGCCTGTGCCGGCTGCTGACCCTTTACCAACAACACGGCCAGATTGTGGTTGACATCTGGATGATTCGGGCGAACCTGAAGTATGGCGCGATAGAGTTCAGCAGCCTCCTGCAATCGGCCGGCCTGATGGTGGGCAATGGCGTGCTGCATTGCTTGGTTTAGGGTAGTCAGCTGATCTGTAGGCATGGTTCAGTTTAGTTATGCGGCATGGGAACGGTGACCATGATCTCATGATCCGCTGCGTCTTGCAGGATTGCCGGATACCCCGTGCTGACCGCTTCACTTAACAGTTGCCAGAATATTCAGCTTGTTAGATCAAGCTCAAGAGCAGAAGTAACGCCCTTTTCCATGTCAATTCATGGTCAGGCACGAAACCTGCTCAACGGGTGTCACCATGAAGCCAAATATCAATTTGTCAGAACACACTGCAATCGCATCATGCCCGAGCGCACACGAAGAGCCGCGGGCGTTCTGCCATGGCATTGCCCGGCAAGGTGCCGTTCGGCAAGCCAGCAATCAGAGCGGCAAGTTTTACCGTGACAGGTTTTACCGTGGCAAGTTTTACCGTGGCGCCTCGCCGGAATCCACCGGCACCAACAGTGCCAACAATGCCAACAATGCCACGCTACGCACAACCCGCAGGTCCAGTATTACAAAGGATTTCTGCCCAAGCCTTGCAGGGCAATTTGAAAGAATCATGAATGTATGCGGCGCTTCAAGCAGTGACTTTCTCGAATAAATCAGGCTCGTAAGCTTTAAGGAGAAGCAAAATGCCCCAAATCATCAATACCAATATTGCCTCGCTGAATGCGCAGCGTAATTTGAACACCTCCCAGTCCAGCCTGGCGACGTCACTGCAGCGACTCTCCTCCGGTTTGCGCATCAACAGCGCCAAGGATGATGCGGCCGGCCTGGCGATCAGCCAGCGCATGACGGCGCAGATTCGCGGCCTGGATCAGGCCAATCGCAACGCCAACGACGGCGTATCCCTGGCCCAGACCGCGGAAGCGGCACTCGCTTCTTCCGGCGATATCCTGTTGCGTATCCGCGAACTGGCGATTCAGGCCGGCAACGGCACCAATACGGCCAGTGACCGTGCCGCATTGAACTCGGAAGTCCAGTCCCTGACCCAGGAACTGCAACGCATTGCGACAACGACCGAATTCAACGGCAGAAAGGTCATCGACGGATCTTTTGCGTCTCTCAATTTCCAGGTGGGTGCGAACGCCAACCAGACCATCTCGATCATCTCCGGCAACTTCCAGACCAATGCCTACGGCAACAACCGCATCGGTGCGATGGCCGCCTACACCAATGGCGGCGTGGGCGACCTTACCGTGGGTACCAAAGGCAGCGTTAACGCCGCCTCCTCTGCCTATGGCGATGCCTTGCTGCTCGCGGGCGGCTCAGGGGACAGTTCCTCGATCAACGGCGCCACTTCTTCCAGCGCTTTCACCATCTCCACTTCTTCGGGCATCTACAGTGCCTTCTATAGGCAAGGGGCGAGCGCCGAAGAAATCGCCGCAGCGGTCAATCGTCTCGACAGCGGCGTCAAAGCCACTGCCCTCACCGAAGTTGTGCTGGGCGACGGTGCTGGCAGCGCCTCAACGGGCGTGAACTTTGCCCAGAACACTTCGTACACCTTCAGAATTTCGGCTGACACGAGTTCTGCTGCGGGCTCGGCGCCATCGTCATACACGACCATCTCCTTCAAGACCGGTGGTTCGGACAACGCTTCTGTGGTCAATTCTTCGGACCAGTTGAATGCCGCCGCACAGGCATTCAACGACGCGGCCGGCAAAACCGGCTTTACCGCACAGGTGATACAGACCGACAATGGCGACTGGGGCATCAAGCTTGCCAATCAGGCCGGCAAGGACTTACGTATCGATAATGGTTCGGCTTCGACGGTGAGCGTCTCGGATATCTCGGTGCTCGATGGCGACAGTACCAATACCGTAAGCCGACTGGCCTCCTCAGCACTCTCAACCGATACTTCAAGCACTTGGACCGCGGGATCGGGCTACTGGTTTACCGGAAGAGTTGTTTTCGACTCCACCAAAGCCTTCTCGTTTATCACTTCTGTGAATGACGTGTTCGGCGGCGGCGGCAGCGTCGGCGCTTCGGGTACGTATGGTTCCCAACTGCAGACAACCGATACACTGGATGTATCGACCTATGATTCTTCGCAACGGACTCTGGCCACAGTGGACTCGGCACTGGCAGCGATTACCGACCAGCGTGCCCGCTACGGCGCCATCCAGGCTCGCTTCGAGAGCACCATCTCCAATCTCTCGGCGGCTTCGGAAAATCTGTCCGCTTCCCGCTCGCGCATCCAGGATACGGATTTCGCCAAGGAGACCACCAACCTGGCGCGCTCGCAAATTCTGCAGCAGGCCGGCATGGCGATGCTGGCGCAGGCCAATCAGTTGTCACAGAACGTGCTAAGTTTGCTAAAGTAAGCTCAGGAACTGGTTTGACAGGGGCGTAGCATGGCGATCACGGCATCGGGAATAGGCTCGAATCTGGATGTCAATGGCATCGTCAGCCAGTTGATGACGATCGAGCAGCAGCCGGTAAAGAAGCTCGACACCAAGGAAGCCAGTTATCAGGCCAAGTTGTCCGCCTACGGCACCGTCAAAAGCGGCTTGGCCACCCTGCAGGATGCCACCAGCAGCCTGACCAATACCGCCAGCTTCCAATCCATCAAGGCCACGCCGTCAAACACATCGATCTTGACGGCGTCAGCCAACAGCACCGCTATCCCCGGCAAATACTCTGTAGATATCAGCCAGCTCGCTCAGGCGCAAAATCTGGCCGCCGCCGGACAACTCAACACCACCAGCAATATCGGCAGCGGCACTCTGAGCTTTGAATTCGGCACCATTACCAAGGGAGCGTTGGGCACCTTCGATTCCGCCACGGGCAAATATACCGGCGCCACATTTACGCGCGCTTCTGGGTCGACGGTCCGTACCGTCAACATCGAGAGCGGCAGCACTTCGCTTGGGGACATTCGCGACGCGATCAACGCAGCCGACATCGGTGTCACTGCCAGCATCGTCAGTGACGGCAGCGCAACGCCCTATCGCCTGGTCTTGACCTCTCCGTCCGGCGTCACCAGCAGCATGAAAATTTCGGTCACTGGGGACCAGGCCCTTTCCGATCTCATGGCGCACGATCCGGGCAATGACTCTGGTCAAAACCTTGCCGAGACCATCACGGCACAGAATGCCGAAATCAAGGTCAACGGGATCAGTGCCAGCATGAGTTCGAACAGCATCGCCGATGTCATTCACGGCGTGACGCTTAACCTGCTCGAAAAAACCACGTCCACGGCCACCGTGACCGTGGCCCGCGACACCAGCGCCATCAAGACCTCGCTGGATGCTTTCGTCAAGGCCTACAACGAGATCGCCAAGCCTTTGAAAGAATTGTCCACCTACAATGTCGTCACCAAACAGGCACCCGTCCTGAATGGCGATTCGGCTGTGCTTGCCATCCAGAGCCAGATGCGCAACGTGATCAGTGCCAAGTCGACCAGCATTACCGGAAACTTCAAGGCCTTGTCCCAGATCGGCGTGTCCTTTCAGAAAGACGGCACATTGACTGTCGACTCCGCCAAACTGCAAAGCGCCATCGACCTCAATGCAACTGAGGTCGCCATGATCGTCACCAGCACTGGCGGCAAACTCAAAACCCTCCTGGCGAATCTCACGGGCAGCAGCGGCCCGCTCGCCTCGAAAACAGATGGTGTCAATCTCGGCATGAAGCTGCTCAACGCTCAAAGAACCAAGCTGAATGATCGCCTGGTCATCACCGAGCAGCGCTATCGCAATCAATATGCCGCTCTCGACTCCCTGCTCGGCAGCATGAAGACCACCAGCGATGCCCTCACCCAACAATTAGCCGGACTGCCGAATAGTTCAAGTAAATCGGGGTAATATCGCCATATGCGCCATACAGCCGGAGTTTCGCAATGAATGCAATGAACCGCAATGCCATAAACGCCTATGCGAAGGTTGGTGTCGATGGCTCGGTTGCGGCTGCAAGTCCGCACAAATTGATCACCATGTTGTTCGAAGGCGCACTGCACTCCATTGCCGCCGCACGCGGCCATATGCAACGCAAGGAAATTGCCGAAAAGGGCATGGCGATCTCGAAAGCCATTTCAATCATCGATGAAGGCCTGCGCGCCAGCCTGGACTTGAAAGCCGGCGGGGATCTGGCCGAGAAACTGGACTCCCTGTACGAATATATGTCCTATCGTCTGCTCATCGCCAATATGCACAACGAGATCGAAATTCTCGACGAAATCAGCACCCTGCTAGGTGATATCAAAAGCGCCTGGGTCGAGATTGACCCGAAAAAAATTCAAGCATCGCAAAAAACCGCAAATCCGCCGCTGCGGTAAGCGTGGCTAACCCTATGGCAGCATACGGGGATACACCAGCAAACGCGTCCGAGAAGCTGGCCGGGTATGAAACCATTTGGCATCAGTCGCTGCAAATGCTGGAAGCTGCCCGGCAAGGCGATTGGGAACGGTTGATAACGCTTGAACACGCACGCGCCACAATCAGCAGTGCACTGATGGAACAGCAGCGGGGAAGCAACTTCACGCAAGCCAATCAAGAAAGAATGCGCGAACTGATTCGCGCCATTCTGGCAAGCGATGAAGAAATCAGAATGCTGGTCGCACCGAGACAAGACGAGTTGCGCAATCTCGTAGGCAGTCTCAACACCGAGAAAAAATTGCTCATGGCTTATGCAGTGAATACGTAACCTACCCCTGGAAACCGCCTGCTCAGTCAGAATTAGCCGACATTCACGCTGCTCATTCCTCGAACCCGCTGATTGCTTAGCCATTACCATGCTGTTCATGCCGACACAACTCGCGCTTTATGAGGAAATGAGCACACTCTCAGCCCGCATGGTCGAGGCTGCGCGTGCCCGGGACTGGGATATGCTGATCCATCTGGAACGTTCGGTTGCGGCACTGCGCAACACGCTGCTCACTGATGGCGACGATACGGATCTTTCCAGCAACGCGCTCAAGCTCAAATCGGAACTGATCCAGCGCATTCTGGCAGACGACGCCGAAGTGCGGCGGCACACGGAGCCCTGGATGGAGCAACTCCGCAAGTTTCTTGGCAGCAATGCCAGGCAGCGGCAGCTTGAACAAAGCTACGGCGCCAATTCATAATGCTCCCAGGCGGTGACTCCGCCCTGTGATCGCCCCGAGATCGCCCTCACCTGATTAGCGAGATGCGACGATGGTACTGATTCCACCCGATATCGGATTGCGCGTGCGCCTGCAGAATGAATTGCAGCCGCAACCTGTCACGCCCCTGCAGGAAATTCCTTCCGAGTTGCCGGAATTGAAAGCGGGGCAAGCCTTCAGCGCCCGCATCCAGGAAGTACTGCCGGAGAACACCTATCGCGCGCTGGTCGCCGGCAAGAGTATCACGCTCTCCCTGCCCGAATCGGTGAAGAGCGGTGACGTGCTCGACTTGGTCGTCATCGACCGCACGCCGAGGACGGTCATTGCCCAGCTGGCCATTTCAGGCAAAGCGGCGAGTACGGCGGAGGAAGCGGCTTACCCGCATGCCACCTTCAGCCGCGTAGGGCAAATGATCAGTGCGCTGCTCGCCCCGGAAGGCCGCGCGCCGCCAGCCGCGGAATTGAACCAGGGACAGCCCTTGCTGGCGCAGCCGCCCAAGAGCGGCGCGGAGCTTGTACCCGTTCTGAGCAAGGCAGTGGTTGAAAGCGGCTTGTTTTACGAGGCACACCAAGCTCAATGGATTGCCGGCAAATTGCCGCTCGGCAGCCTGCTGCAGGAGCCACAGGGACAATTCTCACAACCTGAAGCACAGCTTGTCGCGTATGCCGAGAAAATGCTGCTGGCTTCCCTGTCGCCGCAAGGCGGGCCTGTACCCAAAGCGCAGGGAGAACCTTCAGCAACTGCACCAGGCCTGAATGCCTCGCCAGAACTGCCGGGGCAACCCATGACGCCTTCTGCCGTCGCAACATCAGCCCCCAGGACCAGCTTGCATGGCCTGCTGCATGATGCGCAGGGACAACCCGTGACCTTGGCACAAATTGCGGCTTATCTGCGCAGCGAGGCAGGATCGCCGGAGCGGCTCAAGGACATGTCGTTCCAGCAATTGGTGGATGCCGCGGCGATGCAGGCCAATTTGCCGCAAACGCAAGAATCTGCCGCGGAGAGCCATGCGGCGGAGAATCAGCGCACGCCCGCCGGTTTGCAGAACAATCCGCAGCAAACCGCCGCCCTTCCTGATGAGTTGCGGCCGCTGGTGCAGCAGCAACTGGACGCCGCGGGCACGCAACGCCTGTTATGGCATGGCGAAGTCTGGCCCGGCCAGACCGTGCAATGGCAGGTCGAATGGGATGGCGAAAGAAAATCGGATGCAAACCAAGGCGAACCGGAGCCCTGGTCCACGACCCTGCGCCTGACAACACCGCGGCTCGGCGAAGTCGAGGCTGCTTTGCGCCTGGGAGCGCACGGCGTACATATCGCATTGCTGTCCGCATCGGACAGCAGCGTCTCCGACCTGCGCAACGGCGTACCCAAGCTCGAACAAGCCTTGACTGCCGCGGGCATTCCCCTGCTTGGCCTGACCATCAAGCAGGCCGGGGAGGCACAGGAGGAGGAGAAGGAAGAGTAGATGGACTCGGATGACTCCGCCACCAACAAACAGCGTTCCCTGGCAATCGCCCTGGCCTATGCCCCGGGAGATTCGGCACCGCGCGTCGTCGCCAAGGGACGCGGCCTGGTCGCCGAGGAGATCATTCGCCGCGCCCGCGAATACGGCGTTTTCGTGCACGAATCGCCGGAACTGGTGACACTGCTGATGCAATCGAATCTGGATGACCGCATTCCTCCCCAGCTTTATGTCGCCGTCGCGGAGTTATTGGCCTGGCTCTACCGCCTCGAGCAGCAAGCCTAGTACCCCGGAAACAACTGCGGACACCACACGGCGGGCTTCAGTGGCGGGCATCAGTTTGAATGCCGCCTAACATCGATTAAACTACCCGCTCGAACCGAGTGGATCCGAAATGGCCGAAACACCCAAAGAGACCGAAGAACGCCTAAAGGTCATCCGCCTGGAAGTGGAGGAGTTGAAACGCCTGCTGGCCAACGAAGTGGCCCAGCAGAAAAAAGCTCTGATTCTCCAGGCGATCCAAAAAAGAGAAGCGATTCTCGCGCCCTATGAAGAGGCGAAGAACAAGCTGCTCAGGGAAGCCGAGGAGCAGAGGAAAGCTATGCTGCGCGAGGCCGAGGAGCAAAGAAAGGCCATGCTCAAGATCGAGCTGGCCCAGACCGAGGAAGAAAGCGAATACCTCCTGCACTCCGAGGTCGAAATTGTTTCGATCCTGCGCGCATTGAAGGACAGCAACGAAACCGTCACGCTCTATTTCAACAACGCCAATGACTTCATCCTGACCTCGATTTTCTCCGTCTCGGACGAGGAGAACGTCATCGCGCTGTATGCCGGCGGCAATGCCGCCGCCAATCGCCAAGCGATGGTGGCTGACAAGCTGTATGGCGTGTCGAGCCTGGAAAAAGTCAGAATCCAGTTCGTGCTGCACGGCCTCAAGCTGGCGCAATACCGCGGCCGCCAATGCTTCATCGCCGACATGCCGGAAGCGATTCTGCGTCTGCAGCGGCGCGAGAACTTCCGGCTGGTCGTGCCGATTCGGCAACCGGTCAAGTGCATCATCCCGATACCGCCGCCGGAAGATCAGGCGGATCAGCCAGAGCAGCCAGCAGTCGAGATCGAGGTCAATGTCGTTGATGTCAGCGGCGGCGGCATCGGCATCGTGATGCCCCCAGAAGATGTGGCTTTCGCTCCTGACATGGTGTTCGAGAAGTGCCAAATCGAATTGCCCGGCGTTGGAACGATCGTCGCCACGCTGCGCGTGCGCAGCACCTTCGAAGTCAGCGTGCGCGACGGGCCGGTGAGCAGGCGTGCCGGCTGCCAGTTCGTGTCCTTGGCGGGCCCGATGCTGGCACTGCTGCAGCGCTACATCATCAAAGAGGAACGCGAGCGCAAGGCGCGCGAAGCCGGTTTGGCCAAAGGTAAAGTGTAGGCAGAGACCTGCTCTGGTTTCTTTCAGTCCCTGCTCAGTTGCCTGCTCAGTTGCCTGCTCAGTTGCCTACTCAGTTGCCTACTCAATTGCCTACTCAGTTGCCGACCCGCAACACGATCTTGCCGATGTGCTGGCTGCTCTCCATGAGCCGGTGCGCCTCGGCGGCTTGTCCCAACGGGAATGTGGCATGCAGATGCGGCTTGAGGTGCCCGGCGGACAGCGCTGGCCATATCTGCCGCAATAAGGCTTCGCGGATTGCCGTCTTTTCGGCCACGCTGCGCGGGCGCATGGTCGAACCGGTCAGCACCAGCCGCTTGAGCATCACCGGCATAAAGTCGAACTGAGTCTTGCTGCCTTCCAGAAAGGCGATCATCACCAGCCGGCCGTCGCGACGCAGCAGTTTCACATTCTTCTGGATATAGTCGCCGCCCACCATGTCGAGGATCACATCGACGCCCTCTCCTGCGGTGATTTGCTTCACTTTGGCAACGAAGTCTTCCTGTCGGTAATCAATCGCAAAGTCGGCGCCATGATTTAAGCAGAATGCCACCTTCTCGGCGTTGCCGACCGTCACGATCACCTCCACGCCCAGATGGCGTGCCAGATGGATTGCGGTCAGGCCGATGCCGCTGGAGCCGCCATGCACCAGCAGCCGCTCGCCGGCCTTGAGCCCCGCCATTTGCATCAGGTTGGCCCAGACGGTGAACCATGTCTCGGGCAAGCCTGCCGCCTCAGCCAGAGTCAGCCCTGCGGGGATGGGCAAGGCATGGGGCGCTGGAGTCACACAATATTCGGCATAGCCGCCCCCTGGCACCAACGCCGTGACCAAGTCACCCACCTGCCATTCGGCTACGCCGCTGCCAAGTGCGGCAACGCGTCCGGCCACTTCCAGTCCAAGTATTGGTGAAGCATCCTGGGGAGGAGGATAAAGTCCGGCACGCTGGGCGACATCCGGCCGGTTGACGCCGGCAAAATCGACCCGGATCAGAATTTCGCCGGGAGCAGGAACGGGGACGGGGCCTTCCGCCAAATGCATGGATTCGGCTGTGCCGGCAGGGCCGACGGCGATGAACTTCATGAAAACTCCCCAATCCGCCCAATTCCGCTTGGCATTAGAAGCGAGAGGCGAAGACAAGCCGAGGACAGTGCTATAGCACGGCAAGGCGAAGTCGACAAACTATCGGTTCTAATTCGAAGCGGAACTAGACTTGCATGTTCATGATGTCGTGATAGGCGGAAACCAGTTTGTTGCGTACCTGCACCATCTGCTGGAAGGAAATATTGGCTTTCTGCAGGTTGACCATGACATCCTGCAAATTGACATTGCTGTTGCCCGCGGCAAAATCCTGGGTCATCTGCTGTGCCGACTGCTGCGCCTGACCGACCTGATCGATGGCGCTTTTCAGGGCCAGCGCGAAATCCGTTCCCTCACCTACCGCACCCGCCGGTTGGGCCGGCTTGCCGGCCACGGCGGCAGCTGCCGAACGCAACTCCAGCAACATCTGGTCAAGGTTTCGAGTGTCTATCGCCATGCTTCACCTCCTGGTCCATACAGGTTAACGGACCGTTCTGAGATTTTATTAGCAATCCACATGCCAGGCGCGCTATTTATTTCGCGGCTCCATCACAAATAGCCTTCGTCGCGGTACTGCTTGAGCTTGTAGCGCAGGGTTCGCTCCGACAAGCCGAGCCGTTCCACTGCCAAGCGCCGCGAACCGCCGACTGCTGCCAGGGTGTCCAGGATGTGCTGCCGCTCCAGATCGCGCATGCTGGCCTGAGACTCGCCGGCGCCTGAAGTGCCCGGGCCCGGAGAAGCCGCAGCAGGGCTGGCGGCGATGGTGACCGGGATTGCTGCACCGGTCGAGAACAGCAGATGCTCCGCCTCGATGGTTTCCCCCGGCGCGAGAATAAGGGCACGCTGAATGACGTTTTCCAGTTCGCGCACATTGCCCGGCCAGGAATGTGCGGCAAGTTTTGCCGCTGCCGTATCGGACAGGCTTGCCGAACGGCCGGCGCGGGAACCATGAACGGTGATGAAATGCCTGGCCAAGGGGAGAATGTCGCCCGGGCGCTTGCGCAGTGCCGGAATCTCCAGCGGGAACACATTGAGGCGGTAATAGAGGTCCTCGCGGAACCCGCCTTGTTTCACCTCCTCCGCCATGTCTCGGTTGCTGGTCGCCAGCACGCGGATGTCGAGCGCCACCGGCTTCTTCCCGCCGACGCGCTCCACTTCGCGTTCCTGCAGCACGCGCAACAGCTTCGCCTGCAATGACAAAGGCATTTCGGAAATTTCGTCAAGCAGCAAAGAACCTCCATTGGCCTGCTCGAACTTGCCGGCCTGCGCCGACTGGGCTCCGGTGAAAGCGCCTTTTTCGTAACCAAACAGTGTTGCTTCGAGCAGGTTGTCCGGAATCGCCGCACAATTGATTGCAACGAAAGGCCCTTTGCCGCGCGTGGATTGCTCATGGATATAGCGTGCAAACACTTCCTTGCCGGTGCCTGATTCACCGGTCAGCAGCACGGTGGCATCGCTGCGCGCGACCCGCGCCGCCAGCAGCAAGGTATCCCGTGTCAGGCGGTCCTCGGCGATCACGCCTTCGCTGAGAGGCGCGCTGGCATAGCGATCGATCTGACCCAGCAAGGTCTTCGGCTCGAACGGCTTGAGCATGAAATCGCAAGCGCCGCCGCGCATTGCCGCAACCGCCTTGTCCACATCGCCGAAGGCCGTCATCAGCAACACCGGCAAGCCCGGCGAACGCGCACGAATCTCGCGCAACAGTTCGAGTCCGTCCATCGGCGCCATGCGCAAATCGGAAATCACCATGTTGAAGGCCTGCTCGCCCAACAACTGCAATGCTTGCTGCCCTCCCGCCGCCCCCTGGGCGGCGTGGCCCGCCGATTCCAGGGTGATCAGCAAGGCATCGCGCAGCGCGTCATCGTCCTCGACGACGAGAATGTTCAGGTGATCAGCCACGGCTTCCCCAGGTACCGGCAGTGGAACTGCAAAACAGGTTCGTCATCTCGGCCAAGATTCTCAACATCGCTTTCTCGTTAGTCCGCAGACTGATGCGCCAGTGCCAGGGTCACGGTAAATTCAGTGCCTACGCCCGGTGCAGAAGATACTTCAATGTTACCACCATGCGCCCGCGCCACACCACGGGCGATGGCCAGGCCCAGGCCGGTGCCCTCGGCGCGGGTAGTGAAAAACGGCTCGAACAGCCGCGCCACGACAGGTGCCGCCATGCCGGGGCCGTTGTCGCGAATCGCGAATGCCAGGGTCTCGCCTTCCCTTCTCACCGCCAGATGGACTTCACCGCCGCTGTGCGATCCTGCGGCATGCAGGGCATTCTCGAGCAAGTTGGTCAATGCGCCTACGATTGCCTTGCGATTGCCTTGCAGGAACAATTCGTCGGACGACTCATCCACTTGAAACAGCACGCTGCGGGTTCGCGCCAGAGGTTCGATGGTTTGACGCAATTCCTGCAGCAGTTCGGCGACAGGCATCACTTCGCGTCCCAGTACCTCGCCGCGCGCAAACAACAGCACATCCTGAATCAAACGCTCAAGATGCTTGAGCCTGCCGACGGCTTTTTGCGCAATGCTGATCCGCGTCGCTTCCGCCATATCCGGAGTTTCCAGGTTGGCGGTGTACAACAAAGCCGCGGAAAGCGGCGTGCGCAACTGGTGCGCCAATTGCGCCGCCATCTCGCCCATCGCGGCGAGGCGTTCGTGACGTTCGGCCTGGGCCTTGAGGCGGTGCGCTTCAGTGATGTCGTGCAGCAGCACGATCCGTCCGCCGGCAGAGTCCAGGGCGGTCACGGTCACCGCCAGGCGATGCGCGGCATGAGCAACCTCGGCGGTATATTCACCGGGGGTCTCACTGGGTAGAAGATGGTTCCGTTCCACGGTTTCCCAAGGCTCTCCCAACAAAGCGAGCCCCAGCGTCGCCTCTGCCGCCGGATTGGCCTGCACCACCCGGCCTGTGGCATCCAGCACCACGACCCCCGCCGGCAAGGCGGACAGCAGCAGGGTAAGCCGTTCGGTCAAGGCGGCTTTTTCCACATATTGCTGGCGCAAGGCGCCATTGGCGGCGGCCAGTTCAGCCGTCAGGGCCGCGACCTGGCTTTGCAGGCTGGTATAGGCGGTCGAAAGTTCCTCGGAAGCCTGATTGAAAATCCGAAATGCTTCGGCAAGACGCAACGACTCGGGTTGCGCCTCGTTCTGGACCGGTTCTTGCTGTGAGGTCGTGGTCATGGTTGGCTGGGAGCTTTCATCTGATGATGGCAGATTCGGCCATGCGAGACAAGACGAGCCCCGATCTTAAGCCTTGAAATACAGGCCAAAGAGGCCCTTTTTTCGCCCGACTTACCTGGTTTGACTGGGCATAATCCGCCAAGAGCAAGCATTGGGCTTGATTGGGCAAATAAGCAAACCACCAACCGGATCCACAGGACATGGCGAGTACGGAACAAACCAATACCCTACCCTATTCTTTCGCAGGCTTAAGCCAACTTCCCGCCAGCCAGATCATCATGCTGCTGGCTGGTGTGGCGATGTCCATCGCCATGATCGTCGGGGTCTGGATGTGGAGCAAGAATGTCGAGTACAGCGTGCTGTTCTCCAACATATCCGAGCGCGACGGCGGGCAGATCATCGCCTCGCTGCAGCAAATGAATGTCCCGTACAAGTTTTCCGAAGGCGGTGGAGCGATCCTCGTTCCGGCAGCACAGGTGCATGACGCACGCCTCAAACTCGCCTCGCAAGGCTTACCCAAGGGTGGCCTGGTCGGTTTCGAGGTGATGGAGACCCAGAAGCTGGGCGCCAGCCAGTTTCAGGAACAAGTCAATTACCAGCGCGCATTGGAAGGCGAGTTGGCGCGCTCGATCCAATCGCTGCAGGCAGTCCAAGGCGCCCGGGTCCATCTCGCGATACCCAAGTCGTCGGCCTTCCTGCGCGAGGAGGAGAAACCGACCGCTTCGGTCGTCCTCAATCTCTATCCAGGTCGTGTGCTCGAGGCCAACCAGATTGCCGGCATCGTGCATCTGGTTTCGTCGAGCGTGTCCAAGCTGGCGCCGGCCAGCATCAGCGTCATCGACCAGAACGGCAACCTGATCTCCCAGCCGCGCGATCCATCGCGCGAGGCCGGACTCGATCCGTCCCAGCTCAAATACCTGCATGAACTCGAGGCCAGCTATATCCGCCGCATTGAAGCCATCCTCGATCCGGTAGCCGGCCCCGGCAATGTGCGCGCCCAGGTGGCGGCGGAGGTCGATTTCTCGCAAACCGAGCAAATGGCGGAAACCTACAAGCCCAATCCGAGCCAGGAAGCCGCCATTCGCAGCATGCAGACCGCGGAAAGCGGCAGCGCAACGCCAGGGGCAACTGGCGTACCCGGCGCCCTGACCAATCAACCTCCCGTTCCCGCCACGGCGCCCATCACCACGCCGGGCGCACCCGCTGCCGGCGCCACTGCGAATGCCGGCGCTCAGGCCTCGAACACCAGCCGAAACGCCACCACCAATTTCGAGCTCGACAAGACCGTCAAGCACACCAAAGGCAGCGCCGGCAGCATCAAGCGGCTCTCTGTCGCCGTGGTGGTGAACAACAAGAAGGGCCCTGCGGACAAGGATGGCAAGGCGAAGCCGATCCCCTTCACGCCGGCCGAACTGACCCAGGTCAATGCCCTGGTGCGCGAAGCGATGGGTTACAACAAGGACCGCGGCGACACGCTCAACGTCGCCAACGTTTCCTTTACGGTCGGCGAAAAGGAAATCGTGCCTGACCTGCCTATCTGGAAAAACCCGGAACTGATGGGCATGTTGCGGGAAAGCCTGAAATACATCCTGATCACCCTGGCGGCCTTCCTGGTGTGGAACAAACTGTTGAAACCACTCTATGAGAGAATAATGTACGATCTTGCCGCATTGAAGGAAGAACGCGAGAAACCACCACAAATAGACGAAGAGGCAGCGCCGGTGGTCCAGAAGAAACAACTCAACCGCAAGCAGAGGGCATTCGATGCCAAGCTCGAGAGCGCACGCGATCTGGCGCAATCCGATCCCCGGGTTGTCGCCGACGTGATCAAGTCATGGGCTGGCGCCAATGAGTGACGATGGCTGAGGAAATTGACAAAGGCATAGAGAAAGGCGCAGTTCTACTGCTCGCCCTGGGCGAGGACCATGCCGCCGAGGTGCTCAAGCACCTCGGTCCCAAGGAAGTAAACAAGCTGAGCCATGCCATGGCCAAGCTCAAGGCCACGCCGCGCGACAAGATCGAGGCCGTGCTCGATGATCTCGATCACGACACGGAGATGGGCACCACTATTTCCTCCGACGAGGAAATGATCAAGGCCATGCTGGTCAAGGCCTTGGGCGAAGACCGCGCCGCCGGCCTGATCTCGCGCATCATGCAGGGCAGCGACACCGCCGGCATCGAAGGCCTCAAGTGGATGGACGCGCCCACCGTGGCAGACATGATCCGCAACGAGCATCCGCAAATCATCGCAACCATCCTGGTGCATCTGGAGTTTGACCAGGTTGGCGAAATCCTCAAGCTGTTCACCGAGCGCCTGCGCAACGACGTGGTGCTGCGCATCGCCACGCTTGAGGGCGTGCAGCCAGCAGCCCTGGCGGAATTGAACGACGTGCTGAAGCGGCTCCTGGCCAGTTCCTCGAACATCAAGAAAGCCGCCATGGGCGGGGTGCGGCATGCGGCCGAAATTCTCAACTTCGTCGGCCAGGCGGCGGAAACCGCGATCATCGACAGCGTGCGCGAATATGACCCGGATCTGGCGCAACAGATTCTCGACGAAATGTTCGTGTTCGAGAACCTGCTGGATGTCGACGACCGTGGCATCCAACTGCTGCTGCGCGAAATCCAGTCCGATTCGCTGATCCTGGCCCTCAAGGGCGCTTCCGAAGAACTGCGCGAGAAAATCTTCAAGAACATGTCCTCGCGCGCTTCGGAAATGCTGCGCGAGGATCTGGAAGCGAAAGGTCCGGTGCGCCTTGTCGAAGTCGAAGCCGAACAAAAGGAGATTCTCAAGATCGCCCGTCGCCTGGCCGACGAAGGCCAGATCCAGCTCGGCGCCGGCGCGCAAGATGCTTATATTTAGCGGTCTAGGCAACACCGCAGAGGTTGCACAGTTCCGGCATATCCTGGCGTAGTAAGATGCATCATTTGTCCCTTCCTCTCTAATCGCGATGCCAGCAAAAATCAGCGACAGCAAACTCACTGCCTGGGAGCGCTGGGAAATGTCGAACTTCGATCCGCCCCTCGATCCCGCGCTCGCATCGGGTGAGACGGCGATCACTTTATCGACGGCCGAGGAAATCGAGAAACTCAAGCAGGAGGCCCAGGAGTCCGGGCACGCCGCCGGCAAGGCGGCCGGCTACGCGGAGGGGCAGATGCGTGCGCGTGCCGAGGGCGCGCGCCTGGCGGCGCTCGTCACGCAACTCGACGCTGCCCTGAAAGTTTTCGACCAGCAGGTGGCCGAAGATTTGCTCGCCCTGGCGCTGGATGTGGCACGCCAGGTGATACGCCAGACCGTTGCGGTCAAGCCCGAGATACTGCTTGATACCATCCAGGAAGCCCTCACCCAGACCCATCATCCCCACGCGACGATTCACCTGCATCCCGAGGACGCCTCGCTGGTGCGTACCTACTTTGGCGAGCAACTGGCGCATGCCGGTAATCGAATCCAGGAAGATAAGCGGCTTCAGCGCGGCGGTTGCACGATCGAGGCCGGCGGAAGCCAAATCGACGCCCGTTTGGCAACGCGCTGGCAGCGCGTGGTCGCCACCCTTGGCAGCAATGCCGAATGGCTGGTGGCGGATGTCGACGCGGCAAGCGGCACAGACGATCGCTCTGAATAGACGCTCATGAACACCCAGGTAAATCCTCATCTCACCAAATGGCGCGATTTTCTCGCCGATTGCCGGCAGCAGGCGGGATATGCCGCGCCATTCCAGGCTTCGGGCCGCCTAACGCGCATCAATGGTTTGGTGATGGAAGCCACCGGGATCAAACTGCCACTCGGTTCCAACTGCTGCATCCAGGCGCCCGACGGTGGCACCGTGGAAGCAGAGGTGGTTGGCTTTGCTGGCGAAAAACTGTTCATGATGCCCAGCGAGGATGTCTACGGCCTTTCCCCTGGTGCGCAGGTAATGGCACTCGAAACTCCGCCCGCGATACTGCGTGCCGGAGAACGCTTTTCGATTCAGGGCAGTCACGTCGATCGCGTCAAACATGTCCCGGTCGGAGATGCCCTGCTCGGCCGCGTGCTCGATGGCAACGGCAGGCCGCTCGACGGGCGCGGCCCGATAGAAACCAAGCAGTCCCGTTCCTTGCAAGGCAGCGCGGTCAACCCGCTGTCGCGCGCTCCGATTACGCGCAGCCTGGATGTCGGCATCCGCGCCATCAATGCCTTGCTCACCGTGGGACGCGGCCAGCGCCTGGGACTGTTCGCCGGTTCCGGCCTGGGGAAAAGCGTCCTGCTGGGCATGATGGCGCGCTATACCGAAGCCGAAGTGATCGTGGTCGGACTGATCGGCGAACGCGGCCGCGAAGTCAAGGAATTCATCGAAGACATTCTGGGCAAGGAAGGCATGCGCCGGTCCGTGGTGGTGGCCGCCCCCGCCGACACCAATCCGCTGATGCGTCTGCAGGGCGCCGCCTATGCCACGGCGATTGCCGAGGAGTTTCGCGACCAGGGGCGCCAGGTGTTGCTGATGATGGATTCGCTGACCCGCTACGCCATGGCCCAGCGCGAAATTGCGCTGGCGATCGGTGAACCCCCGGTCACGCGCGGTTATCCGCCTTCGGTCTTCGCGCGCCTGCCGCAGCTCGTCGAACGTGCCGGCAATGGTTCCGAGGGCGGAGGCTCGATCACGGCTTTCTATACCGTGCTGGCCGAAGGCGACGATCAGCAGGATCCGATTGCCGAGGCGGCCCGGGCGATACTCGACGGGCATATCGTACTCTCGCGCCACCTTTCCGATGCCGGGCATTATCCGGCGATCGACATCGAACAATCGATTTCACGCGCGATGACCAACCTCATCGAGCCCAATCACCTGGCCCAGGTGCGCCAGTTCAAGCTGCTCTATTCGCGCTTCCAGCGTGCGCGCGACCTGATCGCGGTAGGCGCCTATGCCGCAGGCTCGGACCCGGTGCTCGACCAGGCCATCCTGATGCAACCGCTGTTTGAACGTTTCCTGCAGCAGGACTTGCATGAGCATGCCAATTACGCCGAAAGCCTGGGTCAGCTCAATCAATTATTCAACAAGCAGTAAGATTTCAACGCCATGGCTAAACCCTTTCCCCTGCAGACCCTGCTCGACCTGTCGCAGGTTCATATGGACGAGGCCGCGCGCCGGCTCGGCGAATTGCTGGCTGGCGAACAGGAGGCCGGGGCACGCGTTGTTCTGCTTCAGCAATACCGCGACGAATATCATCAACGCTTTATCGCCGCCGCCCAAAACGGCATCGGCCGCATGGCCTGGAGCAACTACCAGTCGTTTCTGACCCGGCTCGATGAAGCCATCGTCCAGGCACAGGCCCTCGTTGGGCAATCCAAGCAGCGCACCGCCGCAGGCCAGCGCGAATGGCTGGACAAACGCGGTCGCGTGCAGGCTTTTGACAGCCTTTCCGAGAGACATCGGCGCCGTGAGCAATATGCCGAGAATCGCCTGGATCAGAAAGTACAGGACGAACACGCGGCGCGCTTGCGACAGGCGGCCGAAGAAGAATAGCCTCCCTAGCATCAACTGCGGGCACTGGAACTGGCACGTTGCTTGCTGCATAAGTCGCGACAGGTAGGCATAACGTCTGCCGCATCGCGAGGAAAGCACCATGCCGGAAATGACAGCCATGCCCATCCTGCCTGTGGCAGTGGCGCCCGCCAACCCTGTGCAAACCTCGGGCAACCGGGCCGCACCCACTGAAAATATAAATGTCCCCGCCAGCGCGCAAGGCATGGAAAACAACGCAGCAAACTCTGGAACAAGCGCGGTCCAGAGCGATGCTCCGGATTCATTTGCGCAAGTGCTGCAAAAACAGATGGATATGGCGCCAGCCCAAGCGCAGCTGGCAGCCACGCTGATCGTCGAACCTGCACAGATCTTTGCGCCGTCGGAAGTGCCGATCCAGGATGTGCCCCCTCTGCCATTGACGGACGCCACCCTGCCACTGGATGCTCTGAACCAGGCAGTGATTTCAACACAAGGCGGGGACGTTTCAGTTCAAGCCTTGCCTGCTGCTGTACCAGTGCAGGATGAGGATGCAAATCCGTCCGCTACCTCCATCGCAGACACGGTCGCAATCACCCTGCCTGGCCTGCCAACCAAGCATGAGATCGTTGCGAAAGGAAGCGATCGATTGGCCAAGCCTGATGACGAGACCCAAACTGCTGGCGATGACGCCTTGGCGGGCCAATCGCCCTACCTGCCGGGCCTGTTGGTGCAGCCTGCAGTCAAGCTCGATCCAGCATCTTCTGCCGAGGCAACAAGAGATAAACCAGCAGCCGCATTTGATACCGCAGGGCAGTTTGCCAGTGCTCTTCAAACCCAGAAACAGTCTCCTCTTGCCGACAACCCGCAGCTGACCAAGCTTGCCGAAGCTTCGCAGTCGGCGGCAGGCAAGACGGCAGAATTTGCCGCAACCTTGAACACCCTCAATGACATGGGACAGCCGCATCCCAAGAACGAGGCGCTATCCAGCGACAGCGATTTCCAGAACCTGCTTGCAGCCGCCCAGGCGTTCAGCCAGGGACGCACAACCGCCGCCCATGCCCCAAGCGCCAGCCAAGTGTCCAGCCGCTTGCCTGTCGATACTCCGGTGGGCTCGCACGGTTGGGATGGCGAAGTCGGCAACAAGCTCATCTGGATGATCGGCAGGCAGGAACAACGCGCCGAACTGGTTCTGAATCCGCCGCAACTCGGGCGCGTCGAGGTTTCTCTGTCGATGAATGCAAGCCAGACCAACGCCGTGTTCGTTTCCGCCAATCCTGCCGTGCGCGATGCACTGGAAGCCGCGATGCCGCGCTTGCGCGAAATCCTCGCGGATGCCGGCATCAACCTCGGCCAGGCGCAAGTCGGTGCCGATACGGGCAGCAATGGCGCAGCCAACCAATCGACAAACCAGCGCGAAAACTGGGATAATTCCGGGCGCGCCATGAACCGCCTGGACTCGGCCAACACTCTAGAGAGCCTGCGTCCTCTTGCTTCCCCGCAATGGCTCAAACAGTCGAATGGCCTGGTTGACGTGTTCGCGTAAATTGCTGCTCAGAATAGCAATCGCCGGTTCTGGTGCAGCGCCGCGGCATAATCAGCATTTGAGAGATAAGCGTTAGGAGCGTCGGATGGCAAAAGCCCCTGCCAAGCAAGAACAAGCCGCCGAAGAGGCGGCTCCCGCAAAACCGAAGAGCAAGCTGATTCTGCTCATCGTCGTAGGCCTGATTGTGGTTCTGGCAATCGGCGGCGGTGCAGCTTTCTTTTTGCTCAAGAAGAAGGCGCCCGCAGGAGACGAGGAAGAAGCCGCCGCCGTCCATGCCAAACCCGAGGCAAAACCGACTTTCGTCAAGCTCGAAGCTTTCACGGTCAAGTTGCTGCCCGATGAAGGCAAGCAGGAGCAGCAGTTCATGCAGACCGTGCCGGAGTTCAAGGTGCTCAATCCGCAGGTCGCCGAAAACGTCAAGAACTACATGCCGGAAATTCGCCATAACATCCTGCTGCTGCTGTCGAGCCGAAGACCAGCGGAACTCTCCACTCCTCAGGGAATGGAAAAACTCTCCGTAGACATTCGCAATGTCGTCAACCAGATTCTCGACGGTACTCCCAAGCCGAAATCCGGCAAGCACGACAAGGAGTCCGCGCACGACGACAACAAAGCCGGTCCTGACGATTCCATCCAGGCTGTGCTTTTTTCCACCTTCATCATCCAGTAATAATGAGCCAGGATTTTCTGTCGCAGGAAGAAGTCGATGCCCTGTTGAAAGGCGTGACGGGCGATGTCGAGGAAGTCGCCGCTGCCGATGGGGATGGCGCCAGCGCAGTCAAATCCTACGATATCGGACGCCAGGAACGCATCGTGCGTGGGCGCATGCCGACGCTCGAGCTCATCAACGAACGTTTCGCCCGTTTCTTGCGCATTGGATTGTTCAATTACATGCACCGCAATGCCGAAATTTCCGTTGGTCCGGTGCGGGTGCAGAAATACAGCGAGTTCATCCGCAACCTGGTAGTGCCGACCAACTTGAACCTGGTCCAGGTCAAGCCCCTGCGCGGTACGGGCCTGATCGTGCTGGACCCGAATCTGGTGTTCCTGGTGGTGGACAACATGTTCGGCGGCGACGGGCGTTTTCACAGCCGCGTCGAAGGCCGTGACTTCACCGCCACCGAGCAGCGCATCATTCAGGGGCTGCTCGGCGTCATCTTCGCCGAATACGAAAAATCGTGGAAGCCCGTATATGAGTTGACCTTCGAATATTTGCGTTCGGAGATGAATACCCAATTCGCCAATATCGCGACTCCCGCGGAAGTGATTGTCGCCGTCACATTCAATATCGAGTTCTCCGGCGCTTCGTCGGAAATGCATATCTGCCTGCCGTATTCGATGGTTGAGCCGATCCGCGAAATCCTCTACAGCACCATGCACAGCGACCAGGTCTCATCCGACAAGCGCTGGACATCCATGCTGCGGCGTCAATTGCAAAAAGCCGAACTCGACCTGGTCGCGCCATTGGCCACCCGGAAAATCACGCTCGGCGAAATCATGGAATTGAAAGTGGGCGATATCATCCCGATCCCGATCCCCGACCTGATCAATGTCCATATCAACGACATGCCGGTGATCGCGGCGAAATACGGCATCCGCAACGGTCAATATGCCCTGAAGGTCGACCGTTTCCTGGCGCAGGACGAACTGGAACAGCCACAATGAAAACTCTACCCAGCAGGAGAATATGATGAGCGAAGAAGAGGGACAGGTCTCCGACGACGATTGGGCAGCAGCCATGGGGGAACAGGCGCAAGCCGAGGCAGCGCCACCGGAGGTGACTCCGGCGACCAAGGTGTTCGAGCAATTCTCCGAGGGCGCCGATAAGCAGGGGAATCTCAACGACTACAGCATGATTCTCGATATCCCGGTGAGTCTTACCGTGGAACTCGGCCGCACGCATATATCAATCCGCGATCTGCTGCAACTGGCGCATGGCTCGGTCGTCGAGCTGGACGGCCTGGCGGGTGAACCGATGGTCGTGCTGGTGAATGGCACGCTGATCGCCCAAGGCGAGGTCGTGGTGGTCAACGACAAGTTCGGCATACGCCTCACCGATATTGCCACGCCTCACGAGCGGCTCAACAAGCTGCGCTAGGTCAGCGTATCAATTGCCCAAATAGGGCGCGAATTTCCTTTCTGATCCGCGCCTAATCCAAATCCCCCCGCGCTAAGCTGGCAAGGTCGAAAACCTTGCCAGCGCGATGAATACACAGCGCCTTCACATTCTGCTTTCAATCGTCGCGGCACTACCTGCCCTGGCAAAGGCCGAGTCTTCTGCAACACCGTTCGAAGCGGGCAGCAGCCTGTTCCAGGTGATTCTCAGTCTGGTCGTTGTCGTGTTGCTGCTATTGGGCACGCTTTACCTGCTCAAGCGTTTGTCCGCGCCGCGCGGTGCCGGCGCCGGCCTGTTGCGCGTGGTGGCCGCAACCGCGGTAGGCACGCGGGAACGAGTTGTTGTAGTGGAAGTGGGTGAAACCTGGCTGGTACTGGGGGTCGCACCCGGCAGTGTCTCGGCGCTGCACCAATTGCCGCGCAGGGATGCACCGAACGACAAGCCGGTCAGCCCGGGCGGTTTGGATTTTGCCGGTTGGTTGAAGCAGGTCACAGAACGTCGTCATGCGCGTTAAGCATCTTCTCCCGTTAGTTGGACTGGTACTCCCTGCACTGGCCGTGGCGCAGGTATTGCCTGCCATAACCAGCACCCAGGCGGCCGGCGGCGGCACCCAGTGGTCGCTGTCGATCCAGACCTTGCTGCTGCTCACCAGCCTGAGTTTCCTGCCGGCCATCATTCTCATGATGACCAGCTTTACGCGCATCATCATCGTGCTGTCGTTGTTGCGCCACGCCCTCGGCACCCAAAGCGCGCCGCCGAACCAGGTGCTGGCCGGGCTGGCGCTGTTCCTGACCTTCTTCATCATGGCGCCCGTAGCCGACAGGATTTATACCGATGCCTACCTGCCGCTGGCGGAAAACAAGATCAGCTTCAGCGAGGCGCTTGAGCGCGGCGCAATTCCATTGCGTGGATTCATGATCAAGCAGACGCGCGAGCCCGATCTGACCCTGTTCACCAAGATTGCCAAGCAACCCAAGCCGGCATCGGCGGATCAGGTGCCGATGCGCGTCCTGATTCCTGCATTCGTGACCAGCGAATTGAAAACCGCTTTCCAGATCGGCTTCATCGTTTTTATCCCCTTCCTGATTATCGACATGGTGGTCGCCTCGGTGCTGATGTCGATGGGGATGATGATGATGTCGCCCGTGATCGTCTCCCTCCCCTTCAAGATCATGCTGTTCGTGCTCGTGGATGGCTGGAATCTGCTGATTGGCTCGCTCGTTCAGAGTTTCGGATAAGGAATACAAATCATGACCCCTACGACTGTCATCAACATCGGCCGTGAAGCGCTGGAAATCATGCTGCTGGTTTCGGCACCGTTGTTCATCGCCGCGCTGGTCACCGGCCTGCTGGTCAGCGTGTTTCAGGCGGCAACGCAAATCAACGAGGCAACCCTGTCTTTCGTTCCCAAACTCCTGGTGATCTTCGTCACCCTGGTGGTCGCCGGTCCATGGATGCTGACCTTGATCACCGACTACATGCGGCGGCTCTTCGAAGGCATTCCCGGCATCATCGGCTAGGGAACCATCTCTAGCACCCCGGAAACAAATACGGGCACTAGCGCCGTGGGCGCTCCCAGAACATGATTTCTTTCACTGCGGCGCAACTCGATACATGGGTGTCGCTGTTCATTTTTCCGCTGGCGCGGATTCTGACCTTGCTGTCAGTTGCGCCTGTTTTCAACAATGCCGGGCTGTCCGGGCAAATCCGGCTGGTGATCGGCTTGGCCATCGGCCTTGCCTTGGCCCCGGCGTTGCCGCCAATGCCGGCAATTTCACCTGGCTCTTGGCTGGGCTTCCTGGTGCTGGTGCAGCAAATGCTGATCGGTGCGGTGCTGGGCTTCACCTTGCGCATCACCTTCTCGGCCGTCGACATGGCGGGTGAGTTGATCGGCCTGCAAATGGGCCTTTCTTTTGCGACCTTCTACGATCCGCAGACTTCGGCGCAGACTCCCGTCATCAGCGAATTTCTGGGATTGCTGATGCTGCTCTTGTTCTTGGCGATGAACGGACACTTGTTGACGCTTTCCGTGCTGGGAGAAAGCTTCAAATTGCTGCCGATTTCAACGACGCCTTTTGCTGCCGGCGGGTTTGCGGCGCTATTGAGCTGGTCGGCAACGTTGTTTTCTGCCGGCTTGATGCTGGCCCTGCCCCTGATTGCGGCCCTGCTGATCGCCAACATTGCGCTCGGCGTGCTGGCACGGGTTGCACCGGCCCTCAACATTTTCGCCGTCGGATTTCCAGTCACCATCGTCTCCGGCTTCACCGTCCTGATGCTCGCCATGCCGTATTTCGGCACCGCGCTGGAACGGCTTTACGAGCGCGGATTCGATGCGCTGGCCGGCGTCATCCGGGCAGGCGGCGGATTGCCCTGAACCGGGGCGGTCTCGATCCCAAGACCAGTAAGGCGAACCACGCCCTCGGTGACGCGCTGCGAACCGAGCACCGAGGACTCCAGTCCCTCGTTGTACTCGAGCACTTCATAGCCTTCGAAACCGCCATACTGCACCAGCTCTCGCGCCCGACGGTGAAACGCGACACGCGCCTCGCCCGCACCGCCGGCGTAGTAGCGTCTCATTTTTAATGACAAATGAATCTGGTTGTTGGGAAACCGGGCTTCCTCGATTTCCCAGTTCGGCGCGAGCGGATCGAGTATCGAGTAGGCCGTTCCGGCATAGGCGCCCCAGAATACGACCTTCTCGAGCGGAACCGCCACCGAAGGACTCAACATCAGCGTCGAATTTGGAATCGTTGTGCCTTGCCGTGGAATGTTTCCGGTAAGCCGCGAAGCGTAGCCGCTGCAACCCGCCAGGCCCAGCAACGCCAAGATCAGCAGTAATGCGGTGCGCTGGTCTGTCATATCAGAAATAATTGAACAGGGAGAGTTTGGAAATATTCACGAATGATTTCTGGGCTGCCTCAAGCTGGGTCTGATTACGCGTCAGATCGGTAATCGCTTTGGCATAATCGAGGTCCTGCAGCGTTGACAGCGTCGTCGAGAATTGCAGATTCAGATCCTGCGATACGCTTTCCAGCGAATCCACCTCGCCCAGGCGCGAACCGACGTCAGCCCGGATACGCAGATTGTTGTCAATCGACATGTCGAGATTGGTCAGGACGGAACCCAGTTGATTCTGCAACTCGATTTTGCTGTTGCCGCTCGGATCGTCGGGCGCCTCCAGGGCTTTGATCAAGCGTGCGATCGTCGCGAAAGTGCTTTCGCTGGAGCTGTTGTTCAGAGTAAACACGTCGCCGCTGGCCGGTGTGCCACTGATGGTGACCGACACGCCGAAGTCGCCGTAAGCCGGCGCCAAGCCGCTGAAGACAATCGGATCACCGCTGCTGAACTGGTGCGTATAAGTGTTGTTCGGTCCACCACTGGTAGATTGCGTGTCGGTGAACAGGGATTTTTCCGTGATGGCATCAACCAGATCGTAATATTGCTTGTTGGGAATGATCGAAGTGTCATTCCAGAAACGCACTTCAAGCTTGCCGCTGTTCGCCAGACTGTTCCATTTGGCGGCATCCAGTATTTCGCCGGTGCCGATGATGCCCGTTCCCGCATTGCCCGCCGCCGCCTGTTTGGGCGCAGTCACGAAGTAACCGTTGCCGGAAACATCCGTGCTGCTCTTGATGGTGAAGGTATCCCCCGAGGCAGGCATCCCGGTCACAGTCACGATGGCGCCGTAATCGAAAGTGGCCGCAGTCGCTGTGTCATTCAAAGGTATCTCGGCGCCACTCGTAAACACATTGGTGTAGCTGCCAGTAGCGCCTGTGGCCGAAGTGCTCCCGCTGAAGGCCGAGATCCCCGTATCGGCATTGACCAGATCGTAATACGCCAAGCCCGCACCACCGCCCATCTCATCGTCGGTATCCACCCAAAAGCGCAGTTCGAGATTGCCGCTGTTGGCGCTGTTTGTCCATTTGGCAAGCGCCATCGGATCGGCGGGATCAAGCTGCCCTTTGTCGATGGTCGCTCTTGCCGATTGGCCCACCATCGTTTTGGGGATCACCTTGAGATCGGAAGTGCTGCGCTGCAGGGTAAGAATGTCGCCCGTTTGCGGCGCACCGGTGACCGCGACTGTCGCACCGTAATCCAGCGCCGCGCCATCGCTGATGGCAATCGGAATGCCGCTGGTATAGGGGGTTGTGTACGTGCCTGCCGCACCCGTCACGGATTTGGTGCCGGTAAAAATCGAGTTCTGCGTAAGTGTGTCGACCAGGTCGTAATACACCTGATCTGGCGTGCCAAGGTCTCCTGCCGCATCCACCCAGAACCGCATTTCCAGATCGCCGGTCGCCGACGGCGGATTGCTCAAGGTGATCTTGTCCGCAGTGATGCCATAGGCATTGGTGGAATGGAGCTGCTGCGAGTTCGTGGCAAATACGCCATTGCCATTCTTGATGTTCATGAAAATGCTGTTGCCTGAATCGCTGACCGGAATATTGCGTGAACTCGACAGGCGCAAGGCGCGTTGTCCGTCATCGCCCTGGTAGACCACGCCGCTTTCAACACTGCCGGCAAATGGCTTGTTGGAACCCTGGTAGCCCGAGAACAGATACTGCCCCGTGCCATCCGTACTGTTGGCAAGTCCGATTAGCTCGTCGAAATGCGCGCGCAACTCGCTCGAAATTGCCCGCAGGTCGCTCGAAGACAACGCGGCATCCCCCGCCTGGACCGCCAGTTCGCGTACCCGCACCAGCAGGTCGTCGACCGAGGAAAGCTGGCCATCCACCAGACCGATGAGGCTCTTGGCGTTGCTCTGGGTCACGCTGTACTGGGCATTGATTTCCTTGGCCTGATTGACATCCAGGGCGCGTGCGGAAGCGACCGGATCCTCGGATGGAGACAGCATCCTGCGCCCCGTGGAAATCTGCTGCTGGGCATGTAACATGGTACTGGTCTGGCCCTGCACGCTTCTCAGGCCGCTGTCGTAGATCATTCCGGTGCTGATACGCATGTCTTTCTCCGTGCGCTACTGATTGTGTCTTCTACTTGCCTAGTGCCAGCACTTCGGCAAACAACTTGCTGGCGACGTCGATCATTTTTGCCGAGGCCTGGTAGGCCTGCTGGTAGCGAATCAAATTGGCGGCCTCTTCATCGAGGTTCACACCCGAAGCCGACTGAATCACATCCTGCCCCTGCTTGACCAGGGTATCCTGCGCGCTGGAGGCAACCTGGACTTCGCGGGCCTTGTTGCCGATTTGGCTGACCATTTGGGAATACGCCGTCTGATAGCTCGCAGTGCCGCCATCGATGGTATTTTTCGTCTGCAGGCTGCCCAGCAGCAAGGCATTGCGGTTGTCGCTGACCCCGGTCGGATTGGGGCCTATCGTAAACGAGTCGCCATTGATCGGTATTCCGCTGATGCTGAAACTGATGCCATTGAAGGCAATGTCGGATTCCGAAGTGTAGGGTATGTAGTCGGTGGCTTGCAGGATCGTATAGCTGGTCGCCGCGCCGCCCCCGACAGGCGTCACGGTCACGACGCTGCCGACCGGCAATCCGGTCAAGCGGGCGGGAATGGCCGCAAAGGTCACCGGATCGGTCGTTGCTTCAAGATACTGGAGCGTGATCGGCGTTGCCGGCAGGCTGCTGGTCCTGCTCACCACGCCGGCGGACAGGACGCCGCCACCGAGATTGGAGAGCGTGGCCGATGCCAGAGGCGTGACGCTCAAGTCGAGCGGCACCTGCTCCAGATATGGCGTCAAATCAACCGATCCGCCAGGAGTTGCGGAAGTCAATTGGAGCAAATTATTCTGCGCCAGCGTCACGGTCACGCTTCCCACGCCGAGCGCGCTATTCACGTCGATCTGCATTTGTGCCGCAATCGCACCCGGTGTTTGATAAGTGCCCGGAGTCAGCGTGATTGTGAGCGGTGCGCCGCCATCTTGCGCGAGATCGAACCTGTCGTTGACCCCTGCGATGACAGTCAGCGGTGTCTTTGGCGGAACCCCGCCCAATGCCACCCCGGTCAGCGGATCCGTCGTTGGGTTGCCGAACAGGGGTTTGAATAATGCAGGTGGAATGGTAAATACATCACCATCCGCGGGTTCTGCTCCGCCATCCGATATCGATATCGCGACGCCGTTGAAGCTGATATTCGATCCTGAAACATAGGAAACCCGCGAATTCGGGCTGGTGATCTTGTAGGTCTGGCCCGCCACATCCACGGAGGCACCAACAGGAAACCCGAACAGGCTGGCGGGTGGGCCGGCCTCGTAGGTGATATTGAACGGCGCGGAGAGGCCTGCCGCCACATCGCTGACGACACCGGCGCTGATGCGCGCAGTACCGGCGTTGCTCGCCGTGATTGCAGTGCGAATAGGGGCAGCCAGAGCGATGCTGCGGGAATCGGTGACCGCCATGGAAATGTCGCGAGCACCGTAGCGGGTTGGGCGTATCAGGAAAGTATCCCCGATGCTCATCGTCCCTATCCCGCTCAGTGTCAGAGTAAATCCCTGCGGCTCATTCGCATTCACCTGAGACATCAGGCTCGCCATCGCCTCGGCCTGATTATTGCCGGTACCACTCCAGGTCTTGTTATCGGAAGTCCGCAACAGCGTGACGGTATTGGCTGCGGTCATGGTAAGCCGGTAATCGCTGGCAGTCAGATCGGCGAAATCATCGAAAGTCAGGGCCACTTTCGCACTGCCCGTATTGGTGATGTTGCCCAGCACCAACTGGCCCGACTGCGGAACGTTGAAGAAGTTTTTGCCCAGGGCACCGTTCATGTCCTGGCCCAGCAGATGCTGCGCATTGAATGTCGAACCGAATACCGTAGCTATGCGTCCCAGGCTGTTTTGAGCCAAGTCCAGGGTTTCCGAGCGGAACTGCAGCAACCCGCCAAGATTGCCGCCATTCACCAAAGCCTCCGGTATGTTCGTGAAGCTCCCGTTGACGTCCTGCAGGGTGACCACCATCCGCGTCAAGTCATCCTGCGCCGGCGAAGCATAAATCTTGAAACTGGAAGATCCCACCAGCAGCGGCTGGCCGCTGCCGAAGAAAACGCTGACGGTGCCATCCGTCTCGGTGTGCGTCGTGATGCGAATTTCCTTGTTGAGATCGGCAACCAGCTGATCGCGCTGGTCCAGCAGGTCATTGGCGGGTTGCAGCGACCCTGCCGACTGGGCAACGATGATGCGCTGGTTCAGATCCTTGAGCTGCACCACATAGGAATTGATCTTGCTCGCCTCGGAGCTGATTTGTTGATTGATGCCTGAACGTATGTCGTCGAGACGCTGATTGATCGACTGGAAGCGCGCGACCATGCCTTGTCCTGCGGAAAGAACCGACTGTCGTGCCGGAATCGAGGCTGGATTCGCCGAGGCCTCCTCCAGGGCATTGAAAAACGCCTGCATGGCAGGGCTCAGGCCAGCGTTGGGATCCGCCAGCATGTTGTCGATCTGGGAAATTTCGGTGGAGTAGGTGCTGAGTTGGGCTGCCGTGGTTTCCGAACTCAATACCTGCTTGCTCTGGAAATCGTTGTAAATTCGCGTGATGTTGGAAACATTAGTACCCTGGCCAAAAAACCCGGCACTGGAGAACATTGGCGTATTGGTGGTTTGAATCAGGGTCTGGCGGTTGTAGCCAGGCGTCGAGGCATTGGCGATGTTATGCCCGGTCGTCTGCAGACCCATTTGTGCTGCAATTAGCCCGGTGACGCCGGTACTGACCAAACTCATTTTCTGTTCCGATCCTCAGGATATTCGGCAAAAATTACCGAAAGTTGAGCGTTCGGAACTAACTACGCAATCTCCGTGCCATTGATGCCCGAAGTTGGTTCTAGGGTACCAGTGCCCACCTTTGCTTCTAGGATATTGAGCCAGAAGTCGGCTTTAAGGTGCTAGCTGTTAAGGCTTTGTCGTAGAGTACTGCTGCCGATGATGCGCTCGAGCTTCACCGCGTACATTGGATCGGTTGCATAGCCGGCCTGCTGCAAGCCGCGGGCGAACATGGAAGGGTCCTGGCTGCCGATGACTCGGGCATAACGGGGATTGGAGGACAACAGGTTGGCATAATCGCGGAAAGCTTCCGTATACGACGGGTAGGCCCGGAAACGCTCGATCTGCTGCTGCGGCACACCGTTAACAAATTCCGTGGTCGTCGCCTCAGCCACCGGACCATTCCAACTCTTCCCGGCCTTGATACCGAACAGATTGTGGCTTGGCCTCCCATCCGGCAAACGCGGTTCGGACTTGCCCCAACCGGTTTCCAGCGCAGCCTGGGCAACCATGAAATGCGCGGGAATGCCTGTGCTGCGACTGGCCTCAAAGGCGGGCGCCCAAACGCGATTGACAAACTCGCGTGAAGTCGGAGAAGCCGCGTCGGTCGGTTGGGAATTCACGACACTGCCACCCGGTTCGCCCTGGGGCAAAGGCATAGCGGGCAACGCATTGGGCAGAGGATACGCCTTCGGGTTTGGCGTGAAGGGCAAATCAGCCAGGGATTGCGGATCGGCATTGGCCTGGGTCAGTTGCTTTTCGATAAGCGCCGCGAGACCGGTACCGCCGCCCTTGGCCGCCAGTACCTGCGCCAGTTGCTGGTCGAGCAGGGACTCGTACATGCGCGTCTGCTCACTGTCTAGCATGCTCTCATGCGGGGTGGCGTCGCGCATCGATTTCAACACGATTTGCAGGAACAGCGCTTCGAACTGCTGTGCCGCAGCCTTGATGGCCTCGGGCGAGTTTTCCCGGACCTGCCGCTTCAAGTCGGTCAAGCCATTGACGTCAAGAGAAAAACGGTTGGAAATATCCAGGCTGGACATGGTTCCAGGCTACTCCCTGCACACGGGACGGTATCCGGGAAACAACCGGGTATTTCTCCGGCAATTCTTGCCTGGTCGAATGCGCGGATTAAAGCGGTACGGAAATCAGATGACTTCCAGTTCCGCGCGCAAAGCTCCCGACGATTTCATCGCCTGCAGGATGGCGATCAGGTCCTGCGGATTGGCGCCTATGGCGTTGAGCGCCTTGACCACATCGGCGAGATTGGCCGCACTGCGCAGATTCACCAGGCCGCCGCTTTCCTGCTTGATGTCGATCTGGGCGTTGGTGGTACCCGCAGTCTGTCCGCCGGACAGCGGATTCGGCTGGCTGATCGCATTTTCGGCGTTGACTGTCACCGACAGATTGCCATGGGCAATGGCGCAATTCTCCAGCATCACGGCCTGATTCATCACCACCGAACCGGTGCGACCATTGACGATGACTTTTGCCGCCATCTGCATCGGCGTGAGCTCGAGATTTTCGATGCGTCCGACGAAGGCGACACGCTCGTTGGCATTCACCGGCGCCTTGACGCGAACTTGCCTGCCATCGGCCGCGCTGGCGGATCCTGGTGCCATGCGATTGATGGCCTCGACCAGCTTTTGCATGGTGCCGAAGTCTGTCGAATTCAAATCGAAATAGACATACTCGCCCTGCCCCAGCAACATCGGGACTTCGCGCTCGACGGTGGCGCCGCCGGCAATGCGGCCGACCGACAGGTGATTGACCACCGCCCGGCTGCCGCCCGCCGAAGCGCCGGCGCCGCTGACCAGGACATTGCCCTGCGCCATGGCGTAAATGCCGCCATCTGCGCCCTTCAACGGCGTCAGCACCAGCGTGCCGCCACGCAGGGACTTGGCGTTGCCCATCGAGGAAACCGTGATGTCGATCTGCTGACCGGTGCGCGCGAAAGGCGGCAGTGTCGCCGTCACCATCACCGCTGCGACATTCTTGAGCTGCAGGTTGGTTCCGGGCGGCAAGGTCACGCCCAGGTTGGACAACATGCTGATGATGCTCTGGATCGTGAATGGCGTCTGCGTCGTCTGGTCGCCGCTGCCGTCGAGTCCGACGACGATGCCATAGCCGATCAACTGGTTGTTGCGCACGCCGGCAATCGTGGCGATGTCCTTGACGCGCTCGGCTTGTGCCGGCTGGCTCAGCACAAACAGGCTGAGCAGGCAAAGTATGCCCAGAATCACATCGAACTTTTTGAGATTTGTCATGCTGTCAGTCCGTTCAGAAAGGAAGCACACTCAGGAAAAAGCGCCCCAGCCAGCCCATCGCCTGGGCCGAGTCGATGAAACCATTGGCCTTGTATTCGATGCGCGCATCGGCCACCTGGGTCGATTGGACGGTGTTGGTCGCTGTGATGGTGGTGGGGTTGACCACGCCCGAGAAACGGATGAATTCCTCGCCTTCCTTGAGGCCGATCTGTTTTTCCCCAGAGACCAGCAGGTTGCCGTTGCTGAGCACCTCGATGACGGTGACGGTGATCGAGCTGGTGAAATCGTTGGCGGAAGTATTCTGGCCTTTGCCGTCGAACTCGTTGGTGTTCGAAGCTGACAATGCCGTACCCTGCACGCCTTTGAAGGGCAGACCGACGACCGAGGGAATGGCCGCATCGATGCTCTGTGAACGTGAAGTCTTGTTTTCCGAGTTCTTCGATGCTGAAGTCTTTTCCGCAATATTGATGGTGATGGTATCGCCGATGAAGCGGGCGCGCCGATCTTCGAACAAGGGACGCATCGAGGCGATGTTGTAGATGGAACCGTTCTGCGACACTGAAGCCGAGCGCAGCTCCGGACGGGCGGTCATCGGCTGGGCAACGCTGGTCGGCGGCACGGTGTGGGTGGCACATCCCGCCAGCAGGGTCAGGGCAAGCAACAGTGCGCTATTTTTCATGATGAAGCTCCTCACATCTGGCTCAGCTTGGCCAGCATCTGATCCGAAGTCGTGACTGCCTTGGAATTGATTTCGTAAGCACGCTGGGTCTGGATCATGTTGACCAATTCCTCGGCCACATTCACGTTGGAAGTTTCGACATAGCCCTGGTTGAGCAAGCCGGTGCCATTGGTGCCCGGGGTATTCGGCGTTGGCGTGCCGCTCGAAGCAGTCTCGACGAACAGGTTCTCGCCGGTGCTCTGCAAGCCGCCCGGATTGACGAAACTCGCCAGCTGGATGGTGCCGATCTGCGTCGGCGTGGTGGTGCCCGCCTGCACCACGCTGACCACGCCGTCGCGGCCGACTGTCACGGAGATTGCATTGGAGGGTATCGTCAGCGCCGGCGACACCGGATAACCGCTGGAGGTGACGACCTGTCCGGTGCTGTCCTTCTGGAAGGAACCGTCACGGGTATAGGAAAGCGTGCCATCGGGCATCTGCACCTGGAAGAATCCCTGGCCATTGATGGCGATGTCGAGCGGATTGCTGGTCTGGGTCAGACTGCCCTGGGTGAAAATCTTTTCCGTGGCGATCGGCCTGACGCCGGTGCCGAGCTGCAGACCCGAGGGAATCGTGGTTTGCTGCGACGACTGGGCACCCGGCTGGCGCATGGTCTGATAGAGCAGATCCTCGAACACGGCGCGCGCCCGCTTGAAGCCGTTGGTGCTGACGTTGGAGAGGTTGTTGGAAATGACATCGAGTTGCGTCTGCTGCGCATCGAGACCGGTCTTGGCAATCCAGAGCGAACGGATCATCCCTTACTCCTAGTAATTGGTGAGCACCTGCGTTGCCGCACGGTCATTGGTATCGGCGCTGGTCAGCGCCTTCATTTGCATTTCGAACTGGCGCGCCAGCGAGATCATGGTCACCATCTGCTCGACCGGATTGACGTTGCTGCCTTCCAGATAACCTCCGGCTATGACCACTTTGACATCGACCTCGGCGGCGGCGCCGCTCTTCAGCCGGAACAAGCCATCCGCACCGCGCACCAGATCGGCTTCGGGAGGATTCACCAGCTTGATCCGGCCGATCGCATTGACCGTATTCTGCGCACCGGTCTCCGGCACGACCGAAACCGTGCCGTCGTTGGCGATCGAAACCTTGTTGTCGGGCGGCACGCTGATCGCGCCGCCGTCGCCCTGCACCGGGATGCCATTGCGCGTCTGCACGACGCCATTGACATTGAGTTCGAGGCTGCCGTTGCGCGTGTAGGCTTCGGTGCCGTCCGGCATGGACAGGGCGATCCAGCCCTGCCCCTGCACCGCCACGTCGAGCGAACGTGCCGTCATCTGCACGGGACCGGGCGTGAAATTGGTGTGGCTGCTGCTGTCGACCACGAAGGCACGCGTCGGCAAGGGCGGCGGTACCGACGGATCGCTCGCACCGGGAATCACCTGCACCGCCCGCAAGCGATGCTCTTCCGCCCGATAACCCGTGGTCGTCGCGTTCGCCAGGTTATGTGCCACCGCCGCCTGGCGCCCCAGAGTCTGGGACGCGCCGGTCATCGCAGTGTAGATCAGGCGATCCATGGCTCAGAACTGTTCGCTATTCCGCTTAACGCAGGTTGACCAGGGTCTGCAACACCTGGTCGATGGTCTTGATGGTCTGCGCATTAGCCTGGTAGGCGCGCTGCTGGGTGATCATCTGCACCAGCTCGGCGGTGAGGTCGACGTTGGATTCCTCGATGGCGCCCGACTGCACCGTGCCCAGACTGCCCGAACCGGGCGTACCCGGGATCGGCTGTCCTGAATCGGCAGTCTCTGCCCACTGGTTGCCGCCCATCGACTGCAGGCCGTTCGGGTTGGTGAAGGTTGCCAGAACGATCTGTCCCAGGTTGCGCGACTTGCCGTTGGAATAGTTGCCCTGCACGATACCATCGGCCGAGACGCTCAAGCCGGAGATCTTGCCCGAGGTATAGCCATCCTGCAGCAGCTGGTTGACGCCGAAGGAAATACCGTACTGGGATGAACCCTTCAAATCGACGGTGAACTGCAACGGGGAGGTAGCGCCAGTATACAAGGTGAAACTTTCGGTCACCGGATTGGTGGTCACCAACGAACCATCGGGCTTGAACAACAAGGTATCCACCTTGGCCGGACCGCCTGCCACCGTGCTTGGCTGTGCACCGAACAACGCGGTAACAGTGGTCGTCGGAGTACCTGCGGCAACCAGCGCAGCATTCTCGGTGATCACGCAGCTGGACCCGACATTCACCGTGTTGGAAGTGATGATCAGATGGTCGAAAGCATCCAGTCTTGCGGACGCACCTACTGCAAGATTGACACCGTCGGCATCTGCATATACGGCGCCCGTATCGTCAACCACGGTGCCTGCAACATTCTGCAGTGCGGCATTCACCGCATTGACCAGAGCCGTCGCAGTGGGGTAGGGACCGTCAGCGATGGTGACGCTGAGCGTCGGCCCGCCATCGACAGCGATATCGAAAACATTGTTGTTGTTGGCCGCTGAAATATCCAGGGAACTGGGCGGAGAACCCAGCACACTGCTGCCGGTTACGCTGCCTGGTGCGGGAGCAGCGATATTGTCGATCGTGGAATACATCTGCCAGCTGCCCGGCTGGCCGGTTTTGACAAAGTACAAGGACAAGGTATGCGGATTGCCGAGAGAGTCATAAATCGTTTGTGCCGTGGAAGCCGTAAAACTGTTGGTGTCGGTCGAACTGAAATTATCGACCCCGGCCGTGGCCACCGACGGATAAGGATCCGCGCTACCCGCTTCCAAGAGGCTGGTGTTGTCCAATCCGGTTGCCGGATCGATCGCAGGCAACCCGGCAAACATGATTTCATAACCAGTGTTATAGGCGCCGGTAGCCACATCGATGTAAGGCGTCAGGGCAATCGTCGACCCCTTGCCCTGCGAACCGAAAGTGCCGACGCTGGCGGAAGCGACCACCAACTGCCCCGCGGTGTTTGCCGTCACATTGACCGACGCCGTAGTGGCGGAAAAAGCGTTGTTGATCGCCAGCTCCAGGGCCGTGGCAATGTCGCCGACCGTTTGATAGGAGGCCGAAGGCAGGGTGACGGTTTTTACGCCGACGCCATCGATGTTGATGTCGAACATGTCATTGACGCCGGATACCACGGTAAACGGTATGGTCGGCGCCGTGCCGCCGGCGGTCTGCCCAGCCGTCATGGCTGAAGGCGATGCTGCGCGCGAATCGAGGTTGGCCTGCACCTGGCTGACGGTGGTGGCCTGCGGCGGAATCGGCGCATTGTTCATCTGCAGAGGTACATAGTTGCCGGGCACGATCACCCCGGTCACCGGATCGGCGGAAAAACCCGTGAGCTGCTTGCCGCCGCTATTCACGATAAAGCCGTTCTTGTCGAGCAGGAATTGGCCGGTACGCGTGTAGGTGATGGTGCCGTTGGTATTCAGACGGAACATGCCGCCGCCGTTGATGGCGATATCCAGAGGATTGCCGCTGGTGGTGATGTTGCCCTGGGTGAACTGCTGCTGAATCTTCGACACCGCCACCCCGATGCCGACCTGGCTGGCGCCGCCGCCGGTCAGTGAGGTCGCATAGACATCGGCGAACTGGGCCTGAGACGACTTGAAGCCGACCGTGCCCGAGTTTGAGATATTGTTGCCGATTGCCTCAAGCGCTTTGGAGGCCCCATTCAGTCCGCTTAAAGCTTGTGCGAAACCCATATCCTTGCTCCTCTGTGATCCAAACCGTTAACTGTCTTTCGATTAAAGAATTTCTTTGACATCGCTCATCTTGAACGTGCCCAGATTGCCGACGTTGAGGCTGACGCCCTGACTGCTGTTCATGATTCCGGTGACCAGGCCAAGCTGCAAGGCGGTACTTTCCACCGAGGTGCCACCGCGCTGTGCGGCAACCTTGAAGCTATAGCTGCCATCGGCCACCGCTGCGCCACTGTCGGTTTTGCCATCCCACTGGAAGGTATGCGTACCCGCTGCCATGCCACCCAGCTTGATGGTTCGGACCGTGATGCCATTCACATCGTTGATGGTGATGGTGCTGCTGTCTGCCGGTGCGGCAAGATCGAAACCTGCATACGCCGCGCCATTTGCCGCCTTTTGGTCGAGCCCCGCACCCGGCACCAGCACACCTTTGCCAACCATCGTCGCCGCCTGCATCTTCTGCGCATCGTTGGAATTGCTGATGAGCGATTGCAAGGTCGTGTTGAGCTTCTCAATGCCATTGACCGTGCTGATTTGCGCCATCTGCGAGGTCATCTGGGCGTTGTCCAGGGGATTGAGGGGATCCTGGTTTCTGAGTTGGGTCACCAGAAGTTTCAGAAAGCGGTCTTCGGTTTCCGACATGGAATTGGTGCCGGTGGTTTTCCCGGATTTCGCATTGATCGCCGCATACACGGATGACGCCGCGTTTGAATCGTTGACAGTGGTGGTACTCATTTCAGCTTCCTTTCAGCAACGATTTACTGGCCAATCGCCAGGGTTTTGAGCAACAGAGTCTTGGCGGTATTCATCACTTCCGCATTGGTCTGATAAGAACGCGAGGCGGAAATCATGTTGACCATTTCTTCGACGGGATTCACATTCGGCATGGCGACATAGCCCTGCTCGTTGGCAAACGGACTGCCCGGTTCATAGTGCATACGCAACGGCGCAGCGCTTTCGACAACCTGAGTGACGCGCACCCCCTGTCCGCCTTCGGCACCAACCGGGTTGGCGGCAAAGACCACCTGCTTGGCGCGATAGGGCTGACCGTTTGAGCCGGTGACGCTGTCGGCATTGGCCAGATTACTGGCGACCGCATTGAGCCGCGCAGACTGCGCTGTAAGTGCCGAACCGGCGATATTGAAGACGTTGAAGACGCTCATGATTCAGTTACCCTTGTGATTGTTCCTATGGCTGGATCGCGCTGTTGAGGGTCTTGAAACGACCATTGATGAATGTCAGCATGGCCTCCATCTGTATGGCATTCTCCGCAAAAGCCGCACGCTCCACGTCCATGCTGACGGTATTGCCATCGACATTCGACTGCTCTTCGCTGCGAAATTGAACCGCCGCTCCGAAACGGTTGCTGCCTGCCGCCGGCAAATGCCGTTCCGAGGTTTGTGCCAGAACCAGGGCGCCGCTTTGGCCTTTGCCCAAAGCGCCGTTCAACGCAGCCTTGAAATCAATATCGCGGGCCTTGTAATTGGGCGTATCGGCATTGGCAATATTCGATGCCAGGAGTTCTTGACGATAGGCACGCAGATTCAGTGCCGTTTGACTGAAACTTAACTCCTGGTCAATGCGGTTAATCATTGGGGTGTCTCTCAAGTTTTCATTGCGCCAGTCGATATGCAGCTTTCGTGCCAGCATTTTGCGGTTAGCGCTCATCGAAGAATCCCGCGTCAATCATGCTCGACCGACCTGCCGCCCGATAATGGCAGCAGGCGCTCGGCAATAATTGCCGCCTGAATGCGGGATTGACGTAAGAGACTTGCCAGCAGACAACCGGCGTGTTTGAATCGCGCCATGCATGCGATTTCACCCCTGCCGCGCATCCTGCTTACACTGGCCTTGTTATTCCTTGCCGGCCCACTACTCGCGCGGCAGGCACCGGAACCTGTAAAGCAGGCAATTGAAGACTTTCTGCGCGTCCAGACCAAAGGCCTGCCCGGCCAGGTCAGTTTCAGCGTTGGCCAAGTCGATCCGCAGAATGGCCTTGCTCCCTGTCCGGCTTTTGAGGTTTCTCTGCCGGCGGGTGCGCGCGCCTGGGGCAACACCAACGTCAAGGTGCATTGTCAAGGCGAAAACAGTTGGGATATCTTTGTTCCGGTCAAAGTGCGCATCATCGGCGACTATCTGGTCACGGCCAGATCCTTGAGCCGGGGACAGGTAATTGTTGAAGCCGATCTGGCCAAGAACCGCGGCGATCTGGCCAACCTGCCCAGCGGCATCCTGACCGAACCATCCCAGGCACTGGGCAAAAGCCTCGCCCAATCCGTCGCGTCCGGACAGCCTCTGCGCGGCGACATACTGCGGCAACCCATGGTGGTGCAGCAAGGGCAAGGGGTCAAGGTATTATCCAAAGGCCCGGGATTCCAGGTCACCGGAGGCGAAGGACGCGCCCTGAACAATGCCATGGAGGGGCAGGTCGCCCAGGTCAGGATGGCGAGCGGCCATGTCGTCAGTGGCATCGCCCGCCCGGGCGGTGTGGTTGAAGTCACTTATTGAGCCGAACTGCCGCGGCGATTGGCTCCACCCGGAAAAAATCATATACAATCTGCACTTAAGTTTGCTGTAAATCCGCCGTTACTCTCATCAGAGATACTCTGGAAGCAAAGGACGAGATCGTGAAAATTGAAAACTCCGCAAAACCGGTTGGCGGTCAAACCAGCGGGGTTCGCACGACTTCTGCCAAGACAAGTGGCAATGCGCAGCCTGCCGCTGCTGCGACCGAAGTGGCATTGTCGCCTCTGTCCACCAAGCTGCAGCAGATTGACAGTACGCTGGCCAGCGCACCGACAATGAATGCTGACCGGGTGGCCGAAATACGCCAGGCCATCGCAGATGGCACTTTCAAGATCGATACCGGCAAGATTGCCGACGGCCTGATCGAAAGTGTGCGCCAGATGCTGGCTGCACAACAGTAAGACTTCCCTTTTCCGCGCAACTGCCTGGTTGCAGATGGCATGAGCAGACCCGCCGCGCCCGCCCCGAGTCAGGTTTTCAATAATGAACTCATCGCGCTGCGCGATTTTGTAAAAATCCTGCAGCAGGAACAGCAAGCCCTGGTCGCCGGAGAAATCGACCGGCTCATGCCATTCGTCAATGAAAAGACTCGACTTGCCGCCAGCCTGGGCGAGTTTGCCGACCAGCGCAGCCGCATGCTCGCCGCAGCCTCGCTGCCAAGCAACAAGCAAGGTATGGAAAAGTGGCTGGCGCGACTCTCCACGACCGATCCCACGCGCAAGATTTGGGCGGCCCTCGTCAAGGCATCCGCAGAGGCGCAGGCACTCAATGAATCGAACGGAAAATTGATCGCCATGCTGCTGCAACACAATCAGCAATCGCTGAATGTGCTGATGGCGGCGGCCAACCAGGCCTCGTTATACGGCCCCGACGGGCAGACCAAGCCCAAAGGCGGCGGCCGCCTATTTGGCGCAGCCTGAAACCAGCCTACTGCTCCGGCAGTACCGGCACGTCCGAAAGCGTATCCGGCTGTCTTGATTCGATGGTGATGGCCACGCGCCGGTTGCGACCGCGACCTTCGGGCGTGGCATTGTCCTCCACCGGACGCTGGTCGGCATAACCGGTTGCCGTCAACCGCCGCGCAGCCACGCCACTGTCGATGAACAAGCGGACCACGCTCGCGGCCCGGGCGCCGGACAACTCCCAGTTGGACGGAAACATCGGCGTGCTGATCGGAATGTTGTCCGAATGGCCTTCGACGAGAATCGGGAAATCGGTCGCCACCAGTACTTGGGCCACCGTGCTCAAGGCCCGCGCAGCGTCCGGATCGAGCCTGGCCTCTCCCGGAGAAAACAAGAGGCTGGCATTGATCTCGATGGTCACGCCAAGCAAGCCTTCGGTCACCCGAACCTGCCCTTCTTTCGCCAGCGGTCCGAGCGCATCCATGACCTCTTTCGCGATATTGCGCATCTTGCTCTTGGCCTGGCGTTTCTCTTCCTCGTACTTCGGGTTGATCGCGACCGACGGCTTGTTCAGAAGAATCTGCGGCACGCCTTGGGAGGCAATCGGCGTCACATCGACCTGCACCGGATTCTTGTTGAAGGCCGCAACGATGGAGTTGGACAGCAGGCGATACTTGCCTTCGTTGATCACAGACAGGGAATACATCACCACAAAAAACGCAAACAGCAGTGTGATGAAGTCGGCGTAGGACACCAGCCAGCGCTCAAGGTTCTCGTGATCTTCTTCTTTCTTGCGTCTTGCCATGACTAGGCCTCCAGCGGTAAAGCCGGGGTAGGACCAAGCATCATGCTACATACCCCTCCATCCGGCTTTCGATGACGCGCGGGTTATCGCCATTGGCGATGCCGATCATGCCGTCGATGAACATCAAGCGCAGCACGACCAGGTGATTGATGTTGGCCAGCAGTTTCTTGGCGATCGGCAGGAACACCAGATTCGCCAGACCGACGCCGTAAATCGTAGCGACGAAGGCGACCGCGATACCGCTGCCCAGTTTGCTGGGGTCGGAAAGATTCTCCATGACCTGGATCAGTCCCATCACAGCACCGAGAATCCCGATGGTCGGCGAATAGCCGCCAGCCGATTCCCAGACCTTGGCGGAAAGCTTGAGTTGCGCTTCGTAGGCATCGGTCTCTATTTCCAGCAGGTCGCGCAAGCGATCCGGTTCGATGCCATCGACCAGCATCTGCAAGCCGCGCCGCTCAAACGCGTCGGACAAGGCGTTGACCTGGCCTTCGAGCGAGAGCAAGCCTTCCTTGCGGGCGATATTGCTCCATTTCACCACGCGGGCGATGAGCAGGTTGTGCCGGGTTTCCGGAGGGTTCACCACCCATTTGATCATGCGCATGCCGGCGACAAAGGTGGCCATCGAACTTTGCAACAGGACCGCGCCGAAAGTGCCGCCCACCACGATGATGAATGCGGCAGGCTGTATCAATGAGGAGATGTGGCCGCCTTCGATGATCTGCCCGCCGACAATGGCGCCGATTCCGAGCAGCATGCCGAAGATGCTGAGCTTATCCATGATCCGCTATTTTCTTGCCCGCTGTTTATTGCCCGAACTACGCTTGGTCGGCTTGGATTCGCTGCCTGGCCCCAATATTCTGCTGCGCAAGCGCGCGATGGCCTGAGTATGCAATTGGCAAACGCGTGACTCGGTCACGCCAAGCACCTCGCCGATCTCGCGCAGGTTGAGTTCCTCGTCATAGTACAACGCCATCATCATTTTTTCGCGTTCAGGCAGATCCTCGATGGCGCGCACCAGGGTTTCACGCATGTCCTGATCCAGCAAAGCGCCCAGCGGGTCCGGCTGGCTTGAGACAAGGTGTCGTTCCAGATAGGCGTCATCTTCACCGTCGCTAAGGTCTTCCAAATAGACCAGTTGATGGCCGCGCGCCTCCTGCAGCATCTTCTGGTAATCAGCCAAAGCCATGCCGAGGGCCTCCGCCAATTCCGTTTCGTTGGGCGGGCGGCCATGCTTCTGTTCCAATGCGTGAATCGCCGCCTCGACACGGCGCATGTCACGCCGCAAACCGCGCGGCAACCAATCGTTCTCGCGCAAGCCGTCGAGCATTGCGCCGCGCACCCGCTGTACCGCGTAGGTTTCGAATTGAGCGCCAAGTCCCTCCTCATAACGGCCGATCGCATCAAGCAGGCCGAGCATGCCATTCTGGATCAGATCGTCTACCAGTACACTCGGCGGCAATTTGGCCATCAGATGATAGGCAATCAGCTTGACCAAGGGAGCATACTGAATAACGAGCTGGTCCCTGTCTGGAGCGCCCTGAGCGGTGTACATCATTGATCTTGGAGAGGCCGTTGATGGTCAAACTATACCACCGAATCGAACTCCACCGCGCCCACCGAAGCCGCTCGCAGCGTTTGTCCGCGGCGTGGTCTGCTCCCTCGCGCCAGCCCCGCGGTCGGCAGCATGAAACCGTTGCACATATCGTTTCCGGCGGCCAGAGTCGGTGGCAAACACTGCAACAGGGCATCGGCAAGATGTTCGCTCACCGGCACCAGCGAGCACCCGAGATAGTCCAGCCGCACATCAAGATGCTCATGTGCAACTCGCCGCATATTGTCGAAAATGGCACGGGCTTCCTCGCGACTGCGGGAGCGCGTGATGACGATCTGGAAACCGTCACGGCCACGCTCCTGGGCAATGCGTTTGATGAGGGCATAGGCGTGGGTGATCGACTGTCCCTGCGCGGCCACCACGATGGCCATGTGGCGCGCTGCCAGCGCCAGAGGCGAGAGATGCCCGCCTCGCCGCATGGCCGTATCCACCAGGACAAATTCGACATCCTGCTGCATTTCCGTGAGGCATGCCGACAAGTTCTGCCGTGCTGCTGCAGCGATGCGGCTGGCATGGTCGAGTTCGCGCGCGGCGCGCGCCGCGGGGAGCACCTGCAGCAGCGGCGCAGCCTGGAGAAAAGTCTGATGCAAGCTGCGCTCGCCTTGCAACACCTGGAACAAATCGTGGCGCGCCGTGAGCCCGAAGGCGGAGATGGCATTATTCGGCGCCGGATTCTCATCGATGATCAGCACTCCCTGTCCGCTTGCCGCCAAGGCCGCCGCCGTCTGCACCAGCAAGGTGGTGCGGCCGCATGCCTCGCGACCTGAAGCGAAGGCCACCACCTGCGGTGCACGTCCGCCGAACAAACGCCGCAATCCCGCCGCCTGATCCCCGGGCCAGGCAGCGACGCCGCGCCCAGCCGCATAGATATCAGACAAGTGCCGCTCCCGCACCGCGCACTGCTGTTGCAGGCGTCGACCGGGGCGCCATTACCAGTCCGGCTTCTTCACCGAGCAAGCGATGCGCCGAACCCTCCCCGGCCAGCTTGAAGGCGCGATGCAACAGATAATTCCGATTGGGCAGATGCATGTCTTCCGGAACCCGCTGGCCGTTCGCGACATAACACAGCAGCAGGCCATGGCGTACCACGGCATCGAGCGCCGGGGCAATCGACGCACTCTCATCCACCTTGCTCAAGATCACGCCGGCCAGATCTTCACCTGCATAGGCGCGCACCACATCATCGAGCGTATCCCCGCGGCAGGTCGCATTGAGCAGCAACAGCCGATTGACTTCGCCGGCGCGCGTCAGCATCGCCGCCTGCTCGGCCACCATGCGATCACGCTGGCTCATGCCGACGGTGTCGATCAGCACCATGTGCTTGTCGCGCAAGTCGGCCAGGGTGTGGCGCAGATCGTCGCCGTCGCGTACCACATGGACCGGCACGCCGAGAATGCGGCCATAGATGCGCAACTGCTCATGGGCGCCGATACGATAGCCGTCCGTGGTCAGCAGCGCGATCTTGTCGGCGCCATAGCGCACCACGCAGCGCGCCGCAAGCTTGGCCGTCGTGGTGGTCTTACCGACCCCGGTGGGGCCGACCAGGGCATACACGCCGCCGCGCTCGATGATGTCGCTGTCATTGCCGAGTGTGCGCAAGCGGCGATTGATGGCGCTCTTGAGCCATTTGCGCGCTTCCTCGATGCCCAGGGCGGGAGGCAGTTCCTGGCAGAGTTTGCGCGCCAGAAGGCCGGAGAATCCGGCATCGAGCATTTCAGCCAGCGCCAGCGCCCGCGTCGGCGCTTCGCGCGACATCTCACCCCAGGCGAAGCCTGCCAGCTGGCGTTCGAGCAAGGCCTTGATCGTCTGCATTTCCCCCATCAGCTGCGCGACTTGTGCCGGCGTCTGGGCTTCCATGCCGCCCTCCACGCCAAGCTGTGCGTTATTTCCAAACTTGATCGGATTCGCTTCGGCTTCCTGCAAAATACTCTTCAGGGAGGCGCTGACCTGCGCCTCGGACAGGACACCAACGCTTTCCTCCGGCTTGGCGGGCAGCGGCCGCGGCCGCTGGCGTGCGGGTTCTGCTGCAGCCGGTTGCTGGGTGCCCGCGACCTGCCAGGAAGGATGAAAGACCGGCTGCTTGCGCGCCTGGCTCGACAGGCTCACCGTATAGTCGGCATCGGCGGGTTCGGCGGGAGGATGTATCTTGGCGGTCGGCAGGCGCGGCGCTGCAGCGGCTGAGGCGAGCAACGATTCCGTCGCTTTCGTGATGGGCCGGGCGGATGACGCATTGCCCGCCGCCAGCGGGGTCGCCTGGCGCGACAAGGCTTCAAAGCCATCCGCAGTCATGGCCATGATTTCCACGCCGCCGGCTACCGGCTTGTTGGAAACCACGATGGCGTCCGGACCCAACTCTTCCTTCACTTTGCGCAGGCATTCACGCGCGGTGGGGGCGATATAGCGTTTCACATTCATGACTTCGCTCCGATGATGGCGGTGACTCTAATCGTGCGCGAATCCGGCACTTCCGCATTCGATATGACACTCAACTGGGGTACGGCACGCCGCAGAAAGCGCGACAGCAACCAACGCAAGTGGCCCGGCACCAGCAGCACTGCCGGCAAACCGGATTCTTCCTGACGCTGCGCAGCGATTGCGGTATCCCGCAGCAAAGTGTCGGCCAGTCCCGGTTCGATGCCGCTGGCATTGCCTCCACCCTGCACCGTCTGACCGAGGGCCCGCTCCAGACCGGAGTCGAGCGCCATCACGGAAAGCTCGATGCTGCCGGGATAAAGCTGCTGCACGATGGCCCGGCCCAGGGCGATGCGCACCTGCGTCGTCAGTTCGAGCGGGTCCTGGGTGCGCGTGGCATGCTCGGCGAGGGTTTCGATGATACTGCGCATGTCGCGGATATTCACGCCTTCTTCGAGCAGGTTCTGCAGGACGCGCTGGACGATCGACATCGAGATCAGCTTCGGCACCAGGTCTTCGACAAGCTTCGGCGCATCCTTGGCGATATGGTCGAGCAAGGATTGCGTCTCCTGTCGCCCAAGAAGTTCCGCCGCATGCGAGAGGATTACGTGATTCAGGTGCGTGGCGACCACCGTGCCGGCGTCGACCACGGTGTAACCCAGGACGTGCGCCTGTTCGCGCAGGGCGGCTTCGATCCAGATCGCCGGCAGACCGAATGCCGGATCCTTGGTGGTATTACCCGCCAATGGCCCAGCCACTCGCCCCGGATTGATGGCCAGCAACATGCCGGGATAGGATTCGCCGGCACCGATTTCGACTCCCTTGAGCGTGATGCGATAGCCATTGGGCTTGAGTTCGAGATTGTCGCGAATATGCACCGGCGCCGCCAGGAAACCGATTTCCTGGGCAAATTTTTTGCGCAAGCCACGAATACGCTTGAGCAGGTCGCCATCCTGTCCCTTGTCCACCAGAGGGATCAGTCGATAGCCGACCTCCAGGCCGAGCACATCGACCGGCGCGACATCCGACCAGCTCGCATCGATCGACTCCTGCTGCAGATCCTGCACCACCGGCACAACCTGGGTGGCGGCCAGCTGCGTCTGCGAGCGCATGATCCACCAGGCGAATCCGCCGAGGGCGCCAGCAAGCAAGAGGAAAACCAGGTTGGGCATGCCGGGAATCAGGCCCAGCACGCCAAGGATAAACGCTGTCAGCAACATCACCGTCGGATTGCCGAACATCTGCCCGGCGACTTGTTGCCCGACATCCTCGTTGGTGGTGACCCGGCTCACCACCAGGCCGGCGGCGGTGGAAATGATCAACGCCGGAATCTGCGCCACGAGGCCGTCGCCGATGGTCAGCAGGGTGTAATTTTTTGCCGCGCTGGCGATATCCATCTCATGCTGGAGAACACCGACAATCAAACCGCCGATGATGTTGATGAACAGGATCAGGATGCCGGCAACGGCGTCGCCGCGCACGAACTTGCTGGCACCGTCCATCGAACCGAAGAAGTCGGCTTCCTGGGCGATTTCGGCGCGACGCCTCCTGGCCTCGTCCTCGCCGATCAGGCCGGCGTTGAGATCGGCGTCGATGGCCATCTGCTTGCCGGGCATCGCATCGAGAGTAAAGCGTGCCGACACTTCGGCAATCCGGCCGGCGCCCTTGGTGATGACCACGAAATTGATCACCACCAGGATGATGAAGACCACCAGGCCAACGGCATAATTGCCGCCGACCAGGAAGTGGCCGAAGGCCTCGATGACCTTGCCTGCCGCATCCGGGCCGGTATGCCCCTCCAGCAGCACCACCCGGGTCGACGCCACGTTCAGCGAAAGACGCAACAGCGTGGTCACCAGCAGCACGGTCGGAAACACCGAGAAATCGAGCGGTTTTAAGGTGTACATGGCGACCAGCATCACCATGATCGAAATGGCGATATTGAAGGTGAAGAACACATCGAGCAGGAATGGCGGCAGCGGCAGCACCATCATCGACAGGATCATCACGATCAGCAGCGGCGCTGCTAGCTGGCGCAGGTTGCCGCGCGAGAACACCGACTGCAGGGCGAGTGCGTCGTTCATGCCGTGACCACCGCCTCATTTTCCACTTCGGTTCCGACACCGGGATCCATGTCCGCAGGCACCGGCAGGTCGGTCGGCAAGGCCGGCAGCGGCACGCTACGGCCATCGCCGGCAAGGTACTGCTTGAGCTGATAGACGTAGGCCATCACCTCGGCCACGGCGGTATACAGTGGCGCCGGAATCTGTTCGCCGATATCGCAGTGCCGATAGAGCGCTCGCGCCAGCGGCGGCGCCTCAAGCAGGGGCACGCCGTTTTCGTCAGCCAGCTCGCGTATTCTCTGGGCAATCAGATTCATGCCCTTGGCAATCACCTGCGGTGCCCCCATGTTGCCACTGTCATATTTGAGTGCAACGGCATAATGTGTCGGGTTGGTTACCACCACATCCGCCTTGGGCACTTCCGACATCATCCGCTTGCGCGCCAATTCCCGCTGCTGGCTGCGGATGCGCTGCTTCATGTGCGGATCGCCTTCCTGTTCCTTGCCTTCCTGGCGCACTTCCTCGCGCGTCATGCGCAGGTTCTTGTAGTACTGCCAAAGCTGAAACGGCACGTCGATGGCCGCAATCAAGGCCACGCCGCCCACCAGTGCAAAGAAGGCAAACAGCAGCAACTGGGCGAAGGAAACCAGGCCGCTTTCGAGCGGCTGCATCAGCAGTGCGAACAGCGCCCCTTGCTGATGCAGGACGACCCAATACACGATGCCGCCGACCAGGGCTGCCTTGAGCAGCGCCTTGATCAGCTCCGCCACGCCCTGCATGGAGAAAATTCGCATCAGCCCGTTCAGCGGATCGATCCGCCCGAAATCCAGGCTCATCGCCTGCGGGGAAAACACCAGCCCGCCGAGCATGATCGGCGCAGCGACTGCGCCGACAATCGCCAGCACAAACAAGGGCGCGGAAAGCTGCAACGCCTGCCATGTCAGCGTGACAAAGGCGGTACCCATCGCATGCGGGTCAAAGGCCGCGCTGCGGCCAAAGCTGAGTCCGTCGCGGATTATTCCGGACGCATGGTGGGTAAACCAGCCACCCATGGCCCAGAAACCACCCGCGCTCGCCAGCAAGACCAGGAAAGCCGACAGCTCGCGCGACTGCGGGACGCGCCCCTCCTCGCGCGCTTGTTCCAGCCGCCGGCCTGATGCTGGTTCGGTTCGTTCGAGATCGCTTTCTTCAGCCACTGACGGTTCCTCGCATGCTGGCAATTATTGCCGCCGGCAATGGAGGAACAGCGTGGGAATAGAAGAGGATTAGCCTGTCAATTCGCCGCTATGCGCGGCTTGCGCGCGCATGTCGCAACTGAGGGCGCAAACTCGACCGCAAGGAGGCTTAGCGTTAGCTTGCCGATCGCGGCGAAGCACGCATCAGGCAGCGGCAGATTCCGGCAGAATGAAGGTCGAACGCGGCACTCCGCGGTTTTCGCCGAGCGAGGTGAGAAGTTCCTTCATGTCGAGGATCAGCACAATCTGTCCGTTCGACAGCGTCGTGACCCCGGCCACGCCCTTGGGACGGAAACCCTCGAGCGACTTGATCACTGCATCCTCGCGGCCGGCAAAGCCGTCGATCGCGAGAATGAAAGAGGTGTCGGTCGCCTGCATCAGAACACCGTATTCGGGTACCCGCTCGGGAGCCCAGCCCAGCAGGCTGGAGAGCGGCAATAGCGGCAGGACTTCGCCGCGCACCACCATGATGGCGCTGCCGCCCACCTCCTGCACCTGGTCGATCTGGATCGGCAGGATTTCGCGCACCATCGAAAGCGGCACGGCAAAAGGCTGGTCGCCGAGTTCGACGAGCAGTACGGGCAGGATCGCCAGCGTCAGCGGCAGGGAGATGATGAAGGTGGTGCCCTTGCCCAGCGAGGATTTGATATCGATCGAGCCGCTCAGCTTGTGGATATTGGTCTTCACCACGTCCATGCCGACACCCCGGCCGGACACGTCCGAAGCCACCTCGACCGTCGAGAAGCCGGGCAGGAAGATCAGGTTGAAGCTCTGCCGCTCGTCCATGGCATTGGCTTCCTCATCGGTGATGAGTCCCTTCTCCAGTGCCTTGGCGCGCAGCTTCTCCGGGTTCATGCCACGCCCGTCGTCGGATACCAGCAGTACGATGTGATCGCCTTCCTGGCGCGCCTCCAGACGGACTTCCGATTTCTCCGGCTTGCCGTTGGCCTTGCGCTCGGCCGGCATCTCGACGCCGTGATCGACGGCGTTGCGGATCAAGTGAATGATGGGATCGGAGAGATCCTCGATCATGGTCTTGTCGATTTCGGTCTCTTCGCCCACCAGCACCAGTTCCACATCCTTGCCCAAACCGCGGGCCAGATCGCGGGCAATGCGCGGGTATTTCTGGAACAGGCGGCCGATCGGCTGCATGCGCGTCTTCATCACGGCGCTTTGCAAGTCCGAAACCAGCAGGTCGAGCTGGCTCACGGCCTGGTCGAGCGCGGCCATGGTATCGATTTCGGTGTTGCCGTTGACGATGTCGTTGCGCAGCGCGTTGAGACGGTTCTTGGTCAGGCCGATTTCACCGGAAAGGTTCAGCACCTGATCCAGCCGCGCAGTATCGACCCGGATCGTGTTGTCGCGGGTCTTCTCCCCTTCGCGACGGCTGACCGGGGGGCCCTGATATCCGGGCTTGTCGATGACCCGCCGGCCGATGGCTTCCTTGATGATCTGGTCGGGGGACTTGCCGGCTACCTCGTGATGCATATCTGGAGCCGGTGCGGCAGAAGCCGCTTCGGCAAGCGCCGGTGTAGGCAGCGGAACATTGGTGACCGCCTGGAGCAAGCCACCCCAGTCCGGTCCTGCCGCAGCAGGCTGAGTCGATGCTGCCGCCGGCACCACGACTGCGGGGGCGGCTTCAGCGGCCGGAGCAGATTCAGCCTGGCCTGCGATGGCCTGCTTGAGCGAAGCCAGCAAAGCCTGAGGCGCCGGATCGGGCTGAACACCCTGGCCCAGCGCGTCGAACATGTTGCGCACGCCGGCCGTCGCATCCATGATGACGTCCATGACCTTGCGCGTCACCACCAGTTCACCGTTGCGCAGGCGATCGAAGAGATTTTCAGTCAGATGGCACAGCGTCACAAGTTCGGTGGCATTGAGGAAACCGGCGCCGCCCTTGATGGTATGAAAGCCGCGGAAAATGTCGTTAAGCAGACCATGATCGTCCGGCGTCTTTTCGAGGTCGACCAGCTTGTTATCGACGCTCGACAAGAGATCGGTCGCCTCAACCAGGAAGTCCTGCAGTAGCTCTTCCATCCCTTGAAAGTCACTCATCGCTCATTCTCCTCATGCCGCTCACCCTGGCGCTTGCTAAAAGCCCAGGCTTTCGAGCAGATCATCGACCTGCGATTGTGAGGTCACCACGTCACTGCGCCCATCGGCGTTGATCACCGGGCCGTTGAGCATGCCCTCCGGTGCTTCCACATGCAATTCGGGCGGCTTGGCCTCGATCAGCACACGCAGCAGCTGGGTCTCGAGATTCTCCACCAGTTCGATCACTTTCTTGACAACCTGTCCTGTCAAATCCTGGAAGTCCTGGGCCATCATGATTTCCGTCAGCTGCGCGTTGGTCGCTTCTGCCTGTTGCGGCACGGCATTCAGGAAAGCGTGCGTATCGGTCGCCAGCAGCTTGAATTCGTCGGCCGACAACTGATTGGCAAACACCTTGCCCCAACGCGCACCCAAGGCCTCCGACCGGGCCTGCATCTCTTCCTGGATCGGCTTGGCGATATCGATCGCGTTGAGGGCGCGGCTCGCGGCCTGCTCGGTCATCTGGATGATGTAGGACAGCCGCTGACGCGCGTCGGGAATGGTGCGTGCGGCATCGCCCAGGATTTTGTCGTGGCCCAGTTCGCGCAATGTGTCGTGCAATTCCCGCGTCATCTGGCCCAGGCTGGAAAAAACCGATCCAGGCTCCGAACCCTCTACCTGGGCGTGCTTGACGGGCTGCTCCTGGGAAGCCGTGTCGGATTCTCCGACTTGGGCGGAAACGCTGTCGAACAAGGCCTGCAAATCGTCCGAATCGCCCGATGCATCCACGGCGGGCGGAGTTTCCTTGGCAGCCTGGAGGGGAACCTCGCTACCCGCGGCAATGCTGTCAAACAGGGATTGCAGGTCCTCGTTATCGCAAGACTCGTCAAATTTAATCGGTTTTGCCATGATGTCCTAGCGGAAACTTACGCCTGTCCGAGTTTTTCGAAGATTTTGACCAACTTGTCGTTCAAGGTCCCCGCGGTGAATGGCTTGACGATGTAGCCGCTGGCACCGGACTGGGCGGCGGCGATGATGTTTTCCTTCTTCGCTTCAGCCGTGATCATCAATACCGGCAAATGTTTCAAGGCGGGATCGGCACGCACCGCCTGGAGCAGTTGCAAACCGTCCATATTGGGCATGTTCCAGTCGGATATGACAAAATCGTAAGTCCCGGCCTGGAGTTTCTGCAACGCCACTGCGCCATCCTCAGCTTCTTCGGCGTTGGTATACCCCAACTCCTTGAGCAAATTGCGCACGATGCGGCGCATCGTGGAAAAATCGTCAACAACAAGGAACTTGATCTTGCTCGGATCTGTCATCGATCTCTCCGGCTCAGTTTCTATGGGATTTCATCAGCAGCGGACGCAGCGTATCCGCCAGCATGTCCGCATCAAACTTGGCGACGTAGGCATCGACCCCGACGCGTGAACCCATCGCGCGATTGGCCTCGGACGACAAGGAGGAATGCATCACCACCGGGATGCCGGCAAAGCGCTTGTCGTTCTTGATGTTCTTGGTCAGCACATAACCGTCCATTTCCGGCATCTCGGCGTCGACCAGGATCAGTTGCACTTCGTCGCGCAGATCCTTGTTGGTCTGCTGCGCATGCGATGCCATTCCGGACAAACGGGTCCATGCTTCCAGGCCGTTCAATGCATGCTTGTGCTTGACGCCAAGCTTGTCCAGCACCTCGGCGATTTTCTTGCGCGCGATCGCCGAGTCGTCGGCAAAGAAAACATTGTAATCGGTGCCTTTCTCTTCGAGGCGCTGCAGTTCGCCGACGGCAGCCTCGCCAAAGGTGTTGGCCAGTATCTGCTCGACGTCGAGAATCGAAACCAGCTTGCCGTTGGGCAGTTCGGTGATGGCGGTGATGAAGCGGTGCGTTCCTCCCGTGATCACCGACTCAGGCGCAAGCACCTTGCTCCATTCGACGCGGATGATGCGGTCGACATCATGCACCAGAAAGCCCAGGATGCGCTTGTTGTACTCGGTGACCATCATCGAACCGCCCAGTCCGCCCGGCGCATCGTTGAGATCCATCGATCGCGCCAGCGACAGCACCGGAATCACATTGCCGCGCAGACTGATGAGCCCCTCCACGCCGGCTGGCATGTTGGGCGTTTTGGTGATTTTCGGCGTCTTGCTGACTTCGCGCACTTTGAACACGTTGATCCCGAAGGTCTCTCCTGTTCCCAGTGAGAACAGCAGGATCTCCATCCGGTTCGAGCCCGCCAGCTGCGTGCGGGCATCGACGGACTCCAGCATGCTTCTATCTTGTTCGCTCATGAAAATCTCTTATTCGCTGGGTTGACCTTCAAGCGCTCACTTCCTGATGCTGGCTTTTTGTGAGTCGCGTCAGAGTCTCGGCCAGGCGCTGCGGCTCGAACTTGGGCACGTATTCATCGACACCCACCGACTGGCCAAGTTGCTGATTGGACATGCCCGACAATGACGAGTGCATGATCACCGGGATGCCGGCGAAGCGCGGATCGCTTTTGATGTTCTTGGTCAGGATGTAGCCATCCATCTCCGGCATCTCGACGTCGGTCAAGACTACCTGCAACATCTCTTTCACGGGTCGGCCGGAACTCTCGGCATAGGCGGCGATCTTCAGCAATTCGTCCCAGGCGGCGCGGCCATTCACCGCGGAGATGAATTTCATGCCGAGCGCCTCCAGCGTACGCTGGATCTGGTTGCGCGCCACCGAGGAGTCGTCGGCAAAGAACACCGTGACATCCTGGTCGGCAACCGGGTGGATATCCTTGAACATGAAACCGTCATCATACTTGGTGGTCTCGGCGAGCACCCGCTCGACATCGAGCATCATCACCAGGCGGCCATCGTGCAGTTCCGTCACCGCGGTCACCAGGCCGCCCAAGTTGGACATCAGCATGTCAGGGGGCACCCGCATTTGCGCCCAATCAAGGCGCAGGATGGTATCGACGCCCTCGACCAGAAAGCCCTGGGTATGGCGGTTGTATTCCGTAACAATCATGATCTCGCGTGGCGATTCCTGCTGTACACCCACATATTCGGCGAGATCGATCACGGGCACCAGCACGCCGCGCAGACTCACCATGCCCTTGACCGCCGAAGGCATGTCTGGCGCTGCGGTGATCTCGGGCGTCCGCATGACCTCGCGCACCTTGAATACGTTGATGCCAAAAGTCTCGCGGCGGCCGTTGCGACTATCGACCCCGAGCGTAAATAACAGAATTTCCAGCTTGTTGGTTCCGGCAAGCCGCGTTCGCTCGTCAATGCTCTTCATCAAGTCGGACATTATTTCGCCTTTCTACCAGGAAGCGCAGCACGAACATGCCACTACAACCCTACACAATCGCAATATTACGCCATTTTGAGCTGCTTGAGCCGTTCCAATCAGCGTCAGAACTGACTGATTAACTAATCGAGAAAAGTTTCCCGAAGTTGGCGATATCCAGCACCTGACGCACATTTCCGCGGCAACTGACGAGAGCCACCGACTTGCCCGCGGCCTGCGCCTTGTCACGCAGCATCAGGAGCATCCCCAAAGCGGAACTGTCGAGATAATCGACTCCAGCCAAGTCCACCTGAATCTGGCTGGGCGCCTCCTGCAATGTCGTCTCGGCAAAAGCTCGAAACTCGCGATGGGTATTGAAATCGAAACGCCCCTGCAGTTTGATGGTGGTCATTCGTTCAGCTTTTACGATGGTGACTTGCATTTCACTTCTCCGTGATGCTGCATGATCATATTTCTTGGATTATAGCGGTTGCTCTATCCGCTGCCCTCATTCGCGATGTCCGGAACGATCCATAGCGCGCAAGCGAGCCATGATGTGCTCAGCCACACAGGGCAATGCCACGACCTCCTCCACCGCGCCGACCAACGCTGCCTCCCGCGGCATGCCATAGACCACGCAGGATTCCTGGTTCTGACCGATGGTCCAGGCGCCGGCCGCGCGCATCTCCAGCAATCCCTGCGCCCCATCCTTCCCCATGCCCGTAAGGATCACGCCGACGGCATTGCTGCGCAATAATCCGGCCACCGAGCGAAACAATACGTCCACCGCTGGCCGATGGCGATTGACCGGCTCATCCTTGGACAGTTCCGTGACGTAGCCGGCGCCGCTCCTCTTCACCAGCAAATGGGAATGTCCTGGCGCCAAATAAGCATGGCCAGGCTCGATCCGCTCACCGCCCTGCGCCTCCACCACATGCACCTGCGACAAGCTGTCGAGGCGCTTGGCAAACGAGGCTGTGAACGATTCCGGCATATGCTGGACCATCACGATCCCCGGCACCTCAGCCGGCAAACCCGCCAACACATCCTTGATGGCTTCCGTGCCCCCGGTCGATGCGCCTATGGCGATCAATTTCTCCTTCAGGATGCGCTGGCTCAGGGACGGATAGGGGGTGCTCGAACCGGCCTTGGCTGGCGCCGGACGCACTGCCGCTGCAGCCGTGGTTTTGAGTCGTGCGCCATATGCAGCCCGGATCTTGTCACGGATTTCATCGGAATAATCCTGGAGCAGAGAGATATTCTCCATGCGCGGCTTGGGCAGAAAGTCGACCGCACCGAGTTCCAGTGCCTGCAGCGTCACTTCGGAACCGCGCTCGGTGAGCGACGAAATCATGATGACCGGCATCGGCCTCAGTTTCATCAAGCGGGACAGGAATTCCAGCCCATCCATGCGCGGCATTTCCACATCAAGCGTCAACACGTCGGGAGACAGCGCCTTGATCATTTCGCGCGCCGCGATCGGGTCCGGAGCCGCGCCGACCACATCCAGATCGGGTGCGCCGTTGATGATTTCGGTCAGCAGTGCGCGCATCAATGCGGAATCATCAACAATAAGCACCTTGATCGTCATGGCCTCAGCTCTTCTCAAAACAGTTCAATATCACCGGCGATGGGCGCCTCGCTGAGACGCGCCTCGTATTCCTTCTCGCGCCGAATCAGCGTGTCATTGTGCAGACGCACCAGCTTTTTCACGAGCGCCCGGCCCGTACTCGGGAAAAAATAGACCTTGCGCGGGTAGATATCCAGCAGGTCTTTGGCCTGCACCGGAATACCTTCCATCTTCAGGAAATCGAGCACGAATTCCGAATTGCGCTCGCCGATTTGGGAGCTCGACAGGGACGACATCACCCGTCCGCCGCCGAACACCTTGGCCACCATGCTGCCGCGGCGGGCGCCAAGCTTGAGTAGATGGTTGATCAGCACTTCCATGGCGTAGACGCCATAGTGGGCCGAAGCGCTGTTCGCATCATCGGTATTGCCGCCATTGGCCAGCATGAAATGGTTCATGCCGCCGATATTCTTTTCGCGATCGCGGATGCAGGCCGAAATGCAGGAGCCAAGCACCGTCACCAGGACCATATTGGAGGTGGATGCGTAGTACTCCCCCGGCAGCACTTTGACCGCCTCGACCTCAAATGTGCGGTCGTAATAGCGGTTACTGGCCAGATGCTCGGTAAAGCTGAGTTCAGTGCTTTCGGTCCGCGCGTTCATAGACAGTACGTCCCAGGGGACGGAACAGATCGACGGCATGCATGAAGCTCTCGGAATGGCCGGCGAACAACAACCCGTCTTCGCGCAGCAGCGGGGAAAATTTCTTGAGGATCTGGTACTGCGTCGGCTTGTCGAAATAGATCATGACATTGCGGCAGAACATGATGTCGATCGGCCCTGGCACGTTCGGCCAATGCGCATCGAGCAAATTCACGCGAGTAAAGGTAAGCAACTTCTGCAGTTCAGGCCGCACCCGGACAAAACCGGCATGGCTGCCCTTGCCCTTGAAGAAAAACCGCCGCAGCCGCTCCGTGGCCAGTTTCTCGACCCGCTCCGCGCTATAGACTCCCTTGCTCGCAGTGGCGAGCACATTGGTATCGATGTCGCTGGCAACGATGCTGACCGGCGGCGTCAAGGTATCGAAGGCTTCGCAGGCCGTCATGGCCAGGGTATAAGGTTCTTCCCCGGTGGAGGCGGCCGAACACCAGATGCGAATCGGCTTGCCATGCGTCGTTCCGATTTTCTGCAAATGCTTGGTCAGAATTTCGAAATGGTGCGCTTCGCGGAAGAAAGAAGTGAGATTGGTCGTCAGCGAATTGATGAAGGTTTCCCACTCGGCTTCGTCGTTGCGCTCCAGATGCGTCAGATACTGGGCAAAAGTGGTGTAGTTGTTCGCACGCAACCGTCGCGCCAGGCGGCTATACACCATGTCCTTCTTGACTGGGGCAAGAGAGATACCAGCATGCTGGTAGATCAGCTTGCGCACCCGTTCGAAGTCGTCGGCTGTGAAATGAAACTCGCGCGCAGGCAGCAGCGCCACATCATCGTCGGCACCACCGCGAGCTACGGAAAGTTTGCGCGCATCAATCACAACTGGTCACCACATCAGCCCCGAGTTCATGCGTCAGAACTCTTCCCACTCATCTTCAGGATCGGAAGCTGCCGGTGGCGGAATCTTCTTCGGCTTGGCCTGAGCTGCCGTCGGCTTGGCCTGTGACGCCGGCTTGGTTGGGGCACTGAGTTGCGGTCTTGCTGGTGCCGCTGCCACCAACTGGCTTCGGTGTCCTTCATCCAATTTGAACATCCCCACCGCCTGCATCAGACCTCGTGCCTGTTCTTCCAGGCTCTCCGCAGCCGCCGCAGCCTCTTCCACCAGCGCCGCATTCTGCTGCGTCACTTCGTCCATCTGGCTCACCGCCTGC
>JACRAR010000011.1 GCA_016234745.1 Betaproteobacteria bacterium | reverse complement strand
TGTGGTCTTCGAGGTTGAATGAGTAGAACAGCTGATTCTGATTACCTGCCTGCTGACCCATCATGGCAACACATCCTCATAAACAATGCCATAAGCATATCATCTATGCGTATGGCATGTCAAGAGTTTTTCAACAGAATACGGCCGTCAACCGCCTGCCATATTCGGTGCACAAGCTATCCGTGAGTGCCGGCAAGTTGCCAGATAGCGGCCGCTTTAGGCAACCATTGCCGGTGTATGGCGAAGCTCCATGAGCTTGCTGACAGGAAGGGGCTCGAGGGCATAGGTTATACCGCCGAGGTCGGCGAATTCAACAAGCACGACATCCTTGCTCAATTCGTCAACGATAGTGCCAACCTGACCCTTAGCCAAGTGCGCCGATGGAACATCTTCCAGTGTTGCAACAACATCAAGTAGTTTCATCGCACCCTCCTACTACAAAGCATGTGGCAAGTTTAGCCGCATCCAACGTACATAGCCAACCTGTCCGTATCTTTGCACACCGCTGTCCGCGAACGATTTCCATATCGACTCGGTAGATCGTCCCCCAATTTGTATCTTCCTGCAACACGGCATTCGATTTCCAAAGAGCGGCCAGTATTGCATTGGACAGCCATTCCCCATCTGCCGAAGTTACGCCAAGCGCTGAAAGGAATACACGAGCCTTGTGCCGTCCCTCCGGATGATTTTGATTCAACACGTAATGAGTCAGCTTCTTCAGGTCAATACTGGCCTTGCTGATATTTGGCAGCAACACTGCTATCCAACCCCTTGCATGCGATTTTGCTTTGTCAAACCCTCATCCAGCGAGTCCGCCAGCCTTGTCGTCAGGAAACCGGCTTCTTCTTCCTGGCTGCTGCCGGTTTCTTCTTCGCTGGCGGTTCTTCGGCAGTGCCGGTGCCCTGCATGAAGTTCCAGGGCCAGTTGGCCGGATTCAGGGTTGGGTTGGCAAAAGGATTGGGCTGCGCCTCAGCGCTGTCGGAAGACTGGCTCATGGTCTGGAATGCCGAGATGGTGGCACGCTGCATTTCGAGCCCCTGGATGCTCATCTGCAGCATGTTCAGATTCATTTTCAGCCAGCCTTCGACCGCCTTGAGATCGGCGATGCGCTTGTCGAGCTCGCCCACGTCGAGCGTCGGGACGACCATGCCGGGTAGCGGGAAACCCATGCTACCCCACATCGATTTCAGGAATTCCATCGGGTCTTGCGTTTGCGCCGCGTCGGTCATGATCTGCTCCCCATGAGGATTGCTCCTGTTGCAGCGATATTACTCCTGCAACAAGCAGCGGCACAAATTCCTGCGGCTGCGCCCCTTTCCTGTTTCAGGCGACGACGGCAGTGCGCGTATTTGCCTGCGCAGTGGCATGCACTGCGGGCGGAAGCGAAGCCCGGCCACGATCGACCACTTCGTCGTCGACCGTGATCTGCAACAGATCGAGCACCTGATGCGCCATGCCGCGGCAGGCGTTGGCCAAAGCCGTCGGCATGGCATTGGGAATATCCGTCTGCAGCAGCAGTTTGCTCGCCGAGAGGTTGAACACCGGCTCAAAAATCCGATCCCGGTAGGGCGCGAGAAACTCCGTCACGGTTTTCTCCGCCGCCTCGCGCTGCCAGGCGTTGGTTGGCCATTGGGTCGGCACCGCGTAGGCGCGCGGGAACATTTCAAGATCGCGGATCACGGTACGGATATCTTCATGCGAATCGCGGAATGGCAGCAGTACCAGGTCGGCCAGGCTGTAGAGCTTGCGGTCCATCTCGGTGCGGTTGCCGCCGCCGTCGATCACGCCAAGCCAGGCTTTCAAAGCCCGCACCTTGTCCACCACCTTGGCCAAGGCCTCGCGCGTGCGCGCATCCGCGGTCAGGTAGCGGCGGCTGGCGGGATTGAGGGGCTCGCGATAGGTATCGGTCAGCACGCAGACCGAACGCTGACCGACCAGGCCGAAACCCTGGCAGAGCATGTGCGAAAGCGTGGTTTTGCCGGTGCCGCCCTTGTTGCCAATGACGCAGATGATATCTGCCATGTAGCCTCTCCTGTTGTTCCTCTCCGCCCACCGCTTCATCTTGCGGGGCTTGCATCAGGCTCGGATTATTGGCGAAAGCATTGCCCGGCGATGCAGTGAAATGCAAGGCAATCGGGGCTTATTTCGGGATCGCGCAACCAGGACTCGTTCTACATCCGATAGCAATAAAGCCGTGTTGCGCGCCGGTCGGCGACTTCGACGACATGCTCCACGGGCGCAGCGGGAATCGCGAAACTGTTGCTCACCAGCAGGGTGCCGGGACGCATCTCGAGGCGCGCCTTGGCCATCAGGCGCGGCATGGGGTGCGGCGAGAGGAAGGCATAAACGACCGCAAATGGTCCCAGATGCTGTTGCCAGAAATCGCCATAAACGATTTGCAGATTGGCTTGCCCCAGACTCGTGAGCCTGGCCCACAGCCAGGGCAGGGGTGCGTGTTCGATGCCGAGGAACTCGCAATCGCTGCGTGCCTGCGCCAGGCGGCGCAGCAAACCACCCGGCCCGCAACCCAGATCGATGACCCGGCACGGTTCGGCAGGCAGCAGTTGCAGCAGTGAGGCAGCGGTGGTCGTGTTCGAAAGATACAGCGGGACCCGGCTTTGATCCGTGCGCCAGTAGATCAGCAGCAGCAAGATGAAAATTGCCAGATACCAGCCCGGCGCCAGTTCCAGCCGGCTTGCCAGCACCACGGCCGGCACAAAGCCGCAATGGATGACCAGCCACCATTTCGGCGAGCCGAGCCAATGGCCGATGAGCGCTGCGCAAACGCCCTGCAATCCGGCAATGGCGAGCGGCGAACCCAAGCCTTGCGGATAAGCAATGCGAACCAATCCGACCGCCAGGATGCCCCCAAGAATCTGGGCAATCAGTGCGTTGCGCAACGGCGAAACAGAAGGCGACATGCCGCGATGATACCGCGCCATGCAACGAACGAGGCTACGCCCTCGGGGCGTGGCCCAATGGCCCAATGGCCCAAGGCCACTTCCTGCGGGCGGGCCACTTCCTGCGGGCGGGGGACTTCCACCTCTCCGGGTGGCCTCGCCTGCGGGGCGTATAATTTGCGACATGCCTTCCGCCACTCCGCAGCTCCTCACCGGTCTCAATCCCGAACAACTCGCCGCCGTCACGCTCCCTCCCCAGCATGCACTGATCCTGGCCGGCGCCGGCAGCGGCAAGACACGCGTTCTGACTACGCGCATTGCCTGGCTGATCTCCACCAGCCAAGCGGGACCGCACGGCATCCTCGCCGTAACCTTCACCAACAAGGCCGCCAAGGAGATGCTGACGCGGCTTTCCGCGATGCTGCCAATCAATACGCGCGGCATGTGGATCGGCACCTTCCATGGCCTCTGCAATCGCCTGCTGCGCGCCCATTATGTCGAGGCCGGCCTGCCGCAGCTGTTCCAGATTCTCGACCAGGCCGACCAGCTTTCGGCGATCAAGCGTCTGCTCAAATCGCTTAATGTCGACGACGAAAAATTCCAGCCGCGCGAATTGCAGCATTTCATCAATGCGCAGAAAGAGCAGGGCGCACGCGCCTCCGCCGTGGAAGCCTGGGACGATTTCAGCCGCAAGCGCCTGGAACTTTATGACGCTTACGAACAACAATGCCAGCGTGAAGGCGTGGTGGATTTTGCCGAGCTGCTGCTGCGCTCCTTTGAGCTGCTGTCGCGCAATGAAATTCTCTGCCGTCATTACCAGCAGCGCTTCCGCCACATCCTCGTCGATGAGTTTCAGGACACCAACCGCCTGCAATATCGCTGGTTGAAGTTGCTGGCCGGCGGCGGCGCGTGCATTTTCGGAGTGGGGGACGACGACCAGTCGATTTACGCATTTCGTGGCGCAGAAGTGGGCAACATGCGCGATCTTGAACGCGAATTCAAGATCGCCAATGTCATCCGGCTGGAACAGAACTACCGCTCGCACGGCAACATCCTCGATGCCGCCAACGCCATCATCAAGAACAATCAGTCACGGCTCGGCAAAAACCTGTGGACCGATGCCGGCAGCGGCGAACCGATCCGCGTCTCCGAGGCCTTGAGCGACATCGACGAGGCACGCTGGATCGTCGAGGAAATCAAGGCGCTGTCGCGCGATGGCCATGCCAGATCCGAATGCGCCCTGCTGTATCGTTCCAACGCGCAATCGCGCGTGCTGGAGCATGCCCTGTTCAACGCCGGACTGCCTTATCGCGTGTATGGCGGTTTGCGCTTTTTCGAGCGGCAGGAGATCAAGCACGCGCTGGCCTACCTGCGCCTGATCGCCAATCCCGACGACGACACGGCCTTCGCGCGCGTGGTGAATTTCCCCACGCGCGGCATCGGCGCACGTTCGCTGGAGCAGCTCGCCGACCTGGCCAAGGCGCAGCAATGCAGCCTGCATGCGGCAATCGGGCAACTCACCGGCAAGGCGCAAGCTTCTCTGGCGAGCTTCGCCCAGCTCATCGTCAAAATGCGCGAGGGCAGCAGCGACTTGCCCCTGCCCGAAGTGGTCGACCATGTCCTGGATTTGTCCGGTCTCAGGGAGCACTATCGCAACGAAAAAGAAGGCCAGGATCGCCTCGCCAATCTCGACGAACTGATCAGTGCCGCGGCCAACTTCATCATGGAAGAAAACCGCCACGAAAACTCTGCTGCGAATGCGGCAGAGCAAACCGATCTGGCGGCCTTCCTCGCCCATGCCGCGCTTGAGGCCGGCGAGCACCAGGCCGGCGACAGCGATGACGCGGTGCAGCTGATGACGGTGCATTCCGCCAAGGGTCTGGAATTCAACGTGGTCTTCATCAGCGGCCTCGAGGAAGGCCTGTTCCCGCACGAGCAATCGCAGCTCGAAGAAAAGGGACTCGAGGAAGAACGCCGATTGATGTATGTCGCCGTCACCCGTGCGCGGCAGCGGCTGTACCTGTCGTTCGCCCAAACCCGCATGCTGCACGGCCAGACACGCTACAACCTGGCCTCGCGTTTCCTGGAGGAGATTCCGCCGAGCTTGTTGAAGTGGCTGACGCCGAAGGCCAGGAATGACTTTGTCGCCCAGCCCAAAGCCCGCTACGCGTCCGCGCCAGCTTCACCGGCAATGCCGCACCAGCCGCATTCTTTGCAGCGGGAAAACGAAAACGGCTTGCGCGTCGGGCAGAATGTCCGGCATACCAAATTCGGTGTGGGCGTCATCGTCAACGCCGAGGGCTCGGGCATGGACGCACGGGTGCAGGTGAATTTCGGTCACGCCGGCATGAAGTGGCTGGCCTTGTCGGTCGCCAAACTGACACCGGCATAGACGCAATCTCAGGTGTCTTGTCCGGCAAAAAAATAATTCGTGATCAGTTCCTGCAGCAGCTTCTCGACCAAGGCGTCCTGCGTGGCGCTGATTTCCCGGTAGAGCGACGCGGCAATACCCTCGAACAAAGAAATCAGTCGCGGATCGAAGTGGCTGCCGCTGTCGCGGCGCAGAATCGCCAGCGCTTCCTCGAACGGCATTGCTTCCTTGTATGGCCGCTTTGAAGTCAGCGCGTCGAAAACGTCCGCAATGGCGAAGATACGGGCGTTGATGGGAATCTCCTCGCCCTTTAAACCGCGCATATAGCCCGTACCGTTGAATTTTTCGTGATGAAACTCGACCACGTCGCGCGCCGTCTTCAGCCAGTTGGATTTGGCCAGGATGTCCACGCCCAAAGTGACGTGGGTTTTCATCACCGTAAATTCAGCTTCGGTGAGTTTTCCCGGTTTCAGCAGGATGTTGTCGGTGATCCCGATCTTGCCGACGTCATGCAGGAATGCACCGGCGATCAGGTTGCGGATCGTTTCCGTATCCACCTGGGCGGCTTCAGCCAGGCGCACGGCATAGATCGAGACCCTGTAGTTGTGGATATTGGTATCCGAATCGCGCTTGGCGATGGCGCCGCCCAGGACTTCCATGAGTTCGATGTTGCCCTTGAGCAGATCGCGCGTGAATTTGATCACCTTGCGATTCAGCGACATGATGACCGGATAAAGCACCAGGGTCGTCAGCAATACGGTACACAGGGCGATCAGCAAGGTAACGGCAAGCTCCTGGCGCAGACGGTTCAGCGTCTCCGGATCAATGATGATGACGCCTTCAAAGTAACCGGCGATGCTCCCTTTGGCATCCTTGAGCGGCACCATGACTTGCAACACCGTTTGCTTGTCTACGATAAATCGTTCGTATTGCGGCACGTCTCCCAGGGGAAAAGTGTGGCCGTGTAGCTTGAGATGCTCCTCGATCGCCTCATGCTGCGCATTGACCTGCTCCAGGATGCGCTTGCGCTCGCGGTTGTAGATTTCGACGACGACGAATTGCCCGCGCACGAAATTTTCGGCAAGCTGCTTCAACGCGGTCTGATCGGCATTGTCGCCGTTGATCAGGCTCAGGCTCGCATCGGTCAGTTTGGTCGACTCGGCCGTAGCCAATTCCACCAACTGGTCGTCAATTTTTTCAATGCCGAAATAGGACACCGCGCCACCGATCGCCAGGGAAATGCCGATCCAGCTGATCAGCAGGCGATTCAGGAGAGTCCGATGAATATTCAGCATAAGGTGTGGCGAGTTGGTATCGGCCCGACAGTGGCGCTTATTATATGCCGACGCGCCAGACCGTCTCAGGCGGCGATTCCCGGGATGTTCCGGTCAGGCGGACTTGCGGTTCTTGCCCTTTGCCACAGATTTCTGCGGCTTCGCCAATTCCCGGTATAGATCAGAAAACTCCCGCGCCAGCTTGTGGCGCGGGTCGAGATGGATCATCGGCTTGGCTTGCTGATGCGATTCCTTGATCTTGACCGATGAGGAAAGCCGCGTCTTGAGCACCGGCAAACCCTCCTTGCGCAGTTCTTCAACCAGCTGCTGCGGCAAATTGGCGCGCGGCAGGTACTGGTTGATGACGATGCCCTCGACCTGCAGATCCGCGTTGTGATCGGCCTGGATCTCGCTGACATTTTCGAGCAGGGCATACAGCGCGCGCCGCGCAAATTCATCGCAATCAAAGGGAATCAGGCAACGGTCCGCCGCAATCAGGGCCGAACGCGTATAGAAGTGTAGCGCCGGCGGCGTGTCGATCCAGATCTGGTCGTACTCGCCCAGTTCATCGAGCGCCTCGCGCAGCTTGTAGATCTTGTAGCGCGATTCGAGCTTGGCTTGCAATTCCTCCAGCGAAGGATGCGATGGCAGCAGATGCAGCCGCTCGAAAGGCGTGGCGACGATAAATTCCCCGGTGGCGCGAGGGCGCAACTTGAAGCTCAGCATCTGATCGAAGAAATCGGTCGCACTGAGTTCGAGCGCGTCGGCCGCGGCGCCGATCAGGTAGCGCGTCGAATTGGCTTGTGGATCGAGGTCGATTACCAAGGTTTTGGCGCCCTGAGCGGCCGCGATGGCTGCCAGATTGCAGGTAATCGTGCTCTTGCCAACGCCGCCCTTCTGATTGAATACGACGCGCTTGACCCGCGCAGAACCGGGTTTGCTCATGGGAATTTCCTCAAGCTGGAGAGATCGATATTTTGCCATACTTGAAGATCGATTGCTGCAATGCAGCAGACCCTGAACTACCCCGGAAATGCGCAAACTACGTACAGACGGCGGCAGGTGGCGCAGAGTATCATGGATCATTGTCAAGCCATCGCCGACCCACCATGGAAAAAGACCTCAGCGCAGCCGCACTCGAATATCACTCCTTCCCGACCGCGGGAAAAATTTCCGTCGTTCCCACCAAGGGACTCACCAACCAGCGCGATCTCGCCCTGGCTTACTCGCCCGGCGTGGCGGTCGCCTGCGAAGCCATCGTCGCCGAACCGGCGCAAGTCAGCCGGCTCACCAGCCGTGCCAATCTGGTCGGCGTGGTGACCAACGGCACGGCTGTGCTGGGCCTCGGCAACATCGGTCCGCTCGCCGCCAAACCCGTGATGGAAGGCAAGGGCGTGCTGTTCAAGAAATTTGCCGGCATCGATGTCTTCGACATCGAACTCGACGAGCCCGACGCGGACAAGCTGATCGACATGATCGCCGCGCTGGAACCGACTTTCGGCGGCATCAACCTGGAAGACATCAAGGCCCCCGAGTGTTTCTACATCGAGCGCAAGCTGCGCGAGCGCATGAAAATCCCGGTGTTCCACGACGACCAGCACGGCACCGCCATCGTCGTCGGTGCGGCGGTATTGAACGGTCTCAAGCTCATCGGCAAGAACATCGGCTCGGTCAAACTCGTCACCAGCGGCGCCGGTGCGGCGGCACTGGCCTGTCTGGAAATGCTCGTGGCACTCGGCGTGAAAGTGGAAAACGTCTGGGTCACGGATATCCATGGCCTGGTCTATGTCGGCCGCAAAGAGGAAATGGAACCGGTCAAGGCACGTTACGCCAAAGTCACCGAGGCACGCACCCTGGCCGAGGTCATCGCCGGCGCCGATGTCTTTCTCGGCCTGTCGGCCGGCGGCGTGCTCAAGCCGGAAATGGTGGCGAAGATGGCGCCCAATCCGCTGATCCTGGCGCTCGCCAATCCCACTCCGGAAATTCTGCCGGAGCAGGTGCTGGCGGTGCGCAACGACGCCATCATGGCGACGGGACGCTCCGACTATCCCAACCAGGTCAACAACGTGCTGTGCTTCCCTTTCATCTTCCGCGGCGCGCTCGATGCCGGCGCCACCACCATCAACGAGGCCATGAAGCTGGCTGCGGTGCGCGCCATCGCCGAGCTGGCGCAAGCGGAAACTTCCGACGTGGTGGCCAAAGCCTACGGCGGCGAGAGCCTCAAGTTCGGCCGGGAATACCTAATCCCAAAACCGTTCGATCCGCGCCTGATCGTCAAAGTCGCGCCGCAGGTCGCCGAGGCTGCCATGGCCTCTGGCGTGGCAACGCGACCGATCGCCGATCTTGATGCCTACCGCGAGAAGCTGAATAACTTCGTCTATCACTCCGGCTTCGTCATGAAACCGGTGTTCGCCTCGGCCAAGCAGGCGCCGCGCAAGGTGCTGTATGCCGAGGGCGAGGACGAGCGCGTGCTGCATGCCATCCAGGCCGTGCTCGACGAAGGACTGGCCGAGCCGTCGGTGATCGGCCGGCCCGAAGTTATCGAAGACAAGATCCGGCAGGCCGGCTTGCGCCTGGTCCCGGGACGCGATTTCGAGGTCATCGTTCCCGGCGTGGATTCGCGTCATCGCGAACTGGCCGCCAAGTACCACAAACTCATGGGACGCTCCGGCGTCACTCCGGAACTCGCCGAGCAGGCATTGCGCAGCGACGCCACGCTGCTTGGCACCATGCTGCTGCGGCGCGGAGACGTCGACGCCATGCTCTGCGGCACGGTCGGACGCCATGCCCAGCATCTCAAGCACATCGCCGACGTGATCGGCCTGGAAGACAACGCCACCAGCTTCGCCGCGATGAACCTGCTGATGCTGTCGAGAAACACCATGTTCATCTGCGACACCTATGTCAATGAAGAACCCAGTCCCGAGGTGATCGCCGACATTGCCCTGATGGCCGCGGAAGAAGTACGCCGCTTCGGCCTGACGCCCAAGGTGGCCCTGCTCTCGCATTCCAATTTCGGCAGCGTCCAATCCGCCTCGGCACTCAAGATGCGTGCGGCGCGGACGATCATCGAGAAGCGGGCGCCGACGCTCGAGGTCGACGGCGAAATGCACGCCGACACCGCGCTCTCCGAAGCGATCCGCAGCCGCCTCTATCCCGACAGCCGCCTCAAGGGTGAGGCCAATCTGCTGATCATGCCCAATGTCGATGCCGCCAACATCGCCTTCAACCTGCTCAAGGTCACCAGCGGGGACGGCATCACCGTCGGCCCGATCCTGCTCGGCGCTGCAAAGCCGGCGCACATCCTGACCTCGACCGCCACGGTGCGCCGGCTCGTGAATATGACGGCGCTGGCGGTGGTGGATGCCAATCATTTGCGCGGATAGGATTTGCTGAGAGGGTTCCGGCCGGCGAGCCTTTCTCGACAGCCGGCCTGCATGTTAAGAAACTGATTAGGTCTTCTGAAAGTAATACAGGTCCAGGCCGATGAGGAAGTCTCGCTCGGCCCGGGCGAGTTTCTTGTCCTCGGCAGTGAAGGCCATCTTCATTTCGCGGCTGGCTGCTGAGCCGTTGTTGTACCAGTCCACATACGCGGTGTTACTGCAGTAGGCCGCGCCGGTATACTCCCTGACTGGACAGCCGTGGCAGCGTGTTTTATAGCTTCCGTAGAACATACGGCACAACGGGTTGTTCAAAATACCATCATCTTTGCCTGTGCCATTTGCGATGGCAGTCCATTTGGCAATAGAGCCTTTGAGCGCTTTGCGAACTTCCGCATTTGTGAGCATGATTAGTCCTGACCTGAGTGGAATAGGCGTCCACTTCCTGTGAGTGTATTTTAGTGCCGGTGGGCCAACTTGGAAATTTATGCCGACGGCCTGAGCGACAGTTCGCAAACAATCGCCATTACAGTCCAGACCCCGCCCGCACATACTGATTCTCCAGAAATATTCCAGACCCGGAATTCAGGGGGGTGACTCGAATAGTTTCCGTGGAACTGTTATAGAAGCTTTTCAAACTGTTCGCGACTCAAATGTGCGTCACCAATTCTCATCGCATGTTGGGCAGACATCGAACAAACCTTAACCAATGCCAACGTCCCATCAAGGCCGACTTTCATCTCGATTGCACAGCTTGGCGTTTCGATCAAGGCCGTTTCCAGTTGGCAGAAGCCGTATCGCCTTTCGCACGGTGCGATTGCAGCAGATAGTCTGCCACCTCTGCCCACCAGCGCTCATCGACATGGTCCAGCCAATCGTTGTGACCCGCGCCCGACACCTGCCAGAGACGTTTGGGAGCGCGCAGTTGCTCATACAGATGGCGACCGAAACGTGCCGGAACGATGGTGTCCCGTTCGGCCACCATGACGGCGACCGGGATCTGTACATCGACCAGATGGGTCAGGCTGTCGTAGCGGTCCCGTAGCATCCAGTCCACCGGCAGCCACGGATAATGATGGCGGGCGACATTGACGAGCCTGTCCCAAGGCGTGATCAGCCATAGCGCCGCAACGGACTCGGGCGCACGCGCATAAACCGCCGCCGCCACGCCCGCACCCAGAGATTCGCCGGCCAGCAGCACGGGTACGGCGAAGTCGCGGCGTGCCAACGCGAGCGTCTCAGCAGCATCGGCCACCATCACCTCCTCGCCCGGTGCGCCCGAACGCGGGCCGTAACCCGGATATTCGGCGAGGATGACGCGCACGCCCAAGCGCGCCAGACCGGCGTAGTAGGTGCGATGGCCGGCGTGACCGGCATTGCCGTGGAACAGCACCAGCGTCGCCCGCGCCGGGCCTTCCGGTTCGCGCACCAGACCGCGGAATTCTCCCTCGGCCGGCCAGATGCGCAGACCGTCGCGTTGTGCTTCGGCCTGTAGGGCAGGCAATCCAACTTGTTCGGGAAAGTAGAGCAAACGATCCTGAAACATGGCAATCCCTCCAGCCAGCAGCAGTCCTGCGATCATCAATTGCAGCACGATGCGCCGAATCATGATTTGCGTTGCTGGCGCCACCAGCGCAAGTACGCGGCAAGGTTGATCGTCACCACGCCGAGGCCAAGGGCGATCTGCCACTCGCGCGTCAAGCCAGTGCCGACTTTCAACTCGATGGCACAATCTGCCAATTCATTCATCAGTCTGGCCTCGAAATGCAGCGGCCAGCCGGGTTGACGGCCTGCCCGGCATGCCCACGTGCTAAAATTTCCTTGCAAACCCACAGTTGCTGCCATAACCGCTAGCCTACCACCGAGGTACTGCCATGATCCATGCCATCCGTTTCCACCAGACCGGCGGCCCGGAAGTGCTGCGCTGGGAGGAGGTTGCGCTGCCGCAACCGCAGCCGAATGAAGCCACCGTGAAGCAGCATGCGGTGGGACTCAACTTCATCGATATCTATCATCGCACCGGCCTTTATCCGGTACCGCTGCCCTCCGGCATCGGACTGGAAGGCGCCGGCGTGGTAGAAGCCGTCGGCAGTGCCGTGACCGATCTCAAGCCCGGCGATCGCGTCGCCTATGCCGGCGGGCCGATCGGCGCCTATGCCGAACAGCGCAACATCCCGGCCGACCGCCTGGTGAAGCTGCCCGCCGCACTGAGTTTCGAGCAGGGCGCGGCGATGATGCTGCAGGGCATGACGGCGCAATATCTGCTGCGCCGGACTTATCGCGTCCAGGCCGGCGATCCGATCCTGATTCACGCTGCGGCGGGCGGCGTCGGCCTGATCGTCTGCCAATGGGCCAAGGCCCTGGGCGCCACGGTGATCGGCACGGTCAGCTCGGATGAAAAAGCCGCCCTGGCAAAAGCCCACGGCTGCGATCACGCCATCATTTATACGCGCGAAAATTTCACCCAGCGCGTCAAGGAAATCACCGCCGGCGCCGGCGTGCCCGTGGTGTACGACTCGATCGGCAAGGACACCTTCACCGCCTCGCTCGACTGCCTGCGCCCACTCGGCCTCATGGTGAGCTTCGGCAATGCATCGGGACCAGTACCTCCGTTCGATCTGGGTGAACTCTCCAAGCGCGGCTCGCTGTTCATCACCCGGCCGACCCTGTTCGGCTACGTGGGACCGCGCAGCGATCTGGTGCAGACGGCCACTGAATTGTTCAACATGGTGACCTCGGGCAAAGTCAAAATCGAAGTCAACCAGACCTACGCACTGAAGGATGCCGCCCAGGCGCAAAGCGATCTGGCGGTGCGCAAGACCACGGGTTCGACTATCCTGATTCCCTGATCATGCAATCTTTCCTGATTGCCAATCCCAAAGGCGGCGCGGGCAAGAGCACGCTCGCCACCAACCTCGCCGGCTGGCTGGCGCAACAGGGACAACGCGTCATGCTCGGCGACATCGATCGCCAGCAGTCGGCGCGCGAATGGCTCAAATTGCGGCCGCACTCCCTGCCGCATATCGCCAGCTGGGAATTGCACCCCGACCAACCGGCGCGCCCGCCCAAGGACACCACTCATGTCGTGCTCGATACGCCGGCGGGGCTGCATGGCAAGAAGCTGGCGCATGTGCTGAAGCTGGTGCAGCGCGTGATCGTGCCCCTGCAACCCTCGCTGTTCGACATCCTCGCCACCCGTTCCTTTCTCGATGCCCTGCTCGAAGAAAAGAGCATCCGCCGTCATGACGCCTTCATCGCCGTGGTGGGCATGCGCGTCGATGCGCGCACGCGCGCGGCGCACGAACTGGAGCGTTTTCTGGATACCCTCGGACTGCCGGTGCTGACCACCCTGCGCGACACGCAAAACTATGTCCAGGCAGCGGCTCACGGCCTGACCATTTTCGACCTGTCGCCGTCGCGCGCCGAGAAGGACTGGGAACAATGGCAGCCGCTCACCGATTGGGTTGAGCAGCCGCTCAGCGGTGTGCAATCATGACGCCCCTCACTTGCAAGCAGGTTCTCTGCGGTGCCGCACCCCAGGATGCTCCGGTGACCGTCAGAGGCTGGGTGCGCACGCGGCGCGATTCGAAAGCGGGCATCTCCTTTGTCAATCTCTCCGACGGGTCCTGCTTCCATCCGCTGCAAATCGTCGCACCCAATACCCTCGCGAATTACACGGATCAGGTGCTCCACCTGACTGCCGGTTGCGCCATTGAAGCCACTGGCGCCATCGTCCCGGCGCAATCAAGGAACCAGCCCTTCGAGATGCAGGCCGCTGAAATCAAGGTGGTCGGCTGGGTGGACGATCCGGATGCCTATCCGATCCAGCCCAAGGCGCACAGCATGGAGTTCCTGCGTGAAGTTGCACACCTGCGGCCACGCACCAATGTCATCGGCGCTGCCACGCGGGTGCGCAACACCATCGCCCAGGCGATCCACCGCTTTTTCCATGAGCGGGATTTTCTCTGGGTGAATACGCCCATCATCACCTCATCCGATGCCGAAGGCGCGGGAGAGATGTTCCGCGTATCGACGCTGGACCTGACGAACCTGCCGCGCACGCCCGCCGGCACAATCGACTATGCCCAGGATTTCTTCGGCCGCGAGACCTTCCTCACCGTCTCTGGGCAACTCAACGTTGAAGCCTACTGCCTGGCCCTGTCCAAGGTATATACCTTCGGCCCGACCTTCCGCGCGGAAAACTCCAATACCAGCCGCCATCTCGCCGAGTTCTGGATGATCGAACCGGAGATCGCCTTCGCCGATCTGGCGCAGGACGCCACGCTTGCCGAAGCCGTGCTCAAGTACGTTCTGCAAGCCGTGCTCAACGAGCGCGGCGACGACATGGAATTCTTCGACGAACGCATCGAAAAAGGTCTCATCGCCAAGCTGCAGGGCATCGTCGCCAGCGAATTCGTCCGCATGGATTACACCGAGGCAATCGCGATACTGGAGAACTGCAAGGAAAAATTCGACTACCCGGTCAAATGGGGCATCGACCTGCAATCCGAGCACGAGCGCTACATCGCTGAGAAGCACGTCGGCAAGCCGGTGGTGCTGATGAACTACCCGAAGGAGATCAAGGCCTTCTACATGCGCCTCAACGACGACGGCAAGACCGTGGCGGCGATGGATGTGCTGGCGCCCGGCATCGGCGAAATCATTGGCGGCAGCCAGCGCGAGGAACGCCTCGACGTGCTCGACGCCCGCATCAAAGCCAACGGGCTCGATCCACAACATTACGGCTGGTACCGCGACTTGCGCCGCTACGGCACGGTGCCGCACGCCGGCTTTGGTCTCGGCTTCGAGCGCACGGTCTCCTACATCACCGGACTCAACAACGTGCGCGACGTGATTCCATTCCCGCGAACGCCCGGCAATGCCCGCTACTGAAATGAACCTGTCATGGCGTTGCTGGCTGCGCCTGGGATTGCTGGCCACATCCCTGCTCGCGCCGGCGCTCCCCGTTCAGGCCGCCAAGAAAGCGGTCCCGCCTCCCTTCAACGGCGATCTGACGACACCCAGCATCAAGCACGGCGCCGAGTGCCCGTTGCCGAAGCAGCGCCCGTGCATGATCAAGAAACCGGTCGGCAATGGTTATCGGCTGCTGACTCCCGGCGTCAACCTGGAAGATCTGGGCGAATACTGGATCGCCGATTTGTCCAAGATCAAGGACCCGAAAAGCAACAAGGCATGGCTGCAGATCTGGGGCGGCAACAGCGAGTTGCACGAGATCGAAATCCTCTTCCCCAAAGAACCCGTGGTGAAGGAAGCGAAGCCCCCCGGCAAGGAACCCGTCCCGTCGCCCAAGGACGACGAGAACAAGCCCGAATCCTAACTATTTCATTGCGGAGAGCGCTGCGCTGAGGCCTTCCGGCGCAGCGGCGCAAATCGCCGGAGCGGCGATAACCACCCGGTTGCGCCCGGCGTTTTTGGCCTGGTAGAGCGCCGCGTCGGCGCGCGCCAGGAGTTCGTCAACGTTCGCCACGGGTTCGCCGGCGGCAAGGGTCGCGACGCCGATGCTGGCGGTCACCGGTTGCAAGCTCTTGCCGTCGAGGGTCAACGTCAGCCCGGCAATGCCGTTGCGCACGCGTTCCGCCAAGGTGGCGCCTCCGGCAGCATCGGTGTTCGGCGCAAGGATGCAGAATTCTTCCCCGCCATAGCGCGCCAGGCTGTCCGGCAGCCGCAGCAGGCGCTCGATTGCCACCTTGACCTCGCGCAGCACTTGATCGCCCGCGAGGTGGCCGTAGTCGTCGTTGATTTGCTTGAAGAGGTCGAGGTCGAGGATCATCAGCGTCAACGGTTCGCCGTTGCGACGGTGACGCGCCACTTCCTGCTCCGCCGACTCGAAGAAGCTGCGACGATTGTGTGCCCCGGTCAGCGGGTCGCGCGTCGCCAGGACGCGCAGCTCCTCGTAGCGCTGCGCTTCGAGCAGGAGCAGGAAACCGAAGGCGAATACCAGACGGAAAATGAAGCCGAACAGGAAAATGCCACCTTGCTCCGGCGATGGCGTCAACAGCTCCTTCGGCAGCCCAGGATCGGTCAACAGCAAGGCGGCCCGCAGCAGCATCAAAGCGCCGCCGGCCAAGGCGGTGCCGCCAATGACGACGCGCAGTCCCGGCCAGGGATCGCTGCGGGTGGATAGCAACACGCCGACCAGGATCATCTGTACGGCGAAGATCAGGCTGCCTCCCATTTGGGACGCGGCCGGATTGCCGGCGCACCAGAGCAGAACCGCCACCATCAGCGGCACCGGCCAGTAGGGCCAATAGTGGCGCAAGGGCAGGTGGTAGAACCGGACCAGGGAAGCGAGCACCAGGGCGTGATGGAGGCTCAACAGGCTGAACGCCAGGATCGTGGAAGCCCAGTTGGGAACCTCCCCGCGCAAGGCTACCAGACCCCAGGCTGCGGCATGGACCAGGAGGCTCGCCAGCCAGAGGTGTATGGCTGGCGTCAAGCGCCGGCGGAACGAGAAGAATGCCAGGACCAGGAGCGTCATGGCGGTGACGGAGAAAAATACGGCGGCAGTGCGCGGATCGACGATCACTGCGCCGCTCGTCGATGGCAACAAGCTGTTGCGTTGTCCTCGCCCATCAGCAAGCCGGCCATCGAGTCATTGCTCCTTTGCCCAGGAATCCCGCAGTGTCACCGTGCGGTTGAAGACCGGGGCGCCGGGACGCGAATCGTGGCGATCCGCGACAAAATAGCCGTGTCGCTCGAACTGGCAACGCTCTTCAGGCAGCGCCTGGTGCAGCGACGGTTCGAGATAGGCGCTGATGATGCGCTTCGAGCCGGGATTGATGTCGAGCAGAAAGTCGCGCTCACCGGCGCCGGGATTGGCGACAGCGAACAACCTGTCGTAGAGACGCACCTCGGCGGCATAGGCATGCGCCGCCGAAAGCCAGTGCAGGTTGCCTTTGACTTTGTAGTTATTAGCGCCGGGCGTGCCCGATTTTGAATCGGGGAAATACTCGCAGTGCACCGCAGTGATCCTGCCTTCGGCATCCTTGTCGCAACCAATACACTTGACCACGAAACCGTAGCGCAAACGCACGCTGTTGCCGGGAAACAGCCGGAAATAACCCTTGGCCGGCACTTCCATGAAGTCCTCGCGCTCGATCCAGAGTTCGCGCGAGAACGGTACGGCGCGGTTGCCCAGTTCCGAATGTTGCGGATGGTTCGGCGCAAAGCATTCTTCGCTGTGATTCTCGGGATAGTTGTCGACGATCAGCTTGAGCGGGTCGAGCACGGCAATGCGGCGCGGGGCGACCTCGTTGAGATGCTCGCGCATACAGTCCTCCAGCACGCTCATGTCGATCCAGGAGTCGGCCTTGGACACGCCGATGCGCTCGGCGAACAGGCGAAAGCCTTCCGGCGTGAAGCCGCGGCGCCGCGCGCCGACCAGTGTCGGCAGGCGCGGATCGTCCCAGCCGTCGACATGCCGCTCTTCGACCAACTGGATCAGCTTGCGCTTGGAGAGCACGACATAGGAAAGATTGAGACGCGCGAATTCGATTTGCTGCGGCAAGGGGCGCAGCAGCAGGCCGCCCTCGGCCAGGCGCGCCAAGAGCCAGTCGTAGAACGGCCGCTGATCCTCGAACTCCAGGGTGCAGATCGAGTGCGTGATATTCTCCAGCGCATCCTCGATGGGATGGGCGTAGGTATACATCGGGTAGATGCACCACTTGTCGCCGGTGTTGTGGTGCGTGGCACGACGGATGCGGTAGATGGCCGGATCGCGCAAATTGATGTTGGGCGAGGCCATGTCGATCTTCGCCCGCAGCACATGCGCGCCGTCGGCGAATTCGCCGGCTTTCATGCGGCGGAACAGGTCGAGGTTTTCGTCTGCGCTGCGCTTGCGACAGGGGCTGTTCCTGCCTGACTCGGTCAGGGTGCCGCGATTGGCACGCATCTCCTCGGCACTCTGACTATCGACATAGGCATGGCCGGCCTGGATCAGATATTCGGCGAACTGGTACATCCAATCAAAATAGGCGGAAGCATAGTAGAGATTGGTCTCCTGGCCGAAGCGCCAGTCGAAACCCAGCCAATGCACGGCGTCGACAATGGCATCGACGTACTCGCGCTCTTCCTTCTCCGGGTTGGTATCGTCGAAGCGCAAATGGCAAGCGCCGCCGTAGTCGCGCGCCAAGCCGAAATTCAGGCAGATGCTCTTGGCATGGCCAAAGTGCAGATAGCCGTTGGGTTCGGGCGGAAAGCGCGTGCGTATCCTGGCCGGATCGGGCTGGCCTGCCTGCTGCTGCGGACCGGGACCGGGCTTGCCCGACCAGCGGCGTGCAACATGCTTGCCGGCCGCGATGTCGGCGTCGATGATGTTGCGGACAAAATTGGAAACGACTGGTTTTTCGGCTTCGGCCATGACAAATGCGATCGATGAGGCAAAGGATGAATTTTACCGGGTTGAGCAGCCTGCGCGGGTAGGCATTTGCCGGCGATCTGGGTTACTTGCCGTCGAATGTCGCTTACCAGGTAAGATATGCTATGCTGCGAAAGTTTCCTCCCCTAGGAGCATCACCATGCCCGCCGCAACACTAACTGAGAAAGGCCAGGTCGTCATTCCCGCTGAAATCAGAGCCAGGCACGGTCTCACGCCCGGCACCCAGGTCGAGTTCGTCGATGAAGGCGGAACGATCCGGTTGATAGTGCGGCGGCGCGTGACGCCATCCGATCCGGCGGCCGGTTATGGCCTGGTCAAACTCAAGCCAAGAAGCAAACCGCGTAGCCTGGCAGAGTTCGACCCCGCCAGTCTGCTCAAGGTCAAAAAAGGCCCGACAGCATGATTGCCGTCGACACCAATATCCTTGCCCGCTTTTATTGCGATGACAGCGACGACGCGGAGGCCAAGAAGCAACGCCCCCGCGCCAAACGCGTGATGCTCGAATCCCAGGCCATCTTCGTCCCGCTGACGGTGATCCTCGAATTCGAGTGGGTCATGCGCGGTTTCTACGAAGTAGAGCCGGATACTTTCTGCCAGACCGTCGAACATCTGCTCGGCATGCCCCATGTAACAGTGGAACGCTGGGAGGCGGTGAAAGACGCCATCGATCTCCATCGACAGGGCCTCGACTTCGCCGATGCGCTGCACTGGGCATGCAGTGCGGCATGCAGCCAGTTCGCCACATTCGATGATCGCGGCTTTGTACGCCGGGCGAAACGGTTGAAGCTGGTGCCGGAGGTGGCAGCGCCAAGCGCTTGAAGTACCGAGAACGATCTTGTACAGGCGCCGTAAGATTCCGGGAGCGCGCCGCAGCGAGGCAGCACCGGTTCGGCGTAAAATCGCGGCCATGACATGGACCGCCTCCCTTGCCATCGCCATCGGCGCCGTGCTCGGCGCCTGGCTGCGCTGGGGGCTGGGATTGTGGCTCAATCCCCTGTTTGAAACGGTACCGCTGGGCACGCTGACCGCGAATCTGGCGGGCGGCTATCTGGTCGGTGCCGCAGTCGCGGTGTTCCACATCAATGTCGAGTTGTCGCCCGAGTTGCGGCTGTTCTTTGTCACCGGCTTTCTCGGCGCGCTCACCACCTTCTCCACCTTTTCCGCCGAGGTGGTCGCCTTGATCCGCACCGCCCAATACACCTGGGCCGTCCTGGCGGCGAGCGTCCATCTCTTCGGATCCCTGCTGATGACCGGCCTGGGCATATTCACCATCCAGCAATTCAACAAGTGAAGTTCGATGCTGCGGCCCGCATGGCGGCGCGGCCTGCCATTGCTTATGATGAAGCGCTGCCGATCAGTGCTCGGCGCCTGGAAATCGCCCGCGCCATCGAACAAAACCAGGTCGTCATCGTCTGCGGCGAAACCGGTTCAGGCAAGACCACGCAGTTGCCAAAAATCTGCCTGGAACTGGGGCGCGGCTGCGCCGGCCTGATCGGCCACACCCAGCCGCGGCGCATTGCCGCACGCGCCACGGCTGCGCGCATCGCCCAGGAACTCAAGAGCGAACCGGGACACCAGGTCGGTTTCAAGATCCGCTTCACCGATCGCGTTACGCCTGAAACCTATATCAAGCTCATGACCGACGGTATCCTGCTTGCCGAAACCCAGGGTGATCCACTGCTGCGCGGCTACGACACCCTCATCATCGACGAAGCCCACGAACGCAGCCTGAACATCGATTTCCTGCTCGGCTTCCTCAAGCAGTTGCTGCCCAGGCGCCCCGATCTCAAGGTGATCGTTACCTCGGCTACGCTGGATGCAGAAAAATTCTCGCAGCATTTCGACCTGGCCCCTGTCATCGAAGTCTCAGGGCGCCTGCATCCGATCGAGATGCGCTGGCGGCCGGTGCAAAGCGATGCGGCGGACAAGGAGCGCGACCTCAACGACGCCATCGTCGCTGCCGTCGACGATGCGAACCGGGCCGGACCCGGCGACGTGCTGGTATTCCTGCCGGGTGAGCGCGAAATCCGCGAGGCGGCCGAAGCCCTGCGCAAGCACGCCCTCGGCCGCCAAAGCGGACCCGGTACGGAAATCCTGCCGCTGTTCGCACGCCAGTCGGCACAGGAGCAGAGCCGTGTCTTTCAGGCCCACCAGGGACGCCGCATCGTGTTGGCCACCAATGTCGCCGAGACTTCGCTGACGGTGCCCGGCATCCGCTATGTCGTCGATACCGGGCTGGCGCGCATCAAGCGCTATTCTCATCGCAACAAGGTCGAGCAATTGCAGGTCGAACCCATCGCCCAAGCGGCAGCCAGTCAGCGCGCCGGCCGCTGCGGACGGGTGGCCAGCGGCATCTGTTTCCGCCTCTACGCCGAAGATGATTTCGCCCAGCGTCCGCGTTACACCGAGCCGGAGATCCTGCGCTCATCTCTGGCCGGCGTGATTTTGCGCATGAAGGCGTTGCGGCTGGGCGATGTCGAGGACTTCCCCTTCCTGCAGGCGCCGCAGCCGAAAATGATCGCCGACGGCTATCAATTGCTCGGAGAACTCGGCGCCGTTGACGAGGCGCGCGAACTGACGAGGATCGGCCAGGAACTCGCCAAACTGCCGCTCGACCCAAAGATCGGCCGCATGATCCTCGCCGCACGCGACCAGCACGCCTTGCGCGAGGTGCTGGTGATTGCCGCTGCGCTCTCGGTGCCGGATGCGCGGGAACGCCCGCAGGAGAGATCTGGCAGTGCCGATCAGGCGCATGCGCAATGGAAAGACGAAAAATCGGAGTTCCTCTCCTATCTAAAACTCTGGCAGGCTGCCGACCAAATTTGGAAACACGAGTCTGCGTCGAAACAGAAACAATGGTGCCGGCAAAATTTCATTTCCTGGCTGCGCCTGCGCGAATGGCGTGACATCCACGGCCAGCTCCATGCTCTATGCACCGAGCATGGCTGGCATGAAAACCATGAGCCGGCTGGTTTCGACGCCATCCACCAAGCCTTGTTGAGCGGGCTGCTCGGCCACATCGGCCTGAAGAGCGAGGATGAAGGACACTACCTCGGCGCGCGCGGCATCAAGTTTCACATCCATCCCGGCTCGACGCTGATCAAGAAGGCCGGGCGCTGGATCATGGCCGCGGAACTGGTGGAGACCTCGCGATTGTTCGCGCGCTGCGTGGCGAAAATCGAGCCGGAGTGGCTGGAGCGCGTCGGCGCCCATCTGGTCAGATGCCATGTGTATGAACCGCATTGGGAAAAGCGTTCCGGCCAGGTCGCCGCCTGGCAGCGCGCCACGCTGCACGGTCTGCTGCTCTACGCAAAACGCCGCGTCACTTTCGGCAAGCCCGGCGCTGCCGCGGCGGATCGCGCTCTGGCGCGCGAACTGCTGATTCGCGAGGCACTGGTGAATGGCGAAGTATCCGAAGAGTTTGCACGGCATGCGCAATTCTTCCAGCACAACCGCAAGCTCATCGCGGAAATCGAGACGCTCGAGCACAAGTCGCGCCGCCCCGACGTACTGGTCGATGAAGAACTGATCCATGCCTTTTACGACAGCAAGCTGCCGGAGGACATCACCTCGCTGGCGGCATTCGAAGCCTGGCGCAAGCAGGCCGAACGCCAGGAACCCAGGCTGCTGTTCCTCGCGCGCGATCAGCTCATGCGCCATGAAGCAGCCGGAATCACCACCGATGCCTTTCCGCATGCCTTCGAACTGCATGGCCAGGCGCTGCGTCTGACTTATCATCATGATCCCGGCGCCGCCGACGATGGCATCACCCTGGCATTGCCGCTGCCGCAGCTCAACCAGATTCCGGCGCAGCGCTGCGAGTGGCTGGTACCGGGCCTGCTCAAGGAAAAGACCGTGGCGCTGCTCAAGACGCTGCCACAGAAATACCGTCAACGTCTGCAGCCGCTCGACGCCTTCGCCACGACATTCTGCGACAAGGCGCACGATTGCATGGAGCCACTGCTGGTTGCTCTGATCCGCGCCGTCGAGGAACAACTGGCCATGAAATTGCCGCTCGATGCTTTCCGCCCCGGAGAACTGCGGCCACATCTGTTCATGAATTTCCGCCTGCTCGACGAACACGGCGCCACGCTGGGCATGTCGCGCTCGCTCGCCGAACTGCGCGACCAGTTCCAGGACCGCGTCGAACAAAGTTTTGCGACAGCCGCGCCAGCCACGCCAGAGACTGAAAGCGCGCTAACCGGCCTGACCATCTGGTCCTTTGGCGAACTCCCCGAACTGCAGGAGATCATCGTCGCCGGGCGCAACGTGATCGGTTTCCCGGCCCTGGTGGATGAAGGCGACAGCGTTGCGCTGCGCATCTTCGACACGCCGCAGAAAGCCCAGACTCAGCATCGCGCCGGCCTGCGCCGCCTGTTCTCCCTGGGATTGCGCGAGCAACTCAAATACCTCGACAAAAACCTCCTGGCAAGCTCCGAATTGCGCAGCATGGCGCTGCAATTCATGGCGCTTGGAAGCGAACAGGAATTGCGTTCGCAATTGATCGCCGCAGCGCTGGAACGGAGCTGCATGATGGCGCCTTTGCCGCTCAATGCCGCCGAATTCGACGCCCGCCTGCAGGCCGCACGCCCGCGCATCAGCCTGGTGGCACAGGAATACCTGCGCCTGCTGGCCGGCATCGTCGGCGATCACGCCAGTTTGCAAAAAAAGCTCGCCGCTATCGCCAAGGCATTTCCCGACACTGCTGCGGATATCTCGACGCAGTGCGCGAGCCTGCTGAAAAAAAACTTCATGCTCGACACGCCGTTCGAGCGCTTGCAGCATTTCCCGCGCTACCTCAAGGCGGCGACGCTGCGGCTGGACAAGCTGCGCAGCGATCCGGCGCGCGATGCACGGCTGATGGGCGAATGGCAGTCCCTGGCGAAACCCTGGCAGCGCGAGTTCGCTTCACGGCAAAAAGCCGGTATCAGCGACGATTTCCTCGAAGAGTTTCGCTGGTTGCTGGAGGAATTGCGGGTTGCCCTGTTTGCCCAGGAACTCAGAACTCCGACGCCGGTATCAGTAAAACGTCTGCAGAAAGCGTGGCAGCGCTGACTTTCCCATGGTCAAAAAAAACCCCGGCGCTGTGGCCGGGGTAAATCCAGCCTTAGATAGCTGGAGGAGGAGACAAATCGGTAAATGAGCAGTAAATCAGGCAGCCTTGCGCACCTTGGCGGCGTTACTGGCGGTACCGACAGCCTTGACGGTGGCGCTGGTGGCGGCGGCGACATTGGCTTCGGTGATCTCGGCGACCTGCTTGGCGGCCTTGGTCATGCTGTCGTAGGCCGAGTTGGCGGCGGCGATCGCCGACTTGACGGCAGCGACGGCCACATCGGAACCGGCCGGAGCGTTCTTGGCAGCCTTGTCCAGAGCCGATGCGACGTTGCGGTTGGTCTCGGCGAATTGCGATTCGACGATCTTGGAAACTTCTTCCTGAGTCTGAGTGGCGATTTCGTAGATGCTGCGCGAGTAGGCCACCGCCTTCTCGACAGCCGGCTGGGCCAGCGTGGTCTGCAGGGCAACGAAACCCTGGATGTCCTTGACGCCGAGCAGTGTCTTGGCGGACGAAACGCTGTCCTCCAGCAGGCTGCGGGCCGTATTAAGGTTCAGGGCGGCGAGGCGTTCGGCGCTGGCAAAGGCAGTATTGGCCAGGGTCAAGAGGGCTTCGACATTGGATTTGCTGGTGTTGGCAAGTTGTTCGGGGGTAGCAAACATGAGGTTTCTCCTAAATGATTTGCATGCATTGGTTGATTAAGAATCCCAGATCTGCACAACAGCTTGCTGAATTCAATTGCTGCGGTGCGACATGAATCGTATTATAGGGGTGATTTTTTAGATGTCAAGACTTTTTTGTGCATCGCACCAATTAACTTTAAAATAGATTAAATCATTAAAATACATTGCATTAAATTGTATTTTTCATTTATTTTGACATAGAATTAACGCAAATATATTGCGTTGCATGATTTTCCACATTGGGGCCAGAATCCATGTCCAAAGCAGGTTTCAGTTTTTTCGAGCATGCCGCACCCGGCATATTCGTGCTGCTCTGGAGCACCGGCTTCATCGGCGCAAAGCTGGGTTTGCCCTATGCCGAGCCACTGACCTTTCTCGAAATGCGCTTCATTGTGGTCTGCACGCTGTTACTCAGCCTGGCCCTGGCATTGCGCCGGCCATGGCCGAAGAGTCCGCGCCAGGCGCTGCATATCGCGATCGCCGGCGTGTTCTTGCATGGCGGTTATCTGGGCGGGGTCTTTGGTGCGATCCATCGCGGCATGCCGGCCGGCTTGGTCGCCCTGATTGTCGGCATGCAGCCCTTGCTGACGGCCATGCTGGGCGGGAAATTGCTCGGCGAGCGGGTCGGTCCGAAACAATGGACAGGCCTGCTGCTTGGCTTTGTCGGCGTGGCACTGGTGCTCTCGGGCAAACTCGCGCTGGCAGGCCTCAGCTTCGGTGGCATGGCGCTAACTTTGCTGGCCCTGCTCAGCATTACCTGCGGCACGATTTATCAGAAGCGCTTTTGCGGCCAGATGGATCTATGGACCGGGTCACTGATCCAGTTTGTCGCCGCCGGCCTGGTGTTCCTGCCCTTCATGCTGATCTACGAAACCATGCAGATCACTTGGAATCGAAACTTCATTTTCGCGCTGGGGTGGCTGGTGCTGGTGCTCTCGCTCGGCGCCATCTCGCTGTTGCATCAGCTGATCCGGCACGGTGCCGCCACGCGCGTTTCGGCGCTGTTTTACCTCACACCGCCGACCACCGCCTTGTTGGCATGGGCGGTATTCGGCGAGCAGCTCGACGCCCCGGCCTTGGTGGGCATGGCGCTGGCCGCTTTTGGGGTGGCGCTGGCGCTGAGGAAGTAACCCCCGGCACCATCCGATGACACCAGAGTTCAGGCGTTCCTGAAATTCGGCTTGCGCTTTTCGAGGAAGGCGCTCATGCCTTCCTTCTTGTCGGCAAGGCTGAAACAGGAATGGAAAGTACGGCGCTCGAACAGCAGGCCTTCCTGCAGCGAGGTCTCAAAAGCGCGATTGATCGACTCCTTGACCATCATCACCACGGGCAAGGAATAGCTGGCAATGGTTTGCGCCGTGGCAATGGCCTCTTCCACAAGCTGGCCGACGGGCACGATGCGCGCGACGAGACCGGCGCGCTCGGCCTCGACGGCGTCCATCAAACGCCCGGTGAGGCTGAGCTCCATCGCTTTGGCTTTACCGACGGCAAGCGGCAGGCGCTGCGTGCCGCCCGATCCGGGAATGATCCCGAGTTTGACTTCGGGCTGTCCGAATTGGGCATTGTCGCCTGCCAGGATGAAGTCGCACATCATCGCCAGCTCGCAGCCTCCACCCAGGGCATAGCCGGCCACGGCAGCGATGATCGGCTTGCGGCAGCGCGCGACGCGATCCCAGTTGCGGCTGATGAAATTGCTCTTATACACATCCATGTGATTCCAATCCCGCATGGCGACGATGTCGGCGCCGGCGGCGAAGGCTTTCTCCGAACCGGTGATGACGATGGCGCCAATCGCCGCGTCGGCTTCGAATGCCTCAAGCGCCGCAACCACTTCATTGACCAGCGCGTCATTGAGTGCGTTGAGCGCCTTGGGACGATTGAGCGTGATGAGGCCGACCTTGCCGCGAACCTCTGTAATGATATTTTCATAACTCATGATGCGAATCACTCCTGTCTTGGATTGGTGAGTTCAGGTACGGCCTTGAGCGGCGGCGGCTCAGGGCTCGGCTTGGCGGCCGGCGGGGCAGCCGCATCAACCTTCTTCTTCGGCTGAATCACGGCGCGAACCCGGGTGTTGGCACCGGGAGCCGCTGCCACCGGGGCGCCGGCAGGACCGCTGCTGACCAGATAGTTCTCGTTCTTGCCATCGAATGAAATGTATTGACCGCGCACCTCATCCTGACCGCTCTTGACGCGGGCGCGCAGGAAAAATTCGGTCTTGTCGAGCTTGCCGTCATGCACGATGCGCTCGGCCTCGCCTTCGACATACTCCTCCTTGCCTTCGCGCTTCTGCCGAAAATGCGCCAGCCCGCCTGGACCGCCGGTGGCAACACCGCTCTGGTAGCCATCGATGTCCTGGGTGACGACCAGCTTTTCGCTGCGTATCGTCAGGGTGCCCTGCACCATCTGAACATTGCCCTCGAAGGTGTTTATTTTTTTGGCATCGTCGATGATGATGCGGTCGGCATCGAGATTGACCGGCTTGTCGCGATCGGCTTTTTCCGCCTGGGCCGGCAGCGATGGGACGATCAGGGCGGCAACAAGGAGCATTCTGGCTATTGGATTCATGGCGTCGTCTGAGGTTGCGTTTTATAGAGCGTGGCTTGTGCCCGTCCCGTCAGTGTGTATAGGTGCTTTCCGTGATCCGCTTCCATGCCCATGCCGCGGATCAGGCTCTTGCCATTGACGATGGTCACCGGCACGCTGCTGCGGGCAATTTCGTCGTCCGGATAAACCTGCATTGCGGCAGTTGTGAGAACCAGTTCGGGACGGTCCGGCGTGGCTTCGCGAACGACCCGCACATTGTCGCTGAGTTCGATCAACCTGCCATCCTGGCTGACCCGGGCTTGCCGCGCACTGAGCCGGGTTGGCTCGGCATGCGCATAAAAGGTCAGGGATGGCTCGGCGATATGCGTGCTGTCATCATCCGGATAATGCATCATTTCCCTTGCCTGCAGCGCATGCTGGAGGCTGCCGTCGCGATTGAAGTGGCGCACGCTAAGCGCGGTGACGATGAAATCCGGATCATGGCGGATCTTGTCCTTGTTCCCCGCTTTGTCGACCTCGGTGGCGCGCTCCAGCCAGAAGGTCAGCGCTGCCAGCAAGGTCAGCAGCATCAGGGGCAGCAGGTTGGCGCTATGGAATTTCATGTCCTCGCGGATGTCGGCGGCACGACAAGATAAGGCGCCAATGCCTGGTCGAGTTTGTTCTGCGCTGAGAGAATCAGTTCGCAGATTTCGCGCACTGCCCCCTGCCCTGCGCCGCAGCGCGTCACGTAATCGACATGGCGTCGCACCAAGACATGGCCGTTCGGCACGCTGGCGGAAAAGCCGCAAGCGCGCAGTACGGGCAGGTCGACCACATCGTCGCCCATGTAGCCGGCGCTGGCAAAATCGAGTTGCCGACGCTTGAGTACCTCATGCATGGCGGCATGCTTGTCTTCGACGCCCTGCAGCAGGATTTCAATGCCCAGGTTCTTGGCACGCAATTCGAGGGCGCGCGAACCTCGCCCGCTGATGATGGCGAGCACGACACCGGCATTGGCCAGCATTTTGAGGCCATGGCCATCGAGAGTGTTGAAGGCTTTCAACTCCTCGCCCTGGGCCGTGTAATAGAGCGTGCCATCGGTCATCACGCCATCCACGTCGAACGCCATCAACTTGACCTGGCTGGCTTTTTGCTGGGAGACGGAGGTAAACATCAGGGTCTGATCAGACAACCTTGGCACGGAACAAATCGTGCATGTTGAGCGCGCAGGAATTCGGCGCCGAGCCGGACACCCAGCGCAGCAACTGCTTCCGCCTCGATTTGCAAGACGCGTCGTGCCATCTCTATGGCACGCGGCGGCAACCTCGACGCGCCGCTGGGTCGGCCAGTTTGGCTCATAGGACTTATGCAGTTATGATGGCTCCGATTATAACAAACCCCGTTGCCACGCCGATTTGCACATGTTCCGAGCAAAGCCGATTGCCTTCAAGCTACCGGGTTCAAGCCTGGTATGCCCCGGGGAATTCGGCAGGTATTTTGCTGCCAGCCTGGTCGCACTGGGCGTCGATGTCAGCGTGCTGCTTTCGTTGGCGCAGATGATGCACTACACAATCGCTGCAACCCTCGGTTTCCTGGTCGGATCGCTGGTGCATTACAGGCTGTCGGTCCGCTTTGTGTTTCAGCGCAGAAAGCTCATTCACCAAAAATCCGTCGAGACTGCTGTCTTCATTGCCGCCGGAGTACTCGGCCTGGCTGTCAATGTCTCCGTGATTGCAACCTGTGTCGAATGGCTGGCCTTCCCCCTGATATTCGCCAAACTCGTCGCCTCGGGCGCTTCCTTCATGGCCGGTTATGCCACACGCAAGATGGCGCTCTTCTGATTACAATCCTTCCACAAAGCACAAGCGATCTGGCCATTGACTAACGGCGACAATCAACACGGAGCGATGTGGGAAGCCCATGACTGAGATCTACGTCACGGCCGTCATGCCCTGTCTGAATGAGGCAAACACGCTAGGGATATGCATCGACAAGGCGCAGCGCGCATTCCGGGACCTGGGCATCGCCGGGGAAATCGTGGTCGCCGACAACGGATCGAGCGATGCTTCGGTCAGCATTGCCGAATCGCGCAACGCTCGCGTGGTGCATGAACCACGCAAGGGCTACGGCTCGGCTCTGATGGCAGGCATTGCCGCCGCCCGTGGCGCCATCGTCATCATGGCCGATGCCGACGATTCCTACGACTGGACATCGCTCGGCGATTACATCAGGAAAATCGAGGAAGGCTTCGACCTGGTGATCGGCAACCGGTTCAAGGGCGGCATTGAACCGGGCGCAATGCCGGCACTCCACCGCTATGTGGGCAACCCACTGCTGTCCACGCTGGCGCGCGCGATGTATCGCGTTCCCATTGCGGATTTTCACTGCGGCATGCGCGCCTTCACCCGTGACGCCTTCTTGCGCATGGACGTGCGCACACCAGGCATGGAGTTCGCCACGGCAATGGTGATCAACGCCGCGCAAGCCGGCTTGCGCATCGCCGAAATTCCCACCCGGCTCTATCCCGACAAGCGTCACCGTCCCCCGCATCTGCGCACGTTCCGCGACGGCTGGCGGCATCTGCGCTTCATGCTGACTTACGCCCCCGACTGGTTGTATCTCGCGCCGGGCGGCTTGCTGTCGATCGTCGGCATCCTGGGCATGGCGCTGCTGGCTGGCGGGCCAATGGCCGCTGGCAGTGTAAAGCTGGGGATCCATTTTCTGGCGCTCGCCAGCATGTTCGCCTTGCTCGGCGCAAACGTCATCGGTTTCGGCTTGCTTGCGCGCCTGATCGATGCGCGACGCAACCCGATTGCCGCCAACTCCAGCTTTGGCCGTCTCCTGAGCGTCTTCACCCTGGAACGTGGCTTGCTGCTCGGAATGGCGCTTGCAGCATCCGGTCTCGCCATCGATGCGTGGATCCTGTTCGAATGGATCGCGCGCGGATACGGGGATATGGCAGGAACGGTACATATCGCCTTTGTCGCGTCTACGGTATTTCTTCTCGGGGTCAACGCCATCTTTGGGGTGTTTCTGCTGAATATGGTGCGGGAAGAAAGGACGCCGTGAGTATGTCAGGAAGTTATCCGCGATGAGCGCGCCAAGCCTGGTGCGAGCGATTCGCCATCCCTTCGTCGCAGGCAACGCAGCATAAATCCTGCGCGATGTCGCTCAAGCGAAACATACTCGCAAATTATCTCAGCCAGATCTACGCCGCTGTCATCGGCGTCGTCATGCTGCCTTTCTACATCCAATACATGGGTGCCGAGGCCTATGGTCTGGTCGGCTTTTTTGCGTTGCTGCAAGCGTGGTTTCTCCATCTCGACATGGGCTTGATGCCCAGCGTGATTCGCGCAACCATCCGTTTTCGCGGCGGCGATGGGGATGCGCTCGGCCTGCGCCGCCTGCTGTGGTCGCTCGAGGGCGTTGCAATCTGCGTGGCTTCGCTGGTAGGGCTCGGCTTGATCCTGGGAGCCGACAGCATCGCCGGGCACTGGCTCAAGGCAGAACACTTGTCGAGAGATGAAGTCGCCAATGCGATCCGGCTGATGGCGCTGACCATAGCGCTGAAGTGGACCAGCGAGTTTTACCGCGGAGTGATTTCAGGATTTGAGCGCTGGGTCTGGTTCAGTGTCTTCAGCGCCGTTATTGCCACGATCAGGTTCGTGATGGTCATCCCGTTTTTTATTTGGGTGAGCAGCAGTGTCGAGACATTTTTCCTCTTTCAATTGTGTGTCACTGCCCTGGAGATCGCATTCCTGACGCGAAAGACCTACGCATTGCTCCCTGCTGTAACAATCGGAGCTGCGCGCTGGAACTGGAAACCGCTGCGGAATATTCTGGGCTTCTCGGCTGCAATGGCCCTGACCGGCGCGATGTGGGCCTCGGTCTTGCAAACGGACAAGCTGCTGGTCTCCGGCATGCTGCCCCTTGCGGAATATGGCTGGTTCAGCCTGGCAGTATTGGCAGGCAGCGGCGTGTTATTGCTCGTGGCACCCATCGTCACCGCTCTGGTACCAAGGCTAACCGCCGTGCATGCTCTAGGGGACGTAGCCAGCCTGCTTGAGTTGTATCGCAAGGGTACCCAATGGGTAGGAATTCTGGCCTGGTCTTCAGGCGGAGTTCTGGCGAGCCAAGCAGAACGCCTGATCTGGATCTGGACGGGTGATGCTCAATTGGCTGCGCATACAAACCTCACCCTGAGCCTGTATGCGCTCGGCAACGGCGTGATGGCCTTGAGTGCCTTCCCTTACTATCTGCAGTTCGCCAAAGGACAACTGCGCCTGCATTTGTTGGGTACAATACTTCTTGCCCTGGTGCTGGTCCCTTGCCTGATCTGGGCAGTCAGCCGATACGGCGCAGCAGGCGCAGGCTGGACATGGCTGGGATCGCACATCCTGTTTTTCACGCTATGGATCCCGGTCGTACATCGTCGCCACGCAACCGGATTGCATATCGATTGGCTGTTGCATGATGTCGCTCCCATTGTCCTGCTCGCCCTCACTGCGGCTTGGGCTAGTCGATGGTTGCCCTGGCCGGAACAGCGCGTCTTGGCATGTCTTCAACTATTGATGGTTTCTGCCGGCGTACTGATGATCAGTTCGATCGGGTCTTCGTGGCTGCGCGCCAGGATTGCCCATTCCTGGCGCCAGTTCATGCGCCAGGATGGAACTTCATAGACTACAGCCGGCGCCCCGGCAGAGGCCATACATTCAGCTTATACAAGAGCAACAGCAGGCGAAACAGGATTTCCTTAAGCGCTGTTTGCCGCCAGGATTCCCTGCCGAACAGCATGCGCCAACGGGGAACGGCGATTTTGTTTGCCATGACGAAATTACTTCCCAGCAATTTTTGTTGCTCTGCATCCAGCCTATCGCCATAGCATCGATTCAATGCCGCAATCTGCCCCAGCATGATGCCAACCCAATCATATTTTGCGAGGAAACGCAAAATCCTGATGAGCCGCCCCAAGTCTCCAGCCCCATGTCCGATCAGGTTCGCCCCATGCTGGCGGTAAAGCAGCGATGGCTGGTTGTCGTATACCACGGCCCCGAAGGCGCTCACTACCAGATACAGCCACCAGTCATGGAAAAACACACCTTCAGGCACGCCGGCAACTTTCAGCAGCGCAACAGCGGGTTGATTGAGCGCAGCGGTGCAGCCGGTCACCACGTTCTCTGACAAGGCACCCATGAACGACGGCGCACGGGGCCAGGCTGGGGTGATTTGCAATGGATGCAAGCTTTCATCCACCAGCATCTGCGCACTGCAGTACAGCGCAGGCTGGCCGGCCAGCGGCTGCATGTGCTGCCAGGCACGCTCGATCTTTTGCGGCAGCCAGACATCGTCCTGGTCCGAGAACATCACCATCTCCGCGTCTGCCGGAGCTTCCATGAGCAGCGTGAGAAAGCTCCTGGCAAACCCGATATTCTCTCCCTGCCACAGCGTGATCCGCGCATCCCTGAACTCGTCAATGCGTTTCACGGTAGCGTCTATCGAACCATCGTCCCTGACCATGAGCAGGCCATCGGACGGCAGTTGCTGCAGGATAGAGCGCACCTGCTCAGCGATGAACCGCTCTCCGTTGCAGGTTGACATCAAGACGGCTACGCGCACGGAAGAATCTCAATTGCTGTAGGTAAAGTCGCAGGGTTGCGGCATGGCTCAGGCCGGCAAAATGCAATAATAAAAGGGTGATCTATTGCAAACATATCTCGATGGTTTCAGCCAGGGTTCTCAGGCAGCAGTCAAGGCGGTGCGATGACTGATTCTGAAGGCGATCGGAATGCCCTGCTGCGCGTCAGCGCTCTCCTCACTCTGGCTGCGATGGCATACATCTATTGCTACTCCCGGCCAGGCGATCAAATATTCCATCATCTGCTGTTTACTCATGACCTGCCGGCAGCGGCCATCCTACTACTAATCATCGGGCTGCTGCGATTGCCCGCAGGGGTTCACTTCGACCCGAACCGCCTTGCACTGGCGATCGCCCGCCACCACTTGCCGATTGCCGGAGCCGTCTGGCTGCTGCTTTGCCTGGGAACGCTGCAAATCTACCAGAATCATCCGCTATCGATGGATGAATATGCCGCCTCATTCCAGGCTGTCAGCTTTGCCAATGGCAGCCTGTTTGGCCGGGTTCCTGCCGATCTGGTCAACTGGACGGTTCCGGTCGGGTTCCAAGGCCATTTCCTCGTTGTCAGCCGCGCCACCGGCGAAATCGCATCCGCTTACTGGCCCGGCTTCTCCCTATTGCTCGCACCTTTCGTCTGGCTGGGCATCCCCTGGGCTTGCAATCCTCTCATCGTTGCCGCGTCCCTGCTGCTTGCCGGCCAGATCGCGCGCGATGTCGTTGGCGACGAGAAAGCCCGTGGCTGGACCATTCTGCTGTCGCTCGCGTCGCCTGCGTTCACGCTCAATGGCATTGCGTTCTATGCGATGCCCGCGCATCTGCTGTTCAACCTGATCTTTGTCTGGTTGCTGCTGACTCCATCGCCGGTGCGGATATTCCTGGCCGGAGTGACAGGCTCCTTTGCACTCGTTTTGCATAATCCATTCCCCCATCTCCTGTTTTCCCTGCCCTGGCTGGCGTGGCTGATTTTCCGGCGCGACGCAGGCCTGCGCAATGCGCTGCTGCTCGCACTGGGATACCTGCCCATGGTGCTATTGATCGGGGTTGGCTGGCTGGTGTCCCTGGACGCCTTGCGCGACACGGGCCAAACAGTCGCCGAGTCTGCCGTTGCACCCGGCGGCAGATCGTGGCTAGTCCAGCTGATTGCGGGATTGACTCATCCATTTCGGATTCCCGATGAGCTGACTGCGATCAACAGGTTTGGCGGAATGGTCAAGCTTTGGCTATGGAGCTCGCCGTTTCTGCTGGTGTTGGCGCTTTACGCCGCCTGGAAGTTGCCCGATCGAATCCTGAAGCTTATGGGGGCATCCTTGCTGATTACGCTGCTGGGTTATTTTCTGGTGCCCGTCAACCAGGGGCATGGCTGGGGTGACCGCTACAGTCACTCGGCGTGGGGACTGTTGCCGGTGCTCGCTGCCGCATGGCTATGCCATGCTTCAACGCGTGACAATCCCAACAGGACATTGTCGCCGGTAATCGCCCAGGCAGCGCTCTTGAGTTTATTCCTGGTGACCGCCTTGCGTGCCTGGCAAATCAGCTCATTCATGAGCCAGCACCTGGCGCAATTGCCGCCCTATCCGGCAGGCAAACCGGCCATCATCTTTGTTCGCGGCGGCTACTACGGAATGGATCTGGTACAAAACGACCCCTGGTTGCGCAAACAGCCCAGGATCTTCGTCAGCCACGGCATGACCGAGGACGCCGCCCTGGCGCAGCGTCTTCTTCCTGGAGGCTGCATCTACGCGGACAGACAGTACGCCTGGAGCTACTCGATTCGCGACAGCGGAGTTTTGCCGCCAACCGGAAGCACCTCGGCACCGGAACCCTGCTGAGTGCCCGAGCAGGCATACAGATACCAGATTCTTCCATCGACGGGATGCGCCCAACTGGCAATCGCCAGCTTTTCGAATTTTTCATCGAGAACAACGAAATTGAGGATCGGGTCGCGGCAGAGCTCGATCAACTTTTCCAGCGTCGGCCGCTGCCCCGCGGGAGCTCTCCGCAATTGGCGCCCGACGAATTTTGCGTCCTGCGCACCGAACTCCTGCAATCGCATTAAGCGCCGGCTCGATTCAATCGCGGTTTCTCGCGAAAAGACCAGCCCGGCGGTCTGCACCGTCGAGGCGTAATTGCCCCGCCGCAGGAGAAACCAGGCCAGTTCCAGATTGTTCTCCCAATACAGGGTTGCCCCGCTCGGGACAAGTTCGGTGAAAACCGATGGCGGTCGTCCGGAGAAAACTACGGCCTGATACGCGTCACGTTCGCGATACCAGCCGGATGCAGCGACAGCCAGGAATACAGCCGACAATGCCACCATTGTCGCCCCCAGTCGCGCCGAGTGCTTGCCTGACTTGAGCAGCAGCCACAATCCTGCCGGCAATATCACTGCCGGCGTACCCTGGAAAATGGCTGCGAAATCCAGATTGGGCGCGGCTGTCGGCACAACGAAGGAATGACTTGCCCACTCAAGGAGGAATTCAGTCTGTTGAATTGCGGAAAGAACGGATTCGGCAATCAACACCGCCAGGACACTCCATCCCGCGATGGGAAACCATCTCGGCAAAGGCGGCAGGACATGATCAGGTCTTCCCGGCCGGACGAGCGCAGCCAGCACTGCCGCCGCCGGTCCGCCGAAGGCGTGCGAAGTCAGTACTGCGCAGGCCAGGCCCAGCAGCAACCAGCGGTCTGTAGCCGAGCGCTGCCAGCCCTGCATGAACATCCCGGGCAGATAAAGCAGAGCAACGAGTTTGACGAGCCATTCACTGCGCCATGGTTGAGACTGTATCAGCAGGACATTGTGCGACAGCGAACCCAGCGCCGCCAGCAGCATGGCGAATGCACCCGCCAGGATGAAAGCCATGAGCAATCTGTGCGCAGCAGACGGCGCATATCTCAGGCCCACCCAGAGGATGCTAAGCCATACCAGGGGTTGACCAAGCTCCCCGGCATTCCACTCGCTCAGCAGGACCCAGGGCGAGCGCTGCCGCACAATTTCATACCATTCGGCATCCATGGCGGGCATCATGAAAGTCAGCGCGGTTGCTGCCAGCACGATGACGATCAACCATCGCGCACCGGGACGAAAATAATAAAAACCGAGAAATAGCAGATTGGGCAAGGCAATAATCGGATGGCATAGAAAGGCAAGCAGGGCCAGGCCTGTCGCCAAAAGTTTCCGATCGGCCAGGGCTGCCGCTAAACTTGCAAGAACCAGCGGTTCGGCCCAACTGCGCGCGGTGAGAAAGGATTCGGCATACTGAAAGATGCCTCTGGCGCCATAATCTGATGGCAACGCATACACCAGGGCAAGCCCAAACCAAAGCGCGTTGCCGAAAAGCCAGCGACGTGCGAAGGCAAACGCTGTTGTCGCCCAGGCCAGTTGGGCGAATACCAGCAGCAACAGCGACGCGGTAGCTAAACCGATCGAATGCGCCAGCCATGCATACGGCCAACTGAAAAGACTGTAGTCGTCCTGCGAGCCGAAAGCAAAAAACAGGTCATTGCGAAACGCCGCAGGATCCATGCGTGCCACGGCTTGCACGGCATACAGCACGCCGTCGTAGCGGATGCCGAAATAGCGGTGCGTGAGCAACCAGACGGCCGCCAGATAAAGGCCGAGCGCCGCAGCTCGCCAGTTTTTATCCAGGCTCGGTTCCGCGTGGAATGAACTCATCGGCCGGAGAAGCCAGACTGTTTGCGTCGAAAAAGACGATCAGCGCTTGCTTTCGTGGTAATCATCCTCAAGATTCACCGACCATATGCCGGACTTGTCGGTTGATCCGCCCAGTATCGCATCGACCGCGAGTTTCGCCGTGAGCATGGAGTGGTCCTGGTTGTTGTAGCGGTGCATGCCATTGCGTCCCACCAGAAACAGATTTTGCACGCGGTCCGTGAAGCCGCGGATTGTATCGAACTGCGCATAAGTCCCGAAATAAGCCGGGTAGGCCTTGGGAACATGCACGACATGCGCATCGAGCACGTCGGCCGGGTCGATCAAGTCGATTTCGGCAAGCTCAGCGGCGGCGAAACTCGCAAACTGACTGTCCGGCATATCCCAGAGAGCGTCGCCTTCCTGGCAGAAATACTCCAGACCCAGCCAGACCGTGTCGGCCGCTTTGACCAGCGCAGGACTCCAGTTGTTGAATACTTGCAATCGACCGAGCTTCACTCCGGGTTCCTGGATATAAAGCCAGGTATCCGGCAGCAGATTCAGTGGAGGCACGCTTTCCGGGCGCGGTTTGAGTTTTCTGACGAGCAGCCCCACCGTGATGAAGCTGCGGTAGGCCAGGCCGTCTGCAATCTCCCGGACATTCTGTGGGGCAGGTGGTTCAATTGCGGCGATGAGGTCCTTGACCGCCATGCTCGAGATCACCCAATCGCCCTGCCAAATGCGTGTGCTCTTGTCTACTGATTCTGTTTCTACGCTGAGAATGCGCTCGCCGTCGCGCAAGATGCGGATGAGTTTCTGGCCGAAATGGATTTCACCGCCGCGTTGCCTGACCTCTTCTGCGGCGATGCGCCACATCTGGCCCGGTCCCAGCCGGGGATACAGGAAGCGTTCGATCAAGCTGGTTTCGGTACCCTTTTGGCGGATATCCGGCTTGAATAAGCCAAGGAATGCCTTTGCCGCATGCAGCAAGGCCTTGCCAACCGACAAACCCTTGACGCGCTGAGCACCCCAGGCCGGGCTGATGTCTCCGCACGGAACACCCCACACCTTTTCCGTGTAGTCCTTGAAGAATGTCCGATAGAGTTCGCCACCAAAGCGGTTGTGAAAAAAATCTTCAAGATTTTTTTCCGGTTTGCGCTGAAACAATCTGGCACCGAGATAAGAAACGCCAATTCGGACAAGACGCACGATCCCGAGATTCGCCAGAGTCTTGACTGACAGGCTGATCGGGTAGTCGAAAAATCGCCGCAAAAAATAAATCCGCGATACTCGCGGCCGGACGAGCAATTGGCGATCTTTGCGTAATGCCGAAGAAGGATGGTTCCCATCCACGGTCTCGACCGGCATCAGGGTTTGCCACCAATCCATGACCCAATCCGATTTGGAAAAAAATCGGTGGCCACCGAGGTCCATGCGGTTGCCCTTGAACTCGATCGTGCGCGAAATGCCGCCGACATCGTCGAGCGCTTCCAGGACGATCGGCCGAATCTCCGAACACCTCGCCAGTTCGAGGGCGGCGGTCAATCCGGCCGGACCGGCGCCGATGATCAGCACAGTTTTCACCTACGGTTCATCCCGGGTGACCAGTAAAAAAGCCCGCTCGAAAGCGGGCTTTGAATAAAACCTGGAGTATCGGAAATCTTAGAAAGCCATGCAGACTGTATACGATCCTGCTTCGTCGATCGCAGCGCTGGCACCGCCGAGAGAAGCGCTGGATGTCGCGATGGCGGCCGCTGTAGCTGCCTGCGGCGCTGCCTGGTTGTCCATGACCTGCAGCGAGCCGGTCTGGGCATTGCCGTCATCCAGGGTGATGTCGAGTTGCTTGGCGAATTTTCCGAGGATGCCCTGGGAGCATGCCACATAGGTTCCGCGCAGCGTGGAGATGGGCAGATTGGCCGTTGCACCGCCGGAAACGCCGAGGATATTGCCTTCGGCATTGCGCGGCAGCCATTGGGCATTGCCGATATCCGTCGGTCCGGCCGCCAGGCCGGCAAGGCGCACGTGCTGCCAGAAGCGGTAGGACTCCTGCTTGGTATCCGACGCATTCCACCAGCCTTCCAGGACGCCATTGCCCAGCGTGCCAGTGGTTGGGGTATCGGTACAGGTTGTGGCCGTCGGGCAAAGGGTTGAACCCAAGTGAGCGGTGACCTGCGCATCATCACCCGGGATGGCCTTGAATTTGTCCTGATAGCCGTAGATATACAGCGGAAGATTCCGGAAGTCCGTCGCGAAATTCTTAACCTTGGCGCTATTGATCAATTCCTGCCCCTTCAGCACGCCGCCCAGCAGCAGGCCGATGATGACAAGCACAATGGCGATTTCGATCAGGGTGAAGCCGGACTGTTTCTTGTTGGGAACACGCATTTCAATCTCCTTTATTATGAACAGCTACGTCACTCTATAAGCAATAGCCGTGCCACACGAATACAGCCAATAATGGCATAAAAGACCCTGTTTTGTCGGCATATTTGTCGAGATTCTGACGCACATGTTGAAAAGTCGTCAGGATATCGTCCTTTAATCCTCGTTCCCAAGCACGCCAAACCCTCTATAGTCATGGCATGACTACTTCCCCGCATCTGGCCGACTGGCTCGATCGCCATCGCCGCTGGCTGCTGCTCGGCTTGCTGCTGCTGCTGCATCTCGGGCTCATGCAAGGCATCGACAATTTCCAGGGGCGCACCATGCTGGTCGCCCATATCGGCCTGTTTCTGCTCTGGCAACCCTTCGTACAAGCCGAACTGCGTCTCAACTACATCCATTTCACATCGGTGTTCGTGCTGGTTATCGCGGCCATCACCTGGCTCAACTGGGGAATACTGATCATCTGGGTGATGTTCATCGCCGGCATCATCGGCGGCAAGGTGTTCTTTTTCGGCAGCCGTGCGAGCAAGATTTTCTACCTGATGGCGCTGGCGTATCTGGTGACGCTGCTGCTGACTTTCATCATTCCCCAGGTGATCCCGCGCCAGCAATCGCAAAACGAATTGTTTCTGGCGCTGGCACACTATGTCCTGCCGCTGGTACTTTTGTTGATGGCAGTCCTGCCGGTCGCCGCGGAAGTGGAACGGCGCGACGAGGTAATCGACCTGATCTACAGCCTGTTCGTGTTCCTGGTGCTGGCGGTGCTCGTGCTGGGCAGCATGGCCCTGATGCTGGTGCTGCAACTGGGATATATCGAGTCCTTGCTGGGCGCGTTGGCCAGCAGTGCCTTGCTGCTGTTCTTGTTCAGCTGGACATGGAACCCCCTGGCCGGCTTTTCCGGGCTGAGCGCGATGTTCTCGCGCTATTTGCTGTCCATCGGCCTGCCGTTCGAACGCTGGATGCATTCGCTGGCGGAACATGCCCAGAAGGAAAACCACCCGGAGGAGTTCCTGGCCAGCATCTGTGGCGATCTGGTCAACCGCCTGCCCTGGGTTGTCGGCGGAGAATGGCAGGTTCATCAAAAACAAGGAAAGTTTGGCGAGAAGCAAGGCGAATCGAATGAGTTTCGCCACGGCGCGCTGCGCATTACGTTATTTACCCGTCATGTCCTGAGTCCATCCATGTTGTGGCATTTCACCCTGGTGGTTCAGATCATCGGCGAGTTCTACGCCGCCAAACTGAGTGCCCGGCAACTCAGTCAAATGGCCTATCTCCAGGCGATCCACGAGACGGGGGCGCGACTGACTCACGATATCAAGAATTTGCTGCAGTCGCTCAACATGCTCTGCTTTGCGGTCGAGCAGGAGAAAGATGACCAGCAGCTTTCTTCCCAATTCCAGGCCTTGCTGCGCCGGCAATTGCCGGTCATCTCGCAACGCCTGCAACAGGCTTTGGCCAAGCTCCACAAACCGGGAAACGACCAGGGCACTTTCGAGTCGGCCCAGGCTTGGTGGGATCAGAAGCGCCAGCGCTATGCCGATCAGGGAATCTACTTCGAGTCGTCGGGTGACTTGCAAGGCGTCGACTTGCCGGCCGACCTGTTTACTCATGTGATCGAGAACCTGCTGCAAAATGCGCTCGACAAGCGCGGCGACAAGCCATTGCTGCGAATTGAAGCGCGGCTTGAGCTTGCGGCTGGACAGAACGGCAAGGCAATCCTTACAGTTTGCGACGATGGCGAACCGATTCCGGATCCACTGTCGAAAGATTTGTTCAGGGAACCGGTACGCTCCGAAAGCGGCTATGGCATTGGTCTGTTTCAAGCCGCCCGCCAGGCGGAAGCAGCCGGCTATGAGTTGCAGCTGGTCAACAATCGGCTTGGCAGTGTCTGCCTGCGGCTGGCGCCACAATAAAACAGAGGCCTGCCGGATTTACTCCTGGCAGGCCTCTTACCCAGAAACCAATGGCGGGCACTCGTGCCCGATTCTGGGGTACTAGAAGGTCAGCGAATACTGGATGCCCAGCAGATCCACCTCATTGTTGTACTTGCCTTTCAACAGCCCGTATGAAGCCTGGGCAGTAGCGGAACCGCCGTTATTGTTGATGCTGCCATCCTTGATGAAGATGTGGGTATAGCCGAAATCGATGGCGCTGTCCTTGGTTGGCTTGTACTGACCGCCGATGGAAAGCCAGGTCCGGTCGCTGTCCGGCAGCCGCGGCGTGCGCGTGACATCGGGAACCGGAGTCTCGTCGTAGGCCACACCCACCTTGGCCTTCCACTGCGCGTTGTATTTGTAGCTGGCGCCGATGGCTGCGCGCCACGTATCTTTCCAGCTTTCCTGGGTTGAACTCAAGGTCGAGGGGCCGCTCGCATAGTTGAAGGTCAGCACTGGAATCTTCGACCAGCCGGTCCAGGACAGGTCGCCCATGATGTCCCACTTGTCGTTCACATGATGCAGGCCGCTGATGATGAAGGTGTCGGGAATCTTGATGTCGGAATAGATGGCGCCGCCACGCACAGGGCTAGCAGCCGAACCGAGCACTGCGTCAATCGCCGGAATCCCGGTTTTGCTGAAGTCGGCGTTGCCGGTTAGGTGGTACTTGATCTTCGAGCGGTAGGACAAGCCCAGCCGTGTATCCGGGGTGACATCGACCATGATGCCCAGGTTGTAGCCCCAGGCGTTATCGCTACCGGTGATGATGCCGATCCCTTCACCTGCCGGGCGTCCCGCTGCTGCAGCCGCTGCCTGGGCCTGGGCGGGCGATGCGCCAGCCCCCAAAGCCCGTGCGTAAGCCGCTGCAAACACTGCGCCGGCATAATTCACGGCACTGGTAAATTCGCCCTTGAGATGCTGATAGTTCAAGCCAAAGCCCAGCGAGACCGAGTTATTCACCTTATACGACAGGGAAGGGTTGAGATTGATAAGCTTGACGTCCGACTTGATCGCCTGGAACCGTCCATCCCAGCCGCTGTCGTATTCCGTCTTGAGTCCGAAAGGCGCGCCGACGCCGACGCCAAAAGTGATCTGCTCATTGATCGGCATAGTGAAGTAGCCGTGCGGAACGAAGGCCAGGTCGCCGGCATCGCCACCGTTGTTATTGTTCAAAGTCTGCAGGAGCGGCGCAACGGAACCGTTGTTGGAAAATTTTGATGACGGATTGATCGCATCCACGCCGAAGGCGATATTTTTCCCCTTGGGCAAATAAGCCATGCCGGCGGGATTGAAGAACACCGTGCTCGCATTGTCCGCCACTGCAGCCGAACCGGCATACGCTGTTCCCATGCCGCTGGCATTTTGCTCCAGCAACTGGAATCCGGCAGCTCCCGCCACGCTGGCATAAAGTCCGCCAACAATTGCCGGTAGCGTTGCCAGCACCACTTTCTTGACGCGCATTTTTGTACGCATGAGCATTCCTCTCCCCAAAGTAAATTTAGTTGCTTATCGAAGCACCCCAATGAGTGTGCGCGTATCTTACACCCATTCACGCCGCTGCGATTCGCTTCCAGGGACTCGGGATGACGAGAAACCACTGTGCTTCGGCTGTAGAATGAGGCCCGAAAAACACTCGCCGCCAACCATCCCACAGCCGCACATGTTGCCCCATTCCAACTCGAATCAACCGCCCATTGCAGAGCTCGTCAATTTACTGAGATCCGGACAACTGGAACGCCTGGTCAGCGCAGCGGAACAATGTTCAACGCGCTGGCAGAATTCGGCACCGGTGTGGCATCTGCTGGGCCTTGGTTTATTGAACCTGGGACGGGCAAACGAAGCGGTTGCGCCCTTGTCGCGCGCGGCAAAATTGCTGCGCGCCGACGCGGAGGTGCTCGAGCATCTGGCCCTGGCCCAGATGCAGGCTGGTCGAAGCAAGGAAGCCTCGCGCAGCTTTGAACGCTGCCTGGAACTCGACCCGAACCGGCTTGGGGCACTCGTCAGCGCGGCCAGCCTGGCCAACAGTCAGGGGAATCACTTGGCCGCGGAGAAATATTGTCGTCGCATCCTGCGTCAATTCGCCAACCAGCCCGAAGCTTTCTTCAATCTCGGCATCGCCCTGCGCGGCCTGGACCGCAGTGCAGAAGCCCTGAATGCCCTGCGCCAGGCAGCCTCATTGACAACTACATCGAGCATCGCGCAGAACGATATCGGCCTGCAACTTCTCGAACTGGGTGCCATAGATGACGCAGAAAGCTGCCTGCGCCAGGCACTCGCGGTCGATTCCGGCATCGCCATGGCGCACGCCAACCTCGGCCGGATTCTGCAGATCCGCGGACAAGCCACTGAAGCCTTGGCGGCATTCCGCCGTGCGGTCGAACTGGCGCCGCATCTGCCGGAAGCACATGTCAATCTGGCTGGCGGCTGCAACGCGTTCAACCAGTATCCGGAAGGCGAAGCCGCCAGCCGCGAAGCACTACGACTCGCGCCTTCGATGCCAAGCGCCTGGTGCAATCTCGGCAATGCGCTGACCGGCCAGCAGCGCGGCAGCGAAGCAGAAGCCTGCTACCGCGAAGCGCTCCGGATCGAGCCGGCCTACACCGATGCCCGCAACAACCTCGGTAATCTGCTGCAAACCCAGCGGCGCTATGACGAAGCCCAGCCCTGCTTCCGCGCGATCCGCGACGATCGGGGCTACGCACTGGGCAAGGCGTTCTATTGCGCCTCGCAAATTTGCGACTGGAAACTGCGCGGGAAAGATGAAGCCGCCTTGCGGCTCAAATTGAAGGCCTCAGATACCTACATTGATCCCTTCGGTTTCCTCGCCCTCGCCATGACCGATGCGCCCGAGCTGCAAAAACGCCTGGGCGAACTCGCCGCCGTCAATCATTTCGGCGTCGGACTGCTCGAGCAAACGCCCATGGCAGATCCTGCAGCGCGACCGCAGCGGGATCGGCTGCGCATCGGCTACCTGTCCGCTGACTTCTTCGACCACGCGACGATGCACCTGATGGCGGGCGTGCTCGCCGCCCATGACCGCAGCCGCTTTGCGATTCAGCTCTACTCTTATGGTCCGGCGACGGATGACGCTTATCGGCGTCAGGCCGAAGCCGATGCCGATCTGTTCCGCGACATCCGCAACCTCAGCGATGCCGCCGCCGCCGCGCTGATTCTCGCCGATGGCGTCGACATTCTGGTCGACCTCAAGGGCTATACCCAGAACGCCCGCCTCGGCATCACGGCACGGCGTCCAGCCCCCATCATCGCCAGTTGGCTCGGCTACCCGGGAACATTAGGACACCGGCGGCTGGCCGATTACATCATCGGCGACCCGGTGGTCACGCCCCACGAAACGGCTGACCAGTTCACCGAAGCCATTGCGCAAATGCCGCACTGTTACCAGCCCAACGACCGCACACGCGCTGTCGGTCCGTGCCCGAGCCGGGACGAAGCCGGCTTGCCGAATGAGGCATTCGTATTCTGCAGTTTCAACCAGACCAACAAGTTCAATCCGGAGACGGTTGATGTCTGGGCCAAGCTCTTGCTGCAGGTTCCTGGCAGTGTGCTTTGGCTGCTCGCTGCGGGGAAGGTTGCCGAAGAGAATCTGCAACGTGAGTTTGGCCGCCGCGGCGTTGCGACAGACCGACTGATTTTTGCGCCACGACTCCCGCTCGCGGGGCATCTAGGCAGGCTGCAGCTCGCCGACCTGGCCCTGGACACGCTTCCTTACGGTTCTCACACGACCGGCAGTGATGCACTCTGGGTCGGGGTACCCATGGTCACGCGCACCGGCAACACCTTCGCCAGTCGCGTCGGCGCAAGCCTGGTTTCGGCCGCCGGGTTGCCTGAAATGATTACGAACAACTGGGAGGACTATTCGCGTCTCGCGCTGGAACTTGCCCTGGACAGGCAGCGTCTTGCCGCGCTGAAGCAGAAGCTCGTTGATCAGCGTCTGCAATCACCGCTCTTCGATACCGTTCGGTTTACCCGCAATCTTGAGGCTCTCTACGAGAGAATCTGGAGCGATCGGCCCGTGTTAGCTTGAATGAAAATCCGGAGACAAAATTTTGGATAACGAATCCCAAGAGTTTCAATCCATGCAGCAGCTTTGCCAGATCGGCGATTTTTCCGGCTTGGCTAAACTCGCCGAAAAGGCAGTAAAGAAAGACTCCCTGAACGCGGCGGCCTTGCGTTACTTGGGCATTGCCAACCTCTTCAATGGTGGTGCCGGCGATCGCTACCTGCTCCGCGCCGCGATGCTAAATGACAGTGACGCCGCCATTTGGCTGGGTGTCTTGTGTGAATTCGGCAACCACCCCAAAGGCAGCCTCCTGCCTAGCGATATGTTTCTTCAAGTCGACTTGATGAAGCTTCGGCAATCCTCGCATATCGAATACCCTATCGAGGTCCATATTGAAACTCACGCGATCTGCAACGCCAAGTGTAGCTTCTGCCCCTACCCTACAATGGCGCGCCAAGGTGACAGAATGCCGGATGAACTCATTGACAAGATCATCAATGATCTGAAGGCAATTCCCAAGACCCACCAGTTCCTTGTATCGCCTTTCAAAGTAAACGATCCACTCCTGGACAAGCGAATCTTCTCGGTTTGTGAACGATTGAACACGCAATTGCCGAATGCCAACTTGCGACTGTTCACCAATGGGTCACCGCTCACCGAGAATGTCGTCGAGAAAATCGCCGGCATCCGCAACTTGCTTCATGTCTGGGTTTCGCTTAACGCCGCCGAAAAGACGGAATACGAAACGCTGATGCAGCTTCCGTTCGAGAAGACCTTGTCTAGACTCGACCATCTTCACCGGCGGGTTGCTGCAGGCTATCCCCACGCAGTGGTCCTTTCAAGAGTGATGAACGGCACATCTGGCGATGCCCACTTCATGGAATTCGTGGCGAAGCGTTATCCTCGATTTCAATGCTTTATGGTTGGCCGAAGCGATTGGGCAGGACAAGTTGATATTGGCACGAAGAAGCGCGTGCTGCCTACCGGATGCTCCCGTTGGTACGAAATTTCGATCATGGCGAGCGGCAAGGTCGCGCTATGTTGCATGGACGGAGAAGGGCGACATGTGATCGGCGACGTTAGCCGCCAATCCGTGCTCGAAATATACAACTCTCCGGAATACAGGAAACTGCGCCAATTTACTTTTAGTCGGCTGGCTGCAGCCACGCCTTGCGATACCTGCGTATATTGAGCAACACATCCTGATACTTTGCAAACCAGGTTCTTCGGTGACGCGTTTCTTAACGCACGCTGACACTCAAAAAGAAACGGGGGCCGAAGCCCCCGCGATCAACTTGAATCTGTTGTTAGGCCAGATTAGAAGTTGTGAGCGATACCGAAGTCGATACCCTTGTTGCCATAGTAGGCGTTGGAGTTCGGCGAAGCCTGGATACCGAAAGCAGCGTTCTTGTCGTTGTCGACTTTGCCCCAGTCAGCGTAAAGCTTGGTGCGCTTGGAGAGGTCATAATCGATCGCAAAACCGTACTTCTTGGCATCGGTGTCGACGCCAATCTTATTGTTAACTTGGCCGTAGAGCGCCTTGAATGCCCACTTGCCATAAGGAACGACTGCGGAGATGGCCCAGTTGCGGCGATCATAAGCCGTGCCAGCCAGATTACAGGTCGCGCTGACATTGACCAAGTTGCCGCAAGCATCGATCTTGAGCGAGTCATACAGGCCGCCGATCTTGACCATGCCGAAATCGTACGTACCAGCCAGGACATAGGTCTTCAGATCGCCATTCTTGAAACCCTTCTGCGTCGTGGTCTCATAGTCAGCCCACAAAACCACCGGACCATTTGCATACTTCAGCATGAAGGAATTCAGGACATCGTCGCCCTTGTTGCCGCCACCCATGTTGTTCTTGGCCAGCACACTGCCTTCCGTCCCGCTCGTGTTGAAGGAATGAGCGTAAGTGAAGGTGAAGCCATTGAAATTCGGCGAGATGTAGGCAAAGGCGTTGTCGACGCGGTCATACTGGCCGGTCATGCTGGTGAAGTTGCCCACACCGCCGCCGAGCTGCTCGGCAGCCAGCATCAGGTTGTAACGGATGCCATCAAGACGGCCGCCAACGAAAGTACCCCAGTTGCCGGTCAAGCCGATATAGGAATGGCGGTTGACCCAGAAGGCCGACGTCCCGGGAACATTGGGTGTTGCGGTATTGATATTTGCCGGCTGGTCAGTGGCTACCCCGTACTCCAATTCAAAAATGGCCTTGGTGCCATTGCCCAAATCTTCCGACCCTTTGAAGCCGATGCGGCTACCGCCACGGATACCGTCGCGCACTTCGCCCTTGGTCTTGTCCTGGGTGGCGGCCAACTTGCCGTCAGCGCCTTTGCGGGCATCGTAACCGTAGTCCAGACGACCATACACGGTCACGTTGGACTGGGCGAAAGCGGTGCCGGAAACGATGCCGGCCACTGCCACTGCGATAAGTTTCTTTTGCATGTATTTCTCCATGTAGTTGAAGAGAGCTGCCCCAATGACTCCACGTGGTTGGCCACTGTGGCTGCAATTCTCACTCCCCGTGTCCGAGAAGCTGGCGCGATTCTGCCTTCCCGGATGGGCACGGGCAAGCAAAAGGACCTAATTTGATGAGGGTTTGGTGAATTGTGTGGTATTTGTGCAACAACCTGCTGATAAAGCAGGCAAACCACTTTAGGTTTCAACGAAACATGTGTGCCAGGGCCATGCCGGGTGAGGCTGCCCGCATGAACGCCTCGCCGACCAGAAAGGTCTGGACGCCGTGGCTGCGCATGAGCGCCACATCGGCTGGCGACTGGATGCCGGATTCGGTCACGACGATTTTTCCTTGAGGAATCCGCCCGAGCTGGTCCAGCGTCGTGGCAAGGTCGACCGCGAAAGTACGCAGATTGCGATTGTTGATGCCGAGCAGCGGCGTTTCGAGTTGCAGCGCCAGATCGAGTTCGGCGGCATCATGCACTTCGACCAGGACGCCCAGGCCCAGGCTCGCCGCGAGGTCGGCCATGTCTCGCAGCCGGGAAAACTCCAGGGCGGCGGCGATGAGCAGGATGGCATCGGCGCCGAGGATGCGCGATTCATAGATCTGATAGCTGTCGATCAGAAAATCCTTGCGCAGCACCGGCAGTATGCAAGCGCTGCGTGCCTGCTGCAGGTAGGCCGCCGATCCCTGAAAAAACTCGCGATCGGTGAGCACCGAGAGACAGGCAGCGCCGTGTTCGGCATAGTCGGCGGCGATTGCGCCAGGTTGAAAATCCTCGCGCAGCACCCCTTTTGAGGGACTCGCGCGCTTGATTTCGGCGATCACGGCGGATTGCCCGGCAGCTATCTTGGCGCGGATCGCAGCGACAAAATCGCGCGGCGGCGCCAGTGCCAATGCTTCAGAGCGAACTTGCGCGAGCGGCTTGCTTGCCAGCCCAGCCGCCAGCTCGACGCGCTTCACGGCGAGGATTTTGTTGAGGATGTCAGACAATGTATATCTCCGCGACAATCGCGGCTGGCCGGGGTCAGCGGGACTGGGTCAAGCGTGAGTCGCTGAACTGCAGTCGCCGCAACCCGTGGCATCCCCAGCACCACAAGTCTTCAAACCGAGTTTCGCCAGCAAGGCGCGGTCCGCGGCGGCTTCCTGATTGCAGGCGGTGAGCAATTTCTCACCGTAGAAAATCGAATTCGCCCCGGCCATGAAACACAAGGCCTGCACCGCCTCGCTGAAATCCTGACGACCGGCGGAAAGCCGCACGCGTGCGGTGGGCATGGTGATTCTTGCCACCGCAATAGTTCGCACGAACTCCAAAGGATCAAGTGGTGTCGCGCCATCCAGCGGCGTACCCGGAACCTGCACCAGATGGTTGATCGGGACCGACTCGGGATAAGGATCGAGGCTGGCCAGTTGCGCGATGAGTCCGGCACGCTGCAGGCGCGATTCGCCCATGCCGACGATGCCGCCGCAACATACCTTGAGCCCGGCCTGGCGCACATTCTTGATGGTATCGAGGCGGTCCTGATAATCGCGCGTGGTGATGATCTCAGGGTAGAAATCCGGCGAGCTGTCAAGATTGTGGTTGTAATAGTCGAGGCCGGCCTGCTTGAGCCGCTGCGCCTGTTCCTCCTTGAGCATGCCCAGCGTCGCGCAGGTTTCCAGCCCCAGCGATTTGACCGCACTGATCATCGTCTCGACCTTTTCGACTTCGCGCTCTTTCGGCTCGCGCCAGGCTGCGCCCATGCAAAAACGCGTCGCGCCGTTCTGCTTGGCTGCCTTGGCGGCAGCGACCACCTCCTCCAACGGTATCAGTTTCCCGGCGACGACTCCCGTGTGGTAGCGCGCCGCCTGGGGACAGTAGGCGCAGTCCTCCGGGCAACCGCCGGTCTTGATCGAAAGCAGGGTTGCCAGTTCGACATCCGCATCGGGAAAGTTCTCGCGATGAATTTGCTGGGCACGCAACAGCAGATCGTTAAACGGCAGTTCGTACAACGCCACGACAGCTTCAACGCTCCAATCCTGCGTATCGGTCGCGGAATGCGGGAAATGCGAAGGGGCCGGCACACGGCTCATGTCATTCAAAGGATTCTCCTGGTTTGGAATGCCTGGCAGTGGATGCCAGTATTTGCTCGATTTTAAGGCAATCCGCGTTGCCTTGCTCAAACGCGCCTTGCGGCAAAACCCCCACACAGGGTGCAGTCATGCGTTCGCTGAGCGTCTCGATGGTCGCAGCGACGCGCTCATATTCGGGATCGCTTCCGGCATTGGCGATCCAGCCGATCAGGGCAAGCCCACGATTGGAGATGGCCTCGGCACTGAGCAAGGCGTGGTTGATGCACCCCAGTCGCATCGGTACGACCAGCAACAGCGGGGCGGCAATGGCCTGCGCCAGATCGGCGCTGTCGAAGTCGGCGGAAAGCGGCACGCGGAATCCGCCGACGCCTTCGATCACGACAATTTGCGCGCGCTGCTCGAGACGAGTCAGGGCCCGCAAAATGATTTCCTGGCGGATCGTCACCTTTTCTGCCTCTGCGGCAAAGTGCGGCGATGCCGCCACCTGCAGGCGATACGGCGCCATATCCTCGAGCGATACCTGTATGTCGCTGGCCGCCCGAATCAGTTCGACGTCGTCCCAACTGCCATAAGCATTGATGCCCGCGGCGATTGGCTTCATGCCCAGCGCCGCAATTCCTTTGGCATTCAGCGCACGCAACAGCAGGCAGGTGCTGACCGTCTTGCCGATGCCGGTGTCCGTGCCGGTGATGAAAAGCCTCATGGCCGGCGCGCTGCGACCAGGGACAAAGCGGCACAAAGACGTTCGATGTCTCCGGTCGAATGCGCAGCCGAGAGTGCGATGCGCAGGCGTGCGCTGCCCGGCGCCACCGTCGGCGGGCGCATCGCCGGGACCCACAAGCCTTCGCGTAATAAGTCTTCCGTAATCGCCATGACAGTTTCATTGTCGCCGATGACCAGCGGTTGAATCGGCGTGGTCGAGGCAAGCAGAAGATAAGGCAGCCAGGACGAAGCCGCACTCTGCAGGCGGGCCCGATAGGCGGCAAGGCGCTCGCGCGCCTCATCGGCAGCGCGGATCAAATCGAGGGCCGTCAGGGTGGCATGAGCCAGCGCCGGCGAACCCGCGGTGGAAAAAACGTAAGAACGCGCGCGCTGGATCAGGCGATCGACGATCAGTTGCTCGGCGGCGATGAAGGCACCCGACAATCCTGCGGCTTTGCCCAGAGTGCCCATATACACCAGGCACTCGGATTGCAAGCCCAGTGCATGCAGGCTGCCGCGTCCCTGCGGACCGCGCACGCCGAAACCGTGGGCATCATCGACCACCAGCAGGGCATCATAGCGCTCGCACAGCGCGAGCAATTCCTTCAGTGGAGCGACATCGCCATCCATGCTGAACACCGCGTCGGTGACCACCAGTTTCTGGCGCGCACGGCTCGCCCTGAGCAGTTGTTCCAGGGCAATGCTGTCGGCATGGGGATAGACTTCGACCGTAGCCTGCGACAAACGGGCGCCATCGATAATCGAAGCATGGTTGAGCTGGTCGGAAAAAATCGCGTCGCCTTCGCCCACCAGGGTCGTCAGCAAGGCCAGGTTGGCCACATAGCCGTTCATGCAGCTGAGTGCCGCAGGCTTGCCGACAAAGCGGGCAAGTTCCTGCTCGAGGGTTTCGTGCACCACATGGTGGCCGCTCACCAGATGCGACGCACCCGCGCCGGCCCCGTGCAGTCGCGCGCCTTCGGCAATCGCCTCGATCAGCAAGGGATGCCGCGACAGGCCCAGATAATCGTTGCTGGCAAAAGCCGTGACGACTTTTCCGTCAACCTCGGCCTGGGTGGCCGACAAGGGACGCATCACGCGGCGCCGGCGCAGCAGCCCGGCGGAGCGCCATTCCGCATCATCTGTCTCAAAGCGCGCGCGCCAGGAATTCAAGCAAGCACCTCCTGCAGGGTGGCGATCACACGGTCGCCCAATGCATCGATTTCGTCTTCGCTGAGCAGATACGGTGGCATCAGATAGACCGTACTCCCCAGCGGTCGCAGCAGCAGTCCATGACGCAAGCCGGTGCGGAACACCTGATGCGAAAAATCGGCGGGGGGGATGTCGATATCCCAGGCCCAGATCATGCCGATCTGCCGGAAATGCCTGACTCGCGCATCGGATGCGATCGGCTGCAGACGCGCAGTGAGCCTTGCGGCGCGCAGACGATTTCGACTCAGGACGCCGTCATTGTCGAGCACGTCGAGTACGGCCAGCGCGGCGCGGCAGGCCAGCGGATTGCCGGTATAGCTGTGCGAATGGAGGAAGGCCTTGGCGGCGCTGTCATGAAGAAACAGGCGATAGATCTCGTCACGCGACAGCACGATCGAGAGCGGCAGGAATCCGCCGGTGATGCCTTTCGACAGGCACAGCAGATCCGGCCAGACCCCGGCCTGCTCGCAGGCGAAAAAACTGCCGGTGCGGCCGCAGCCTACCGCGATTTCATCGGCGATCCAATGCACCGCGTAGCGATCGCACAAGGCGCGTACCTGGCGCAGATACTCGGGATCATAAAAAATCATGCCGCCCGCGCCCTGCACCAGCGGCTCGGTGACGATGGCGGCGATCTCATCTGAACGCTCTTCCAGCAGTGCGGCCAGGTGCCGAACCTGGCGCAGCGCGACGGCGCGGGCATCTTCGCCCGGCTCGGCCTGGCGCGCATCGGCATTGGGCACGACATAGGCTGGCCGGATCAGGCCTTCATAGGGCTGGCGGAATCCTGGCAGATCGCATACGCCGAGTGCGCCCAAAGTTTCGCCGTGATAGCTGCCGGCCAGGCAGACGAAGGATTGCTTTTTTGCATAGCCGCGATGCTGCCAGGCGTGGGCGCTCATTTTGATGGCGATCTCGATCGCCGACGCACCATCCGATCCGTAAAAAGCATGACCCAGGACGTGGCCGGTCATGCGCGACAGGCGTTCCGACAATTCGATCACGGGTTGATGCGTCAGTCCGGCCAGCATCACGTGATCGAGACAGTCGAGCTGATCGCGCAAGGCCTGCACCACTGCCGGATGACGATGCCCGAGCAGACAAACCCACCATGACCCGATGGCGTCGAAATACCTCTTGCCATCATGCCCGGTCAACCAGGGTCCTGCGGCACTCGCAATCGACACCAAGGGCAATTCAGGATGCCATTTCATCTGGGTGCACGGATGCCAGACCGCAGCCAGGCTGCGTTCCACCCAGTCAGGGGAAGGCGTTGCAGGGACGATTCCGGAAGTCATGGCCTTTGTTTTAAGTGCGCGTCTCTCGGCGATGCCGCTGCCTAACGCGGCACAGCGTCATGCCGCGGCTTTCTGGGTAAATCTGACAAATTCGTCGAGCTTGGCACGCGCCGCACCACTGGCGATCGCTTCGCGGGCAAGGACGATGCCGGCGTCGATTGAGTCGGCGATATCTGCGGCATACAAGGCGGTACCGGCGTTGAGCGTGACAATTTCGCGTGCCGGACCCACCTGGTTGTCCAGCGCGGCGAGCAACACTTCCTTGGATTCATCCGCATTCGCAACGCGCAGGTTGCGTGTCGCGATCATTTGCAAGCCAAAGTCTTCCGGATGGATTTCATATTCGCGGATCTGGCCATTCTTGAGTTCGCCGACCATGGTCGCCGCGCCGAGCGAAACTTCATCCAGTTCATCCTTGCCGTAGACCACCAGCACGTGATTGGCGCCGAGACGCTCCATCACGCGCACCTGGATGCCGACCAGATCGGGATGGAACACCCCCATCAGGGTGTTGGGTGCTCCGGCCGGATTGGTCAGCGGGCCGAGGATGTTGAAGATGGTGCGCACGCCCATCTCGCGCCGCACCGGCGCGACATTCTTCATGGCGGAATGGTGGTTCGGCGCGAACATGAAACCGATGCCGGTGGCGGCGATGCATTCGCCCACCTGCTGCGGCGTGAGCTGGATTTTCGCGCCCAGCGCTTCGAGCACATCGGCTGCACCGGAGCTCGAAGACACGCCACGGTTGCCGTGCTTGGCAACCTTGGCGCCGGCGGCGGCGGCGACAAACATTGCCGCCGTGGAAATATTGAAGGTATGCGCGCCATCGCCGCCCGTGCCGACGATATCGAGGAAATGCCGGTTATCGGCCACTTCGACCTTGGTGGACAGTTCGCGCATGACCTGCGCCGCGGCGGCGATTTCGCCGATAGTTTCCTTTTTCACGCGCAGGCCGGTGAGGATCGCGGCCACCATCAGCGGCGAGATCTCGCCCAGCATGATTTGCCGCATCAATTGCAGCATTTCGTCATGGAAAATTTCGCGGTGCTCGATGGTGCGTTGCAGTGCTTGCTGAGGGGTAATCATGGTTTAGTCTTTCAAAAAATTGTTGAGCAGGTCATGGCCGCGCTCGGAAAGTATCGATTCGGGATGGAACTGCACGCCCTCGACCGCCAGGGTCTTGTGGCGCACACCCATGATCTCGTCGTCCTCGCTCCAGGCGGTGATCTCGAGGCACTCCGGCAGGCTTTCGCGCTGAATCGCCAACGAATGGTAGCGCGTCACCCGCAACGGATTGGGCAAACCGCGAAACACCCCGGCTTGATTGTGTTTTACCGCGGAAGTCTTGCCATGCATGAGTTGCCGGGCATGCACCACCTTGCCGCCGAAGGCCGCGGCGATGCTCTGGTGGCCCAGGCAGACGCCGAGAATTGGGATTTTTCCGGCAAACTCCTTGATGGTCGCCACTGAAATGCCGGCTTCGTCCGGCGAACAGGGGCCGGGCGAAATGACGATGCGTTCCGGCGCCATGGCCGCGATTTCCTTGAGGCTGATCGCGTCATTGCGGGACACCCTGACGTCCTCGCCGAGTTCGCCGAAGTATTGCACCAGGTTGTAGGTGAAGCTGTCGTAGTTGTCGATCATTAATAGCATGGAGCGACTCCCGTTGGGCCGCTCCCGAGGGCGGCGGCGCCCCCTGTGGGGACAGCGAACGAAGTGAGCGTGGGGGCCATCATATTTGCTCTCACTCGAAGCGTGTGTCGAGGCCGCCTTCGGCCATCTCGGCGGCACGCAGCAGCGCCTTCGCCTTGTTCTGCGTTTCCAGCCATTCGGCATCGGGATCGGAATCGGCGACGATGCCCGCACCGGCCTGCACATGCAGCATGCCGTCCCTGATCACCGCAGTGCGAATCGCGATGGCCAGATCCATGTCGCGGTTGTAGCCGAGGTAACCGACGGCGCCGGCATAAATGCCGCGCCGGGAAGGTTCGAGTTCGTCGATGATCTCCATCGCCCGCAGCTTGGGCGCTCCCGAAACCGTGCCGGCGGGAAAAGTCGCCTTGAGCACATCGAGCGGTCCTTCCGCTTCACGCAACTCGGCTTCGACGTTCGACACGATGTGCATGACATGGGAATAGCGCTCGACAAGAAACTGGTCGGTCACCTTGACCGTACCGACCTTGGCAACTCGTCCCAGGTCATTGCGTCCCAGGTCGAGCAGCATCAGGTGCTCGGCGCGCTCCTTGGCATCGGCGAGCAGATCCTGCGCCAGGGCCGCGTCCTCTTCCGGCGTCACGCCGCGCTTGCGCGTTCCGGCGATCGGCCGCACGGTCATGAGCCGCTTCTTTTCGCGCTCTTCCAGGCGCACCAGAATTTCCGGAGACGCGCCGACGACGTGGAAATCGTCGAAATTGAAATAGAACATGTAGGGCGACGGATTCAGCGTGCGCAAGGCACGATAGAGCGCCAGCGGCGTCGCGCCAAATGGCTTGCTCAGCCGCTGCGACAGCACCACCTGCATGATGTCGCCATCGACGATGTATTGCTTGGCGCGACGCACCGCGGCCTTGAAAGCCTGCTCGCCGAATTCCGAAACCGGTGCGGTGCTTGGAACCACATGGTCGGCCGGGATTTGCACTGCGGCACGCAACTGCGCCAGCAACTCCTTGAGCCGGCTCTGCGCCTGTTTCCAGGCATTGGGGAAACCGGGTTCGGCATAAACGACCAGAGTCAGCTTGCCCGAGAGGTTGTCGACAATGGCGATTTCCTCGGAGAGCAGCAAGAGGATATCCGGCACGCCGAGCGGGTCGTGCTCTGCTTGCTGAGCGGCACTGCGTGCCAGTTTCGGCTCGATCGAGCGCACCGTGTCGTAACCGAACACGCCCACCAGTCCGCCGCAAAAGCGCGGCAGGTTTTCGAGGTCGGGGACGCGGAAACGTGACATGAATTCGGAGATGTAGGCCATCGGATTGGTATGCTCGCGCCGCTCGGCAACGCGGTTGCCGGTCAGCAGCAGCACCGAGGAGCCAGTGACGGCGATACGGGTATTGGCGGCCAGTCCGATGAAGGAATAGCGCCCGAAGCGCTCCCCGCCCTGCACCGATTCAAGCAGATAAGTGAATGGTGCGTTGGCCAGCTTGAGGTAGATCGACAGCGGCGTGTCGAGGTCGGCGAAAGTCTCCAGGGTAACGGGAATGCGGTTATAGCCCTGGGCGGCCAAACTATTGAAATCGGATTCGTTCATCCCACTGGGATTTCCTACGGTCATCATTGACTCCACAACTGCGGTACTGCGAAGAAGGCGCGCCGGCTTAAACGGCGCACAGGCAAAATCAGATACTTTGCCAAAGGCGCCAGGGCCAAGCCTCCGCCTCGGATGCGAGGCTCTTCAGGGTTTGCAGATGTGTGTCGCGCATGCTCAAACTTGCCGAATCCGGATCGATGCTGTTGCGTGGGCCGCCACTATATCATCGCAGCAAGGTTTGTGCACATAACTCAAATTCCAGACAATTCACCACGCAGTTTCGCGATCACGCTATCGTAGCAGTGTGGATCACTCTTCGAAGCGGCGCCGAAAACAGCCGAACCGGCAACAAAGGTGTCGGCGCCGGCCCGGGCGATCGCGGCAATATTGTCCACCTTGACGCCACCGTCGATCTCCAGCAGGATTTGCCGGCCGCTTCTGGCCGAGTAGGCATCCAGCTTGGCGCGCGCCAGGCGCAGCTTGTTCAAGGTTTCGGGTATGAATTGCTGGCCACCGAAGCCGGGATTGACCGACATCAGCAGGACCATGTCGAGTTTGTCCAGCACATGGTCCATGTACTCCAGCGGAGTTGCCGGATTGAACACCAGTCCAGCCTGGCAGCCGCATTCGCGGATCAGTGACAGAGTCCGGTCGACATGCTCGGAGGCTTCCGGGTGGAAAGTGATGAGATTGGCCCCGGCCTTGGCGAAATCGGGCACGATGCGATCCACCGGCTTGACCATCAGATGCACGTCGATGCAGGCCTGGGTCAGCGGCCGCAAGGCTTCGCAAACTAGCGGACCGATGGTCAGATTCGGCACATAGTGGTTATCCATGACATCGAAGTGAATCCAGTCCGCACCTGCGGCAATGACATTGACCACCTCTTCGCCGAGCTTGGCGAAATTGGCTGAAAGCAGACTCGGTGCGATACGGTAGGTGGGTTTCATGCGCGACTCCGGAAATTCCTAGGTCGGATTTTATGCCGAATTGAATCCACGCTGGCGACCAGCGCCGACAAAGCTGCCAACTAAGCGGCAACTAACCACTTTCTAATCTTTCTTGTTCCCGGTTGGCGCGTTACAGTTCAACGATGCGAGTGGTTTGAGTACATGCCGGGTCTCGTCCCGGCGGACGAGTTCCTTTCTTGTGGCGACAAGAAAGGAACCAAAGAAACGTGCCCAGAGGAAATCCCCTTGGGGGACTCCCCGCTGCCCCGGCCTACGGCTTCCTTCACTCCAGACCACCAGCCCGGCCGGCCTCGCAAACTCGCTACGCTCAAACAGCGAGTCCGGACTACCCCGGTCTGCGGCCCTCCGTTCGGCGGGGCAGAGCAACTGTGTCCATAGTCAAGCGATTTTCGGGTTCCACGAAGTATTATTTTTGAGCATAGTGTTCATGATGGTAAGCAACTTCCGCATGCAGGCGACGATAACGACCTTCGCAGGCTTGCCGG
>JACRAR010000002.1 GCA_016234745.1 Betaproteobacteria bacterium | reverse complement strand
TTCAGGGCGCGGTCCACGCCGGCGCCACGATCGACGAAATCATGGAAGTGATCTTCCTCACCGCCTATCAGCACGGCAAGGTGCAGGTCGCCTCTTTGGGACAGAGCGTCGAGGAAGGTTTGCGGCGCGCTGCCAAAATGAAAGAGAGCTTCGCGCGCTAGTCGAACTAAGAGCGCCAATATCAAATCCCCTGAAAGCCACCTCACACCTTGATTTACAAAGGTGTGAGGTGGGATTCGAAAGATTATTGGCGGGCCAGAAGGTATGCCAACACAAACCGTCCACGCAGCAACCTATTGATTTAACGAGGGCGTCACTCAAGCAACAATCCTGAATTCGGTCGCTTTGGCAACAGGACGCACATGGTTGCGCTCGCGTTTCATTTCGACGATACCGTAATTCGACATGGTCTTGAGGGTGCGCGATAAATTGCCGGGCTTGCGTCCAGTCGTCGCTGCCAAGGACGTGATGGACTGCGGATTCGTCTCCTTGATCACCTGAAGCAACGCGCGATTCTCATCGCTCAACACCTCGGCAAGAGAGCGCATTGAGGTAAACCAGATTTTCGGTTCGCCTGACTTTGGTTTGTGTTCGCCGCGAGCAATCGACAAGACCCGCTCCCGAATCTTGTCCTGCGGCATGATGCCGATCACGATGGCTTTCATTTCTGTCTTGCCTCCTTCAGAACCCGGTCGACTTCGTTGAAAAAGTCGATCAGGAGTTGCTGTGCATCCTGAAACTCATAGGGCAAGCCTTTGTCGCTCACATGCCGGTGCTTGTGATCGTAGGTCAGTCGCTGCCCGGCATACTTGAACTTCTTCGGCGGTTTTACCGCATGAGCGTTGTCGTATCCCAGAATCCGCTTTCCGTAAGGCTCGTGGAGCGTCAGGGAATAACGGACTCCGTGCGGAACGTCTTCAGTTACCTCGACACGCCAAGCCTCGATCTTCACCCAATAGCCACCGTCCTGATCAATGATCTGATCGTGTAGGTCTAGCAGATTGGCTAATCCGTGATCTTCACGCATGACTCATTGTATCAGCTGATGATAACTTATCGTAGCAAATTCTTCGTATTCGCTGTTTCATGCGCCTTCCACCACGTTCACGGTCTCCAATCCCAGCGTCTCCGGCGCATGATCAAGCCAGAAGTCATCCCCTGCACGATAGAAGAAAGCCTCGTTATTGACTATGCGGACTTCCATGTCAGATTGGGCCAGTCGGTAGTCCCGAAACTCAGCTCCGTGACGCACGCGCAGGACGTACCCGTCGCCTGCTCCGGAAAACAGCAGTATGCCGTGGATGCCCTTGGCCGGTTCCACTTCCGCTTCGCGGCCGGAACGCAGCTTCACTCGCGTCTTCACGGAGATGGTCTCCTTTCCGATCGGCGTCAGGAAATTCAGCATGCCGTTCACGAAGTAAGCCGAGAACTCGGTGCCCTGGTTTTCGCCGACGTAGCAGTAGAAGCGGATCTCACCAGTAATCGGCACCGGCTCCCAGCGCTTGTTGACGCGGCTTAGCCTGCCGACCAGGCGAGCGAGTCCCTCGGCATTCGGGTCGCTCCTGTCCTCGATATCGTAGTCCAGGTGCCACAAAGAGCCGTCCGCGCGGATTTCGTAGTTGTCCAGAAACTGTGCCGGCGTGTCCTTGGTCTGGTATTCCAGATCGTTATCGCCGGCATCAGGCAATGGATATTTGCACTTCAGGTAATCGAACATTCCCATGATGTCATCCTTTTCTATAAGCGGCCGGGACCTTGAAAAGCACGAGGCCCGGAGTCCTTTCGGAGCATCCGGGCCTCGTGGCCTGAGACCTTTCGGTCTGTCGGGCTAGGCTATCCATTTCTCTCCCGGATGCTTTTTGTTGCGTATCCGTTCCAGCCGTTGCGCCGCTCGCGAGTGTGCTCGTATAACTGGGCGGATGCACTAATCGGGCAAACGGGTGACATACCAAGCGCGCATGGCAACGCACGCGGGGACATCACCGCTACGGGCTGCAGCTTGTGTAATCTGTCGGTGTAGGCACGCGTGTGTTGCACGTCATACTCCTGGATGGATTTCGGGAACCGCTACCCGTGACACAACGACGCGAATTGTGCCGGAAAGGGTGGCGCGCGGCAAGTGACTGTGACAGCAACATACATAGAATTTGCCGGTGTCGTCGTTGCCAGCCTTATGACAAATAGCTGGTAGGCTTCTGTATTTTCGATCATGAAACCACCACGCTGGCGCTCGCAGAAAATCGGACCACCCTACATCAAGATGATGGGCCGCATCCTGTATCGGGTGAGCGACATCGGAGCCTACGAGCAGTCCTGCCTGGTCATCCCCGGGGCGGAGAAGTAAGCCTGTTTTTACTGCTTAGATGCAAGCCGTTACAAGCCCTTCCAACAAACTTCAACCATTTCCAAGCAATGGCCAAAAACCTGTACCAAAGACAGTTTGAAGTACAGAATTGGGGGGACCAAAAGACGAAAAAACCCTGTTCTGAACGGTACAGATTTAGTCGCGTTAGAAACTTGGTTGGTCAGGAGGTTTTGCCTGGAACCCCTTGTTGCAAAGGGCTCTGGCTAATTGATACGCCAACTTTAGAGAGTTCGCGTTGGTGTATCTCTTGGTATTTGGCGGAGAAGGAGGGATTCGAACCCTCGATCCAGGTTATGCCCAGATGCGCCCTTAGCAGGGGCGTGCCTTCGACCACTCGGCCACTTCTCCGCATTTTGAATCAACAACTTAAACCATGCCGCGCGCCACTATCACGTCTCTTGGCCCCTTGATGGCCAACAGAGGCGACACGGCCGCTAGCCCGTAATCATAACGATAAACGGCTGCTTCGTGTTAGGTACGGTATTTATTGATATTTTTTGGTATCCTCAAATCTGCACAGAAAAAATCTCTGCCAATGCCCCACCTGATTCAAACACCCATGAACCAGATTGATTTACCTCAACCAACTCACTGAAATTAATCTCGGAAGGAAGATCCATGCTCGACCCTAACGCCGTGGCAGCACTGGCACAATTCGGGATCAGCGCCGAAACTGCGGAGGCGGCGTTGTCCAGCCTGTTGTTCTTGACAGTCCTCACTGTAGTGACGGCGATTCCAACCGGGATACTGGCCAAGCGGAAGGGGAGATCTGTTGCATTCTGGGTGGTTTTTGCTCTGACGATTCCAGTCATCCCTTTATTGTGGATTTGGATGTTGTCCAAAGTTGATTCCAGCAACAATTAACCGGTAGAAACAATATGAGACTTAACTTCGCGATAGCCCTCACAGTATTGCCCCTCCTTAGCGGAGCCGCAACGAGTTCGCCGGACAGCGAAACGAATCGCTGGAATCTGAAGGACATTTACGCCAGTCAAGACGACTGGGACAAAGACGCAAAACAACTTGAAATCCAGCTCAAGCAGTTTTCCGGTTGCAGCGGAAAACTTGGAACTTCGGTAGCACGTTTCAAGAACTGCATGGACTTGAATGCCGACATGCTCAAGCGCTACGCCCGCCTGGCGAGCTATGCCGCGCAGTTTCGCGATGAGGATACCGGTGCCGCACCTGGGATCGATTTAAACCAGCGCTCGGAAGTACTGGGCAATCGCTTGCAGGAAGCCACCTCATTCATGAATCCCGAGATCCTGAAGATTGGTTCAGTCAAGGTCAGGAACTTTCTGAGTCAGGAGAAATCTCTGGCGATCTACCGACATCCTCTTGAGGATATTCTTCGCGCAGCGCCGCACACGCTGGACAAGCGTGGTGAGGAATTGATCGCCAACTTCGGTCTGGCCACCGGCGCGGCCGAAGCCGTGTATTCAACGCTGTCGGATTCCGACATGCCCTGGCCCAAGGTCAAGTTGTCTGACGGCAAGGAAATCGTGATCAGCCAGTCGGCCTACACCAAGTATCGTGCGCTGAATAATCGCGAAGATCGCAAGCTGGTTTTCGATGCCTTCTGGGGCAAGTGGAAAGAATTTGAACGCACCTACGGCGTGTCTTTCTATGAGCAGCTCAAGAAGGATACGGTATATGCGAAAGTCCGGAATTATCCCGATTCCCTGACCCAGGCACTGGACGCCAACAATCTGCCCGTTGCGGTCTATGAAACGCTGGTGACGCAGGCCAATGCCAATCTGCCGACCCTGCACCGCTACTTCAAATTACGCGCGAAGATGCTGGGCGTCGAGGAGATGCGTTACTACGATATCTATCCGCCGCTGGTCACCAGCAATTTCACCTATACCATCCAGGATGCCACCGAGCTCATGCTTGCTTCAGTGAAACCACTGGGCGAGGATTACGTCAAGGCGATGGCCCAGGGAGTCAAGGAGCGCTGGATGGATGTCTATCCCCGCCCGCGCAAGCGCTCTGGCGCTTATATGAACGGCGCGGTCTATGACGTGCATCCCTATCTGCTGCTCAATCACAATGATGACTATGAATCGGTGTCAACCCTTGCCCACGAGTGGGGACACGCCATGCATTCCTATCTCGCCAACAAGGCCCAACCCTTCATTACGGCAGATTACCCGACCTTTACTGCAGAAATCGCCTCGACCACCAACGAGGTCTTGCTGCTCGACCACATGCTGAAGATCGCCAAGACGGATGAGGAAAGACTGCTTTATCTCGGTTCGGCACTGGAAAATTTGCGCGGCACGTTCTTCCGCCAAGTCATGTTTGCCGACTTCGAACGCCAGGTGCATGCCCAGGTCGACAAAGGTGAATCGCTCACGGGTGAAGCCCTGACGAAAATTTACGGCGACATCCTGAAGCGCTATCACGGCGACAAGGAAGGCGTGGTCAAGATCGACGATCTATACACGGTCGAATGGGCTTACATTCCCCATTTCTATCGGCGTTTCTATGTCTTCCAGTATGCCACTTCCATCTCGGCCGGTTCGATGTTCGCCGACGAAATTCTCAAAGGCACGCCTGGCGCACGCGAACGCTACCTGAACGTGTTGCGCGCAGGCGGCTCGCGTTACCCTTACGAACTGGTCAAGGAAGCCGGGGTCGATCTGGCTTCACCGGCGCCCTATTTGGCGCTGGTGAAGCGGATGAACAACATCATGGACCAGATCGAGGCGATTCTGGCGAAACGCCAGAAGTGAGCCAGCCTCGCGCTGTTACCTGGATCAGGCTGCCGCCTGGTCCAGGCCGAAGGCCTTGTGCAGGCTGCGTACGGCAAGCTCGAGATATTTCTCGTCGACGACCACCGAAATCTTGATTTCGGAGGTCGAGATCATCTTGATGTTGATGCCGTCTTCTGACAACGCGCGGAACATCTGGCTGGCAATGCCTGGGTGGGAGCGCATGCCGACACCAACCGCAGAAACCTTGCAAATCTTGTTGTCGCCGATGATGTCGCGAGCACCGATCTGGGCCTTGACCTTGTCCTGAAGAAGGGCCAAGGCCTTGGCATAGTCTCCGCGATTCACTGTGAACGAAATGTCCGTCGAGCCATCGTGGCCGATGTTCTGGATGATCATATCGACATCGATGTTGGCATCGGCAACTGCCCCGAGGATCTGGTAGGCGATACCCGGGCGATCGGGGACGCCGAGAACTGTCAGCTTGGCCTCATCACGGCTGAAGGCGATGCCGGAAATGATCGGTTGTTCCATGTCTTTATCTTCCTCTAGTGTAATCAGCGTGCCCGGACCTTCCTTGCCCAGTTCCTCGAGACTCGAGAGCACGCGCAGCTTGACCTTGTACTTGCCGGCAAATTCCACCGAGCGAATCTGCAATACCTTGGATCCGAGGCTCGCCATTTCGAGCATTTCCTCGAACGTTATCGTGTTGAGGCGACGCGCTTCCGGAACGATGCGCGGGTCGGTGGTATAAACGCCGTCCACGTCGGTGTAGATCTGGCATTCATCAGCCTTGAGCGCGGCAGCCAGGGCCACACCTGTCGTATCCGAGCCACCCCGGCCGAGCGTCGTGATGTTGCCGGCAGCATCGACGCCCTGAAAACCGGCGACGATCACCACGGTATCGTTGTCGAGATCGGCGCGCATCGCCTGGTCATCAATGCTCAGAATTCTCGCCTTGGTGTAAGCATCGTCGGTCAGTATCCTGACCTGTCCGCCGGTATAGCTGCGCGCCTTGATGCCGATCTCTTTCAGCGCCATGGCCAGCAAGCCGATCGTCACCTGTTCTCCGGTGGATACCGTCACATCGAGCTCACGTGGATCAGGCGAAGCCTGAATTGCCTTGGCCAGGGCAATCAGGCGGTTCGTCTCGCCGCTCATCGCCGACACCACGACAACCACCTGGTTTCCGGCACGTTTCCACTTGGCCACGCGCTGGGCGACATTCATAATCCGCTCGGGGTTGGCGACCGAAGTGCCGCCGTATTTCTGAACTATCAGTGCCATGTTTCTATGTGCTTACGAAAAGTGCGAATTGTAGCCGATTTTCGAGCCTGCCGGCTCGCGCCAAACCCAAGAAAAAGCCTGATAGCCTATGGGCTGATGCGAACTTTCAGTCCGATTTGATCGACCCGTTCCGCCAGTAATTCCAGCCAGTCCGGCGGCAGCCGCGCGAGCCGAGGAGCTTCCGCTTGCAGGGAGGGACGCGCCAAACCATACAGATGCACACCGGCCAGGTTTTCCTTGGCCTGGTCCAGCAAACCAAGCCAGGAGCTAATTTCCTCTTCATTCGGCGCGAAGCCGTCGCAGGCGAAACAGCAAGTTTGCACCCAAGTCGTGCAACGCCGGCCGCATTCGCGCATGCGCCTGACGATACCGGCCGGGTCAAGGCCGACACCATTGATGCGCGTAATTCCTTCCCTGCTCCCCGCATCGAGCTTGAACCAGACTTCACCGGCAGCCTGGTTGATCAGATCAAGCCCATGCTGTACCTGCGGCTTGTCGATCAGGCTGCCGTTGGTGATCAAGCGCAAGACAATCTTGTTGCGCAACTCGAACTCATCGACGAGTCGCAATACCAACTTCACCGCCTCCAGAAAGTCAGGCGAACTGGTCGGCTCGCCATTCCCGGAAAAGGCGATGTCCTCAAAGTGCCTTGCATCCACAGGCACGCGTTTGGCCATAAACTCGCCATGCAGCACGTCGTGCAGCATCTCGCGCAACTCGATTTCCAGCAATGCCAGATCGGTAGCCGGTGCTGCACCTCTTTTCAAGTCGGGCACCTGGCAGTAAATGCAGCGCCAGTTGCAGGCGTTGTTGGGGTTGAGGTTGATGCCCAATGAAACACCCCCGGCACGACGCGAAATCACCGGATAGACATAGCGCATCCCGACGCTGGCGCGACTGTGGTCGCTGACATTGAGTCGCGTGGCAGGAGGAAGGTTGTGGTTCATGGTCATTGCAGCAAAGGGTGGATGCTATAATCGCCCTCAACAGTTCTCGCCGCAACCCCTTCCCAAAAATATTCCATGCAGATCACCCGGCGGCTCGAATTCGACGCGGGCCATCGCATCCCCGACCACCAAAGCCAGTGCCGCCACCTGCATGGGCACCGCTATGCCATCGAGATCACCCTGACGGGGGACATCATTCATGCCGCCGGCCAGCCGGTCAATGGCATGCTCATGGACTTTTCCGAGATCAAGTCCCTGGCCAAGCAACACCTGGTGGATGCCTGGGATCACGCTTTCCTGGTCTACCGCGGCGACGCACCTGTCGTGGATTTTCTGGCCAGTCTACCCGATCACAAAACCGTACTGCTCGAGGCCGTGCCCACTGTCGAGAACCTGGCGGCGATTGCTTTCGCCACGCTCAATCCAGTCTACGTGGATAAGTACGGCAACCATTTGCGCCTGGAGCAAGTGCGTCTTTATGAAACACCCAACTGCTGGGCCGATGCGCACCGCTGCGATTTTGTGACGAATTGATCTTTGCCGCAGGCGGCAATTTGTATTGGCCAGAGTTGGTGATAGGGTATTGGTTTTGACGCACGCACATTTTCCAAAACAAACACAGGAGGAACTCCCATGCTTGGCCTGATGATGAACATGCCCCTCATGATTTCGAACCTGATCAAGCATGCCGATGCCTATCACGGCGATGCGGAAATCGTCTCGCGGCTGCCCGAGGGAGGAATTCATCGTTACACCTATCATGACGCGCACCGCCGTTCCCGGCAGCTCGCCAACGCCCTGAACGGACTCGGCGTCAAGATGGGAGACCGCATCGGCACCCTGGCCTGGAATACGCATCGCCACTTCGAGATTTATTTCGGCGTCTCGGGCATCGGCGCGGTTTGCCACACCATCAATCCCCGCCTGTTCCCGGAGCAGATCGCCTACATCATCAATCACGCCGAAGACGACTACATCTTCTTTGATATCACGTTCACGGCCCTGATCGAGGCGCTCGTTCCCCACTGCCCTCACATCAAGGGTTGGGTGGCTCTGTGCGGCCACGGCCACCTGCCCAAGAGCGACAAGATTCCCAACCTCATGGCCTACGACGACCTGGTCAATTCCCATTCCGACATCTACGAATGGCCTGAGTTCGACGAAAACACCGCTTCGTCGCTGTGCTACACCTCGGGTACCACCGGCAACCCCAAGGGTGTGCTGTATTCGCACCGCTCCACGCTGCTGCATGCCTACGCCGCGGCACTGCCGGACGGATTGAATTTGTCAGCCAGGGATTCGGTCCTGCCCGTGGTACCGATGTTCCATGTCAATGCCTGGGGTCTGCCCTACAGCGTCGCATTGACCGGCGCCAAGTTCGTGATGCCCGGAGCGGGACTCGACGGCGCCAGCCTGTATGAACTGTTCGAGCAAGAAAAGGTAACCCTCTCCGCCGGGGTACCGACCATCTGGCTGGGACTGCTGCAGCACCTGCAAGCGAACAAGCTCAGACTGTCGACTGTCAGAACGCTGGTGATCGGCGGTTCGGCGGCGCCGCCGGCAATGATCCGCACCTTTGACGAACAATACGGCATCACGGTATTGCATGCCTGGGGCATGACCGAGATGAGCCCGCTGGGCACCGCCAACACCTTCAAGCTGAAGCATCTCGGCCTCTCGGCCGCAGACAGGGACAAGATCCGCGTCAAGCAGGGCCGGCCCCTGTATGGCGTGCAAATGAAAATCGTCGATGGCGAAGGCAAGTCGCTGCCGCATGACGGCAAGGCTTTCGGCGACCTGCTGGTGCGCGGACCGTGGATCACCCGGAGCTATTTCAAGAGCACCGACGGCAGCCCGCTGGTCGATAGCTGGTTCCCCACCGGCGATGTGGCCACCATCGACGAGGATGGCTACATGCAGATCACCGACCGTTCCAAGGACGTCATCAAGTCCGGTGGCGAATGGATTTCTTCGATCGACATTGAGAATCTCGCCGTTGCGCATCCGGCCGTCATGGAAGCCGCGGTCATCGGCGTGGTGCATCCCAAGTGGGATGAACGGCCGCTGCTGTTGATCATCAAGAAAAAGGACATGAATGTGACGCGCGAGGAAATGCTCGAATTCATGAGCGGAAAAATCGCCAAATGGTGGATGCCCGACGATGTCGTGTTTGTCGATAGCCTGCCGCACACGGCGACCGGCAAGCTGCTCAAGACCAAGCTGCGCGAGGACTTCCAGAATTACAAGCTGCCTACGGCCTGAAATCAGACGCCTTACCCATCCAGGAGAAATTGATGCTCAAACTCTGCGGCTTTTCCGTCAGTAATTACTACAACAAGATCAAGCTGGCCCTCATGGAAAAAGGCATCCCTTTTGAGGAAGAAGTGGTCTACCCTTCTCAGGACGAAACCCTGAAGAAGGATTCGCCGATGGGCAAGGTGCCCTTCATGCGCACCGATCACGGCATATTGACCGAATCCCAGGTCCTGGCGGAGTATCTTGAGGACACCTATCCGCAACCACCGCTCTATCCGGCCGATGCCTTTGCCAAAGCCAAGTGCCGTGAATTGATCGAGCATATCGAGCTCAACCTGGAACTCCCCGCACGGCGGCTCTATCCCGAAGTATTCTTCGGCGGCACTGTCGCCGACGAGGTCAAAAAAGAAGCCGAGAAGCAGATCGTCAGGGGACTCAAGAGCCTGGCCTGCCTGGCCCATTTTGAACCCTTCATCGCCGGCAAGGAATTCACTCACGCCGATTGCGCGGCCTGGGTGCATCTGCCGCTGATTTCGCAGGCCACCAAGAAAATCTACGGCCGCGATTTTCTTGAGGAATTGCTGCCCGCAGCCAAGCCCTATCTCAAACTGGTTTCCGAACGGCCCCAGGCGCAAAAAGTCAGCGCTGACCGCAAAGCCGCAACGGAAGCCCTCATGGCAAGGATGAAAAAATGAACCAACCCAGCTCTCTCATCACCAGCGAAATCGAACAGGGCGTCATGCGCGTGGAGATTTGTCGCCCGGACAAGAAGAACTCCCTGACCGGTCCCATGTATACCCTGCTGGCCGAAGCCTTAGAAGCCGCCGAGCGCGACAACGCCGTGCGCGTGCTTTTGATTCACGGACAACCCGGCGCGTTCACCGCGGGCAATGATCTGGGCGATTTTCTCGACAATCCGCCGCTCAGCGAAGATGCGCCGGTATTCCGTTTCCTGACTGCCTTCCGGGTACTTTCAAAACCCTTCATCGCCGCCGTGTGCGGTGCCGCCGTCGGTGTTGGCACAACGATGCTGTTGCATTGCGACCTCGTTTACGCCGGCGATAACGCCAAGTTCCAGTTGCCTTTCGTCAACCTCGGCCTGTGCCCGGAAGCCTCGTCCAGCCTGCTGCTGCCGAGCCTGATCGGCCATACCCGGGCAGCGGAAATCCTGTTGTTCGGCGAAGCCTTCACCGCCGCAAAAGCGCTTGAAATCGGCCTGGTCAACGCTGTCCTGCCGGCCGCCGAGGTGTTCGACCATGCCCTGGCGCAGGCGCGCAAGCTGGCTGCCCTGCCTTCCGCCTCGGTACGGCTGACCAAGCAGTTGATGAAGCGCAGCCAGTTCGCCCTGATCGAGCAAACCATGCACGAGGAAGGTCTGCACTTCAGGAAGCGCCTGCTCTCGCCCGAGGCCAAGGAAGCGTTCGGCGCCTTTCTCGAAAAACGCAAACCGGATTTCTCGAAATTCGCCTGAGCGGCGTATAGATGAATAAAACCTTCAAGTATTACTGGGAAGACTTCCCCGTCGGCACCATCCACGAAAGCGGCGACGTGACACTGACACAGGAGGAGATCGTTAGATTCGCCCGCCAGTTCGATCCGCAGCCTTTCCACGTGGATGAGGCGGCCGCTGCGGACTCGGTATTCGGCGGCATCATCGCCAGCGGCTGGCACACCTGTTCGCTGGCGATGCGCATGATGTGCGACAGTTACCTGCTTGATACAGCCAGCCAAGGCTCGCCCGGTGTGGAAAATATCAAGTGGCTGAAACCGGTACGACCTGGCGACACCTTGCACTTGACGATGGAAGTTCTGGAAACGCGCGTCCTGGAAAGCAAGCCGACACTCGGCCTGGTGCGCAGTCGCTGGCGAATGTTCAATCAGAACAATGAATCTGTCATGACGATGGAAGGCTATGGCATGTTCCGCCGCCGGCCGGCCACTTGAACAGGAAGCCGTCATGGACCTCCCCACGCACTTCAAAACGCTCCGCCTGTCTGCTGTCGATGCCATCGTCTGTGTCGAACTGAACCGGCCTGATCGTGCCAACGCCATCAATTTGCCGATGTGGCTCGAAATCCGTGAAGCCTTCACCTGGGTCGATCAGACAGCTTCTGTCCGCGTGGCTGTCCTGCGCGGCGCCGGCAAGCATTTCTGCTCTGGCATCGATCTCGACATGCTGTCCGGCATCAGTGCGGAAATTTCGGACAAGTGTGCCGGTCGTCAAAATGAAAAGCTGCGTCGGTTGATCCTCGACCTGCAAGATACGCTGACCAGCATCGAGCGTTGCCGCAAACCGGTACTGGCAGCCATCCACGGCGCCTGTATCGGCGGCGGCATGGACCTGATCTGCCCTTGCGACATGCGCTATTGCAGCAGCGATGCAAATTTCTCCGTCAAGGAAGTCGATCTTGGCCTGACCGCCGATGTCGGCACCCTGCAGCGTCTGCCGCGTCTCATCGGTGAAGGCATGACACGCGAACTCGCATACACTGCCAGGAACTTCAATGGTTCCGAAGCACGCGAGATGGGGCTGGTCAATCACTGCTACACCAATCCGGACCGATTGCATGACGAGGTCATGGCACTTGCGCGCAGCATCGCGACCAAATCGCCACTGGCAGTGCGTGGCAGCAAGGAAATGATCAGCTACGCCCGAGATCACACAGTCGCCGACGGCCTCAACTACGTCGCCACCTGGAACTCGGCCATGCTGTTGTCCGCTGATCTCGACGAGTCCATCACCGCGGCGCGAGCCAGTCGTGCGCCGTTGTACCGCGACTGACACCTCCCGCTGATTTCGTCATCACCGCTCAGTTTGCGCCGGACGGTATAATTCGACGCGCGTGGAAGCGTGGCCGAGCGGTTTAAGGCACCGGTCTTGAAAACCGGCGACGTCGCAAGGCGTCCGTGAGTTCGAATCTCACCGCTTCCGCCACCGCTCCGCCAGATCAAACCTGCGGGTTGACCCGCTCCAGCGTCGATTGCAGCTTGTTGAGCGCGTTCAAGTAAGCCTTTGCCGAGGCGACGATGATGTCGGTATCGGCGCCTTGGCCATTCACGATGCGGCCATCCTTGGCCAGCCTGACCGTAACTTCGCCTTGCGCATCCGTGCCCGTCGTGATGCTGTTCACTGAATACAGCAGCAAGTTGGCGCCGCTTTTCGCAACGCTCTCGATCGCCTTGAAGGTCGCGTCTACCGGGCCGCCGCCCACCGCTTCAACGTGTTGCTCGGTACCGCCCACCGCGAGCGTCAGCCGCGCCAGCGGCAATTCGCCAGTCTCCGAATGATAGAGCGATGAAACCAGCCGGTAATGCTCGTGATCCGGCATCAGCTCTTCGTCGCCGATCAGCGCAAAGATGTCCTCGTCGAAAATCTCCCGCTTGCGATCGGCGAGATCCTTGAAGCGGCCGAAGGCGGCATTGAGCGCCTCCTCGGTTGGCATTTCGATGCCGAGTTCCGTCAAGCGCGACTTGAACGCACTGCGGCCGGAAAGCTTGCCCAAGGTCAAACGGTTGGTGGTCCAGCCGACATCTTCGGCGCGCATGATCTCGTAGGTTTCGCGGTGCTTGAGCACCCCGTCCTGGTGGATGCCGGATTCATGGGCGAAGGCGTTGGCACCAACCACCGCCTTGTTGGGCTGCACCGGGTAGCCGGTGATCTGGGAAACCAGCTTCGACACCGGCACGATCTGGGTCGCGTCGATCCGCGTGTCGCAGGAAAAGAAATCGCGACGAGTGCGGATGGCCATCACGACTTCTTCGAGCGAGGCATTGCCGGCGCGCTCTCCCAGTCCGTTCATGGTGCATTCGACCTGGCGCGCCCCGGCGATGACGGCGGAAAGCGAATTGGCAACTGCCAGACCGAGATCGTTGTGGCAGTGGGTGGACCAGACGACCTTGTCTGCCCCCGGCACGCGCTCGATCAAGCGGCGCATGCGCTCGCCCCAGAGCTCCGGGATGCTGTAGCCGACCGTGTCCGGCACATTGATCGTGGTTGCACCAGCCTTGATCACCTCCTCGAAAATCCGGCAGAGAAAGTCGAAGTCGGAACGGACAGCATCCTCGGCGGAAAACTCAACGTCATCGGTATATTCGCGGGCGAGCTTGACTGCTGCGATGGCCGCCTCGGTGACCTGGTCCGGCGTCATGCGCAATTTCTTTTCCATGTGGATCGGACTGGTGGCGATGAAGGTGTGGATGCGCCCCGACCTGGCCGGCTTGATGGCTTCTCCCGCCCGTCTCACATCGGTCTCGCTGGTTCGCGCCAGGCCGCAGATCGTGGATTCCTTGATTGCCTGCGCAATCGCCTTGACCGCCTCGAAGTCGCCGTTCGATGCCGAGGGAAAGCCCGCCTCGATGACATCGACCCGCATTTTCTCCAGCTGGCGTGCAATCCGCAGCTTCTCCTCGCGCGTCATCGATGCGCCGGGGCTCTGTTCGCCATCGCGCAAGGTGGTATCGAAAATTATCAAGTGATCTGTTGCCATGGTCATCTCCAAACAAGATTGGAATTAAAAACGAGCACTACCCGGCGGGCTGCTGCCGAGCCTGAGTCAAACCGAATTGTGGGGAAGGAAGTTTAGCGCGCGCGGCGCAGCAGCGGACGCAGGGCCGAACGCAAAGGCTTTCTCGCCAGCAGCACGCCGGTGAGAAGCAGAAACAATGCGGAGAAGGAAATCATCGAGGCCATGGCCGGACTATAAACTTATCCTTGCAGCAGCGTCAAGCAATAGTTTTGCGGGCTTGAGCCCATTGCCACACCGCCAGCACATAGCCGGACAGCGCATAGCCCAGGAACAGCGCGAACAATATGCCGGGTGGATAGCTGGACAACAGGATATAAGCAAGGGCAATCGCGGGTACCACAATGAAAGGCACGCTGCGTCTCAGGTTGATGTCCTTGCCGCTCCAGTAGCGAATATTGCTGACCATGGTTACGCCGGCAAAGATAGTCAGAGTGCAGGCATACCAGCGCGCCTCCTCTCCGGTATAGCCGAGGTCCAGCACCACCCAGACCAGTCCGGCCACCAGCGCCGCCGCAGCCGGGCTTGGCAGACCCTGAAAATAGCGCTTGTCCACGACATCCAGATTGGTATTGAAACGCGCCAACCGCAGTGCAGCGCAGGCACAGTAGATGAAGGCCGCGATCCAGCCCAGTTTGCCCATGCCCTTGAGCGCCCACTCGTACACCACCAGGGAAGGCGCCGCGCCGAAGGACACCATGTCGGAAAGCGAATCGTACTCGGCGCCGAATGCACTCTGGGTATGCGTCAGGCGCGCGACCCGACCATCCAAGCCATCCAGCACCATGGCAATGAAGATGGCCACGGCGGAATATTCGTAGCGCCCATTCATGGCCTGAACGATTGCATAGAAACCGGAGAAAAGTGCGGCGGTGGTAAACAGGTTGGGCAGAATGAAAATGCCGCGTCGCCGCAGTTCGGGATTCATGAGCGCCTTGCGGGGACGAATCACGGGCATGCCAAGACCACTCGCTGTAAGGAAAACACCTGTATTGTAGGCGTTGTCCGGACGCTATTGCAATTCGGCAAGTATGGTGGAGGAAGCGCGTACCTTGTCGCCGATCGTGACCTTGACCCGGCTGTCGGGTGGCAGGTAGAGATCGACGCGCGAACCAAAACGGATGAAGCCATAGCGCTGGCCGCGCGCCAGCGTGCTGCCGGCGTCGACATAGCAGAGTATGCGGCGCGCGATCAATCCGGCCACCTGCACACAGGTCACGTCCTGGCCGCTGGCTGTCTGCAGCCACAATGCATTACGCTCATTTTCGGTGGATGCCTTGTCGAGATCAGCATTGACGAACTTGCCAGGGTGATACCAGCGCTGCTTGACCTCTCCATCCACCGGGCTGCGGTTGGAATGGACATTGAAAACGTTCATGAACACGCTGACCTTGAGCGCGTCGCGCTGCAGCCAGGGATCGCGCATCGGCTGGATCGCCACGATGCGCCCATCCGCCGGGGACAGCACCGACTTGGCATCGCCCGGAATGGGCCGTGGCGGGTCACGAAAGAACTGCACGCAGAACAGGCACGCCAACCAGAGCGGCGCCGCCCAGGTCCAGTCGGCGGCGCCATTCACCATCATGGCAAAGCCGAAGGTGATGCCGATGAACGGCCAGCCTTCGCGGGCAATGAGCGGATGGGGATAATTACTCATGCCCCGCTCCGCAGCCCCGTCCCATCCCGCATCAATTCTTGCTCGAATCGACCAGCTTGTTCTTCTTGATCCAGGGCATCATGTCGCGCAGCTTCGCGCCGACCGTTTCGATCTGATGCGCGGCCAGGTTGCGCCGCTGGGACAGCAGCGTCGGGGCGCCGGCCCGGTTCTCCAGAATGAATTCTTTGGCATATTGGCCGCTCTGGATTTCCTTGAGGATTTTTCGCATTTCGAGCTTGGTCTCGTCGGTGACGATGCGCGGGCCGCGCGTGATGTCGCCGTACTCGGCGTTATTCGAGATCGAGTAGTGCATGTTCGCCAGGCCGCCTTCGTAAATCAGGTCGACGATCAGCTTGAGTTCGTGCAGGCACTCGAAATATGCCATCTCGGGCGCGTAACCCGCTTCGACGAGAGTTTCGAAGCCGGCCTTGATCAGTTCGACCGTGCCGCCGCACAGTACCACCTGCTCGCCGAACAAATCCGTTTCAGTCTCTTCGCGGAATGAGGTTTCAATGACGCCGCCGCGGGTTCCGCCGTTTGCCGCCGCATACGACAGCGCCAGGTCACGCGCCTTGCCGGAACGGTCCTGATGCACGGCAATCAGAGAGGGTACACCGCCGCCCTGCACATAGGTGGAACGCACCAGATGGCCGGGACCTTTGGGGGCGATCATGACGACGTCGATATCGGCGCGCGGCATGACTTGCCCGTAATGGATGTTGAAGCCGTGGGCGAATGCGAGGACAGCGCCCTTCTTCAGGTTGGCCTCGACCTCGGCGGCATACACCGCGCCGATTTGCTCGTCGGGCAGCAGCATCATGACAAAGTCGGCATCTTTCACCGCCTTCGCGACTTCCTCGACCTTGAGCCCGGCCTTCTTGGCCTTGTCCCATGAAGCACCGCCCTTGCGCAAACCGACAATGACTTTGACGCCCGAATCCTTGAGGTTGTTGGCGTGGGCATGGCCTTGCGAGCCGTAACCGATGATGGCGACCTTCTTGTTCTTGATGAGAGAGAGATCGGCGTCCTTGTCGTAATAAACTTTCATGGTGTCCTCAGAATAAATAACTACAGAAATGGATGCAGAGAGTTGCTGCCTGTTCGCAGCTGGCTCTCAGCCGTGCCTTGCCAAACTAAACCTTGAGTATCCGGTCGCCGCGACCGATACCGCAAACGCCGGTGCGCACCGTCTCCAGAATCAGCGCCGATCCGATCGCCTCGAGGAAGGCATCGAGCTTGGCGTTGTTGCCGGTCAGTTCGATCACGTAGGCCGACTCGGTCACGTCGATGATGCGGCCGCGGAAAATGTCGGCGACACGCTTCATTTCTTCACGATCCTTGCCGGTGGCGCGCACCTTGACCAGCATCAGCTCGCGCTCGACATGGGGTGCCTCGGACAGGTCGACGACCTTGACGACCTCAATCAGCTTGTTCAACTGCTTGGTGATCTGCTCGATGACGTCATCCGAACCGACGCTGACGATGGTCATGCGCGACAACGAGGCATCCTCGGTGGGTGCTACGGTGAGGGATTCGATGTTGTAAGCGCGTGCCGAGAACAGCCCGGACACACGCGACAGTGCACCGGCTTCGTTTTCCAGGAGGATGGATATGATGTGTCGCATTTTATTTTCCCCTAGACTTCACAGGTCTTCGGCCAGGATCATCTCCGACAGGCCTTTGCCTGCCGCGATCATGGGAAAGACATTGGCGGTCTGGTCGGTGATGAAGTCCATGAAGACGAGGTCGTTCTTGTGCGTGGTGAAAGCCGTGCGCAGTGCCGCTTCGACATCTCCGGGCTTGGTGATCTGCATGCCGACATGGCCGTAGGCCTCTGCGAGCTTGACGAAATCCGGCAGCGCATCGACATAGGATTCGGCATAGCGGTTGCCGTGGAACATCTCCTGCCATTGCCGCACCATGCCCAGGTAGCGGTTGTTGAGGTTGATGATCTTGATCGGCAGCCGGAATTGCTTGCAGGTCGACAATTCCTGGATGCACATCTGGATCGAAGCCTCTCCGGTCACCAGGGCGACGGTCGCCTTGGGGTTGGCAAAATGCGCGCCCATCGCCGCCGGCAAGCCATAGCCCATCGTGCCGAGGCCGCCGGAATTGATCCAGCGGCGCGGCTTGTCGAACTTGTAATACTGCGCCGCCCACATCTGGTGCTGGCCAACATCGGAAGTGATGATGGCATCCCCGCCGGTGACTTCGTAGAGCTTCTCGATCACCAGTTGCGGCATGATGAGCTTGTCGCTGTGCTTGTACTTGAGACAATTCTTGGCGCGCCAGGTCGCGATCTGCTGCCACCATGCGGCAATCTGCTTCGGGTCGGATTTGGCTTCGATCGCATCGAGTTGCTTGAGCATGTCGTCAAGCACGTCGGGAACGTTCCCGACGATCGGCACATCGACCCTGACCCGTTTGGAAATCGAAGAGGGATCGATATCGATGTGGATGATCTTGCGCTGGATTTCGTTGAAATGCGCTGTGTTGCCAATCACCCGGTCGTCGAAACGGGCGCCGATTGCCAGCAGCACATCGCAGTTCTGCATGGCCATGTTGGCTTCGTAGGTGCCATGCATTCCCAGCATGCCGACAAACTGCTTGTCGGTGGCCGGATAGCCGCCCAGTCCCATCAACGTGTTGGTAATCGGGAATCCCAGCCGCTTGACCAACTTGATCAGTTTGCTTGAGGCATCCGACAGGATCACGCCACCACCCGTATAGACCATCGGCCGCTTGGCATCGAGCAGGAGTTGCAGCGCCTTCTTGATCTGGCCTGAGTGCCCCTTGGTGACGGGGTTGTAGGAGCGCATCACCACCGACTTGGGGTAATCAAATTCGCACTTTTGGTTGCTGATGTCCTTGGGGATATCCACCAGCACTGGGCCGGGACGGCCGGTTTTGGCCAGATAAAAAGCTTTCTTGATGGTTGCCGCAAGGTCTTTGACGTCTTTCACGAGGAAATTGTGCTTCACGCAAGGACGCGTGATGCCCACCGTGTCGCATTCCTGGAAGGCGTCCTGACCGATATAGGCCGTCGGCACCTGACCGGAGATGATCACCAGCGGGATCGAGTCCATGTAGGCCGTGGCGATCCCGGTCACGGCATTGGTCACGCCGGGACCCGAAGTCACCATGCAGACGCCGACTTTCTGCGATGAGCGGGAATACGCATCCGCGGCATGCACCGCGGCTTGCTCATGACGCACCAGGATATGCTTGAACTTGTCCTGTTTGAACATCGCGTCATAGATGAACAGCACAGAGCCGCCAGGGTAGCCGAAGACGTACTCGACCTTCTCTTCCTGCAAGCACCTGATTACAATTTCCCCACCAGTCAAGACCATTGTATTATCCACACAGCAGTAATTGCCCAAAACGCGTAACCTTACCGGCAAGCCCTGATTTGGTCAAGACATTACGGGTTGGGAACGACTGATAAGTTATGCTATTTTTTCATTCATTGGCTCGCCGTAACGGCGATTGAGGAAATTCTCTGGCCACTCGCATCGAACTTTCGGAATTCCTTGCCGGTATTGAACGGCGCGCCTTCAAGCAGGCGATGTACGCCATGCAAAATGAGGACCACGCGCTCGATATCGTGCAGGATGCCATGCTGAAACTCGCTGAAAAATATGGCGACAAGCCGCTTGAAGAACTGCCGATGTTGTTTCAGCGCATATTGCAAAACACCATCCGTGATTTCTACCGTCGCCAGAAAGTACGTTCGCTATGGACCACCATGCTCTCCTCCTTCACCCCTGCCGATGACGACGATGGCGATCCTCTTGAAACTTTGCAGGCCCATGAGGGGTCAAACATCGCAACACCACATGCGAGTCTTGAACAAACCCAAGTGCTTGCTGCAATTGAAAAAGAAATCAAAAAGTTACCTCCACGTCAACGCGAAGCCTTCCTCATGCGTTACTGGGAGGACATGGATATCGCCGAGACGGCTGCCGCTATGGGTTGCACCGAGGGAAGCGTGAAGACGCATTGTTCAAGGGCCACCCACACCTTGGCGACAGCGCTGAAGACTAAAGGCATAGAACTATGAATAACCAGGACGAGCAGCAATTCGCCAATAAAATCAGCCAGGTTCTCAACCAGAGCACCGACAATCTCAGTCCGGGCATTCGGACCAGACTGCAGGCTGCGCGCCAGGAAGCGCTGGTTCATCAGAAAACTCAACTGACTGGCTTGAGCCTGGCGGGTGTCGGTCACTTCACCAGCGACGTGATTCTGCCGCAAGTCCGCAAATTGGTGGCATTGCTTGCACTTGCCGTCGGTGTGGTGGGAACTTATTACTGGAATAGCTTCCAGCAAGCCGCTGAAAACGAAGAAATCGACAGCGCTCTGCTTTCCGACGAGCTACCGATCAACGCTTATCTGGATCATGGCTTCAGCGCATGGCTCGAACATTCTTCTCAGTCTTCTCCGGAATAATACTGGCTCTAGCGCTGGCCTTCGTCACACCTGCCAGCGCCGTCGTACCTCCCCTCAAGCAACCCACCTGGGCTGAACTCAGCCCGCAGCAACGGGAGATTCTGGCGCCCCTGTCCAGCGAGTGGGACAAACTCGAATCCTTTCGGCGCAAGAAATGGGTCGGTATAGCGCAGCGCTATCCGGCCATGTCGGCTGAAGAACAGCAACGCCTGCAATTGCGCATGAAAACCTGGGTCAGCCTTTCCCCGGAAGAACGCAAACAGGCGCGTGAGCAGTACAAGGCACTGCGAAAGGTTCCACTGGAGCAACGGCAGACCGTGAATCAAAAATGGCAAGAGTACAAGAATCTGCCGGATGCCGAAAAAGAGCGTCTGAAACAAGTTGCCACCACCCGCAAAACACAACCTAAAAGCGGTGCAAGCAGGGTAGCGCCTACTCCGCCTCCAGTTGCACCGGCAACCCCGCCGGCTGCTGCAGCGTCTGCCGAGCCGGCTACCGCTCCTGCTCCGGCCGTCGCGCCAAGCCCGCAGTAATTCCAATTCTTTGGCAGCCGCACCGGTCCTTCCCGTTCCCAGCATTCGCCGCCGTCTCGCCAGCATGCTCTATGAGAGTCTGCTGCTGCTGGGCGTGCTATCGGTGACTTTTATGCTACCGAACATTTTATTAGGGCTGGCAGGCAACATGACAATGCCAGGGTGGCTGCTGCAACTGCACTTGCTTTCAGTGTTGTTGATTTATTTTGTCTGGTTCTGGCTCCACGGCGGCCAAACCCTGGCGATGAAAACCTGGAGAATCCGCCTAGAGAGCACCATAACCGGCAAAACGGTTGTGTTGCCGCAGGCTTTGCTGCGTTTTGCCTTGTGCGGACCTTCGGTCCTGTTCTTTGGCGCCGGCCTGGTCTGGGCCATATTCGATCGGGAAAGGCAGTTCCTGCACGATCGGCTTGCCGGAACACGCCTGATCACCTTGACCTAAGGTACCCCAGAATCAAATTCGGGCACTGGTGCCCGCCTTTGATTCTGGGGTGCTAGCGCCGTTCCACCCACCAGATCATGGCAGCTGCGGCCAGCAGGAACATTCCGCTCGGCGTAATGGCGGAAAAGAATGGCGTCCATTGGTTGATCGCGCCAAGGCTGGAAAACAATCCGTTCAGCATATGGAAAGTAATTCCCAGCATGACGCCGGCAAATACCTTGAGACTGACCGCGCCAAGCCGGTCTTGCATGTAGGCAAAGGGCACCGCCAGGGCCATCATGACCAGCGCTGCCAAGGGGTAAATCAGCTTTTTCCATAACGCGATCGCGTAACGCTGCGCCATCTGCTGGTTTTCCTCCAGGTGCCGCACGTATTGAAATAGCGTGATGATGGACATGCGCTCCGGCACAACCATCAGCACCGAAAGGATGTCCGGCGTCAGGGCAGAACGCCAGACCATGTCGGGCACTCGGTTGATGCGCGCCGTATCGCCTTCGAAGATGGTCTGCATGACATTGACGAGCCGCCAGCGATCGTGAGACTGAAACTCCCCCTCCTCGGCATCGCTGATGGACCGCAACTGGTGATCCCTGTCGAATTCGTAGATGCGCACGCCACGCAAGCGGGTGTCGGGCAGTACATCCCTCACATTGATGAAACTCAGTTCGTCCTTGACCCACAGGCCGGAACGAAATTCCTGCGCCACCATCGAACTCAAGGCCTTGAGGCGCAACTGCTGGGCGGCACGCTCGGCTGGCGGCGCAACAAATTCGCCGACCACGAAAGTCAGCAGCACAAAAACCATTCCCAGCTTGGCCAAGGTTTTCAGGAGCGTTCCCGTCGACAGTCCCGAAATACGCAATACCGTAATTTCGGAATGGCGTGCCAGCAGCGTCAATGCGTACAAACTGCCGATCAACACGGCAATCGGAAACAGTTCATAGATTCGTCCCGCCACGCTCAATAACACAAAGGCCGCCGCATGCTGCAGCTGATAATTGCCTTTGCCGATATCCTCAAACTCGTGGATCAGGTCGAAGAATGCGAACAGCATCAGGAACGCCACCAGCACCAGCGCCGTGGCGGCATAGATTTCCCGCGCCAGATAGCGTTCATAGACTTTCAGCGCCATAGACGGGCCCAGGAAAAAACCATCAGGCGCCGCGAGAACAAGAGCAGCAGCATGACGAACATCACCACATGCACCAGCCATACGCCAACCTCGAAACTGAGCCGGCTTTGCGCAACCCAAGCCTGGCTGATACTGATCAGGTTGCTGTAGATCATGTAGGTCAACACAGCGAAAATCAGGTTATTGGTGCGTCCGGCACGCGGGTTCACGAATGAGAGAGGAATTGCCAGCAAGGCAAGATTCATGGCTGCCAGCGGAATGCCCAGGCGCCACAGCAATTCGCCCAGGTTGGGCGGCGTCGGATCGGCAATCAATTGCAACAGGGGCAAGCTTTTCGGCGTCATGACGATGCCTTGCGTCTCGGGCGTCTCGATCCGAACGGCATAGCGCTCGAACTGCATGACGCGATAATCCGCCTGGCCCGGCGTGCCTTCATAGCGCCGGCCGTTTTCCAGCACCAGGAAGCGGTCGCCGTTGGGCATGCTTTCCTGATGCCCGTGCGCCGCCGCCATGACGCCGAGGCGGCCATTCTGCACGGAACTGATGAAAACATTTCTGACCTGCGCTTCGTTGCTGGCCACCGCCTCGACAAAAAATACCCGATCGGACGCTGCCGATTCCTTGAAGGCGCCAGGCGCAACGCGCGCAACATCATCGCGGTTTTCCATCTTTTGCCGGTATTCGGCACTCTTCGACAAGGCCCAGGGCGACAGGAACAAGGCCAGCACACTGATGGTCAGCACCATCGGCGCGGCGAAGGTCAGCACCGGGCGTATCCACGCCGTCAGCGGACGACCGCAGGAAAACCAGACCAGCATCTCTGAGTCCCGGTATGAGCGGGACAAGGACAACAACACCGCGATGAACAAGGTCAAGGACAACAGGACCGGCAAGTAATTGAGGGCGCTGAAACCGAGAAGGGCCACCACCGCCTCGGAGGCCAACGTGCCCCCGGCCGCCTGACTGAGCAAACGGATCAACTGCGTCGTCAGCATGATGGCGAATAATGCAACGAAGACAGCCAGGGCAGTGTTGGCGAATTCGCGCAGCGCCGCACGTTGGAAAATCATGTTGTCTTTGACTTTTGAGGGTAAATTTGGGGATAATCGAAAAAGTTGCCGATTTTCACTACAGAGAACGGCTTTCCCAAATCCTTGCAAGGAGTAATGCGTGGAATTTAGCATAAAAAGCGGTAGTCCGGAAAAGCAGCGCAGCGCTTGCGTGGTGATCGGCGTTTTTGAACCGCGCAAACTTTCGCTGCCGGGCGATGTGATCAACCAGGCCGCGGATAATTATGTGACCAATCTGCTGCGCCGTGGCGACATGGAAGGCAAGCCGGGCTCGACTCTGCTGCTGCACAATGTCCCAGGCACTCTTTGTGACCGCGTCCTTCTGGTCGGTCTGGGCAAGGAAAAGGATTTTCGCGACAAGGAGTTTCGCGATGCGGTCGCGACTGCAACACGCACCCTGAACGAAATTGGCGCTTTTGACGCCTGCCTGACACTTACCGAGCTACCGGTGAAAAAACGCGACCTTTCCTGGCGCATCAGACAAACCGTCCTGATGGTTGGTGAAGCGCTGTATCGATTCGACCGCTTCAAATCGAAAAAAGACGAGGTCCGCCGTCCGCTGCGGAAAATAACGCTCACAGTGGAAAGCCGTTCCGACCTGACTGCTGCCGAAGCAGCTCGGAGCCAGGGACAAGCCATCGTGGCGGGAATGAATCTGGCAAAGGATCTCGGCAATCTGCCTGGCAACATCTGCACACCGACCTATCTTGCCGAACAAGCCCTGGAGTTGCGCAAGGCGCACAGCCTCAAAGTGGAGGTGCTGGAGCGAGCCGACATGGAAAAGCTCGGCATGGGATCCTTGCTGTCGGTCACGCGCGGCTCGCATCAACCACCCAAATTCATCGTGCTGCGCCATGACGGCGGAAAAAAAGGCGGGAAGCCCGTGGTACTGGTCGGCAAAGGCATCACTTTCGACTCCGGCGGCATTTCCCTGAAGCCCGGGCCGGAGATGGATGAGATGAAGTACGACATGTCCGGTGCCGCCAGCGTGCTCGGCACCATGAAAGCAATCGCCTTGATGGCTCTGCCGGCAAATGTCGTCGGCCTGATTCCGACCGTCGAGAACATGCCGGGAGGCAATGCCAGCAGACCGGGCGACATCGTCACCTCAATGTCCGGCCAAACCATCGAGATCCTCAACACCGATGCAGAAGGCCGTCTGATCCTCTGCGATGCGCTGACTTATGCGGAGCGCTACGAACCCGCCTGCGTCATCGACATCGCCACCCTCACCGGCGCCTGCGTCATCGCCCTGGGTCATGTCGCCAGCGGCCTGTTCGCCAATGATGACGCCCTGGCACGCGAAATTCTGCATGCCGGCCAGAATGCCTATGATCGTGCCTGGCAACTGCCCCTTTGGGACGACTATCAGGAACAATTGAAGAGTCCCTTTGCCGACATGGCCAATATCGGCGGTCGTCCGGCCGGAACAGTCACTGCGGCATGCTTCCTGTCGCGCTTTGCCAAGAAATTCCACTGGGCGCACCTGGACGTTGCGGGCACTGCCTGGAAATCAGGGGAGAAAAAAGGCTCGACTGGTCGGCCGGTGCCATTGCTGACACATTTTCTGCTGGCGCGCACGGGCGCAAATGTCGAATAAGCCGCAAGCGATACCGGCGTGACCAAAGTATTGTTCTGTCATGGCGCACCGGATCGCCTGCAGGGTGCTGCTGCCTGGTTGGCACTGAATGCGGCGCCAGGGCGAACCCAGTCCGCAACTGTCGTTTATGCGCCGGACCGGGAAATTGCCGATCGTCTCGACCGGCTGCTATGGACACATCCCGCCACCGGCTTCCTGCCGCACTGCCGTGTCGATTCAAAGCTCGCCGACGAAACACCGATATTGATTGCGGCGAGTCTCGATACCGCACCCCAGCACCAGTGCCTGCTCAATCTCAGCAATGAACTGCCGCCCGCTTTCAGCCGCTTCGACGATTTGGTCGAGATCATAAGCGTGGATGATGCGGTGCGTTTGCCGGCGCGCGACCGGGTCAAATTTTATCGTGACCGTGGCTACGACATTCGCTTCCGCGACCTGCAGAAGGAACCGCTGTGAACGACAAGCTGATCGAGCGTGCCGACTCGCTGATGCGCCGCCGCTCATTCGTCGCAGGTGCGAACAGCGAACCTGCCGAACGCGGCGAAGCAGGACAAAGTGCTGATGCTGTGCCACTCGAAGAAGTTCCCGTACTCACCGAGGTTGTGGATCAGGCAGGCGTCCAGGCGCATGAGCCGGAAATCCCGGAGACCAGCCCGCAAGCAATGCAGAATCAACAAATCGAGTCAGCTGTGCGTGCAAGGCTTGAACAACTGCTGCTGGCGCGTCAGTCAGAACTGGCCGTTGAGATTGAAACCTGGCTCGACGAACAAATGCCGCAACTGGTCATTCGCGCCATGGACGGCATCACCGACCACCTGGTCGCGTTGCTGGCAAACCGCGCCCGCGACGATCTGCTGCCGCGTCTGGAAAATGTCATGCACCTGGCTGACGGTGAACAGGCGGAAGCCGACGACAGTGAATAGACGGGACGCTCCGCTATAATTCGTCTTTAATTTTCTCTCCTCCGATGGAACTCACCAAGAGCTTTGAACCTGCTGCAATCGAGCAGCGCTGGTATCAACACTGGGAAGGCAGCGGCTATTTCAAGGCCGGACTGGATTGCAGCAAGCCTCGCGATCATGCCTATTGCATCCTGCTGCCGCCGCCCAATGTCACCGGCACTTTGCACATGGGTCATGGCTTCAACCAGACTCTGATGGATGCGCTGACCCGCTACCACCGCATGCGCGGCTGGAACACCCTATGGCAGCCGGGTACCGATCATGCCGGCATCGCCACCCAGATCGTGGTGGAACGCCAACTCGATGCGCAGGGCATTTCCCGTCACGACCTGGGTCGCGACAAATTCATCGAGAAGGTCTGGGAATGGAAAGAATATTCGGGCTCGACCATCACGCGGCAGATGCGCCGCCTCGGCACTTCGCCGGACTGGTCGCGCGAGCGCTTCACGATGGATGCCGGCTTGTCCAGAGCGGTGACGGAAAGCTTTGTCAGGCTTTATGACGAAGGCTTGATCTACCGCGGCAAGCGCCTGGTGAACTGGGATCCGCAACTGCTGACAGCCGTCTCGGATCTGGAAGTGGTGCAGGAGGAAGAGAACGGTCACCTGTGGCACATCCGTTATCCCCTCGCCTCCGGCCAGGGCCATCTTACCGTCGCCACCACCCGGCCGGAAACCATGCTGGGCGATACCGCGGTGATGGTGCATCCCGAAGACCCGCGCTATGCCCACCTGATCGGGCAGAATGCGCAACTCCCGCTCTCCGGGCGTGAAATACCGATCATCGCCGACGCCTATGTCGATCGCGAATTCGGTTCTGGATGCGTCAAGGTCACGCCCGCCCACGACTTCAACGATTATGCCATCGGCCTGAAGCACAAGTTGCCGATGATCAATGTGCTGACACTGGACGCAAGAATCAACGATAACGGCGCCGAGAAATACCGCGGGCTCGACCGCTTCGAAGCACGCAAGCAGATTGTCGCGGACCTCGAAGCACTGGGTCTCCTCGAAAAGACCGAGCCGCACAAGCTCAAGGTGCCGCGCGGCGACCGCAGCCATGCGGCAATCGAGCCGATGCTCACCGACCAGTGGTTTGTCGCCATGTCAAAACCCGCTGCTGATGGCCAGAGCATCACGGCCAAGGCCCTGGCCTGCGTCGCTTCGGGCGAGATCCGCTTCGTTCCGGAAAACTGGGTCAATACCTACAACCAGTGGCTCAACAATATCCAGGACTGGTGCATTTCGCGCCAGCTCTGGTGGGGGCACCAGATTCCGGCATGGTATGACGACCAGGGCCGGATCTATGTCGCCCATGATGCGGCGGAAGCGCAGGCCAAGGCGGCAGCACTCGGCTACAACGGACCTCTGCAACGCGATTCCGATGTGCTCGACACCTGGTTTTCTTCAGCCCTGTGGCCTTTCTCGACGCTCGACTGGACTCCGGAGTACCCAGCCAAGTCCAACGACGCACTCGATCTCTACCTGCCCTCCTCCGTCCTGGTGACGGGCTTTGACATCATTTTCTTCTGGGTCGCGCGGATGGTGATGATGACGACCCACCTGACCGGCAGGATTCCATTCCGGCATGTGTATGTGCACGGCCTGATCCGCGACGCGGAAGGCCAGAAGATGTCGAAGTCGAAGGGCAATGTGCTCGATCCGATCGACCTGATCGATGGCATCGACGTTGAAGCCCTGGTGCAAAAGCGCACCACTGGACTGATGAATCCGAAGCAAGCGGCACAGATCGAGAAGCGCACCCGCAAGGAGTTTCCCAACGGCATCGCGGCATTCGGCACCGATGCCTTGCGCTTCACCTTCGCCAGCCTCGCCTCGCCTGGTCGCGACATCAAGTTCGACCTCAACCGCTGCGAAGGCTATCGCAATTTCTGCAACAAGCTCTGGAATGCCTCACGCTTCGTCTTAATGAACTGCGCCGGGCAGGATGTCGGCCTCGATGACAATTCACCACTCGAATTCTCCTTTGTCGATCGCTGGATCATCAGCCGGCTGCAACGCGCCGAGGCCGACATCGCCGAGCATTTCGAAACATACCGCTTTGATTTGGTCGCCCGTAGCGTGTATGAACTGGTCTGGGACGAATACTGCGACTGGTATCTGGAACTCACAAAAGTTCAGTTACAGTCCGGCAATCCGGCGCAGCAGCGCGCCACCCGCCGCACCCTGGTGCGCGTGCTCGAGACCATCCTGAGACTTGCGCATCCGCTCATTCCGTTCATCACCGAAGAATTGTGGCAGGCAGTCAAGCCGCTCACTCCACCTAGGGAAGGTGGCATGAACTCGATCATGCTTCAACCTTACCCCGAATCTGACTCAAAGAAACTGGATGTTGACGCCGAAGCGCGTGTCAAGCTCCTCAAGGACATGATCAACGCCTGCCGCAGCCTGCGCGGCGAAATGAATCTGGCGCCGGCACAAAAGGTTCCGCTGATTGCCGCAGGTGACAATACGGCAATCTTAGCCTTCGCACCTTACCTGAAACCGCTGGCCAGGCTGGAAAGCGTGGTTGCCTGCGCTGCCGGTCTGCCTGAAAGCGATGCACCGGTGCAGAACGTCGGCGATTTCCGCCTGATGCTGAAGATCGAAATCGATGTCGCTCAGGAGCGCGAGCGTCTTGTCAAGGAAATTACCCGGGTTACCGGTGAGATCGGAAAATCAGAAAAGAAACTTGCCACACCGAGTTTCGTTGAGCGCGCCCCGGCCCAGGTCGTTGCACAGGAGCAGGAGCGCCTGGCGGGTTTCAAGGCTTTGCTGGAAAAGCTGGGAAATCAGATCAGCCGTTTGAAGTAACTCTATCAAGGCTCGCGGATGGATTCGTCCAGTGCCTTGGTCAACGGCCACAGCAGATAGGAAATCACGGAACGTTTGCCGACGACGATTTCCGCCGACAGCGTCATGCCCGGCAAGAGCCTGGCTTTCTCCGGCATTTTCTTCAGCTGCATGTCGTTCATGGCGATGCGGCTCAGATAAAAAGCGTCCGGACTATGCGCCTGGGTGGCATCGCGACGGAACGCGTCTTCGCTGATGGTGCGCACCTTGGCCGTAATACCGCCGTGACGCTGATAGGGGAACGCATCAAACTTCAGTTGGGCGACGTCGCCCAGTTTGACGTAACCGACATCCAGCGCATCGACCTGCACCTCTGCTTCGAGATCGGAAGCGATGGGGACCAGTGTGAACATCGGCTCGCCACCCCTGGCCACCGATCCCTGTGAGAGTTTGGCCATTTCCAGAACCACGGCATCCGCCGGCGACACCAGGGTCACCAGCATCTGGCGCTTGTCGGCCTTCAGCAGCTGCTCCTTGAGGTCTTCGCGATCGCGCGAAGTGGACAGCATGTCCTCCATGGTCTTCTGCCGCCAGCTCTTTTCGAAGGCCGATTTCTCGGCTTCATTTGCCGCCAGATCACGGCGCAACTCTTGTTCGCGGCTCCTGGCCAGCAACATCTCGCGCTCGACCTCCAGGCGCTTGTCCTGGGATTCAAGAAGCTTGGCGCGCGATCCATATTGCATGGACGTAAGCTTCTCCTGCATGGCCTCGATTTCCTTGAGCGATCTGACCCGTTCGGCCAGCATCTGCTGGTCGCGCTGATTGGTGTCAATCGTCGCGCGCAGCCGGGCGATGTTCTGCTCGAGCTTGGTCATCTGGGCCCGATAGTTGGCTTGCCGCTCAGCCGCCAATTGCGCCTGCAGTTTGGTATCAGCATTGGCGTCAGGTTTGTTCAGTCCTTTTTTTCCGGAAATTTCCGCCTCGAGTCTTTGCGATTGCGTCTCGAGACTGCTCAAGCGCGTGCGCAACTGGGACTGATCGGCTTCGGCAAAGGTGGGGTCAAGCGTTGCCAGACGTTCGCCTTTTTTCACGACCTGGCCGACGCGCACATCCAGGCTGGTAATGATCGCCGTCTCCAGAGGCTGCACGAGGATATTCGGCAAAGGCGTGACCAGGCGGCCACGTGCAGTCACGATGAGATCGACTTCAGAAAATGTCGCCCAGATCAAGAAACTAACCAGCGTCACCAGCAGTACATGCAAGGTGATCTGCGCCAGGCGTGGCAAGGGACTGCGCTCGATTTCGTCGGCATCCGGGAGGAATTCGACGACCGTGGCGCCCTTGCCCGCTTGCCGAGCCTGGTCTACAGGTGGCTTGTTTGCTGGTTCCATAGCTCTTGATAAGTGGCGCAACGGGACAGCAATTCAGTATGCCGGCCGTTATCGACGACACGCCCCTGCTGCATGACCAGGATCGAATGCGCATTCACCAGGGTAGACAGACGGTGTGAAATCATCACCACCGTCTTGCCCACGGCGATGCGCGACAGATTGCGGATGAAGATCGATTCGCTCTCTGGATCCAGAGCGCTCGCTGCCTCATCGAGAATCAGAATCTTGGGCTTGGTGAGCAAAGCCCGTGCAATGGACAATCTTTGCTTTTGGCCGCCGCTGAGGTTGGCTGCGTTTTCTTCCAGCAGCGTGTCGTAGCCTTGCGGCAGGCGTTCGATGAATTCATCGGCGCCGGATGCCTGGGCCGCAGCAACAATTTCCTCAAATGATGCATCGGTCTTGGCCATGGCGATGTTTTCACGCACCGAGCCACGGAACAGAAAGTTCTCCTGCAGCACCACCCCGGTCTGGCGACGCAGATGCGGAAGCTCCAGTTCGCGCGCGTCTATCCCGTCGAAACGGATGATGCCTTCCTGAACCGGATACAGTCCCTGAATCAGCTTGGTCAAGGTGGTCTTGCCGGAACCGCTGCGCCCGACGATGCCAACCACTTTCCCCGCCGGAATGGTGAACGTCGCTCGATCGAGAGCCGCAACACTTGCGCCTGGATAGCGGAAGGTCACTTCCTCAAACTTGATCTCGCCAGTAAGTTGCGGCCGCAAGCCGCCCGCTCCGACGCGTCCTTCCGGTGGATGGTTCATGATCTTGCTGACCATGCGCACCGACAATGCCGTCTGCTGATATTCGTTGACCAGACCCACGATCGAGATCAACGGACCGGAAACCCGCCCCGAGATCATCTGGAAAGCAATCAGCGCACCGACGGTCAGGGTCTGGTCAAACACGTCCTGGGCGCCGATTACGATAATGGTGATGGGCAGAAGCTTTCCCAGGAGATCCGTCACCGAATTCCCCGCCAGCGAGAACTTCCCGAGACGGAAAAGCATGTTGATGGTTTCTGCCGAAATCTGATCCCAGCTGCGCCTTTGCGCCGGTTCAATGGCCAGGGCCTTGACGGTGCGCATGCCATAGATGGTCTCGACCAGGATGGATTGCCTCTTACCCGCGGCGCTATACAGCGAATCGAGACGACGCTTGTAGGTCGGCAGCATGCCGACCAGAACGGCGGCGATCATGAGCGCAAATGCCAGCACGATCATCGCCAGCTTGACTGAATAGGTAAACAGGATGGGCAGGAAGATCAGCAGCGAGGCCAAATCCAGGGCGCTGAAGAAAAGCCGGCCGGTCAGGAAGTTGCGTATGCCTTCCACCTGATGCATATGCTGGACTACAACCCCGGCTGTGGTGGTCTCAAAATAATCAATGGGCAAGGACAGGAGGTGGCCGAATGTACGTCGGGTGAGCCGCATGTCGATCTTGTTGGTCGCTGCCAGGGTCAAGAGTTGGCGCAAGTAACCGAAGACCGAGTCAAAAACCGTCGCGATCACAATGCCGACGGCCAAGACCCATAACGTCGAGGCACTTTGGTGTACCAGCACTTTGTCGATCACCAACTGGAAAAAGATCGGCGATGCCAGCGCCAGGAAATGCATGGCGATGGCAGTAATGGCGATGTCCCTGAAAGCGACCTTCTGCTTGAGGATTTCCGGGATGAACCAGCGCAAGCCAAAAGGCTGGTTGGGATCGGTCAACGAATGATGGCGCTTGAGGAACACCACCTCGCCCTCCCAGCGCGCGCAAAACTGAGCACGATCAAGCAGCACCACGCTCGCCCGATCCGCCAAGGGGTCGAGCATGGCGATCTTGCCATCGCCTTCCGCCCTTGCACCGACGATGATGACCCCGCTGCCGTCGTTCAATCGAGCCATCAGGGGGAACACGCCACCCTGGCCCAGCAATGTTTCCCAACTCAGCTTCTCGACTTTGGCCTTCATGCCGATGTCGGTGGCAATGCGCAGCAGCATGGCTGCCGGCGGCTCTTCAGCCGCCAGCGCGTAATCGTCGATCAGTCTTTCGGGATTGACCTGCAAGCCATGGTGCTGGGCGATTGCAGTAAGGCACTGAATTACGGTGTGGGGAAATTTAGCGGTCATTAATCGGCTACAGATGCCTTGAAAACGGCCATTCCCGCACAAGCGGGAATGGCTTCGTTTGGATTATCTGAGGCAGCTATTGTTATAAGGGAACATCGGTGACACCAATAAGATTGATGGCGTCAGTAGTTCCGGTAGATGTCACTGCTGTAGCAATATTCTGGCAAAGGGTATAGGTGTCATTGATGTAAGTCAGTCCATCATCCACGGCGAATGTCTTGCCTACCGTCACTTTGTTGTCGAGCAAATCAGCCACATGGCCCCAAGTCGCATCACCTTTGAAAGTGTGCGCCGAATTCAGAATATCCTGCGCCAGCGACCAACGAGTCGAACTGCCATCCGCCAGCTTTCCATTCCAGTAGGCAAGACCTCCGGCATCCGCACCATCTGCTCGCCCCAGCACATTCTTGTAAAAGACATGGATGAAATCCGCGTCTGTCATCGTTGAGGAAAATCCCGTTTTGGACGAGAAATCACTTGAGGCGCCTACGTTGTAGAACGATTCCGAAATCTGATTAATCGTCTGACCGCCCTTGAACTGGTCAATCCAGTAACTCAGGCCATCCGCATCCGGGACTCGGTTAAAAAATGCGATATAAAGCTCCGTCAGGGAATTCAGATTGGCTGAGGCAATCGAAGCCGCATTAGCCTGCACCGTCAGATTGACAGTGACATCCGAGAACTTGATTTGCTCGATATTGGTCAGCGTATCGGTCCCCGCACTGTCCGTCACAGTGTAGGTTCCGTCGCTGTTATGTCTGATCGAGACAGAACTGCGGTTACCCGTATAAGACACGGCATCGGTACCGGAGCCGCCATCGATCAGTTCATTTCCGGAGCCTGCCGTCAGGGTATCGTTGCTCGTGGTTCCGGTCACAATCGTCGAACCATTGGCGGAAGGATTCGAAGCTGCGATCGTATAGCTTCCTTTTCCGGTCCCGGCAGCATTTGGGCTGGCGCTGGCACCGAGGTAATACGTGCCTGTGGCAGTCGCCGTGTAGACGAATTCCGAGTTTGTCCCGTTGTTGTCATCATTCGATGTCACAAGGGTTCCAGTGCTGTTGTAGAGACTGAGGAAAGGATCTTCCAGGGCATTTGTTGTTCCGGAATCCAGGCTGAAGGTATATTGCTGTCCGGCAACCAGACTGATCGCATACCAGTCATTGTCCCCCACGGCTTCGATCTGTCCGGTCGCCGAACCTCCCGCACTGACCTGCCCATTCGTATCCACCGTGGCCGGATAATCGTCAGCAATGGCTGCGGAAGAGGAAATGACATAGGTTCCCGTGCCGCTGTCATTCGGACCACTGCTTGCGGCAAGGTAATAAGTGCCGGTCAAAGTTGCCGTATAGGTCAACTCCGAATTCAGCTCATTGGCATCGTCGTTGGACGTGATCAAAGCGCCGCTACTGTTGTACAGGCTAAGCAATGGATCGGGCAAGCCATTGGTCGTGTCGGGCAGGCCGTTCAGCGTGCCCGTGTCGAGGGAAAAAGTGTATCTTTTTCCAGCGACCAAATTAATCGCAAACCAGTCGCCGTCGCCGACAATTTCAATTTCCCCGGTTTTAGAACCGCCGGGGGTAACGGTCCCGGTCGTCGCGCTGCTGTCCGCATAATCATCAGTGATCGGCGTCGAGGCAGAGAGCACGTAAGCGCCGGTACCGGCGCCATTGGTGCCGCTACCAGCTTCCAGATAGTATGTGCCTGAAGCTGTTATTCCGACATCTATTTGAGAATTCAGACCGTCGAAATCGTCGCTTTCGGCAACCAGCGTCTGCCCATCACTGCTGTAGAGCTTCAGATAGGGATCATCCAGGCCGCCGGTCAATCCAGGTTCCAGCGTGAAGGTGTAAGACTTGCCCGCTAACAGGCTGATGGCGAACCAGTCAAGGTCGCCTACCGTATCGAGCGTGCTGGTAACTGCCCCGCCTGACGTAACCCGTCCAGTCGTCGAAGTAGTTGCAGTATAAACATCCGTGGCCATCTGAACCTCCAAGAGCAAAATTTATTGCGAAACGTACCCGAAGCATTATAAGTTAGATGCCAGTCAGGGTGTCGTGACGCCCTGACTGGCAAGCATAATCACTAGCTTATATGATGGATATTCCTTGAAAATTAAGCAATGTTTGTGCCAAACAAGAAAAGCTGAAGCGGATCAAAGCAAGGTCTCGCGCAAATAGGCTTGCCAGAATTCAGGCTCATGGCGCCACCACGCATGCCCGCCCATCGGCATCTGACCGCCGTTGACGTGAAAATAATACGAAGGCCTGAGTTCGAGAGAAAAGCGCGATGCGGTAATCTCGTTGGGAACGATGAAATCGTTGGAAAGCGAGGCCATCACCGAAAAGAAAATGTCCTCACTCGACCCGGTGCTGTCAAATACGTTGATTGCGACCTCGAATTCCTTGAGCAAGGAAATGCATTTGCGGACCCGACGCAGACTGAGTCCGCCATTGCCGACCGCCACTTTGACATGCTTCCCGTATTCACCTTCAAACAGCCCGAGATTTACGAACAGTTCAAATCCATCCGGCCAGGGCGCGCCAATGTAATCGAAGGGTTGGGCGCACCAGTAATCCAACTCATCGCGCAAGATGATGGCGTCGGTCTGGAGGATCAGGACGAACTCGTAATCCGAGTAACGTTCGTAAAACGAAGGGGTCAACAGCAGACGGTTGTATTCTTCCACTGACTCGAAACAGGGCGCATCGAACGAGTCAAAAGGGATTACCTTGTAGCGTTCGGAATAAAAGCTGCGGTCCAGGCTCTCCGGGCCAATGAAAACCACCGTCCTTCCCTTCAATATATCCAAGGAATAATTGAGGGAATACATTTCCAGCAGGTTCAGTTCGGCCTTGTAGATTGGAACGAGAACGACAACATTCTTCATCATTGCGGAACCTGAATATCCAGCACTTCGGCAGCATAACCCAGCATCCGCCGAACGCTGGTATCGCCATGATAGTGCTGCAGCGCAAGCTTATGCCGCGCCACCATGCCTTCACGTCCGCCAGCATCGAACAAACCATTCGCCCGTGCGACGCAATCCTGTGGCTGGACTATGTCGGTGGCGGAATAGAATGCGATGAACTCACGTGGAATCCGATTCACTGGCGGCAGGAATCGCAGCGATTCGGGAACAATCGGTATGCCTCCCGTCACCAAGGCATCGAAAATCCGGATCGGCACATCATTCAATACCGGCGCAATCCAGTGCGTCTTGTGCGAACACCATTCCCGCATGCGGTCTGCCGGGGTGCGCCCATGAAAAGCGTGGCTGCTGAAACCTATGGACGGGTAATACTGATTCAGCGTCGTAATCATCTGCATGCGAAAACTGAACGTGGAGTATGGAATGTGCATGCCGAGCGGAGCATCGATTCGTTCGGCATTCAGCATCTCCGGCAAATGTGCTTCCAGAAATTTTCGCGGCCATTGCACGGAAGAACAATAAATCGGTCCAGCGATCCGCCAGTTATAACGGCTCAGCAGATACAGATTCTCGTGATGTGCGGGCGCATAGCAATCCGAATACGCCGCTAAAAACGGACTCAATTCCAGCCAATGATGATTGTCCCAGTCCCATGCGACAAAAAATGTGGCTTCGCATTCCATGAAAAAGCTGGCGTAGGCTTCACGCGACTCGGCTGAGCCTGCATCGTTGTTATTGATGATGACGATTGAGCCTCCCAGTTGAACCTTCTTGGCCAAACGACGAGCCGGATCAGCCTCCTGGAAGAAATTCTTTTCCAGAACCTCTACGTCTATGCCCTCGATTGCACATTCGAAACCTGCCAGATTTGCACTGAGATAAACCTTGCGCAGCCCCGTCCTTGCAAAGTGCTCCCGTAGCGTCTGAATGCGCATGTCCTTGGCAACGGCCAAGTGGAAAAAGCCTTCATTCTGCCCAAATGCCATATATTCCCTGGCCTGCCGTGCGGGAAAATCATGATCAGGCAGGCCGGCATATAACTGAGCAATTAGATTCATCCGGGATACTCTCTGGAAAACTATGAACGAGCCGTGAACCCGGCGTCCCCGATCGTTTTCTTGAAGTAAGCAATCGTTTCTTTCAGTCCATCCTCCAGCGCCACCCGCGGTTCCCACCCCAATTTCTCTTTTGCCAAGGCAATATCCGGCTTGCGCTGCCGCGGATCATCCTGGGGCAATGGTTGATAGACCAGCTTCGAGCGCGATTGGGTCAGACGCAATACCGTTTCCGCCAATTCCAGCATGGTGAACTCGCCCGGATTGCCGATATTGACCGGACCGGTAAATTCTGCAGGAGTATCCATCATGCGCAACATCGCTTCGATCAAATCATCGACATAGCAGAAGCTGCGAGATTGCTGGCCATCGCCATAGATCGTGATGTCTTCGCCTTTCAGCGCCTGCACGATGAAATTGCTGACCACCCGGCCGTCGTTGGGATGCATCCGCGGGCCATAAGTGTTGAAAATCCGCACCACCTTGATTTCCAAGCGATGCTGGCGGTGATAATCAAAAAACAGCGTCTCGGCGCAACGCTTGCCCTCGTCATAACAGCTGCGAATGCCAATCGGGTTTACCTTGCCCCAGTATTCCTCAGGCTGAGGATGCACTTCTGGATCGCCATAAACCTCGCTGGTCGATGCCTGCAGTATCCTCGCCCGGACTCGCTTCGCCAGCCCCAACATATTGATCGCACCATGCACGCTGGTCTTGGTGGTCTGCACGGGATCGAACTGATAATGAACCGGGCTCGCCGGACACGCCAAGTTGAAGATCCGGTCCAATTCGACATAGAGCGGGAAAGTCACGTCATGGCGCATCAGTTCAAAGTGCGGATGGCTCAGCAGATGTGCGACATTGCGCTTGCTGCCGGTAAAGAAATTATCCACGCACAAGACATCGTCGCCACGCGCAATCAGCCGGTCGCACAAATGCGACCCCAAGAAACCTGCACCGCCAGTCACCAGAATTCTATTCATTACACCCTCAATTCTTTAATCATTGACAACTGCCCAGTCTCAGGCAGCCGAGTTACCACTTAAAGACGGGTTAGTATCCGTGCGAAGAAAACGCCATTCCGGATTTTGCTTTGCGAGCATATCAAACACCTCAGGGGCGACTGAGTTCTTGAAAAAGATCCCCTGTACATAATTCGGTTTGATTGTTCCCTCCTGCATTCCCCGTGTAGTCTGCTCAACCTTTTCACGCGTTTCCTCCCAAATCGGGTCGCCTTCGACGCAATAAGCAAACTCACAGCCAGAAACATAAACATCAACCATGTGACGGGTCGCAACACCAATGATGTTCAACCCATAGGCTATTTTTTCCAGTTCGCGAACTGAAAACTCATAGACATAATTACCCACAGCCTCGTAGTGAGGCAAAGTGGCATCGGTTCGGCATGGCCAATCAATCCAAGCATCCTGAGGTTCAATCACCACAACACCATAACGCGCAACGCGAAAGAACTCGTAGATCGCAGCATAGGGGCGGCTCATATGATGCAGCGCTTCTTTGCATAGTACAAAGTCGAAAGAATTATCTGCGTAGCTCAAATCTTCGGCATTTTCAATGCTGTAATTGGCAATGAGGCCGCTCTCCTTGGTCTGTCGCAACACCGTGTCATCCAGATCGGTTGCCCATACTTGGTCAAATCCAGCCTGGTGCAAACGCCACGCATCTGTCCCTGCGCCATCACCTATAGTCAGCCAGGAGTGATTCCTAAGACCCGGCAATACATCCAGAACCGGCGCAAGCAATCGGGTATGTCGCCAATAATTGACCGTGCCCTGAGTCCACCAGGAGTCATACAACGATCTCTGATGTTGATCCTCCATGAACTCGGTCCAGTGTTTTTCATGCATCTCAACCATTGACATGCGATTCTCCTGCCCGAACCCGTTTGCCCAAATCTGTTTATTGCGCCGGCACAGGCACTTTTTGCATCACCGTAAGCAAATGCGGCCCTCTCCATTCCTGCAGCGTGATCACGAATGCGCCGGTAAAACCGTAACCCGATGCCCACCGATTGACATTGTCGAAATAGGCGGAGAAGGTCTGGTCGGTGATGATATTCACGTGGGTCGGATCACGAAACGCTTCCGGATTTGGATAGGCAGGAGTGAAAGAAAGAAACAGCCCTCCGGTTTTCAAGACTCGGTAGACTTCGTTCATCAGCTCCACGAAGGCATTCCGCCGTAACGGCACATAGATCAGCCTCGGAATGTGCTCCAGGAAGTCATGGGCCGTAACATATTCAAATGCATCGTCTTCAAAAGGAATCGGCTCGATTACAAGGTCGGCACGCTTGATGTTCGCTTCCAGGTCTTCCCTGACATCGACGCCAAATAGCTCATCCGCATTGAACGGATTCTTGGGACTCGAACCGCAACCAAGATCCAGGCTGCGTGTCATGACGTCTCCTTTGCCGCCGAAGACCCACTCAGCTCATCACGTGCATCGCCAAGCTGATATTGACGCCACATGGCGATATACGCCGTTTCCATATTCCTGCTGAAGCCGGCAGTATCAAATAACGGGTAGGTGGATTTGTTGTCTTTCAGGCGCTCCTTCAGGTCTTTCAGGAGCTGCGGATTCGTCGCCAACTTGAACGCCAGCGCTTCGTATTCATCCAAGGAATGCGTGATCAATTCAGGCAAGCCAATCGCATTCAGCAAGCTGCCTGCCACCCGCGCCGGGAAAGCATTGCCCATGTAGGTGACCACAGGCAAACCCGCCATCAGTGCATCCGCTGCTGTGGTATGGGCATTGTAGGGATGGGTATCGAGAAACACATCGGCCTGCCGGTAACGTGCCAGGTGATCCTCAACCAGTGGCACTCGGCTGGCGAACACCAGTCTTGCAGGATTGATTCCTCGCGCTTCGGCTTCCTTGCGCAAATTCTGCTGGCATAAATCGCCACGCGACATGAGCCACAGGGTACTTCCGGGCACACGCATAAGCAACCGCATCCAGACATCGAACAGCGGCGGTGAAATCTTGTAATCGTGACTGAACGAGCAGAAAACGACACCTGTATCCGGCAGGCCGCATTCGCTGCGCGTCGGCGTTCTCTCGGAAATTTTCACGCTGCCATCGGTCGGCAAGTAACTGTCCGGCAGGTAGACGACCTTCTCCGTATAGTACTGTTGATGCTCTTCCGGAATGATATAGCGATCGGCCAGGATGTAATCGTAATAATCCGAGCCCATCGTGCCGGGATAGCCGAGATAATTCACCTGTATCGGCGCCGGGCGGTAGGCAAAGATGTCGGTGCGCGTATCCGATGTATACCCGCCCAGATCCACGGCGATATCCACCTCCAACTCGCGCATCAGTTGGGCAATCTGGGCGGTTCCCATGTCCCGAACATCGATGAATTTGTCGAACACCTTGAGCATGCGCGCGCGTATCCGGCTCTGGTCGTCTATTCCCAGAGAAATGGCGATGGTTTCAAAGCGCGACTTGTCATGGCGTTCGAAAACACCTGCGATCAGGTGACCCACCGGATGTTCGCGCAGGTCAGGTGAGACATAGGCCAGACGAATCTTGTCATGACGATAACGCTCACCTTGCCAGAAGGAAACGGGCCTTCTCGGGCAAAAATGGTCGGCAAAGATTTTGGCAACCTGAAGGTGGTCTTTCGCCGAATCGGATATGGCCATAAAGGCAAGCGACTTACAGGCACGATGGCCGGCATGGATACCCTCGATAATCCGTCGAGACATTTCCTCAAATCCACGCCAGTCGCAGATATGCATCCGCTCATATTCCAACAGACCCAAGCCATAGTCGTAATCGGGATTGATTTCCAACAGCCGTTCAAACATCGCGATGGCTTGCTCGCTTTGCTTGTATTCCGTCAGAATGATTGCGCAATTGCCCAGCCCGGAGGCGTGATTCGGATCGATCTCCAGAATACGATTGAATCTTTCCAGCGCCTCGCCGTGCCGCAGCATGTCGCGCAGCAGGACCCCGCTATTGAGCAAGACGTCGATGGCCTTGGGATCGATCTCCAAGGATTCATCATAGCTCTTGAGCGCCTCCTCCTTGCGTCCCGCAGCCTGGAGCGCGGCGCCATGGACAAATCTCATCGGGGCAAATTTTGGCGCTGCTTTCACGCCATGCGTACTCAATCGTAAGGCTTCGGCAGGGTTTCCGCTATTGAGCGATATGACACTCAGCGAATAAAGGGCGGCACCGTTGTTCGGATCGCTTTTAAGAACTTGGAAAAACAACTTGGTGGCCTCTTCCAGCTTGCCCTCGCCTTGCAAACTGATCGCCTTCAATAATTTGTCATTAACTGAAGCCATACTTTCACCTGTTACCAACTTGCCCGTTCAAAGAAGAGCCTCATGCAGCAAAGGCTTCCAAAGCATCCTTATATTACCGCAAACCCCCATCCCGCCGCGTTATACTGGCAGCCGATGTAACCGCCATGCCACTGATCGTCTGTTGCCATTTACCGGAGGGAAACATTGAAGAATGTCTTGATAGAAGGCTGGAGAGGCATCAACCACTCCTATGCCATGGTGAATCAATACCAACTGCTTGAATTGTCCAAACTGAACGACTTTTCCCTCTTTCATCGCGATATTCCTTTCGGCGCCCAAAACTGGAATACGGTCGACAACAATCCCAATTTTCCGGAAGGCATGCGGGCGGCAATCCAGGCGGTACCGTCACCGCAGAAACAAAAATTTGACACCGTTTTTCGGATCGCCTGGCCATTTCAAAGGTCTGACGAGAAGGCAAAAAAGACACTGACCTTCCTGACGGCGGAATACGGTCTGGGCCGAGAACATTTCCCGCCGGCCGGACCAAGCCTGCAACGCATGATCGGCGGCAACGCTTCCGTTGTAACACCTTCGCACTGGTCCAAGATGAAGTTAATGGAGTTTGGATTCCCCGAACAAAAGATCAGCATCGTGCCACACGGAGTAAGTTCCGAAATCTTCTACCCCTTGACGCCCCAGGAAAAAAACGCTGTGCGCCAGAACCTGGGGCTGTCACCAAATGATTTCGTTTTTCTCAACTTGGGCGCCATGGTGGACAACAAGGGCGTAGATATCCTGTTACGTGCCTTCTCGGTCATCCGCCAGCGCCATCCCCAGGCCAGATTGGTGCTTAAGGATGAACAGAAGCTCTATCACATCAAGGGAGTCGATGTCCTGCAACGGATAATGCAAAGCCATCCGGGGTTGTCCTCCGCAGAACTGCTGGGCTCCATCAAACTGCTTTCGGTCACTCTGCCTATGCATGAAATGAGGCATCTCTACGGTATCGCCGATGTGTACGCATCGCCGTACCGAGCCGAGGGATTCAATTTGCCCGTGATCGAGGCCATCGCTTGCGGCATCCCCGTGATCGTCACCGCCGGCGGCGCCACGGACGACTTCTGCGAACCGCGAACCGCCATGACCGTCTCGGCAATACGCATCAACAACACCGACCGCGGATTCAACGTCCCAGGCTACACCTTGGAGCCGGACATCGACAATTTGATCCAGGCCATGGAAGAGGCTATTGCTTCGCCGCGAGCAAACACGGATTCCTTTAAAGAGGGAAGACAGCAACTTATCGAGGATTATTCCTGGGCTGCATGCGTGAAACAGTTGGTTAAACTCTTTTAGTCAATTTTCAAGCACATCAGCACCATCAATGATCGTATTTGTTCATTGCGGAGATGCCCCTGTACCTTCCCACTTGGGTGATACGCTCGCGATCACAAGCAGGGTGGCGCCCAGATCCGAGATCATCGTCCTTGCCAATGAAAGCCAATCCGACCGCTTGCACCAGCTAGGCAATTTCTTTTCTTTCGTTCCCATAGAGAGTTTTCCCGCCAGTTCTGTTTCAAACCAGTTCCGTGAGCAATCCGCCCTGAACCGGGACTTTCGCAATGGATTCTGGTATTTCGCCACTGAACGCTTCCTGGTTCTTGCCGACTTCATTCGGCATCGTGACGCCGAGGATGTTGTCCATCTCGAAAACGATGTGGCGCTCTATTTCGATCCGGCAGACAAGGTCGCCGCATTCCGCGCCTTTGCCGACTTTGCCGTACCTCTGGATAGAAACCGGGCCATTGCCGGCCTGGTCTGGATCGCCAATTCCCGCGCGTCCGATCGATTGGCTCAGCATCTGGTGATGCAACTGAACATCAACGACATGGAAAGCGTCGGAAACTTTTGCGTCGGAAATCCGGACATTGCCAAACCCCTGCCCACGCTCCCGCTCAATTACGCGATAGAGAAAGGTCTGGACCCTGCCCGCTATTGCCAAGGCATAGACCTCTTCGGTGGGCTGTTCGACGCCGCCGCCATAGGCCAGTACATCGGTGGCGTTCACTGGCTCAACACACCACACGATAGCCGTTTCTTCGTGAATGAATCCAGCGATCTGGACTTGCGCGACTTCGATATTTCCTGGAGCGTAATTCAGGGTGTCAGATTCCCCGTGATTGCCAAAGGTGGCGTCCGCTCGCCGGTGCTTTCGGTCCATGCGCATTCGAAAGACATGCTGGGTATCTCACCCTTCAATCATGGCGTACCAAGCAATGAAGTCGATGTCATCAGCGGAGAACGCTTGCAAGCCATCGCTGACCTGACAATCTCCACTGCCGCCATTACCCAATTTCACGGAGCCGAGAATATCCGCTCCAAGAGGAAGATCGAGATTCCTCAAAATGAGGTGGGCCAGTTGCTCGTTCCGGACCAGGCATTCATCGATGCATGCGAAAGCGCAAGAACTATATTTATCTACACACATCTGATGCTTTACTTCAAGCGCTACGTAGCACCTCGCCTGAGCAAACCCTATGTATTAATAGCGCATAATTCAGACCATAGTGTTGGGCTGGATGATCTGGATTTGTTGAATCAACCTAAGCTAACCCACTGCTGGGCGCAGAATTGCGAAGTGGCACACACTAAACTATCCCCACTTCCCATAGGGTTGGCGAATCGCCAGTGGGGTGCGACGAAAATAGCCCAGTTGGTCGAAGCAGCGCGCCATATCGAGAAACACAAGTTGGTTTACGCCAATGTCGCTCCGACACATCCTTCCCGAGTTCATGCTTTGGAAATGGCCCGAAAACTTCCGGCTGCAACCATCGAGTCGGGCGTAACTTTCGAACAGTTTATCGCAGGTTTAGCGCAACACAAGTTCTGCCTGTGTCCACGCGGTAATGGCATAGATACGCATCGGTTCTGGGAAGCATTGTATCTTGACTGCATACCGGTAATAGTAAAAGCAGACTGGAACAGTGCTTTTTCGGAATTTCCAGTTCTACTGCTTAATTCATGGGATGAAATGCTTAACGTGGACCTGCAGCGGGAATTCATTTGTATCAAAAACACAGCCTTTCGTTTCGAAAGGCTGTCGTTGAAGACTCTGGCGGATCGGATTGCGTCTAGCGTGAGGTGATGGTTTTAATTCCATCCGCTCCGGTCGATCTCGCAGTCTCTGCTATAGCGAGAACTTCCCATCCAGCAAAAACCACAATCGCATCTCTAAATGACCTCATGCTCAATTAGTCTTGCAACGTGGTAGAACAAATTATGTTCATACAAAATTTGATTGCGCCTCTCATACAATGCGACTACGGCCGGTCCAGATTCGAGCATATGACTGACCGATGTAACAAATTCATCGCTACTGATTCCATATTCAAGTATCGGGAAATCGTGGGTAAAGTAGCTCCTGACGTTGGGTGCCCCGGCATAGATCGGTTGCGAGTAACCGATAATCGCGTCGGAGAGCTTTTCTGTCCAGTAATTCTCACGACACTCGTTTTCGATAACGATAGTGTGCAAATACGGATCGATCGCATCACGCTTGTCTGCAATCGGATTCCATCCGAATCCAAACATGTCGATCTGTTCGCCAAAATGGGCCTTTAGGGCATTTGCCATTTCAATCCGCCAATTGTGGCCCCACGTGCCACTCTTGCTGCTTACAACACATGACAATAGTCGTGTCTTTTGTGGTAATGGCAATATTGCCAAGTCTTCAAGCTGAAGATAATCCTCTAACACCGGCTCATGACTCAATCCCCGATCGGTCCGGAACTTTAGACCATAGAACCAGCTAACAGCCGGTTGCGTCAAGACGAGACGCGTTTCTTCCGGTACCGGGATCATAGTAGGAGATAACACGATACCGAAATAGTTAAGATAACTTTGTGGTGGCGTCCAGATCGCGGGGTTTTCCATCAAGACAACAATTCGGCGACTGCGTGGCACGTTATATTTGCATACGGGAATCGTACCATCAGCAATCGACAATAAGTAATCTGCATCCGTCGGTTCTTCGGTGACAAAGTAAAAATCTTTGAGTACGCAACCTAAACCGAGAAATGTTTGCCGCAGAGGCGGCCAGGATGGTGCTTGGCCAATTCGATTCTGATATAGATATATTCTTGTCATTTGCATCTGATGTCACGATTCTGACATGCTCAATTTTATTGGATCGAGAGTTTCCGAAAGAATGGGCTAACTCGCAGTAACTGGGATGATCAGAAATTTACACCAAGGAAAGTTTCAATTTTCTCGGCAGTGTAATCGAGCATTTCCTCGCTTAAGCCAGGATACACGCCAATCCAAAAAGTATTGTTCATGATCAAGTCGGTATTCGACAGTTCGCCGCTGATTCTGAAATTGCGGCCCTGCATGTATGGCTGTCGAGTCACGTTGCCCGCAAACAGGAGACGGGTTCCAATCTTATGTTGGTCCAAGTACTTGAGGAGATCAAGGCGGGAAACCTGTGCGCTGTCCCTTAACGTGATTGGGAAGCCGAACCAGGACGGATCGCTGTTGCTGGTTGCCTCGGGAAGGATCAAGAATTCCTCACAGCTGTCGAGTCGTTCTTTCAGATAGGCAAAGTTTTTCTTTCGGGCATGAATAAAACCGGGAAGACGGTCCATCTGCGCCAGTGCGCATGCAGCCTGCATATCGCTGACCTTTAGATTGTAGCCAAGGTGGCTGTACGTGTATTTGTGGTCATAGCCTTTCGGCAAGCTGCCCAGCTTCCAGCAAAAGCGCTTGCCGCAAGTGTTATCCTTGCCTGGCATGCAGTAGCAATCCCGTCCCCAGTCGCGAAACGACTGCGCAATGTCATTGAGCGCATCATCGTTGGTGAATACGGCGCCGCCTTCCCCCATGGTGATGTGGTGGGCCGGATAAAAGCTCAGCGTGCCAATGTCTCCGAAAGTGCCGACATGTCGGCCTTCGTAGGTTGAACCCAGAGCGTCGCAACAATCTTCAATGAGCCAGAGATTGTGTTTCCTTGCGATACGGGTCACTTCAGAGAGGTTGTAGGGATTGCCCAGGGTATGGGCAAGCATGATCGCTTTGGTTTTTGGGCTAATGGCGGCTTCAATCCTGCTGACATCTATGTTGTAGATGGGTATGGTTACATCTACAAATACAGGTACCGCGCCAAACTGCAGGATGGGGTTAACCGTGGTTGGAAAGCTGGCCGCCACGCTTATGACTTCGTCACCAGGGATGATGGCGCGGTCACCGAGCCTGTGGCTCGTAAGCGTTGAGAAGGCAATCAAGTTGGCCGAAGACCCTGAGTTGACCGTGATAGCGTGTTTTACTCCAAGAAATGTAGCCAGGCGATCCTCGAAGGCGTCGTTGAAGCGACCCGTGGTCAGCCATCCGTCGAGCGAGGCTTCAACCATGTTATTGAGCTCAGCGGCACCGATGACTTTCCCTGAAGGAGGGACGACTGAGCTGCCGGGTATGAAGGGTTTGGATGCGAAAGCTAGCTCGGCGTACTCTTCAACGAGGGCGGCAATTTCTTGGCGGATCTGTTCAGTTCTTTCCATGACAAGTTAATTCATTGAGCAATTCACTGAGGATTCGTACTGCGCTATTTGTCGGAGCGTGATGTCTTTCATGTTCCCGCCTAAAAGATAGGCCTTGTGCCACGACACGATGCTCTCAAGAGCAGTCTGAACATCCCAGCGCGAAGCCCATTGGAGTTTGGCTCGCGCCTTTGAGGTGTTCAGTTTTAGGGTGTTAGCCTCGTGGGGGTGATTCGCTTTGTCCATGGACCATGATGTTCCTTCACCCCAGGAGCGGACCATGTAATCGACAATCCATTGAACGGACTTGGCGTCTTCTTCCGAAGGGCCGAAGTTCCACTCTTCCGCGTAGGTTGAACCTTCGTTGTAGAGTTTTTCAGCGAGCCTGAGGTAACCGCTCAGAGGTTCAAGCACATGCTGCCAAGGACGGATAGCTTGCGAACTACGAATGCAGACCGGTTCGCCTTTTTCGATGGCGCGCAAGATGTCGGGGATCAGTCGATCCATGGCCCAGTCGCCGCCGCCTATTACGTTGCCGGCGCGGGCGCTGGCGACGGCTGCGACGTACTTGTCCTGGTCAATTGGATTGAAGTAGGAATTCCGGTAGGCATCTGTCACCAGTTCGGAGCATGCTTTGCTGCTGCTGTAGGGATCATGGCCACCTAGGGAATCATTCTCGCGATAACTCCAAACCCATTCTTGGTTCTTGTAGCACTTGTCGGAGGTGATGTTGATTACGGCCTTGACGCTTGAAGTGCGGCGGACGGCTTCGAGCAGATGCACGGTCCCCATCACGTTGGTGGCATAAGTCTCGACCGGGTTGGCATAGGAATGGCGAACCAGTGCCTGGGCCGCCATGTGGAACACAATTTCCGGACGGCTTTGGTTCATGGCTCCAGAAAGCGCATCCGGATCGCGAATATCTGCGATCCGGGACTGCATGCCTTGCCCAACACTGGCGAGTTCAAACAAGCTGGGGTTTGTCGGTGGTTCAAGCGCATATCCGGTAACCTGGGCGCCCGTCTGCTGAAGCCACAAGGACAGCCAGCTTCCTTTGAAGCCGGTGTGGCCTGTGACAAAGACCCGCTTGCCACGCCAGAAATCTTTGTTCATGACCAAACTTTCCAGGGGGCCTTGCCGCTGGCCCAGAGTTCTTCCAACATATTTTTGTCGCGCAGCGTGTCCATGGGCTGCCAGAAGCCTTCATGCGTAAAGGCCTTGATCTGGCTCGATCGGGCCAGTTCTTCCAGAGGCTCGCGTTCCCAAGGTGTATGGGGGCCGGCAATGAGGCTGATCACCTTCGGAGAAAGCACAAAAAATCCGCCATTGATGAGCCCGCCATCTCCCTGGGGTTTTTCCTGAAACGCCACGACCCGCTGAGTGTGATCGATATTCAGCGCGCCAAAGCGCCCCGGAGGGTAAGTGGCGGTCACTGTGGCTTGGAGGCCATGCGCGCGATGAAACTCGACAAGACGCGCAATGTTGATGTTGCCGAGACCATCACCATAAGTGAAACAGAACGCTTCTTCATCCTTGATGTAGTCGGCAACCCGCTTGAGGCGACCGCCTGTCATCGTGTCTTCGCCGGTATCGACGAGCGTCACGCGCCAGGGTTCGACGTAACGCTGATGCACTTCCATTTTGTTTTCCTGCATGTCAAAGGTGACGTCTGACATGTGGAGGAAATAGTTGGCAAAGTATTCCTTGATCACGTATCCCCTGTAGCCGCAGCATATGATGAAATCGTTGATCCCGTAATGGGAGTAGATCTTCATGATGTGCCACAGGATGGGTTTACCGCCGATCTCGACCATGGGTTTGGGCTTGAGTGCCGTTTCCTCGGAAATCCTTGTTCCAAGGCCACCAGCTAGCAGGACCGCTTTCATTTATGCAGGCTCCATATTGCGAATGATCATGATCTATCTGACCGAGCGAACCATCATCCTATTTGACCAGAGTGTTGGGGGCCTGATGTCGTTGGGGTTGAATAAACATGAAATTGGTCTGCGCCGTATTCTCATCCATGCTCTGGAAGGGCATCATCCGGTCATTGTCAAAGGTCCAGCATTGGTATCCCAATCCAGACAGCAGCGCAATGACCTCGTTCGGATGGTAACCGAACGGTTTCGACCACTTGCGCAGCAGTTCAATAAACAAGACCGGTTTATGCTTTTCGATCGTTTTCAGCCCACCCTTAAGCGCCATCAACTCGGCGCCTTCAATGTCCATCTTGATCAAGTCCAGACGGTCCAAGCCACTTTGAGAAAACAGGTTATCCAGTGTCTCGATTTTTACGGTGACCTCGCGGCTATCTTCCTCGGGATGAAGGTTCATCAGCGATGCGGCAGCTGATCCAGAGAATCCTGGCAGAAAAATCTTGGCTTGATCAGGAGCCTGCCCCAATCCAAGCTGAAATGTCTTGATCTTCTGCTTAAGACAGTTCAACTCTACATTCTTAATCAGTGTCTGGTAGGTTTCTGGTACGGGCTCAAATGCATATACGATACCATCCTCGGCCATTCGCTTCGAAAATTGCGCTGCATAATAGCCAACATTCGCACCCACATCGAATATCACCCGACAACCGTTCGCCGCAGCTAGCAGAAACTTGCTTTCGGCCGGGTCGAGTTCGCCATACGCGACAAGGATATTGGGAGCACTACGCAGATCGTCTGGACGCCAAACAAATTTCAGTCCATTCTTGGTCACTACGTTCAATTCTTCGGCAAGAATCTCAATCGACGACAATTCGCTTCCGACCAAGTGCGCCTGGTACTGCTGAAGAACGCTATGGAAATCTTTCATCGCGATCCAGTATTGCTCGCGGGTAATCGTACCCGAATTAAACTGGGAAACGATTTCAGCCATCGATTGCATCTTGTATTCCTTTGCCTTTGAAATAACGGTTAAGGGCGACAACATAAAGTCCTAAGTGAACATATTGTTTGACAGCTCTTCGCGAGACAGGAAGGGCGACATATCTTCAAGAGAGGGCGTCAGCATTCGACCATCTGCATCTTTTCTGGAGGCAAGCTTTGGGGAAAATTGCTGCTCGGGATCCAGCATGACTTCTATCAGTGCGGGGGCGAAACTCGACATCAGTGCACGCACGGGGTCTGACGACCATTCAGGTAGCGATGAAACTCTTATCGATGCTATGCCCAGCGCCTCGCCAAGCTTGATAAAGTCCGGGAAAGTAACGCCGTTCTCAGGACCGCAGCCGAACAGGTTGTCGGCAAAATAGGCGCGCTGAGTCTGCAGTATCGAGTGATAACCACCGTTGTTCAGAATGATCACCTTGACCGGCAGTTTGCAACCAACCAATGTCTGGAGTTCCTGCAGGTTCATCATCAGACTTCCATCGCCGGCAAGACAGATTACTTTTCTCTTTTCCAACGCAATGCAAGCACCGATGGCTGCGGGCAGGTCGAAGCCCATCGACGCATTCCCCGAGTTTGTGAAAAAACGCTGCCCGCGCTTCAGCTTGGCCGCCTGGAAACCGATGACACAGGCCGAGCCGTTGCCGGCAACAATCACCGCGTCCTGGTCCAACATAGAGAAGAGATCATCAATGAACACGTAGGGATTGATCGGAGTATCGCGCTGCCGATACTCCGGTAATAGCGTAGGGTATTTCCTTACGCGCTCCAGGCACCACTCCAGATACTTCAAATGTTCTCGCGGCACCTGATATGAGACGAGATGGCTGCACAAGTACGGAATAAAATCCTGCAAACGGGAATGAACCTTCAGATCCACGTTAACGGTGGGTTTTTGAAGCTCGGCGCTGTCAACATCAACCATCGCTTTCCAGGCGTGCGATGCGAAGCTCTGCCAGTTATAGCTGATTTGGCGAATATTCAAACGGCATCCAAGAACGAGCAGGAAGTCTGCATTCTGGACGGTGAAATTACCGGGTCGATCTCCCACTGTTCCGGGGCGGCCCGCGTAACACGGATGATCGGAGGCCAACAAGTCGTGCGCATTCCAGCCCGTCACCACAGGAATCCCGAGCTTCTCAACAAGCTCAAGGAATTGCTCGTGCATGCCAGAAACTCTCACGCCCGTGCCTGCCATGATCACCGGACGTTTAGCCTGAGCCAGTCGTTGCATGATCTCTTCGATGGCTTTTTCGTCAGGAACGGGGGGCAAGTCCAGTAGTTCTCTTCTTGTGTTGTCCGAAACATCCCTGTCTGCTGCAAGCGAACGCAAGTTGCCATCAAAACCGGCCAGTGCGCACGTATCAATGACGGTGCCTTGAACGTCAACCGGGACGTCGATCCAGACAGGTCCGGGGCGGCCGCTCGTCGCCAAATAAAGCGCTTTGTCCATCACTTCACGAACATGAGACGGATCAAACAATGTAGTCGAGTATTTCGTCACGGATCGCGCCATCGAAACAATGTCCACTTCCTGGTCCCCGAGTTGCCTCAAAGGCAGAGCGTAGCTGCGGGCATAGGTTTCCCGTTTTACCTGGCCCGACACAACAAGCATGCCGATCGAGTCAACAAAGGCGCCATAAACACCGTTCAGGGCATTGATCCCTCCTGGGCCGGTAGTCACATTGAGTACCGCCGGCCGATTTACCGTACGGCAGTATCCTTCGGCAGCAATGGCAGCTGCTTGCTCATGGTGGAAACAGAGGCAGCGCAATTCGCGATTTCTCGAGAACGCATCGTTGAGGTGCATTGCGCCACCGCCAGTGACCAGGAATACATCGCGCAGACCTGCGGCGACGCATCGCGCGGCGATGTAGTCGGCAACTCGCATCCGGCTTGGGGAGGAGGAAGACAGATCCGTGGAAATTTTCAATCCGCCTCCAATATGGTGTTTCCTTTTTGCATCAGGACGTGAATCGGGCGGTTCATGTTTTTCACCGACTTGACCACCTCTTCAGGATAAATACCTGGAACCATAACGATAACGGTATCCACATCGGATACCTCAAGCTGAGATGGAGACACGATCTTGAAATGGGTTAATGGCGTATATTTGCCCTGTTTGAAGCTGGCCGAATCGACAACGAATTCGATGCCCCGGATTCCGGAGATCGCGAGCAATGCGAGCGTACGGTGGCCCGCACCCCAGACGGCAACCTTGCTGCCGCGTTTGTGTATATCAGCGACGATCTTGCGCAAATGTTCGCACAGCAAGTCCACTTTGCTGCGCTCCTCTTTAATTACCAAAGGTTGTCTTTTCTTTACCAGCAGGGCGATGTCGTTCTGGTTATTGATCAGGGTGCAGCGAAGCGCTTCAAATCCATGGAGCTCGAAAGCACGTGTGAGCGTTTGCCGGGTAAAGTAGACCAGATGGTCGGCAACGAATTCGTACAGGTACGCATTCGTCAGCAGGTAGTCGAGATTGGGTACGGTGATATAACCGAACGACTGGTCATCGGTGATTCGGTGGAGCGCTCGAATGAACGAACCAATATCCGGCTGATGCTCGAGGTAGTTGAGACATGCGAAAAAACGATATTGGTCAGGCAACGTGACGTCCTCGACGTATCCGCAAAAGGCCTCATGGCTGTTGGCACGTGCGAACGCCACAGAGTCTTCAGAGTACTCCAGACCGACCGCCTTGAGTCCGGCATCCCGAAGAACGCCAATCATGTCTCCTTTCCCAGAGCCGATCTCGATCGCCTTGGATCCCGCTAGTTCAAACTCCTCGACGAAACGTTTAAACTCGCCGAGCCGTGTCTGCCTCGCTATGGGGGATAGCGAGGCAGCAGTAATGACTTCCTTAAAATATGCCACGGGTGGATTGGCCAGTTGAACGAGTGCGCACATCGGGCATTGCATCACTTCCAGCGTTATCCCGCTGTCTTGATCGAACTCACCCGGACCGGGGAAATACTGCGCTGCCGAAGGGAAAGGCGCTAGCGTCACCACCGAATGGTTGGTCAGATCATGCTTGCAAAGCCGACACAAGGACATGCGACAATCCATCTTGGAGATCAAAGACCTTCGTTTCCGAGCACTTTCCAACGACTCTCAAGCATCTCGATTCTCTTGTCGTCCTCCGCCGAGATGAATGCGTAATATTTCTTCTTGTTCAGAAGCCAAAGCAGTTCGAAGTGAACGGCATCGAGTAATGCCTTGGTCACGGCGGGCTCATTTTTCATGGCCTCCGCTGCAAACGCCACTTTTCTGGTTTCAAATCGCGTGAGATAGTTTGCCTCGATTGACCTCAAGGCAGGGAGGGCATCAACGGATATTCCACCTCCCACGACGAGTTCAAGACCATGTGTCTTACAAGCTGTGCCAGTCTTGATGCAGTATTCCGATATCTTTGGAGAGTTGACTTCCCTGCCGAGTCCCAGTGAGCCGGCAAAGTCCACTCTGCCAAAGACGATACCCTCTAGTCCGTCGGAAGCTGCACAAAGCTTGACGATTTCATCCAGATGCGAAAAACTGGTTATGGTTTCCACCATCGCCAAGAACTGCGTATCTTCCTGTTCCTCAAGCGAATAGACCTTGTTCTTTGCTTCGATGAACTTCGACAGGGCATAAGGGCTCTCGACCATCGGGGCGATCACGTATTCGACGCCTATCTGCTTGCTCTCGATGATGTCACGAATCGCTTCACAGCCGCCGATCTTGAGCACGATATCCAGGGAGGCCTTGCGAGTAATCTCGACGAGGCGCAAGAGTTCGTCAGTCCGTGTACCTTCGGCTTCAAATTCGGCTTTTACAGCTACTGCGCCATACTCATTCTTGAGGCGTTTGAGTATCGTCAGCATTTTGTGTTCAAGTAGATTCATGTTGCTATTCTCCCGGTCTTATTGAAAAAGACTGCTTGTTTCAGAATGACGACTTATCGTGAAGCCGTTTTCAATTCCGAACACACCATCATCATACCCGGCGCTAAAGAAAATGAACGGCACATCAGCCGACTCCGCCGTCATCTGGTCCACTCGACTATCTCCGATAAAGATTGCCTGTGAGGGTTGCAGGTCAAAATGCTCGAGGCAACACAGAAGATTCGCGGGATTCGGTTTTTGGGTAGGGAGGTCACCACCTGCCACGACGCAGGGAAAGTAATTCGCCAAGCCCGTTTCGCTAAGAACCTTTTCCACCAAATTTCGCGGCTTGTTGGTACAAATGGCAAGACTGCAATGTCGTTCCTGAAAGTGCTCCAGTGCCTCGAAAACGCCATCGTACACCAGCCGCTTCGGTGTCTTCTCCGCAAGGTAGCGTGCTCTGAATGTCTTCAGGTGGGACTCCGCTTCCTCTCGCCGAACTTCAAGGGCATTTATCATCAGTTCGATTCCACCAAGACTGATCCAGGGGACGAGTTGTCCAACCTCCAGGGGACGTTTGCCAAGTTCAGCCCTTAGACCGTTAAGGATTTCATGGACTTGGCAAATGCTGTCTACGAGTGTTCCGTCCAGGTCATAGACAGCGAGATTGGGAAAATGACGGCTCAAGTGCTTTCACTCCCGGTCTCATAGCTCTCGACTGTTCGCCTGAAACCTGTGGCCAGGGGAAATGACAAGTGCCAGCCCAATGCCTTCAGTTTTTCTATTTGGACGGTCGTTCGTGCAAAATTGACCCGTAAAAAGTCTTTCGCAGTGTCAACAACATATCTGACCGTTAGATTTCTTTCCGGAAACACATCCTTGACCAAGTGCTCCGCCAAGTCTCCTATACTGATTTCCTCGTCGGTTGCCACGTTGTATGCTTGTCCCGCTTCGCCTTTGAGCAACACAAAATAAATGCCCAGAATTGCGTCGGCAACATAGCAGAAATTTCTGATCGCCTTGCCATCGCTGAATAAGGTAATGTCCTTCTTTTGGACCAGGCATGAGATAAAGTCGGCGTAAGATCTGCCGTCGTCAAAGGCAATCCCGGGCCCATACGTGATTGCCGGCCGGACCACTTTGATCGGGACGCCGTATTGATGCATCCAGGCGACACAGAGGGTTTCACCCATTCGCTTGCTCTCAAGATAGGTGTGCGCAACCTTCATGGGATCCAGACCGCCGAAACACGTTTCGTCGATCGGTCGCAACGCATCATCGACGAATCCATTGACACCGGTGGTGCTGAAAAAAAGGAAGCCCCGCACTCGCTGCTTAGCCGCCAGGGTAAGCAGGTTGATCGTTCCTAATGTGTTCGGTAGTGCGGTTCCAACTGGGTCTCCGTTGAACAGCTTGGGCGTCGCATTGCTTGCCGCGTGGATGATGAAATCTACCTTGCGATCGATGATGATCGGCGAATTCAGATCGGCGTTGATAATAATCAGTTCCCTTGACTCGGCATTGGGAAATCGGTCACGGGCCTTATCGGGATTTCTGACCAGACATATGATTTTGATATCGAGGCCGAAGCTGCGGCGCAATTGGAGCAGTACGTCCACAAAATATCCGCCGAGAAACCCCGTTGCGCCGGTCACCAGAAAAGTGGTGGCCTCGAGCTCTTTCCAAGGCAAAGGTGCGCTGACGATGTAGCCGAGATCTTCTTGAATGATTCTGTTCATCATCGCGAGTGCCAGATTATCTAGGCTTGCTTTTGCAAGCTTTTCGCATAGTTGAGAAAATCGTCATTGACCAGAGCTGCCCGATCAAGCTCATGTATCCGGCCCGAATAATGTTTGAACAAGGATGAAATAGACTCTGCGTAGCTAGTAAACCGAAAATCGCCAAGTTCTTTCAGTAGTCTGCCATTACAACCTGTACACGGGATGCCTAACCCTTCATTCAGCACATTGATGGCCGAAGGACATAACGCGATATCATTCACTAATCTGGGAATACCAGTGAGTTCGATCGAATCGGTTGGTGTAACGTTGTAATCGGCATGCCGGTGATTATTGAAGGCGAAGAACTCGACGATACGACACAAATCCGCCACATCGAGGTAGTCGTACCAGGCATTTCGGTTAATCTCGATGTTAAGGCCGAGCAGATTTTTTGCGATTGTGTTCGAGATGAATTTGTAGCGGTAATCCTCATACTTGCCAAACACGCCAAAGATTCTCAGGGTCAAGAGATCATGGCGGTCGTTATTGATAATGTATTTTGATATTACATACTTAGAATAGCTATGTGGGTCGTTGGGCACATGGCTGTCGAAGAATTCCTCAGAAATTTTCGAGTGCCAGTACTCCCGCGAGTATTCGGAACCACTCCCCAGGTTGATCAAACGCATCGATGACCCCAAGCCTCTGAGGAGGTTGAAGAACATTCGCAGGTTGTCTTCGCAGACCGTCGGTGGGTATGTCTTGCCCTTCGGCATGGTTGTGGCCGAATGCACGATCACGTCAATTTCTTTTCCCGACATGTAGTGCCTGACAGCATCCGCTGAGCGTAGATCCATCTCGTTGAACGTCGGTGCAAATACTTCTTCTACCGATGCATTTCTGGAGAAATGCTCCCGAAGATTCCTGCCGACAAATCCTTCAGCACCTGTGATCAGTATTCTCATGTCGTTTGACTGCCTCCAGTCGAACCTGAGTCGCAACTTCCCTTTGAACTGGCGATCTCATCCCAGGCAGCTCGGTTGTACCCCATGTTGTATTCGGGAAGCCCGTAAGCCATGCACTTCATGCAGATTGAGGCCTGCGCCTTTTTCTCTTCGATACTGCGTGGTGTTGAAGCCAGGAAATTCTCCTCGACGATATTGCCCTGACGTTCGGCTACAGTGCAACAGATTGGCACCGTGAGGTCGAAATTGATGTTCACCTGGTTGTCCATGAACGAGCACCTCGAAGACTTGAACATGGATGCGGCACTGATCCCCTCATCGATGCTGACCAGCAGGTTCTCGCTCAGGCGCACCGTATCTGGATCTGGCCTCCCCTCACAATGCTTGAGGACTTTTTCCAACGGCATCACCAGGGCATTGACTGTCGACAACACAAAGCCAAGCTCTGTGCAAAGTTCCCGCATTTTCGTCAGGTTGATCCCATTGTTGTCCTTGTACAGGTGGTAATTGACATCGACCAATGTGTCGGCGCTGTATCGGTCGATCAAATATCTGAGCCGATACATGTTCGACTTGACGAGGTTAACGTCGCCTCCGGTATGCGTATTGTTGTAGGCTTTAGAAAAGTACCCGGACACGGAGACTTTCAAGTACTCCGGATTGGCTTTGATGACGCGATCTAGGCGGTCCGCGAAGCGGAACGACAGGTTGCTGGAGATTGCCACGGCAATGTCATTGCGGTGCAAATGATCCACGATGTGGTGCAGTTCCGGGTGAAGGAAAGGCTCGCCCCAGTTATACAGCCCGACATGAGTCACCAGCGGCGCATCCGTTTTGATTTTGTCAATCACCTTCTTGAAGGTATCCAGGCTCATCAAACCAGTGGGCATACTGTTGTCTGGCGTCCCATGCACGCACGAAGGACATTTCAGATTGCATGAGCCGACGACGTCTATCGTATAAAAGACCTTGCAGTATTTTGAATAAACGATTAGATCGTCGGCGGACAACCCATAGCCAGTGAGACTACTGATAATCTCGTCTTCTTTGATCGAGACCGCCAAGACCACGACGAATCGTGTTCCGGTGGCAACGAGCTCAGCCAAGTAGTCCGGTGGGTAGATTCGGATGCCACTGACCGTCTTGCCTCGCAAAGCGGGATCGGAATCTATAAAAGCGCGGGTACGAATCCCCTGAGCCTTGGCAAAACGTGCGAAACCTATTCCGGTCATGCGCGCGCCCCAAATGACGACTTCCCGGTCGCCAATATCGGAAATCAATCTGGCACGAGGATCTGTTTGCACCGCAACTTTAGGGCTGGACACTATTTCAGCCTGGCGCAGATATTTGCTTCACTGAAAATTTCTCGGTACCACTGTATTAAACCTTCGATGGCAATCCGATGGTCCGTGAATCGGGTCTCGCCGAATTCACTCAATAGTCTCTGATTGTTGCCGGAATACTCTGTTCCCATCCCCTCGTTCTTGATGACGAGCTTTCGATTTTTGTACTCGGGCATGAGCGAAGCAATGGTATGGGCAAGATCGAGCAAGGTCACGGGATGTCCGGTACACACGTTGTAACTGCGATGTTTGCAATCTCGGCTTAGGAACTGCTCCATAATCGAAAGGAAGTCGTCAATGAACAAATAGTCGAACACCATGTTTCGATTGATCGAGATATCTTTTCCGCAGAGTACGTTGCAGATGTTGTTGGAGATGAATCGGCGCGTAAAGTCCTCGTATTTCCCGTAGATCCCGAATACCCTGAGATTGATGATGTTGCGCCGTTTGCGCTCGGCGTCGCTGGCGGCGATGAATTTCGACAGCCCGTAGGTGTCGCTCGGGGTGTTGCAGCCGAAGTATTCCTCCGTCATCATCGGCTTATAGCTGCGCATATCGTATTCAGCAGCCGAGCCGATCACGATCATCTTTCCGTAATGTGCTGACAGACGCTCGAAATTGAAGTACATCCTGACGTTCTCTTCGATCGAGTGAATATTGACAGCCGAGTGGATAACCGCATCCGGTGCTGCGGCCTTCACGAAATCCTCACATGCCTGCGTATCCAGAAGATTCAGTTCCGTCCTCTTCGGAGAGAGCAATCGATAGCCGGAATCTGCCGCCAGATATTCGGCAATATTCTTTCCTATGAATCCCGTACCACCGAGCAGGAGTACTGTCTTCATCGCGAGCTTAGTCCTTGACCCATGGGTTCGAGGCTGTCAGTTCTTTTTCATCGACTTTCATCACCCGCAAAGCGTGTTCTTTATGAGGATCGAGATCCTCCTCGACACAAACCATTGGTGCCGAGCACGAGCGGCAAAAATCGATCTTGTTCCGCTGACCCTTGAGTTGAGCAATTTGCAATTGCCTCAGCAAAAGCCCGGTCCAGATCTCCTTGACGCTTTGCTCCATGACATTGCCAATGACAACTTTCCGCGGCCAGTCGAGCGTGCAGGGGCTGGTTGTGCCGTCACAGTTAAAATGGAGATACATAAAGATGAATGGGCATACTTCTTTGTAACCCCTGATTGCCTGTCCGTACATTCCGGTTTCGGCGACGGTATTCTGCTTGTCGTATTGTGTCTCTGCCCATTGCGGAACGACCTTTTCGATATAGATTTCGTCGCAAATCGAAGAAAAAACATCGTAGAAGTGTTGCCGCTCGCTTTTGTTCAGTATGAAAATTTCCTGAGAATCCTTACTCAGTCTGTGAGTTTGGTCGGCGATCTTGACGTAGATCTGTAGATCCTTCTTGATGCTATGGAGGTATCGGATGTTTTCTATGAATTCTTCAAAATTGACCCGTACGCCCGCCACGGCCAGATAACGGTCTCCTGAAAGGCCTTCCAACGAGATGTTGATCCGTTGCAAACCAGCTTCGACGATGTTTCGACAGAGTTCCTGGTCAAGTTTGGAGCCATTGGTGAACATTTCGACGATTTCAGCAACGCCAGCGGTTCTAACGTATCCAATCATGGACGGAAGTTCCGGGTGGAGTGTCGGCTCGCCGTGATTGCCTATCTTCACTTTCTTGAGCGGTTGCTCGAACTCGGTAAGATCGTCCACAATTTTCCGGAACATCTCGATCGGCATGAACCCCCGTTTGAGGTTGGCTTCTTTCATTCCCTCTGTATCGGCCTGAAAGCAAAAGCTGCATTTGAAGTTGCAGACGCTGGAAACATCTATATGGGCGGAAAAGGGAGTGACCAGTGGAATAAGGTCTTCCAGTCTCGATTTCTCTGCGGAATGTATCCGCGGTCTTACGATGGCTCCAGGAACGTCATTCATGTTACGTCTCCGTTGGTCGAATCATTAGCGGACTGAAAACCCTGCAGGACCCGAAAATAATTTCTAAGCTATCACTTACGGCAATATAAGTGGCTTTCGGGAGCAGGAAACTAGATAATTGCAGTCATTTCTTGGCTCATTTCTTGACACTCAGAACGCGAACAGTAGCTCATGGCCTGGTGACTAGGGTCTAGGGAGATCCACGATGGCCGGGATGGAAGTAGAGCCAGCGACACTATACCGCGCGCACTCGTTTTCCCACATGCCGCACGTACTTTGATTGACCTCGCGAATGGTCGAGAACGCCTGCATTGCTTCAACCAACAGGTTGACATCCGTCTTGTAGCGATCTGGTGCCAAGGCGCTATTCCCGGAAGTTTTCACGCGAAGATGAAAGTGTCCAGCTCTCACAGCAGCGTGGATTTTCGCCTGTTGTTGCGAGAAGTAGTTGTCTGACTTATCCGGTACATCAGTGACGTCGAATCTGAATAAAGGGGTTCTGGTTTGATCCAACAACGTCAGGCCAAGCCATACATCTGATGCCAAGTCGTGGCTATACTGCCTACTTCTTGAAACAATCAGTTCCACCATGTCCCGGGAATACAGTATCCCGGACCCAGACGGAAACGTCATATATTTACCGTCCGGTAATTGAATGAATTCAATTTTGCCACCATAGGTATTCCTGCAAGGCCAATCTGCGATCAAGTTTGCCAATCGGTCAAAACCAATCATCGAGGTAACAGATGATGCAAAAAGCCAGAATGGACCTGGATTCGACTCCAAAATATATTCAAAAGCTCTAATATTCCTCTCAAGGATAATCCTATTTTCTACAACGCTCCAACTGCCGGTCACTTCGAACCGCGTTGAATCCTCCGCGAGTTTTGTTTTGAGTTCCGCAGCCACTCCGACATTCAGGTCGCCATCTCGAAAAAATATTTCTCCTGGCTCTAGGGCTAGATTGGAAATAACGAAGTAATGCTTATTCACCGTCGAGTCAATGGCGGTATATAGACTCCAAAGCTTCCGCGCATCTAAAAATACCCGGTTCTCTCTACCATAGCCTGCAAGAAAAATTATTGGCACTCGCATTTAATCATCTCTCAGTAATTTCGCAAGATTCGAATTGCCCTATCGTTGACGACCACGCAACTGAAATCGCCAGAAATTAAATAGCGCCAAAACTTTCAATATCACAGAAATTGGAGTTGCTCAGATTATTGCTATTCTTTCTTGACTACCTATGTCGGCCATGTCTTCCATGCTAAACATAGCAACACGCTCAGAAATCGGTTTGACTGCTACGCACAAATAATCCAGCAATCAAATGCCAATCCATCACTGCAGTGGAAGATTAAACATCTCAAAGTACCTCCGCCATGCCATATCAGCTTCAACTATGCGCATAGCTTCGTTTCGCATTTCACAAGCCCTTGAAGCATCCCCGAGTGATTCATAACAAAGCGCTGCGTAATAGTGTGCAATGGCGTGGTCGGGTTTGGCATTAATTGCATTATGGAAGCCCTTAAGCGCTGTCGCGTATTCTCCTAGCCTTACGTCACTGTTATTAACAAAGTTTAAATCCAGGTTAAGTTCATAACTGACATCCTTGATGTACTCCGTTGTGAAGTCCTCTGTTTCAACGATAGCGTGACGGAAGTCGGTGTAGATATAGTCACTCTTTAGATAATCTTTATCGATACAGGTCTTCAGCATTTCGCTACCTGGCAGGGGGGAGGCAACCACAATAATGTACCAGTTGGTGTCGATTGACTTTAGAAACTGTCGAGTATCTTCAATGTCTTGCTTCGTTTCCCCAGGCATGCCTATCAGGATAGCGGCGTTGGTATAGATTCCCAGTTCGCGACAGTCGTTGATCACTCGACTGATAATCGATGTGGTCAATGACTTGTGCATGATCTTTCGTAGGACACGGTTACTGCCGGATTCGACGGGGAGCATCAGTTGCTCAACACCGGCACTGCGTAGCGCCTCTAGAATTGTTCGGTCAAGTGCATAGAGGGCTAATCCATTTTGGAATACGGCTTTAACACCAAGTTCTTTCACAAGGTCAATTATTTCAAGCGCACGCTTCTTGCTGGCCATAAAGTGATCATCTTGGAAAACGAGGGTTTGCGCACCAAACTTTTCAATTAGGTGCAGAAAATCTTCCTTGATGCGCTCAATGCTGAAATACCTCATGTCTCTGCCGTGCACGGAATGCGATGCGCAAAATGTACACTTCATCGGGCATCCGCGCGACGTCATGACGTGAAAGTTGTTCAATTTTTTATCACGGGTCGCAAAAGACGAGATGGTTGGATTTGCTCCGTATTCGCTTATTTCACAGATGTCATAGTCATAGAAGGGGATTTCATCCAGATTCTCAACAAATTTGTGCTCGAATGTATGCCCTGCGTGCACTTTTTCCTGTGTGATCCACGAAGAGTGCACGGAAAGCAACTCAGCCTTGTTCTTTGACCGAGCCAAATCGAGCAAGGGAAGCTCTCCTTCACCGTAGCACAAGGCGTCGAATTCTGAACATGCCGAAAATATCTCTTTATACATATTGGTAGGTATGCCACCGCCACCCAATATAAGCGCTCGGGGATGCATTTCCCGGCAACAGTTTGCGATCTCCAACATATTCTCGTACGAAGGAGTAAACAATGTTGAGATGCCAATAGCTTCCGGTTCAAAGTCGTTACCAAGCCTTGTAGAGAAGTACCACCGATAGAAGTCTAGAAACGATTTGAAATTGAAGCTTTGGAGTTTATTCAACTCAACGTTCAGATCAGCTAGTCGCGTTTCAACCGGAAGAAATTTCTTAATATAGGAACTCAGCGAAAGGATGCCTATCGGCATGTCCGTCGGCAGGCTGCCGAAGCGTCCATTTGTCTTCATCACCGACTTGGCATTGAAGGGCGGATTGATATAGTCGTGGAAGCGAAGGTAGGGAGGAACGATAAACAAAATTCTTTTCACCATTTCACCTCTGTCTTTGTACTCGCATGTTCTTGCTACTCTGATTTGTCAAAACCTTTGCAACTTACGGCAGTTCCAATTGAGTAGCGCCTACTTACCGGTGTTAAGCACCAGAATTTATTGGCTCTTATCAAATACTGAATAGGCTCTTCGCTAGACACTACCAAAAAGTAACTATTGCGTTGGCTGACTAACTCAGGAAGATTTTGATCGCAACGATAACCTGAGCGCCAGTGACACTCGAACTTAAAGGAATTTTTCATACATTTTATGAAACGATATTAAATTGACTGGGCACGTATCATGCCACTCGAGATATCCGGGGTCATCAGTTGTCAGCTCCGCGTTGGCGGGGGTAAATTCACCGGATAAATGACATTTGAACAGTATTGAAACAAAGTGGCCTCTGACGTCCGTGTGTTGACTGATCAGCTCGTTAATTGCAATCGGTGAGAGGTTAACATCAACACTTGTACCAATTTCCAACTCTGCAACTTTTTTCAGTCTCTCTTCAAACGTCTCCTTAAACCTGATTATACCGCCGGGGATGTGCCATCCTCTCCCGCAATAAGCGTCGTTGCGCCACGCGAGCAGGGTACGGTTTCGTTCGTCTTTGATCAGCAGATCAACATTAACAAGCGGGGTAGTTCTACTAATGAAATGAAACATCTCATCTGGCAACCCTAACTTTGGATCGGGCACGATTAGATCAAGGGTGTTGAGTGCTTTTGCGATGCTCATCTATTCACCTCAGGTCATGGTCAAGCGACGATTGAATTCAAGATCGCGCCCTGCCGGGCGCACCAAGAAAAAGGCGACAAGACCGAATCAGTCCTGTCGCCTTGTGAGATTAACTAACTGGGTGGGCTAGCTTTTGCCTGTCGCTGTTGTCGAAGCAAGCAATCCAGTCTTAGTCGGGTCAGTTGTTCCAGCCAGATTCAGCGTCGCATCGGCTGTCACGCTCTGCAAATCGCCTGAGCTTCCGGCCGCACTCGCCAGCAGGTTGCCGTTCGCATCGAATTGCTTCAGAGCATCGACAATTCCTCCGACATTGGTAGAAATCGCTAGACTCTGGATTACCGGCGTATCTCCTGCCGCCAGGTTCAGCGTTGTGCCGACCGCTCCGGTGTCCGGATTATCGATGAACTCGGCAATCGCCTGGGTCAGGCCCGTCACCTTGGCTGTCAAATCCGCCGGTTGGGTCGCAAACCAGACGTCCGCCATCTGATGCGTGACTCCATCCGATGTCTCGTAGCTTGACACCAGTCCGATCAGGTTGCCGTTATCGGTGGCCGTGGAGGCATTGGCATTCAGGTTGAGCTTGGTGATGCCCAGTTCGGCCAAGGACTTCAGTTCGCCCGAGTTGCTTGAACCGTCCGTGTTACCGTCGACCCAGATCTTCAGGTCGGCAAACCCGGCATCATCACTCGTGATCACGCCGTCACCATTGCTGTCCATCGCTCTCAAGGCAGCATAACCATCCTCAGCCTTTTGTCCGTTGGGCAGAACCGTGGCACTACCGAAGAGCTCGGAGCCGTCGTTGATTGCGCCGTCCTTGTTACGATCCAGGACCAGCAAGCCATCGCCTCCGGCAACCCAGCCCGCTTGGAGTTTCTGGCCGCTGGCCGCCAGGTCGAACTGGACGCCCGAGGACACGCCCACGGTCTTGATACCGTCACCGTTCAGGTCAAGAACCATCGGCGTAATCGACGTGAAGCTGGCGATATCGGCGGTAGTCAATGCGGCAATCACGCCAGCTGACAATACACCACTATCTGCGGTAGTCGTCAAAGCACTAACACTGGCAGTGCTCCAGGTGTAGGTAGCCGTGGAGGTCAAGGCATGCGCCTGAGTTGGCGACAGTGCCTGTATCTGCGCTGTCCCGAATGCCATGAGTTGAGCCGTCGTCAGGGCCGCGACCTGGCCCGTAGTCAGGACCGCAACATTCGCAGTGGTCAAAGCGCCGATACTCGCCGTGGTCATTGCTGCAATATCAAGGGTTTCCAGCGCCACAACCTGGGCTGTAGTCAAGACTGCCGCCTGGGCCGTCGTCAGCACCGCAGCCTGAGCTGTGGTCAAGGCCACGATCTGCCCAGTACTCAGCACTGCTACTTGGGCAGTACTCCAGGCTCCAACACCTGCGGTAGTGTAAGCTGCCAAAGCCGCAAGGTCTGCCGTTTCCAAGGCCTGTATCTGGGCAGTACTCAGTGTTCCAACCGCTGCCGTCGTCAGCACCGCAGCCTGGGCCGTGCTCAGAGCTGCGACTTGGGCCGTGCTCAGTACATTGACCTGCGCCGTGCTCAGAACACCAATGGC
>JACRAR010000010.1 GCA_016234745.1 Betaproteobacteria bacterium | reverse complement strand
CGTCGACGCCGACCTCGATCACCGTGGTGGCGACCAGCAACTGCGACCGGCCGTCGGCAAAGCGCGCCATGGCGGCGTCTTTGTCGGCGCCTTTCATCTGGCCGTGCACCAGGTCGACCTTGTCGCCGAACTTCCTGCGTAATTCCGCGTAGCGCTCCTCGGCGGCGGCGAGATCGCTCTTCTCGGACTCCTCCACCAGCGGGCAGACCCAATAAGCGCGCTGGCCCTGAGCGATGGCGCGGCCGACGGCGTCCTCGACTTCTTCGAGGCGATCGAGTGGAATGGTGCGGGTGTCGATCGGCTGGCGCCCGGCCGGCTTCTCGCGCAATTCGGAAATATCCATGTCGCCGAAATAGGTCAGCACCAGCGTGCGCGGGATCGGCGTCGCGGTCAGCACCAGCACGTCGACCGCGTCGCCCTTTTGCGTCAGCGCCAACCGTTGATGCACGCCGAAGCGGTGCTGCTCGTCGACCACGGCGAGGCCGAGGCGCGCGAAATCGACTTCGTCCTCGATAAGGGCATGGGTGCCCACGGCAATCGCAGCACGACCTTCCCTGACTGCAGCGAGGGCAGCGAGTTTCTGCGGCTTCCTGAGGCTGCCGGAGAGCCAGGCCACTGCGATGCCCAGGGGTTCCAGCCAGCTGCTGAGCTTGCGCCAATGCTGCTCGGCAAGGATTTCGGTGGGCGCCATGAGAGCCCCCTGCCAGCCGTTTTCCACCGCCTGCAACAGCGCAAGCGCTGCGACGATGGTCTTGCCGCTGCCGACGTCACCCTGCAGCAGGCGTTGCATCGGGTGCGGGGAGGCGAGTTCGGCGGAGATCTCTTTCCAGGTGCGGCGTTGCGCCGCGGTCAGACGAAAGGACAACCGCTCCAGCAGCTTGTCGCAAAGTTCTCCGCGAGCAGCCAGGCTGGGCGCACCGCGCTGCCTTCTTGCCGCATAGGCGCGGCGCAAGGATATTTGCTGCGCGAGCAGTTCGTCGAAACGGATGCGGCGCCAGGCGTTTCGGTTGCGCACTTCGAGCGCGGTGCTGTCCAGTTCGGCCGGCGGCTGGTGCAGCATCTCGATCGCTGCGGCGAAGGGCATCAGATCGTGCTGCGCCAGCAGCTTCCCGGGCAGGCTCTCGAACAGGTCCGCCCGCTGCAATGCCGCGCCGATCAGTCGCCGCAGCGTGGCCTGGCCGAGCCCCGCCGTGGTCGGATAGACCGGTGTCAGCGCCTGCGGCAGAGGCGTTTCCCCGGCCACTGCATGGGCGCGCGGATGCACCATCTCGGGACCGAAGTAGCCGTCGCGGATTTCGCCGAAAAGCCGCAGGCGGGCGCCGGGGGCGAATTGCTTCTGCTGGCTCGGATAGAAATTCAGCAGGCGCACCACGATCATGCCGGAGCCATCATTTGCGTCGCGCACCTTGCTGATCAGTTGGCGGCGCGGCCGGAAGGCGATGTCGCTGCTGATGACTTCGACCTCAACCTGCACGGCAGTGCCCGGCACGGCCTCCGCCAACGGCGTGATGCGCGTTTCGTCCTCGTAGCGCAGCGGCAGGTGCAGCACCAGATCGCTGTCGTTATGCAGGCCGAGCTTGGTCAGCTTGGTGATGAGCGGCTGGGAAAGCTTGGCAAATCCGCTCACGGCAGTCCGCACCGCGGCAGGCGAATCATTCGATATGCAGGATGGCATCCGCCTCGATCAGCGCGCCGCGCGGCAAGGCCAGCACGCCGACCGCCGCCCGGGCCGGATAGGGCTCGGCCAGAAAACGCGCCATGGCTTCGTTTACCTTGGCGAAGTTGCCCAGGTCGGTGAGATAGATGGTGAACTTGACCGCGTCATTGAGGCTGGCGCCGGCGGCCTGCGCGACCGCCTGGAGGTTTCGGAAGACTTGTTCGATCTGGGCATCGATGCCCTGGGCCATCTCCATGCTGCGCGGCTCGAGGCCGATCTGGCCGGACAGGTAAATGCTATTGCCGACCTGTACCGCCTGGGAATACACGCCGATGGCGGCAGGAGCATGCGGGGTGGAAATGATCTTGCGGAGCGCCATCAAAGCTCCGCATCATTCCGGCTGGACGGCGAAGTCGAGACGCGTGAAAATGTGCTGCAGGCCGCGCCGCTCTTCGATGTTGATGACCAGGGGGGCCTTGAGGTTGGCACGCAGCTTGCCCTCGCCGCCGCCGCTGTCGTCTTTCCACAGTATCACCAGCACAGCGGCATCCTGCGGATCCTTGAGCTTGAGAATCTCCGATTCCGCGTCAGACAGGGTGATGCCGAAGTCGAAGCCGAAGTGGGCGGGATCGGTGATGTGAAAGGCCACTGCGGGATCGTCGAGCGATTGCAGAATGAAAAACTTCGGCTCCGCATCTTCGGGATGAAACAGGGTGAAGCGGTGGCAATCCTCAAAGCCTGCCAGCCCTGCGGGGAATTCAATGATTTTGTCGGTATCTACGGTCAGACTACCAAAACGCGGGCTTTCGATATTCATGGCGTGTTGTGGTGTTGTGTGTTGTACCAGATAATGTCATTGACATGCCGGACATGCCGACTTACCTTTTGGTAGCCACCAGCATACCGGTTTCCATTCCCAACTGCTTCAGTTTTTCGCGCATCTGTTCCGCCTCCTGGCGGCTCCTGAAGGGACCGACCTGGACCCGCGATTCGATTTGCGAGGGGATGCCGTTCAATTCCAGCTTGGCGCGCAGTTCCTCGGCGTTGGCCGGGTTGTTGAAAACACCCAGTTGCAGCAGGAACGCAGGCGTCTGTCCAGGCGGTTGAGTCAGGGGGCGCGAGGCCGGTGCCGGCTGGCGCGGCGCGCGCACCAGCGGTGCGATGTAGGTTGGCGTGGACTTGGCGCTGACGATGGTCTCGCTCGGCTTGAGCATAGCCGGGCGCGCTTCGGCCGGCTTGGTCAGGGGACGCGGGGCGTGTTCTTTCTTGAGCGGCACGACCGGGGCGGCGGACTTCTCCGGTTCCGCCGCCGCCTCCTCGGCCTTCTTGGGTTCTTCCTGCGCCGGCGGCGCGGGTGGCTTTTCTTCCGGCTTCTCTTCCGGCTTGGCTTCTTCCGGCTTGGGCACGGCCAGCGCAGCGACCGGCGGCTCCTCGACCGGCTTGACTTGTTGCGGCGTATTCAAGGTATCGAGTACCGCCAGACCGCCGAGCAGGGCAGCGATCAGCACGACGGCGACGGCGACGCGGCGGACCAGGCGCTGCTTGAGTTCCTCCTCGGCCGCCCGTTGCTCGTCGTCGTCGGCTACGCCGGTCGCTTCATCTTTCATGGTCTTCGTACTCCTGCTTGTTGCGGCTCAGGGACAGCACGAGTTCGGCTTCGCCCAGGGAGATGCCGCACTCGTCGGCGATGTCGCGCGCCGTCATGCCGCCTTGCGCGAGCCGCATGGCTTCGTTGTATTGCGGCGAAACACGGCGCGCCGCCTTGATTTGTGCCATGTTTTCCTTGAGGCTGGCAACTTCGTTGCGCAAGTGCTGCATCTCGCTTTCAAGGCCGGAACGGAAAAGCTGCTCGCTGAACGGCGCCGTCTTCGGTTCGGCCGCCTGCGGCTTGAAGGCGGGCTCCTGCATACGCGTTTCCTCGGCGGCCAGGCTTGGCTCCGGCGTGATCCAATAGACCTCTTCGCCCTCGAGGGTCAGGGCGCGCTGCTTGCGCCTCTGCCGCACCTTGATCTGCACCAGGCCGGCAAGGGAAATCAGCAAATAGACGACAGCCAGGGCCACCCCGCAAAAGATTGCGTAGCGGATGCTGAATTCGGCGAAGTCCATATCCACGTGTCGTCTCTCAGTTACGTCCTCAGTTACGTTCTCAGTTACGTCTATCCGGCTGTGCTGCGCGCCAGGGCCTGGTCGATATCCCAGAGGATATCCGCCAGGGTTTCGATGCCGACCGACAGGCGTATCAAATCCGGGGTGACCCCCGCAGCGCGCTGCTCCTGCGGATTCAACTGGCGGTGCGTCGTTGATGCCGGATGAATCACCAGGCTGCGCGCATCGCCGATATTGGCCAGATGCGAGAGGAACTGTACCGCATCGATGAATTTCTCTCCAGCGGCCTGACCGTCACCGCCATTACCGGCATTGCCACCATGGCCACCCCGGTCATCCTTGATGCCGAAGCTCAAAATCGCGCTGGCTCCCAGCGGCAGGTAACGCTGCGCCAGGTTCTGGTAGGGGCTGCTGGCCAGGCCGGGATAATTCACCCAGGCTACCTTGGGGTGCTGTTCCAGGTGGCACGCCACCGCCAGAGCATTGGCGCAGTGGCGCTCCATGCGCAGGGGCAGGGTCTCGACGCCCTGCAAGAGTTGCCAGGCATTGAAGGGCGACAGCGCCGGACCGAAGGTGCGCAAAGTCTCCATGCGCGCCTTCATGGTGAAGCCGAAGTTGCCGAAAGTCTCGAAAAACTTCACGCCGTGGTAGCCGCGCGACGGCTCCGTCATGCCGGGAAACTTGCCGTTGTCCCAAGGGAACTTGCCCGATTCGACGATCACGCCGCCCATGCTGGTGCCGTGGCCGCCGAGGTACTTGGTCGCCGAATGCACCACGATGTCGGCGCCATGTTCAATGGGCCGGCACAGGTAGGGCGAGGCCACGGTATTGTCGATGATCAAGGGCAGGCCGAACTCATGGGCAATCTTCGCTACGGCGGCGATGTCGAGGACGTTGAGGCGCGGATTGGCGATCGTCTCGGCGAAGAGGCACTTGGCGTTGGGCTGGGCTGCCAGCGCCCGGCGAAAATTTTCGGGATCGTCGGGATCGACGAAGACGGTATCGATGCCCAGCTTGCGCAACGACACATCCAGTTGCGAATAGCTGCCGCCATACAGGGTGCGCGCCGCAACGATGGCGTCGCCGGCTTCGCACAGCGTGAGGAAAGCCACCATCTGCGCCGCCAGTCCGGAAGCCACGGCCAGCCCGGCGCGGCCGCCTTCGAGGGCGGCGATGCGTTCCTCCAGCGCCGCGACGGTGGGATTGGAAAGACGCGAATAAACGTTGCCGAAAGTCTGCAGGTTGAACAGGCTGGCCGCGTGTTCGGCCGAGTCGAACACGAACGAGGTGGTCTGGTGGATGGGCAGGGCGCGTGCGCCGGTCGCCGGATCGGGCTGCTGCCCGGCATGCAGGCAAAGCGTTTCAATGCCGTAGGGGCGATCGGACATGGACAAACATGTAGCGCGGACAAAGTCGCCGCAATACGGCGATAATATCCGCTCCCCACCCCGGCCAAATGCCGATCAGACCCTGATTTACCCCATGTTTATATGTCCTTAGCACCGCCTCCGCCCAAGCCTGGCATCACTTTGATTGCGGCCGTCGCCAGGAACAATGTCATCGGACTCGACAATGCGATGCCCTGGCGCCTGCCGGAAGACCTCAAGCGCTTCAAGGCGCTGACCCTGGGGCATCCGGTCATCATGGGACGCAAGACCTGGGAATCGCTGGGGCGGCCCTTGCCCGGCCGGACCAACATCGTCATCAGCCGCAACCCGGCCTTCACCGCTTCGGGCGCCACGCCGACAGGCTCGCTCGAAGCGGCCTTGGCTCAAGCAGCGGCGACGGGAACCGATGAAACCTTCATCATCGGCGGGGCGGAAATATATCGCCAGGCCTTGCCGCTGGCCGACCGGCTGCAACTCACCATGATCGAGCAGGAGTTTGCGGGCGACGCTTTTTTCCCGTCATGGGATGCAGCCGAGTGGCACGAGACGCAGCGCGAACAGCACCGTGCCGAAGCGGGATTCGACTATGCGTTCGTCACCTACGCACGTTTGTAAGGCTTATTTGACGCAATCCACGTAGTAGCGCACCTTGCCGCCGCCATTGCCGCCGCCGTTGCCACCGCCGTTGCCACCGTCTTCCTTGACCAGGCCGTGGATGTCGGTTTCGAAGCCGGGAAACTTCTGGTTGAATTCGCGCGCAAACTTCAGGTAATTCACGATGGTGCGGTTGAAGCGTTCGCCCGGAATCAGCAGCGGTATGCCGGGCGGGTAAGGCGTCAGCAGCACAGCCGTGACGCGCCCTTCGAGCTCGTCGATCTCGACGCGGTCGATCTCGCGGTGCGCCATCTTGGCGAAGGCGTCGGCCGGGCGCATCGCCGGCTCCATGTCGGACAGGTACATTTCGGTGGTGAGCCGGGCGATGTCGTTGGCCTTGTAAATGCCGTGAATCTGCTCGCACAGGTCGCGCAGGCCGATCTTCTCGTAGCGCGGATGCTTGGCGATGAATTCGGGCAGCACGCGCCACAGCGGCGCGTTCTTGTCGTAGTCGTCCTTGAACTGCTGCAGTTCGGTCACCATGGTGTTCCAGCGTCCCTTGGTGATGCCGATGGTAAACATGATGAAGAACGAATACAGGCCGGTCTTCTCGACGATCACGCCATGCTCGGCGAGATACTTGGTGACGATCGCCGCGGGGATGCCGAACTCGTCGGAAAAATCGCCATCGACATCCAGGCCCGGGGTGATGACGGTGGCCTTGATCGGGTCGAGCATGTTGAAGCCCTTGGCCAGCTTGCCGAAGCCGTGCCAGCGTTCGCTCGCCCGCAGCATCCAGTCGGCGCGGTCGCCGATGCCTTCCTCGCACAGGTCTTTCGGCCCCCATACCTGGAACCACCAGTCGGCGCCCCACTCCTCATCCACCTGGCGCATGGCGCGGCGAAAGTCGAGCGCTTCGGCGATGGATTCCTCGACCAGGGCGGTGCCGCCCGGCTCCTCCATCATCGCCGCGGCCACATCGCAGGAAGCGATGATGGCGTATTGCGGCGAAGTCGAGGTATGCATCAGGAAGGCTTCGTTGAACACGTCGCGGTCGAGCTTGCGCTGTTCCGAATCCTGCACCAGGATCTGCGAGGCCTGCGAGAGGCCGGCCAGCAGCTTGTGCGTCGACTGGGTCGAGAAGATCATGGAACGCTTGCAGGGCGGGCGCTTCTTGCCGATGGCGTGCATGCCCTTGTAGAAACTGTGGAAGGTCGCATGCGGCAGCCAGGCCTCGTCGAAATGCAGCGTGTCCACCTTGCCGTCGAGCATTTCCTTGATGTCCTCGACGTTGTAGAGAATGCCGTCATAGGTGCTTTGGGTGATGGTCAGCACGCGCGGCTTGGCATCGGGATTGCGCTCGAGCGTCTCGCGGGCGAAGGGATTGGCGAGAATTTTCTTCTTGATGTTCTCCCACCTGAACTCCTCCTTGGGGATCGGCCCGATGATGCCGTAGTGGTTGCGCGTCGGCATCAGGAACACCGGGATCGCGCCGGTCATCATGATGGCGTGGAGGATGGACTTGTGGCAGTTGCGGTCGACCACCACGATGTCGCCCGGCGCCACGGTGGAATGCCAGACGATCTTGTTGGAGGTCGAGGTGCCGTTGGTGACAAAGAACAGATGATCGCAATTGAAAATGCGTGCGGCATTGCGCTCGGACGCCGCCACCGGGCCGGTGTGGTCGAGCAGCTGGCCGAGTTCGTCCACCGCGTTGCAAACATCGGCGCGCAGCATGTTCTCGCCGAAAAACTGGTGGAACATGCGCCCCACCGGGCTTTTCAGGAAAGCCACGCCACCCGAGTGGCCGGGGCAGTGCCAGGAATAGGAGCCATCCTGGGCGTAATTCACCAGGGCGCGGAAAAACGGCGGGGCAAGCGATTCGAGATAGTCCTTGGCTTCGCGCACCACGTTGCGCGCGATGAACTCCGGCGTGTCCTCGAACATGTGGATGAAACCGTGCAGCTCGCGCTGCACGTCGTTGGGGATGTGGCGCGTGGTGCGCGTCTCGCCGTAGAGGAAGATCGGGATGTCGCTGTTGCGCAGGCGGATTTCCTCGACGAAGGCGCGCAGACCGGCGATGGTTTCCTTGGCCTTGTCCGAGGCGAACTCCTCGTCGTCGATCGACAGGATGAACACCGAGGCGCGGCTCTGCTGCTGGGCGAAGGAAGCGAGGTCGCCGTAGCTGGTCACTCCCAGCACTTCCATGCCCTCCTCCTCGATGGCTTTGGCCAGCGCGCGGATACCCAAACCCGAGGTATTCTCGGAACGAAAGTCTTCGTCGATGATGACGGCAGGGAAGCGAAATCTCATATCACATCTTCGGCAGCGTCACGCCGATCTGCCCCTGGTATTTGCCGCCGCGATCCTTGTAGGAAGTCTCGCAGACTTCGTCGGATTCCAGGAAGATCACCTGTGCCACGCCTTCGTTGGCGTAGATTTTTGCCGGCAGCGGGGTGGTGTTGGAAAACTCCAGCGTCACGTAGCCTTCCCACTCCGGCTCGAACGGCGTGACATTGACGATGATGCCGCAGCGCGCGTAGGTGCTCTTGCCCAGGCAGATGGTCAGGACGTTGCGCGGGATGCGGAAGTACTCGACGGTACGAGCCAGGGCGAAGGAATTCGGCGGGATGATGCAATGGTCGCCGGTCACCTCGACGAAGGAACTCGGATCGAAGTTCTTCGGGTCGACGATGGTGCAGTTGATGTTGGTGAACAGCTTGAAGTCGTTCGAGCAACGGATGTCGTAGCCGTAGCTGGAGGTGCCGTAGGAGACGATCTTGCGGCCGTCGACCGAGCGCACCTGGCTAGGCTCGAACGGCTCGATCATGCCGTGCTGTTCCGCCATGCGGCGGATCCATTTGTCGGATTTGATGCTCATCTTCGGTGGGAGGAAGAGAAAAGGTGTGCGGAGTATAAAACACAACCGCCTCAGGGTCTCAACCCTCACTTGGCTCAGATGGCTTCGGACCAGACGCTTAACAAGCGGATTATTTCGGAGTTCCGGTTTTCGGGGGATTTACAAGGGGGAAGCCCCCTTGTTCCCATTTGGAGGATAAACAAGGGGAGTTCTCCCCTTGTTCGTGCACTTGAGCTTTCAGGCCGAGCGAAGTGCCTTGGCTGAATTCCGCTACCAATCGGCCTAAGTGTTTTGCACCACGATGGTCGGGAACTTCGAACTCATGTCCTTGGCCTGCTCGGCGATCTTGACCGCCACGCGGCGAGCGATCTCGCGGTAGATCTCCGCCACTCGGCCGTTCGGATCGGCCACCACGGTCGGCTTGCCGGAATCGACCTGCTCGCGGATCTTGATGTCGAGCGGCAGGGAGCCGAGCATCTCGACCTGGTAGTCCTTGGCCATGCGGTCGCCGCCACCGCTGCCAAAGATGTGCTCCTCGTGGCCGCACTTGGAGCAGATGTGCAGGCTCATGTTTTCAACGATGCCGAGGATCGGAATGTTCACCTTCTCGAACATCTTGAGTCCCTTGCGCGCATCCAGCAGGGCGATGTCCTGCGGCGTGGTGACGATGACCGCGCCGGTGACCGGCACCTGCTGCGCCAGGGTCAACTGAATGTCGCCGGTGCCCGGCGGCAGGTCGATCACCAGATAATCGATGTCGCGCCAGCGCGTGTCGTTGAGCAATTGCTGCAAGGCCTGCGTCACCATCGGACCGCGCCAGACCATGGGTGTCTCGGGATCGATCAGGAAGCCGATCGACATCGCCTGCAGGCCATGGGCTTCCATCGGTTGCAGACTCTTGCCGTCGGCCGAGTCGGGCCGGCCATCGATGCCGAGCATCTGCGGCTGCGACGGCCCGTAGATATCGGCATCCAGCAGCCCCACCGTGGCACCTTCGGCGACCAAGGCCAGGGCCAGGTTGACGGCCGTGGTCGATTTGCCGACGCCACCCTTGCCGGAGGCGATCGCGATGATGTTCTTCACTCCGGGGATCAGTTTGACGCCGCGCTGTACGGAGTGGGCGACGATTTTCGAATACACATTGGCGCTGATGTTGCCGATGCCGGGAATGCCCTTGAGCTTGGCGATCACCTGCTGGCGCACACCGTCGATCTGGCTCTTCGCCGGATAACCGAGTTCGATGTCGAGCGCGACGTCGGCGCCGGTAATCTTGATGTTGCGCGCAGCGCGGCTGCTGACAAAATCCTTGCCAGTATTGGGATCGACGACTTCCTTGAGGACGCTCTGGACCTGTTGTTCTGAAATGCTCATGGGGGACTCCGCAGAGGTTAATAACCGATCTATTTTGTATAGTATAGCCGAACTGTATCGTCGGAATTGAAAGGCCCGACAGGCAAGCCTGTCGGGCCTGGATACGGTCGTCACCCAAAGGTGACACCTTATTGCAGCAACGGCTCTCACCCCGGAAAGCTACAATGACAATATTGTAGTCATGATGGGAGGCGTCATGCAATCAGAAAATCACTCCTATACCCTCGGACTCGACATTGGCATCGCATCGGTTGGGTGGTGCGTCTTTGGGGACAACCGCATCATCGACCTCGGCGTGCGCGCCTTCGACAAAGCCGAAACAGCAAAGGAAGGTGATTCACTGAACCTCGTGCGGCGCTCGGCCCGGTTAATGCGCCGCCGTTTGCGTCGACGGGCTTGGCGGCTAACCAAGCTGGCACGACTGCTCAAACGCGAAGCTCTAATTGCAGACATCGGCTCGTTCAAAGATCAGCGCACCTTCCCTCGATCCCCGTGGCAACTGCGCGTCGAAGGCCTGGACCGGCGACTCAATGGTGGGGAATGGGCGCGCATCATTTATCATCTCTGCAAGCATCGGGGATTTCACTGGATCAGCCGTGCCGAAGAGAAGAAGGCGGAAGCTGACACCAAGGGAGAAAGCGGCAAGGTCAAGCAGGGACTGGCTGGCACCGTGAAATTGATGAAGGAGAAAGGATATCGGAGTACCGCCGAGATGGTACTTGCAGAGTTCCCCGAGGCGCAACGCAACAAGCAGGGCGATTACGGTAAAGCGCTATCCCGCATTCTGCTTGGTGATGAAATGGCACAACTCTTCAAGCGCCAACGGGAGTTTGGCAATCCTCATGCAGGCGCTGCCCTGGAAGCGGCGATCCTGGGCAACGGCAATCACAAGAGCGGCTTGTTCTGGGCGCAGAAGCCGGCGTTGGCGGGGGCTGATCTCCTGAAGATGCTCGGCAAATGCACTTTCGAGAAGGATGAGTACCGGGCGCCCAAGGCCAGTTTCACCGCGGAACGCCACGTCTGGTTGACTCGCCTCAACAACCTGCGCGTTGTCGTGGACGGCAGCACGCGCTCCCTCAGCGAAGAAGAACGCAGGATTGCCCTGCCGCTCCCCTACCAGCAGGCCGGCAATTTCACCTACAAGCAGTTGCGCAGTGCACTTGTCAAGGCCGGACTGTTGCCAGACTCGTTCAAGTTTTCCGGGTTGTCCTACCCCAGTGCGGCCCAGCAAGCAGACAGCAAGGCGAAGGATCCGGAATCTGCCGTGCTAGTTAAGCTGCCCGCTTGGCAGGAGCTACGGCTGGCTTCGAAGAAAGCGGGCCTGGAAACGGAGTGGGAGGGGATGGCCGGCGCCGCCACAAGCGGACACCCCGAATTGCTCGACGGCATTGCCTGGATATTGAGCGTATTCAAGGACGACGACGAAGTTGGCGCCGAATTACGTAAGCTGCCATTGCCTGCGCCGGAGAAGATGATTGATGCTCTACTGGACATCCGTTTCGACAAGTTTCATGCCCTGTCTCTGAAAGCCTTGCGGAACATCGTGCCATTAATGGAAAACGGTCTGCGCTACGACGAAGCCTGTGTGCAGGCCGGCTACCACCATAGTCAGCTTCACAAGGTTGGCCAAGGCGAGCACAAGTACCTGCCACCTCTCTACTCCGGCCGGGACAAAGACGGCCGCATGGTCCTTAGCGAAGACATGGACGTGCCGCGCAATCCTGTCGTACTGCGGGCAATCAGCCAGGCGAGAAAGGTTCTGAACGCCCTCGTGCGCCGCTATGGGTCACCCGCCGCAGTGCATATCGAAATGGCGCGGGACTTGTCGAGGCCCATCGACGAACGCAGGAAAGTCGAAAAAGAGCAGGCCGAATACCGAGACAGGAACGACAAGGACAAGGGCATGTTCGCCGAGCAGTTCGGCCAGCCCCCGAAGGGAGTGGAGTTCGAGAAATGGCGGCTCTACCGGGAGCAGCAAGGCAAGTGTATCTACTCTCTTGAGCCTCTGGATCTCAACCGCCTGCTGGAAGTCGGGTATGTGGAGGTCGATCACGCCCTGCCATATTCGCGCAGCTTCGATGACAGCAAGAGCAACAAGGTACTGGTGCTCGCCAAGGAAAACCGGGACAAGGGCAACCGCACGCCCTATGAATATCTGGCCGGCGCTGAAGATAGCCCACGCTGGCGGCATTTCGCGGCCTTCGTCGAATCGAACAAGGCCTACCGTCTCGCCAAACGCAGCCGTCTCCTGCGCAAGGAGTTCGGCGGCAAGGAAGCCGAGGGATTTCGGGAGCGCAATCTCAACGACACGCGCTACATCTGCCGTTTCTTCAAGAACTATGTTGAGCGTTTCCTGCACCTGGCTGATGGCAGCGAGACAAAACAATGTGTGGTCGTCAGCGGCCAGCTCACGTCGTTCTTGCGCGCTCGATGGGGCCTACTCAAGCTGCGCGGAGAGAGTGACCGGCACCACGCGCTCGATGCGGCCGTCGTGGCGGCATGCAGCCATAGCATGGTGAAGCGCCTATCCGACTACGCCCGACGCAAGGAACTGGAGAAGGTCCGCGAAGGCTTCGTTGACCTCGAAACCGGCGAAATCGTAAATCCGGTCATGCTACAGCAGCTGCATGAGCATTTCCCCGATCCGTGGCCGCATTTCCGCACGGAGGTCGATGCGCGCCTGCACATCGACGATTCGGCCACGCTACGGATGAAGATGGAGGCACTGGGCACCTACCCACCCGAAGCTCTCGAATCGTTGCGTCCTCTATTCGTTTCCCGCGCACCGCAGCGGCGCAATGGTGGTGCCGCACACAAGGACACCATCTACGGCCAGCCGGAACGTTTGAAGGCACAGGGCGGCGTGACACAGAAGGTGCCACTATCCAGCCTGACGCTGAAGAACCTCGACAATCTGATCGATCCGCATCGCAACGAGAAACTCTATGCCGCCATCCGCGCCCGGCTTGAAGAATATGGCGGCAAGGGCGACAAGGCGTTTCCGGCAGGCAACCCCCTGCACAAGCCCGACCGCGAAGGAAACTCCACGGGGCCGGTGGTGCGCACCGTCACCATGGTGATCGATAAGCTCTCCGGCATCCCGGTACGCGGCGGCATCGCTAAGAACGACAGTATGTTGCGGGTGGATGTATTTGCCAAAGGCGGCAAGTTCCATTTGGTGCCGGTGTATGTGCATCACAGCGTGGCGAAAGTGCTACCGGACCGGGCAATTGTAGCGTTCAAGGATGAAAACGAATGGACGTTGATCGACGATACCTTTGCTTTCTGTTTTTCCTTGTATCCCAATGATCTGGTACGGGTCACGCTTAAGGCAGAATCCCATCTTGGATACTATGCAAGTTGCAACCGATCAACCGCTGCTGTCAATCTTTGGGTTCATGACAGGAACACGAATATTGGCAAAGAAGGAATGCTTCAAAGCATCGGAGTGAAGGTCGCGCACTCAATCGAAAGATTCAACGTCGACGTTCTTGGCAATATCTACCCCGCTCCACCGGAGGTTCGCCGTGGTCTGGCGTAGCGTGATGATCTCCCGCCCCGCCAAGCTACGGCGGGAGCATTATTCACTGGCCATCGAACAGGAGCAGACGGCACTTGTTCCCTTCGAGGACATCGCAGTAATCGTCCTCAACCATCGGGAAATCACCCTCACCCATCCGGTGCTCTCCGCTTGCGCCGAATACGGCATCGGCCTATACGCCACAGGCAGCAATCACCAGCCCGCCGGCGTGTTCCTACCCTTCCTCTCCCACTCGCGCACCACACGCATGATGCGGAGACAACTCGACATTGCCCGACCGCTGGCAAAGCAGGCGTGGGCAGGTATTGTCCGGCGCAAGATCGAAAACCAAGCTGCCTGTCTCAGGCTTTGCGGCAAGAACGGTGTGGATCGTATGGAATCTTATGCGCGCCGCGTCCGCTCCGGCGACGGCGACAACCTGGAAGGACAAGCCGCCGCCTTCTACTTCACCCAACTGTTTGGCCAGGGTTTCCATCGAGCAGAGGAGCGCTGGACCAATGCGGCACTGGACTACGGTTACGCGGTGTTGCGAGGTGCCATTGCCCGAGGTCTTGTCGCCCATGGGTTCCATCCGACCATAGGCCTGTTCCACGACAGCGAACAGAACGCCTTCAACTTGGCCGATGACCTGATCGAGCCTTTTCGCCCCCTCATTGACCTACACGTCGCCAAGCATCCGGCGACCACGGAGGGTGGCCTCTTGCCAGCCGACAAATCGGCATTGGTAGCCTTGCTCAACGTCGATGTCGCCATGCCACAGGGCAGGATGTCGGCCCTCTCGGCCATCGAATACGCTGTGGAAAGCATGGTGCGCGTATACGAGGAAGACGCCGAACTTCAACTTCCCACGCTCGTCGGCTTGCAGCCGCACCGGCTAGAGTGTTGAAGCGTGGGCGTCGAGACGCGGCGATATATGCGCTTGCTTGTCTTCTTCGATCTGCCCATGGTGACCAAGACTGAAAAACGGGCCTATGTGCAGTTCAGACGGTTTCTCCTCAACGACGGATACGACATGATCCAGTGGTCGGTATATGGCCGCATCCTCAATGGCAACGATGCCGAAATGAAGCACCTGAGACGCTTGGCTGACAACTTGCCGCCGGAAGGTTCGGTACGCAGCATGACCGTCACGGAGAAGCAGTACGCAGGCATGCGCCTGCTGGTGGGCATGCCACTTTTTCAGGAAAAAAAGGTCGGCGCCGCCCAAATGCTGCTATTTTGAACCGGAAAAACCGAAGAGAAATCCCCGCCCAGCTTGACTGGACGGGGATTTAAGGACGGTCAGATTGTAGTCTTCCGGGGTGAGAGAGGGAGCTACAACTAGTGATCTTGCAATCCGCGCAGCGCCCGCGATTGTAGTCTTCCGGGGTGAGAGAGGGAGCTACAACGCGGGACTCTGAGACGCCGAACGTGGAGTTGATTGTAGTCTTCCGGGGTGAGAGAGGGAGCTACAACCAAAGAAACGTAACCTCGCTAGGGAAACCTGATTGTAGTCTTCCGGGGTGAGAGAGGGAGCTACAACTTCATTGCCATGCTATTTCTCCTGTATTTAGATTGTAGTCTTCCGGGGTGAGAGAGGGAGCTACAACCTGGGTGGGGCGGCGTTCATCGCGTGGTATGATTGTAGTCTTCCGGGGTGAGAGAGGGAGCTACAACCATCCAGACATAGCAAGGATTCGCGTCATGATTGTAGTCTTCCGGGGTGAGAGAGGGAGCTACAACGCGCAGATCCTCGATCACTTCGTTCAGCACGATTGTAGTCTTCCAGGGTGAGAGAGGGAGCTACAACTCGAGAAGCTTGCCAGATCCATGGCAACGAGATTGTAGTCTTCCGGGGTGAGAGAGGGAGCTACAACCTTGGTGGATTGGGTAGAGGAATATGAAAAGATTGTAGTCTTCCGGGGTGAGAGAGGGAGCTACAACCGTCTTGGCAACTTTCCTGACCAGCAATGCGATTGTAGTCTTCCGGGGTGAGAGAGGGAGCTACAACCAGATGAGAACGAGCCAAGACGGCGTGAATGATTGTAGTCTTCCGGGGTGAGAGAGGGAGCTACAACTCAGCAGCGCGCGCACCTGTGCGGTGGTCAGATTGTAGTCTTCCGGGGTGAGAGAGGGAGCTACAACCTGTAATTGCGCCTGCCTGCGTTGAAGTCAGATTGTAGTCTTCCGGGGTGAGAGAGGGAGCTACAACTCGATGCAGTCCATGCGCGCCTTGTCGCCGGATTGTAGTCTTCCGGGGTGAGAGAGGGAGCTACAACGTTTGAGTCGCCACCCCCTGCGGGGGCGACAACCCAAACGTTCTCACTTCGCGAGGTCAGCAAGAAGATGGCGTGTTGCCGCTTGCACCTTGTGCCAAACTTTGTGCGGTTGCTTCATGATTCCGTAAATTCGTCAAGACAACTCAAGACGGACTCTCCCCAATGACTATCCAATTCGCTATGATGCGAACCAAGGAGAATCAGGTATGAACCAAACCTACACGGCCGTGATTAAGCAAGATGCCAATTGGTGGATTGGTTGGATAGAGGAAGTCCCTGGCGTAAATTGTCAGGAATCATCACGAGAGTCTTTACTGCAGTCACTGCGCGAGACCTTGATTGAAGCCATAGCGCTAAATCGGGCAGATGCTCTTGATGCCGCTGGCAAGAAATTTGAAGAGCTGCTTATAGCCGTATGAAACGGCGCGATTTACTCGCACACCTCATGGCACACAATTGCTTGTTGCTCCGCGAAGGAGGAAGTCATTCCTGGTGGCGGCACACAAGTACAAACAGACGAAGTGCAGTTCCAAGGCACAACGAAATCAGCAACCACCTGGCCGTCAAGATTTGCCGTGACCTTGGCGTGCCGGAACCAAAAAAGTTCTAACACTACCGATCTACCAAACCGCCGTTTAGAGGCGGTACGGCGTTGACGCCACCCAGCTGCACCCGTCGCTCAGGTAAAATGCAGTGCTACGAAGCTTCTGGACCCCATCATGAGCGGCCGCCGCATTCTTGTCACTTCTGCCCTGCCCTACGCGAATGGCCCGATCCATCTGGGTCATCTGGTCGAATACATCCAGACCGACATCTGGGTGCGCTTCCAGAAAATGCGCGGGCATGAATGCCATTACGTCTGCGCCGACGACACCCACGGCACGCCGATCATGCTGCGCGCCGAAAAGGAAGGCATCACCCCGGAGCAACTGATCGCCCGCGAGCACGTCGAGCACAGCCGCGACTTCGCCGGCTTCCATGTCGCCTTCGACAATTTCTACACCACCCATTCGGCCGAGACGCGTTTCTTCGCCGACGACATCTACACCAAGCTCAAGGCCACCGGCCTCATCTACCCGCGCAGCATCGAGCAGTTCTACGACCCGGTCAAGCAGATGTTCCTGCCCGACCGTTATATCAAGGGCGAATGCCCGAAATGCGGCGCAGCGGACCAGTACGGCGACTCCTGCGAAGCCTGCGGCGCCGCCTACGCGCCGACCGAGCTCAAGAATCCCCGCTCCGCCGTCTCGGGCGCAACGCCCGTGCTCAAGGCCTCCGAGCATTGGTTCTTCAAGCTCTCCGATCCGCGCTGCCAGGCTTTCCTGCGCGAATACACCCAGAGAGAGGGCAAACACGGCACGGTGCTGCAGAACGAAGCCGCCAACAAGATGCAGGAATGGCTCGGGGTGCCGGGCGAGAACAAGCTGACCGACTGGGACATCTCGCGCGATGCGCCCTACTTCGGCTTCGAGATTCCCGATGCGCCGGGCAAGTTCTATTATGTCTGGCTCGATGCGCCGATCGGCTACATGGGTTCCTTCAAGAATTTCTGCGACAAGCGCGACATCGACTTCGGCGCTTTCTGGAAACCGGACTCGGACGCCGAGCTCTACCATTTCATCGGCAAGGACATCCTCTACTTCCACGCGCTGTTCTGGCCGGCCGAGCTGGAGCATGCCGGCTACCGCACGCCGACGCGGATTTTCGCGCACGGCTTCCTCACCGTCGGCGGGCTCAAGATGTCGAAGTCGCGCGGCACTTTCATCACTGCGCATTCGTATCTGGAGCAGGGGCTCAATCCCGAATGGCTGCGCTATTACTTTGCCGCCAAGCTCAACGGCACGCTCGAGGACATCGACCTCAATCTCGACGACTTCGTCGCCCGCGTGAATTCCGACCTGGTCGGCAAGTACATCAACATCGCCAGCCGCTGCGCCGGCTTCATAGCCAAGCGCTGCGGCGGCAAGATGGCCGATCTCTCCGTCAAGGATGCTCCGGCCGCCACCGACTTCGCGCTGTTCCAGGCCAGCATCAAGGAGTGCCAGGAGCGGGTCGCGCAAGCCTACGAGGAACGCGATTTCTCCAGGGCGTTGCGCGAAATCATGGCCTTCGCCGACCAGGCCAACAAGTATGTGAACGACCACAAGCCCTGGGAGCTGGCCAAGCAGGAAGGCAAACAAGCCGAATTGCACGCGGTCTGCTCGCTCGCCCTGAGCCTGTTCAAATGGCTCACGGCGATGCTGGCGCCGGTGCTGCCCCGACTCGCCGAATCAGCGGCGCTGTTCCTCAATCTGCCCGGCTTGCGCTGGACCGACAGCTGTTCCCCTCTGCCCGCGGGACATGCGGTCAAGGAGTACCAGCACCTCATGCAGCGCATCGAAGCGCAGCAAGTGACGGCGCTCATCGAGGCCAACCGGGTCTCTCTCGAACCGGCCGCGCCCTCACCGCAGCGTCACGCCCAGCACCAGCAAAGCAGCGAGGACAAGCAGCAGCAACCGAGCGAATGGGAACCCTTCATCGGCATCGACGATTTCAGCAAAATCGATTTGCGCGTGGCACGCATTGTCAAGGCCGAACACGTCGAGGGCGCGGAAAAACTCCTGAAGCTCACGCTTGATCTCGGCTCGGAGACGCGTACGGTGTTTGCCGGCATCAAGTCCGCTTACGATCCCGCCACGCTTGCTGGCCGACTCACCGTGATGGTGGCCAACCTCACCCCGCGCAAGATGAAGTTCGGCCTGTCCGAAGGCATGGTGCTGGCTGCGTCCAGCCCCGATGGCGGTTCGGGAATCTTTCTGCTCGCGCCTGACAGCGGCGCGCAACCCGGCATGCGCGTGAAGTAAGCCGCCGCCCACCATGCACTCAATCGACTGGCTCTTGCTACTGATCACAGCCTGGCTGCTGATCGGCCTGGCGGGCCTGATCGCGCAGCGCAATCTGGCCTGGGTCGGCAAAACGCTCTATCCGCTTGGTGTGCTGGTTGGTCTGGCCCTGGCTGGCGTGGCTTTGATGGCGATCGACAACAAGCCCGAAGCGCTGGTACTGCCGCTGGGACTGCCCGACCTGCCCTTCCATCTGCGCCTGGATGCGCTGTCGGCCATGTTCCTGGTGCTGCTCGGCGGCACCGCTGCCGGCATCTCGATCTTTGCCTCGGGCTATTTGCGCAAAGGCGAGGGCACCGCGCCAGGACTGCAGAGTCTCGAATACCATATCTTTCTCGCCAGCATGGCGCTGGTGCTGCTGGCTGACGACGCCTATGCCTTCATGGTGGCCTGGGAGTCGATGGCGCTGTCATCCTTCTTCCTGGTCACGTCAGACCACCGCAAGCCGGAAATTCGCCATGCCGGCTATCTCTATCTGCTGATCGCCCATGTCGGGGCGATCAGCATCCTGCTCTGCTTCGGCGTGCTGCAAAGCAGCGCCGGGATGGGCGCAACCAACGGCGTGGCCGACTATACCTTCGCCCACATGCGCGCCACCGGCCACGATGCCTTCTGGGGCAGCGCGGCTTTCGGCCTGGCCCTGTTCGGCTTCGGCGCCAAGGCCGGCCTGCTGCCGCTGCATGTCTGGCTGCCCGAAGCCCATCCTGCCGCGCCTTCGCCGGTGTCGGCGATGATGAGCGGGGTGATGCTCAAAACCGCCATCTACGGCGTCCTGCGCGTCTCCTTCGACCTGCTGCATCAGCCGCTGTGGTGGTGGGGGGTGGCCGTGCTGGCTTTGGGTCTGCTCAGCGCCCTGTTCGGCGCCATCTTCAGCGCCGTGCAAAGCGACATGAAGCGGCTGCTCGCCTATTCGTCGATCGAGAACATCGGCCTGCTGTTCGTCGGGATTGGCCTGGCGCTGACCTTCCAGTCTTTCGGCATGATCACGCTGACGGCGCTGGCGCTCACCGCGGTGCTCTATCACTGCCTCAATCATGCCGCCTTCAAAAGCCTGCTGTTCCTGTGCACCGGCTCGGTGCTGCACGCCACCCGGGAGCGCAGCCTGGGCAAGCTGGGCGGCCTGATCCATCCCATGCCCTGGGTCGCCTGGCTGGCCCTGCTCGGGGTGATCGCCAGCGCCGGCCTGCCGCCCCTGAACGGTTTTGTCTCGGAATGGCTGCTGCTGCAGGCCTTCCTGTTCTCGCCCGGCCTGCCGCACAGCTACATCAACATGCTGATTCCGGTGGCGGCCGCCGCGGTCGCGCTGACCGCGGCGCTGGCGGGCTATGTCATGGTGAAGTTCTTCGCCATCGTCTTCCTCGGTCAGCCGCGCGAAGACACCATCTCGCAACAGGCGCACGACGCGGGATGGCTGGAGCGCATCGGACTGTCCTGGCTGGCAGCGCTGTGCGTGCTGCTCGGCGTGCTGCCGGTGACCGTCATCGAACGACTCGATTTTGTCGTCCGCGCCTTGCTCGGCGCCGGCGACTACACCACGCCGGGCGACGCGGCGCACAGCGGCGACTGGCTGCTGCTGGCGCCGATCAGCGCCGATCGCGCCAGCTACGAGCCACTGGTGTTGCTGCTGATGATCAGCGCCGTGGTGGTCGCCACTTTCGCCATTGTGCGGCGCTTCTGGCACGGCCGCGTGCGCCGCAGCGCAGCCTGGGATTGCGGCTTTGCGCTGCAGACGGCGCGCATGCAGGACACGGCGGAAGGTTTCAGCCAGCCTCTGCGCCAGGTGTTCGAACCGTTCTACCGGCTCAAGCGGGAGCTGCCGACTTCATTTGACCGGGCGCCGTTCTATCGCGTGGTGGTCGAGGATCACTTCTGGTACTGGCTCTACCTGCCGGTGGCGCGCTGTGCCGAGTTCGGCGCGCGTCTGGTGGCCTTCCTGCAGCGCGGCCGCATTGCGATCTATCTGCTCTACAGCTTCCTCACGCTGATCGTGCTGCTCTTCCTGGTGCGCGGATGAACCTGACCACCATCCTGCTGCAATTTTTCGCGCTGATCCTGGCGCCGGTGCTCGCGCCGCTGCTCACCGGCTGGATCAACCAGTGCCGCGCCTGGCTGCAGAACCGCAGCGCGCCGCCTCTGCTGCAGCCCTATTACCAGCTCGGCAAGCTGTTCGAGAAGGAAGTGGTGCTGGCACACAATGCCTCGGGCGTGTTCCGCGCCGCGCCCTATTTCATCTTCGCGGCGATGGTGCTGGCCGCGACGATCATCCCGACGCTGTCCACCGACCTGCCGTTCGGACCGGCCGCCGACGCCATCGCCCTGGTCGGCATTTTTGCCCTGGCACGCGTCTTCATCGCACTGGCGGGGATGGATGTCGGCACCTCTTTCGGCACACTCGGGGCGCGACGGGAAATGCTGGTCGGCTTCCTCGCCGAACCAGCCTTGCTGATGTCGATCTTCACCGCCTCGCTGATTTCGCATTCGACCTCGCTGTCCACCATCGTCGACACGCTCGGGCATCGTGAATTCGTCATCTATCCCAGCCTGGCCTTCGCCGGCGTGGCCTTCACCATGGTCTCGCTGGCCGAAAACGCGCGCATTCCCGTGGATAACCCAACCACCCACCTCGAGCTCACCATGATTCACGAGGCGATGATCCTGGAGTATTCCGGCCGCCACCTGGCCTTGATCGAATGGGCCGCGGCGCTCAAGATGTACGCCTACTCCTGCCTTGGCCTGGCCTTGTTCTTTCCCTGGGGCGTGCCACAGGACGTTACGCTGTCCAACCTGTCGCTCGCCTTGGCGGGTCTGTTGTTCAAGCTCGCCATCGGCGGCGCGCTGCTCGCCCTGATCGAGACCCTCAGCGCCAAGATGCGCATTTTCCGCGCCCCCGAATTCCTCGGCACGGCCTTCATGCTGGCGGTGCTCGGCATGCTGGTGCATCTGCTCCTGGAGACCGGCAAATGAGCCACTATTCCGGACAACTCATCAACCTGCTCGCCGCAGTGCTGTTGCTGCTCTCCTTCGCCATGCTGGGACAGCGCCGCATTCTCTCGCTGATCAACCTGTTCATGGCGCAAGGCGCGGTGCTGTGCGCTTCCACTGCAACCGTCGCGCTGGTCACCGGACAAAAACATCTCTACTGGTCGGCGCTGATCACCCTGGTGCTCAAGGTGCTGCTGCTGCCGTGGATCCTGCACCGGCTGATTCGCCGCCTCAACGTCAAGTGGGACATCGAGACGCTCTTCAACATCCCGACCACGATGCTGATCGGCATCGTGCTGGTGATTTTTTCCTTCAACCTGGCGTTGCCGATTTCCGAGCTGGCCGGCACCGTCTCCCGCTCCACCGTTGGCATCGCGATGGCCTCGGTGATGCTGTCATTTCTCATGATGATCACACGCAGCAAGGCGGTGCCGCAGGTGATCGGCTTTCTCGCCATGGAAAACGGCCTGTTCTTCGCCGCGACTTCCGCCACCTACGGCATGCCGATGGTGGTCGAACTCGGCATCGCCCTCGACGTACTGGTCGGCATGGTGATTCTCGGCGTGTTCTTCTTCCAGATCCGCGAGCAGTTCGATTCGCTCGACATCCGTCATCTGGAACAGTTGAAAGAGGACTGAGGCGACATGGAATTTTTTCTGGTCCTCGGCTTTCCCCTGCTCGGCGGCATGGTGCTGGCGCTGACCGGGCACACCCGGCGCGCCGCCGAATACAACGCGTTCTTCAGCCTGTGCACCCTGATCGCAGCGAGCGTGCTCACTCTGCATATCGTCAACCACGGCCCGCAGATGTTCTTCGAGGAACAGTTCCTGGTAGACCCGCTCAACGTTTTCCTGGTCGCGCTGACCGCCCTGGTCGGCTTTACCACCTCGCTCTTCTCGCGGCCTTACATGCGCATCGAACATGACCGCGGCCACCTCAGCGTCGGCCGCTTGCGCCTCTACCACAGCATGTTCCAGATGTTCATGTTCACCATGATGCTGGCGCTGACCACCAACAACATGGGCATCCTCTGGGTGGCGATGGAAGCGGCCACGCTGACCACGGTGCTGCTGGTGTCGCTCTACCGCACCACGGCCTCGCTCGAAGCGGCCTGGAAATATTTCATCCTCTGCGGCGTCGGCATCGCCCAGGCGCTGTTCGGCACCATCCTCTTGTATTTCGCCGCCGAGAAGCTCCTCGGCCACGAGGGCGGCGCGCTGCTCTGGTCGCACTTGAATGCGGTCAAGGGTTCGCTCGAGCCCACCGTGATGTCGTTGGCCTTCGTCTTCCTGCTCGTCGGCTACGGTACCAAGGTCGGCCTGGTGCCGCTCCACAACTGGCTGCCGGATGCGCATGCGGAAGGTCCGACGCCGGTTTCCGCCGTGCTCTCCGGCCTGCTGCTGAATGTTGCGCTGTATGCCGTGGTGCGCTGCAAGGTGCTTGCCGACGGCGCCCTGCACAGCAATCTCGCCGGTCTGCTGATGATGGGCTTCGGCCTGGTCTCGGTGGTGGTGGCGGCATTTTTCCTGTCGCGGCAGAAGGACATCAAGCGCATGTTCGCCTATTCCTCGATCGAGCACATGGGCATCGTCACCTTCGCCTTCGGCATGGGCGGGCCAGTGGCGAGCTTCGGCGGCCTGCTGCACATGACGGTGCATAGCCTGACCAAATCGGCGATCTTCTTCGCCGTCGGCCATGCCACCCAGAAGAGCGGCACGCAATTGATGGAGCACATCCGCGGCCTCATCAAGCTCAGCCCGACCGTCGGCTGGGGACTGATGCTGGGTACCCTGGCGATTCTCGGCATGCCGCCCTTCGGCGTCTTCGCCAGCGAGTTCCTCATTCTCACCACGGCCATGAAACAGCAACCCTGGGCCACGCCTTTCCTGCTGATCGCGCTGGGCGTCGCTTTCGCGGCGATTTTCGGCAAGGTGCAGCCGATGGTGTTCGGCGAAAGCAGCCTGCCCAGGCTGCCGCACAAGCCGGCGATGCTGCCGGTATTCCTGCATCTGGCGCTGGTGCTGCTGCTGGGGCTGTGGATCCCGCCCTATCTGGCCGGCTGGTATCAGCAGGCTGCAAGGTTCATCGGATGAAACTGCTCGACTGCGCCCTCGAATTCACCGCCCTGCCCGGGGCGCTCGCCGCGTATCGCACCGAATGCGACGCCGCCGGGTTGCTCGGCTTCGCCGCTGCGGTCAAGGACAGCGGCGGACGCTTCATCGCCCTCTGGGGCAGCGACGAGCGCGACCGGCAGGGCGGCTTTGCCGTGCATGTCGCCTTCGGCATTGCCGCAGGCCTGGCCCTCGTCACGCTGCCGCTGACGGCGGATCGTCCGGCCTATCCCAGCCTGGAAGACATCTTCCCGGCCGCCAACCGCCAGCAGCGCGCAACCCGCGACCTGTTTGGCATCCATGCGGAAATGGCGGCAAATGAGGCGGCGCATGATGATCAGCGGCCCTGGCTGCGCCACGCCAACTGGCCGGCCGACTTCTTTCCCCTGCGCCGCGACTGCGATGCTTCGCGCCAGTTCAATACCGCTCAGGAAGATTACGCTTTCGTGCGCGTCGAAGGCGACGGCGTGCACGAAATTCCGGTCGGACCGATCCATGCCGGCATCATCGAGCCGGGCCATTTCCGCTTCTCCGTGGTCGGCGAAAAAGTGCTGCGCCTCGAACAGCGCCTCGGCTGGAAGCACAAGGGCATCGAGAAGCGCTTCGAACAAATGCCCCTGGCCGAAGGCCATCGTCTCGCCGGCCGGATTTCCGGCGATTCGACCGTAGCCTATGCTTGGGCCTATTGTCTCGCCGCCGAGTCGCTCACGGGCTGCACGCCGCCGCCGCGCGCGCTGTGGCTGCGCGCGCTGCTGCTGGAACGCGAGCGCATCGCCAATCATCTCGGCGACCTGGGTTATCTTGGCAACGATGCGGCGCTCGCCTTCGGCCTTTCGCAATTCATGCGCCTCAGGGAAGACTGGCTGCGGCTCTCCGCCGAGTTCTTCGGCCATCGCCTGCTGATGGATCGCATCGTGCCGGGCGGTGTCGCCTTCGACCTGACCGCCGGCGGCGACGAAAAAATCCTCGGGCAATGCGCCAGCATCGAGCGCGAAATGCACCTGCTCAAGGACATCTACGACGAGCACGCCGGTTTGCAGGATCGCTTTCTGACCACCGGGCGGCTCGCTCCGGAACTCGCCACAGCCTTGAGCGTCAGCGGTCTGGCGGGACGCGCCAGCAGCCAGGCCTGGGACTTGCGCGCCCAGAATGCCATCGCCCCATACAACCAGCTCGATGTGCGGATCGCCTCGCATCGCAACGGCGACGTCGCGGCGCGCGTGGCGGTGCGCTTCGAGGAAGTGTTCGAGTCGCTACGCGTGATGCGCCAGATCCTGGTGGTGCTGACGGACGATCTGTGCCGCGATCTCATCGAGCCGCTGCCGGCGGCTCGCGACGGCGCTTTCGGTATCGGCTGGATCGAGGGCTGGCGCGGCGACGTGCTGGTCGCCCTGACTGCCGGCAATGCCGGCGGCATTCGCCGCTGCCACTGCCATGATCCTTCCTGGCGCATCTGGCCGGCGCTCGAGCATGCCGTGATGGGCAACATCGTGCCGGACTTCCCGCTCATCAACAAATCCTTCAACCTGTCCTACAGCGGACCGGATCTTTAGGACGCCAGCCGTGCTGCCACTGCTCAAACAAATTTTCCTCACCGGCTTCAAGACCGAAGCACCGCCTCTAGCCGACGCGGCCTTGCGCGTGACGGCGCAGCGGCTGGAGCAGGCCATGCTGAGAAAACTCGGCCGGGCGCTGGTGATTCGCCATGTCGATGCCGGCTCCTGCAATGGCTGCGAGCTGGAAATTCATGCGCTCAACAATCTGTACTACAACCTCGAAGCACTCGGCATCAGGTTCGCCGCCAGCCCCCGGCATGCCGACCTGTTGCTGGTCACCGGACCGGTCGCGAGCAACATGAAAATCGCCCTGCAGCGCGCCCATGCCGCCATGCCCGAGCCCAAGCTGGTAGTGGCGGTGGGCGACTGTGGTTGCAGCGGCGGGATTTTCGGCGAAAGCTATGCGAGTTGCGGCCGGGTTGCCAATGTCATCGCGGTGGATGTCGCCGTGCCGGGCTGCCCGCCCACTCCGCTGGCGCTGATGCAGGGCATCCTCACCGCGATCGATGGGCACCCGATGTGAACCGGAATCAGGATCAACTCAAGCTTGCCGTGGCGCGCGCCGCGCGCGACTATGTCGCAGCACACCTGCCGCAGGGCGCCCTGCTCGGCGTAGGCACCGGCTCGACCGCCAACCTGTTCATCGACGAACTGGCTGCCATCAAGGCGCGGCTTGGCGGCACGGTCGCCAGTTCCGAAGCCACCCGCCAGCGCCTGGAGGCGCACGGCATCCGCGTCCTCGAACTCAACGCGGTGGAGAGCCTGCCCATGTATGTCGATGGCGCCGATGAAATCGATCACAGCCTGGCCATGATCAAGGGCGGCGGCGGGGCGCTGACGCGTGAAAAAATCGTCGCTGCAGTCGCCGGGATCTTCGTCTGCGTCTGCGACCAGAGCAAGCGCGTGACGACGCTGGGCAAGTTTCCGCTGCCGCTCGAAGTGATTCCGATGGCCCGCGCCCAGGTCGTTCGCGAACTCGCCCGACTGGGCGGGCAGGCGCGTTTACGCGAGGGCTTCGTCACCGACAACGGCAACCTGATCCTCGATGTGCATGGCTTGACGATTGCCGATCCGCGCGCGCTCGAAAGCGAACTTGACCATGTCGCCGGCATCGTAGCCAACGGCTTGTTTGCGCGACGCGGCGCCGACGTGCTGCTGCTGGCGGGCAGCGCCGGCGTCAGCACCCATACCCGCTCCGCCTGAAACAGGTTCGTCTTGATGGCTGAACCGCCTGTAGCCCACGGAACCGGCGGCAACGATCCGCAGCAGGTTTCGGTCCTGGTCATCAGCCACAACCAGGACGTATTTGACACGATCAAGTCCTATCTGCAACGCGCGGATTTCTGGCATGGCCAGGACAATCCGCCCTTGACCTGGGCAGGGAACGCCGCCCACGGCATCGCCAAGGCGCGCGCCGCCAAATTCGATGTCGCGATCCTCGACATGTCGAGCCCGCAACTGATCAATGTCGCCGAGGTGCATGCCATACGCCGCGCCGAGCCGGATACGGCGATCATCGTGCTGGCCTTTCAGGAAGACGAGGCCCTGGCCATCGCGGCGCTCAAGGCCGGCGCCCAGGACTACCTGATCCGGAGAGCATTCAGCCAGGAAGCGTTGGCGCGGGCGGTTTCGAACGCGGCCATCCGCTGGAAGCTGGAACGGAAAATCGCCCTCAACGAGCAACGTTTCCAGGACTTCTCCTCGGCGGCTGCGGATTGGTGGTTCTGGGAAATGGACGCAGATTTGCGCTTTTGCTTTTTCTCGGGCAACGCCGCCTCGAACATCGGACTCCCCATCGAAAGCATGCTCGGCAAACGACGCCAGGAGCTTGCGGCAAGGCCGAGCGATCAGGGCAGCGAGACCTGGTTGAGGCACTTCGACGATCTGGCGCAACACCGTCCGTTCAGCCAGTTCGAGTACCAGATTGCGCTGCCCAACAATGAACTCCGCTGGCTCAGCATCAGCGGTGTGCCGATTTTCGATGCCAACGGCAGCTTCCGCGGTTTCCGCGGCACCGGCACCAATATCACCCAGCGCAAGCTCGCCCAGGAGCAGCTCAACAAGGAGGAGCGCATCCTGCGCACGGCCATCGATGCGCTCGACGAAGCCTTCGTGCTTTACGACGCCGAGGACCGCCTGGTCTTCTGCAACGACAAGTACAAGGCGCTGTACGCCACCTCGGCCGATCAGATCGTACCCGGCGCCAGCTTCGAACACATCATCCGCAGCGGCGCCGAAGCCGGGCAATACCCCGGCGCAATTGGCCGCATCGATGAATGGGTCGCCGAGCGCCTGGCTGCCCATCGCGCCGGCAATCTCACGCTTACCCACCATCTGGACAATGGCCGCTGGGTGCGCATCCTGGAACGCAAGACTTCCGATGGCTACAACGTCGGCTTCCGCGTCGATATCACCGAACTCATGGAAGCCAAACAAAGCGCCGAAGTTGCCAATCAGGCCAAGAGCGATTTCCTCGCCACCATGTCGCACGAGATCCGCACGCCCCTCAATGGCATTCTGGGCATGGCGCAACTGCTGCTGATGCCGGATGCCAGCAACGCGGAGCGGCAGGACTATGCCGAAACCATACTCAACTCCGGCCAGACCCTGCTGACCCTGTTGAACGACATCCTCGATCTTTCCAAGGTCGAAGCCGGCAAGTTCGATCTTGAACCGGCGGAATTCGATCCGGCGCTGCTGATCCGCGAGACCGCAGCGCTATTTGCCAAGACGGCCTACCAGAACGGCCTGATCATCGATACCGCGTGGAACAGCGCCGCACAGCGTTACAAAACCGATCCGACGCGGCTGCGCCAGATGCTGACGAATCTGGTGAGCAACGCCATCAAGTTCACCGACCAGGGCCAAGTGCTCATCGAGGGCAGCGAGCTCAGCCGCGACGGCGCTCAAGCCGTGCTCAAATTCACCGTCGCCGACACCGGCCCGGGCATGTCCCCGGAGACGCTGGCAAAATTGTTTCAGCCCTTCTCCCAGGCGGACGCCTCGATCAACCGACGCTATGGCGGCACCGGCCTGGGTTTGTCGATCGTGCGCGGCCTCGCGCACCTGATGGGCGGCGAGGTCGGTGCGGAAAGCCAGCTTGGTCAGGGTGCGCGCTTCTGGTTCACTATCCGTGCCGAGGCCACGCAGCAGGTCGAAGGGGATTACGCGAGAGGACATCAAACCACCGCCGCAACACCCGTGACAAGGAAACCAGAGCAAATTTCCGGCCTCGTTCTGGTGGTCGACGACAACGCCACCAATCGCAAGGTCGCTCAAGCAATGCTCGAAAAACTCGGCATTCGCTGTCAATCCGTCGAAAACGGCCAGCAGGCCATGGACGCCATTCTTGCCGGGATGTCGCCCGATCTGGTCCTGATGGACTGCCAGATGCCGGTCATGGACGGCTTCGAAGCGACGCGACAGATACGCTATTGGGAAAACCAACACGCCCGCCCACGACTGCCCATTGTCGCGCTGACCGCCGGCGCCTTCGAAGAGGATCGCACGCGCTGCCTGGCGGCAGGCATGGACGACTTTCTTGCCAAGCCGATCGCCCTGGCAAGACTTTCATCGATGCTGGAGCAATGGCTGTGCAATCCGCCGCATGTTTCCGCGGTCGGTACAGAAACCAACCCGGCTGTCGCGGAAAATCCCCGTCTCGCGTTCGACGAGGCAGCCCTGCTCGACCCCTTGGGGCGGGACCGGAGTATTGCCAAGGCCATCATCGACTCGGCACTCACGGAAATCCCCGGCTACTTCGAGAAGCTTGATGCAGCGATTGCCTCCGGCAATTGGCAGGACGCCCAAAGATGCGTCCATACCATGAAAGGACTGACGGGACAGCTCGGGGGAATCCGCTGCTCCCTGCGCATGACTGAAGCCGACAAGCGGCTCAAGGGCGGTGGAAAGTTCGACCGGCGCACGCTGGGCGAACTGCGCGACGAATATCGGCAGCTTGAGAAGTTGCTGCGCGAATGGCGGTGACCTTTGCCGTCCCGAGTCCCGTCCCGAGTCATTTGATCGCGCGGCACGGATGCGCGGGGAGCCTCCGCGGCTAACAGCCGCCGATGCGCTTGCCGGCAACGCGGTTCTGCATTTCCGTGGCCTGGCCAGCCACATTCGCCAAGGCGGTCATGCCGCCGCTGAAACTGTCGGCGCTGAAGGTCACGCTGCCGCGCGTCTTGAGCCCCAAAGATCCCGGGCACTCCAGCGCGAAGCGAAAAGTGCTGCCGGCGTAGCTGCGTTCGGTATAGCTGCAGTCGGTCGCTCCAGGCACGGCGATGGCACTGATCAGCCGCGAGGGGTCTTTGGCATCGCTGCCCTTGAGGCAATGGCTCAGCGTGAATGGCGCCGGGGTCCAGCCGGGATCCAGGGCATTGGCCGCCACGCGCGATTCCAGCGTGATTTCCCAGAGCCCGGGCGAGAGATCCTCGGCCACGGCGGCAAAAGCCCACCACTGGGCAAGCACAAGCAGGCAGAACTTTTTCATTCCAATTCTCCCAAACCCAACACTTGCTTACAAACCAGACACACCGGAATCAAGCTTCTTGCAAGATAATCCGTATCATATTTCATGAACCCCCAGCGAGTCTGCCCATGAAAACCGCACAGAAACCCCTGGCAAAAATTCTGGTCGTCGACGACGACCTGCGCCTGCGCGAATTGCTGCACCGCTATCTCGCCGAGCAGGGCTTCGCCGCCAAGGCGGTGGACGGCGCCGCGGCGATGGACAAGGCGCTGCTCAGGGAGAATTATGACCTGATGGTGCTCGATCTGATGATGCCTGAGGAAGACGGCCTGTCGATCTGTCGCCGCCTGCGCGGCGGCCAAAGCGACCATCGCGATATCCCGATCATCATGCTCACCGCCAAGGGCGACGATGTCGATCGCATCATCGGTCTGGAGATGGGCGCCGACGACTACCTGCCCAAACCTTTCAACCCGCGCGAACTGGTCGCCCGCATCCAGGCGGTGCTGCGCCGGCGCAGCGCAGCGCCGCACCCCGGCGCTCCGGCGGTGGACGAGGAGATCGTGTCCTTTGGCAGCGTTCAACTCAATCTGGCCACCCGCGAATTGCACCGCAACGACCAGACCACGCGCCTTACCACCGGCGAATTCTCGGTGCTCAAGGTGCTGGTGCAGCATCCGCGCCAGCCGCTGTCGCGCGACAAACTCATGGAACTGGCGCGCGGCCGCGAGTACGACGTGTTCGACCGCGCCATCGATGTGCAGATCGCCCGCCTCCGGAAACTGGTCGAGGATGACCCGGCCAAGCCGCGCTACCTCCAGACCATCTGGGGGTTCGGCTACACCTTCGTGCCTGACGGAATCAAGCATTCGTGAGGAAATTCTGGCCGCAGACCCTGCTCTGGCAGACCTTTCTGCTCATCGTCGTCCTGATGCTGATTTCGGTATTTACCTGGTATTCGATCTACCGCGCCTATGAGCGCGAGCCGCACGCGCGCCAGCTGGCGCAAATGGTCGAGAGCGTGGTCAACCTGACCCGCAGCGCCCTCGTCAGCGCCCAACCCGAGAAGCGCCCGGCGCTGCTGCGGGAACTTTCCAGCCGCGAGGGCATCCGCATTTATCCGGTCGAGAAAAATGAAGTCGTTGCGCCCCTGCCCGAGAAGAAGACCCTGCGTTTGACCGCGGAGCTGTTGCGCAAGGGGCTCGGCCCGCAAACGCGCATGACGCTGGAACGCAACGGCGAGAAAGCCCTGTTCGTGTCTTTCCGCATCGAGGAAAGCAGCGAGGTCGACGAGGAAGACGAATACTGGATCGCCCTGCCGCGCGAGCGCATCGAACGCGCCCTGCCCTGGCAATGGATGGCCTGGGGACTGGCAGCGCTCCTGCTGTCGCTGGCCGGCGCCTATCTCATCATGTTCCGCGTCACCCGCCCCTTGAAGGCGCTCTCCCGGGCCGCCCTGGAAGTTGGCCGCGGCCGCCAGCCGGCGCCCGTCGATGCGGCAGGGCCTTCGGAGGTTGCCGCTCTGGCCCACGCCTTCAACCAGATGTCGACCGACCTTGCGCGCCTCGACAGCGACCGTGCCCTGATCCTCGCCGGCATCTCGCACGATCTGCGCACCCCGCTTACCCGGTTGCGCATGAATATCGAGCTTTCCGGCGCCGACGAACAAACCCGCGCGAGCATGGTCACCGACATCGAGGAGATGGATGCGACCATCGGCCAGTTTCTCGATTTCGCCCGCGAGACATCCGGTGAAGCCCTGCAGGACACCGATCTGGCCGGCTTGCTCGGCGAAATGGCCGAACAGTACGCACGGCGCGGTGCGGAAATTGAAACGGATTTGGCCGCACTGCCCGGCCTGCCGCTGCGGACGCAAGGCGTGCGCCGCGCCGTCGCCAACCTGATCGACAATGCACTGCGTCACGCCGGCAGCGAAAAACCCGTGCTGCTGGCATTGCGCAGGGACGCGCAGGAAATCCACATCGAAGTCTGCGATCGCGGCAAGGGCATTCCCGAGCAGGAAGTCGAACGTCTCAAACTGCCCTTCACCCGGCTCGATGCGGCACGCGGCAACGCCAGCGGCGCCGGGCTGGGCCTGGCCATCGTCGACCGGATCGCACGCAGCCACGGCGGCAAGCTGGGTTTATTTGCGCGCACCGGAGGCGGCCTGGTGGCGCGTATCAGTCTGCCGCTAGTCTCTCCGGCAGCACCCAATTGAAGATTACAGAACTGTAATTTTCCGGTCAGCTTGCCGTTGGGGGCGGTGCGTCACACTGCGCCCTGTCTTGTCCTGCACTGGAGAATTTCATGAAATCTATCACTGTTGCCGCGCTCACCGGCTTCGCACTCGCTTTTTCCGCACCCGGCCTTGCCGCGGACGATCATGCCGGCCATGGCGCAATGCATGCGGCTTCCCCGGCCAGCACCGCCATGGCCGATGGCCTGATCAAGGCCGTCAACAAAGCCGCCGGCAAGGTCACCATCAGCCACGGCCCACTGACGAACCTCGGCATGGGGGCAATGACCATGGAGTTCCGCGTCAAGAACGCGGCCTGGCTGGAGCAAATCAAGGCAGGTGACAAAATCCGCTTCGTCGCCGATGACGTGAATGGCGTCTTCACCGTCGTCCAGTTCGAAAAAGCGAAATAAGCTCCGGGGGTATCCATGCGAGGAAATATTTTCGGGACGGCGCTGCTGCTCGGCCTGGCGCTTGCTGCGCCGCTGCCTGCACTGGCGCAGCAAGAGAATTTGGGCAGGAACGTCGACAGCCTGCTCGACTATGCCAAAGCCCGGAATCCGGAATACGCCGCGATGCGCCTGGAAGCCGAAGCCGCCCGGGAGCGCATCTATCCGGCCGGGGCGCTGCCCGATCCGGTGTTTCGCACGGAGCTGCAAAACATCACGAATTACGGCTCGGACGCGAGCCCGAACATCTTGCCGAGTCGCGTCGGCCGAACCAAATACACGCTGATCCAGCCGCTGCCGTTCTGGGGCAAGCGCGAGCTCAAGCGTGAAGCCGCCGAAGCCGAAGCCGAAGTCGCCCAGGCCAGGGCGGGGGTAACCTGGACGGAGCAGGCGGCACGCATCAAGGCGGCTTACGCCCAGTACTTCGCCGTGGCGCAACTGATCCGCCTGAATCAGGAAGTCATCGACCTGATCGACCGCATCGAGCGCATCACCCAGGCGCGCTATGCCGGCGGACTGGCGCCGCAGCAGGATGCGATCCGCGTGATGGTGGAACGCACCGCGATGAAGAACGAGCTGATCCAGATGGAAACCGAACACCACCACACCCGCTCGCGCCTGAATGCCTTGCTGGCGCGACCCACCGAGTCGCCCCTGGCTGCCCCGGAGCTGCTGCGGACTGTTCCCCCGGCAGCCAGGCTCGATTTCGTGGCGCTCGAAAACCGCCTGCGCGACAGGAATCCGCAACTCTTCGCCGACACGGCGCGCATCCGCGCCGCGGAGAAGAACCGCGACCTGAGCTACCGCAACCGTTATCCCGATTTCAGTGTGGGCATCTCGCCGATGCAAACGGGCAGCCGCGTCAACGAGTGGGAACTGATGCTGGAATTCAATATCCCGCTGCAGCAGGAAAGCCGCCGCAGCCAGGAGCGCGAAGCGGAGAAAATGGCCGATGCCGCACGGGCGCGCAAGGAGGCCACGGCCAACCAACTGCTCGACGAACTTTCGGCGAACCTCGCCGCCATTGACGCATCGCGGCGCATCGAAATGCTGGCGAAGTCCAGCCTGCTGCCGCAGTCCGAACTCACTTTTCAGGCCGCACTCTCCGGCTACGAGACCGGCAAGGTGGATTTCGCCACGCTGCTCGATGCGCAGCGGCAGATCCGCAAAGCCAGGCAAGACATCGTCAAGGCGCAGGCCGAACAGCAGGCACGCCTGGCGGACATCGAACGACTGATAGGGGAAGACCTGTGAGAATCGAAACGGGAATCATGATTGCCGTCGCATGCCTGGCATTGGCCGGCAGTGGCGGATATTGGCTGGGCAAGCAGGGCGGCGACCAGCCGGCCGCTACGTCAGCGCAAGCCCCGGCCGCCGCACCTGCAAGCGCGAAGCAGGAGCGCAAGCTGCTCTACTACCGCAATCCCATGGGCCTGCCGGATACTTCGCCGACGCCGAAGAAGGACCCGATGGGCATGGATTACATCCCGGTCTATGAAGGCGAGGACGACGGTGCGGCAGGCACTTCGGGGGCATCGTCGCAGATCAGGATCGGCACCGAGAAAGTTCAGAAACTCGGAGTCAGGACCGAGGCGGCCAGCCTGCGCACGCTCGACAAAACCATCCGCGCCGCCGGACGCATCGAGCCCGATGAGCGCAGCCTATACACCATCACGGCCAAGTTCGAAGGCTATGTCGAACGGCTCCACGTCAATGTTACGGGACAGGCCGTGGGCAAGGGGCAGCCGCTGTTCGAAGCCTACAGTCCGGAGCTGATCTCGGCGCAGCGCGAATACGCGATTGCCGCGCAGGGCCTGCAATCGCTTAAGGAAGCCGGAGGCGACGCGCAGAACGGCATGGCACAACTGGCAGCGGCCAGCCTGGCACGCCTGAAGAACTGGGACATCTCGGAAGAGCAGGTCAAGACACTGACCCAGTCGGGCGAGGCGAAGCGCACCTTGATCTTCCGCTCGCCGGTCAATGGCATCGTCACCGAGAAGAAGGCCGTGCAAGGCATGCGCTTCATGCCCGGCGAGGTGCTGTATCAGATCGCCAACCTGTCCACGGTGTGGATCATCGCCGACGTGTTCGAGCAGGACATCGGCCTGGTAAAGCCGGGCACCCTGGCGCAGATCAGGATCAACGCCTACCCGGGCCGCGTCTTTGAAGGCGCCATCACCTACATCTACCCCACGCTCAAGGCCGAAACCCGCACCATCCCGGTTCGCGTCGAGCTCGCCAATCCGGGACAACTGCTCAAGCCGGGCATGTTCGCCCAGATGGAACTCGCCATTCGCGGCAAGGGTAAGGTCGTCACCGTGCCTGCCTCGGCCGTGATCGACAGCGGCGTGCGCCAGATCGTCCTGGTGCAACTTCAGGAGGGACGTTTCGAACCGCGCGAAGTCAAGCTGGGCGCGCGCAGCGAGGACCATGTCGAAGTGCTTGCGGGCATCAAGGACGGCGAAGCGGTGGTGGTTGCCGCGAATTTCCTGATCGATGCCGAGAGCAACCTGAAAGCCGCCGTCGGCGGTTTCGGGACGGCGCCTGCGAGCGCGGCAAGCGCTGCGAGTGGGGCGGAAGCAGCGCCTGGCAAAGCCTCCGGCATCGAGCACCGTGCCGAAGGCAAACTCGAAGCGATCGATGCCAAGGCCGGCACGGTGACCATCTCGCATGGCCCGGTGGCGAGCCTCAAATGGCCAGGCATGACCATGGATTTCATCCTCGCCAATTCGGGCCAGCTGGGCAATCTGAAACCCGGCGCCAGCGTGGCCTTCTCCTTCGTCGAGCGCAAACCCGGCGAGTGGCTGATCATCAAGCTCGAAGGCGCGGGCGCCGCGCGTCCCGCGGCGCATTCGGGTCACTAAGGCCAACTCTACGCCATGCTCAACAAGCTCATCGACTGGTCGAGCCGGAATCGCTTCCTGATTCTCCTCGCTACCCTGTTCGTCGTGATCGGCGGCATCTATGCCGTGCTCAAGACACCCATCGACGCCCTGCCCGACCTGTCGGACGTGCAGGTCATCGTGTATACCGAGTATCCCGGCCAGGCGCCGCAGGTGGTCGAGGACCAGGTGACCTATCCGCTCACCACCTCGATGCTGTCGGTGCCGAAGTCAAAGGTGGTGCGCGGCTTCTCATTTTTTGGCGCCTCTTTCGTGTACATCATTTTCGAGGATGGCACCGACATCTACTGGGCGCGCTCGCGCGTGCTGGAATACCTCAACTTCGCTTCCGGGCGCATGCCCAGGGGCGTGACGCCGCAGATCGGCCCCGACGCCACGGGCGTCGGCTGGGTCTATCAATATGCCTTGCTCGCCAAGGACAAGACGCTGGCCGAACTGCGCACCATCCAGGACTGGTATGTGCGCTATCAACTCACCAAGGCGCAGGGCGTGGCCGAGGTAGCCTCGATTGGCGGCTTCGTCCAGACCTACCAGGTCACCGTCGATCCGACCAAGCTGCGCGCCTACGGCATTCCCCTGATGAAAGTCACGCAGGCGATCCGCGATTCTAACCGCGACGTCGGCGGCCGCGTCATCGAGATGGCGGAGACCGAGTACATGGTGCGCGGCAAAGGCTACCTGCGCGGCAAAAGCGACATCGAGATGCTGGTGGTCAAAAGCGAAAAGGGCACCCCGGTGCTGATCCGCGACATCGCCCACGTCGAGCTCGCGCCCGACGAGCGGCGCGGCCTGACCGAACTCAACGGCGAAGGCGAAGTGGTGTCGGGTATCGCCATGGCGCGCTACGGCCAGAACGCACTGGAAGTGATCAGCAACCTCAAGGAAAAAATCGGCGAAATCTCCGCCGGCCTGCCCGCGGGCGTAAGCATCGTCACGGTGTATGACCGCTCCGAGCTCATCCATCGCGCCATAGACACCCTCAAGCGTACCCTGGCCGAGGAATCGATCATCGTCGCCCTGGTCTGCATCGTCTTTCTGCTCCACGTGCGCAGCGCCCTGGTCGCCATCCTGATGCTTCCGGTGGGCGTGCTGCTGGCCTTTATCGCCATGCGCCTCCTGGGCATGAACTCGAATCTGATGAGCCTGGGCGGCATTGCCATCGCCATCGGCGCGATGGTGGATGCGGCGATCGTCATGATCGAGAACGCGCACAAACATCTGGAACGGCTTGAACAAACGGCGACACCCATACTCCCCTCCCCCCTGGCGGGGGAGGGGCCGGGGGAAGGGGGGGGCCAAAAGCTTGGCTGGATGGCTTCGGCGAGAGCCGAAGCCATAATTTCCGCTTGCAAGGAGGTTGGGCCGGCGCTGTTCTTTTCCTTGCTCATCATCACCGTGTCCTTCCTGCCGGTGTTCAGCCTGGAAGGCCAGGAGGGGCGGCTGTTCTCGCCGCTCGCCTATACCAAGACCTTCGCCATGGCCGGCGCGGCACTGCTTTCGGTGACCCTGGTGCCGGTACTCATGCTGTTGTTCATCCGCGGCAGGATCATGCCGGAAGCCAGGAACCCGGTGAATCGGTTCCTGATCTGGGTCTACCGGCCGATCATCACCGGCGTGATGCGCTGGAAGAAGACCACCATTCTCATCGCCCTGCTGGTCCTTGCCGTCTCGATCTATCCCGCATCCAGATTGGGTTCGGAGTTCATGCCGACCCTCAATGAAGGCACGCTCTTCTACATGCCGACCTCCCTACCCGGCATGTCGATCACCAAGGCGGCGGAATTGCTGCAGACCCAGAACAAGATCATCAAGAGCTTCCCCGAGGTGGCTTCGGTGTATGGCAAGGCCGGCCGCGCCAACACCGCCACCGACCCGGCGCCGACCGAGATGTTCGAAACGGTGATCAACCTCAAGCCGGAATCCGAGTGGCGTGCAGGCATGACGATCGACAAACTCATCGCAGAACTCGACAAGGCGCTGCAATTTCCCGGCATCTCGAATGCCTGGACCATGCCGATCAAGGCGCGCATCGACATGCTGTCGACCGGCATCCGCACGCCGATCGGCATCAAGGTCTTCGGCAAGGATCTCGGCGAGATGGAGCAACTGGCGCGGCAGATCGAAGCCGCGGTGAAGACCGTGCCCGGCACCACCAGCGCTTTCGCCGAACGCATCACCGGCGGCTACTACCTCGACATCGAACCGGACCGCGGCCAACTGGCGCGTTACGGCCTGTCCGTCGGCGAGCTGCAGGATGTGATCGGCACCGCGCTGGGCGGCGAGATGGTGACGACTACCGTCGAGGGACGCGAGCGCTTCGGCGTCACAGTGCGCTACCCGCGCGAGCTGCGCGCCAGCCCGCAGCAAATCGCCAATGAACTCCTCATTCCGATAGGGGGAGAAATGGGGCAGGCGCCAGCGATGATTCCGCTCGGCCAAGTCGCCAAGGTCGCGATCGTCAAGGGTGCCCCCGGCATCCGCACCGAGAATGCGCTGCTTTCCGCCTACATTTATGTCGACATCCGCGATCGAGACATCGGCGGCTATGTCGCCGAAGCCAAGCAGGCGGTCGCAGCGCAAGTCAAATTCCCGCCCGGCTACTACATCGCCTGGAGCGGCCAGTTCGAGTACATGGAACGCGCCATCGAGAAAATGAAAATCGTCATTCCGGTGACGCTGCTGATCATCTTCCTGCTGCTCTACCTCAATTTCCGGCGTCTTACCGAAACCCTCATCGTGATGCTCTCGGTGCCCTTCGCCCTGGTCGGCGGCATCTGGCTGATGTGGCTGCTCGATTACAACCTTTCGGTAGCGGTGGCGGTCGGCTTCATCGCTCTGGCCGGCGTTGCCGCAGAAACTGGCGTGGTCATGCTGATCTATCTCGACCACGCCTGGGAAGCTGTCAAGCGGAAATCCCGTGAGGCAGGACGCAGCCCCACGGTCGGCGACCTCTACGAAGCTGTCATGGAAGGCGCGGTCGAGCGTGTCCGGCCCAAAATGATGACTGTGGTGGCGATCATGGCGGGACTTTTGCCGATCATGTGGGGCACCGGCACCGGCTCCGAAGTCATGAGCCGCATTGCCGCTCCCATGGTCGGCGGCATGGTGTCATCCACCGTGCTGACCCTGGCGGTAATCCCGGCGATCTATGCGTTGGTCAAGCAGTGGCGGCTTAAACGCGGCTGGGAGCAGTAACCGCGGCATCAGGAAGGTTCATAACGCAGCACAGCTTATCCAGGAGATAAAATGAAACGATTTCAACGGGGCGAAGCCATGGTCATCATGATGGTCGTCATGGTGGCGGTTTTTCAGCTTTGGTCTGGGCACATGGGCATGTTCGGGCATGGCAGTCACGATCACGATAAACCGATGTCAGTGAGCGGGCAGGAGTCAGGGCAACAGCAGCAGAACCGCTAGCAATCGCCGCGACGCGCTATGCTTGCAGCATGCTTCGCGCGCACTCTTGGAGAATGATGATGAGGCGGATTGCGCATGCCGTACTTTTTTCACTGGTGACTGCTTCCACTCCCGGGTTCGGTCATGGCGGCGCAGCAGCGCCGGGCGAGCACTCGGGGCATGGCGCAGCCATCGGCATGCCGGGCGAACCCGCCAAGGTAGCGCGCACAGTTGCCGTGACGATGAATGACTTGATGCGCTTTGTTCCCGCCAGTATCACGGTCAAGCACGGGGAGACGATCCGGTTTCTGGTGCGCAACCAAGGCCGGATCAAGCACGAAATGGTGCTTGGCACTGTGGCAGAGCTCAAGGCGCATGCCGAGCAGATGCGAAAGTTTCCGGGGATGGTGCACGCCGATCCGAACCAGGTGTCGGTTGACCCCGGTCAGACGGGTGAGCTGGTGTGGCGGTTTCCCAAGGCAGGAAAGATCGGTTTTGCTTGCCTGCAGCCAGGCCATTTCGAGGCCGGCATGAAGGGCAGCGTCACTGTCAGGTAGCTACTTGGTGCAGGCTCTTGCGGAACTATGCCGTCCATCCCGCATCTTGCCGGGCAGAAATTCCATCTGCCCGGGTTGCAGCGTCAATTGCTCCGGATACGAAGCTCAGGAGAAGTAATCGAAGTTCATGTGCGGCATGCCCACCAGATTGATGTTGGCATTGTTAGCATTGTTAGCATTGTTAGCGATGTTGCCCATGACCTCAAGCATCGCCTGACCAAACCCTGGAATGGTGGCGGAGGTATCGGTTGTTCCGTTCAGCGCGTCATGAAAGATGGCGCCCATCATCGAACCGGGATTCAAGCCGGCATCCGCAGCAATACCGCCCATCATTGCACCGAAACCCGGGCCCGTTGCAGCGGTTGCGGGCGTACCCGGAACCGCGCCATTCGCCGGCAAATGCTGCCAAAAGCGGCTCATCAGTGTGCCGATATCGACGCCATCACTTCCGGTAAAGCCGTTCATCATCGCGCCGAAGCCCTGGCCGGGGACAACTGCGGCTGTCGCGCCATCGACGAGGCTCGTCATCATCTGGTTCGGCCCAAAGCCGTTTACGGCCGCGCCATTGCCTGAAGCAACTGCTCCGGCATGCATCCCTGTGAAACCTGTTGCGGTGCCATTGTTTGCAAAGTTGCGGAACATCATTTTGTTTCTCCTGAGTGATTAACCGGGGGTTAGCGAGTGAATGTCATTTCGTGTATGGGAATTTATCCCATATCATTGAGCAATGCAACAACTTTTTGAATTATTTTTTTATTCCTTGATGACATCATGAAAAACAATGGCTTGCAAAGATGACTTGCGGCGCTGAACTGGGCTTGTTTAATTCCAAGCTGTGGGATATATTCCCATCTTCATGAGCGCTGACCAAGAAGCGGATAAGCCTGAATCGCGCGGGGATCTCGCCCTCGCGGCTTCCTTGCGCCTGATGGCACCCCTGGTCACCTTGCTGCTGCGCGAAGGAGTGACCTATACGCATTTCGCCCAGGCGCTCAAGCAAGTCTTTTTGGATGCAGCAGTACCCATCATCGAGGAACAACACGGACGGCCCAGCGATTCCAGCATCAGCGTGCTTTCGGGAGTGCACCGCAAGGACGTGCGCGAGTGGCGCAAAGTGGGCAAGCCGCTCGCTCCCGCCAAGACCTTGAGCGTTGCCATGCAGGTCTTCGCGCGCTGGGCGAATGATCCGGCCTATTGTGACGACAAAGGTCAACCGCAGTTGCTCGTCCGAGGCGGCGGACCTGGTTCATTCGATGAATTGGCGTCGTCGGTGTCGAACGACGTGCATCCACGCACCCTCCTGGATGAGCTATTGCGGTTGGGAGTGGTGACGATCGTCGACGAGAGCAAGGAACTCGCATCCCAGCGCCTGCGCCTGAGTGCCGATGGCTTTGTGCCCAAGGAAGGCATCGCCGAAATGCTGCAGCTATTCTCCGATAACGTCGGCGATCACATGGCGACGGCTGTGCAAAACATCAAGGGAAGCGGTGATCCGATGCTGGAACAGAGCGTGTATGCCAACAAATTGAGTCCTCAATCGGCTGAAGCCTTGAGCGCGTTGTCCAGGCAAATCTGGGCAAAGGCCTTCCATGACGTCGTCACTGAGGCGACCCGGCTTTGCCGGGAGGATGAACAAAATCCGGATGCGAATCAACGCATCCGCTTTGGCATGTACTACTACAAAGGACCCGTCACCTGACGGCTGGGTGAAGAATCCTTTCAGGAGAATGACAATGTTGCATAACCTTTTTTCCAGGATTCCAGCGGCCTTGGCGGTTGCGGCAACATTCCTGCTTGCGGGCTGCGGTGGCGGCGGTGTCGTTGCCTTATTGGCGGAGGTCGGGACAGGCGGCACCGGTTCGCCGATCGCGGCGATTGGCGTCGTGACGGGTTTCGGCAGCCTGATCGTGGATGGCGTGCGCCACAACGATACGGGCGCCCAATATTTTTCCGAGGCCGAACAAGGCGCAGCGGTCAGCATGCCGATGACAGACGTGATGCTCGGGCATGCGATGGAATTGTCCTTCGATGCCGGCGGCAACATCACCTCGGCGTTGATGTCGCCGGAAATTGTCGGTCCAGTCAGCGCAGTCTCTGCCAACAGTGTCACCGTCCTGGGCACCAGCATCACGGCCAACACGGAGGCGTCTTTGGGCCCCGTGACGAGCTTTGCCGGTTATGCCTCGCTGGCGGACATTCGAGTGGGCGACCGGATCGAAGTGCATGGCCTGCTCAAGACCGACAACCAAGGCAAGCCCTATTTCCAGGCTACCTTGATCGAGCAAAGACCGGCCGCCAATGGTGTTCGACTCAGCGGCGTTGTCAGCCAATACAATGCCGGCAACGGCAGCTTTGCGCTCGGCACCGAAATCGTAACCATCGGATCGGCTGCCATCAGCCCGGCGGGAGTGTCGCTTGCGAACGGGCTGATGGTGACGGTATGGAGCGACAGCGTCCCGGCCGGCAATGTGATCAGCGCTTCCGTCATCCGTATCAAACGGCCGGCGCCGGCGAATGGGAAGGTGATGCTGTCGGGACCGATCTCCAGTTACATCAGCAACACCAGTTTTCAGGTGCGCAATGTCGCGGTGGATGCCGGCGCGGCGGCCATTACGCCCAGCAGCGCAAGCCTGGACAACGACAAGTACGTCGTGATCACCGGCAGTTACGATACCGCGGCGAACAAGCTCAAGGCGAGCAGCGTCACGGTGTCCGCCAATGCCTCACCTGCTGCGGTCGAAGTGCATGGCATGGTGGCAAATTTCGTCTCCGCTTCCAGCTTCACTCTGCGCGGCGTCGTGATCGATGCCAGCAATGCGGCCTTTAGCGGCGGTACCGCAGCGCAGCTGGCGAACGGCGCCTTCCTCGAGGTGCATGGATCCGTCGCAAACAACGCCGTGCGCGCGGCCACGGTGCAATTTATCGCCTTCACGCCAGGTCAGGCGCCGAATGGCTCCGTCATCGAGGTTGGCGGCACGCTTTCAGCCTACGACCCGAAGACCGGAGCCTTCACCATGAACATGGCCGATGGCAGCAGCATGAGTGGCAACATGGGTGCAGGCACTGTCTTCCGCAACGGCAGCGCAGCCGACCTGGTTGTCGGGCAACCCTTGAGCATTGCCGGGATGTTCAACAATCACGCGCTCTCCGGCATGGCAGTGAATATTCAGGCGGGTCAGTCCGCCACGCCGGGAATTATGCAGATGTCAGGCATTGTCTCGAATGTCACTGCGAACAGCTTCATGCTCAATGGCGTGACCATCCACAGAAATGGCGTCGCCGTTCCGGGTGGCGGCATGATGGGCGGGGGTGGCATGATGGGCGGATCGCGCGTCAACGTCAGCGTGGAGTTGGTCGGGGGGCAATACATGGCGACTGCGATCAGCCTGATCGGCGGCTGATGATTCCTGATCTTCGATATCGGAGGTCGTCAGCAGTCTTCAATCCGGCTTGCGCAGCATGCTGATCCGGACCAGATCGGGCACGCTGCTCACATCGAGCTTGGCCATCAGGCGCGCCTTGTGCACTTCCACAGTGCGCACGCTGATGCCCAGCTCCGGAGCGATCTCCCGGTTGTGCCTGCCCATCACGACCAAGTCCATGACCTCGCGCTCACGCGGCGTCAACTCTTTCAGCACCTGGCTCAGCTGATCGTTGCGCAATCGTTCCTTGAGCATGGCTTCTTCCTGGCGGAATGCCTCGGTGATGGCCGCGATAAGCTTGTCGTCGTCAAACGGCTTCTCCAGAAAATCGCTGGCGCTGGCCTTGAATGCCTGTCGTGCCAAGCTGGCGTCACCATGTCCGGTGATGATGATCACCGGCAGATGACATTTCAATTCGCCGAGCTTGCGCTGCAGCGTCAGCCCATCCATGCCCGGCATGCGGATATCGATGAGCAGGCAGCCGATCCAGTCTCTTTGCCACGCGCGCAAAAAATCCTCGCCGCTGGCAAATACTGCCGTACGATAGCCCCTGACGCTCAACAGCAAACCCAGCGCATCGCGCACCGAGGGGTCGTCATCGACGATGTACACCGTAAGCGCAGCATCTACCCTATTTTCCAATTCACTCTCCCAATTCGTACGCCGGCAGCACGAACCGGAAAATGCCGTGCTCGCCCACCTCGGCCCACAGGCTGCCGCCATGAGCCTCGACGATGGCGCGGCTTAGGACCAGCCCCAGCCCAAGACCGCTCGACTTGGTCGAGACAAAGGGCTCGAACAAATGCGTCGCGGTTTTGCTGGAAATACCCGAACCGCTGTCCTCGACCGATATGCGCACCCGTTCACCCGGCAGCTTCTCGGTCAGCAGCGTGATCTGACGTTCCCCCGGAGCCTGTTTGACAACCTCATCCAGGGAATTCGCCAGCAGGTTGCGCAGGACCAGTTCGATCTGCAGCCGGTCGGCACGCAGGGAAACAGGGGGTATCGGCAGAATTTCCAACTCGACCCCGTGCTGCTCGAATTTCGCCGCGAACTGCTCGGCGATCGATGCAACAATCGCGCCGACCTCGATGACCTCGAGCTGCATCGCGCCACTGCGAAAAAAATCGCGCAAGCGCCGCACGACAGCGGATGCCCGCCCCGATTCAACGATCATCTTCTGAATCGCGCCTTGCAGCAGTTCGCCCGCCTCGCCGCGCTCGAGCAATTCCTTGCAGGCCTTGCCATAGGCCGCCAGGGCAGTCAGGGGCTGATTGAGTTCATGGGCCAGCGCCGAGGCCATTTCGCCGGCCGCCGCCAGGCGCAGGGTGACTTTCAGGTCTTCTGCGGCCTGCCTTTGTTCATCGACCACGACACCAATGAAGAACCCCACCAACGCCAGGACCGTGCCGAGCATTTGCAATTCGACCACGGGAATGTTGGCGACCGGCGGCCATTTGACGACGACCATGATCCCGAACTGCAACACGAAAGCTATTAGCGCCGCGCCGTGCAAGCCTTGCCGCGTCGCGGCCCAGACGATCGGCAGAAACAGGAAGTAGAAATGCTCGAACTCGGCATTCGCGACATGTCCAAACACGAGTCCCAGCATCAATAGCGCCAATGCCACATAGCCCACTGTTTCCCGGTGCAGGATGATCTCCAGCAGGCGCTCGCGACGCCGGTCGCTGAACAACATCCAGAGCAGAGGCATCGAGCCGACGATGCCGACGATGTCGCCGACGCCGAAACGCAAGAACGCCACGGTCCATTGGCCTTGCGGAATCAGTCCGGTGAAATAATACAGGGAGATATAGGACAGGCTGTTGAGAACCGAACCGATCACCACGATCTCCAGCCAGACGAACAACGTGACGCGATTGTCGTAGGCGTTGCCGTCGCGAAAGCGGCTCCGCAACGCCTCTCCGATCAGCCCATAACCGAACGTCACGAGTGCCGATGAAAACGTTGTAATGAACCAGCCGGCATGGTTATCGCGCACCAAAATATCCGCCAGCATGTTGGCGGCGAACCAGGGCAAGGCCGCCTGCTTGCCGTAGCGCATCCAGTACGCCAGGCCCAGGGCCGGATCGGGATTCCAGGGGGTGATATTGAGTCCGTACAGGGCGTGGACGAAGCTCAGCCAGTCGATCAACAGGAACGCCGCAACAAACAGCAAATCGGGAAACCAGCGGATCTGAAATGCACGCATGGAAGAAATATGGCCTGAACTTCCCCGCATTATGCATGGCTGACAAAGGAAGTGCATTGCGCTTATCGCATACGTATAACACTTACTTTCCATGGAAATACCGATAAAACATCTGGTTGAAACCCTAGGTTCTGTTCACAATTGACGAATGAATATGCGAGTGTTCGCTGAATCTAACGCATCGGTAGTCTGCGATGCTTCCTTTTGTCACAAGACAGGAGGAAGGCATGGAAGAACGCAAGCAATTGCGAGACGACCAGTGGG
>JACRAR010000009.1 GCA_016234745.1 Betaproteobacteria bacterium | reverse complement strand
GGTGCCCACGGCGTCATCCACATAATGCATGGTCTCGTTCCAGTCCGCGATATTCACCGACGCCTCCTGGGAGGGATGCGTGCGCGGCTCCCATTCCAGCAGCCATTTCTTGAAGCGCTCCGGCGCCGCCTCCCAGCCCGCGACAAATTCTTCCCGCTCCTTCTTGTCTGCAATCGGCACCTGTGGGAAGGAGCCTTCGGTTTGGTTGATGGCCATCTTCTCACTGGTGGCATACATCAGGTAGTACGGAAAATTGATCATCGAAAGCTTGATCGGCACCTGCTCGAATTTCTTCATGGTGTTGTGGTCGTACGCCTCGGCACCCTTGCCGATCTGGCGGGCGGCATGATAAACCCCGTTCGCCAGTACATCGCCAATCCCCTCCCTGCGGGCAATCTTTTCGACCAGGTAGAAGAACCGACCCGCACCGTCCTTCGGGAAGTCCGGCAGGTCCTGGTCGGTCAGGATGCCGGCCTCAAAGAGTTCGATGGCAAAGGCCATCACTTGCGGCGTGGCATAGGAATCCATACCGTATTCCTGAGTAATGCCGATGATGTTGTAGTCGAAATCCAAGGTTTCATGGGCTGCCATGGCATAGGTCAGCTTGCTGTAGCATTTCTGGAAATACGGACGCCGGCCCGGATAGTTGATCGCCTGGAGGCAATCCTTGGGGCAGTTGTAGCAGGCGGTCCACCGCTGCCGCAACCGGCCCTCCAACTCCTTCCAGCTTTCCTCGATTTCCTTGGTCCAAAATCCCCGCTTGCGCTCGCGCGCATTGCCCCATGCGAAATTATCGACGTGAAACTCGTCGCCTTCCCCATGCGCCATGGAATCCCCGGTATGGGGGTTGCTGCCGATGGACTTGATCATGCGCTGACTGATCGAAAACAACTCCGCCGCCTTGGCCACATTCAGATCGCGTGTGCCGCGCACGGCGATCGCCTTGAGCCGCTTGTCACCCATGATCACGCCGACACCGCGCGATGCGCTGGCATGGCCATGTTCGATGGTCGCCATGTAGCACCGGTTCTCGCCGGCCAAGCCGATGGCCGCGACCTGGATCTGATGATCGTTCAACTCGCTCTTGATTGTCTCTGCGGCTTCTGAGGCGCCCATGCCCTTCAGATGGCTGGCGTCTCGCAGTTCCACCTTGTCGTTGTGGATGTAGAGATAGACCAGGTCGGGCGACTTGCCGCTGAAGATGAGTTTGTCGTAGCCGGCATACTTGAGTTCCGGTCCGAAATAACCGCCGAATATCGAGTGCGAATAGCGGTCGGTCTGGGGCGAAATGGTATTGACGATGGTGCGATTGGCGCCGGGAACCGGGGTGCCGTCGAGCAGGCCGGTGCTGAAGATCAGCAGATTGTTCGGAGAAAATGCATCCACTTCGGGCGGCACTCGATCCCACAAAATCTTCGCGGCGGTGCCCTGCCCGCCAAGATGGAGCGCGGTCAATTCCGCGCTGCTTGCTTCTCTTTCGATATTTCCGGTGGTGAGATCGATCTCCAGGACATATCCGGTTTCCGCGTACCTCATTTCCTCTCCTTGCTATCTATCGGTGAAGCCAATCTGAAAGGGGCAGTAATTCCCCCTGCATATTTGAAAGTATCGCCGGGCGCTGTGGCCGTCCATACCCCGCAGAATATCCCTCTTTCCTCCTCTTCTTTGACTTGATCTACATCAACAGCCGAGACACTTTTCCAATTTTTTCGGCAGGCAAAGGATAAGAACTGCACTTTCTGTTTGTTACACTTGTTCGTCGGGTGAAAAAACTTCTGCCCGATCTTCTTCGGCAGAAACAACAGTTGATTCGGCATGAATGGGGGGTTGCAGTGAAGGCCGGCCTAAACGCAAAGACTGTCAAGGAAATCAAAGTCAATATCGACAAATGCACGGGCTGCCGTGCCTGTGAGATGGCCTGCTCGGCTTATCACGCTCAACCCAGATACAGCAGCGTTAATCCGGCAAGATCCCGCATCCGAGTTGTTGCCAATGAGTTGAACGACGAATATGTGCCGATCCGAGCAGGTGATTACACGCCTGCCGAATGCAATGGCCGACACGTCTACACGATCAATGGCAAGGACTACAGCGAGTGCAGTTTCTGCGGAGCCTCATGTCCCTCGCGGAACTACTTTGTGGAACCGGACTCCGGTCTGCCGCTGAAATGCGACATGTGTGAAAGCGTCCCGCCCCTGGCCGAACCAATGTGTGTCGCGGTCTGCGAATCGGGTGCCCTGACCTATGTGGAACGCGCAGAACCCCGCAAGGAAAAGGAACAGGATAAGCGCGGGCAAATGGAAGTCGGCTTGGAGTCCTTAGTCAATCAGTTCGGCATGAAAGCCGTCTTTGAAGGCCTGACTAGAATGTCCAAGTCATAGCGCTTGGCGCTTCATCACATCAATAACGAAAGGGCCAGAGAAGATCTTGGAAACTGCCGCCCCCATTAAAGAAATCGCCGACATCATCCTTGAAAAAGGTGGCACGTCCTTCCAATTCTGCTATCAGTGCGGCATTTGCGATGTGGTCTGTCCCTGGAACAAGGTCGCAACTTTCAGCATGCGCAAGATCGTCCGTCAGGCGACATTCGGCCTGACCGAAATTGAACAAGAAGACATCTGGCGTTGCACCACTTGCGGCACCTGCCCTCAGCGCTGCCCCAGGGGCGTCAATCAAATCGAGGCTGGCGTATCCCTGCGCAGGATTGCCACTGAATACGGAGCCTTCCCTGCTTCCGTCACCCCCATCGTTACCGTCAGCGGGAGCCTCATGGCCGAGGGTAACCCTTTCGATCTGGAACGCGCCAAGCGGGCGGATTGGGCGAAAGACCTGTCGGTGAAAACTTACACCGAAGGGATGGAACTTCTATATTTTCCCGGATGCTATCTGAGCTATGACCCGCGCATGAAAAAGGTGGCGGCAGCTACAGTCAATATCCTCAACAAGGCGGGGGTGGATTTCGGGATACTGGGTGCCAAGGAGAATTGCTGCGGGGAAAGCATCCGCAAGACAGGCAACGAGGACTTGTTCAAACATCTGGCCAAGGAAAACATCAAGAACTTCATCGATCTCGGGGTCAAGAAAATTCTTGTGTCCTCACCGCATTGTTACCACACCTTCAAGAACGAGTACCCGGAATTCAACGTCAAGTTCGAGATTGTTCACATGTCCGAATTCCTGTCCGACCTGATGAACTCGGGAAGACTCACGCCGGTGCGACCTCTTGAGAAAAAGATCACCTATCACGACCCCTGTTATCTGGGACGCCACAACGGTGTATTTGATCAACCGCGGAATGTTCTGAAGTCCTTGCCGGGTGCCCAATTCACTGAAATGGAATATTTCCGGGAAAACAGTTTCTGTTGTGGCGGTGGCGGCGGCCGGATCTGGATGGAAACGCCCAAGGGCGAAAGGTTTTCCGATCACCGGCTGAAACAAGCCGTTGATGTCGGCGCGGAGGTGCTCGTGACTGCCTGCCCGTATTGCATCACAAATTTCACGGATAGCAGCCTGAGCCTGGAGGATGGCAGGGCAATAGAGATCAAGGACATCACGGAAATCGTCCAGGAAGTGATCTAGTACCCCACCAACGGGTACCTGAGAATCGAAGTATTTGACATGGTAGAAAAAAATTGAACAACGTGCCAGTGACCGGACTGACATCTGCCAGTCCCCAACAAGCTAATCTTGGCGATGTGCTGGTTGTCGGCGGAGGCATCAGCGGTATCCAAGCCTCACTCGATCTGGCTGGCGCCGGTTTCAGGGTTTATCTGGTCGACAAGTCTCCCGCCATCGGCGGCAAGATGTCGCAGCTTGACAAGACTTTCCCCACCAATGACTGCTCCATGTGCAACTTGTCTCCCAAGTTCATTGAATGCAGCAGACATCCCAATATCGACATCCTGACCAATACCGAAGTTGTCCGTGTCGAGGGAGAGGCAGGAAATTTCAGAGTCACCCTGAATAGAAAACCCAGGTACGTTATTGAGGACAAATGCACAGGCTGCACCAGTTGTGTCGAGTACTGCCCGGTGGCGGTTCCCGATGCGTATAACCAGAATCTGTCATTGACCAAAGCGGTCCATATCCACTTTTCCCAGGCAGTGCCGCTGATCACTTACATCGACCATGACACCTGCCTTTACCATCAAGACGAAAAGTGCAACATTTGCGTAGGCGTCTGCAAGCATAACGCCATTGATCTTCATCAAAAGCCGGAAAAGCTGGAAATGGAGGTTGGCGCAGTCGTTCTGTCTCCGGGCTTTGAAACTTTCGACCCGGCGGTGCGGGGCGATTATGGCTATGGCAGGATGAAAAACGTCGTCACCAGCCTCGATTTCGAACGCATCATCTCCTCCACGGGACCTACCGGAGGCGAGATCAGGCGGCCTTCCGACGGCAAGCATCCGCAGAGGATTGCCTGGATTCAGTGCGTCGGTTCCCGTCAAGTCATCCCGGGTGGCAACACCTATTGCTCGGCTGTCTGCTGCGCGTACACCCAGAAACAGGTGATTCTGGCAAAGGACCATGGCGCGGAGATTGATGCAACGGTATTCCACAACGATATTCGCGCCTTTGGCAAGGATTTCGAGCGTTACTATCAAAGAGCGGAAAAACTTCCCGGAGTCCGATTTATCAGAAGCTACGTGGCCATCGGCAAGGAGATGCCGGACAGCAAGAACGTCACGATCAGGTACTCCACTTTTGGCGATGGCGTGAAGGAAGAGGAATTCGATCTGGTGGTTTTATCGGTAGGATTGAGTCCTCCCAAGGATGCCGCGGATCTGGCGAACAAGTTTGGCATCGAACTCAATGCTCGTGGTTTCTGCAAGACCAATCCGCTGAATCCGATAGAGACTTCCCGAGCGGGAATTTTTGTCAGCGGCGCATTCCAGGGGCCGGTCGATATCCCTGAATCGGTTGTCTCATCCAGCGGAGCAGCGGCCCTGTGCGGTCAGTTGCTTGCCCGCCAGCGTGGAAAACTGGGCCGGGAGAGGGAATACCCGGAGGAACGGGACGTTTCACGGGAGGAACCCAGGGTCGGCGTTTTTGTCTGCCACTGTGGCGCCAATATCGGCAGGGTGGTCAACGTGCCTGCCGTCGTTGAATATGCCTCCACGCTGGCGAATGTTGCGCATGCCCAGGAAAGCCTGTTTGCCTGTTCCACGGATAATGCTCAGCAAATATCCGAAACCATCCGTGAAAAAGGGCTCAACCGCGTGGTGATCGCGGCCTGTTCTCCGCGCACCCTGGAACCCTTGTTCCGGGACACGGTGCGGGAAGGCGGCATAAATCAGTATTTCTTTGACATGGCCAACATCCGGGAACAGTGCTCCTGGGTACATTCCCGTGAAAAGGAAGATGCCACCGAGAAGGCCAAGGACATCGTCCGGATGTCAGTCGCCCGCACTGTCCTGTTAAACCCGCTGCAGGAAATCAAACTGCCGGTCAACAAAGCGATTTTGGTGATCGGTGGCGGCCTGGCCGGGATGACCAGCGCCCTCAACATGGCCGAGCAGGGATTCGAGGTCTATCTGCTGGAAAAGAACGCCCAGTTGGGAGGTATGGCGCGAAAGATTCATTACACCCTCGAAGGCCTGGATGTCCAAGCCTATCTGGGCGAACTTGTCCACAAAATATACCGGCACCCCGCCATACACATTTCTACCGGCACAACCATCCAGGACGTCTCCGGATATGTGGGAAATTTCATGACCCGGATAAAAACCGGAGGAAGGCTCAAGGAGATACTCCACGGTGCTGTCATCATCGCCACCGGCGCAGAGGAATACCAGCCAACCGAATACCTTCATGGCGAGGATGACCGGGTATTGACCCTGCTTGAACTGGAAGGACAAATCGCCAGCAAGGCAGAAACGGTGATGAGCGCCGAGAGTCTGGTGATGATCCAGTGTGTAGGCTGCAGAACGGCAGAGAGAAATTACTGCAGCCGGGTCTGCTGCAGCCAGGCAATCAAGAATGCCTTGAAACTGAAGCAGATCAAGCCCGAGATGGAGATCTACATTATCTTTCGGGATATGCGAACTTACGGGTTCAGGGAAGACTATTACCGGGAGGCGGCCGCCAAGGGCGTCAAGTTCATACGCTATGAGCCGGATGACAAGCCATTGGTCGAAGTGGTTGAGGAAGGTGGCCAGAATCTTCTGCGAGTCACAGTAACCGATCCTGTTCTGGGACAGAAGCTTGCCCTGGATACTGAATTGCTCGCACTTGCGACTGCAGTTGTTCCTTCATCCTCCCGCCATGAAATCTCGAAACTATTCAAACTGCCGTTGAATGCGGACGGTTTCTTCCAGGAAGCCCACGTCAAATTGAAGCCGGTGGATTTTGGTGCGGATGGCGTTTTTCTGTGCGGAACAGCCCACTATCCCAAGCACATGCTGGAAACCATCAGCCAGGCTTATGGCGCCGCCGGCCGGGCGCTCAACGTACTGACCAAGGATTCGGTGACTGCGACCGGAGCCATCTGCGGTGTCCATGAGAATTCGTGTATCGCATGCGGTGCCTGCATTTCTGCCTGTGCCTATGACGCCATTGACTTTCATTACACAGCACAGGGCAAAAAGGCCACAGTCAATCCCATCCTTTGCAAGGGAGATGGCCTGTGCAATGCCAAGTGTCCGACCAGCGCCATTTATCTGAATCACTATACCGATGAGGAAATGTACCGCCAGATTGATGCGGCGTGAATGAACCCCTTGCCGGATGCAAGCGTGTGCAGCAGTCCTGTAACCGGCTGAATTACACAACGGCGATGAGCGCCATGGGAGAGACTTGAGAATGGGTGCAGGGCATGACTTCAAACCACGAATCCTGGGATTTTTGTGCAACTGGTGCAGTTATGCCGGAGCCGACCTGTGCGGAGTTTCGCGCCACCAATACCCGGCCAATTTGAGAGTGATCAGGGTGATGTGCTCCGGCAGAGTTGACCTGGAATTTGTGTTGCGGGCCTTTGCCAACGGAAAGGACGGCGTGTTTGTCGGTGGTTGCTGGCTGGGGGAATGCCATTACAACACCGAAGGAAATTACGATGCCCTGAGCATGATGCATCTGGTTAAAAAATTACTCGAATGCGTCGGGCTGAATCCTGACCGGTTGAGACTGGAGTCGGTATCCGCTTCCGAAGGCTTCCGTTATGGCGAAGTCGTTACAGATTTCACCACCAAGCTGAAAGACATGGGGCCGATCGGCACGGGTGAAGGTATCGAGCAGAAAGCGCTAAAACTCAAACTGGAAGCGATCAGGAAGTTAATCCCATACATCAAGCTGGTGGAACGGGAGAAATTGAGAGTTCGTTTCAAGGACAAGAGCGAGTATGAAGCGTTCTTCGCCAGCGACGAGCTGAATTCATTGTTCAATGACATGATTGCGGACAAGCTGGCCATCAGCCAGATCATGGTGCTGCTCCAGGATCAAGCCCTTTCCAGCGGGGAAATCGCAGACAGCCTGGGCATGAACTCAACCGAAGTATCAAAGCACCTCAACAATTCAGCCAGAAAAAGACTGGTCAGATTCGACGAGAGCCAGAAACGCTACGCTCTCGCCTGATGGTTAGAGCCGGAGAGAGAAAAGCCAGATGAGTGAAATCTCCTTACAGATTGATGGCCGGGATGTCGTTGCAGGAAAAGGCATGACTGTCCTGGGCGCCGCCCAGAGTGCAGGCATCTTCATTCCCACGCTGTGCAACCATGAGAAGTTGAAGCCTTTTGGCGGCTGCCGGCTGTGCATGGTGGAAGCAGAGGCCGGCGGCAGGACGAGCCTGGTTTCTGCGTGCAAATACCCGGTCCAGCAAGACCTGGTCGTAAGAACCCGCTCCGGGCAGATCGACAATATTCGCAAGGTGCTGACAGAGCAGTTGCTGGCTTTTGCTCCTGACTCGGAAGTATTGCTGGAACTGGCTCGGGAATACCAGGCAGACAAGGACCGGTTTGCAAAGGAACCTTCGTTCTGCATTCTCTGCGGCCTGTGCGTCAGATACTGTGCCGAGGTCAAGCAAAGGCACGGGGTTGGCTTCATCGACCGGGGGGCAAGCCGGGAGATCGGCTTTATCCCTGAGATCGCCGCCACTGAATGCTGGGACTGCAAGGAATGTTTCCCGCTTTGCCCCACTTCGGCATTGCAAGCGGCCTTCGTTTTAGTCAAATCGCTAACGCCATCCCCATCATGAACCAAGCGACACTGCACCACATAGACCGTCCCAAGGGACGCCGGGTCACCCCTGCTGACCGCAAGGCGCTGGCAGATCTGTTGGCAGCTCTGCTGGCGCCCGGTGGCGCAGGCGAAATGCGCCGCGAGCGCTTGATCGAATACCTGCATGTCATCCAGGATGCGCGAGGACATTTGCCGATCGCTCTGCTGGCGGCACTTGCCGAAGCGTTGAAAATCTCCCAGGCAGAAGTTTATGAAGTCGCCAGCTTCTATCACCATTTTGATGTCGTCGAGGAAAAACCCGCGTCTGTCACAGTGAGGATATGCACCACTGGCGCATGTGCCCTGGCAGGCGGAGCGACACTTGCCGCGAAATTGCAAAACTTGCTTGGCGCGGATGTGCGCGTGGTGGAAGCCCCCTGTATCGGCCGCTGCGAAAAGGCGCCCGCGGCGCTGATCGGCGGCGAGGCGCTCGGTTTGGTCACGCCCGAACGCGTTAGTCAGGCGCTGGCCGGCACACTCTCCCTGCCCGAAACGAATGCCGAGCCCATGCTGCTCGATGCTTATGCTGCGCAGGGAGGCTACCAGTTGTTGCGCGAGTGCGGTGAGGGAAAACATGACAGCGACAGCGTCATCGCCACCCTCGAGCAGTCCGGCTTGCGCGGCCTGGGCGGTGCCGGTTTCCCGACCGGCCGCAAGTGGCGCATCGTCCGCAGTCAGCCCGGCCCGCGCCTGATGGCCGTGAATATCGACGAGGGCGAACCCGGCACTTTCAAGGATCGCCACTATCTCGAACGCGAGCCGCACCGTTTCCTGGAAGGCATGCTGATCGCCGCCTGGGCCGTTGGCATTGAAGCCATCTACATCTATCTGCGCGACGAATACGCCGAGTGCCGGCGCATTCTCGCTGCGGCGCTGGCTGAACTGGCCGGGCAACACATCCTGCCGCAAGCCCTCCCCCGAATCGAATTGCGCCGCGGTGCCGGGGCCTATGTTTGCGGCGAAGAATCGGCGATGATCGAATCGATCGAAGGCAAGCGCGGCATGCCGCGCCTGCGCCCGCCCTATGTGGCCGAAGTCGGCTTGTTCGACCGTCCCACCCTGGTACAAAATTGCGAAACGCTTTTCTGGGTCCCTGCAATTCTCAAGGACGGCGGCGCGTCCTTTATCAACCAGGGTCGTCATGGCCGCAAGGGCTTGCGCTCATTCTCGGTGTCGGGACGCGTGCGCCAACCGGGCGTCAAACTGGCGCCCGCAGGCATTACCCTGCGCGAACTGATCGACGAGTATTGCGGTGGCATGATTGAGGGGCATGAACTCTATGCCTACCTGCCCGGCGGCGCTTCTGGCGGTATTCTGCCGGCCAGGCTTGCCGATGTGCCGCTCGACTTCGACACCTTGCAGCCCTACGGCTGCTTTATCGGCTCGGCGTCGGTGATCGTCTTGTCAAAGCAGGATTCTGCGCGTGACACGGCGCTGCGAATGATGAAATTTTTTGCCGCGGAATCCTGCGGCCAATGCACCCCCTGCCGCATCGGTACGCATCAGGCTGCGCGCCTGATGGCCGCGCGGCGCTGGGATGAGCCCCTGCTGCGCGACCTGGCTCAGGCAATGACCGGCGCTTCGATCTGCGGCCTCGGCCAGGCGGCGCCGAATGTCCTGCTCTGCGTACTCAAGTACTTTCCCGATGAGGTGGGAGCGTCGGACCCCGGCACGGATGTGGCGGGTCGCTCAGTGAGCGCATCCGGCGCCACCGCTACTGCCTGAATGACTTAATCAAGGAGCAAATATGAGCAAGATCGCGATCAAAATCAGGCTGATGAAGGTTGAAGACTTCACCGCTGTGGTGCGGATTGACGAGAAAGTCACCAAGGCATCCCGAGCCGACTACTATCACATGAAATTTGAAACTGCGGTGCAATCCACGGACCATCTGCCGACGTCATTGGTTGCCGAGGATCAGGATGGGAAGTTGGTGGGATTCGTCATCGGCGATCTCTATGTCGGCGAATATGGCATCACCCAGAAATTTGCGACCCTGGAAACCATAGGCATTGACCCCGATTACCAGCAGCAAGGTATCGCTAAGCAGTTAATTACCGAATTCATGAATCATTTAAGAGATCTTGGGGTGAGAAAAGTCAGCACCCTGGTTGACGAAGACAATGCCAAGATGACGCATTTCTTCAAGGCAAACAGCTTTACCCCCTCGAAAACCATCAATATGGAACGAAGCTTCTGATTGCCAGTTCCATCTGCATTTTTGTTGGGCGGGTGATTACTTCTCGAGAATTCCCCGCTCGATAAGGTCTTCCTTGACGTACGACAAACCCAGCTTGTCCAGGGTCTCGGCAGTCGGGATCCCGTCGTTGTTCCACCCCTTGAACTCATAATATTTGTCGAGCAGTTCTTTTTCAGTCTCGGGATACCTCTTCTTCCACTGATCCGCAGGGGGGGCCTCATCGACTCTCCGCAGGCCTCTGCGCACATTGATCGCTCTCACCAGATTCCGGTTTCGTGCCGCAATCTGCCAGAGTCCGTCCGAATCCACCTCGATACCGGTTGCCAGGGAAATGAACTCCGGCAGGTTGTAGATGTGATAGGGCGGCCTGCCGCCGAACTGGCCCCGGAATGACGACAGGAAGGCGCAGGTGCCCACG
>JACRAR010000008.1 GCA_016234745.1 Betaproteobacteria bacterium | reverse complement strand
TGCCGAAGCCGAAGCCCCCAAGAGCACCTGGGAACCCGTCCTCTACAAGATCGTGCGGCGCCCCCGCAACGAGAATAGCGCCGCCGTCGAAGCCTCCGGTGCTGCCACCAAGGCCAAGAACATCGCCCTCTTCCTCGCCTCTCCCTTCATCGGTCTGGCCTATGTCGCCGCGATGCCCTTCGTCGCCGCCGGCATGCTCGCCTACTTCGCCGGCAAGGCTGTCTTCGCCAGGTTCCCCCTGGTCAAGCACCTCTCGATGATGGTTGCCGCACCCTTCATCGGTCTGGCCATGATCGTGGTCGCCCCGATCGTCGGTGCCGGTGCCCTCGGGTACTATGGCACCAAAGCGTTAATCAAAAAATAAGCACCGCCAAGCTGTATAGCCAAACTGCCGGGTCGCCCCCGGCAGTTTTTTATTCGTCTTCTGGAAGCCTTGTTTTCCTTATCATCGACTTTGACTCGCGGGATTGCCAGCGCAACCCATCTGGCAACAGCGGCGTCAATCCCTGTAAAATTCACAGCGATAGCTATTAACGCTCCGCAGATGAGCGAAATCTTGGAGGGAGAAACAGTTTTGGCCGCAGTTATTGAGCGCAAGCTAGCCGCTTTGGCTGAAATCTGCCTTGCGCCAACAAAACCCAATCAATGCTGATGCGCCGAAACCGTTCCCGATCGCCGCAGCAGGCGGAAAGTCGCGCTGACTTTTCTGCGCGTCAACTGCGGCTGCGCTACATCATCGCCCTGTCTCTGATTGCGCTGCTGACGCTCGCTTCGCAATGGCTGATCCAAAGTACTGTGGCACGCCATGATCGCGACTCCCATGTCATCAACATTGCCGGACGGCAGCGCATGCTCAGTCAGCAGATCACCAAGACGAGCTATTACATCGGCGGGACAAACGATCCGCAGCTCAAGCTGGCATATCTCAACCAACTTCGTCAGGCGGTGGCACTCTGGGAACAATCTCACGCCGGCTTGCAGAAAGGAAGCGAGCAACTGGGACTGCCGGGGCAAAACAGTGCGGAGATCGTGGCACTTTTCCGCCAGATTCAACCCCGCCATGAGGACATGATCAAGGCGGCGCGGCAGATACTCCAGAGGCCTGATGATCCCGTCATTCTGGAATCTGCAATCCGTCGGCTGAGCGAGGATGAGTCCATGTTTCTTAGCGGCATGGATGCCATCGTGTTTCGCTACGACGCGGAGGCCGAAGAAAAAGTCGCGCTTGCCGAACGTCTCGAAATCGCGCTGGCACTGGTAACGCTGCTGGTTCTATTCCTGGCAACACGATTCATCTTCACCCCGGCTGTACGGCGGCTGCGCCAAGACATTCAAGAATTGGAAGACGCGGTGGCGGTCAAAGAAGCGCTGAACAGCGCCGAGAACCGTTTCCTCAGCCTGGTTCAATTAGGATCCGACTGGTATTGGGAGCAGGACGAGAACTTCCGCTTTGTCGAAGTTTCCAGCGGCGTGCACTTTCGGAGCAATATTTCCGAAACCAAGCCCCTTGGAAAAACCCGATGGGACCTCGATTATCTGGATATGGACGAAGCCGCCTGGCAGCAGCATCGCGAGTTGCTGCTCCGGCACGAATCCTTCCGGAATCTGGAATTTCATCGCAAGGACGATCAGGGCGAATTGCAATTCATCAGCGTCAGCGGCGAGCCTATCTTCGATGAAACCGGACGCTTCACAGGTTATCGCGGTGTCGGCGAGGACATCACCGAGCGCAAGCGCATAGAACAACAGATCGCGGAAGAGCACAGCAAGTACAAGGCATTGTTCGATAACGCCCAGGATGGCATTTTCATCATCGGGCGCGACGGCTATGTCGATTGCAACCAGGAAGGTGCGCGCATGTATGGCCGATCCGCGAGCGAAATGGTCGGATTGACGCCTTACGATTTCAGCCCGGAGCATCAACTCGATGGCAGGCTCTCGCGCGAAGTTGGCGCGGAAAAGATGCAAGCCGTATTATCCGGCAAGGCTCAGCATTTTGAATGGCGGCATGTGCGGGCGGATGGATCTTTTCTTGATACCGAAATCAAGCTGAGCCTGATCAGCTACAGCGGGAAAAAGTGCGCCCTGGCCATCGTTCGCGACATCTCCGAGCGCAAGCGCGCGGAAGAAGTCATCTGGCAACAAGCCAATTTCGACAACTTGACCACCTTGCCCAACCGCCGCATGTTCCATGACCGGCTCGGCCAGGAAATCAAGAAAGCCAATCGCGCCAATCAGCAACTGGCCCTGCTCTTCATCGATCTGGACAACTTCAAGGAGATCAACGACACGCTTGGCCATCCCGTCGGCGATCTGCTCCTGATTGAAGTCGCCCGCATCATCAGCCAGTGCGTTCGTGAAACCGACACGGTGGCAAGGCTCGGCGGCGATGAATTCACGGTCCTGCTGACCGAGCTCGACGATGCCAAGAGTGTCGAGCGGGTGGCCTCAAGCATCCTCAACAAGCTTTCCGAACCCATTCGACTCGCACAGGATGAAATCCTGACATCGGCCAGCATCGGCATTACGCTTTATCCAAATGATGCCAGGGATATCGACGGACTTATCAAGAGCGCCGATCAGGCGATGTATGTCTCGAAGAAACTGGGGCGCAAGCGCTACAGCTATTTCACGCCGGCCTTGCAGGAAGCGGCGCAACACCGGCTGAAACTGATCAACGAATTGCGCCTTGCGGTTTCCGGCGATCAACTTAGAGTCTATTTCCAGCCCATCATCGAAATGTCCACCGGCCGCATTTTCAAGGCTGAAGCCCTGGTGCGCTGGCAACACCCGCAGCGGGGACTGGTCAACCCCGTGGAATTCATTCCCCTGGCCGAAGAGACCGGGCTCATTTTTGAAATTGGCGACTGGGTCTTCAGGGAGTCCGCGCGTTGGCTCAAACATTGGCAGGCGAGCCATCACGAAAAATTCCAGATCAGCGTGAACAAGTCTCCGGTCCAGTTCTACAAGGACACTGACGGTGACTACTGGCTTTCCCACCTGCAGGGCATCGGCTTGTCCGGGCAGGGGCTGGTGGTCGAAATCACCGAAGGGCTGCTGTTAAAGACAGACTCCCCGGTGATGGATAGTCTGCTGAGTTATAGAGACAATGGGATTCAAGTGGCCATCGATGATTTCGGCACGGGCTATTCCTCATTGGCATACCTGAACAGGTTCGACATCGATTACCTGAAGGTGGATCGTTCCTTCATCAGCAACCTGGCGACAGGATCGAGCGACATGGCCTTGACGGAAGCCATCATTGTGATGGCGCACAAGCTGGGGCTCAAAGTGATTGCGGAAGGCGTCGAGACGGAATCGCAGCGCGATTTGCTGAAAGCGATCGGCTGCGATTTTGCGCAGGGCTTTCTGTTTTCAAGGCCGGTGCCGCCGGAGGAATTCGAAAAACTGCTGCTGTGCTGACCGAAGAACATCTTCTGCTGGTCAAGATCCTTCCCAGCCGGGTCAGTCTGACGTCCCTTCAATGCGTAGGCGGTTGACGCCATGGCGCATGGCTAAACTCTTTCACCAGGAAGTCCACCATGGCCCTTACCTTGGGCGACAGATTACGGCTGCTCGGATAAGTCGCAAGTAGCGGTACCGGCTCGGGATGCTGCCATTCGGCCAGGACCGGCACAAGCGCTCCGCTGCGGATTGCGTCCCCGACAATGACATCGGCCAGACTGGTAATACCGACTCCGGCCAGCGCCAGTTGCAGCACCATCTCTGCATTGTTGGCGATGACGTTGCCATCGATATGCACGATGCGTATACCCTCGTCAGTGTCGAACGACCAGCGGCGCAAAGCCGGTAGCGAGGTGATCCACAAGCAGTTGTGATGGTGAAGGTCGTCCGGAGTCTGCGGCGTGCCGAAGCGCTCCAGGTAGCTGGGCGCCGCGCAGATCACCCGCTGCACATTGCAGATGTGGCGGACGACGGCCGTGGTTTCCTCGGGCGTGCCGATCCGGATTGCCAGATCAACGTTATCGTCGACAGCGGCGATGGGCCCGTCGTGGATGGTCAGGTTCAGGGTAATTCCGGGGTGTTGTTCCAGGAACCGCGGAATCGCATGCGTCAATTGATGCACGGCGAATACTGAACTGCAGCGCACGCGCAACACGCCCCGCGGACTGCCCGAAACCTGTCTCAGTTCATCTTCCGCATCGTCCAACGCCGCCAGAATCGGGCGGGTTCGGTTGTAGAAGGTCTCGCCTTCGACCGTCAGTTGCAAACGTCGGGTAGTTCTATGCAACAGGCGGCTGCCGAGCCTGTCTTCCAGCCTGGACACCAGTTTCGACAGCGCAGAAGGGGTCAATTCCAGTTTTCTTGCCGCGGCGGAGAACCCGCCCGATTCGACGGAGATTATGAACGCATTGATCTCTTCAGCCCGGCTCATGCGTTCATTATAGAAATATTTTCACAAGTGTTGTTATAAATAACTAGATTGTTATTCTTTTTTAGCTAAGTAGACTACACATCAAGTTGTGCGTTGCAGCATTTGCGGTTGTTGATGGGCTCCGGTGATTTCAGGAATGTTCGTAGAGTTTCCCGGGGTTCAGGTTGGATTCAGGAAAAAGGACGCCTGAATCCGTTTGTCTTAACGTCCTTCAAGGAGTAAATCATGCAAAACCTGCTTCTCAATACCAGTAGTGCCGTCAGTCACGAAGTCATGATCCTGGTCGCCACCGTGGCTGTCTGTTTCGTCGTCGCTTACTTGCTAAGCCTTGGCGACGGCAGGCATTTTGGCGAATAAGTTGCGGTTCATGGCCGTCATGTCGCACGACAGCGCATAGCGGCCGGCCGCCAGCCGTTCGTGGCGGCGGCATGATTTTTTCTATTGGTCGGAGTTGGGGTGGATCTGTTGCGAGAAGCGGTGCCGCTTCCGCACGTCGTCATGCGTTAGCAGTTCTCTACCTTGCCGCACTTGGCTAAATTGGGGGTTACGGGCGCAAGCACGCGCCCCTCTCTCGCCCAAGCCACAACGCCATTTTTCACGTTATAGACTTTTGCATAGCCGGTCTGGTCATTGAGAAATTGACTGACGGCTTTGGTGCGATTGCCGCTGCGGCAGATAACGATAACCGGTTCGCCCGGTTTGGCGATGGCCCGCGCCTTCTCGAGCCAGGCAGGCGGATTTGCATGTCCCTGTTCATCGAAAAAAGTCAGCAAGTGGCTTCCCGGCACAATGCCGGTTTGCTGCCACTCGGGAGAGGTGCGGATATCAAGGAGCGGCACCCCGGCGGCGACGAGCTTGTCCAGTTCCGCGTTGTCGATATCGATCACCACCGCCCCGGCACTGCAGCCCAACAGGGCACCGCAGAAAAACGCAACGAATCGCCAAGCACTCATCTTTGCTGACTCCTTCAGTCATTCATCATTATGAATATTTTGTCGCAATGTTCATGTGCATTGTGGCACAAGCGCTTCGTCGTGGCCCGGCCTGCAGGAGCTGGAGTGCAGGCCGGGAACGGGGTACTGCTGCTGAAACGTCTTACTTCTTGCCGCTGCGCGGCAAGCCTGGGTAACCCAGCGCCCTCCAGTCGAGGCGGCTACCGCCGATTCGAATAATGACGTTCCTGTTAGCGCGCCAGCAACAGCTTATTCCTTGATGGTGCAGGTCTCTGCCTTGCAGGAAATTTCGGCATCGAGATACTTCACATTGACATATCCCTTACGGCTGAGAATATCGAATGCCTTCTGACTTTTCGCTCCGGTCGCACAATTTATGAATACCGGCTGCTCTCTCGGAACTCTGGCATATTCCTTCTCCAATTCTTCTATGGGAAGATTGACTGCGCCCTTGAAATGTCCTCTGGCATAGTCGGCAGCGGGACGCACATCGAATATAGGTTGTCCCGAGGTGACTGCCTCCTCGAATGTCTTTGGCGATACCTGGCCGGGTCCATAAACTGGTGACCATGTCAGCTTGGTTATCGACGGCGCAAGCTCGAGTTTGTCGTTCCAGGCCTTAAGGGGCAGGTACGCAAGTCTGCGGAAATCCAGTTCGCGGAGTTCTTCCAGCACGTCTTTAACCGCATCCATGCCATCCCTTTCGATAACGATGAGCGGGGCGTTTTTCGATAATCCGCCAAGGAGGGTTTTCCCCTTGTCCCCCTTCAACTCATCCAGGGAAATCTGAATGGTTTTGTTCGATGGAGTCACAATGGTTTCTTTCCCCTGCGCGACATCAATGAGAATGACATTGCCTTTCTTGATGAACGGCTCTTCAGCCAAGAGTGGCTGCATCTTCTGATTCCAGCCCGGGATCCCGTTGCGATACACCAGCGAATCGGTGTAGCCAAGCTTTCTGAATATTTCAGCGGAATCCACGGATAGCGTACATTCCCGGCCAGCACAGTAAAAAATCACCTTGTCGGTTTTGGGAATTCCAAACTTCTCCACGATCGCCGGGTTCTGTTTCAGTACGTCCAGCGGAAGGCTGATTGCCCCAGGTATGTGGCCAGCGAGATACTTGCCTGCCGGACGGCTGTCTATGACCCTGATGTTCTGGCCGATCATTCCCTTTTCGTAGTACGAGACCATTTGCTCGTTACTTACTTCACCTGCTTCGATTATCTGCGCTGCGACATTGGTACTCCATGTCGATGCCATCAGTGTTGATAAGATAGATGCAAACAATGCCATTGCTGCTATCAGGTGTTTCATTGTCGATTCCCTTTGCAGTGAATTCCTACGCTGCCGCTGAAAACATTTTCAGCTAGGCTCATTAATGACAAGAGCGCCGCAAGATTTCACTTGCAGTCGCTCTGATTTCCATTCCCGTCCTAGCAACCTGCGGTTTTCTTGAACGACTTGCTGGTGTTCTTGCCATCCTTCTCGAAGCGGGCGCGGATTTCGTCACCTTCGACAATGCGCTTGTCCTTGAACTTGTCCAAGGTCAGATCATCGGTCACGGTCAGGGTAACTTCTTCTCCTGATTTGGCATCCTTGAGAATGGCCGTAGCCGATTTGCCATCAGCAGCCAGTTTGATCTTTGTGACCGGACCGACCATCTTGCCTTCTTCTGCAGCGGCATTACCGACATAGCCTGCGCAAGCAATGGCCAGGACGACGGAAAAGATGAGTGAAGATAGTTTCGTTTTCATGATGCGCTCCTATAAAAATATGTCGTTGGCGAACGAGGTTTCCTCGTTCGCCGTTCAGTGTCGCCTTGATCAGAATTTGACCTCGAAAGTGCCATACACGTTGGTCGCATCATCCAGCGGTGTCGTAGTCATCATCTGACCATTCACCGTGGAGATCTTCACTGGCGCGCCGACCCAGTTGTTGCTGCCGGTGTATTTGAAGTTGTAGCGCTGCACACCGAAGCGGAAGAACGTTTTGCTGAAGTATGAGGAGATCGGCTTCTTGTCGAGTTCCTGGATGATATACGCCTCATACACTTCGCCGCGTGTGCCAACCTTGGCGGTCCACATGTCGTCGGCAGCGGGTGCAAAGGTGATCCAGTCTTTCGAACCATGGTTGAACTCGAAGCCGAGTTTGGTCTTCGAGGGCAGATCGTAACGCACCCCGAGGGCCACCGCATTACCATGTTTGCCGGTTGGCGCTTCCGGCGAGAAGAAACTGCCGGTCATGAGCCCCTGGAAACCGAATTGCGCGGAAACATTGCTGTTCGGGTGAGTGCGACTGATGCCGACATCGCCGAATACATGCAGTTCGCCATCGCCGATTTTCTTGAAAGTGCTCAGGAAGCCGGCACCCCACCAATCGATGTCGCCGAGGTTGGTCTTCGGTGCGGTATTGCCGAAGTAGGTGTTGTTCATCGTCGGCGCATCGAAGATGTTGAAACCGCGATTCCATTGCAGCCAGACGCGCAGCGGGTCGGTATCGATCGGAATCACGGCGACGCCGAGCATGTCGGTATCTTTGAGGGAGTTGCCCGGGGTGTCGCGGAAGCCGCTTTCGAAGCCGCGGCCATAACATACCTTGGCATAGGCGCCGGGCAGTTTGTCGATATCGGGAGCATAGCCAATGGTCATGCCGTCGAAGGCATAATCCACCAGGAGCGATGGCGTCCCGCCATTGCCCGGGCGGGCATTGTTCAGGCGCAAGTTGCTCGGTGCGCCGTTGGTGGATGGGCGGCGCCCGATGGAGAACCAGATCTCCTTGTCGGCGATGTTGCTCCAGGTGGCGTAAGCCCTGTCGACATTCAGGGCGCTGCTGGACGGCACATGGCTCAAGGTGCCATCGAAGACACCGACGCGGTCGGCGAAGAAGGGTGCGGAACCGGCATTGGTCACAGCGTTGTCAATTTGCGAACCAAACACCTTGTACATGACCAGGCGGGCGCTGACCGTGACGTCCTGGGTCGCCTTGGCGTGAAGGTCGAGACCGAATCGGTTGGTGTAAAGACTGTTGTTCTCCGGTTTGTAAGCCGGAACCGTGGCGGCAAATGCGCCGATGCCCTGGACCATGCCGGCATTCATCGGGTTGCCGAGGAAAGTACGCGCCTGGGCGTAGGTACCGACCCCATTCATGGCTTGAGCAAAGCCCATCAGGCCGGAGAGTGCGCCGGCCGTCGACATGCCGCCGGCCATCGGTGCCCCGAAGTAAGTCGAGGAACCCGGCGTGGTCGAGGGATTGTTGAAGAAGTCTGCTTGCAGCTTTTGCTGGACATTGGCAAAAGTGGCGTTCACGTCGGTGAAGGTTCTGGTCTCTCCTTTCATGTAGTCATAGCGGAAACGATAATCGCCGCCGATGGTCAGCCATTTGCCCAGCGACTTCTCTTCAAGCTTCTTGACCTGACTTTTCAGCGCTTCCATGTCGGATGCATTCGATTTGGCGGCCTGGGCTTGTGGCTGGGCAGCGACTTTCTCTGCGTTAGCCTTGACCTGGCTCTTCAGGGCTTCGATCTCCTGGGCGAGCGCCTCAATCTTCTTCAGCAGATCCGCCTCGGCAGCGTATGACGCCAGCGGCAGGGACAAACCCGCGATCAGCGCATAGATCAATTTCTTCTTGAACATCGTTTTCATCAATCACTCCCAAAATATTGCAACATTGCAAAATCGTCTGCCGCCTTTCAGCGCGCTTCCTGTTCCAGGTCTTCCCAGCCGGTGATCATGGCCTTGATGTGCGCCAGAGGCGTGTGGCCGGTGGTGGCGAAATACACATGGACGATCAGGAAAATCAGCATCAGGAAAGCCGCCAGAGTGTGCGCCAGGGCGATGGCGCCGAGTTGCACGCCACCCTGGTTACCGATGCCATACGCGCCCAGGTCGTGGTAATACAGGTAGAGCAGACCGCTGATCCAGATCAGCGGGTTGATGAACAGCTTGACGAAGAGGTAGGCCAGGCGCTGCAGCGGGTTGTGCTTGGTCAGCTGGGTAGTGCGGAAAGGGTGATGCGCGTTCGGATCGAAAATGCCGAATGCGTAGTAACGCATCACCGCGACGATCTTCTCGCTGGTGGGAATGTATTGCTTCCACTCGCCCGTGGTGAAATGCCAGAAGATGGCGAAAGCCCAGAGGGTGATCAACGCCCAGGCCGCCAACGTGTGCAGGTTCGCCGCCTTTTGCCAGCCGAGTGCGGCGTAGCTGCCATGCACTTCAAAACCGGTAATCAGCATGAGGAGGATCAAGGCGGCCTGTGACCAATGCCAGAATCGTTCGAAACGTTTAAAGATATAGACGCGTGACATGTTCGTTTCTCCCGGTTATCTGTTGCGTTTGTAGGCGAAAAAGCGGCCGAGTCCGTGGCCGAGGACGGCGAGCAACGCCAAGGCTGCGACCGCCCAACCACCAACTTCCAGCCAGGCTGCGTGATCACTACCGCGGCCGGGTATATAAATGCCGTCGATTTTTTCCAGACGACCGCCGCTGCTGTGGCATTCGACACAACCGACGGCTTTTTCCTTGGGCGCAACCATGTGGGTGATCGGCCACATGCTGTAGGTCTCGATAAAATCGACCTTGCCGGAGAATTTGGCGTTTTCGCTACTCATGCCTGTAGCCACCGCCTTTTCCCAGTTCAGGTTTTTCCAGAATGCGGTGTCGTCGTTACCGGCCAGATGCGTGATCACCAGGGTTTTGTTCACCGGGTCGTATTGCTGCTTGCCGCGGAACAGCTTGATTGGCCAGATCATCGACTTGCCATCTGTGGCACTGCCCTCGAAGTTGTTGATCGCTGTCGGCTTGTCGCCTTTCTCGATCTTGTCGCCGAACAGGGTGTAATTGACCGTGCCATTGAACCAGATGTACTCGGGCTTGACGTTTTCTGCCCACTTGAAATCACCCTTGATGGTCATGTACGTGTCATAGCCATCATCGTCCTTGACCACCATGGGCTTGCCGTCGGGACCAAGTTTGCCGGCCGTTGACCAGTCCCAGAACATCTTGGTCGGCTGTCCGCCACGTGCGAACGCGGGAATATGGCAGGTCTGGCAGGCCAGCTTGCCGGTGTGGTCGTTGAGTTTTGCGACTTTATGCGGTGCTTGTCCGTGGCAAGCCTGACAGGTTGTCGGGTTGGACTTATCTGCCACGCCGCGAATGTGTGCGGGATTCTTATCCATGGCCGTCGGTGCGTAACGACTGCCGGGCACTTGGTGGCCGCCGGTCTTGTGACAGGTGGCGCAGGTGAAGTTGAGACCCTCGGTGTCCATGTGCACGTCAAGATCTTTGTTCGGCGCTTCAAGCGAGGTATCGAGATCGCCGTGCTTGACACCATCGCCGCCGCCGCCATTGAAGTGGCAGCCACCGCAAGTGGTGCGCCTGGACGGTCCAACCTTCATGGCGATTTCCTTGAGGTTGATGCCCCTGACGATCTTGCCGGAGCCCGGGGGGAACTCGGTATCCTTGGTGACCGGCAGGCCGGCGAATCCGGATGGTTTCTTGTATTTGCCGGTCGCGTCATGACACACCAGACAGTCGACATTTTCCTCGACCGTAAAATCAAACTTGTCGTCGCGCCAGCCGTAGCCGATGTGGCAACTATTGCATGCGGCCTCGTTCGACTTCACCGAAGTGCAAAAATTATTGACGATGTGTTTCTTGCCCAAAACCTGCTTGGTGTCAGGATTGATGAACTCCCATTTCCAGTGCTGGGTCTGGTGAATCTGTTTGGCTGCCTCGGTGTGGCAGCTTAGACAAGCCTTGGTGACTTCCGGGCCGGAGGCGAATTCCTGGTCAAGCGCTTTGAACTTGCTGTGATCAGCAGTGGATTTAAGTAATTTTGCAGGCACTGGTGCGGCACTTACCTGCCCAGACGCGACAAGAATAATGGCCGCCACGGTGGCAGCTACGAGACCCAATAAACGACGCATCAACCTCTCCTTTGCTAAACAACCAGCTTTGTTGCCCTGCGGAAATCACCCTATAAATTTGCAATAAGACGATAGCTGCACCGCAACATATGGACGTTGACGTGTGTCAATAAATTATCAAATAATAATATTCTCCATTACAATAATATATATTATTCAATTAGATAGCATAGGTAAGCAGTAAATCAGAGGGGTGCCTGGGAGCATTTCCGCGCTCGATTAGACTAGAGAGTCCGACCACTCGTATAACTGAGGGCGCCTTAGTTTGTAAATCTGGGTGTCGCTTGACATCTGCAATAGCCGATTGGTTCGGCATTAGTTCCAACCTGATCACTTCTCGCGTACCAGCTCACCTCAACTGAAATCAGGAACAGAACCTTGGCAGATTTCTTCCTGCCAGATTCAGTCGTTTTGTTATGTACATTTTATATATCAACAACTTATCTTCTTGACTTTACCTTTGCCATTACCTAGATTGAATGAATAAAAAGAAATAGCAGTGTGAAGTTGGTCAGGTTTCAATAGAGAGGAGACGGCAAAATGGATCTAAACAGCATTTTCCTGACAGCCTTTGTTCTGGTCATGGTGGTGGGTCTTTGCGGCGTGGGCATCTGCAACTACGTGGAAAAAAGTCACCTGAACGATCAGGCACCCAAGAAGTAACTGGGAGCAACAGCCCTGAACATCCTTGGCTCGTTTCGCGAGCCAGGCGGGGGGGTGTTGGTTGTAGATGGAGAATATTGTCCTTACCTGAATTTGTGCCAACTTGTTGATAAACATTGGCACGTGCGCCAGTCCCAAAGAGCCAAAGTTCTTTCCTGGAACTAATCGGCATCTACGATTCGTTCCAGGATTCGCATAATAAAGTTCTTTCCTGAAACCGTCATCGATCCATCATTGGTCGTCAGTAGGTGGTCGCCCGCAGGGCCGGCGCTACACTTACTCCATAACGGTCATCCATTTGAGAGGCAGGCCGCTAAGCCGCCATTGAATCTATTCGGCTAGTTCGGTCAAACCTTGACTTGCCAATGCCTGTTGTCGCCATAGACCCGTCATTGACTGTGGAAATTTGAGGGGCTGCTATACCCCCGGTAATGGACCTCCAATATGCTGATTGTACGTGGTCTTTAACGACGGCAATGCGTCAGGCAACTCCTGGCTAAACCGTGAGCCAGCAGCGTCCTGGGGGCCAGGTGTGCCTTGACTGGCGCGCTGTACCGGCCTATTGGGGCTGCAGAATCGGCGGCGCGGCGCGCTTGGGAACGTAATTGGTCGTGTTCGTGACCCGGGGCATGACCGCGGCCTACTGGCAATCATCAGATTTCTGCAGGAAGGCCCAGGCAAACAATCAAGCGCAGTTCAGTCGCGCCGATCAACGCGCTCGCGCAGTTCTTTGCCGGCCTTGAAGTGCGGCACATATTTTTCCGCGACCTGCACCTGCTCTGTGGACTTCGGATTCCGCGCGCTATGCGGCGGCCGATAGTTCAGAGCAAAGCTGCCGAAGCCGCGAATCTCGACGCGATTGCCGTGTGAAAGTGCGGCGGTCATCGCGTCGAAAATCATCTTCACTGCCAAGTCGGCGTCCTTTGCCACCAACTACGGAAACCGTGCCGCCAGTTTTTCAATCAGCTCAGTTTGGGTCATATTAGGTATGCTTATCCAGCACTCCCAGGAACGCTTCAAAGTCTTCTGTTGGTTTGGCCCCTGGATATAGTATCCATCCGTCCTGTCGCCTCTGACTGGGGCAGTAAAGGCGCCAGAGATGATCAACCACATTCAAGCGGAATTGGGCGAGAGGTAACTTTGGGGGTAACTTTGACCTCTGGTCCAGATTATTCTGGATGGGCTTTTCCTCGAACAAAGTGACGGTGTTGCCCATCACAGTGAAACCGAGGCGCACCTGATCACGGATGTTGGCCGGGATCTTGTTGTTGCAGTAATCGCCGAGTTTCTCTTCGACTAGCTTCTGGGTCTGTTCAGATAGGGCCATTGACTTACTCTTAGGATTTCGGTCATGTTATCGCACGTTGCCGCCGGCGCTACTTCTTTCTGCGGAGCGCAGCTTGCGCCTCGATCCGTTCCTGGCAGGATATACAGCGGACCTTCCCAAGGGAAAGCCGCGGCTTCGGGATTGGGTCACCGCACTCTACGCAATGGCGCCCATCGAAGTCTGGGTGAGATTCCGGTTGGGCCAGGGCACGAATGCGCTCGATGCTGTCCAGGTTATGGCTGTGCTCGGCATGGCTGGCGCGATCGTTTTCATCGGCAGCGGGCTCTAATTCATCTATCATCGAACGGCCTTCCATTCTCCTATTGGCAATTCGACTAAGCGATCGCCAAGCCTATAGCGGTGAAAAGACAGAGGACAAGAAGGACTACCTTGTCTCCCGCAGTCGCGTCATTGTCCTTACCGGCGAGGATGTAGATAGCTACTACAGAAAGTATGACGCTGTTGACAAAAATGACGCCCATGACGCCCAGCATCTCGTGCATGAAGATTCCAAGTCTGGCGGCATTGATCAGGAACATGATCGACAATACAGTCATAGAGACGCCCGCCAAGGCTAGAGCAGCCGGCAGGATACGCTCCGAATCCAATTTCCGGTTTCGGTCAAGCATCAGCGATTGCCAGTGGCTTCCTTTGGACACTGGTCCAGTACCCCTATCAGGGATGCTGACCCTCATAGTTCACTGCGGCGTAGCTGGTTCCCAATCTTCGCCCGTTCGAACCCGATGCTCAGCAGCAGGAAAACCGCAGCACCATGCGTCTGTGAACGAAGCCCACGCTATCTTTCTTCTTCGAGTTTAATGGCGAGGATTTAGCAGCGGTGAACAGCAGCACCAAAGTGATCGGGGTCAGGCCGCGCAGCATAACAAACAGCCATCCGCCAGGCGGCAAGGCACCCACGGTTGGTGGATATTAGCGACGACCGATCAGCAAACCGAACAGAAAGCCGACGCTGGCGGCGATTCCGATCGCGCCCCAGGGGCTGTCATGTACGTAGTCGTCAGCGACGCAACCGGCATCCTTAACCTTGTCCAAAATGCCCACTTCGGCATCGGCGAGTTTGTTCTTGGCACTGGCTAGGTGATCCTGTGCCTTGGCCCGCGCTTCGGATATCTTCTCACCAGCCTGGCCGGCGGTAGAGCGCAACAATTCCTCGCTATCGGCAACGATTACTCTCAAATCGGCGATAAGTTTTTCCTTGCTGGTCTGGTTCATGTCGTTCATGGCGTTCTCCAAAAAATGAGGAAACGGGGAAAATCTCTTGCGGATATGGAGACAGACTTCGTCGATGTTGCTGCGAACGGCAACTCGACCTTCTCATTAATTGCACGGATCATGGCTTTTGCTGTGTCAAGAGAAGCAGGCAGCGAAGTGTGCGGAGAACAAGTCGTTGAGGAAGAGACTTGAACCGGACGGAATAAACCAGAAAATCTGGACGTCAATGTACAAGCAAGATAACAGGTTTATCACTGCTGAGCGTCTATCTTGAACTGGTGTTGTGAGCGACTGCTTTTCGGTAGCGAACTTTCATGGAGCCCAGTATGAGATTTTCCAGGAGCCGGAAAATATTGCCAGATTACTGATCGCCCGCCGCCACATAACCGACTGACGATTTCGGCATGTTCATTGACGGCATCCGCACCATCAACCGGTCAGCGAAGCATATTTCGGGACGGGCCGCTTGCCACCACTGCCGGCACTCAAGATCAGCAAAGATGAAAAGCCACCTCGGCGTCGTTCCTGGGTTCACTCTTCGACTTCCGGATCCTCAATAAAGCTAAAGTCACTGATCGAGACAACGCCGACGACTTTCTTCCGGCCATCCAGAACAGGAAGATGGCGAATCTGGTTCTCAGACATGCGCTTGATGGCCTCCTGCTCAGTCATTTTCAACGTGGCGAAGTGTATACGATCATCTTCGACCATGATGTCGCTAACCTTTGTTGCCTTTGAAGTGCGTCCTTGAAGTACTACCTTGCGAGCGTAGTCTTTCTCGGAAACTATGCCAACAAGCTTCCCCTTGTCCATTACGAGCAGGGCGCTCAAATTGTGCTTTTCCATTTGGGTCAGCGCGTGATGAACAGAGTCTGTTGAACCAATCGAAACGACTGTGCCTTTGCGCGAGCCAAGAATGTCGGAAATGGTTCTCATGATTTCTCCTGTTTAAGAATAGGAAGTCCGGATGAATGGATCGGCGGCTAACTCAAGGACCTATACCCCCGCGATCCCTATCCATGAATGAACACTTGTCATTGTGGATGTGCCCTCTGTAATGCTGCTCGAATGTTCGGCAGATGTCTGGTTTGTAAAGCCATTGATGGTCAGAGGTCGTAAAAAGATGGCTATCGATTAGACATTCGCGGTCTCCGTATACCTCGAAGATTCTTGCCGCATCAGGCTGGATGCGTTTTTGATGCAAGTATTCAACGAGGCCGCAAATGGTATCGGAAAAGTAGGAGTTGTACTCTTCGTCTTCCGGAACCAACCTAACCCGAGCTTCATATGTATAGGGCAGGCTGACGTCGTATTTTGATTTTGGGCCGAGAATCCTTCTGAAGAAATCCATAGCTAACCTCCTTGCGAACAATTAATCAGGAGCTTGACAGCCAGAACCTTCCTTTTCCGAGTCAATTGCCAGAAGTAGCACTCCGTCTACGCTTCAAACAGCTACGGGAAATAGGTCTCCCAGGCATTTCAAGGAGAATCAGGACCGGGCGGCAAGTTCGACCAGTTCTTGAACATCTCCCAACTGATCTTTCACCAGCCAGTGGGTTAAATCGCCGCTTGAAATGACTGCCACTACCTTGCCGTCTTTTACTATCGGCAGGTGCCTGAATTTCCTTCTGGTGATCAATTCCATCGCATCGCCAGCCGGGGTTGAGGGCGAGACACAACAGGGGTCCCTCGTCATTACTTGAGAAACTGTCGTGCTAATCGGATCCAGGCCCGCAGCCAGCACTTTGTTCAGGGCATCCCGCTCTGTGAATATACCTACCAGCTTTTCGCCATCGATGACGATGATAGCGCCGATCTTCTCGCTGGTCATTTTGCGCACGCACTCAAGAACCGAGATATCGGGGGCAACGGAATGTACCGTTTTTCGCTCTTCGAAAACCGTGTCCAAAGGAGTTCCGCGCTTGTCTCGCCATCGCATGAAAACAATACAGCCAGCTACGACCACCAAGAACAGGATGAACCCATACACTCCCAATTGCCAAATCGTTCCAAGCACTTCCTCGGGCGTTGCGAACGCAACAGAAGAAAGAAGTGTGGCTCCGCTACCTGTAACCAGTCTAGTAATCTTTCTCACCACTGTTCCTCTCAGGTGTTGATGGCAACAAGCATATCCTGCATCAAATTCTTCATGCCCATCTGGTAGAAAGATAATCTGGCAAGATCCTGTGAATCTCGCCGGATTCATGTCCCAAGTTGCTTGTGAAGCTACGTTAGCGACCGGCTAGGTGGCTAGCTCCACGCTGGGGTGGCCAAGAATATAGTCTTTCAACTGGCGGATCTCAAAACCCTGTTCGTCCAGAACCGCCCGCGCCACATCATGAAACGACACGACACCAAGAAAGATTTCGCCATCCATTACGGGCAGGTAACGGGCGCGGCTGCGCAACATGATGAGTCGCAACTCATTAATCTCGGCGTCAGGAGGAACGGATTGTGGATTACGCACCATGATGCTGGCGATGGCAGCATCACCCGCCTTGGCACCGAATTGGTATACAGCCTTCAGCAATTCGCGGAAAGTGAGCATGCCTACCATCCGCTTGTTGTCGAAGCAGACCAGCGAACCCACATCATTCTCCACCATGATGGCAATGGCCTCTGTGACCGTCTTATCCGGAGTGATCGTATAAAGGGCCTTTCCTTTGATTGCCAGAATTTGTCGAACTTGCATGGCTCTCCTCCTCTTTCATGATTTAACTGCCTTAAGTACCTTCTATGGCGACGAACCTGCACGGTTTCTATGCTCGCTTAGAAGAAACTGTCCCTTGATCCTGCACCTTCGACTGACATCCAACCACGATTTCTTGCGCTGATGATCAGTTCGCCTCTCCGAGCCGTCCCGCTTCAAGCCAGGCAATCCCGGTCTAGGCCTTTGCTTCGTTAACAACAACGCTTGTCGCCAGCTGCTTGGAGGTGCAATAGCTTCATGGCCAACGCCGATCGCCTCTCCTGTGGGAAAGCGGATGGCCGCTGTGGAAAACCTGCAATTATTGCTGCAAGCTAGACCTTATCCACTTCGCCCTGCGGTTTTTTCTCGCTTATGTATTTGCAATAGCCCATGCAGCAGAGACCAGTCGCCACGACGGCCAGCAATACCAACCAAAACACCGTGTTGATTTCCATAGCGTCCTCCTCTCACGACTTTACCGGACGATAGCGGCCTCAATATCAGCGAAGGTGCGGGCTATGTCCGGTGCGATGAGTGTGCTTCCCATTTGTCGAGCAATCTGGGTCAGGGAAAAAATACCCACTACCATCTGATGCACCTCTGATGTTCCATCAACCACCAATGCGTGTTGGCGGCCGTCATGTTTTAGCGTCTCCACAACATCACCCACCCGGGCATGCAGCAACTCGGTTATGTCTATCACTTCAAGCCGCTCCGCCGGCGTCATGATGTCCCGAACAAGTACCTCTTCATGGCGAATTCCGCGTTGCTGAGTGAGCTGGATCGGTTTCTCTCCGAGGATATCGGCCGCCGTGACGATACCTAGCAAGCGATGGCCGTCGGCGACAAAAAGTGCGCCCACACGATGGACGATCATGGTCTGGCTGGCCTCCTCGATAAAGACAGACGGACCAATGGCTATGGCCGTAATTCGGCGCAGGTCAGTCATGACGTCGATGGCTGGCGAGTCTGCGCGCAACTTCGTATCGGCAGAATCGGGCAAGTAGTGTAAGCGTGAGTCGCTACCAGGTCTGCCTACGAAGAAATTTGGCGCATATCTTGCGGGTGAAGCGGCAACAGAGAATCGATCTGTCTGTTGAGACAGGTTGGCAATTTCTCGAGGGTGTCACACAGCCATGTCGCGGGAT
>JACRAR010000083.1 GCA_016234745.1 Betaproteobacteria bacterium | reverse complement strand
CGCCCGGCAATCGCCTGCTGGGCGCGCTGGGCATCGGTTTCCATCTGCGCGCTCGGCCGCACGTCCTCCGGCGCACTCAGGCTCCAGTAGATGCCCGCCCCCAGCCAGCCCAGCACCGCCAGCATCAGCACCGCGCTCATCTGGCCCAGCCATTTCAGTACGTGCTCCTTCGGTAATCTCATCGCAATTCGACGCCTCCCTGACGCCTCCCGCTTCGCTCGATTGTATCAGAGCGCATGCCGCAGACTCTTGCGGACCGCATGTTTTGGGCCGTGCCAGGACTTATAATGCCGAGCTTCGTGTAGCGGGTCTTCCCGGGTCTTCCTCATGTACCTGAGCTATTTCAACCTCGCTGAAGCACCGTTTTCGATAGCGCCCAATCCGCGTTATCTCTACCTGAGCCAGCGCCATCAGGAAGCCCTTGCGCATCTGCTCTACGGCGTGCGCGGCGACGGCGGATTCGTGCTGCTCACCGGCGAAGTCGGCGCAGGCAAGACCACCGTCTGCCGCTGCCTGCTCGAACAGATTCCCGAGTCCTGCGATGTCGCCTACATCTTCAATCCGAAACTGTCGGTGGCGGAATTGCTGTCGACCATCTGCCTCGAATTCGGCATCGCCTGTCCGCCCGACAACACCAGCATCAAGGTCTTCGTCGATTGCATCAATGCCTACCTGCTCGATGCCCATGCCCAGGGCCGGCATACGGTGCTGATCATCGACGAAGCGCAGAACCTCTCCGCCGACGTCCTGGAGATGATGCGGCTGCTGACCAACCTCGAGACCGATCAGCGCAAGCTGCTGCAGATCATCCTGCTCGGCCAGCCGGAACTGGCCGCGATGCTGGACCGTCCCGAGCTGCGCCAGCTGGCGCAGCGCATCGTTGCGCGCTACCACCTCGGACCGCTCTCGAAAGAGGAAGTCGCCGCTTATGTTCAGCACCGCCTGGGCGTCTCCGGCGTACAACGGCAGCTCTTCCCCACGACCTTGATGGGGCAGTTGTACCGCCTCAGCGGCGGCGTGCCGCGACTCATCAATGTGCTGTGCGATCGCTCGCTGCTCGGCGCCTACACCCAGGGCAAGGACAAGGTCGATCGCAAAACGCTCTTGCAAGCGGCACGCGAAGTACTGCAGCGGCCCGTTAAAAAACCATCTCTGTTGCTGCCCCTGCTCTTTGGCCTGTTGCTGGTGGCCTGCGCGGCACTGGGCTGGATGCTGTTCCAGACGATAAACGCGCGCGACAGTGCGGCGACTCAAGCTGCTCGCACCGAGCATGTGCCTGCCGCACCGACCAAGACCGTCGAGAAAATTCCAGCGATCAAGCCGGTACCGACAATGAGCAAGCTCAGTTGGCCTGCTGCCGAGCCGCGCGAGCGCAGCAAATCAACTGCCTTCGCCGCCTTGTTCCGCGCCTGGGGAGCGGAGTATGACGGCGGTGACGCCTGTCGTCAGGCCAAGAACCTCGGCATGAGTTGCCGCGCTGCGCGCGGCGGCCTGGATGTCCTGCGTCAGATGAACCGGCCGGTGGTCTTGCAGATGAACGATGATCAGGGCCAGGAGTTTTTTGCCACGATGACGGCACTCGACGAAAAGACCGCCACCTTCGTCATCGGCAACGAAACCAAGGTCGTGGCGCATAGCGATCTGGCCGCGCACTGGTCGGGCTATTACACGGCGCTGCTGCGGCTGCCGCCGGATACCCACGAACAGATTCGCATGGGCAAGAGCGGCCCGGCGGTGCTCTGGCTGAGCCGCCAACTCGCCCAGGTGCAAGGGCGCGAAATTCCAGCCGGCGCCCAGGATGCCGTGTTCGACGAAGCCCTCGCCCGCAATGTCAGGCAGTTCCAGCTTGAGCAGGGATTGATCCCGGACGGCGCTGCCGGCCCGCAGACCCTGATGCGGTTGAGTACCGTCGCCGATCAAAGCGGACCGAAATTGCTGCGCGACCCTAAGGACAAATAGCCATGTCCTTCATCCTCGACGCACTCCGGAAATCCGACCAGCAACGTCACCGCAGCGCGACGCCGACGTTGATGAGCGCGCAATTGCCGGCCGAGAGCACCAGGCAGCCGGGACTGTTGTGGTACGGCATCCTGGCTGCAGTCCTGCTCTGCGCCGGCATCCTGATCGGCGGCCTGCATCAATGGCAGGCCGAACCGGTGGCTTCCACTGTGCAAGCCCACCCGAACAAGCCGTCCGAAACCGGCATGCAAAAATTTGCACCGCCGCCGAGTCCGCCGGTGACTTTGCCTGACCCGCTCCGGGCACCGGAAATTTCAGCGCAACCGCGGGAAACCGCAACTGCTTCGGTTCGCGCTGCAACGCCGGTTCCGACAGCACCGGCTGCGGCCCCTGCAGTGGCTATGCCCGCGCCTGCTGCTGCGACTGTCGCAACGGCCCCGGCGAGCGCTCCGGTTCCACCGGAAACACCAGCCAGGCCGGTAACGCCCAGCCCCGCAACAGCGCCACCGGCTGCCGTGCCAGTTGTCGTGGCCGCGGCGAAACATGATGAACGCGCCCCAGTCATGGATGCAGCTAAAGATTCCGGCGTGATCAACATGGCGGAATTGCCGCCGGCGATCCAGCAAGAGCTGCCGAAGCTCGCCATCCTGGCGCATTCCTATTCGAGCAAACCCAAGGCGCGCTTCGTTTTCATCAACGACCGGATGGTCCATGAAGAGGAGTCGCCAGCACCTGGCTTGAAGCTCGAGCAGATCACGCCGGACGGGATGATCTTCAGTTACAAGGGCTATCGCTTCCGCCGCACTTCATCCCAGTAATTTACTTTTCCGCCTGATCACCCAGGCTTTCCTGGATCAGAAACTCGGGTCTGCGCTTGATCTCGTCAAAGATCTGGGCGAGGTAGGCGCCCAGCACGCCGAGGCTGAGCAGGGTCGCAGAGCCGAACAGCAGCACCACCACGGTCAGCGAAGTCCAGCCGGAAACGGCAACGCCCGTCACCCAAGAATAGAGCGCCTGCACCAGCAACAGCAATGCAGCCAGCATGCCCAGCAAGCCGAGACGGAAGATCATGCCGAGCGGCTTGGCACTGAAGGAAGTGATCGCCGTGATGGCCAACCGGGTCAACTGCGCGGTGCTCCACTGGCTGCTGCCGGCGATGCGGGGAGCGACCTCGAAGCCAAGTTGTTTGGTGACGAATCCGGTCCACACTGTCATGCCGCGAAAGAAGCGCACCCTCTCGGGAAATGCCAGGAGTGCATCGACTACGCGCCGGTCGAGCAAACGAAAATCCGATGCCCCGGAAAGATCCAGCCCAGTCAGCACGCGCATGAGTCCATTGAAGCAATAGGCGTTGAGGCGCGCCAGCAAACCGTCCGTATTCCTGTCAACTTTCTGCGCGGCGACGATTTGCGCCTGGCCGCTGCGCCACAGCGCCAGCATCTGCGGCAACAGGGCGGGCGGGTGCTGACCGTCGGCATCCATCACGATCACGGCGTTGCCATTCGCCTGGCGCAGGCCGGCGAGGATGGCCGCCTCCTTGCCGAAATTGCGCGTAAACCTGACGCCATGCAGATTGGCAATTTGCGCTTGCGCAGAACGCAGCTGCGCCCAGGTCGCATCGCGGCTGCCATCGTCGATTACCCAGATTTCATATGCGCGACAGCAGCCGCGCAGCACGTCGGCCAGTTGTTCAAGGAAAGCGCTGATGCCCGCCGCCTCATTGAAAGCGGGAACGACGATGCTCAGTTCAGGCTTTGCCGGAAGCGTGTGATCGGAAGTCATGTCATTTCAATTTTTCCAGTTTCTGCGCCCACGGGTTGTGGGGATATTCCTGGCGCAACCGATGCGCGTAAGACTCTGCGACGGCGGCCTGATGGTCGAGACGCTCGAGCAGAACCAGGGTGTATAGACTCTCCGGCAGCCAGTAGCCGTGGTAATGATCGCACAGCTCGCGATAATATGTTTTTGCATCGCTGCGCTTTCCGCCCAACTCGCTCGATTTGGCCAGCCAGAACAGCGCCTCTTCCCTCTTCGCCGGAGGGCGACGCAGGTTGTAGGCCAACAAGAATTTCTCGCTGGCATCCTGATATTGTTTGGCCCGCATCGATTCCCAGGCCTGGGTATACACCCGCTCAGGCGAACGCTGGGCGAAATAGATCCCGGCAAGAGCGAGCAGGCCCCATGCAGCCATCACCGGTATGTTGCGCTTCCATTGCCATGGCTTTGGCATATCCGTCGGGATTGTGGATTGAACCGGTGCCTGACGCCGCCGCCACGCAAGCCACAGCACGGTTAGGCCTGCCAGCAGGGTAGCCAGCATTCCCAGCCAGCCGACGCGGGTATGCCCATAGGCCAAACGAATCGCGCGCTCCTGCGGCACTACCAGCATGAATCCCGGTCCGGCAATGTACAGGCTGCCCCGGGAAAGCAGATGCCAGCGCGGATGATAGGCGAACTTGATCAGATGCGGCTGGCCGATCGCCTCCGTCTCGAACACCAACTCGTTGCGCGACAGGCTGACTTCGCGCACCGGTGTCCTGGCGCCGCCGGCAATCGCCAGGGGCTCGTCGGAATACACCGGCAGGTCGGCCTCGAAGCGGCTGCGCGTGCGAAACCAGGCAAAGGCATCCTGCATCCAGTCCAGCGTCGGACGAACCCGCAGCGGCTGGGTCACCACTTCCGCCAGGTGGCTGTCGAAATTCTTGAGCCGCAACAAGGCAAAGGGCGCTGACTCGGCGGCGATGTCGAAGAAGCCGCTCGCCATGAGCGCCTTTCTGGCGGCATCGCTGCGCAACAGCACGCTGTCGGCATGAAGAAAATTCATGTGGCGTGCAGCAAATGTGGCATCCAGGCTGCCGCTCGGAAATCTGACCAGCGGGGAAGAGGGACGCGCAGAAACTTCCGACTGCAACTGATAAATCGCCGGTCCGAGCAACGCCGACTCCATGTAGAGCCCTTCCAGCACCGGCCGATGGTTGAGAAACAGCGGCAAGGCTTCGAGCGTGCGCGTCGAGCCGATGTCGTTGTTGGCCGGATCGTGCTCGAACAGCAGGCGCGGGCTCCACATGTCACCGCGCATGGCGGGGAAAAGTTTGGCGAGGTTATGCCATTGGGGTTTCGCTTCGAGTCCCGAGTGATTCCACAGCGACCAGTCCGGCGCGGCCTGGATTCTCGGGCCGAGCCAGCCGAGCAATCCAAGAGTAGCAGCGACGGCAAACAAGCTGCGACCAACTTGGATCATGCGCTGGTCGGCGCGACCGAGCACTGTCGCCAAAACATAGAGCGTCTGGCCGCAGAGCCAGCCGCAGACGATGGCGCCGAGCAGCCAAACCAGCGGAAAGAACCGGATGTCGGCGAGTCCCAGTTGATCGCCGGCGATGAAGGCCACCGCCGCCAGTCCGGCGGCTGCGCTGAAGTAGCGCAGAGCCTGAAGCTGTCCGCTCTGCCAGCTCTGCCGCACCACCGCAAATCCCATTGCGAGCAGGCCTGCAATCCCGCCTCCCAGGACTGGCCATAGCGCCGCAGGCAGGAGATCGCGCCAGCCGGTGATGGCGAAGGCCGCATCATTCGGAATGGTCAGTGCATGCATCTCCAGCATCGGCCACAGCCAGCCCCCGAGCAGACAGAAGGCCAGCAGATGGCCACGCAGCAGCAGACCCAGTTTGCGCAGGAAATCCTGGCGCGAAACGTAGCCGTCGAGCAGCAGGAAAGCGGTGGAAAAGCCGACAATCAGCAGCGGGAAGCCATGGGAAAAGCCGCTCGCCGCTTCCAGCAGCGCCGCCAGCAGCCAGCCGTGGCCGCGCTGCAGCGCGCGGCTCCAGGCCAGCATCGCCAGCACCGCAAACAGGAGACCGTAGCTGTAGGCGAATTCTCCCGCCAGCGTGGACAGCAGGTTGCCGCCCCAGATCGAATTCTGCTCATGCAGCAGGAAAGACAGCGCCCCGAGCGCCGCGCATAGCGCAGCCAGCCAGGACATCTCCAGCCAGCGGCGGCTGGCAGCGAATACCGCGCCGGGAAGCAGCATCGCCGCAAGAAAAGCGCCCCACTTGAAGGCAGCCGCCAGCCCGAGCGGAACCGACAGCAGGGACATCACGACGAAAGGCAGAGGGAAGTAGTACGAGAGGAAGGGCAGGCCGCCAAACACCTCGTGAATCCACGGTGTGACCTGGCCGGAAAACAATAACCCGTCGGCATAGAGCCAGGCATACAGCAGGTGCGATGCCGTATCGCCACCAGTGGGCAGATTAGGCGAATTCAGGAAACCGATGCCCAGCGTACTGGCCACCAGGCCTGCCGCCAACAAGGTGAAAAACAAGTCTCCGAGCCAGGCAGGCCAGCACGGTAAACGCAGCCGATTCATCGCGCCGCCCTGCCGCGTCTTGCCTGCAGCCACTGCGCCAGCGGGAGCAGCAAAGCCAGCGCAACAGCCAGTAGCGCTGCGCCATACAGCCACGCCTGCGCGTCAAGCCAGCCGGTACGCTGCTGGCGCCCCGCGCCGTTTTCGCGCGACACCGTCTGCAACTTGAAGCCTTGCGGCGTTTCGTGCAACAGCATGACCAGGGGTTCGGCGGCGCCGGTGGACAGCCGCAGCGGATTGGCGCCCGCTTGCCACACGATGCGTCGGGCCGGTGGCTGAATGTGCTCGAAAACCACCTGCCGATGAATCGGACCGATGCCCTCCTCCTGCGGCCAGATAACCCAGGTGGCACGAATGTCAGAGGTGCGTGGCGGTGAAACGGACAGTTCGCCATTCATGTAGCGCGCAGTGAGCGTCTCGTTGGCAATCAGCGGTGCCTGCATGAAGGATATCTGCCCGAAGCTCACCCCGGCCTGGTCGAAGAAACGCACCATCAGCGGTCGCAGTTGTTCAAGCGGCGGCAGGCTCTCCAGGGGCCGCCCATCGAGTGATTGCGGCCAGCGCAAATCCAATTGCGCGCCTGGCATCAGTTCGGCCGGACTTGCCGCCGAAGACGTTCTCGCCAGGCGTTCCCACTGTCCATCAGCCCGCAAGCGAAACACCTCGGGATAAAACGCCGAACTGTCGCCTTTTGAAGTCAGTGTGAGCGTCGTGCCGGTCAGCGAGAGATGAAAGGAAATGCTCCCCGCGAAAGAGCTGCAGGAAAACAGCATGGCAAACAATGTCAGCAACAGTTTCAGCATCACGATGAACCCGCTACACGAAAAGTCCAACATCGGTTAGCAGCAAAATTCCAGATGAAAACCAGGCCGGTGGTTACGACCTGGCTCAGCAAATAATGCATGGCAAGTATCTCCACGCCCAGCCACATGAACAGCGAATTCAGCAGCAAACCGATCAGAGCCACCATGGCAAACTTGAAAACCGCTTCGCTATGCTTCTTGTCGCTGCGAAAAGTGTAGCGATAGTTGAGGACATAATTGATCCACGCTCCGATCAGCGCGCCCGCTGCGGATGCCGGCACCGGTGCCACGGCAAATACCTGCACCAGCAGGATCAGCACGCCGAAATGCCCGATTGCCGAGATCGAGCCAACACCGAAAAATCTTACGAATTGACGCAGGAGTTCACTCATCTGGTAATAGAGGTCATTTCGAGCATAGTGATAATCCAGGCAATCCATCAACTCCGTATTCCCGTTGGCGAAGCGAAAGATAAGCTGCTGTCGTGCGGGAAGCAAGTGCTGCAACACATAATAAGAGAGGGCCATTGCTGGCCCTCTCTTTTTTGTCTCCCCCTCCGTAATTCCTATTTCAAACCGTGCATGGTGCTCACCGGGATGGTGGCCGTGGCGGCGTGGCAATTGTTGCAGGTCTCGTTCACCTTGCCGGCAGCAAGATCGGCCTGGGTTGCGGTACCGAACGCTGCACCCCCGACACTGATCATGTGATCCTTGGCACCGCTCGTAGTATGGCAACTCGAACAGGCACTGGCCTTGGGCGAGATCACCTTGTTGTCCGACGGATCGCTGTCGGTAACCTGGGCGTTGGTACTGTCCTTGCTGAGATCGACCGCATACGTCACGCTGGTGCCGGACACGCCCAAGTCTTTCTGATAAGAGTCATTCACGTGACACATATTGCAGTTCTTGAGCTGGCCATACACGGCGGTATTCAGCGCCTGCGCGGGGAAGTTGATCCCCTGTCCCAGCAATGTGGTCGAGTTCTTGTTGTTCTGCGCCAGTTCTTCATGCGCCATGTGGACGAAGCGTTTGAAATGAGCGGTTTCGGCATAAGTCACCACGCCAGCCTTGACCGTCGTGTTGAGCGGATTGTTGCCGTTATGACAGATCACGCAGACCTCCGGCGTATTGCGCGAGCCGTTGTGCCCGTGGTTCTTGATGAACCGGTCATGGCAAACCTCGCACTTGGCTGTGGCCACCACGTCGCGCCGCGCTGCCACCGGCTTGTCGTCAAGCGAGAAATAGCTGACGACATTCTTGACGGGAATCGCGTAGCTGGTGTTGGCATCCTTCTGCAGACTGACACGTCCCGCATAAGCGACCACACCCGAACCGCTCGCGGAAGCCGGGATGGGCGTCGACGTGATCGTGAAGCGATTGCTGGTGCCGACGCGCTTGATGGTCGGATCGAACAGCGGGCTCAGTGCGACCGGCTGGCCGCGCGTAATCAGCGTTCCACCATAGCCGTTGGTCACCTTGACCGTGGCATCGAGGGCTGCCTGGTTGCTGGCCTGGGGCAGACCCGCCGTGCTGCATGCCGTCGTATTGGCGCTGGTCGGTGTTCCCGAGACGATGCAGGCGGACTGCCATGGCCGGCCGATGGCTCCGGTGTTGGTGTAGTCATCCGTGCCCCAGCCGACATAGATGGCGCCACTGAAGACGAAGGTCTTGGTCTTCAGGGTACCGGCGGTATTCGAAAGGACATAGCTGTAACGGCTGAAATCGAGGATGTCGTAATCCGTGCCATCCTTGGGATTGCTCACCGAATATTCGATCGTCACGGTGCGATCGGCGTTGAGCGTGGTCTTCCAGATGTTGTACTGGTAGTTCTCACCCATCACCCACTCAGGTACCTTGTGCTCGTTGGCCGCATTCACCGTGGCGTTGAGCGGCGCGTGGCAGCTCGCGCAAAGGCTGTCGGGGTTCGCATCCGGGTCGGCGAGGCTCACGCCTGAACCGACATGCGCCACCTGCCATTTCGATCCGGCCACCTTGTAATTGTCGTGGCAGGCAAAGCAGGCATTCTTGCTCGGCTTGGTCTTCCAGTTGTCGCCTTGCGCCGTCTTCACCGCGGCATTCGCCGAGCCGTCATGGCACTTGGTGCAGTTGCGGATTTCGCCGGGATAAGTCACGCCGTAGACTGCCTTGGTCACGGGATCCGTTTTGCGCGCCACGGAATTGTGCACCACGTAATCCTGGGTCAGCAATTTGCCACGGTGAAACTTATGCACCATGAGCTTGAAGTCGACCTGCGCACCATTGTTGTGGAAGTCCTGGCTGCCCGGGTTGTGGCACATCACGCAGACTTGCGGCTCGTTGCGTCCGCCGCCATGCGCAGCGAAATTCTGGTGACAGGCGTTGCAGGCCGCGCGATCCACGACCTTTTTGGCTTCGGTCAGCTTGCCTGCGGCATCCTTGAGCGGAACCGCCTTGCCGTCGGCGCCAATCGTGAAGTCAAAATAGGGATTGACTTTGACGGTGGCCTTGGTCACCGGATCAACATAGCACAGCAGCAACGCGGCGCGATGCACCGTCACGCCGTCTTTGACTGCGGCATAGCCATTGGTAAGCACAGTGACACCCGCAGCGGCATTCGCCGTGGTTGCCGCTTTGGGATTGGTGACATCGGTGGCTGCCTTGTAGGTGTAATAACCTTCGGTCGCATTTTCCGAGAGGAGGCCGACGAGTTGCGGATGCGTCGCATCGATCGTCGCCGGATTGCTGATGGTGGCGGTCTGCACGGGGTCCAGCGCAGCATAGATGACATCGGTCTTGGCTGCATTGCCGGTCAGTTGAACATTCTGCTTGTTCGAGATCAGGCTGCGCCAGGTGTCGTCAGGCTGCAATTGCGCCATGGCGAACTTGACGTTGCCGCCGCTGCAGGCCGGGTCGGCGGTTGCACCGCCGGAGTTGAACAAAGTCAAACCGGGAACATGCTTGCCATTCGCGTCGATCACCGCGAAGTTCACTTTCGGCGGACTACTCACGGAAAGCGGCGTCATGCCTGCATCCAGAACCAGTCGAAATGCGGCATTGGGATTTGTCGCCGTGTTGCTGCTCGCCGGATCTTTGGCCGCAAGGGCCGTGACGGCGCCAGTGACATTACCACCGGCGTTAGAGCCGCCACCACTCGCCGGAGTGGCATCTCCGCCACCTCCGCTGCCACCGCAAGCAGCCAAAGAAGCGATCATCGCAGCCATTAGTCCCAACCGCAGCATCGTAGATTTCATTTTTTCCTACCCACTTTCCAATCAGTCTCACTCCGCCTCAAACGAGCGGAACCCTGCAACTATTTTTTCGGTGCACTCTTGGGCGCATACAAGGCCGCGTTGTCCTTCGCATCCTTGTTGGGCTGCTTGGCGATCACGAGTTTCTTGAGGCCTTCATACACTTCGTTGGCGATGATGTTGCGCGTCACCAGATGCGCCTTGCTGGCATAAGGGCGGCCAGCAATGATCTTCTTCGCTTCGGTATCGGTGATTCCGGGCAATTTCTTGAGTTCTTCCGCCGAAGCACCATTGATGTCGGTCAGCTTGATCTTGGCGGCTTCCTTCATCTTCGCCTCAATCTTCGGATTGGGTTTCTTCGACGCCGCCTTAGACTTGCGTGGGGGAGTGCCCTCATCAGCGGAATCATGGACGTAGTCCGCGGCAAATAACGGGGTAACCAAGCAGAACAGCAGACTGGCGATCAGGGTAACAAAAAGGGTTTGACGTTTCATGGGATTCCTTATGACGCGCGACAGTGTTAAATCAAAAGCAAACCTTGCAAATGATAACCCGGATACGTCACCGCACCCGGGTTAGCTGGTCAAGTCCTGCGATGGAAGCCACGTTGCCTTGTGGCTCATCGCTGTTGGTACAGAGCGTAGGACAGGCAACACCCGCCATACGCTCATCCACATTACTTGCTATGCACCTCTTTCACGGCAGCCACGGCACCTGGAGCGTGACAGACCGCGCAGGTCTCGACGCCCGCGTTGATCTGGGAGGCGATATGCGCCGATGCGGTTGCACTGTCGTGGCAAGCGCCGCAAGCACGGCTGGTCGGCGTGGTTTCCCAATTGGCACGGTTCTCAAGCAAGGTGGTACTGCCGACCTTGGTGGCCGTCTGCTTGTGGCAGGCGTTGGCGCAGTTCTTGAGGTTACCCGGGAAAACAGCGGTAGTGTAATCATGTGCGCCATTGATCACGTAAGTGCCACCGGCCTTGACGCTGGGCAGATCAGCGCCCATGTGCACCTTGTGGACCAGTCTCTGGAAATCGACTGTTTCGGCCGTGTAGGGGTCGAAAGTTCCCTGATTGTGGCAAGTGACGCAATACTCAGTGGCATAGCCGGAATGCAGTTTGCCTCCGGCATGACAGGTGGCGCAGTTGTTCATCGTCACGATATTGCGCGTCGAGGTCACGGTGCCGCCGGCGGGAACAAAGTCGAAGGTGGCATTGGTGGCATTGTCCACATTCGTCGTACCAACCTTCTGGAAGGTCATCGCGACACGATGGGTCAGGGTGGGCTCATACGCGACTGCGTTCAGGCCGGTGCCGGCGATCGTTGCGCCTGCGCCGGTCCAATTCGTTGTCGCATAAGGAGCTATGGTCGACACGTTATGGGCATGGGTGACGGTTCTGATGTCACCTTCGGTACTGGCCGTGAGCAGGGCGAACTTGTAGTTGAAAGTGCCGTCCGCATTGGCCGTCAGCGTGCCCGCATTTTCATTGGAAGCCTGCAGTACCGGCGCCATGGTGGCCGACTTGGTGCGGAAACGGCTGGTATAGCTTACCCAGTGACTGCCTTCCCCATTGGCTGCCGGAACCAGTTTGACCAGCCCGAACGAGGGTTTGGTGAACTTGGTCATGTCGGTGACCGCTACGCCGTTATCCGTGACTTTGAAGGTCACATTGACGCTGCCGTCGGTTGCGCCAACCGTCACCTTGGTGATGGTTGCGCTCATGGTGCGCTTCGCCGCATCGGCGGTGGAAGGCATTTTCTCGCTGTGATAGACGGGGATGGTCGTGGCGTCATGACACAGGACGCATTGCGCATCGTCGGCTTTGGCACCGCCAATGTGGCCCGTGGTCGCCTTGGCTGCCGTGGTGCCCTGGCCGGTGGCGAAATTGATGCCGTCGTGGCAGGCGCCGCAAGCCAGGCGGCTGGGCACGCTCTTCCAGTTGTCGCCATCAGCGGTCTTGTTGGCTGCGCTGGCTGAACCGTCATGGCACTTGGTGCAATTCAGCACATCCTGCGGGTATTTGACGGTGTTGAACATCATGGCGCCGCCATTGGCGTTGTAGTTGTAGCCCTGTTTGATCAGCCGGCTGCCCATGTGCAGTTTGTGGATGAAGTTGGGGAAATTGCCGATGGCACGACCGTCGACGACAGCCGTCTCAGCACGTTTTTGCGCGGTGGTGCCGGTCGTGCCTCCCGTCAGAGTCAGGCCAGTGGCCGGCGCTTCCATGCTGAAGGAGTATTTGATCTGATCGGTATGGCAGGTCACGCAATAGTTGGGATCCTTGCGGCTGCCGTGCGCCAGGACTTGTCCTTCATGACACCCGCCGCAGGCATCGATCTTGGTGATTTCGCGGGTCGTGCTTTTTGCTCCACCGTCCGGCCTGAAGTCGTACACGACATTCGCAGTGTTGACCATCGCAACGGCTGGCGTCACCGTCACGGCATTCGGCGTGTTGGAACCGGTGCCCGGAGCATTGCCGCCGAGTTGGATGCCAAGGCGGTGGGTCAGGCTCGCGTCGAACGTCAGGTCGCCCAGGTCGGCTTTCTTGTTGAGGCCGTTGGCGGTATCGATCAGCTTCGCCGCCAGCGTGGCGACCTGCTTGGGATCGCGGTAGAAGGTATATTGATAGCTGCCATCGCCGTTATCCACCAGGGTGCCTTGGGTATCGGTCGTCGGGTAGGTGCCGCACCAGGTCGGCGCTGTCGTGGAATCGCACGACGTCGTCGCAGCAACCGTGCCGGCTTTTTCGGCAACTGTCGGCGGACGCAGCACGTTATAGCTGACCCACTTGCTGGGGGCGCCATTGCTGCCGGGCACCAGTTTGGCCAGGGTGAAGGCGATGTTGGTCAGGACGGGTACCGAGGCGGTGGCGCTTTGGGATTTGTTGCCCAGACCCACGATCGGGTTGCCGTTGGCATCCTTGACCGTGAATTTGACGACCGGTGCGCTGGCGATGGTGACGCCGGTCACCGTAACTTGGGGCGCAAGTGCCTTCCAGGCGGCAGAGGAGGCATCCGTAGCCGTCCCCGAGTTGCTGGGAATGCTTACCGTATTGGTCAGGTCCTTGCCTGGCGCTCCTGTGGCACCCGTCGCTCCTGTCGCACCCGCAGGACCCGCCGGACCCGCTGAGCCATCAGAACCACCGCAGCCTTGTAACAAGAACGCGGCTGTCACCAGCGTGGTTGCCAACAGCGACCACCCTTTCCATTTGCCACTTTGTGTATGCATGCCCATCTCCTTTAAACATCCCCAAATAACAGCTCTCAAGCAACACGGGCTAACCCGGTGCTTAGCATGGGATTCTCATCCCAGCGCAAGCGCCAATGCTTGATGTACGTCAAGCCTCATTGTTTTTGCGGAAAGATAGCCGGAAATAACTGGAACCAATTCCTTGGGTCGATGGACAACACTTGGCCATCAGGCGATGCACGGTCTTCAGCGGACAGGTGCCCATACAGCGCCGCATGGGCCTTCTGCAGGAAGGCTGTTTATAGCGCAACCTCTCCTGCCTCGACCAATTGCTCGAGCTCATGTTCGGCTTCGAAATGTGCCAAGGCCAAGCGTTGCAGTCGAGCAATATCGGGCTTATCTGAAAAATCCAGACGAAGGGTGCGCTCAATATTTTTGGGGTATGTACTTTGCCCCTCGATGCGGTTCGAATAGTAAGAGTTCATCGCCCGTACCAGTTCGCGCAAACTGGATAGGTTGCGGGGTGTGTGCCGCCTTGAGTCGCAGCGATTTCTCCACCACATCCCGCGCGCGCTCCAGGAGTTCATCCAGTCTTTGCTGCGGCATCAGAGGTTCCATCTGCTGCTGCTGAGTGTATTGGGATATTGATTTAGATGCCATTTGGCCGATTTCCTGGCCGATAGAATTGAGATAAATGGATAGACGAAAATAACTGACCCGGTTGCGTCGCCGCAACCGGGTCAGGAAATTCGCCTCAGCGGGGATCAGGCCGTAACCTGATCCCGCTTTGCAAGATTAGAACGTGAAGTGCATTGTCTTGATGTCGGCAACCTTGCCGGAACCATGACAAACCATGCAGGACTCTGTCGCGGTGAATTTGAACGCACCGTTGGTTGGCGGCGAGGTCGTCGTAACCGGGCGAGCGACGCCATTGCCGACGCTGGAAGCCAGTGCAACGATGGTTCCGCCATTACCCCGCATGTGGGCAACCGCAGCCTTGCTGTCGTGGCAGCCGAAACAACTGGAAGCCACCGGCGAGGACACCAGATTGTCGGTCGTGTAGTTGATCTGCGCCGTTACCCAGGGCGACAAACCAATCGACGCAATGTTGGTCGGATTGGTCGTTGCATCATTGGTCATGTTGCCTCTGGCATCGGTGGTCCAAAGCAGATTGGGCAATGCTGCCGCGTTGGCAGTCGCGCTAAAGTCATAGCTGCCAGGAACGTGGCATTGCTCGCAATTATTCAGGACCGATGGATAGGTGACTTTCTGGAAACCCGTCAGGTTGTCAGCAGTCGCCTCGTAGGTATATGCATTCTCCCGTTTCGCCGAGGCGTGAATGCTGTGAACCAGATTTTTTACCGCGACCGACCAGCCACCGCCAAAGCTGTAGTTAGCTCCGACATGACCAGTGGCATTGTTGGGCGTATGGCAGATCGCACAGCCTGCGCCGTTATTACGCGCGCCGCCGTGGAAGGAGGGCTTGACGCCCAACTGGCCGTGGCAACTGTTGCACTTGGCGGCGGTGACGATGCTGCGGCGGGCGGTGTAGCCGTCGGCGGTCTTCATTACGAAGGCCGGCTCGCGCAACCTGATTCCATTGGGGTAGGAGGCGTGTCCCAACTGCACGAAACCCTGATAATTGAGGCCTATCGCACCAGTAACCATGGCGGCGGCATCGGGGACGATAGCACCCAGCGTCGCGGTATACCAGCCGTTGGCGTCGGGGCCGGTCTGCGAATTACCGTTCTTGGCATCGCGAATATCCTTGACCGTGGCGTTGATGCTGGCGTTCCAATCGACCGGGGTCGTGATGCCGTCCTGAGGCACACCGTAAGCCACATAGATACTGGGCGAGCCATCGACGTTGTCGATCAGATAGCCTGTGCTGTTCAAGGTCACCGGGCTGCCGTCCTTGAGGATGCGATAGATCACGCTGGCTTTCTTGGCACCGGCGGCACCGGCGACAGTAACCTTGCTGATTTCATAATCGATCTTGAAGACGCCGGCCGGCAGATTGCCGAGTTGCGACGTTACGGGGATCGATGGACCTTGGCCGGAAGGATAGCCCGGCGTGGGAACATTGGTTGCGGTATTCGCCGGATAGCCGGCGCGGCCGCTCGAACCCGTGGGATCGACGGTCACGTGGTAAGTCGGGATGTTGGTCGCATCATGGCAGATGATGCAGAGCTTGTCGTCGGCCTTGGCTCCGCCGACGTGGCCATGCGTCTCGCCAGCGAGCGTGGTGCCCTGACCCGTGGCAAAGTTGATGCCGTCGTGGCAGGCGCCACAAACCAGGCGGCTCGGCACGTTCTTCCAGTTGTCGCCCTGCGGGGTCGCCGTGGAATTGGAATGGCACTTGACGCAGTTGGTGATCGGCTGAGGATAAAGAATTTCATTGAACAGCACGTTGGCATAATTGTAGCCGGTCTTCGTCAACTCTTCGCCCATGTGGAGCTTGTGCACGAAGTTGGGCAGGTTGCCTATTGTGTGGCCATTTACCAGGTAGGTGCTGCCTGAATAGCCGGTGGCAGTGGTGGTGGCCTCCGCCCTGCCGAACTTGCGCTGGTCGGTATGGCAAACCACGCAGTACTTCGTATCCTGACGACCGCCGCCATGGAAGGTGAACTTGGTGTGGCATTCGAAGCAGGCGGAAATCTTGACGATCTCGCGCTGGGTATCGGTTGCCGCAACAGCCTTGCCGGTGGCCGGGATGAAATCATAAAAGCCGTGCGACGGGTTCTTCATCGGCACACCGGTTATCACGGTGACGCCGTCTGCGGTATTGCTGCCGGTGCCGCGCGCATTGCCGGAAACCGTGACCACCAAGCGGTGGGTCAGGTTCGGCTCATAGGTCAGATCACCCAGATCAGCCGCGACGTTGGGCGCCGTGAGGGTCATCGCCGCAACCTGGGCCTTGATGGCTGTGATATCGCGATAGAACGTATACTTGTACGAACCGTCGCCGTTATCCACCAGCGTGCCGGTGTTGTCCGTGGAAGGACGGGTGGCGGTCGCCGCGGTCGTGGTGGAAGGCACCGTGGTCACAATGTAGCTGACCCATTTGCTGGGGCTGCCATTGCTGCCCGGAACCAGTTTGGCGAGCGCGAAGGCCAGGTTGGGATAGCTCGAGACCGTCGCTGTCGCGGACTTGCTTGTGTTGCCCAGACCAACCACAGCGTTGCCCTTGTCGTCCTTCACCGTAAAGTTGACGACGGGTGGGCTGGATATGGTGACGCCTGTCACCGTGACCTGGGGCTTGAGATCTGCCCATTCGTCCGCAGTAAGGTTGGCAACCTTGACTACAGCGGTCAGATCCTTGCCTGGTGCACCTGTTGCGCCAGTAGCGCCTGTGGGGCCTGCCGGACCGGCCGGTCCCGTGTCTCCATCCGATCCACCGCATCCTTGCAACAAGAACGCAGCGGCGGCCAAGCTTGTCACCAACAGCGACAACCTTTTCCATTTGCTACTTTGCGTATGCATACCCATCTCCTTTAATATTGCCAATGTCATAAAATATACTCAAACACCACATCATCAAAACCAAAACTTCCTGTTGCTTTCTCTTGTCTCGCCTGAAAAATCCATCATCATGCCGCCGGAACTGACTCGGCGATAAATTCATCCAGGCATCCTGCCAAAATCTATCCATACAATTGCTCGCGATTCTCACGCCGACGAGCCTTCAGAGAGTTGATTTAGGTCAAGACCGACAATGATTCGAGCGTTATTGGCGAGGAAAAATGGAACTAATTGCCAACAACAAGAACAGGGGTAAATTGTTGCCAGCCGAACTCTCCGCAAAAAAATAACCCGGATGCTTGACACATCCGGGTTATTGACGGTTTCAGGTATTGCAGCCCGGGGACGTTGTTCCGTACCCGGGGAATAGGCTATTTCAGGTTTGCATGCACCTTGACCGGATCGAAGTCCTTGCCGGCGGCATGGCACAAGGCACATTGTTCGCCGCTGAAGTTGAGCGCGCTGCGATTGACCTTGATCTGTCCGCCGTTCAAACCGATGTGCGCTTGTGCGACCGCCGAGTCATGGCAACTGACGCAAGCCGCAGCGAACGGCGTGGTGACCTTGTCCGTGGCATTCGGCTGGACGAAGGACAGCTTGTAGGCCGCCGGGGTCATTGGCACGGTGCCGTTGTTGTACTCATAGGTCGATGCCAGGGTGTTGGCTGGCGCGCTGCTGTAGGTTCCCGGTTTGTGGCAAGCCTCGCAATTGCTGAGGATGTTCGGGAAATGCGCTTTCGACATGTCAAGCAGGGTGATCGCCGAGGGGGTCCGGTCGCGCGCATCAACAAACGGCGTGGTGCGGTCCGCGCCGGCATGGATGCCGTGGATCATGTCCTTGAAGTTGTTGGTCGTCACCGGGAAGTTCAATGCGGCGTTCGGCAGGGTCTTGTCGAATCCCCATAGCGCCAGTTTGGCAGTGTCAGCCGCCGAGAAGGTGTAGGCAGCGAGTGCGGCGTCCGAAATGCCGCGACCGGTGGAGTTGATACCCGGGTTATGGCAAGTGACGCAAACCTGGGTTTCATAGACACGATTGCCACCGTGCCCTTCGAACCATTCATGACAGTTGCCGCACTTGGCGGGATCGACCACAACGCGCCGCACTGCATCGCCCGTTACAGACTTGACGACGGAGATGGTATGACGTGCGGCGGCCGGCGAAACCTGGGTGAAGTATCCCTGCAGAGCCACGGTGCGCATCTTCGCGCCGGCAGGGAAGACCACGCTCGATCCGACGATGCTGGCGGTGTAGTACCCGTCCGCATCGCGCGCCGACAAGGTACCCGTCGTGGCAGTCCGGTTGGAGTCAAGCAAATTGGCCAGAGAGACGCTGATCGGCTGGGCGTTGGTGCGACCCAGGTTGTTGTAATCGACCGGGGTGGTCACTCCGTCCTGCGGCAAGGTGTAGGCCAGCAGGAAACTCGGGCCGCCGGTGAAGCCATCCAGGGAATTGGCCATGGCAGCCGCCGGAGCCTTCAGGGTCACTGCCGTGCCATCGGCCTTGATGCGGAACTTCACCGATACGGCATTGGTCGTTGAATTCACTGTGGCGGAAGCGATTTCATAGGTGAAATTCTTCAGGCCGACTGGCACCGTAGGGTTGTGCGTCGTGGCGTTTTCGGCCAGGTGGTAGGTCTTGATGGCATCTGCGGTGTGGCATGTCGTGCAGAGCTTGTCGTCGGCCTTGGCGCCGCCCTGGTGACCAGTGGTGGCACCGGCCACCGTGGTACCCGTGCCCGTGGCAAAGTCGATGCCGTCATGGCAGGCACCGCATGCCATCCGGCTCGGCACGGCATTCCAGTTGTCGCCCTGCGGCGCCGTTGCCGTCTTGGTGTGGCACTTGCTGCACAGCCGCACTCCGCCGCCACCAATGTAGATCGGATAAACCACATCGTTGAACAGAACATTGGCGTAGTTGTATCCGGTCTTGGTCAGTTCTTCGCCCATGTGCAAGCGATGGATGAAGGCCGGGAGGTCGCCCACGGCCAGGCCGTTGATGCGGCTGGTGGAGCCGGAATAGCCCGTCGCCGTCGTGGTCGCTTCCTTCGTGCCGTACTTGCGCTGGTCGGTGTGGCAGACCACACAGTATTTAACTTCGTTGCGGCCACCGCCATGGAACCCGAGCGCATTCAGCTTGCCGTGGCATTCGTTGCAGTTGGCGGTATCGACGATGTTGCGCTGGGTATCGGTCGCTGCTACGGCCATGCCCGTCGCCGGGATGAAGTCATACACGGCATTCGCCGGATCCTTCATCGCCACGCCGGGAACCACTGTGACGCCATCGGCCGTGTTGCTGCCCGTGCCGCGCGCATTGCCGTAGATCTGGACCACCAGCCGGTGGGTCAGGTTCGGGTCATAGGTCAGGTCGCCCGCATCGACGTTCTTGTAGGAACCGTCGGCGGCATCCTTGAGCGAGGCAACAATCTCCTTGGCCTTGGTGATGTCGCGCAGGAAAGTGTATTTGTAGCTGCCATCGCCATTGTCAACCAAGGTGCCCTGGTTGTCGGCGGTCGGACGCGTCGCGCACCAGGTCGGCGCGGTCGTCGAATCGCAGGACGCGCTCGCTGCCACCGTTCCCGCCTTCTGTGCCACGGTCGGCGCGGCAAACACCGCATAGTTCACCCACTTGCTCGGGCTGCCATTGCTGCCCGGGACCAGCTTGGCCAGGCCAAAGGTGATGTTGGTATAACCCCTGACCGTCGCCGTCGCGCTCTTGGAGGTGTTGTCCGCCAGGCCCAGCACTGGGTTGCCGTTGGCATCCATGACCTTGAATTCAACCACCGGCGGACTGCTGATGGTGACCTTGGTCACATGCGCCATGGGGGCGAGATCCGCCCACTGTTCAGGAGTCAGATTGGCAAGCTTGACAGTCGCCTTGGCGTCAGGGCCTGCCGCACCAGTGGCACCAGTGGCACCTGCGGCTCCCGCCGGACCCGCCGCCCCATCCGACCCGCCGCAACCCTGCAACAAGAACGCAGCGGCTGCGAGCGTGGTCGCCAACATTGACCACCTACTCCATTTGCTACTTTGCGTATGCATGCCCATCTCCTTTAAATTCCCCACAAAGAAAAAACTCAATCACAGCAACTTCAAAACTCTTCCCCTTGGCGCTATTCCTGTTACCGAGAAAATGACCGATCTGCCCGTTTACCCGAAAAACTTGCCGCCTGCTGGCTGCGGCAGATATTTGGTCGCGATTCTCACGCGGGCGACCTTGCTGAGGCTTGATTTAGGTCAATGCTCGTTGCTATTCAGGAGGATTCGTCCCAAAAGTGGGAACTAAATAGCCAAGTCGAAAGTAAGGGTATGCCAAGAGTCGGCAACAGCGAACTGGTTATAATCCGCGTTCCCTAATCGATGCCAAGAGACCTCCCATGAAACGCCATACCGTCCTGCTGGTTCTGACCCTCTGTTCCTTCGCCGCAACCGCCGCCGATGTTCCACCTGGTCACCCGGCCATGGACGCGAAAAAGCCGGGGCAAGCGGCGCCTGCACCGCAGTTGCCGCAAAAGGGCAAGGTGCTCAACGTCATCAACGTGCCCTCCTATACCTATCTGGAGGTGGCACAGGACAAGAAGACCCTCTGGATTGCCGGCCCCACGGTGACCGCGAAAAAGGGCGATGTGGTGCGCTTCGATGACGGCATGTTGATGACCAACTTTCACAGCAAGACCCTGAATCGCGATTTTCCGCTGATCTCCTTCGTCAATCAGGTGGTGGTCGCGAAGGAGTAGGCATAACACACCACGGGGCCGATGTTTTAATCCATCTGTCTCTTTATTCCCCGGACCGGTCTTGGAACGATTTCAGCGCCCGTTCCAAGACGATCCGGTCGGCCACATCCTTATCTCGCATAGCCTGCTTGGTGCGCAGTAGCCCTTCCAGATTGACGGTACAAATCGGCAGGCCATCCAGATCGAACGTTTCGGCGAACCGTTTCAAGGTCTCGTAGGTTTCACCGCATGCGTTGAGCATGATGTCGACCACGAATGCATCCGCTACGCGTATGTTTTCGCCTTCCTCAAACCATGCTGGTTCAATGTCCTTGGCTGCTTGGTCGGGCAGCACCATCAGGGCTTCCCTGACCTTCTCGCCAGCCTGCCGCGTCGCGGGCACAAGAACGTCGATATCCGTCGTCGCCCTGTGATAGCCATGGGCAAAGAGGGCGTAACCTCCGATCAGGAGGTAATCGGCTCCCTGCAGATTCAAGGAAGCAATCAGAGTTTTGAGGTCGTCCAGCGTGGCCGGCCGGCTGTACTCTTGCATCAGGAGCTTCTCAGAGCGGCCTGGGCTACATTCTCTATGACGCAGTCAAGTTCGTGGCGATTGGCTTCTGCGTGGGTTTTGAATCGGTAAACGCCTTTCGGAATGCAAGTCCATTTGCCGGTTGGAAGGCAATGAACTGAGTCGTTGAAGCGAGTTCCTTCCCGCAACAGCTCTGCAGACGCGAAAAATGTAACGGGACGTTCTTTGCGGCAGCCAATTCTTCGCATACTTACCTCATCCGATAGATATACGTCGCCCCGAGATAGGTCACGTTCTGCTTCGGCTGCAGGGTGACGCTGCTGTTGTCGGAATAGGCGAAAGGGATGCCGTTGTAGCCCCAGGTCCATTCATCCAGCTTGGCGCGCTGGTGGATGAGGTCGACGCGCACATCGGTGTTTTTCTGCAGGGCGTACTTGCCGAAGAACTTGAACGTGGTCTGGCGGTACCTGACATCCGGCAAGCCACCGGCGGCCACGGCGCTGCCATTACTCATGTTTTGCTGATAGCGGTTGTTGTCGCTGAGGTAGGCCAGATCCGCGCCGACTTCAAGCATGGCCAGCGGCTTGCCATTCACGCCGAGACCCAGGGTGGTGTTGAGGTTCTCCAGTTCGGCGAGGTAGCCGGTGCTGTGGTCGATATGCACCATCTGCTTGCCCTGGTTCCAGTAGCCGGTGACTTTCCAGGCATCGGAAATCTTCCAGGCGGCATCGACGCCCCAGGACTTCATGCTGGTGTCGCGCAAGCCTTTTTCGGTCGGGCCGGTGTAGGTGTCCTTGCCGTCCTCGATGAGGAACTGCAGCGAGAGCGCCTCGATCGGAGTCCAGTCGGCGGTGATCCTGACCTTGTCGCGGTTCCGGTCTTCCAGGAACATCGGGAAGGAACCATAGCGGTTGTAGATGGTGTTCTCGGCCACTGCGGGGAAACCCGCGCCCGGCACCAGGCTCAACCACCGCGAGCCGTCACGCTCGGAGGAAACATAGCTGATGCCGGCGTTGAAAGTCTCCGACATGGTACGGCGCAGTTCGATGCGGTAGCCCTCTTCGCGCGTGTCTTCACGCAGGCCGGTCATGCCGTCGAGGATGGTGGTCACGACCGGGCGATCACGCTCGATCTTCTGGTAATCCACGCCCACCGTGGCGCGGAAATTTTCCGGCAACGGGTAGCTCGCCTCGGCCTTGCCCGTGAGCTTCTTCGAGGAGAAGCGCGTGTTGGTGTAGAAGCTTGCCGGATTGCTCGCGAGACCGGTCAGGTTATACAAGGCCAGCGGCGTCTCGTCGTCCTTGTTTTCATAGCGCACGTTGGCGAGCACTGAGAGCTTGTCGATCGGACGTGCGGTGAGGCCGAACTGGGCCAGCGTGGTATTCACTTCGCCGCCGAGGTTGCTGAGACCTGCCGGACCTCCCGTCATGCCGGTCGCGGCGTAGTCGCGATCCTGCGTGGCATGGGTGTAGGCGAGCTTGAAGGTGGCGCGGGTGGTCGGGGCGAGCGCATAGTTGCCCGAGAGATAGAACTGGTGCGCCTGGTTGTCCGGCGGCAAAGCCATCGGCTGCTGCAGGAAACCTTGCAGAGTCATGCTCGGCGCGCCGAATATTGAGCCATTCGAATTCCACAGGCTGCCATTCACCACGGGATTCAAGGAACCGTTGGCATTGGTGTAGAACGAGCCGTAGTAGCCGCCGCTCAGCAGGAATTTTTCGCCGGTGAAATTCAGCTTGGCCTCAAACTGCTTGGTGGTCGAATTGACCGGCTCGGGCAGCATCAGGAACGCCGTATTGGTGTTGGCCAGCAAGGTTCCGGTCGCCGCGCCGCAGGCATTGCGCAGGGCGGCAAAGGCACCGCAGGCAATGCCGCGACCGAACATGCGCGCACCATCCTTGTCTTCGTGCTTGAAGCTGGCTTCCAGCTGCAGGTTGGGCGTGAGCCATTTTTCCGCGCTGAGGGTGACGCCCTTGCGCTGCAGGTCGAGATTGAGCTGGCCTCCGGTGCCCGGCGCAGCCAGGCTGGCGACGACGGGCGCCACGCTGCCGGCATTCTGCAGGCTGGTGTTGATGGTGCGCGGATCGCGGCGCGTGAGTTCGTTGTACTCCGCGGAAACTTTCCAGTCGCCCTGCTTCCAGTAGGTGGCGTTGAGTTCCCGGTTGTCGAGGCCCAGGTTGCGCCCCTGGAGGATGGTCCAGGTGCCGGTTTTCTCATCGCGCTGGATGAAATCGAGATCAAGGATCAGGTAGCCGCCGTCCTTGCGCATGCCATTGTATTGGCCGAAGATCGAGCGATCATTGTTGTCGCCGCTGACGCCGGCCACGCCGATGCTGTAGGTGCTTTCCGGTTTGCTGAGCCGCGGCAGCAGGTCGGGATCATCTTCGGCCTGGGCCGGGGCGAACGCCGCCAGCAGGGAAAGCGCCAGCAGGGTCTGGCTGAAAGCGAAAGTTTGGTTGGCTGGTTTCATGTCGCTCATGTCGATAGTTCCCCGATCTCAACGGAACAGGAATTGCGGTGTGGGATTGGTCGCACTCGGATTGTTGCTGCCATGAATCTGGGTATGGCAATTCAGGCAACCGCGTCCCTGCACCACCGAAGCGCCATTCCAGCCGATGCTGTTGGGCGTCGGCAGCTGGCCATACAGCGAGGCCTGGGCGGGCACGTGCGGTGTGTGGCACTGGTGGCAGAGGAAGGGCGGACGCACCTTGAGCATGCTTTCCGCGGTGGTGCCATGCGGGTTGTGGCAGTGCGTGCAGTCGTCATTGACCGGTTCGTGGCTATGCACGAAGGGGCCGCGCTTCTCCATGTGGCAGGTGTAGCAGGTCTCGACCACGCTGTCGCGCTTCATCAGCTTCGGTCCGACTGAACCATGCACGTTGTGGCAATCCGAACAGCCCATCTTGCCTTCCGGCACGGGATGATGCGAGGGACGGCTGGCCTGGGCGCGCTGCTCCTTGTGGCACTTGTAGCAGACTTCCGCCTGGGTTCGCTTGTCGCGCACAGGGTCGGTTGCCGAGTGGATTTTGTGGCAGGAAGTGCAGGCGACATTGCGCGCCTGGTGGGTGCTGCCCTCCCAGTGGGAGCGCTTTGCGTCGCGTTTGTGGCAACCGAGACAGGCGCCATTCTTTACCCCGGCTTCGGTCTGGTGACCATAAGTGATGTCCGGCGTGCCCTGGCCTTCGCTGTGCTTCTGCGTTTCGCCGTGGCAATTGGTGCAGCTCGGCGTGCGCGCATCGGCCATCGTGCCGTGGCGGGTCTTGCCGATCGGGAACAGTTGTGGGAATTCACCGGGTTCGTGGCAGGCGGTACAGCGAGAGTCGCCTCTGAGCACGAGATCCTTGGCCTCGTCGTCGGCGGACCATGCCGAACCCGCTGCCATCCATGCGCCAATCATCATCCAGCCCAACAAGATCTGCCGCAATCGCTTCATAAGATTTTCACCCGCGGTTATCACTACGCTTGGAGCCCCGTTGTGGCACGGTCTTTCCCGGACAACGGACACGCCCTATATAATAGCCCGCGATTCTCAATGAGGGGGTGTGCCGACGGATTGATTTAGGTCAACCTTCAGGCCGGAGAGGAACCCAATGCAAGACAGCAACTCAGGCACTTTGTCCTTCGGCTCTTTGCAGATCCCTCCGCGGCCGGAAGTCGTCACGGCGCTGATGGAGGAGAAGACCAAGGAGGATCCGAACTTTCAGCGCATCGCCAAATTGATCGCCGCCGATGTCGGTCTTTCCGCGGCGATGATCAAGGCCGTTAATTCAGCGGCCTTCGGCCTCGACCGCAAACTGGCGAGCGTGCCGCAAGCCTTGCACCTGCTGGGCTTGAAGCAGGTGACCAGCATCGCCACTGCGCTGGTGATGCGCAACCTGAGCGGAGGCAAGTCGACAGCGTCGCTCGAGCGCTTTTGGGATTCCGCCGAAAAAGTCGCCCTGCTCTGCGCCCGCATCGCCAAGAGACTGCACGGCATTGCCGCCGATGAAGCCTACAGCTACGGCCTGTTTCACAACTGCGGCATTCCCTTGCTGCTCAACCATTTTCCGCAATACAAGGAAGCGCTGATCGCCGCCAACAGCAGCATCGAGGAATCCTTCACCGCCTGCGAGGAAGCTCGCGTCGGCACCAGCCACGCGGCGGTCGGCTATTTTCTGACGCGCTCCTGGAACCTGCCCGGCGACCTTTGCCAGGCGGTCCTGCGGCATCATGAAACCGACGTGTTCGAATTGGCCAAACATGGCGACCACATGCTCGACTTCATCGCCATCGGCCATCTGGCCGAACACGTGCATCACCTCAGTGCCCGCAATGGCGAAGACACCGAGTGGAACAAATTCGAGGGCGCCGTGCTCAGGCACTTCGGCCTCTCGGACGAGGACTACCAGGATATTGTCGATGGAACCTAGAGGAAGCGCAGTCGAGCAGTCAGCTAACGGTATCCAAGGAATTCGTTGAGCGGAATTCCAATATCCTTGGCTATTTGCCGGAGCAGGATCGGAGATATATCGCGACCTGGATGGAACGGAACGGTGGTGCAACTCCCTGAATTATTCCGAAATTGTTTGTGAGACCCTCTTTGACGCACCTCGACAAAGCCTAGCCTGATCAGAATAGCGACAACCTCCTCGGGCTTGAGGACTGGCGTGTTCCCCATGTCTCAGGCGATAGCGACATTCTGAATGCCGACAAACTCCGATTCCATTACCGGTTCGCCGTCCTCCAATAGCATCTCTATGGCTTCCTGAAGGTTGTGATTCAATTCATCCAAGGTCTCACCCTGGGAATGGGCGCCCGGAAATCCCGGAACAAAACCAACGAACAGCTTTGTTTGCGGGCATCGTTCGATTACGGCCGAGTAAACCTTCATTCCTGACTCCTGAGGATCTCCGTGGCGCAATTATCAACCCACGCGCGTTGCCGGGCAAATCAGGGTTCAATCTGGGCAGGGAGGATCGCACGCTGCCTGTATTGCCTTGGCCCCTCTCCGGTCCAGGTATTGAAGGCGCGGTAGAACGCCGAAGCGTCGGCGAAACCCAGATCGGCGGCGATGCGGCTCAAGGGACGCTGGGTCTTGCTCAGCCATTCGCTGGCCAGATCGCGCCGCAGAGCGTCCTTGATGGCCTGGAAGCTGGTGCCCTCCTCCGCTAGGCGCCGATGCAGGCTGCGTGGCGACAGAAACAGGGCGCGGGCGATCTCGGGCAGCGGGCGATGCTCGGGCAGAGCGCTGCGCAGCGCATCGCGCACCCGCGTGGACAGCACGCGTTCGCGCCGGTAGAGCGTGGTGATGCTGGCCGGCGCATCCACCAAAAACAGACGCAAGGCCGCATCGTCGCGCCGCACCGGCAAGTTCAAGGCTTCCAGCGCAAAGCGCGCCGTAAGTTGCGGCGCATCGAAGCTGCAGCGCGGCGCAAACACCAGCTCGTATTCGGCCGCATGGACGGGCGGCGGATAGGGGAAAGCCACCTGATCCAGCGCCACGGGACGCGCCACCAGCCAGGTCGCAAGGCCATGAATCACGCGCAGCAGCCATTCGATGGCGAACACCCGGCCGGCCTGATTCACCGCCAGGGTCTGCACCTGGATGATGGTGAGCAGGGCAGCGTCGGGCGTTTTTTCCAGCTTGACGACAAAATCGTCCATGACGATGTTCTGGTAGCGCAGGATGCGCTGCAGCGCTTCATCGAGGGTCGCGGCACTCAAGGCGCTGCGGCACATGAACTCGAAATAGCCGGGTCGCAACGGCCGCGAAAACAAACCGAAGCCCTCGTCGTCGAGTTGCTCGTTGACCAGCCGATAAAGCGCGGCAAAGCGGGCAATCGGAATCCGCGCAGCTTTTTCTTTGATGACCTGGCTGGCAATTCCTGCACATTCGAGCATTTCCCGCGGACTGCGATGATTCCGTGAAAGGCCGGACAACATCCCACCGACAAAGCCGATAGCGACTGTGGCGTGGTGGCGGGTAGATTTCGCAGCGGGCATATTGTTTCGAATAATTTGGCAATTTATGCATAGTATGCGACATTCCGCAGCATGGCGCAGCAACGCATAACTGCCTAAGATAGCGAATCCTCTGCAGGAGCCACTGCCATGACCGATCTCAGCTCAGTTGCCAACTCAGTTCCCAAACCTGCTGTACAAGCTGCCGCCAAGCCGGCTTCCTACAAGCCGCGGCACAAGGTCCGTTTCGTCACCGCCGCCTCGCTGTTCGACGGACATGACGCCTCGATCAACATCATGCGCCGGATCATGCAGGCCACCGGCGCCGAAGTGATCCACCTGGGGCACAACCGCTCGGTCGGCGAGATCGTTAACGCCGCCCTGCAGGAGGATGTGCAGGGCATCGCCATCACCTCCTACCAGGGCGGCCACGTCGAATTCTTCAAGTACATGCTGGATCTGCTGCACGCCCAAGGCGGAGAAAATATCAAGGTGTTCGGCGGCGGCGGCGGGGTGATCGTGCCGACGGAAATACAGGAATTGCACGACTATGGCGTAACGCGCATCTTCTCTCCCGAGGATGGTCAGACCATGGGGCTGCAGGGCATGATCAACCAGGTGGTGCACGCAGCCGACGTCGACCTGTCCCCGCTGGCGCCACCGGCCGAAAAAGTTCTGGAAGCCCTCAACAGTGGTGATCGACGCCAGCTGGCGCGCATCATCACGGCCCTGGAAAACGGCACTTATCCCGCCCCGCTCAAGCAGCAATTGCTCGACGCCGCGGCACGTGCCAAGACACCGACGCTGGGCATCACCGGCACCGGCGGCGCCGGCAAGAGTTCGCTGACCGACGAACTGGTACGGCGTTTCCGCCTCGATCAGAACGATCAACTCAAGATCGCCATCATCTCCATCGACCCCTCGCGCAAGCGCAGCGGCGGCGCCCTGCTCGGCGACCGCATCCGCATGAACGCCATCGAGCACCCCAACATCTTCATGCGCTCGCTGGCGACGCGCGACGCCGGTTCGGAAGTCTCCGCCGCGCTGCCCGAGGTGATTGCCGCCTGCAAGCTCTCCGGCTTCGACCTGGTGCTGGTCGAAACCTCCGGCATCGGCCAGGGCAACGCGGCAATCGTGCCGCTGGTCGATTGCTCCTTGTATGTCATGACGCCGGAATTCGGGGCGGCAAGCCAGCTCGAAAAAATCGACATGCTCGACTTTGCCGACTTCGTCGCGATCAACAAGTTCGACCGCAAGGGCGCCGAGGACGCGCTGCGCGACGTCGCCAAGCAGTACCAGCGCAACCGCGAGCGCTTCACCGAAGCCGCCGACGCGATGCCGGTGTTCGGCACCATGGCGGCGCGCTTCAACGACGACGGCGTCACTGCCCTGTATCAGGCGCTGCTGCCACGGCTGCAGGCGCTCGGTCTCAAGACGACTGCGGGTGCGCTGCCGGTGGTCAAGGTCAAGCACTCCTCCGTCTCGCGTGCCATCGTGCCAACCGCACGTGTGCGTTACCTGGCAGAGATCGCCGCGACACTGCGCGGCTACCACCAGCAGACGAAGCAGCAGGCCACGCTGGCGCGGGAGCGCCAGGCGCTGAAAACCTCCCAGGCCATCTTCAAGGATTGCGGCAAACTTACCGAGGAATTTGACGCTCAGCTGCGTGACTTGATTGCCTGGAAAGACGGCCAGCTCGATGCACGCTCCAAGAAATTGCTCGAGATGTGGCCGAAGACCGTCGAGCTCTACGCGCAAAGCGAATACGTGGTGAAAATCCGCGACCAGGAGATCCGCTCCGCGCTGACCACCACTTCGCTGTGCGGCACGCAGATCCGCAAGGTCTCCCTGCCGCGCTTCGAGGACGACGGCGAGATCCTGCGTTTCCTGCTGCAGGAAAACCTGCCCGGCAGTTTCCCGTTCACCGCCGGTGTGTTCGCCTTCAAGCGCGAAAACGAGGATCCGACGCGCATGTTCGCCGGCGAAGGCGACGCCTTCCGCACCAACCGGCGCTTCAAGCGCGTCTCCGAAGGCCTGCCGGCCAAGCGCCTGTCCACCGCCTTCGATTCGGTGACGCTGTATGGCTGCGATCCGGACGAGCGCCCCGACATTTATGGCAAGGTCGGCAATTCGGGCGTGTCGATCGCCACGCTCGACGACATGCAGGTGCTGTATTCCGGCTTCGACCTGTGCGCACCGACCACTTCGGTGTCGATGACCATCAACGGGCCGGCGCCGATGATCCTGGCGATGTTCTTCAATACCGCGATCGCCCAGCAGACCGACAAGTTCAAGGCCGACAACGGTCGCGAGCCAACCGAGGACGAAGCGCAGAAGATCCGTGCCTGGACGCTCTCGAGCGTGCGCGGCACGGTGCAGGCCGACATCCTCAAGGAGGACCAGGGCCAGAACACCTGCATCTTCTCGACCGAGTTCGCGCTGAAAATGATGGGCGACATCCAGGAGTACTTCGTCCACCACAACGTCAAGAATTTCTACTCGGTGTCGATCTCCGGCTATCACATCGCCGAAGCTGGCGCCAACCCGATCTCGCAACTGGCGTTCACGCTGGCCAACGGCTTCACCTATGTCGAGGCTTACCTGGCGCGCGGCATGCACATCGACGATTTCGCGCCCAATCTCAGCTTCTTCTTCAGCAACGGCATGGACCCTGAATACACGGTGATCGGGAGGGTGGCGCGGCGGATCTGGGCGGTGGCGATGAAGAACAAATACGGCGCCAACGAACGCTCGCAAAAACTGAAATACCACATCCAGACTTCCGGGCGCAGCCTGCACGCGCAGGAGATGGCCTTCAACGACATCCGCACCACGCTGCAGGCGCTGATCGCCATCTATGACAACTGCAACAGCCTGCACACCAACGCCTACGACGAAGCGATCACCACACCCACCGACGAGTCGGTGCGGCGCGCCATGGCGATCCAGCTCATCATCAACCGCGAGTGGGGCCTGGCGAAAAACGAGAACCCCAACCAGGGTTCCTTCATCGTCGAAGAACTCACCGACCTCGTCGAAGAAGCCGTGCTCAAGGAATTCGAGGCGATCGCCGAGCGCGGCGGCGTGCTCGGCGCGATGGAAACCGGCTACCAGCGCGGCAAGATCCAGGAGGAGTCGCTCTATTATGAACACAAGAAGCACGACGGCTCCTATCCCATCATAGGCGTGAACACCTTCCGCAATCCCAAGGGCGATGCGCAGATCGAAATCGAACTGGCACGCTCGAGCGAGGAGGAGAAGCAATCGCAGTTGCAGCGCCTGCGCGATTTCCAGAACCGCAACAAGGAAGCTTCAGGCCCGATGCTGGCGCGCCTCAAGCAGACCGTGATCGACAACGGCAATGTCTTCGAGGTGCTCATCGACGCCGTGCGCGTCTGCTCGCTGGGACAGATCAGCAGCGCCCTGTTCGAGGTCGGCGGGCAGTATCGCCGCAGCATGTAAGCAACCATGAAGCACGAAACTCCCGCAAATCGCGCCAAACGGCTGGCCGGCCTCGATGCCTTCGTCGTCGGCATGGGCATCGAATGCGTCGCCACGGAAGCCGGGCAGGCCACGCTGCGCCTGAAGATCGAACCGCACCACCTGAATTTCATGAACATCTGCCACGGCGGCGTGATCTTCACGCTGGCGGACACCGCCTTCGGTCTCGCAGCGAATTCCTACGGCCCGGTCGCCGCAGGCATCGATGCGCACATCACCTACCAGGTCTCGGTAGCTGCCGGCGACATCCTCACCACCGTCTGCCAGGAGGTCTCGCGCAACAGCAAGCTCGCCGTGTATCGCGCCGACGTGACGCGGCAGGACGGTGCGCTGGTTTCGAGCTTCACCGGCACGGTGTATGTGACCAGCCGGCGCCATCCCGATCCCTGACTCTGTATTCGTCACAAGGACTCTGCATGACTTTCCGCCCCAAGGTGCTCGTCACCAAAATCGGCTTCGACGGCCATGACCGCGGCAGCCGGATCGTGGCAGCGGCATTGCGCGACGCCGGCATGGAAGTGATCTATACCCCACCCTGGCAGGAGATCGCCGCGGTCGTGAAGATCGCCCGGGAAGAGGATGTCGATGTGATCGGCATCTCCTCGCTGGCCACCGACCACCTGATCGTGCCGCATCTCATGGGCGCCCTGCGCGCGGCTGGCCTCGGCGGCAAATGCGTCATCGTCGGCGGCATCGTGCCGGATGAGGAAGTACCGCTGCTGCTCGATGCCGGCGTGGCGAAAGTGTTTCATCCGGGCAGTTCGATGGACGAGGTGGTTGATTTCGTCCGGCAGGCCGCGGAACGGGTTCAGCAGCAATATCAACTGGCAGGCTGATCATGAACAAGGCCTTCGAAAGCCCATTGGCAAGCTCGTCTCCCGAAGAGACCTGGAGCCAGGAATACCGCCAGCAGATCGGCACGGAACCGGCCGTGCATAACCGTTCCGGCATCGACGTGCGCCCCCTTTACACGCCCAAGGATCTCGACGGCACCGATTACCAGCGCGACCTCGGCTACCCCGGCCAGGCGCCGTTCACTCGCGGCATCTACCCGACCATGCATCGCGGCCGCACCTGGACACAGCGCCAGTTGATCGGCCTGGGCACGCCGCAGGATTACAACGAGCGCCTGCGGCATCTGCTTGAGCAAGGCGCCACGGCGATTTCACTGCTGCCCTGCAACTCGGTGTTCCGCGGCTACGACATGGATGAAGTGCCGGTCGAACTGCTCGGCACCTGCGGCACCGTGATCAACAATGTCGATCACATGGATCAGGCCCTGGCCGGCGTCGATCTGGCGCAGATCTCCTGTGCCATGAACGATCCGACGCCGTTCACCCTGCTGGCCTTTCTGCTCGTCACCGCAAAGCGGCGCCAGGTGCCCTGGTCAGCCATTGCCGGCACTTCCAACCAGAGCGATTACCTGTCGCACTTCATCGCCAATCACATGTTCTACCGGCTGGCCAATGCCGGTGCGCGCCGGCTGCTGGTCGACCATATCGAATTCTGCGTCAGGCATTTGCCGAAATGGAACCCGATGTCGGTGGTCGGCCAGCACACCCAGCAGGCTGGCGCCACGCCGGCCGAGGCGATGGCGTTCACGCTCAGCGCGGCGATCCAGAACGCCGAGGATTGCATCGCGCACGGCATGCACCCGGACGATTTTCTGCCACGCTTCACCTTTTTTTTCGACATCTCGATCAGCTTCTTCGAGGAAATCGCCAAGTTCCGCGCCGGCCGCCGCATCTGGGCAAGGATCACGCGCGAACGGCTCGGCGCCAGGGACAGCCGCTCCTGGCGCTTCAAGTTCCACGGCCAGACTTCCGGCGCCGACCTCACCCGCCAGCAGCCGCTCAACAACATTTCCCGCGTCAGCGTGCAAGCCATGGCGGGCATCTTCGGCGGCTTGCAATCGCTGCATACCGACGCCTTCGATGAGGCCATCAGCTGCCCCACCGAAGCCGGCGCGCGCATCGCCGTCGCCACCCAGAACATCCTCAAGGAAGAAGCCCACCTCACCGACGTGATCGATCCGCTGGGCGGCTCGTACTACATCGAGGCACTGACCAACGAAATGGAAGAGCGCATCGAGGCGGTCATGGCGCGCATCGACGCTGCCGGCGGGATGTATCAGGCGGTTGAAGCCGGGCTGGTGCAACGCATGATCGGCGAATCGGCGCTGCGCTTCCAGCAAACCGTCGAGAGCGGCGAGCAGACTGTCGTCGGCGTCAACAAGTATCAGGTCGGCGGCGAGTCCGCGCAGCCGGCACAACCCCGTCCCGACGCCAATAGCATGGCAGCACTGATCGATGATTTTCGCCGCTTCAAGAGCCGGCGTTCGGCAGCCGAGGTCGGCCGTGCGCTGGACGATCTGGCGCGGGCCGCACATGACCCATCGATCAATCTCTTCAGCCGGGTCATCGATGCTGCGGAAGCGGGCGTGACGCACGGCGAAATCTGCGCCTGCCTGCGCCGCGAGATGGGTTTCGGCCTGCCGCTGGTGGCCGTATGACCTATGCCAGTGCGCGGCAGCTTGCCGATGCGGTCAGAACGCGCGATGCGGCGGCGATCGCCCGCGCCCTGACCATCGTCGAGAATCAGCTGCAAGGCTGCGCGGAGCTTCTCGCCGCCTTGCGGCAGCCCCCGGAAGCAGCCCCTGCAGGCGCTCAGCGTGTCGGCATCACCGGCGCGCCAGGCGCCGGCAAATCGAGTTTCATCGGCGCCCTGCTCGCCGAACTGGTGCCGCAGGGCAAGAACATCGCGGTGCTGGCCATCGATCCTTCCAGCCCCTTGAGCGGCGGCGCGGTGCTTGGCGACCGGCTGCGCTTCGGACCTGCCGCGGCCTCGGACCATGTCTTCGTGCGCTCGATGGCGGCGCGCACTTCGCTCGGCGGATTGAATGCGGCGATCAATGACGCGCTGAGAGTGCTCGATGCGGCCGGCTTCGACCTGATCCTGATCGAAACCGTCGGCGCCGGCCAGTCGGAAGTCGAGATCATGCGCGTCGCGCAAACCGTGCTGGTGCTCTGCCCGCCTGGACTCGGCGACGAAATCCAGGCGCTCAAGGCGGGCATCCTCGAGATCGCGCACATCCTGGTGGTCAGCAAGGGCGACCTGCCGGCTGCTGCGACTCTCGCCCGCGATCTCGCCGACAGCCTCAAGCTGCGCAGGAAAACCGCCTGGCCCGTCCCGGTGCTGACGGTCAGCAGCCTGCAGCGCCAGGGCATTGCCGAAGTCGCGCAGAGCATGGCGCGGCATCATGATTTCATCCGGCAGGCGGCATGACATGAACAACGACCCAAGAGAGGACGTGCGCCTATGGCCGTGATGGAAAGCCGCATCGATACGCGCTCGGCGCAATTCCTGGCGAACCGGCAGCACTACCAGGCGTTGCTCGACACGCTGCGGACCAGGCAGGCGCAAGCGGTCAGTGGCGGACGCGACGCCCAGATCGCCCGTCACCACGAACGTGGCAAGCTGCTGGTGCGCGAGCGCATCGACTTCCTCATCGACGATCAGAGCGCCTTCCTCGAACTCTCGCCGCTGGCCGCCTGGGGACAATACGACAACGAAGTGCCGGCCGCGGGCATCGTCACCGGCATCGGCATGGTCGCTGGCCAGCCTTGCATGATCATCGCCAACGACGCCACGGTGAAGGGCGGCTCGTTTTTTCACGAGACCGTCAAGAAGCATGTGCGCGCCCAGGAAATCGCCGAGGAAAACCGCCTGCCCTGCCTCTACCTCGTCGACTGCGGCGGCGCCTATCTGCCCGAGCAGGATCGGGTGTTTCCCGACAAGGATCATTTCGGCAATACCTTCTACCGCCAGTGCCGCATGTCGCAAAGCGGCCTGCCGCAGATCTCGGCCGTGTTCGGCGGCTGCACCGCGGGCGGCGCCTACATCCCGGCGCTCTCCGACGAGGTGGTGATGGTGCGCGGCAATGCGCGCATCCACCTGGGCGGACCGTCCATCGTCAAGGTGGCGATCAACGAGGAAGTGGATGGCGAAACCCTGGGCGGTGCGGAAATGCACAGCCGCGTCTCGGGCGTCTCCGATTACCTGGCCGAGAACGAGCCGCAGGCCCTGGCTTACCTGCGCGAGATCGTCGCCAAGTTCCCGCAGGCGGCAGCCATGACGCCGCCTCGCGTACCCGTCGCGCCACGTTACGATCCGGATGAAATCATCGGCATCGTCAGCCAGGATCCGAAACAGCCCTACGATGTGCGCGAAATCATCATGCGCCTGGTCGATGGCAGCGACTTCCAGGAATTCAAGCCGCTCTGGGGCGAGACCCTGGTGTGCGGCTTCGCCCATCTGATGGGCTATCCCATCGGCATCATCGCCAACAATGGCGCATTGTTCTCGGAATCCGCACAGAAGGGCGCGCACTTCATCGCGCTCGCCAACCAGCGCGGCATCCCCCTGCTGTTCCTGCAGAACATCGCCGGCTACATGGTCGGCAGCGCAGCCGAACGCGGTGGCATCGCCAAGAACAGCGCCAAGATGGTCTATGCCCAAGCCTGTTCACGAGTGCCGCGTTTCACCGTGGTGGTGGGCGGCTCCTTCGGCGCCGGCAACTACGGCATGTGCGGACGCGGCTTCCAGCCGCGCCTGATGTTCGCCTGGCCGAGCGCCTGCGTCGCGACGATGAGCGCCGACATTGCCGCCAACGTGATGCTCGAGCTCGGCCGCGCCAGCCTCAAAGGCCAGGCCGATCCGCAGCGCCTCGCCGAGATCGAGCAGCGCACGCGCGAACAGTACGCCCGCCAGAGCGATCCGTATTACGCCACTTCGCGCCTGTGGGACGACGGCCTGATCGAACCGGCCGACACCCGTGCAGTCATCGGCCTCGGCCTGGCGCTGGCGGCGCGCTCCACCCCGCCTGTGATCTCCACCCCCGTCTATCGAATGTGACACGCCCATGACCATCCCAAGCTATCAAACCCTCACGCTCAGCGTCGATCCGCGCGGCATCGCCTGTCTCACGCTGAACCGGCCGCAAGTGCATAACGCCATGGATGCGCAGATGATTGCCGAGCTGCGGCAGGCGGCCGCCTGGCTGGCAGCGCAAACAGAAGTGCGCGGCGTGGTGCTGAGCGGCACCGGCAAGACCTTCTGTGCCGGCGGCGATCTCGGCTGGATGCGCGCCAACATGGACAAGACCCGCGGCCAGCGCGTGGCGGAAAGCGCAGAACTGGCGCGCATGCTGCGCGCCCTGAACGAGCTGCCGCAACCGCTGATCGGCCGCATCAACGGTCCGGCCTATGGCGGCGGCGTCGGCATGCTGTCGGTTTGCGACATCACCATCGGCGTCGCGACAGCAAGTTACTCCCTGACTGAAACGCGCCTCGGTCTGCTGCCCGCCAACATCGCCCCCTATGTGATCGCCCGCATCGGCGCAACCAATTCGCGGCGCTGCATGCTCACGGCGCGCCGCATCACGGCGGCCGAGGCCAAAGACTTCGGCTTGCTGGATGAAGTGGTCGACGCGGCCGAGCTCGATGCCGCGATCGAGCGCGAGATCACCGACCTGCTCCAATGCGCACCCGGCGCGGTGGCGGCCACCAAACGGCTCATCGCCTATGTCGGCAGCCACGACCTGACAACCAACATGCAATACACCGCCGATCGCCTGGCCGATGCCTGGGAAACCACCGAGGGGCAGGAGGGCGTCGCCTGCTTTTTCGACAAGCAGACGCCGGCCTGGCGCAAGAGCTGATGCTCCATGTTTAAAACCCTGCTGATCGCCAACCGCGGGGAAATTGCCGTGCGCATCATGCGCACCTGCCGGCGGCTGGGCGTGCGCACGGTGGCGGTGTATTCGGAAGCCGACCGGCATGCCTTGCATGTGGCGCAGGCGGACTCGGCCTGTCTGATCGGCCCGGCGGATGCGGCACGGAGCTATCTCAATGCCGAAGCCATCGTTGCCGCGGCACGCCGTTGCGGCGCCGATGCAGTTCATCCCGGTTACGGTTTCCTCTCCGAGAGCCTCGTCCTCATCGATGCCTGCGAACGTGCGGGACTGGTTTTTATCGGACCGTCGCGCGAGGCGATCCGGTTGATGGGATCGAAGATCGAAGCCAAGCAGATCGCCCATGCCGCCGGCGTGCCTACCGTGCCGGGCTACCAGGGCGAGGATCAGTCGCTCGCGGCGCTGACTGCCGCTGCAGAACTGATCGGCTATCCGCTGTTGATCAAGGCCTCCGCCGGCGGTGGCGGCAAGGGCATGCGTGTCGTTCGATCCGCAGCAGAGTTCGCCGCCAACCTTGAAGTAGTGCAACGCGAGGCTCAGGCAGCCTTCAGCGATGGGGCAGTGCTGCTGGAACGCTACCTCAGCGAACCGCGCCACATCGAAGTGCAGCTGCTCGGCGACAGGCACGGTCATTTGCTGCATTTGTTCGAGCGCGAATGCTCGATCCAGCGCAATCACCAGAAAATCATCGAGGAAGCCCCGGCCGCTCACCTCAAGGAAGAGCAGCGCGAGATGCTGTACCGCCATGCCCTCGTGGTGGCGGAAGCGATCCGCTACGACTCGACCGGCACTGCCGAATTCATGCTCGATCGCGACAGCGGCGCGATTTACTTTCTCGAGATGAACACCCGTTTGCAGGTCGAGCACCCGGTCACCGAGATGATCTGCGGCCTCGACCTGGTCGAATGGCAGCTGCGTGTCGCTGCGGGAGAAGTGCTGCCGTTCGCACAAAGCGACATCGTGCGCAACGGCTGGGCAATCGAGGCACGCGTCTGTGCCGAGAATCCGGCCGCGGAATTTTCCCCGGAAACCGGCTCGGTGCTGCTCTATCGCGAGCCAGGCGGTACAGGCATACCAACCGTTCGGGTTGACTCGGGCATCGCGGCAGGCAGCCAAGTCTCGCCCTATTACGATTCATTGCTGGCCAAGGTGATCGTTCATGCCGATGAACGAAGCTTCGTTGCACGACACCTGGCACATGCGCTGGACGAATTTGCCATTGTTGGCGTCGGCACCAACCTCGCCTTCCTCGCGGACATCCTGCGCCGACCCGAGTTTGCCGAAACCTTGTCGACGCGCTTCCTGGAACGCGCCTTCCCCGGCGGCTGGCACATGGCCATGGATGAAAGCGACCTCGACACGGCCGCCGCGGCAGTCGCCTGCCTGCTCGACGCATCAAAGCAGGATGCCGGCCATTCATCGCCTTGGCAGTCCCTGGGCGCCTGGCGGGTTCTGGAGCATGCCGGGCACCCCGGCAAGAACGCACTGCTGCTCATCGACGAGAACGGCGAGGAACGCCGGATCGCAGTGTCTGGCGTATCCGGCCAATACCTTGTCGAGTTTGCCGAGTGTGCGATTCCAACCTATGCCGTCGGCATGGCTGGCGGCATCCTGTTTCTGGAAATCGCCGGTGCCGCACGCCGCTACCAGACGCTCGTCGCCCCGGACCAGATCACGCTCGGCAATGCCGGACGCCGCCGCGTCTGGCGCCGCACCTCACGCTGGACGCGCGCTTTGACCAACAGAACCGACGCTGCCACGGGAAATCAGATCATTGCCAATATGCCCGGCACGGTGACGGCTGTGCATACAGCACCGGGCGACTCGGTGCAGGCCGGCGCAGTGCTGGTGCTGATCGAGTCGATGAAGATCGTGCAAAGCCTGGTCGCTCCGGTCGCCGGATTCGTCAAGGTGCTGCATTGCCGGACAGGCGACACGGTCAGCAAGGGTGACCTGCTGGTGGAGATTACAACTGAGGACGACGCATGAACGAACCGATCTATTTCGGCGAAGAGCATCTGCTGTTTCGCGACAACCTGCGCCGCTTCGTCGACACCGAGGTGGTGCCGCAGGCGGAGACCTGGGAGGCCGCGGGCATGGTGCCGCGCGCGGTGCTGGCCCAGCTCGGTGAACTGGGCTATCTCGGCGTGCGCTATCCGGCCCGGTATGGCGGCGCAGCGCTCGACACCGTATATAGCGCAATCCTCGCCGAAGAACTCGGCCGCTCCAGCTTCGGCGGCTTCGCCGTGACAGTGCTGGTGCATACCGACATGGCCTCGCCGCACCTGGCCAACTTCGGCAGCCCCGAGCAGTTGTCGCGCTACCTGCCGAAAGTGATCAAGGGGCAGATGATTACGGCGGTGGCTGTCACCGAGGCCGATGCCGGCTCGGATGTCGCCGGCATCCGTACCCACGCCGTGCGTGACGGTGCAGACTACCTGATCAACGGCAGCAAGATGTTCATCACCAACGGCGTGCATGGCGACCTGTATTTCGTCGCCGCCAAGACCGACCCCAAGGCCAAGGGCTCGCGCGGTATCTCCATGTTCATCGTCGAGAGGGGCACGCCGGGTTTCAGCGTCGGGCGCAGCCTCGACAAGATGGGCTGGCGCTGTTCCGATACCGCCGAACTGATTTTCGACAATTGCCGCGTCCCCGCCTCCGGCATGCTGGGCAAGGAGAACCAGGGCTTCTACTCGATCATGCGTAATTTCCAGAACGAGCGCATCGTGCTCGGCGCCCAGGCCATGGGCGAGGCGCAGCGCGGCCTGGAACTTGCCCTGGCTTACGTGGGCGAACGCAAGGCCTTCGGCGGCGTGCTCTGGGACAAACAGGCGATCCGGCAAAAGCTGGCGATGCTGGCCGCCAAGGTGATGGCCGGCCGCCAACTGGTGTATCACGCCGCCTGGCTCGATGCGCAGGGGCGCGATTGCGTCAAGGAGGTCTCAATGGTCAAGGCCTACTGCGGCGAACTGGTGAATGAAGTGATGTACGCTTGCCAGCAGTTCCACGGCGGCTTCGGCTATATGCGCGGCACGGCCATCGAACGCCTGGTGCGCGATGCGCGCATCCAGTCAATCGGCGGCGGTGCCACGGAAGTGATGCTGGAAGAAGTGGCAAAAAGGCTGTAGCCGCACCCGCCAGAGTAAACTTATTTATTTTTTACTTCTCAAAAGGAAACAAGCATGACGATTCAAAAGGCAGGAATCATTGGCGCGGGCACCATGGGCAACGGCATCGCCCAGGCGTGCGCGGTGACGGGCATTCCCGTGGTGATGGTGGACATCAATGACGCCGCGGTAGCACGCGGCATCACCACCGTCAGCGGCAGCCTCGACCGCCTGGTCAAGAAGGAAAAGATGACGGCCGAGCAGAAGGCCAAGGCCATGGCCCTGATCCAGGGCAGTACCAAGCAGGGCGATCTGAAAAGCTGCGACATCGTCATCGAGGCGGCCACCGAGAACCTCGAGCTCAAGCTCAAGCTGCTCAAGGATGTCGAGGCCCTGCTCGGACCGGACGTGATCCTCGCCACCAACACTTCATCGATTTCCATCACCAAGCTCGCGGCAGCCAGCGGCCGTGCCGACAAGTTCATCGGCATGCACTTCTTCAACCCGGTGCCGATGATGGCGCTGGTCGAACTGATCCGCGGCCTGCAAACCAGCGATGCCACCCATGCCGCAGTCGAGGCTCTGGCCAAGCAGCTCGGCAAGACGCCGATCACGGTCAAGAACAATCCCGGCTTCGTGGTCAACCGCATTCTCTGCCCGATGATCAACGAAGCCATTTTCGTGCTGGCCGAAGGCCTCGCCACGGCCGAGGACATCGATGCCGGCATGAAGCTGGGCTGCAACCATCCGATCGGCCCCTTGGCCCTGGCTGACATGATCGGCCTCGACACGATGCTGGCGGTGATGGAAGTGTTCTACGACGGCTTCAACGATTCCAAGTACCGTCCGGCGCCACTGCTCAAGGAAATGGTCGCCGCCGGCTATCTGGGACGCAAGACTGGGCGCGGCTTCTACAACTACTCATAACAGCTAACTGCCGAAGCGCCTCAAACCCTCCAGGTCGAGTATGGTGACGCCGCCATACTCGACGCGCAGAAAGCCGGCGTCCTCGAGTACTTTCAGCGAGCGGTTGACGCGCTGCCGCGAAATGCCGGCCAGATAACCGACCTCCTCCTGGGAAATCGCCAGACGATCACCCAGGTTGGGATACAGCACCGGGTGGAACAATGACGTCAGGCAATGGGCGACGCGCGTATCGGGATCGTGCAGCCGTTCCGTCTCGAGCATGCCGATGAACAGGCCGAGACGTTCGTTCAACTGCACCAGCACAAAACGGTTGAACGCCAGGCTGTGGTCCAGCAGCCACAGGAATGTTTCGCGCCGCATGCAGGCAACACGCGAATCGCGCAGTGCAATCACATCATAGCGGCGCGGTTCGGATTTCAGCATCGAGCCTTCGCCGAACCAGCCGCCGCTGGGTATGCCGGTCAGGGTTGCGGTTTTGCCGGTCACCCGGTCGCTCGACATCTTGACCAGACCCTCGATGATCCCGAACCAGTGATCGCAAGACTCACCCTTGCGGCAAACCGATTTCCCTGCTCCGATCTGGCGCTCGAAGACGCCCGCCTCGACGCGCTCTAGCTCCGTTTCGCTGAGGCTGGCGGTCCATTGGGATGCCCGCAGCATGCCGGCCAAGGTCTGGGTGGGATGGGATGAATTGTCTGCCACGCGACAATTATAGTATTGCGAGGCCGGTATGATGCGCCCCATCGGATTTGCGTGCCTGGGATTTCCAGATAGAATCGGAACCATCCAGACCCATTAAAAATGAAGGCCGCAACCGGTGGGGCCCGCAGAGATTGCACCCTCGCCGAAGCCGGTGGGCTGGAATTCCGTGGTGAGCAGTCACGCACGAGCTGTATTGGGAGGAGCAGGGATGTCCGCAGTCAATGAAGCGGCCCGGTCTGATCGGGAGCGCCTCGATACCTTTCCGCATTTGATGCTGCACCATGCCCGTGTACGTGGAGAACATCCTGCCACGCGCGAGAAAGATATGGGCATCTGGCAGACCTGGACCTGGCAGCAGGTTGCCGCGGAAACGCGCGCCATGGCCTGTGGCCTGTCCCTGCTCGGTTTCAAGCGCGGCGACAATCTGGCCATCATCGGCGACAACCGTCCGCGTCTGTATTGGGCAATGTGCGCCGCGCAGATGCTGGGCGGTGTGCCGGTGCCGATGTATCAGGATGCGGTAGCGCAGGAAATGTCCTTCGTGCTGGAAAATGCCGAGATCCGGTTTGCCATCGTCGAAGATCAGGAACAGGTCGACAAGATGCTCGAGATCAAGGACAACTGCCCGCAGTTAGCCCACATCCTCTACGACGACCCGCGCGGCATGCGCCACTACAACCAGACCTTTATCCAGAGTCTGGACGAAGTCATGGAAATGGGCCGCATCCATGACCAGAAACAGCCGGACCTTCTCGACACAGAAATTCACCAGGGCGGTTCCGAAGACATCAGCGTGATGCTCTACACTTCGGGCACCACCGGTAAACCCAAGGGCGTCTGTGTCACGCACGCCGCATTCATCGCAGCCGCCCGCACCGGCTGCGAATTCGATCATCTCAGCGCCGCCGAGGAAGTGCTGTCTTATCTGCCGATGGCCTGGGTCGGCGACCATCTGTTTTCCTACGGCCAGGCGCTGGTGGCGGGGTTCACCATCAACTGTCCCGAATCGGGGGACACGGTCATGACCGACCTGCGCGAAATTGGCCCGACCTATTATTTCGCCCCGCCGCGGGTTTTCGAAAACCTGCTGACGCAGGTGATGATCCGCATGGAAGATGCGAGCAACATCAAGCGCAAGCTGTTCGACTATTTCATGCGTGTCGCCAAGCGTTGCGGCGCCGAAATTCTCGACGGCAAGCCCGGCGTGCCCTTTTCCGACCGGTTCAACTACGCCCTGGGCAATCTGCTGATATACGGCCCGCTGCGCAACGTACTGGGAATGAGCCGCATCCGGGTGGCCTACACCGCCGGGGCGGCGATCGGCCCCGACCTGTTCCGTTTCTATCGTTCGATCGGCATCAACCTCAAGCAGCTCTACGGTTCGACCGAGACCTGCGCCGCCGTCTGCCTGCAGCCCGACGGCGAGATCAAGTTCGACAGCGTCGGCAAGCCGGTGCCGGGCGTCGAAGTGAAAATCGCTGGCAACGGCGAAGTGCTGGTAAGAAGCCAAGCCATGCTCAAAGGCTATTACAAGCGGCCCGACGCCACGGCGGAATCAATCGACGGCGAAGGCTACTTCCACACCGGCGATGCCGGCTTCTTCGACGAGGACGGCCACCTCAAGATCATCGACCGCGCCAAGGATGTCGGCAAGCTGGCGAATGGTGCGATGTTCGCACCCAACTACATCGAGAACAAGCTCAAGTTCTTCCAGTTCATCAAGGAGGCTGTCGCCTTCGGGCATGACCGCAACATGGTCTGCGCCTTCATCAACATCGACATGGGCGCGGTAGGCAACTGGGCCGAGCGGCGCAACATCGCCTACTCCGGCTATACCGACCTGGCGGCCAAGGCGGAAGTCGGGCAACTGGTGCTGGAATGCGTCGAACAGGTCAATGCCGAACTGGTACACGACGGCATGCTGGCCGATTCCCAGGTGCATCGCTTCCTGGTGCTGCACAAGGAACTCGATCCCGATGACGACGAACTCACGCGTACGCGCAAGGTCCGGCGCGGCTTCGTTTCCGAAAAATACGCGGTGCTGATCGACGCGCTGTATTCCGGCAAGGCATCGCAATACATCGAGACCCAGGTCAAGTTCGAGGACGGCCGCACCGGCATGGTCGCCGCCGACCTCAAGGTGTATGAAGCCAGGACTTTCCCTGTCGTGCGCAAGGCAGCATAGATCATGGCCCAGAGACAAAGCGGCGACGTCATCCTCGACCTGCAGAAAATCTCCCTGCATTTTGGCGGGGTCAAGGCACTCACGGATATTTCCTTCGATGTGCGCGAGCATGAGATCCGCGCCATCATCGGGCCGAACGGCGCCGGCAAAAGCTCGATGCTCAATGTCATCAACGGCGTCTATCATCCGCAGGAGGGCACCATCGTGTTCCGCGGCAAGCCGCGCCACGAAATGGATACCTACCAGGCCGCCAAGGCCGGCATTGCGCGCACTTTCCAGAATATCGCACTGTTCAAGGGCATGAGCGTGCTCGACAACATCATGACCGGGCGCAACCTCAAGATCCGCTCGAATTTCCTGCTCGACGCAATCTACTGGGGACCGGCGCAGCGCGAGGAAATCGAGCACCGGCGCAAGGTCGAGGAAATCATCGACTTCCTTGAAATCCAGCACATCCGCAAGACGCCGGTGGGTCGCCTGCCCTACGGCTTCCAGAAGCGCGTCGAACTGGGACGCGCGCTCGCCGCCGAACCCTCGATCCTGCTGCTCGACGAGCCGATGGCCGGCATGAACGTCGAGGAGAAGCAGGACATGTGCCGCTTCATTCTCGATGTGAACGATCAGTTCGGCACCACCATCGTACTGATCGAGCACGACATGGGCGTCGTGATGGACATCTCCGACCGCGTCGTGGTGCTCGACTACGGCAAGAAGATCGGCGACGGCACGCCCGACGAAATTCGCAACAACCAGGACGTCATCAACGCCTATCTGGGCGTGGCGCACTGAGAGGAATCCGGAACATGCAATTCTTTCTTGAAGTTCTGCTCGGCGGTCTGCTTACTGGCATCATGTATTCGATGGTGGCGCTGGGCTTCGTGCTGATTTACAAGGCCTCGGGCGTATTCAACTTTGCCCAGGGTGCAATGGTATTTTTCGCTGCCCTGACGGCAGTCGGCCTCCACGATCTCGGTCTGTCGCTGTGGCTGGCTATCCCGCTGACCATGCTGGTGATGATCGTTCTGGCCATGGCCATCGAAAAAATCGTGCTGCGGCCACTCGTCAATCAGCCCGAGATCACCCTGTTCATGGTCACCATCGGTCTCACTTTCTTCATCGAAGGGCTGGCCCAGGCGATCTGGGGCGCCAGCGTGCGCAAGCTCGAGATGGGCATCGATGACGTGCCGCTGGAGTATCTGCTGGACACCCTGGGCATCGCGATTTCCCAGTTCGACCTGGTGGCAGCCGGCATCGCCTTCGTGCTCGTCGCAGGACTGGCCATGTTCTTCTCCAAGACCAAGGTCGGCCGCGCCTTGCGCGCTGTCGCCGACGACCATCAGGCAGCGTTGTCGATCGGCATTCCGCTGCAACAGATCTGGGTCATCGTCTGGGGTGTGGCGGGCTTCGTCGCGCTGGTGGCCGGGCTGCTCTGGGGCGCTCGCAATGGGGTGCAGTTCGCGCTAACGTTTGTTGCCCTCAAGGCCCTGCCGGTACTGATTCTTGGCGGTTTCACCAGTGTTCCCGGGGCCATTGTCGGCGGACTCATCATCGGCGCCTCGGAGAAAATTGCCGAGGTCTACCTCGGCCCCTATGTCGGCGGCGGCATCGAGGGCTGGTTCCCCTACGTGCTGGCCTTGCTGTTCCTTCTCGCGCGACCCGAAGGCCTGTTTGGCGAGAAAATCATTCGCCGCATTTGACGGAAAACTAGACCACCATGTTCTACAGAGAAGCCGGCCAATTCAAGGCCACCTACGCCGAAGACAACCAGATCTTTCCGATCCGCCAGGACCGGATCGGCATCACGCTGATTCTCCTGCTCGCCTTCCTCGTCATACCTCTGTCAGCCTCGCCCTATATCTTCTCTGCAATCCTGATCCCGTTTCTGATTTTCTCCCTTGCCGCGCTCGGCCTCAACATTCTCACCGGCTACGCCGGCCAGCTTTCGCTCGGAACCGCAGCGTTCATGGCCGTAGGCGCATTCGCTTCCTACAACTTCATGCTGCGCCTCGAAGGCATTCCGGTCCTGCTCGCCTTCGCGTTGAGCGGCTGCTGTGCCGCCGCCGTGGGTATCGTCTTCGGGCTGCCGAGCCTGCGCATCCGCGGCTTCTACCTGGCGGCCTCGACCTTGGCGACACAGTTCTTCATCGTCTGGTGCCTGACCAAGATCGGCTGGTTCACCAACTACAGTTCATCGGGTGTGATCACCGCGCAGCAGATCGTGATTTTCGGTTATGCCTTCGATACCCCGGCCGCCAAATACCTCTTTGTGCTCAGCGTGGTTTCGATCATGGCCCTGCTGGCCAAGAACATGGTGCGTTCGAATACCGGCCGCTCCTGGATGGCGATCCGCGATATGGACATGGCGGCCGAGGTGATCGGTTTCCGCCCCATGCGCACCAAGCTGCTGGCCTTCGCCGTGAGTTCCTTCTATTGCGGCGTGGCCGGGGCGCTCTATGCCTACGCCTATCTCGGCACCGTGGAGCCGGAAGGCTTTTCGCTGGAGATGTCGTTCCGCATCCTGTTCATGGTGATCATCGGCGGCATCGGCAGCATACTCGGCTCATTCCTCGGCTCGGCCTTCATCGTGCTGCTGCCGACCCTGCTCAATGTGCTGTTCCACTTTCTCGAGACTGAACTGCACGTGGAGCTGCCCTCGGGCATCTCCTCGAGCGTGGAATTGATGGTGTTCGGCGCCTTGATCATTTTCTTTCTCATCGTCGAGCCGCATGGCCTGGCGCGCCTGTGGCAGATCGGCAAGGAGAAGTTGCGCCTGTGGCCTTTCCCTCATTAGCCTGACGTGTTCTAATAGAATTGCACAAAAAGACCAGAATCTCTTAATGGCTGTTTCAATTATTTTCACTACTTGGAGGTGACTATGAAAGTTGCATTGAAAACTCTGCTGACCGTGGCCGTGCTGACCGCCGGCAGCGCAGCCCTGGCCGAAGATCAGTTTATTCCGCTGCCTTCCTACCGCGTCGGTCCCTATGCGGCCGGCGGCTCCGGCTTCTTTGGCGGCGCCGTGGATTACATGAGCCTGGTCAATGCCAACGGCGGCATCAATGGCGTCAAGCTGATCTGGGAGGAATGCGAAACCGAGTACAACGCCTCGCGCGGGGTCGAGTGCTATGAGCGCCTCAAGAGCAAGAACGGCGGCGCCAGCATGGTCGAACCGCTGTCGACCGGGATCGCTTACGGCATCCTCGATCGCGTCGCCCAGGACAAGATTCCCATGACGACGCTCGGCTATGGTCGCTCCGATGCCGCCGATGGCCGCGTCTTCCCCTATGTGTTCCCGCTCATCACCAGCTACTGGGATCAGGCCGCCGGTATGATCAAGTACCTGGGCGAGAAGGAGGGCGGACTGGCCAAGCTCAAGGGCAAGAAGATCGTGCATCTCTATCACGACTCCGCCTTCGGCAAGGAGCCTTTCCCGGTGTTTGAAGCCTATGCCAAGGAACTTGGCTTCGAGCTGATCAAGCTGGCCGTGCCGCACCCGGGCAACGAGCAGCAGTCACAATGGCTGCAGATTCGCCAGGCCAAGCCTGACTACGTGATCTTGTGGGGCTGGGGCGTAATGAATCCGACCGCGCTGAAGACGGCACAGCGCAATGGTTATCCGACCTCGAAAATCCTCGGCGTCTGGTGGTCGGGATCGGAGGAAGACGTGATTCCGGCCGGCGATGCCGCCAAGGGCTATTCCTCGATGACGTTTAACACACCGGGCAACTATCCGCTGCTGGATGAAATCAAGAAGAAAGTCTATGGCGCCGGCAAGGGCAACATGGAAGACAAGTCGCGCATCGGCTCGACCTATCACATGCGCGGCGTGACTGCGGGCATCCTCTGGGTCGAGGCAATCCGCAAGGCACAGGAAAAATTCGGCAAGGGCAAGGTGATGACGGGCGAGCAGGTGCGCTGGGGATTCGAGAACCTCAACGTCGACGAGGCCAAGCTCAAGGCTCTGGGTGCGCTCGGCATGTTGCCGCCGGTCAAGACCACGTGCCTGGACCACGAAGGCTCGGGCGCCGTCAAGGTGCAGCAATGGGACGGCAGCAAGTGGAAGTCGATCACGCCCAACTGGGTGGTCGGTGACCGCGCCATGATCCGCAAGATGGTGGAAGAAGGCGCCGCCAAGTACGCGACCGAGAAGAAGATCACGCCGCGCGACTGTTCCAAGGAAGGCTAAACGTAACCCACGGCATCGGGCGCAGGAACACCTCCTCCGCCCGATGCCGTCCATCCCTGCGATCCAACCTGCATCGTCCATGAATCCCCAAACCGCGACCACTCATCCCGCCCTGCTCAGCGTCAATAACGTTGAAGTCATTTATGATCACGTCATCCTGGTGCTGAAAGGCGTGTCGCTGGGTGTGCCCGAAGGCAAGATCGTGGCGCTACTCGGCGCCAACGGGGCCGGCAAGAGCACGACGCTGAAATCCGTATCCACCCTGCTGCGCGGCGAGCGCGGCGATGTCACCAAGGGCTCGGTCGAATTTCGCGGCGAGCGCATCGATCATCTTTCGCCCAACGATCTGGTCAAGCGCGGCATGGTGCAGGTGATGGAAGGCCGCCACTGCTTCGGCCATCTCACGGTCGAAGAGAACCTGCTGACCGGCGCCTATACGCGCAAGCTGTCGCGAGCCGAACTCAGGCAGACCCTGGAAAAGGTCTACGACTATTTCCCGCGCCTGAAACAGCGCCGCACATCGCAGTCCGGCTACACCTCGGGTGGCGAGCAGCAGATGACGGCCATCGGCCGGGCACTGATGGCCAAGCCGACCATGATCCTCCTCGACGAGCCATCGATGGGTCTGGCGCCGCAGATTGTCGAGGAAATCTTCGAGATCGTGCGTGACCTCAACAAACGCGAACAGGTCAGCTTCCTGCTCGCCGAGCAGAACACCACGGTGGCTCTGCGCTATGCCGATTTCGGCTACATCCTCGAAAACGGCCGCGTGGTCATGGAAGGCGATGCCAAGGAACTCGCCAGCAACGAGGACGTGAAGGAGTTCTATCTGGGGATCTCCTCCGGCGGCCGCAAGAGTTTTCGCGACGTCAAGCATTACCGCCGCCGCAAGCGCTGGCTCGCCTGACGAACGCATATCGCGCGGCGCGCTGCGGCGTTGCTCAAGGGCTTATATAGCGCTGCTATACCGCGCCCTTTCGCGCCTTGCATCGCTTGGCGCTATGCGTTCGTCACTGTTGCCCTGTCGAACCTTTGTTGGAGTTTGTGATGTCCAAGTTTCTTGATTCTCTCGAAACCCGCGACCCCACCGAGCGCGAGCGCGACTTGATGGCGCGGTTGCCGGAACTGGTTGCGCATGCCAAGAACAAATCCGAATATTTTGCCGGCGCGCTGAAGTCGGTCGATGCGGCGAGTGTCAATAGCCGCGCGACTCTGCAGCAGTTGCCGGTGTTGCGCAAGCACGCGCTGATCGAGTTGCAGAAACAGCACAAGCCGTTTGGCGGCCTGACGGCGACGCCGCTCGGGGGGCTTGGCCGGATATTTTCTTCACCGGGTCCGATCTACGACCCGGAAGGACGCGACGCCGACTGGTGGCATTTTGCGCGGGCGCTGTATGCGGCGGGATTCAGGTCGGGCGATCTGGTGCACAACACCTTCTCCTACCACTTCACTCCGGCTGGCTTCATGTTCGAAGGCGCCGCACAGAAAATCGGCTGTTGCGTATTTCCCGCCGGCACCGGGCAGACCGAAATGCAGGTGGCGACGATCGCCGATTTGCGTCCTGTCGCCTATGTCGGCACGCCCTCCTTCCTGAAGATCATCATCGAGAAAGCCGATGAACTTAGGACGGATATTTCCTGCCTGAAAAAAGCCATGCTGTCGGCCGAAGCGTTTTTCCCGGCGCAGCAAACTCTTTTCAAGTCGCGCGGCATAGCCTGCTTCCAAAGCTATGGCACGGCCGATCTGGGAATGATCGCCTACGAGACCGGAGCCCACGAGGGCCTGGTGCTGGACGAGAATCTCATCCTGGAAATCGTGCGGCCCGGCACAGGCGATCCGGTCGCGCCGGGAGAAGTCGGCGAGGTGCTCATCACGACTTTCAACCCCGACTACCCGTTGATTCGTTTCGCCACCGGCGACATGTCCGCGACCCTGCCCGGCACCTCTCCCTGCGGTCGCACCAATACGCGCATCAAGGGCTGGATGGGACGCGCCGACCAGACCACCAAGGTCAAGGGCATGTTCGTTCATCCGGAGCAGGTTGCGGCGGTACTCAAGCGTCATTCCGAAATCGGCAAGGCACGCCTGGTCGTGACCAATCCGCAAACCAGCGACAGCATGACACTGCGCTGCGAGGTTGCCGCCCCGCCGGCCGGACTGGCTGCGGCAGTCGCCGCCAGCATCCGCGACATTACCAAGTTGCGCAGCGAGGTTGACCTGGTCGCTCCCGGCAGCCTGCCCAACGACGGCAAAGTGATCGAGGATGCGCGCAAATATGACTAAGGATACTGGGCGCACGAAGCCGCTCGCCGGCTTGACCGTGCTGGACCTGACCAGGCTCCTGCCCGGTCCGGCCGCAACGCTGCACCTTGCCGACCTGGGCGCCGACGTCATCAAGATCGAGGACACGGGTCTTGGCGATTATGGGCGCAGCCTGGGCGCCGGCGCCGAAGCAGCCAACCGGGCCGGCGAAGACAGCCCGTTCTTCAAACTGCTCAATCGCAACAAGCGCAGCCTGCGCCTCGATCTCAAACGCGCCGCAGGGGTCGCAGTTTTCTTGCGCCTGGCCGCCAAGGCCGACGTCATCTTGGAGGGTTTCCGGCCCGGCGTGGTCGACAAACTCGGCATCGGCTACGACAAGGTCAAAGCCATCAATCCACGCATCGTCTATTGCGCCATCAGCGGCTATGGACAAAGCGGGCCATGGCGCGAGCGCGCCGGTCACGACATCAACTACATCGCCATGGCCGGGGTGCTCGACCAGATCGGCGCCAAAGGCGCCGCGCCGGCCCTGCCCAACTTTCAAATCGGCGACTTGCTGGGCGGCGCCCTGACCTCGCTGGTCGGACTGTTGGCGGCAGTAATCGACGCCAAGACCAGCGGGCAGGGAAGATACATCGATGTTGCCATGACCGACGCAGTGTTCGCCCATGCCTTCTCGGCCATGTTGGTGACGCTTGAACAGGGAAAACCCGCTGCGCGCGGTGACGATCTGCTGTCCGGCGGCGTACCCTGTTACGGCGTGTATCGCACTGCCGATGACCGCTATCTGGCAGTCGGCGCACTCGAGCCGAAATTCTGGGAAATGCTTTGCGCTGCGGTCGCTCGCCCTGATCTGGCGCCCTACGGTCTTGCCTCTGGAGAACGAGGTGATTGGGCCAAGAACCAGCTCGCCGAGTTGATCGCGACCCAATCACTGGCGCATTGGGAGGCCTTGTTCGACAAGGTAGATTGCTGCGTCACGCCGGTATTGACGCTGGATGAGGCGATGCATCATGCCCACATGTCTGCCCGCGGCATGCTCGTCCATGTCGGCGTCATGGCTCAGTTCGCACCACCCTATCAGATTTCCGATTTCGTATTCGATACCGACCAGCCTGCTCCCGCCGCCGGCCAGCACAGCACAGCCATTCTTGCCGAAGCCGGCTACAGTGCCGCAGACATCGCCGCACTGCGTGATTCCGGCGTCATATAGTTTGGCTCTTCGGATAGTAGTGTGTTTGGAGTGCGATCCCAAGGGACATGTCAGCGTACCCGTCTGTGTGTTTCAGCTCGGATATTATTAGCGTGGGCGCGAGGCTGGAAATAATATGTTTGTCATGCTGGCGCGAATGGCAGCTTGGAGCTCGTCCATGGGACAAACTCCATGATCTGTGCAAAGAGCGTCTTGCCGATATTCATGGTTTATCTCCCGGGGCCGTGACTCCGGGAAATTACACAAGAATGAAGAATTCAGATTCAAATCGGCACCAAATTATTTCGGCCTCTAGGCCACACCACAATTGGCTTTTATCAAAATTAATCCCGGTTTAACCGGACACTACTGATAGGGTTAGTAAATGGAAAAGCACAAGATACCAATGGAGGGAAAGACTTTGGTCAGATGAAAACTCTCTCAAGATCGGTATCAAATACCTTGATTTACTTGATCCAGATCAAATATAAATTCACTGTCCCGAATATATATTTAACGAATAGTGTTTAGTGCACTGTCATGCAGCAACAACCTATCCTTATTTCACGGTGGATAGTAGCCGGGGCCCAAAAAACTGCCTCGCCTGGGGAATAACGAACATCCTTGCACCGCGCGAGGAAATTGTTTGTCAATAGAGCGAGGTCATTGCTTCCAATGTGCTTGTCATTTTTTCTAGGCCATCAAATGACTGGCCCTTTCCGGTCGCGTTCGCTTTTGACGCATTCCTATACGTTGTGACCACACACAACAAGTAGCTAATTCTTGTTTTTACCTAAGGAGAGTTTCAATTATGCGTCTCGGAATATGTAGCAGAAAAAAGATTTCTTACCTTGCTTCGATGCTCGCTGGAGCCTTGTCAATGGCATTCAGCACTCAGACAGTCCACGCGCAGACGAATACGTTCACCATCAGCAGTAGCAATGCGTCGGTTGGGATTATGAATTTGAACGCGCCTCAATTATGGGACGCCGGCTCCCTTTCAAACTTGAGTGTAGGTTCCTACCCCTACAAATACGCGACGGTTTCGTTTGTCCCTTCAACGAGCGCCATATATACGTTTGGTCAGACATCGGCCCCCGTAGATACCGTCATGGTCCTCTATCAAGGGTCTTTCAATCCAGCCTCGCCCAAGACCGGAGCACTGGTTTTCAATGACGATACTTACTTGTCAATTCATCAAAGTAAGACCCAGAATCCCTCCCTTTCAGTGAATTGCGGCGGAGGCCCCGATTTATGCCCGCAAGTCGCGTCACAGGTTACGGCGGGACAGAAATATACCGTTCTTGTTTCCACATTTGATACTGGCGACCAATTCGATCTGCCTCTCAGCTACTACGCAACGGGCGGACAAGGAACTTTCTCATTAGATCAACCGCCGCCTACAGTGATCTCCGCAGTGTCCGCGGCTCAAGCAACGGCAGTTACCTCCCAAGTGCAGCGTGCAACCACTATTCAGCAGGCGGTCACGATCATCAATGTGCTCAGTTCAATTGGCAACCCGCGTGCAGCGATGGGTCCGCAACGGATTACGCTCGGGCAAAACAAGAGTGGTATGGCTGCAGGCGGCGGCGCGGAGCAGTGGAATGCCTGGATTAACGCATCGCGTAGTCAAATTTCCAACTCGTATAACCAACTGGCGGACACGCGATTTGATGGCGATGTGGACAACTGGATAGGGGGCCTCGATTACGGGTTGGCTAAAGACCTGGTGATTGGTGCCAGCCTCGGATATGACAAAACTTCCATCGACACGTTTTTCAACAACGGCAGCTTAACCAACAAAGGTGTGATGATTGCGCCCTACATCAGCTATCAAATCAACTCGATGTTCAGTTTGGACGGAATAATCGGGTTTGCTGATGGTGATTCAGACATCAGACTAGCTGCAGGCAAAGTCACACAGGATTTCAAAAGGAACTTCGCCGCACTCAATCTAAGTGCCGTTCAATGGAGCGACAGTTGGCAGTTCACTGGCAAACTTAGTCTCATTACTGCCCAGGAAAAGTTAAAAGACTACGTTGATGCGCTGGGCGTAGCGATTTCAGGGAAAACTAATAGTATGCAACAGGTTCGTTTCGGTGCACAGGTGGGGTATTGGGCTGACGGTTTCATGCCGTACGTCGGTTTGACCTACAGCAGAGACCTGAGCATGGCATCCAATTCAATTGCTGGCGTGAACATACCGCGTAGTCGCGAGGCTTATACACCGGTAGTGGGTATCAACGTATTTTCCAAGAACTTAATGGGCAGTCTCTCCTATTCGTCCGAACAAGGGCGCTCGAATTCTAAGAACGATTTACTCATGGCAAGCTTAGGTTATCGTTTTTAAGAAATGAATGTAGCAGTTTGAGGGGTTGCTCTCTTCTGGAGCAACCCCTCCATATCATTGAAACAATGACCGCTCCTTATGCTTACTACCGTCGGGTCAGGGTCGATACAAGACAATCATCCTAGTTTCACAACACTACTTGGCTACAGCGTCATTCCCCTTGTATGTTTTGTTTTTCAAAAAATATGAGAATAGATGGAGGGCTGTGGAGCTTGTGGGCAAAGGGGCGCGCGGTGGGAAACGCGCAGCGTTTTCCACGGCAAGTGTCCCGGTTCGCCGTAGGCGAATTGT
>JACRAR010000082.1 GCA_016234745.1 Betaproteobacteria bacterium | reverse complement strand
TGCCACAAAATATCTCGCCAATTACCTCGGATGGTTCAGGGCCCTCGACCGGTCGCCAGGATTCAATCCGGAACCCGCGCAGTTGCTCGCTCTCGCCGCCAGGGTATGAGTTCAACAACATCATTCGCTAATTGAGCCTAATATAAACTTCCTTAGGTTCCCATTCGGCATTGGGATTCCAGTAAGGTGCAGTTTTCAGATCAACGTATGGGAACTCCTCCATTGTGTTCTTTTTAGAATCAGCAACGTTGTTCCATGAACCCCGCGTAGATTTTCCCTTCCCCGCACTGGTATGCGCAATTGCAAGAATCCAGCGCTTTCCGACCAGTTTGAAACCGTTATACCACGATGGTCTGGCATTCCAGTTTTCCACGTCATCGTTCAGTTGATCGGTACCACCAATCGGATCCATCCAGGAACCGCCAGATAGTCGGCGGATTCTCCGCATGGACTTAATGTACGCCCATTGATCCTCCACCTTCGGGCTATCGTATCGCGTCGTAAATGTTCCCAGCCCTTTAATGTCCTGCGGGTAAGTTGCGAACAACAGTGTGTTCGACAGAATGCTTCCATCTCCCTCTACGGTTTCGCCAGTCAGCCGACCTTTCATCATATAACGCGTCAGGACCCAATGCTGGACGCGCTCGAGACCAGTGTTGCCATCGATAAGTAAGAATGCAAACTTGCTGTAATTGATGGCGTCTCCTACTGGAAATCCTAGATATCTATTCCAAACGAGCTTCGCTCCAGCGTCTGGGTCGTCGGGCGATACATTAGGAAACGGCATGCCGGCTATCCATCCTATGACTTCCTTGGTCTTCGGATCGTATTTCACGTTCTTGGAATATTTCTTCGTGGCTTCGGTATACTTCGGATCCAGTTCCAACGGCTCCGAATTACGCAGCTTAATCTGGAGATTATGGCTTCTTACTTGCCATTCCGTTCGCTCCGTGAGCAGATCAGCAACTCTGTGGCCCTCGAAGGTATCGTTCTTGATCGCATCAATGTTGGCTTTAGAAATTACGGTGCCTGCGGGAAGCTCCTTAGCTACAACCGAGTTCCCTAAAGAAACTATCAGCGCAAATGCTGCGCCCGACGCAGATGCCTTGATTACTTTCGTGATGTTCATACCATTTGCTCCTTTGACTAGAATTGTCTCGTCACGCGGATCGAGAACTGTTTGCTATTCTTGAAATACACCTAGCAGAGTTTGGCTACCGCTCTACCTGTCCGGGGTATTTAGAATGCTTTGGAAGGAATACTTTCGTGATGTTCATGCCATAACGTCGCTCACAACAATGACAAGCGCGACGGCTAGGAGGAGCCTCATGATAGATCCCAGACAACGTTTCGAATACGCCATTCTTATTCCTGAAAAATGGTTTCACAGACAATTGTTATCCCCCATTCTTTCGCCGTTCGGCGTGACATGTTGGTAGCTTCGGCCTTGTTAGTTCCAAAGGTAACTTCGACCACTCATCCCATCACTTTCCGTTGGCGTTTCTCTATTCCCCTCTTCCGCTTTAGTTCTCGATTTGCACTGTCCATCGATTTCGTGCCTTCAATTACCGAAAACACTCCAATTACTGTGCTCCAGCATGCCTAGACTAGCCCCGGCAAAGTACAGACGGTCTCCCATCTTTTGTACTTTCGTATTCCACGAGAGATTTCGCGGTGAAATCTGCGAGCGCTTCCAAGTGCCTGAGGCCATATCTCCGCTCAAGAGGACGCCTTTGTCTCCGACGACCCACCACGTCGTACGGTCCGAGATCACGTCGAAAAGGTGCTCAGTAGTGACTCTTGGGGATTCCTTCCACGACTTTCCGCCATCGGCAGTAGTCAAGACTGCTCCTTCCAGCCCTACTGCTATTCCATTCGATTCGTCATTGAATGCGACCGACATCAGACTCGTTTTAACTGGACTATTCACTGCCGCCCACGTCTTTCCCGCATCATCGGTAATCATAATTTTTCCGAACTCACCGACAATCCATCCTTTCCGCCCAATCATGCCAATGTCGTTCCACGCGGTATCCTGTTCCTGTGAGGCACGGGTCCAGGTCGCACCAAAATCCGATGTGTGAAGCACCGTTCCCATTTCTCCGACTGCCCATGCGATCCCATCCCCCGCAGTCCGGACCCGGATCAGCTTATTCGAAACTGAAGACAACGGAACCTTGACCTCTGACCAAGAATTGCCACCGTCGCGCGTGATGATCGTCACCCCCTCGTTTCCGACGGCAACGGCTCGGCGATCGTCCCAGACGGCAATCGATTGCAGATTTATTGCGACTTGTGAGCGCTGGGCTAGCCAAGTTTTCCCAGTATCGTCGCTACGCACGATCTTTCCGTTTGTCCCAACTGCCCAAATCACATTCGGGATCGGCAGTGCAACGTCGTAAAAGCTGTCTCGATGTTCGATCGGCGGAGTGTCAATGCTTTTCCCCATCTCCTTCGGCTTGATGAACATGCCTGCGTAAAGCAATCCCGCAATAATCAACCACGGGAGAACGGCGATGCCGGCTGTCCTTATCTTCACTGCCCCAACTCCATGTAGCAATCAACTACAAATTTGCTATTTCCCATAATCTTTCTCTTTTGTCATTTCCAAATGAACGCAATCCAGTGCATAGTCTCGCTGACGCCATAAGCCTCTTGGCTATCTGGCGTTCTATTCGGATGGGAGATTGTTTACTTCGAGCGCATAGCGCGCACATTCCATATCTTCGGAATAGTGGCCACCACTTACTCCAATGCTTCCGATAAGTTCCCCTCCGTCCACGATGGGATATCCACCACCGAAAATGATCAAACGCGGCACATGAACAATTCCTGTTGCCAGTGGGGGATCGTTCTTGATGAACTCGTGCCACTTGTCAGTACTAATTCCAAATGCCACCGCCGTGTATGCTTTATCCTGCGCAATCGTTACCGAAAGCAGCGGGGCGCCATCCATTCGCAAAAACGCTTTTGCAGTACCTCCTGGATCACAAATGGCTATTGACACTTTTTTCCCTATTTCCTGAGCCTTTCTTGCACAGTCAGAGATGATTTTGTTCGCCAGCTCTGACGTTATAGTCCGCATCGGAATCGAGTTGATCAACTTGACGTTCATAAAATTACCCCTGTTATCCTGTTGTTTGCTCAGCGACCGTGTATTAATCGGCTGTCGCAATGCATTCTGCAAACTCTGAAGTTACCTCGGCAGTTACGCCACGGCGGAATCCTAGAATTGAGCCGTTTGCGACCTTATTATTTTGCCGATGTCATTGGACCGACCAGCCGCCATCAATTGAGATTGCAGCACCTGTCATGAAGGTGGATTCGTCACTGGCAAGATAGAGATATAGGAAAGCGATCTCCTCTGGGGTGCCGAGCCGTTTCAGAAGTGCACCATCCTGAAGTGCACGCCAGATCGCCTCTTTGTCAGGACTATCTTTGAGAAACGAATGCGGCATTGGTGTGTCAATTGCTCCTGCACAAATTGCATTTACACGAATATCCGGCGCGAAATCCACAGCACCCACCTTGGATAACATTACGACACCCGCCTTTGCAGCGCCATATGCACTCATTCCAGCGTAGGCCACCACTCCTCCGATTGAAGAAGCATTAATGATCGAGCCTTTCTTACCCTTCATTAGGGGGGCCAATTCCTTCATCATCAGAAACACGCTTTTCAGATTGACGTTCTGAATTTGATCCCACTCTTCTTCGGTTGTCTCAAGGAATGACTTGCCGAGAATGATTCCGGCATTGTTTACCAGGATGTCCAGTCCACTAACCTTCGCCTTGATTAGCTGAGCTAGGCTTTTTATCTCTTTGCTAGATGAAACGTCGCAGTGAAAATATTCGAACTTGAATCCACTTGCTGTTAATTCTCGCTGCATTTCATTACCAGCGTTATCAGATATGTCGACACCAAAAACGACGGCGCCTTCTTCACAGAAGAGCCTGCATGTTTTGCGCCCAATACCTCCCGTCGCGCCGGACACAATGGCCACTTTATTTTCTAGTCTTCCCATTTCTCTTCTCCTATGTTGTCAATAGTTGTTGTTGTAAAAAACTCTTTACGGCTTAGTTAATCCGATAACACCTGATCCTGTACGGTTGCATCATGCCCATAGCACTCGGCTCATAAAGAACCTAAAGAACGTAATCAACTTGACGCAGCACTGCATTTAGATTGGATCAGGTTAGGTCTTGTCTCGGAACAGGTAAAGCAATATGCAGGCCACTATGAAAAATTACCGGGTTTCTTTGGTAAGTATTTGATCAGAAGTGCTTCGTTTGTCATTCAACCGCCTCGGTTCTTTCTCAAGATGAAACGATGCGCTTTTCACCCGTGAAACCCGCAGAGTAACGCTGAAACGAAAATGTCAAGCTGACATCTTCTGGCAAAGTCATCAATGATAGGTGACTCTTCTGATTCGTCTTTCAGCCACAGCACGAAGTCAACATGCAAATGATCAACTATGTGGGTCATGAAGATAACTTAAATACCCACGTCCCTGCATGGCGCACCTTAAGTCTAGAAAGGAATATGCGGACTGGACGAAAAGCTTGGGGGTAATGACACCCTGATACGGAAGATTGGAGTAGTAAGTATCCCCCGGCTTGCCGGGGGGGCCCACGTTGATTTAACCGCTAAGTAGCATTAGCGGTTCTATGTCATCTCCTTGCAAATACCGTTATCAGATTTGACAAGGCATCAGAACTGGCGGGTTACGCGGATCACAGCTTGATTGTTGTGGGCGAAATAGCCAAACAATCCGGCACCACGCCCTTTTTCCTCCCATGCAAAGGTGGTCGGGTTCAGGTAGCGAGTCTTCTGGTCGCCGTTATAAAAGAAGAGGTCCAATTCTCCCTTGATACGCCAATTGTCTCCGAGTACCCACTCCACTGATGGGATGATAAAGCCGCCACCATCGGTGACATCCCATCCTGCAGCGATCGTTGGGTTGATTCGGTCGTTGCTATAATTCATACCAAGAATAGCGGTAAGCAAAGCGGAGTCCTTTGGCTTAGGCCTGCTCCAGAAAGCCAACTCTACAATCTCGTCAGCTTTGTTGAAACCCTGAATATGGGTATTGAAGAACTGGATAGAACCAAACGAAGGACGACTGGTTCCAATCAGTTTGCTCAGATCAACCGTCTTGTCCATGCGGAACATCGTCGTAAGTGTGTTCTTCTGGATAATGCCAAACGAGCCAGGAATAATGTTGTATCCGAATCTGCCGTTCTGCAAACCATAGTTAAATGAGCGATCCTTCTGAAATACAATTTCCGTCGAGAAGACAGCATCAGCAAGATCGGAATAAGCCGAAGCGGTGACACCAAGTATGTTGGTGTTTGGAAATACCCAATCGCCAAACTGTGGTTGGACACCACCAGGTTGGTATGGGTTGTACGCTATTGCACAATGAAGGGGAGTCTGTTTGAACGGAGTAAACGCTCCCGAGGAACCAGCTCCTTGATATAAAAACTGCAAATTGGCAGGGCATGGGTTGAATACTGGATCATTGTTGAAGGTCTTCAATGCTGCTATTGAGTAATTGATTCCGGCTGCCTGTGCTTGCCAACGAATGCCGCCAGTCGTATCGCGCACATCGGCGCCTTCGCTTCTATAGTTGTACCCGGTTGCATAGAAGAAGCTCCCTCCCTTGGCCGGTTGGGAACCCCATCGACCGCCAGCGATATCATAGGTGTTGCCAATGGCACGATACGCATCTATGCCAGGACGCACGAACATGTCGAGCGACCCCTTAACTTCGGGTACCTGTAACATCATGCGAGCCAAGATCAGCGGCTTCCGCAATTCCTCATTTTCTGCCTCGAGGAAGGACCTCCAGCGATAGTCAAACCCATGGACGAGATCCATTGCGCGGAAGAAATCCGTCTCTCCCCAGACCACTTGTTGCTTCCCGACCTTGAGCTTTATGCGATCGGTGAGGTCAACCTCACCCCAAAGTTCGCGCACTTCACCCTGGTTGTAGTTATTCATCACACCACCGATGCCGCCACCGGCATTAGTAGTGAAAACGTCCTTGATAGATCCGTTGCCTGGAAATGTGTTCGGTGGCACTTCGAGGGACTTCAGATAATCGGTCTTATACTCGCGATCCACACGGCCGATAGCCTTGAATCTGACAGTCGTGGCTGGTTTCCAGTCTGCATCTAGCAACGCTGAGGCCCTCACCATAGAGAGCTTGTCCTTTGCATCAGCTACCTCCGGTTGATCTTGCAGGTTCATCGACAACCAACCGCGAACATAACCACCAACCTTGAACGGTGAGTCTTGAGCCGCAGCATTCTCGTCCTCCGCCCACACATTGGCTGATGACATGCCGAGCGAAAGTGTCAGTACAAACGTGCTAGCTATTGTCGCTGGCAATAATGATTTCCTACGTAACATGTCAAATTCTCCTTAACGCCATCAAATGGCAATATGAACGCTACACTCCCTATTCCTCCGTCCCCTTTAACAAAGGGAAGTGGCACCGCCGACTTCATCCTCGAAGCGGTCGACAAGGTGCATGTCTCGGCAGCGGTGAATCCGCGGCTCTCTATGCCATCTATCCGCTGATTGATATGTCTAATCAGCAGATGTGGCATTTCTCGGTAAAGCCCCTAAGCAAGAGCTTTGCCATGTAACCATCATGTTCAACAACTTATTGTTAGGAAAGCAATATTGCAATCAAACCGCTTCTTTGGTTAATCCGCCTCTGTTTCAAAACTTCTTTTTTTTGAAACAGCGTGCACCATGCCGGAGGTAGCAGAACATTTTTGTAAAAGGAACGGTGGGGCCGCTGATAAACTGATATGTATCTGCAGAAAGCCTGATTTGCCGTAGCAATCGTCCCAACCATTGGCAATGTCATCAAGTTGAAATTTCTGACGTCGATGTGCCGGTACATCGATCAAGGCATGCATACGATGCATGTTCTACCGGTTCATGCCCATGTGCTTCATCCGGATGGCAAGGCGGTGATTTAATCGTCTGGCAAGGTCGTCAATGCTGGCGTTCCGGCGAAGGTGCTCCGAGCCACGCAGACATGGATCGACGCCAAGGACATTCGCCGCGAGTGGGTCGTGATGAACAATTCGCGCAGGAGAAATGAATTTTGAGAAAGAAAAATATAAACCGGCTGCAATCTGTCAGTGTCGAGACGGACATGGTGCTGGCAGCGACTTATACCGGCGGCAATACCATCCGCGTTGATCTGACAGAAGTGGTTCAACGCTTGGAGGCATTCGCGCCGCTGGAGTCGCGCCGCGAGTTTCGTCGTGCCACTGTGGTCGACTTTGGCTGGGGGGTGGAATGGCCGTGCGGAGCATCCCTGGACTCCGACCGCTGGGTGGGAAATGGAACAGGGACCGTAGAAGCCCAGGAAATCCAAGGCAAAGATCGTGGCCACGCGCTCTGCGCATAGTTAGACTGTGCCTGGTTAATCATCGATTCTCCGCAATGCCAATTCAATCTGTTTCCGTTCAGTGATATCAGATGATTCAAATCCAGCCCTCATGCTTTCCGCAAAACTACCTTCTGGCTGCCCTGCCGGCACACGTTTGCGCTCGCCTTAGTCCCGATCTGGAATTGGTCTATCTGCCGCTTGGTCACATGCTGTACGAGCCTGGCATGCAAATGTGTCACGTTTATTTGCCCACCACCGCCATCGCTTCCCTCTCTTACATCATGGAAGATGGCGCTTCGGCTCAAACCGCCATGGTTGGTCCTGAGGGCATCGTCGGATTCTCCCTCTTCATGGGAGGCGAAACCACTTCCAGCCAGGCTGCCGTCCAAAGCGCCGGCCATGCTTACCGGCTGCAAAAGCAAGTCCTGGAGGAAGAGTTCAATCGTTCCGGCGAGTTGCAGCATCTGTTGTTGCGCTACACCCAGGCTTTACTGACGCAAATGGCGCAAACGGCGGTGTGCAACCGCCATCATTCACTGGACCAACAGTTCTGCCGTTGGCTTCTGCAAAGCCTCGACCGTTTGCCTACCGTCAAGATGTTCATGACGCAGGAGTTGATCTCCAATGCGCTTGGGGTACGCCGTGAAGGCATCACCGAGGCCGCTGGCAACTTGCACAGGGCAGGTCTGATCGAGTACCGCCGCGGCCACATTACCATCCTCGACCGGGCGGAGTTGGAAAAGCGCGTTTGCGAGTGCTATGCGGTGGCCAAGAAAGAGTTCAATCGATTACTTCCTGGCGTCACCCCAAGGACATCACACCCCCTGAAGGATGCAGATTTGATTCCGAATCCCGCTTATGGCACGCAGCGCGCGAAGCGACACTACAACGAAGCTCCACTCCCACGCTAACGTTTAGTCCGATGGCCGCATTGCTGACCTTGCGCGGAAAACCGAACGACCGTTTCAGCCGAGTTGTGAGAATTCACCTTCCGGCAGGTTCTAAAGTACAGCGGTCAAGCAGATTCCAGACTGTCATAGCGACTGTAGTAAACGGCAGTTCCACCCCAACTCCAGTGACCCAATACTTGGGAGCTATTGATTTGCGCTGAGATGTGAACTGCAGCTCATTAAAATAAACGGTGGCCTGATTCTTGCGGTGACGGGACCATGCTACGCGTCCTTGTTATCGATGAGTACGAGTCTCGCGCAGGAGAAATCTGCGCCGCCCTAGCCTTGACAGGTCACCAGGTCGCGGCGCTACTGCCTTCGTGTCTGGATCTCTCTGATCGGATCGAGGAAATCCAGCCCGATATCATTCTGATCCAGACCGAGGCACCTTCGCGCGATACGCTTGAGCACTTGGCAGTAGCGCATGAAACTTTGCCACGTCCGGTCGTGATGTTTGCGAAGAAGAGTGACTCGCTCATGATCCGTAAGGCCCTGCGTGCTGGCGTTTCGGCCTATATCGTCGACGGACTATCACCGCAAAGGTTGGAGCCGATCATGGATGTCGCGATTGCACGCTTCCAGGAATATCAGCAACTACGCCAAGAGTTGGAGACCGCGACGAAAAAACTTTCTGACCGCGTCGTCATCGATAAAGCCAAGGGGATCCTGATGAAAGCGCGCGGACTCGGCGAGGATGCGGCTTACAAAGCTCTTCGCAAATTGGCCATGGATCGTGGAAAAACGCTCGGCGAACTTGCGGGAGAGGTCGTGGAGATGGCCAAGCTTTTGCTCTGAATGAGTGCGCAAGGCGGTTTGTTGCACCGCAACAGTGCATATCAGAGGCGCTTTTGTAGTGGCGCCAATTTACTTCAACATGGGTCTCAGCCCTTGTCCATCGGGGTTCTCGCCGAAAATGAGAATGTTGGCACACTGCTTGCGTTATAACCAATAACGACATCGAGTCAATGGTGGCTCGGTGGATGGGCAACGGCGTCCATGAGTGCGGCAGACCTCCTCTCTGTCGCATTCATGTGGCGCCGTTTCTATTTTTGCGAGAGTTCGACAACATGGCAAGGAGCACGACATGGATGACAAGATATTTTCCCGCCGGGATTTCGTCGTTGGCGCCGCAGGTATGGGACTGATGGCGATGGCCCCCCCCGGAGTTCGTTCCGCAGCCTGGGCCGCTGGCTCGGACGCCCCGGAAAAGAAGGAGGTACGCATCGGGTTTATTCCCCTCACTGACTGTGCCTCCGTGGTCATGGCGGCTGTCAACAAGTTCGACGAAAAGTACGGCATCAAGATCATTGCAACCAAGGAGGCTTCCTGGGCCTCGGTCCGTGACAAGCTGGTCAATGGCGAACTTGATGCCGCCCATGTCTTGTACGGCCTGATCTATGGCGTACACCTGGGTATCGGTGGGCCAAGAAAAGACATGGCCGTCCTGATGGCGCTCAACAACAACGGACAAGCCATCACACTCTCGAATCAGCTCAAGGACAAGGGTGCGACCGATGGCACTTCACTGGCGCAGCTCGTCGCGAAGAAGGAACGTGAATATACGTTTGCTCAGACCTTCCCGACCGGCACCCACGCCATGTGGCTCTATTACTGGCTGGCGGCTCAGGGCATCAATCCGATGAAAGATGTTAAGACCATCACCGTGCCACCTCCCCAGATGGTCGCCAACATGCGCGTTGGGAACATGGATGGCTATTGCGTTGGGGAGCCGTGGAACAACCGCGCCATCATCGACAACATCGGGTTTACTGTGGTAACGACCCAGGACATTTGGGTCGATCATCCCGAGAAAGTGCTCGGCACTTCGGCCGACTTCGTCGCCAAGAACCCGAACACTGCACGCGCAATGACTGCCGCCATCCTAGATGCCGGAAAGTGGATCGATGCTTCGCTCTCCAACAAGCAGAAGACCGCCGAGACCATCGCCAGCAAGTCCTATGTGAATACCGATACGGATGTCATTGTGGCGCGGATGCTGGGCCGCTATAGCAACGGCTTGGGCAGAAACTGGGACGACAAGAACTGCATGAAGTTCTTCAATGACGGTGCGGTGAACTTTCCCTACCTGACCGACGGCATGTGGTTCATGACCCAGCAGAAGCGCTGGGGTTTGCTCAAAGACCATCCAGACTATCTGGCAGCGGCAAAGCAGGTCAACCGTATTGACATATACAAGCAAGCGGCAAGTGCGGCGGGCGTGCCCCTGCCGAAGAGCAACATGCGTTCCGCCAAGCTCATCGACGGAGTTGTTTGGGATGGCAAGGATCCCAAGAAATATGCTGATTCGTTCAAGGTCCATGCTTGAGGAGAAGCGCATGAGTAACGTCGTCGCATTGAAACTGCCGATCGCACCACTCTCGGAAGAAGAGGAAACCGCAACCGAGTCCCAATGCATTTCGCCGGTGGTTATTGAAGCGACACCCCCCATCGGTCAGGCACGTGCTGGCAAGCGGTTGATCGAATTCGCCAAGACTGTAGTGCCGCCAATACTCGGCCTGCTGTTGCTAATCGGTATCTGGGGGCTGGTTTCGATGAAGACCAGCGGCATACCCGGTCCGGCGGTAACCTGGACCGAGGCGGTGAGACTCTTTTCTGATCCCTTTTACAGCAACGGCCCCAACGACCAGGGGATAGGCTGGAATGTGTTGTCCTCCCTGAAGCGCGTCGCCATCGGTTTTGGCTTCGCAGCCGCCGTGGGTATCCCAATGGGTTTCCTCCTCGGTCGATTTACCTTCATGAGCAGCATGTTCGATCCGATCATCTCCTTGTTGCGTCCAGTCTCTCCGCTGGCGTGGCTGCCGATCGGCTTGCTGGTGTTCAAAAAAGCCGATCCTGCCGCCACTTGGACAATCTTCATCTGCTCAATCTGGCCAATGATCCTGAATACCGCCGAAGGCGTCAGGCGAGTGCCGCAAGACTACCTCAATGTCGCGAGAGTGCTGGGGCTGCCAGAGGCGAAGGTGATCACCAAGATATTGTTTCCGGCCGTGTTGCCCTACATGCTTACCGGAATCCGGCTGTCCATCGGAACCGCATGGCTCGTCATCGTCGCCGCCGAAATGCTGACGGGTGGCGTAGGCATCGGATTCTGGGTCTGGGATGAGTGGAACAACCTCAAAGTGGAGCACATCGTCATCGCCATTTTCGTCATTGGTCTGGTCGGCTTGCTGCTTGAACAATGCCTGATTCAGCTGGCGAAGCGATTTACTTACGAAACGCGTTGAAGGAACGAGGCAATGATGAAGCCAATGGTGAAAATCGAGTCCGTAGGGCAGTCCTTCCAAACAAAGCAGGGGAAATTTATCGCGCTGCGCGATATCGATCTGACGGTTGCCAAAGGTGAGGTCGTTACCCTGATTGGTCACTCCGGTTGTGGCAAGAGTACATTGCTCAATCTGATCGCCGGACTCACGCTGCCTACCAGTGGTGTTCTGCTCTGTGACAACCGCGAGATCGCCGGGCCAGGCCCGGATCGCGCGGTGGTATTTCAGAACCACAGTCTGTTGCCATGGATGACCTGTTTCGAGAATGTGATGCTCGGGGTCGAACGCGTCTTCGGTGCAGCCGAGAAGAAGGAAAAACTCAGGGCGCGTGTCGAAGCTGCTTTGGCGATGGTACACATGGATCACGCCCTGCATAAATATCCCCACGAAGTGTCCGGGGGAATGAAGCAGCGGGTCGGCATTGCGCGGGCATTCGCCATGGAGCCGAAAATCCTGCTGATGGATGAACCCTTCGGGGCCCTCGACGCGCTGACACGCGCCAGTCTTCAGGATGAGTTGCTCGGCGTGATGGAAAAGACCGGCGCGACAACGGTCATGGTGACCCACGATGTGGATGAGGCGGTCTTGTTGTCCGACCGCATTGTGATGATGACCAACGGTCCGGCCGCTACAATCGGAGAGATTCTGTCTGTGGCACTACCCAGACCGCGTGATCGTCTGGCCTTGGCACACGATGCAACTTTTGTTGAATGCCGTGGCATCGTTCTTGAATTTCTCTACCGCAAGCAGTTGAAGAAGGCCGCATAACCATGAAAAAACAGAAACTCGTCATGGTCGGCAACGGCATGGCCGGATGCCGAACACTTGAGGAACTGCTGAAGCTGGCGCCGGACATGTATGACGTCACGGTATTTGGCGCCGAACCTCATCCCAACTACAACCGAATTCTGCTCTCACCGGTATTGGCAGGTGAGATGACGCTGCAGGACATCGTACTCAACGACCTTGACTGGTACAAGCACAACGATATCACGCTGCATGTTGGCAAGAAGGTCACGAACATCGATCGTATCAAGCGTCGCGTCATCGCCGAAGATGGAACGGTAGCAGACTATGACCGCCTGCTGCTGGCGACTGGCTCCATGCCCTTCATCCTGCCGGTCCAGGGCAAGGATCTGCCCGGTGTCATCGCTTACCGTGACATTGCTGATACGGAGGCCATGATCGAAGCCACACGCCATCTCCGCCACGCTGTGGTGATTGGCGCCGGCCTGCTCGGACTGGAAGCGGCCAATGGTCTGAAGCTGCGCGGTATGGACGTCACCGTGGTACATGTCGCCGACTGGATCATGGAGCGCCAACTTGACAAGCCGGCCGCCGATCTCCTGATGAAATCTCTTGAGGCTAAGGGGCTCAAGTTTGCGCTCGGCAAACAAACTTCCGAGCTCATCAAAGGTGAAAGCGGACGCGTCGCGGCAGTCAGGTTCAAGGACGGCGACGCCATTCCGGCTGAACTCGTCGTCATGGCGGTGGGCATCCGTCCAAATTTTGAACTGGCGGAGAAATCCGGCATTTATAGTAATCGCGGCATCGTAGTCAATGACACCATGCAGACCTACGACCCCCGGATCTATGCGGTGGGCGAATGTGCCGCGCACCGCGGTGTGGCTTACGGCTTGGTCGCTCCTCTTTTTGAACAGGCAAAGGTCTGCGCTAATCATCTATCGCAGTTCGGCATTGGTCGCTACCAGGGATCAGTGACCTCAACCAAACTCAAGGTCACCGGCATCGACGTCTTCTCCGCCGGCAATTTCATGGGGGGAGAGGATTGTGACGAAATCGTGCTCAATGATCCGGCAGGTGGCGTGTATAAAAAACTCGTGCTAAAGGGCAACCAGCTCGTGGGTGCCGTACTCTATGGCGACACCGCAGATGGCGCATGGTACTTCCAGTTGCTCAGGGATAAGCAGAGCGTACGGGAAATTCGCGATCACCTGATGTTCGGCCAGAACCATGTCGGCGATGTGGGGCATGCTGGCCAGTCCAAGGCAGCCAGCATGCCGGACGAAGCCGAAGTATGTGGCTGCAATGGTGTTTGCAAAGGCAGCATCGTCAAGGCGATCAAAGAGCATGGCCTGTTTACGGTCGACGACGTGCGCAAACACACCAAAGCGTCCTCGTCGTGTGGTTCGTGCACGGGACTGGTCGAACAGATCCTGGCCTCGACTGTTGGTGGCGCCTACCAACCGGCCGAATCAAAGGACAAGCCCGTCTGTGGTTGTACCGAACGATCTCATGGCGAGGCCCGCAAAGCGATCCGTGAACATAAGCTCCTGACCATACCGGCGGTAATGCACTTTCTCGAATGGAAGACGCCCAATGGTTGTGCATCCTGCCGACCGGCCCTCAACTACTATCTGATATCGACCTGGCCGCACGAGGCTCTGGATGATCCGCAGTCCCGCTTCATCAACGAGCGCGCGCATGCCAATATCCAGAAGGACGGCACGTTCTCGGTCGTACCACGCATGTGGGGCGGACTGACCACTCCGACCGAGTTGCGCACAATCGCGGACGTAGCAGAGAAATATCAAGTACCCACCGTAAAAATGACAGGGGGCGCACGTATCGACCTGCTGGGAATAAAGAAGGAGGACTTGCCGTTTGTGTGGGCCGATCTTGGTTCTGCTGGAATGGTTTCCGGCCATGCCTACGGGAAGAGTATCCGCACAGTAAAGACTTGTGTCGGTGCCGAACATTGCCGCTTTGGTACGCAACGCTCCATGGCCATGGGGGTCAAGCTTGAAAGAATGCTGTTTGGCATGTGGTCGCCGCACAAGGTCAAGCTTGCCGTCTCGGGCTGTCCGCGCAATTGCGCCGAGGCTGGCATCAAGGACATCGGCGTGATTGGCATCGACTCGGGTTACGAAATCTATGTCGCCGGCAATGGCGGGATCAAGACTGAAGTGGCGCAGTTTCTTTGTAAGGTAAAAGACGATGACGAGGTGCAGGAATACGCCGGCGCTTTCCTGCAAATCTACCGTGAAGAAGGCTTCTATCTGGAGCGAACCTGCCACTATGTTGCCCGTGTCGGTCTCGATCATGTGAAGAAGCATGTCGTCGAGGATACCGAGAACCGAAAACGATTGCATGAGCGGCTGCTGTTTGCGTTACAGGGCTATGAGGATCCGTGGCGCGCTGCGGTCGAGAAGGCGGCAGTCCGACGCGAATATCAGATACTGGAGGTGGCGTGATGGTCACCTGGAAACAGATCTGCCAGCTTGATGACATTCCGCGCCTCGGCACTCGGGTTGTTCGGTCAGTAGCCGGGAACGTCGCTGTATTTCGCAACGGAGAGGACCAGGTTTTTGCCTTGCACGACAAGTGTCCGCACCGCGGAGGGCCTCTTTCGCAAGGCATAGTGGCCGGCAGTGTAGTTACGTGTCCGCTTCATAGCTGGAAGATTGGCCTCGAGAATGGCGAGGCGATGGCTCCCGACAAAGGTTGTGCGCACCGCTTCTCTGTCAAGATTGAGGGCAGCTCGGTTTGGTTGCAGATCGACTAGCGGATTTCTTCCCAATGTCTCCCCGTTGATCATGGAAACAGTATCAACCTGTCCCTACTGTGGTGTAGGCTGTGGCGTCATCATCGAGCATGATGAAATTCGAGTCACCGGCGTACGGGGCGATCCGAAGCACCCCGCCAACTTCGGTCGCCTGTGCACCAAGGGCAGCACGCTGCATCTGACTGCGACGCCACAGGCGATCACGCAGAGACTCATTCACCCGCAGTTGCGCCGTCACAAGACGCTACCCCTAGAGCGAGTTGGCTGGGACGAAGCACTCGATCACGCAGCCCAACGCTTTGCGCAGGCGATCGATGAGCATGGTCCCGACAGCGTAGCGTTCTATATCAGCGGACAAATGCTGACGGAGGACTACTATGTATTCAACAAACTCGCCAAGGGCCTGATTGGCACCAACAACGTCGATTCCAACTCGCGCCTTTGTATGAGTTCTGCCGTTGCTGGCTATAAGGCGACACTGGGCGCGGATGCCCCTCCCTGCAGCTACGAGGATATTGATCATGCCGATTGCTTGCTGATCGCCGGGTCGAACATGGCATGGACTCATCCCGTTTTGTTCCGTCGAATCGAGGACGCGAAACAACTTCGGCCTGCCATGAAGATAATCGTGGTCGATCCCCGCCGTACCGATACCGCCGAATCTGCCGATCTGCATCTTGCCATTCTGCCTGGCACCGATGTTGCCCTCTACAACGCGATGCTGCATGTGTTGCTTTGGGAAGACTTTGTCGATCTCGACTATATTCGCAACCACACAGAGGGCTTCGATGCGTTAAAAGCGCTGGTGCGCGACTATACGCCAGCCATGGCGGGTGACATTTGCGGCGTGAAACCCGACGATATCGTCAAGGCTGCGCATTGGTTTGGTCAGGCACCCGCCGCACTGTCCCTGTATTGCCAGGGATTGAACCAGTCGAGTCACGGAACAGACAGCAATATCGCAATCATTCAGCTTCATCTGGCGACAGGCAAGATCGGTGCGCCAGGTTGCGGCCCCTTCTCCTTGACCGGTCAGCCAAACGCGATGGGCGGACGCGAAGTCGGCGGCATGGCTAATCTTCTCTCAGGCCATCGGGATCTTGCCAACCGGGATGATCGCGCCGAGGTCGCGCGACTTTGGGGCGTTTCCGATATACCTGCCAAGCCGGGCCTGACTGCCGTGGAACTGTTCGAAGCAGTACATCGTGGCGACATCAAGGCCTTGTGGATTGCCTGCACTAACCCGGCCCAATCTATGCCGGATCTTTTGAAAGTGCATGAAGCGCTGGCAGCATGCCCGTTCGTCATAGTGCAGGAGGTCAGCCCCAATACTGACACAGCAGCCTATGCTGACCTGCTGCTTCCGGCTGCAGCTTGGGCAGAAAAAGAGGGTACGAGCACCAATTCTGAGCGCTGTATTTCTCGCGTTCGTGCGGCAGTGCCGCCCCCGGGTGAAGCCCGTGCTGATTGGCTTATTGCTGTTGATTTCGCCAAGCGCCTGGAAAGCATTCTTCCGGGACATGCAAGCAGCATTTTTTCCTACGACACAGTCGAAGATGTGTTCAATGAACACAAAGTGACCACGCTGGGCCGCGATCTCGATATCGGCGGTCTGTCGTATGAACTGCTTGAGTCCGCGGGGCCTCAACAGTGGCCTGTTCCAACAGGTAGCTGTCAGGGTACTTCGCGTCTTTACGGAAGCGGCATCTTCCCCACCGCCAATGGCCGGGCAAGCTTCAAGCCGGTACAGTATCGCCCCACCGCCGAACAGACTGACGCGCGTTTTCCATTACACCTCAACACCGGCCGCCTGCGTGACCAGTGGCATGGCATGAGTCGCACCGGCATGGTGCCCCGCCTATACGCGCATAGGCCAGAACCTGTGCTCGAGATGAACGCCCGCGACATGGAATTGCGTGGCATTGCCGACGGCGATCTTGTTCAGGTCAAGGGAAAACGAAGTCAAATTATTCTGCAGGCTGCAGCATCCAATGCGCTGCGCCAGGCGCAGACCTATATCCCGATGCATTGGGGTGGGCGCTTCATGACTGGACTGGGACCGAATTCACTGATGCCATCAGTCACCGATCCGCTTTCACACCAACCAGAACTCAAACATGCTGTGGTACGTGTCGAAAGACTGGCGACCGGATGGCAATTGGTGGCGTTCCGCCGGGACGACCGAGGGGAGATGCATGCCGCCCTGCAACCATGGCTTGGCCGATTTGATCACGCCACGCTGACGCTCGCCGGACGGGAATCAAGCGTAGTGGTTCTGCGTGCCTGGGGGTTATCGGAGACGGCCCCGCCTTCAATCGAAATGATGGATGAACTGATGATCGCAATGCACTTGGACGTGCCCCACACCCTTGTCTTCAATGATGATAAACGTGGCATTGCCAAACGCGCCCTGATCGAAAATGAGAGACTGCTAGGGGCCCTGCTGTGCAAGGAAACTCGTGCCGCCAAATGGATTCTCGATCTCGTGGTGCGCGGTGGTAGCACCAAAGAGCTGCGCAAATGGTTGTTTGCCCCCATCGCCACGCCACCCAGTACCTATCTCGTACGAGGTCGAGTAGTCTGCAATTGCCACGATGTATCGGAAGACGAAATCGCGGCGGACTACGCTTCAGGACTGGATTTGGCAAGTCTTCAAAGCAAACGGAATTGTGGAACGTCATGTGGATCGTGTCTGCCCGAACTGAGACGGATGGCAACACAGACAATGCAAAATTCCAAAATGTGGGATAAAGGACTATAGCGCCGCCAAATTGTTAGCTATTCCAACCAGATGGTGCAGTTGAGCAAATCTCTGTGAACGGCGGCTATGGAGAAAACCAATCGGCAGGATTGGACACGCAAGAGCCCTCCAACAAAACTGGGGCGGAACGGCGGGAACTGAGGGGACCGGCCACCGGGTATGCCGTTGTCAGCGGGCCGGAATCAGTCTGAGCAGGCACAGCGCCATGGACTGGATTCCAACTTATTGGAGTTTCGAGGTAGTTGCGCGCGAGAGGCTAATTCCAACTTTGGCGGCCAACAAGATTGGACTGCGAAATCTCCGCTATCCAACCCTAGATTGCACTTAGCCGAAAACTGTCGGATCGGACGGTGTACCTCTCCCCGCCGCAGGGCAAACTTGCCGAACTGTCTCTAATGATCAATGAGGGCGGAATGGGAAAACTCATCACCATCGACAATGGCGGCACCCTGACGGACATCTGCGTCATCGAAGGCGCAAACGTCTGGCGCACCAAGACGCTGACGACGCCTTACGATCTGTCCAAATGTTTTTTCGAGGGACTGCGGCAGGCCGCGATCGACGTCCTGGGAAAGGACGACCTGACCGCGCTGCTGCGTGATACGGAATCGATACGCTACTCCACCACCCAGGGCACCAACGCGCTGGTGGAAAGGAAGGGGCCGCGACTCGGGCTCATGGTCGGCGCCAGTGATTCCATAGCCAACTTTAAAGGGGAGCTTTTCGAAGCGCTGGTCGGCGAGCGCATTGTCGCTATTTCCAACAATGCCGACGATGCCGCCGAAGCAGTCTTCGCCCAGCGCGTCGCGACGGGAATCAATGCGCTCTGCGATGCCGGCGCCAGCCGCATCGTGGTGAGCATTGCCGAGGCACGCGGCGCGGCGCTGGAAGAACGCATCCGCAACATCATCCTGGCGACTTATCCGGCCCATCTGCTCGGCGCGGTGCCGGTGCTGTTTGCCAGCGAAATCGTGGTCGACGACGACTACCCGCGCCGCACCTGGACCGCCCTGTTCAACGCCTTCCTGCATCCCGCCATGGAAGGCTTTCTGTATCACTCCGAACACCGCTTGCGGGAACACAAGATACGTGCGCCGTTCCTGATTTTCCGCAACGACGGCGGCTCCGCGCGCGTGGCCAAGACCACGGCGATCAAAACCTATGGTTCGGGACCGCGCGCCGGACTGGAAGCCGTCAAGGCACTGGCGCGCCACAACGGCTTTACGCACGCGGTCGCCCTGGACATCGGCGGCACCACCACCGACCTTGGCGAAGTGCGCGACGGGCAGGTCCAGCAGCGCTATCGCGGCGAAGTGGAAGGTTTCCCGATCTCGTTTCCCTTCTGCGACATCAAGAGCATCGGGGTGGGCGGCAGTTCCATCATCCGCGTGGTAAATGGCCAGATCCAGGTCGGCCCCGAAAGCGTGGGCAGCGAACCGGGGCCTGCCTGCTTCGGTCTCGGTGGCCAGGAAGCGACGATCACCGACATCGCCGTACTGCTGGGTTTGCTCAATCCGCAGACTTTTTTTGGCGGCCGACTCACCTTGGATGCGCAACGTGCACGTGCGGTGGTGCAAGAAAAGATCGCCGGACCTCTGGGCGTGGGACTGGAAGCAGCCCTGGCACGCGCCAGCGCGGCATGGGTCAACAGTGTTGCCGAAGGCATCGACAAGATCGTTCATGTGCAAGCCGATACCACCCTCGTTGCATTCGGCGGTTGCGGCCCCTTGTTCGCCACCGCGATCGCGGAACGCGCCGGTGTCGGCAAGGTGCTGGTGCCGCGGCTCGCAGCCGTGTTCAGCGCGTTCGGCATCGCCTTCTCGGACATCACGCAGGAGTACCAGGCGCTCGTGTCCGATGTTTCCGCAAAAACCCTGGCGGAGGCCTTGCAAGCGCTCAAGGAACGGGGACGCCGCGACATGGCGGCCGAGAACATCCGCCTGGCCGATTGCCAGATCGAGACGGTACTGGTAAGAACCCGCAACGGCAACGAAGAGATTCTGCCTCTGGATGAGAAGCTGGAAATTTCGGATGCTTCCTGGAAGTCCTGCACCAATGCGGTTATCCACCTCAAGGTTTCCAGGCGCATCGCTCACGCCAGTTTCCCGACCGCCGCAGATTGCACAGCGTCCGACATGCTGGCCGCAGGCACGCGGCGCATCCTCGACGCAGACTGGCGGGAACTTCCCTGCTATCAAGTCGAGGCGCAACGCCCGGGGGCAACCGCGGCCGGCCCGGCGGTCCTGGAAGAATCCTTCTGGACCGCATTGGTCGCGCCAGGCTGGCGCATCCAATTCAATGCCAGCGGCGATGTGCTGCTGACTCAAAATTCTTAGCGAACGGCACTGGAGAAAACGATCATGGATGTCACCATTACCGAATACCTGGCCGTGGATCTGGACAGCGAGCGCTGGAAATGCCGCTCCTGCGGCCACCTGCTGGGTTCCGCCCGCGCGGACTACAAGCATGGCTTGCTGGTCCATGCCAGGAATCCGGCCGAGATCCACAAGCCCATGCTGGATCCGACAAAGTACGCCTATACCTACTGCCCCGACCCCAACTGGTGCGCCATGCTCGAGTTCTACTGTCCGCATTGCGGGACGATGATGGAAGTCGAGTACACGGTGCCAGGGCATCCGCCGATCTGCGACATCGAACTCGACCTCGATGACCTCAAACGCAAGTGGCTCAAATGGCAGGCCGAGGGCATCGATCTCGCGCCGGCCAAGCTGGCCAAAACGCCAGCCGCAACGAAGCCTGCCGCTTGTGGCCACAACCATGGACAGCGAGGCAAGGCATGAAGCTCGCCGCCGTCGATATCGGAGGAACCTTCATCGATTGTTTCGTGGTGTGGGACGGCCGCTATGTGCAAACCAAGGCGCTCACCACCCATCACAACCTGTCGCTGGGATTCAACGAGGCCCTGGATGAAGCCGCCGCAGAGCTGAGCTTGAACCGGGGGGATTTTTTCCGGCAGGTCGAATCGATCCGCTACGCCACGACACTCGGCACCAATGCGCTGATCGAGCGCAGGGGACCGCGCGTCGGCATTCTCACAACGGAAGGTTTCGAGAGCACGGTGCCGCTGAGCCGCGGGCGGGGTTACGCGGAAGGATTGACCCAGGCCGAAGCGCTCGACCTGACCCGGGCCAAGCGCCCCCTGCCGCTGGTTCCGCCCGGACTGATCCGCGGCATCCGTCAGCGCCTGGATTTCCGCGGCGAGGAAATTCTCCCGCTGGATGAGGAGGATGTGCGGCGGAAGCTGCGCGAACTGATGGACGAAGGGATCCAGGTGCTCGTGGTAAGCCTTGCCAACAGCACTTCCAACGACCGCCATGAACGGCGCATCCGTGAAATCTTCCGCGAGGAATATCCGCCCCACCTGCTCGGTTCGATACCGCTTATCCTGGCCTCCGAGGTCGCCGGGCGGCGCGGCGAATATGTGCGCACTTCCTCGGCCATCATCGATGCCTACCTGCACTCGATCATGTACTTCGGGCTCAGCAGCCTCGAACTCAATCTCAAGAAATCGGGCTATTCGCGCCCTGCGCTGGTGGTGCACAACACCGGCGGCATGGCCCAGCTGAATTCGACCGATGCACTGCGCACCGTGCATTCCGGACCGGTCGCCGGCATCCATGCGGGCGATGAACTGGCGCGGCAATCGAAGCTCGGCAACGTCGTGTGCACCGACATGGGCGGCACCAGTTTCGACATCGGCATCGTCGTCGAGGGCGGCATCAAGCATTACGACTTCTATCCGGTGATCGATCGCTGGCTGGTCACCGTGCCGATGGTGCATCTCAACTCGCTCGGCGCCGGCGGCGGGTCGATCGCCCGTTACGATCCGATTTTCAAGACCATCGCCGTCGGCCCCGAGAGCGCCGGTTCGGAACCCGGCCCGGCCTGCTTCGACCGCGGCGGTCTGCGGCCCACCGTGACCGATGCCGACATGCTGCTGGGTTATCTCGATCCGCAGCACTACGCCCACGGCAAAATCAAGCTGAATGCCGCACGCTCGCGCCAGGCGCTGGAGGACCTGTGCGACGAACTCGGCATGGATGCTGTAGCCGTCGCGATGCGCATCCGGCATCGCGCCGACAGCGACATGGCCAACGGCATGGTGGCTGAGTTGCGCGCGCGCGGCTATCGTGTCGACGATTTCACCATGCTCGCCTACGGCGGCAACGGTCCGCTGCATTGCTGCGGCATCGCCAGGAATGCCGGCATCCGCTCGGTGCTGGTGCCGCCTTTCAGCCCGATGTTCTCCGCCTGCGGCGCGGCCAGCCTGAGTCCGATGCACATTCACGAATACTCGCAAATCACCGATCTCTACAACCCGGCGACGGCATCCCTGCTGAGCGACTTCGAGCGCTTCAACCGGGTGGTCGAAGATCTTGAGGAGCGCGGACTCAAAGACCTGCTGCGGCAGGGCTTCGCTGTCGGTGAAATCCGCCACCGGCTGGAGATCGACATCCGCTACGGCTCGCAGAAGGTCGAGACCGCCGTGGTCTGCGCAAAGAATCGTCTTTCCTGCGTCGGCGATGTGCTCGAACTGATCGAGCGGCTGGCGGTCGACCATGCCGGACGTTATGGCGAAGGCGCGCAGGCGCCCGAGTCGGGCATCCGCATCATGGCCTATCGGGTCGCGAGTTACGTGCCGGGCCGCAATGTCGAATTCGGCGATCTGTGGCAGGACATCGGCAAGGCCTGGACGCCGGAACCTGTCGCCACCCGCAAGTGCCACTTCAACACGGATCAAGGCGCCGTCCAGGTGCCCTGCTACGACGCACGTGCGCTTGAGGCTGGCGCAGTCCTGGTCGGTCCGGCAATCATCAATCCCGGCTGGACGACTTATCTGGTCGAACCGGGCTGGCGCTTCGAAGCCGCACGGCACGGTGCCGCCCGCCTGACGCGTATTGATTAGGAGACACCTGATGTCATTGTCTGACCAAACCCTCAACGCAGCCGAGCGCGAGAAGGTCCAGCGCTTCCTGGCGACCAACACGCCGTTCATCGGTCCGGATTGGGACTTGCTGCGCGATCACAGCGCCTCGCCGCGCGATGCCTGCGAAGCGCAGGTTCTCGGCGGCGCGTTCAATGCCGATGAGTTCGACGACATCCGCGCCAGTCTGCAGGCCACGCTCGACGAATCTTTCGACCACACCCAGAACATGATCGTCTCGCCCGCGGCGCGCTTCGGCGACATGACGCTGTGCATTTTCACGGCGTCCGGCGACCTGTCGCTGGCCAGCACCCGCGGCGTCATGAGCTTCTGCGCCAACGCCTACTATCCCATCAAGTACGTCCGCAAATATTTCGAGAACGATCCCTCGGTGGGCTTGCGCGAAGGCGATTGCTTCATTTTCAACGACCCGTTCTACGGCGGCCTGCATTCTCCCGACCAGGGCTCGTTCCTGCCGATTTTTCATGAGGGACAACTGGTGGCCTGGGCCGGCATCGGACTGCACGAAGGGGAAAACGGCGCGAAGGACCCGGGCGGCATGGGGCCGAACATCGAGAGCCCCTGGGACGAAGGCCTGAAAATGCCGCCGTTCCGCTTTGCCGAGAACTACCTGGTGCGGCGCGACATCATGAATTTTCTGCAGAACTCCTGCCGCGACCGGCGCCTCATGGGCGCGGACCTCAAGGTCAAGCTCGCAGCCTGCATGCGCATCGAGAAACGCCTCAAGGAATTGATCAAGGAACATGGCAAGGATGTGCTGGTCGGCGGGCTGCGCCACAATATCGAAACCCTCTCCGCCGAAGCGCAGCGGCGCGTGAACGAAATTCCCGAAGGCACGGCGCGCGGGCAGATCTTCCTCGACACCACCATGCGCGAAGATGTCCTGATCCGCTTCCACTGCGCGGTCACCGCCAAGGGCGGCAAGCTCATCATCGACATGCGCGGTTGTGCGCCGCAATTCGCCAACCGGCCGATCAACGCGCCCTACTCCTCGATCCGCTGCGGCGTCTTGATGGCGCTGGCCTATTTCATCTGGCCGGACATCCCGCATACGCCGGCGCTGCTCGCCCCGATCGAGATCATCACCGATCCCGAAGGACTGGTCAGCGCCACGCCCGATGTGCCGACCGCCTTGAACATGCAGCCGCTGTTCAAGGTCATCTCCCTGCTGCACGCCGCCATCGTGCGCCTGACTTTCGGCACGCCGCTCAAGTACGCCAACCCGATGGCGCCCTGGTTCAACCAGGTCGTCTCCTTCATGTACGGCGGGATCACCCAGCACACCGAGGCGGTCGGAAATATCTGCGGCGACCTCAACGGCTTCCCTGGCGGCGCCAAGTGGAACGACGACGGTGAGCACAGCCTGTGCCCCTCTTTCGCAGTCAAGGTGGATATCGGCGAGGCCGAGGATGTCGAGGAAGACCTGCCCTTCGTCTATCTGGTGGCGAAGCGCCTGCTGCTGGACAACGTCGGCTTCGGCAAGTTTCGCGGCGGCGGCGGCTACGAATTCGCCATCTCCAACCGCTACTCGGATTTCTGGGGCTTCGCGGCGATCGGCGGCGGCTCCAAGTTCAGCACCACGCCGGGAATCTTCGGCGGCTATGGCTGCAGCACCTATCCGGTCTGCCGCATCAAGAACGTCGATGTCTTTGAGGCAATCAAGCGCGCTCCCGAACGCTTCCAGCCGTCGATGATTTATCTCATGAATGAGCAGCCTTTCGAGAACGCCACCTACGACACGCATCGTGCCGCCTTGCCCTTCGAGATGGCCGCCAAGGGAGAGGTCTATCTGCAATCGCAGGGCGCCGGCGGCGGCTACGGCGACGTGCTGGATCGCGACCCGGAGCGCGTCATGAAGGATCTTTCCGAGCGCGTGGTCTCGGCGGATACGGCGCGGGAGATATTCAAGATCGTGTTCGACGAGGCGACTCTGGCGGTGGATATCGCGGGCACCGCCCGCGCACGCCAGCAGGAACGCAGCGCGCGCATGAAAAGAGGAATTCCCTATGCGGAATTCGTCAAGCAATGGAACCGCGATGCTCCGCCGCCCGGCGTGCCTTATTTCGGCGGATGGGGAACCACCGATTTCAAGCTGTTCGTCGACGGCAAGCTCAGCGATACCGACCGGCCCCGCCCGGTTTACATGCCCGACCCCAAGGATGTGCGCATCGCGCAGTTGGAAGCACAACTGGAAGCGCAACTGCATGCGCTTGGGCAGGGCAAATAAAGCAAATTAAAGTAAAGTGGCAAACTTTGAAATACGCTATTGAGGAGAGAAAAACATGCGGGTCATTGACTACTTTTACAAAGGCTACGAAAAAAATCCCGACCACGTCTTCCTGATCACTGACGACGAGAAGTACTCCTATCGGGAATCGCGCAAGATCATCGACGCCATCGGTGCGGCACTGGCGAAGAATCGCATCGGGCATGGCGGGCGCGTGGCGGTGTATTCGCCCAACCACCCCCTGGCTTTTCTTTGCATGCTCGGCCTGCTGCGCACCGGGGCCACCTGGGTGCCGCTCAATGCACGCAATACCGTGGAGACCAATGCCGAGTTCATGGCCTACACGGAGACGGAATTCCTCTTCTATCACAGCGAGTTTGCGGAACATCTCCCCCAGCTTAAGGAACGGGTCGCCACCTTGCGCGGCTTCGTCTGCATCGACCGCGAAGACGGCGACAACCCTTCACTCGAACGCTTCATGCGGGAACAGGGCAACGGCAGCATACCAACGTTCGATGACGATCCCACCCGCCTGGTCGGCATCCTGGCCACGGGCGGCACGACGGGTCCGTCGAAAGGCGTCATGGAAACGGAGCAGGTCTGGGAAACCATGACCGCCACGGGCATCATCGAACTCCAGGCCGACCTGCCGCCGGTGATGCTGGCGGCGGCGCCGCTCACCCATGCCGCGGGCGTGATGGGCATGGTCATGATGGCGATGGGCGCCACCCTGGTGATCCGCAAGGGCTTCGACGCGGAAGATGTCTGCCGCTGCGTGCAGCAGCACAAGGTGACCCACATGTTCCTGCCGCCCACCGCGCTGTATGCCATGCTGGCCTTTCCGCGCGTGCGCGAATACGATTTTTCCAGCATGCGCCGCTTCCTCATCGCCGCATCGCCCGTATCGCCCGACAAGTTCAAGGAAGCCGTGGAAGTTTTCGGGCCTTGCATGTGCCAATGCTACGGCCAGGCCGAAGCGCCGTTCTTCCTCACCTTCCTGCCCTGCACCGATGTGGTGGCGGCGGCGCAGGGCAGGAAACCGCACCTGCTCGAAAGTTGCGGCCGGGCGACCGTGCTCTCGCGCGTCGAGGTCATGGCCGATGACGGCACCCTGTTGCCTGCCGGCGAACGGGGAGAAATCGTGGTGCGCGGCAATATCGTGATGCCCGGCTATTACAACAAGCCCGCAGAAACCGCGGAGATACGCACCTTCAATTGGCACCACACCGGCGATGTCGGCTACAAGGATGAAGAAGGTTACTTCTACATCGTCGACCGCAAGAAGGACATGGTGATCACTGGCGGCTTCAACGTGTTTTCCGCGGAAGTCGAGAAGGCCGTGCTCGCCCATCCTGCGGTGCAGGACTGCGCGGTGATCGGCGTGCCCGATGCCAAATGGGGCGAGGCGATCAAGGCCATCGTGGTGCTGAAGCCGGGGACCAAGACCACCGAGGAAGACCTCATCACGCACTGCAAAATCAATCTTGAATCCATGAAGGCTCCGAAATCGGTCGAGTTTGTTGACGCCCTGCCGCGCACGCCGGTGGGCAAGATCAACAAGAAGTTGATCCGTGAAAAGTACTGGGGCAACAAGGCGCGCCAGGTCAATTGAGTTTATTACGGTAATCAAACATGAATGATGTCTTCGTCATAGGTATACACGGCACGCCGACCGGGCGCTTTGCCAACAAGGGGCTGAAGCAACTCGTGCGGGAAGCCTGGCAGGGCGTCCTGGCAGACGGGAAATTGGAGGATACTTCGGCCATCGGCGGCATCTGGTTTTCCAACCTGCTCATGGATTACTGGGGCCAGCCTTACGTCAAGGGACAAGTCTGCTGCTCGGAGCTGATGCGGGAAGGACAGCTGCCGGCCGGGGTGCCCATCATCAATGTGGAGGGCGGTTGCGCCAGCGCGTCCATCGCCTTCAACGGCGCCTACAAGGAAATCCTGTCGGGTTCCAGCCCGGTGGCACTGGCCATGGGTGTCGAGAAAATGTTCGATCCCACCCGTCCCGGCGAGATCTTGAAATGCATCGAGCGCGGCACCGACCAGATCGACCCCGAATCGTGGCACACCCTCTATCGCGACATCGGCGCCGAATTCGGCTACAGCTTCGCGCCCGGCGCGGACCGCTCGGTGGCCATGGACATTTATGGATTCTGGGCCAACTCCCACATGTCCCGCTATGGCACGACCGCCGCGCAGATTGCCGCAGCGGCGGCAAAGAATCACTGCAATTCGGTGGACAACCCGAGGGCGCAATATCGCTTTCCGCTAACGGTTGAAAAAGTTCTCGCCGATCGCATGGTCAGCAAGCCCCTGACCCGCGCCATGTGCGCCCCGGTCGGCGACGCTGCCGCAGCCGCACTGCTCTGCTCTGCCGAGTATTTGAAAACCTGTTCGAGAGAAGTGCGCGACAGGGCGCTGCGCGTGCGTGCCCAGGCTCTTGCCGGCGGCCTCTACGCCGGCGGCTGGGAAGCGGAACGGGCGCCGGTCCGGGCAGCCAGGACTGCTTACAAAATGGCGGGAATCAAGCCTTCCGATGTCGACCTGATTGAGTTGCATGACGCCAGTTCGTTCGCCGAGATCCACCTCATCGAGGATCTCGGCCTGTGCCCGCGCGGCCAGGGTGGCCCCTATACGGCTTCGGGCGCTACCGGCCGCGACGGCGATATCCCGGTGAACCTCTCGGGCGGTCTCGTATCGCGCGGGCATCCGATCGGCGCCACTGGATTATTGATGCTCAACGAAATCGCGCTGCAATTGCGCGGCGAAGCCGGCGCGTTGCAGCTCGATCAGCCACGCCTCGGTTTGGTGGAAAACGGCGGCGGCATCGTCGGCAATGACATCGCCGTCTGCGCCGTCACGATTCTCGAGCGGCCGTGACGAATGGGACATTCCCGGAACTCATGGCATAAATAGCCACGCGCTGGGTTGCCCCGCAATGGGGCAACGCCGCGAGGTGCGCGGTTTCCGGTCGGCCGACTCCCGGCTGGCCAGGCTTCGGCCGGAATCAATGATGCCGCACCGGCGCGGGTTTTCCTGGCATACTTGCGTCCAGCTTGGTCACGCCTGTTTCTTGCTGACATGTTCAACCTATCCCGCTATTTTTCGACGCTTAGCCTGGTCATGATTGTGCTGGCGGGAGGTCTGCTCGGATACTTCTACAACCGGCTTTCGGTTGCTCAGCTGGTGATGATGGCGGAAGACCGCAACGTTGCAATGACAAATGTGTTCCGCAACACGCTGTGGCCCCGCTATGGCGAATTCCTGCGCCATGTCGATGCCAGCGACGCCGGCAGGTTGCGTGCCGCGCCACAAATCGGCCAGCTTCACGCCGAAATCTCCGCGCAGATGTTCGGCACCGATGTGATCAAGGCCAAGGTGTACAACCACGCCGGACGCACTGTGTATTCGAGCGATCCACTGCAGATCGGCGAGGACAAGAGTGGCAATGCCGGATTCCGCGCGGCACTGAATGGCAAGGTGGCTTCGGAGCTCACGCACCGCAATGATTTCAGCGCTTTCGAGGGCGCATTGTCCGATCTCGATGTCATTTCCAGTTATATCCCGATCCGCAACTTCAAAGGCGAAGTCGAAGGCGTCTTTGAGCTTTACCAGAACGTCACCGCTTTCCTGACCCAGTTGCGCCAGACCCTGTGGTGGATTGCCGGTGGCGTGATGAGCATTTTCAGCCTGCTCTATTTCGCCCAGTTTCTCGTTGTCAGGCACGCCCACCGCATCTTGCGCGAGCAGGGCGACGAACTTGAACGCACCAACCGCGAACTCGATGCCCGGGTAAAGGAACGCACCAGCGAACTCGAGTCAGCCAACCAGCTCCTGGAAGCGGAAATCGCCGAGCGGCGTACTGCCGAGGCACGCCTGGACCATCTGGCGCATCATGATCCGCTCACCGGACTGCCCAATCGCCTGCTCTTCAACAACCAGCTCGAACGCAGCCTGAATCGCGCTGCCCGCAATGCCTTGCAGATGGCCGTATTGTTCATCGATCTCGACCACTTCAAGGATGTCAACGATTCGCTCGGCCATGCCATTGGCGATCAGTTGCTCAAGGCAGTGGCTATACGCCTGGCCCACGACACGAGGGCGATGGACACATTGGCACGCCTGGGCGGCGATGAGTTCATCTGCCTGATCGAAGATATTCACGGACCGAATGACGCGGACACCGTGGCCCGCAAAATCCTTGACCAATTCGCGCTCCCCTTCCTCATCGGCGAGAACGAATTTCACTTGACTGCGAGTATCGGCATCAGTCTTTATCCGAGCGATGGCGGCACCGTCGATGCCCTGGTGCGCAACGCCGATACCGCGATGTACAAGGCCAAGTCGCAGGGCCGCAACAGCAGCCACTTCTACGCCGCAGAGATGACCGAATACGCCATAGAACGCCTGCGTTTGGAAGGACTGCTGCGCCGTTCGATCGAGAACCGGGAACTTTCACTGCATTACCAGCCCCAGGTGGATGGGCTCACGCGCCGCTTGCTGGGTGCCGAAGCTTTGGTGCGATGGAATCAGCCGGAATTGGGCGCCGTCTCGCCGGTACGCTTCATTCCTATTGCCGAAGAGACCGGCTTTATCCTCACGCTGGGCGAGTGGGTGTTGCGTGAGGCTTGCCGCCAGGTATCCGAATGGGACCGGCAGGGCTTTTATCTGCCGCGAATTTCAGTCAATCTCTCGGTCAAGCAAATCGAGCGCTCGAACATCGTCGAGCTGGTCAGCACCATTCTTGCCGGGAGCGGTCTGGCACCCGAGCGCCTCGAACTGGAAATTACCGAATCGGTGATCATGGCGGTCGATGATTCCCTGGCCATACTCAACAAGTTGCGCCAGTTGGGAATCAAGCTCTCCGTGGACGATTTTGGTACGGGGTATTCTTCACTCTCCTACCTCAAGCTGTTGCCGATCAGCAAACTGAAAATCGACCGCGCCTTCGTAGTCGGCATCGGCGAGAACGCAGGCGACGAGGCCATCATCCGCACTATCGTCGCACTGGCGCAAAGCCTGGGGCTGGAACTCATCGCCGAAGGGGTCGAAACTGCCGTGCAGAACGAGTTTCTCTCCAGCACCGGCTGCCCCAGCATTCAGGGCTACCTGCATGGACGCCCGGCGGATCCTGATGTATTCCGCTGCACTTGGGAATAGCCGGGGAATTGCCAACTGAAGTCATGCGAGTGAATTTCTTTCAGTTGCGCTCGATCAAGTCAAGACTGATGGTCTTCACTTTGGCTGTTTTCCTGATCGGCATATGGTCGCTGGCGTTTTATGCCTCAAGCATGCTGCGCGAGGATATGCAACGCCTATTGGGCGAACAGCAGTTCTCCAAAGTCAGTTTTGCGGCAACCCAAATCAATGAAGATTTGCAGCAACGGTTGCAAGCGCTGGAAAGAGTCGCCAGCGACATCGGCTCCGGGCTGCTCGACGACCAAGCCGCGCTGCAGGCAGTTCTTGAGCGCAACAAGGAATTTCAAGCTCTCTTCAATGGCGGCACGAGAATCACCCGACTGGATGGCTCCGTCGTCGCCACCGTACCTTTCTCCGCCGAAAGACTGTCTGCCAATTACGCCGATCGGGACTACATGATCGGCGCCCTCAAGGCGGGCAAAGCCACCATAGGGAATCCCGTCCTCGGCAAGATTCTGAAAGCACCTGTGTTCGGCATGGCCGTGCCCATCCGCGATGAAAAGGCGCGCGTCATCGGCGCCGTGGTGGGCGCCATCAACCTGGGGCAGCCTAATTTCCTCGACAAGATCACCGAAAGCAATCCCAACAAGACCGCCGGCTACCTGCTGCTGGTTACGCCGCAGCAACGATTAATTGTCACGGCTTCCGACAAGAACCGCATCATGGAGCAGCAGCCCGCTCCGGGCATCAACCCGGTGATTGACAGCTTCATGGCGGGATATGAGGGTTCCGCCCTGATGACCAACCCGTTGGGCGTGGAAGTGCTGGCTTCGACCAAGCGCATCCCGGTCAGCGGCTGGCTGATTGTCAACTCATTGCCGACTGAAGAGGCTTTTGCCCCGCTCTATGCCATGCAGCAACGCGTCATGCTGGTTGCTGTTTTTCTCAGCCTGCTGGCAGGCGCCCTGACCTGGCGGATTACCTCCTGGATATTGCACCGCCAGCTCTCGCCGATGATTGCCGCCACAGATACCTTGACGACTCGGGCCACCTCGAACCGGCACTGGCAACCCTTGCCTGTCACCAGCCAGGATGAGATCGGCGAACTCATCGCCGGTTTCAACCGCCTGATGGGAACCTTGGCGCAAAGGGAAAAAGCGCTGAACGAAGCGCAGCGCATCGCCAAGATCGGCAGTTGGTCCCTTGATCTGGCGAGTGGCCGATTGATCTGGAGCGATGAAATTTTCCGTTTGTTCGAAATTGACCCCCAGCAGTTCGCCGCCACCTACGATGCTTTCCTGAATGCCATCCACCCCGATGATCGCGATGCGGTCAATAAGGCGTACACGGAATCGCTTGCGAATCGCGCGCCATACGAAATCATTCACCGGCTGCGGATGGGTGACGGGCGCATCAAATGGGTACAGGAGCGCAGCGTTTCGGAGTTTGACGCATCCGGCAAGCCAGTGCGATCAAGCGGAACCGTGCAGGACATCACCGAGCGCAAGCTGGCAGACGAATTCAAGAAAGAATCGTATGAAAGGCTGACTGCGGTTTTTAACAGCCTGGACGCTATTGTGTATGTCGCCGACATGGAAACCCATGAGCTGCTGTTCGTCAATCAGTTCGTCATCGACATTTTCGGCGACATCGTCGGGAAACCCTGCTGGCAGGGCATCCAGAACGGACAATCCGGACCGTGCGCCTACTGCACCAACGACAAGCTGCTTGATGCGGACGGCAATCCGACCGGGATATATCACTGGGAATTCCAGAACACGCTCAATGGCCATTGGTATGACATCCGCGACAAAGCGATCAAATGGATCGATGGACGCACGGTGCGCCTGGAGATCGCCACCGACATCACCGAACGCAAGGAATTCGAATCAGAACTCAAACGTTCCAACGCCGAACTCGAGCAATTCAGCTACGCCATTTCGCACGACATGCGCCAGCCCTTGCGCATGATTTCCGGCCATCTGGGACTGCTCGAAAAAAGCATCGCCGCTCATCTCGACGGGGATCAGCGGGAATCGTTCAGGTTTGCCATCGAGGGCGCACGCCGGCTTGACCAGATGCTGGTTGGCCTGCTCGATTACTCACGCGTCGGGCGCAAGGGCGAACCCCCGGCACGGATCGAAAGCCGTGCCTTGCTTGGTGAGGCATTGCTGTTCCTGCAGCCGGCGATCGAAGAGGCGCAGGCCGAAATTGTCATAGAAGGCGATTGGCCGCGCATTTTTGTCAGCCCGGACGAGATGCTGCGCCTGATGCAGAATCTGATCGGCAACGCCATCAAGTTTCGCGTTGCCGGACGGACACCGAAAGTCACCGTCACGAGCGCTACGGGCAACAAGACGTGGCGCCTGTGCATTTCCGACAACGGCGTCGGCATCATTCCCGAACAAATCACGCGGCTGTTCCAGATGTTCCAGCGCCTGCAGGGCCGCACGGCCTACGAGGGCAATGGCATCGGGCTGGCGATCTGCCGCAAGATCGTGGAGCGTCACGGCGGCAAGATCTGGGCGGAATCGGCAGGCGAAGGACAAGGCAGCCGGTTCTGCGTGTCCTTGCCGCAGGAGGGCGAGGCGCCATCGATCTGATCTGGCGCGACCGCGCCAGGAAGTTCAAGCCTTGGTCGTGGCCGCCAGGCGCTCCGCGAAATTCTTGTACCAGGCAAGGCAACCCGGATTCGCCATCGAGTCGGGGTTGACCACTTTCTCCAGGGGCTGGCCCAGCAGCAGCTTCTTGATCGGCAGTTCCAGTTTCTTGCCGGAGAGCGTGCGCGGCACCTCGGCCACCTGGATCACCTCGTTCGGCACATGGCGCGCGGATAGCGCGACACGAATGCGATCGCGAATGGTCTTTTCGAGTTGTTCGCCGAGTTCGACGCCGGGGCGCAACACCACAAACAGCGGCATGTAGGACTCGCGTCCCAGATATTCGAGGTCGACCACCAGGCTGTCGAGCACTTCGGGCAGGTCCTCGACGGCGCGATACAGTTCGCTGGTGCCCATGCGGATGCCATAACGGTTGATGGTGGCATCGGAACGGCCGTAGATGATGGCACCGCCGCGCGGCGTGATGCGAATCCAGTCGCCATGGCGCCAGACACCAGGATACATGTCAAAGTAGCTGTCGAAGTAGCGCTTGTTGTCCGGGTCGTTCCAGAAATACAGCGGCATCGAGGGCATGGGCAGGGTGCACACAAGTTCGCCGACCTCGTCGATGAGCGCCTTGCCGGCCTCGTCGAAGGCTTCGACTTTCGCGCCGAGGCAGCGGCACTGCATCTCGCCGATATGCACGGGCAGCGTCGGCACACCGCCGACGAAGCAGCCGGCGAAATCGGTACCGCCGGAAATCGGCGTGAGCCAGATGTCCTTGCGCACATGGTCGTAGATCCAGCGATAGCCTTCCGGCGGCAGCGGCGAGCCGGTCGAACCGAGACTCTTCAAGTGCGACAGGTCGGCCACCGCGTTGGGCTCGACATGGCCCTTGAGGCAGGACATGTAGAAGGCGGCGCCGGCGCCAAAAAAAGTCACCCCGGTCTCGCCGACGAAGCGCCACAGCGTGTTGAAATCCGGCCAGCCGGGATTGCCGTCGTAGATGCAGGCGGTCGAACCGACCAGCAAGCCGCCGATCTGGCAGTTCCACATGATCCAGCCGGTGCTGGAGAACCAGTGGAAGCGATCCTCCGGACCGAGGTTGTTGTGCAGCACGAGCAGCTTGACATGCTCCATGATGATGCCGCCATGCCCATGCACGATCGGCTTCGGCATGCCGGTGGTACCCGATGAATACACCACCCAGAGCGGATGGTCGAACGCCACCGGATGCGGCTCGAGCGCCGCGTTGCCGCTGACCTGGTCGGCCCAGGCCACGGCGTTGGGGAAGCGCGACAAATCGACGGCGGGATTGAGGTAAGGCAGCAGGATCAGCTTCTCGACACTCGGCAGCCCTTTCAGCAAGTCGCCGAGCAGGTCCATGCGGTCATGCGCCTTGCCGGTATAACGATAGCCGTCGACGGCTATCATCACCTTGGGCTCGATCTGGCGGAAACGATCGAGCACCGCGACCTGTCCCATGTCGGGCGAACAGGCCGACCAGATCGCGCCGAGGCTGACGGTGGCGAGGAAAGCCACCATGGTCTGGGGAATGTTGGGCAGGTAGGCCACCACGCGGTCGCCATCCCTGACGCCCATGCGCTTCAGCGAAGCGGCGAGGCACGCCACCTGGCGCTGCAGTTCGCGCCAGGACATTTCTTCGTGGGCACCGGACTCATTGCGGAAGACGATGGCCGGGTGCGCATCGCTGACGTGGCGGAACACCTGGTCCACATAGTTCAGCCGCGCACCCTTGAACCAGTGCGCACCCGGCATGCTGCGGCCGCTGAGGACGGATTCGTAAGGTACGGTGCTGCGGATTTCGAAGTAGTCCCAGATCGACGCCCAGAACTTTTCCGGCTCGCTCACCGACCAGTTCCACAAGGCGTCATAGCTCGCGAAATCGAGGCCGCGCTGGCGCTTGAGCCAGTCGATGTAGGCGGTGATTTTCGCGTTCTGCTTGAGGGCTGCGGAGGGTTCCCAGACTTTTTCGCTATCCATGTTTATCCATGTTTATTGATGTGGAATGAATGTCGTCCGATTATAGCTTCAGATTCGGGCAGTCAAGCAAGCGGTCTTCAATGCGGCACTCAATGCAGCGGCCGCTTGAGCCAGTGGGCGTAGAAGGCCTCGAGGTCGGGCTGGAAGGAATGCACGATCGGGTAGCCCGGCGGCACCGCCTCGATCTCCAGCAGGGTGCCGTCGAGCGGGTCGTAGTATTCGCGCAGTTC
>JACRAR010000007.1 GCA_016234745.1 Betaproteobacteria bacterium | reverse complement strand
CGACATGGGCATGACGCAGAAGGTGATCGACGACGAGGAGCATGAATTCGGTCGGCTGCAGGCGCAGGACCAGGCGCGGGAGGCGCTGGGCGAGTATTCGCGGCGCCAGGCCAAGGCGATCGAGGATTTGGGCGCGCTGATACAGCGTGCGGCTGAGAATCGCGCCCGAGATCCGATCCTAATTGAACACCAGCAGCAAAACGGGGGCGAAGGGTGACCCGCATCTCCCGCTCCGAACGCATCATCGTCGCCAACCGCGCCGAGCAGGCGATCATGCAGTACGCCCGTGCGGATCCGGAGACCGGGCTGCGACCGCATGCGCTGTGGCACAAGCATGTGCATAACGTCGAGCTGGACCCGGTGCAGGTGCTGAAGATGGTCGAAATGGATCAGCATCCGAACAGCATTGACGTGTCCTGTCGGCGGACCGGCAAGACGGCGTGCAAGGAGATCTACCTGCTCGAGCACAACGCCACCATGCCGCACCAGACGGTGGGCATCGTGGCGCCGCGGCAGCAGCAGTCGCAGAACAATTTGAACTACCACCTCGACGCCATCCGCCGTTCCGAGATGCTGCGTGCATACGTGGCCTACAAGCAGGGGCGGGAGCAGATCTCCGACACGAAGTACCAGTTCTCCAACGGCTCGGGCGCCGCGGCTTACGGGATCATGGCGCAGATCGACGGCGATGCGCTCACCGCGGCCTCGCTCGAGGAGACCGACGACATGCCGTCCGACCGGCTGCTGTCGCGCTTCCTGCCGATGCTGGGCGCGGCGCGTCGGCTGGGGGTGGATCAGGGCACGGCCAGCTTCAAGCCGCAAGTCCGCATCACCGGCGTGTTCAAGGGTGCGGACGTGCTGCAGGGCCTGATCGATTCCGGCGGCTATCACCTGCTGCCGGCGGTCGATGTGTATCTCGGCATCGAGCTGGGGATCCTCAACGAGAAATTCATGCTGGACATGCGCTCGCAGATGCCGGAGGGCGAGTTCATCCGGCAGTTCCTGTGCCTCAACGTGGCGTCGCAGAACTGGATCTGGGAGAAGTACATCCGCCGCGCCATGGCCGTCGGGTTGTCAGCGGGCCTGGCGCCGGCGGAGCCGTTGCCCGGGGGGCGGTACCGCAAGCGCGGGATGATCGCTTTCGGCTACGACCATTCCGGCCACGGCGAAAGCGCCACAGCTTCGCGTTCGGCGCTGGTGGTCAAGGAGCAGATCGGCAACTTCCTGTGCACCATCTTCGTGAAAACCTGGCCGGCGGGTACTGACGACAAAGTGGTGGAACTGGATTTGTTCGGCTTCTGGTCTTATTTCCGGCCGGACTTCGCCATGGGCGACGCCTACGGGTTGGGCATGCTGACCAGCCTCAACGACCGCCTGTTCGCCGGCGGGCTGGTGGATGTCGATCGCCGCACCATCGGCGAGGGCGAGAGCACGGCCAGCACCTGGGATCAGTGGCCGTTCGCGCCGATCCGCTTCCAGGGCTACGTCAAGCACAGCATGGCCTCGGCGCTGCGCACCGCGTTCCACAACGGACAGGCGGCAATCGCGTATTTCGACGACGGTACCGAATTGGTAGCGGATGCCGCAAACGGAAAATTGCACAAGGTGCCACTGATCCGCCTCGATGCCAACTCTGACGGCAGCGCGGATTGGCGGACCTATGTGCGCCAGGTGGCCAACATCAAGGCCGAGGCGACCAAGGCGGATTATTCGAGTTTCAAGATGGCCGACCCGAAGGTGGGCGACGACTTGTTCGACGCCGACTGCGCGGCTACCTGGGCGCTGGCGACGCGCGGCGTGTCGGCATTCGGTCCGACGGTGATCGAACAGCGCACTCAGACGCGCGAACAGTTGCTGGGAGAGTCGGCATGAGAGTCCTGACGGACACCGAGAATGCGCGAGTGGCTCATAACAGGAGCCAGGTCAAGGCGCTGATGCCGGAGCTGGTGCCGGAGATCAAGGCGCTGCACGAGGCCGGGCTGATCGATGGCTGGCGCAGCGTGCGCTATGTCGGTCCGCATCGAGCTGCGCCGCGTGGCTCGGTGACATGCAGTTCGGCAGGGCTGGAGAGTATGCAGGCAATCAAAGAAAGGATGCGAAAAAATGACACTCATCGCTGACCTGAGAGCACGCGTGGCCGGGTGGATTGCGCCGGTGCAGGCCGGGCCGCTGCTGCCGAACGAAACGGACAGCAACAACACCGAGACCGGCATGCTGGCCACGCCGGAAAATTCGCTGAAGTACATGTATTCCGTTTTCTGGGTCGATCCGGCTGTGCGCCAGGCAATCCTGGACATCCGCGAGATGGACCGGCTCGACGGGAGGGTGAAGCGGATCCACGCGCGTATCGCCAAGGACGCCATCAAGGGCGGGTTGGTATTCACGCAGCCGAAGGGCAACGCCGCGTTGCGCCGGCTTTGGAACGATTACGCCCGACGCTTGCAGCTCGGTAATCCTGTAAAGCTCAAGAGCGACGCCCGCGGCATGGCCATGGAGGGGAATCTGCCGCTGCAGTGGGTGCTGGACGGATCCGCCAACGTAGTTTCCGGAGTCAGGATGCCGGCGGACACGCTGATTCCCAACGTTGACAAGAACGGCCGCTTCAAGGACGTGCGTCGGGCCTATGTTCAGATGGACACGGTGACCGGCGTCGAGCTGGCTGCATTCCCACTCTGGCAGCTCACGCTGGCGCGTTTCGACCCGGATAGCTTCGACGACATGGGCGCCCTGGGGCGGCCTTTCCTCGACGCCAGCAGAACGACCTGGCGCAAGCTGCGAATGACTGAAGAGGACCTGGTGATCCGGCGTCGTCAGCGTGCGCCGCTGCGCATGGCCCACATCCTCGAGAACCCGCCGGACGGCTTTCTTGAGGCCTACCGAAAGGCGAACGAGCAGGACATGCAAAGCATCAACACGGATTTCTATATCAAAGGCAAAGGTGATGTGAGGGCCATCCAGGGCGACGCCAACCTGGACCAGATCGCCGACGTGGTGCACCTTCTCGACACCTTCTTTGCCGGCGGGCCGCTGCCGAAGGGTCTCATGGGCTACACCGACGGCATGGCGCGCGACATCCTGGAGGACCTGAAACGCGATTACTACGACGAAATCGACCTGGTACAGGACACGCAGGCCTTCGCCTACCAGAGCGGTTTCGAACTGGACCTGCTGCTGCGCGGCATCAATCCGGATCCCGGCGAGTTCACCATCAAGTTCGCCGAGCGGCGCACTGAGACACCGAACCAAACTACCGACCGCGCGCTCAAGTGGGCGGCACTCGGCATGCCGAAGGGACTGATCTTCGAGGAACTCGGCTTCAACGCCGACGAGATACGCGAGCGATTGATCGAGGAAGCCAAGGCCGGCAATCCTTACCCGAACCCGAACGCCATCGGTCCGGCGCCGGCGATGCCGGATGTAAAAGTTACCCCGGGCAATGCGCCGAAGGGTGAAAGCGCGACCAACATCGGCAATCCGACACGGCTCTCCGAACACTGGGCTGAATGAATACGCCAGCCCAGATCAAGCGCGCCACGGCGCTGGCCAACAAGGCTGCGGAAAGTCTCGACGCCGAGGCTGCACAGGCGCTTATCGACCTCTACCAGGCCCAGGCGGCGGACATCAGCGCGCGGATCGCCGCGCATGCCGGCGCGGACGGGAATATCAGCCTGCAGGAGCTGCGCTCGCTGCTGGACCAGGTGCAGGGCATTCTGCACCGCCTGAGCGCCGAGCGCGATGCGCTGCTGACTGACGCGCTGGGCAAGGCGGCGGACTACGGCGCGCGGCCCGTGCTGGGCGCGGTGCTGGATAGCGGTGCGGTGGTGAGCACCGCGGCATCCATGAGAGTGAGCGAGCAGGCAGTGAACTTCGTGCGCAACTTCATCGCCGCCGACGGCCTGCAGCTCTCCGACCGCATCTGGCGCCTCGACCGCGGCGCGCGGGACCGCATCGTCAATGCGCTGGAGTCGGCCATTATCCAGGGGCACGGCGCCGGTCAGGCGGCGCGGGAGTTTCTCGCCCGAGGCGAAGGTGTGCCGGCGGATGTGGCCGGACGGATGAATGCCGGCAATGCATCGGCGCTGGCCAAGACGGCGCAGGACGCAATGACCGAAGGCGACAGCCCCATGTTCAACGCCATGCGGCTGATGCGCACCGAGATCAACCGTGCCCACGGCGAAGCCTACATGATGGGCGGCGAGGATCTGCCGTTCTTTGGCGGTTGGCGGTACCGGCTGTCGCCGGCGCACCCGAAGCCGGACATCTGCGACCTGCTGTCGACGCAGAACCTCTACGGGCTCGGCCCGGGCGTGTATCCGAGCCGTACCAAATGCCCCTGGCCGGCGCATCCGAACATCCTGTCGTTTATCGAGATGGTGTTCAAGGACGAGATCACGGCCGCCGACCGTGCCGGCAAGGAAACGCCGCTGGAGGCATTGGCGCGGCTCACTCCGGAACAACGACAGGGTGTGCTTGGGGTGGGCAAGGCGGAGATCTACGACGCCGGCAAGCTGCGGCAAGGGATGATCCGGGCGCCCCTATCGGCGGTGGCAGCCAGAACGGGTTAGCGCACCGGACAACCCGCGCCCCTTTTTCCGTCCTGACAATCCCTCGAAACTCGCCGCGTGATCCGGATTGGGTCATTGCGCGGCGGGTTGCAGTTCGCTCCTGAGCCCGCCGCGCTCCTCACATCACGAGGCGAGGTAGACGATGGGCAGAATCATCCGACTTGATGCGGCAGGCTACTCCGGGGTGCTGCGTGCGCTCTCCGGCATCCATGTGGAACTGGATGAAGGCAAGACGACGAGCTGGGTGACGGTGACGCGCACCGGGACGTTTTCCGATCCGCGCTATGGCAAGTTCGAGATCACACGGCAGATGCTGCTTTCCATGGTCGACAACTTCGACAAGCGCACCTTCGGTCAGGACGTGTTCATCGATATCGCCCACAACCCGAGCGGCGGCGCCGCCGGGAAGATCCTCAAACTCTCCGTGGATAGCGACCGGCTGCGTGCGCAGGTCGAATGGACGCCGCAAGGGCTCCAGGCCATCCGCGAGAAGGGCTACCGCTACCTCTCCGCTGAGTACCACGAGAACTGGCAGGACAACGAAGCCGGCGCCAAGCATGGCCCGGTGCTGCTGGGCGCGGGGCTGGTGATCCGCCCGTGCATCAAGCGTCTCGACCCGATTCAGCTTTCCGAAGCGTCTGGCAGCGTGCCGACCTTCATTCATCCGACTTTACTTTCCGAACTTACTCTGGAGATCAAAATGAAATTCGCAGAACTCATCAAGCAGCTCAAGGAAAAACTGACGTCGTTCAAACTCGCCGAGGCCGTCGTCACCTCGATCGCGGATCTCGCCGCGAAGGCACTGGAAGGATTCACCGACGAGGCGCAGGCCAAGTTGCTGATCGCATCCTTCGAAGACTCCGGCAAGAAACTGGCCGAGCAGATCGGCGACAAGTCCGCCGTGATCCAGCTTTCCATGCCGACCTCCGGGCTCACCGCCGAGGATGTGAAAAGACTCATGCAGGAAGAAACCCAGCGCCTGCACGATGCCCGAGTGAAGCTGGAACAGGGCCGCGATGCCAACGTGAAGATCCTCAGCGACGCCATCAACGGCGTGAAAGATTTCGACGAGGATTTGCGCAAGCGGCTGACCGCCGAGGTTTCCGATCTCATCACGCCGGAAATGACGGCCGACCAGGTCAAGCGCCTGGCCGACAATCAGATCAAGCACGGCAACGAGCTGCAGGCGGCAAAGAAGCTGGCTGGGATGGGTTACGCGCCGCAGGGCAGCGTGTTCATTTCGGTGGATTCGAGCAACGAAGTGAAGAAGCTGCAGGAGATCGCCGATCAGCGCCTGGGCATTGCCCGCATGTCGGACGCGGCGAGGTTCGCTGCCACCAACGGCGCGCTGTCGGAGAAAAACAAGGAGCTGGCCGAGATGGTGTTGGCGCAATTCGACCGGGAGCATGGCGCGCAACTGCACCGCGAGCACAAGATGCTGGCGGGCGGCGACAGCCTGGTTTCGGATGTGGCGGTGCCGGCGACCTTCGAGCGCACCGTGATCCGCGAGGCGCTGTATTCGCTGGTCGGCCTGCAGTTCGTCGATGTCGGCACGGCGGTGTTTTCGGGATCGACGCAGATCCCCTACAGTTACCGGGATACCGCTGCTGCCGGGCGCGACAGCACCCGGGTGTATGAAGGCGGCGCGATTGCCCGCGCGGCCATGAAGCAGACCTCGGAAACCGCCTACCCCATCCCGCAGAAGCTGGCCTTCGAGGTCTCCGACGAATTGCGCTACCTGACCGCCAATGGCCAGCTCATCAATTGGGATGCGGTGACGGAAAACGCCCGCAACGCCATCCGCGTGATCGGCGAAGACACCGAGCGCTTGATTTTCAACGAGGTGCTCAACGCCTCCGACCAGTACGCCGTCACCGCAGTGACCAACGAAGCGACGGCCACCGCCGACGGCACCAAGAGCATTTTCGTGCTCAACAACTTCCCCGTGGTGCGACCCAAGAAGGTCTATGACCTGCAAGGCAGCCAGGTGGGCAGCACGCTGTATCCGGTGGTGGTAAAGAGCAACAACGTCACGATTACCGAATACGACGGCACCGGGACGCAGCAAGCCGGGCTGTACTACTCGATCGACTACAACCTGGGCGAAGTGAGCTTCGTCGACCAGGCTGGCGCCGCATCGCCGCCGACCAACGCGCACGCGGTTGTCTGTTCCTACTCGTACACCACCAACGTGTACAAGTTCGACACCGATCAGGGCAGCGTGGCCACCGATCTGTTCTGGGACACCTTCCTGTATCGCTACGGCCTGCGCAAGTCGGTGATCGAGGACCAGCGCTACCACGCCTGCAACTTCGGTCTGATGAGCGGCACGGTGATGACTACCATCGAGCAGGCGCAAGCCTTCGTCGAGAGCGGCGCGCGCAACGGCACCAACCTGGACAGCGTGGGCAACCTCGGGCAGGTCAAGGGCGTGGCGAACTACAAGTCGTTCGCGCCCGGGCTGGCGATGGGCGACCAGCGCATCATCATCGGCGAACGCAACTTGCCGCGCTACCGCATGGCCAAGGCCTGGACGATGGGGCAACTGCAGGACCAGAAGGACGCCAACGGACGCTTCACGGGCAAGAAAGAAGCCTACGGCGACCAGTTCGTGTTCCTGCACACGCCCACGCAGCTCAAGGCGGGACTGACCAGCATCGTGCTGTGGAGCACCACGGCGCGGGTCGACCGATAACCGAGTCTCCTCCTCTCTCCATAGCCAGGAGAGGTTTACCCGTCCCCTCGCCACCGTTGGGGACGGGATTTTCCAGAGGTGAATATGACTGAGAAAGTTCCAGTAACCAATAACACGAAAATGGCGATCTACGTGGCCGGAACGATGATTCCGCCTGGTGAGACACGGCATTTCGATTCCAATCAGGTGCCGGCGGAGTTCCGCCCGGCGCCGCAAGTTGAACCTGAAGACGAGACACAGTTCGACCCGCTTGCCGAGTTGATTGCGCATAACGTCAAGGAGATCACGGCGGCGCTGCCGGGGCTTTCCGACGAGGATCTGGAGCGCCTCGGCGACATGGAGCAGGCCAAGGGCGAGAATGCCCGCAAGTCGCTGCTCAACGCGATCGCCGAGGCACAGCTTACCCGCGCCGATGCCAAAGCCAACGGAGGCGCGAACTAGGCCATGTCCGGCACGATGTCCCGCGCCGATCTGGTCGCCGATTTCAAAACCTCGCTGCACGATGCGGCGGGCGTTTTTTCGGCCACCGACGACGCGGAACTGAGCCGCTTGCTTGATGTGGCGGCGCTGGACTTCGGGAATATCCGGCCATTGTTGCAGTCCGGAACGCTCACCCTGAGCGCCGACGTGGCGAGTTACAGCGCGCCAGCCGGCCTGGTGGCCTATGGCTGGGAGACCTGGTCTGCCGGCAAGCTGCCGCAGCCGTGGGAGGCAACCTATCCGGGCGTGTTGCCTCGGGTGACCCTGATCGGCACGCCGGCAGCGCGGGCATTGCTGTTCACGCCGGCGCCGACGGCCATGCATCTGGCGGTGCTGGGATCGGCATTCACGTACATGTATTTCGCCGCCCACAGCATCAGCGCCACGGCGGCAAGCACCACGGTGGCGGCGGCGGATCGCGGACTGCTGATCCTGCGCGCCCAGGCCGAGGCGATGCGCGAGATGGCGATGCGCAATGTCGGCAAGCCGATCAACCGCGTCGACAGCGGCTTCAGCGGCACACCGCGCAACGGGACGCCGTCGCACCTGTTCTCGGTGCTGATGGAAGAATTCAGAGGGGCGGCGGCGAGATGATGGAGATCCGCGTCGTCGTCAGAGATGCACGGGCACGGGCGGTCATGGATCGCCTGCCCGGATTGGTCGAGGGCCAGCTGGAGGATGCGCTGCGGCGCGGCGCGGAAGAGATCGCGCGACTTGGTCGGGATAAGGCGCCCAAGCTGTTTTCCGCGCTGACCAACACCCTTCACACGGAACAGATCGAACCGGGGCATTACCGTGTTTCTACCGCAGTGAAATATGCCCGCGCCGTGGAGGAAGGCACCGGTCCGGCGGCAGGCAAGGCGAGCTATTACCCTGACGTGGTGGCGTTGCAACAATACCTGACCGTATCACCGAAGCTACGCGGTTTTAAGTGGGCAAGGAAGGGCAGTAAGCCGCGCGCTGCGCAGAATAATTCGATTTCACGTCGCGCCAAAGCATGGGCTTGGTTCATCTATTTGCATGGCACGAAGGCACAGCCCTACATGCGTCCAGCTTATGAGGAAGGCGAACCCATCGTGCACATGCTCGCCCGCGATGCGATCACGCGAGCCTGTGCGGAGGCGCAAGCGTGAGTCTGAGCGAACTCGGCACCCGCCTGGAAGCGATCAAAGTCGCGATGGCCACACGCTATCCGGCGCGGGTAGTGACACGCGATCTGAAGGGCTTTGCCGAGCACAAGGACGCCGATCTGAAGAAAGGCATCTACAGCCTGGTCTCCATCGGAGAGGGAAAATTCAAGGTTGCTCCGCGGATTTCGATGGGATGGGGCAAGCACGGCATGCTGTTGGTTGGGCAGATCCGCCTTGACGAAAAGACCAAGCCGAATCCTTCCGATGTCGAAGAGGCCGAGCTGCTGATGCGCGACGAAGTCAAGGCTTTCCTTGAAAACCTGCCGCTCGACCTGGCGACATTGACCTGCACCGACTGGCGGCAGAGCGCGCAATCCGAACACCCCGACGGGTGGATTTCATTTGATCTGGAGTTCAAGCCATGAAAAATTTAAGGTTCTGGGGAATGGCGATCTTGCCGCTGGCGCTGCTGGCTTGGTTCTGGCACCGGGATCCCAATGACGGGGCGCAGTTGCTGACGCAGTTGGAGACGCTCCTGGGACTGCTGATCGTCGCTTTCCCCGTCTACCTGCTGCGCAAGATGTTGATGCCTGGTGACAGCAGGGAAGCGTTTGCCAAGGCGATGGATGGAAACATGCCGGCGGCCGTCGTCTGGTTGTCTTTGGCGGTATTGACTCTGGGATTGCTGGCGATTGTTTCGCCGCGCGCCATTGGGGCACAGTCGGCGCAGTTGCCAGGTTCTGCGGCACGCGATCTACCGATCCTGATTCAGGAGATCGATCTGCGCTGGGCGACGCTGCCGATGCGCTCGGTACTAGGGGCGCAGGTTGAGCAGGAAAGCGGCTGGAAAGAGCGCGCGACGCTCAAGACATCGCGCGAGGAAGGCGTGGGCTACGGGCAATTCACCCGGGCCTATCGCGCCGACGGTTCGCTGCGTTTCGACGCCCTGGCGGAAGTGCGCGCGCTGGATCCCGGATTGGCGGGCTGGACCTGGGCCAACCGCTACGACCCGCGCCTGCAGTTGCGCGCGGTGGTGGTCAAGAACCGTGGTTGCTACCAGCGTCTGCGCCCTTTGGTGGCCGACTATTACAACGCCCTGGCGATGTGCGATGCCGCTTACAACGGCGGTGAGGGGGGCGTTTATGCGGAGCGGCGGCTGTGCGCTGCGGTGGCCGCTTGCGATGCCCGGTTGTGGTTCGGGCATGTCGAACAGCATTCGACCAAGAGCCGGGCGAAATGGCAGGGCTACGGCGCCAGCGCTTTCGAGATCAACCGCACCCATGTGCGCAATGTGATGCTGGTGCGGCGCGGCAAGTATGTTGCGGCGATGGGCACATGAAAACGGGACACGCGATCACCGTTTGCGCCTTGCTCCTGGGCGGTGCTTGCGCCGGTTTGGGATGGTGGTTTGGTCAGCCCGCTAAGGTCGTGGAGAGCGCCGCGCCAGCAGAAACGCAGCCGGACGGATCGATCATCGTTGAGCGCCGCCCGGATGCCAAGGCCAGGCCCAAGCATCAGACGCCCAAGGGCGCCACGGTGGAACGAACTGGAGAATTCACCGTGCAAGGCACCGGCTTGAAAATGGATGGCGTATTGATGCCCTGCCCGCCCGTGACCATCGATACCACACTGATCAGAAACCCGGATGGCAGCAAGCGCGTGATTGTCTCTTCGCCAGATGGGGAAATAACCCGCGCCGTGGATATCCCGGTGGAAACCGCCGCGCCGCCGCCTGAGCCGCCTCAATGGGCGGCCGGGGTGAGTTACAACCCGGTCAAGCAAACACCTGGCCTATGGATTGAGCGGGATATATGGCGCGTCCGACTGGGCGCTGAGATCAACCAGACGCGCCAGGTGATCTCCGGTCCGACCGGCATCGAAGCGCGGCTTCGCGTGGGGTGGACATTCTGATGGCCTTCGACGTCAAGGGCGAGATCCTTTCCGCCATCGGCAAGACCGATGATCCAAACATCAAGGCGGTGCTGCTGCTCATGCTGGGGGTGCTGGAGGAGATCGGCGGCAAGATCGACTCGATGATGTCCGACGAGGTCCGCAAGGCGGTGCTCAATGGGCATGAGTCGGTACATAACGAGCATCACGTATGGATCGCCGAGCGGATGGCAGAGGATTGTTCGTCGGCTTGTACCTGGGCCAGGGGAAAGATGGAGGCCGAGGCCGAGGCTGAGAAGGAAGCCAAGGCCGACAAGCGAACGGCGCGCGATGCGGCGATCCGACAGGTTGTCACGATGCTGGTCGGCGCGGCCTTGGGTGTGATTGGCATGTTTTTATTGAGATGAGAGGAGTCGTCATGAAGCTACGTAAAGACGCCGGTCCTGCCGAGGATGCGGGCGAAGCGGAAACCACGGAACAGGCCGCCGCTTACATTGTGCCGGCCTCCATACCGTCGCGGGCGGTGTTGACCGACGGCCCGCCGGAAATGAATTTTTACGGCCGGACGTGGACACGCGGACAGCCGCAACCTGTAACCCCCGAGGAGTGGAGCGCCATGTGCGAGCGCGGCGCGAAGCGACTCGGTTTCAACCTGACCGAGGAGAATTGAGATGGGAGCCAAAGGCGCATTAATGCAGTTGTTGTATCAACGGGAATCGACTTTCCGCACGGCGCCGGTCTCCCCGGACGCGATCGCACTGCCGTTCACGGAATGGAATGTCGGGCGGGATCCTCAGATGGTCAAGGATCTATCGATCTCTTCCAGCCCGTTGGCGGGCAAGGGCAGCGTCGGCGATGTCACGGTCAAGGGGACCGCAAAGACCATCTTCGATCTGCGCAACATCGGCTTCCACCTGGCGCTGCTGCTGGGCGTGCCGGCAGTGCACAAGGCGGTGACCAAGGCCCCGACCAACGTCACCGGCGTGACCATCCACTACGCGCAGACGGCCTGCCCGACGGGCAACGGCACGCTGGCCTTCACTTTCTCCGGCAAGACGATGACTTGGGCGGCACAGGGTGAGACGGCCGGCGCGGCGGTGGATGTCACTGCCGGCGGGCGTTTCACTCTGCAATCTTCGGCGGCCAATCATGCCATCGTGATCGAGGTGGCGGCGGCCAGCCTGCCCGGTTCCGACAAGACGGACGCGGATCTCGCGGTCTCGGCCACGCTCAAGGCGCACGTGTTCCCCTTCGACATGGCCGCTCGTCCTTCGGCGTTGATGGAGCTGGGACATTCCGACATCGGCAAGTATTACCGCGACCTGGGCCTGATGATCAACAAGCTGTCCTATGACGTCATGGCTGCTGAACAGGATGTGGACATGGAGTACATCGGCGGCAGCGAGACCGAGGAAACCTCCGTGTGGGATGCGACGCCGACGACCTATGCCTCGGTGCGGGCGACTGGCAACGGTTGCTATATCTCGAATGGCGCAACGTCCGCCCTGGGCGTGATCACCGGCGGCAAGTTCGCGGCCGACAACGGCATGCAAGGCAGGAAAGTCGCCAACCAGCAGGAAGGCTTTGGCCTGATCGATCAGGGCGAGGTAGCACTCTCCGGCAACCTGGAAGTGGTGTTCGACGCCTCCGGCGCCGCCGCCCTGGCGCGCGCCAACACCTCGACCCGGATGCGCATCGGTTCCACCGCCAGCGTCAGCGGCAGCGTCTTCGGACTGTGTTGGGACATGCCGAACGTGCAGATCATCGACAAGATGGTGCCGAAGAAAGGCAAGTCCGGCATCTTCGCGTCCTACGACTGGGCGGCGCACCGCGACACCGCCGGCAACCTGCCGATGGTGACTTTGATCAACGACGTGGCGGCGTATTAATCGCCGCCAACCATCCACAGGAGACGACATGCTGAATTTGAATGCCAAGCCGAGGGTGTGGATTACCCATGAGGAAACCGGCGCCCGTTTCGAGATCCAGCCGATCACCCCCCGCGACACACAGCGGCTGCAGAAACAGGCCAAGGACAAGTCCGGAGAGATCGACTACGTGACATACAACGGCCTGTTGGTCGAGTTCGCGGTGCTGGACTGGGAATTCGTCGGCGGTCCAGACGGTCCGCTGCCGCCCACGCCCAGCGCAGAATACAAGGGCAGCGGGCCGCCGCCGGTGCCGGGGAATAAGTACAGGCTCGGCGAGAAATTCCAGTCGATTGCCAACTTCATTCATCTCAAGGCGATCGACGTGAAACTGTTTGTCGATGAGGTCGAAGAGGCAAAAAACGGCTGACGGCCCGCGCCCTCTGGCAGTTCGGGGACGGCGCCGAGTATGCGGATGCGATAAGGAAGTCCGGGCGCGAGCTGCACTCGGACGACGATGCGCCGGGGCTGGATTGGGAGTACGCGGTCTGGTGGCTGTATTGCCGGGTGCAGACGCAGTGGCGGGACGGGTTCAACGGGCGGACCGGGCTGGATTACAACCCCGTGATCGCCATGGTGCGGGAATTGGACTGGCCTCTGGTGACGACGCTGGAGATGCTGCAGACGATCGAAATAGTCTATTTGGACGGACAGCGCAAGAAACGCGAATCGACAAGAAATGAACGACGATAACCAAGTCAGAGTCGACATCGTTTCGGATGTCTCCACCCTCAAGCAGAGCGGCACCGAGGGCGGCGCTGTTCTCGACGCGCTGCGCAGCAAGACGGATGCGCTGACGCAATCGGCGCAGCAGCAGGCCGCCGCGGTGCGCGCCACGCAAAAGGCATGGTTCGAAAACTCGGCCGGCATCAAGGCCAGCGGCGACCAGTATGCCGTGGCGTCCGACCAGGTGCAGAAGCTGCTCAACAAGTATGACCCGCTCGGAGCCAAACTGCGCGCCCTGCAGGCCGACTTTGCCGTGTTGCGCAAGGCAATGGGCGACAGTTCCAGCGACGAAGCCGCCCGAGCTTTCTCTTTGTTGGAACATGAAATACAGGCGACAACCGCGCAGACGAAAAATCTTAATGGCGTCTGGAAACAAACGATGCACGGCATTGTGGATGTCGGCAATGCGGTCGAGCATGCCCACGGCCAGATGGCCTCCGGCGCCGAGAAAACCATGTTCGCCACCGCCGGTGCCAAGCGCGAATTGATCGTGCTGGCCCACGAGGCCATGACCGGGAATTTCAGCCGCATGCCGGGCAGCTTCATGGTGCTGGCGGAACGCATGAGCATCACCGAGGCACTGTTGAGTCCGATGACGCTGGGGATTGTGGGGGTCGGCGTTGCTGCGGTGGGGATGGCTCTCGCCATCGCCAAGGGCCATGAAGAAATGGTGGCCATGAATAACGCGATTGCCACGACTGGCAATTTTGCCGGTGTGACACGCGGAACGATGCGCGCGTTAGCAGATGAGATGACGCAGACCGGCTCAATCACAATTGGCACAGCCAAGGATATTGTGACCGCTTTGGTCGCTTCTGGCCGCATCGGATCAGAATCCATCGCCGGATTGTCTCAGCTCGCTGGAGATTTTGCGGCAGCCACCGGTCGAGACATCGCGCAGATCGCGCCAGAACTCGTCAAGCTGTTCGCCGATCCTGCCAAAGGCGCCGAAGAGCTGAACAAGTCGATGCATTTCCTCAATGCAACCGAGTTGGAATATATCGATCATCTCGTGAGGGTTGGTGAAGTCGGCGAGGCGCAGCGTGTGTTGATGGAAAAGACCACGGCCGCTATTCCCAAGCAAATCGAGAATGTTGGATACCTCGGCCATCAATGGGACCTACTTAAACAAAGCATTTCCGCTGCGGTCGATGCCATGGGTGCATGGGGCGCAACCGCTACAGTCAATGAGCAACTGCGCCAGGCGAAGGCTCTCATTGAAAGGGAAGGCGGCAATGTTTCCGATGCCGCGCGCGGGGTGGCGCCCAATTTCGGCAGCAAAGACATGCGCGAAGCCTATGCGCTGGTCGCAGCATTGCAGAAACAAGCTGACGCTGAGAAAGCGAAGGCCGATGAAGCAGGGAAGGCGGCAGTGGCACTTGAGAAGCAAAATGCTGCTGCCAAGGATATTGAGAAGTCTGCCACACATCAAATTGCTGTTCTCAAAGAACAGCGCGACACGATGCTTGCAAACTCTAAAGCATCGGAAGATAGAAATCGCCGAGAGTATGAGTACAACAAGCAGATCGCCGACCTGCAAAGGTCGATCGGCGCCGAAGGGCGGAAGCTGACCGAGGACGAAATCACCCTGCAGGCGACGCTGTCCGAGATCACTCTGAAATCGGCGGCGGACGACATCGTGACGCAGCAGAAGCTGGGGGCGATCAACGCCGAGGAACGGGACCGGGCGCTGCTTTTCAACGCCCTGGAGCTGAACGTCACCAAGCAGCTCCATGAAGAACAGATGGCGAACATGAGGGGGCTGTCCGCTGCGGAAAAACACCGTCATGAAATCCGGCTGCAGCAACTCCAGGCCGAGGGCGCGGCAACATTCCGGGCCTACCAGAACAAGCTGCTGGTCGACGAAAAAAACCTGCGCGACGAGATCCTCAAGAACGTCAATGCCACCGGCGCCACCGAGATCAGCGCCCTGGAAAAGGCCATCGCCGCGCAGATTCGGCACAACGCCGAGATCGGCAAGACGGCGGAGCAGAAGGCGCTGGAAAGGCAGGCGATCGAGGAAGCCGGCATTGCCCAGATGGAGATCGATGCCGCCGAATTTGAAAACGCCGCAAAGATGGAGGGGATCGACCTGGTATGGCGGGAAGCGTTGGCCGCCCGCGCCGCGTTGCTGAGACAAGAGATCATTCTGCGCCGTCAACTGGCCGGCGTGATGGGCGACACGGCGGTGCTCGAGGCGAACGAGGCGGCTACCCGGAAGATCACGGAAACCTGGACCGGCTTCACCAAGGATCTGTCACGCAGCCTGTCCAGCGAGATCATGCGCGGCGGCCAATCCGGCGGCGAGTTGTTGGAGCGCTATTTCGAAACTCTGGTGCTGACGCCATCGATCGAGTTCCTGATGTCGCCGTTCACCAACGCCGCCGGCGGTGCGCTCGGCGCCAACGTGGCGGGCGGTGCGTCTGGGACGTTGCTCGGCACCGTGCTGGGCAACCTGGCCGCCAAAGGCGACGGTGTTTTCGCGCAGTTTGCCGGTGGTGTCTCCGGGGCGATGTCCAGCGGCATCGTGAGCGGCTTCCAGGCGGGTATGTCGATCATCGGGCTGGAGGGCGGAGCCGCCGCCGGCCTCGGTTTGATGCTGCCCGGCATTGGCGCCGGCCTCGCCGCGTTCTCGCTCGCCAAAAGCCTGTTCGGCAACGACGAAGGCTATGCCTACACCACGGGTTATCAGAGCTACGGCAACATCACCGGAGCGGGTTATCGCGGCACGTCACTGGCCCTGGCGCAGAACCCCGGCGGCGCGAAGTTCGCCGACGTGGTGCCGGATGGCGGCATTGCTGCCGATATCGCCTTCTTCAATGATCTTAAAACCAGCATCGTCGCGGCCCTGACCACCGCCGGCACCGCGACCGGTTTCAACCCGGCATCCACCATCGCCAACCTCAACGTGCCGGTGAATCTCTCCTATGCCGCTGGCGCCACTGCAGCAGACATCGCCGCAGCGCGCACCCAGGCCGGGATCACGGCCGTCAATGCCGCACTCGACCAGTTTGCCAAGAGCCTCGGCATGACCCAAGCGGATCTGCAGAAGATCATCGACGCCAACACGTCCAAGCGGTCGCTGCTGGAGTCGCTCATGACGGATGCCGAGAAGCTGGCCGCAGCGCAGACCGCGCTGGCCAATGCCGGTATTCCCGCGACAGCGGAAGGCTTCCGGGCGATGGCCAACAGCATCGACCCAGCCACCGCCGCCGGCCAGGCGATGCTGGCGACGATGATCGGCCTCAAGCCGGCTTTCGACCTGGTGCAGCAATCGGCGGCATCCGTAACGACCGCGACCGAAGAAACCGTAACGGCGCTGCGTTCGGCGGCTGACATCCTGAGCGAGCGTAACGCGCTGCAGAGCGAATACGACAACCTGACCATGAGCCAGGCGCAGCTGCTTGAGAAGCAACGCAATGCGCTGGATGCGTCAAACCAGTCCCTGTTCGACTCGATCCAACTGATCAAGTCCGCCAATGCGGAACAAGACAAGGCCAACCAGATCAAGGCGGCCAGGGAGGCGACGCTGGCCGGGTCTACCGATCAGTTCATGTCCTGGCAGGACCAGCTGGCCGTCGCGACGGGGCAAAAAACCCAGTTGCAAATCGATCGGGAAAAGACCCTGGGCGGTGCGCTGAGCGAAACGACTTTCAACATCATGAAACAAGTTTTCGCGCTGCAGGATCTCAAAACCGCATCGGATGCCGCAGCGGCCACGGCCCGGCAGTTGGCCGACGCCGCAGCAGCCACGGCCCGGCAGATGGCCGATGCCTGGCGCCAGGCGCAGGACACGGCTCACGCCCAGGCCCAGCAGGATTACGACAAAGCACTTTCCGGCCTGTCCGGCGCGGAAAACGCCCTGCTCTCTGCCTACCAGCGCGAGGCCGACATCAAGCGGCAACTGGTCGGCACCTGGCGGCAGTATTCGGCGTCGCTCATGGATTTCAACCGGTCGCTGGCAGCCGGCGCGCTGTCGCCGCTCTCGCCCACGCAGAAATACGCTGCCGCTGCAGCGCAACTGGATGATCTCGAGCGACGCGCCCGGCTGGGGGATACCAAGGCCATCGAGCAGCTGCAAAGCATCGAGCAGGCATTCCTGGAATCGTCGCAGGTCGTCAACGCCAGCAACGAACAGTTCACCCGAGACTTCTTAAGGGTGCAAAGCATCAACGAGTCGGTCGCATCCCTCGCCGATCGCCAGGCCGACATCGCCCAGCAGCAGCTCGACGATCTCACGCGCCAGGTGTCGCTGCTCATCAGCATCGACAGCGGCGTGACGAGTGTGGCTTCAGCCATCAACGCCCTTGCCGCCGCCCAAGGGGCGGTCGGGACGGCAAGCACCAACCTCACCAACACGCCGGCATCCTCCGCAACCATCGCGGCAAACAACACGGCGGCTGTGCTGTCGCTGTACGCCGGCAACGCCACGGCGAGCCGGTACAACCCGAACGGACCCGATGCATCGGCCATTGCCTATTGGGAGCGGCAGATCGCCACCAAGGGCCTGGCCACGGTGCAGACCGATTTCGCCTGGACCGTGAATGACTACGCCAGGAATCACCCGCTCGACGGTTCGCACGCCGGCGGCCTGGAATACGTCCCGTTCGACGGCTACCGCGCCGAGTTGCATCGCGGCGAACGGGTGCAGACGGCGGCCCAGGTCCGCAGCGACACGGAGATCGCCAAGGAAATCCAGTTGCTGCGTACCGAGGTGACCCGGTTGACAGCCATCGTCGACAAGCAGACCGGCGCGATCACCGGCGCCGTGGATAACGCCGCCGGTGCCAACAGCGCCGATCTGCGCGGCCTCAAGCAGCATCTGGCGCATGTGGTCTCCAGGAAGGTCGCATGAAGAATCCCATCATCCTGGTCGAGATCAACGCCTACGACAAGGCCAATGCCACGGCCGTGACGCTGCGTTTCTGCGACGGCCTGGCCTACCGCCTGCGCCTGACCGAAACCCCCGCCAACGCCCTGTATCGCCCCTTCCTGATCGATTCCGGCTGGAGCCGCGTGGATATCTTCAGCGCCCCCGGCCGCTACGCCCACATCACCCCCGGCGAAGTGGTCCTGGACGATTCCTCCGGCACCCTGGGCGCCACACTGATCGGCTATGCCTTCGACGGCCGCTCGATCGTGATCCGCCTGGGCGAACGCGGCGCAGCCTACCCGTCGGGCTACACCACCATCCTCAACGGCACGCTCGATGGCCAGCCCTCGTTCGACTGGACCCGGATCACCTTCCGCCCGGCGGATTTGACTGCGGCCATGAGCCGGACGCTGCAGTCCGATCGTTACACCGGCGGCAACAGTCTGCCGAACGGCCTGGAAGGCGTGGACGATCTCAAGGGTCGCGTCAAGCCGATCGTGCTGGCGCTGGCCAGCAACATGACGCCGGAGTGCGTCAATACATCAAAACTGATTTTTCATGTATCGATTCCCGTCGGCACGGCAGCGGTGGCGGCATCGGCCGTGCGCGACAAGGGTGTGCCGCTGACTGCCGGCACCGCTTACGCCAACATCGCCGACCTGCAGGATGACGCCAAGGCACCGGCAGCCGGTGCATACAAGGTGCTCTCAACGACCGGCGACGGCTGCTACTTCCGCCTCGGCAGCAGCCCGATCGGCGAAGTCACTTGCGATGCCGCCTATGGCGCTTCCGGAGACCGTACCCACGCCCAGGTGTGGAAGCGCATCCTGCTCTATCTCGGGATCTCCTCCGGCTCGATCTCTGCGGCCGATGTCACGGCGCTCGATACCGCGCTCTCCGGCGAGATCGAGTGCGCCTATTTTGACGAGACCGACGCGGCCACCGCTCTCAACGAGATCGCCACCAGCGCCGGCGCCGGCTGGTACGGCGATGCCACCGGCGTCTATCGCATCGTGCAGTGGGCCGCGCCCACGGGCAGCCCGGTGGCCACGCTGACCAACTTGCGCACGATGGACATGGACATCGCCGACCCGGTTGGCACCGGCGACGTGGCGCCGGCCTATCGCGTCACGCTGCAGTACGGCCGCAACTGGACGGTGCAGCAGGATGCCAATCTGGGCGGCGACAAGACCAGCCCGACCGACACCGTGCGCGCCCCCGGCAGCCGCGCCGGCCTGGCCGCCCGCGCCTGGCTGGTCGAAGAATGGCGCAGCGTTAAATCCGAGGACACCAGCGTAAAGACGGCGCACCTCAATGCGATCGAACTCAAGCTCACCTCGCTGCTGAGTGACGCCACGGCGGCGCAGAGCTTTTCCGACGCGCAGCTTACGCTGTACAAGACGGCGCGCCACATGACCACCTTGACGCAGATGCTCTCCCCGGCGCAGATCGATGCCATTCGCGTCAATACCGTCGTCACGGTCACCGAGGCGCGCTGGGGCTATGACGCCGGCCGCTCGATGCGCGTGGCCGGCGCGCTGCTCGATACCAAAACCGGCAAGTCGCAATTGAGCGTGTGGGGCTGACATGCGCAATGTGACCTTTTGCTCTCCGAACTGGGTG
>JACRAR010000081.1 GCA_016234745.1 Betaproteobacteria bacterium | reverse complement strand
TGCCACAAAATATCTCGCCAATTACCTCGGATGGTTCAGGGCCCTCGACCGGTCGCCAGGATTCAATCCGGAACCCGCGCAGTTGCTCGCTCTCGCCGCCAGGGTATGAGTTCAACAACATCATTCGCTAATTGAGCCTAACGAAAACAGCATTTGTATCTGCCTCACGGGAATCGGAAGTGCACCCAAAAAGAGTTGTGACAAATGCGTTCTTGCGTCGCGGTGCCAATGTTCATCAGACGAAGGGGCAATCGAAGCGGCATTCACACAACATGCCGGATCGTCATGGCTGGACAGCATCGACCCCCGTGCCATTCCATGCCAAAGTTGAAGGAAAGTGAGCCAGATGATTGGTAGCATTCTCGACCCCTATGACCGCAAAGCGCGGCTTTACCCAGCATTGCTGGTAATGCTAGTACCGGTGATCTCGGCCACCTTGGTGGCCCCAGTGTTCTCAAGCCAACTGGCTGGGCTGGCCTCTCTGACGATAGCGTTAGGCGGGTTAATGCTCCTCAGTTCGTTGGGCCGCGAATGGGGGAAACGCAAAGAACCGAAGCTGTTCGAGAGTTGGGGTGGCACACCAACAACGCTCATGTTATTGCGAGCAACAAGTCAGCTGGATCATCTAACGCTAGACAGGTACCGCAAAGTTCTAGAAGAGAAAGTGCCAGGTCTTCAATTTCCCGATTCGGCAAGCGAGGCGTCTGATCCGGCGAATACTGCGGTAATTTGCGAGTCTGCGGTGAAGTGGCTGCGCGAGGCCACACGGGACACGAAGAAGTTCGCTTTGGTCTTTGCCGAAAATACCAACTATGGATTTCGCAGGAACCTGTTGGGTGTAAAGCCGCTGGCTCTCGTTATGTGTGTTCTCACACTTGCAGCCACCGCTCTGCACGCTTGGCAGTCGACTGCCGGAAATCTGTTTGCCGTCACTGCACAGTCATGGAGTTCGGAAGTGGTGGCATGTATCGGTCTTGTGGTTTGGGGGGCGGTAGTCAACGCAGATTTCGTCAAAACCACGGCCTTCGCCTATGCAACAGCGCTTCTGGCCGCCTGTGATTCACCACTGATTGCAACTGTACAGACGAAGTCACGCAAGACATCTGCGACGAACAAGAGCTGACCATAGTGGCGACGATTCATTTTCTCAACGTGGGAGAAGGCGACTGCATCGTTATTCAACACAACAGTGGTCGAATCAGCATGATCGATATCTCCTGTGGAAACATGGCCAAGATACAGGAATCGACAAACCGTTTCATAAAATCATCGGGCTTGACGGGTTCGAATGCGGGCGGCAACTTCAATATGAAGGCCTATCCTACCAACCCATTAAACTACTTGACTATGTTGGGGATCGAATCAATCTGGCGCTTCATTCTGACCCATCCAGACATGGATCACCTGGATGGCTTCAATGCTTTAATTAACGAGATTGAGGTTAACAACTTCTGGCACGCCGGTGCCAGCAAGCCCAAGCCAGACTTCTCTGGTTACAACGGCTACAAAGAAGACGACTGGGATAGGTATGCGAATGTGCGCGATGACAAGGAACCGGGAATCACAACCCTCAAGGTTCTCGCAGGCAAGATTTTCAAATATGCAAACGAGGACGACAACGGTGGCGGCGGCGATGGCCTAAAAATCATCGCGCCCACACAGAGTTTGATCGATGACGCCAATGAGAGCGAGGATTTCAACGATTGTTCATACGTGATCATTTATCGCACAGGTAGTTTTAAGATCATATTATCAGGCGATTCCCATGATGCGACTTGGGAGCACATCCTTGAAAACCACACTGCTGATGTTGCCGACTGCGACATTCTTATCGCCCCACATCATGGACGCGATTCGGGCCGCTCTTGGGATTTTCTGGACGTGTTGAAGCCACGATTGACGCTATTTGGAGTCGCCAATTCCGAACACTTGGCGTATGACGCGTGGAATCGACGCAAGCTCGATAAGGTCACTAATAATCAGGCGGGAAACGTAGTGCTGGATATCAATAGTAATCAAATGGACGTGTATGTTGAGAACGACGCGTATGCCGAATCTAGAAACCCAGGAAATACCACACGAAACTTTCTAGGCTACAGAACGCTGGGCTACCTGACGGCTAGTTGACCACCATGGAAGGAAGCGGAAGATCGACTGGTACTACTCGAAAAATAGTTGGATTGTCTCTAGGAAATTTTGTGAGAACATAGCCATCAATGGAAAAAAGACGCAGAGAACGCATTCTTATCCTGGCGAAGACCTATCCGTCGCCAAGTAGTAAGTATTCGGAAACCTCCTGCGTTGCTGGCATAACCGACACTGGTGTAATGAGACGGTTGTTTCCTGTTCCGTTTCGGTTGATTGAACACGGCCAGCAGTTCAAGAAGTGGCAGTGGATTGAAACCTTGGTTGAGAAAGCACCGGCCGATCGTCGCCGCGAGAGCCACAAAATCTATATCGATACGATTTCAGTCCAAGAGATTATCGAACCCAAGCGTAACTGGACTGATCGGCTGCCTTGGATCGACAAGATTCCATCATTCACTAATTTTGACGACATCGAGGCAAGCCGACTCGAACACGGAACCACGTTGGCTTTACTCCGCCCAAAGCATTTGTTGGAACTGGCGATTTCGGATGCTGATCGCCCAGACTGGACAGATGAGGAAAAGGCGATCCTGCTAAAGGATGGGATGCAGGGGAAACTATTCACAGAAGAGGAGACTCGCCAGCACATAAAGGAACTGCGGAAGGTTCCCTACAACTTCCATTACCGGTACGTCTGCGACAGTCCCGAGGGCGAGAAGACCTTCCTTCACAAGATCATCGACTGGGAAGCCGGGATGCTGTTTTGGAACTGCCGCAAGGACCACGGCAAGGAATGGGAAAAACCATTTCGCGCCAAACTTGGCGAACAGCTACCCAATAAAGACTTGATGTTTCTGATGGGCAATCAACATCGGTTCCCTCACCAGTGGCTGATCATCAGCGTGATCTATCCACCTAAGCAAAAGCCAACCGATTCATCTCAGGACAGTTTTCAGTTCTGAGGTCACTCACCTGCAAGTGATGTACCCGGGCACGAGTCACTTGCTTTACCGCATTGGCCACCATCGAGCGATGACAGAAATTGTAGTCTGCCTCGTAGCAAAGAAGGGCGCAGTTTGACGTTGCAGCTAGGGCCGACAACTCGGCTACAGCACCATCCTGCGTTGCCAGATGCTTCAGAAAATGCTCGGTATAGCGTTTCCAGTTGCCATCCTCGCGATACCGATCGCGGATTGTCTTCGGACAGCCCAGCGCCACCATATGAACATATTCCCGCCCAGAAAGATTCAAGGTGGTCTCGAGTGCTTTCTTGGAAAAGCCAGGTTTACGGGATAACGGCATCTCGCGAACGTCAACGACAGTTTCGATGTCATTCTCGGCTAATAACGACATGAATTCATCCATGCCAAGCCCTTCGTAGCCGATTGTGTAAATTTTCATTGATCTTGTCCTTTTCAACTGCAAGTTTATAGGAGATAGGTGACTTCTGAAACTCTTGATCAGAGTATGGGATTCATGCTTATTCGACATTCAGAAACCATAGAGGCGTGCAACATTTTGCCGTCGGTATTGCGGCGGCATTCCCCATAGACGCCCCATAGTGCAGTTCTCGTCTCTCTTGAAGAAGATTATTCGCCGCGCAGGAGTGATGTACCATGTTCTTTTCTAAGGGTTCTGGGATGAAATTATGGGGAAGAAAAAAGGCGACAGCGGTCTTATCGCACTAATCATTCTGGCCGCTCCAGTTATTGCGGCGAAGTGGGTTTACGACTCAATCGGCGGAGCTGGCATAGTCATACTAGCATTGGCCGCCCTTGTTATATGGCTACTGGTACTGCGTTCACGCCTGTCGTCACAACTCGAAGAAAGCAACCGTCAGCTAGAAAGTGCGAATAATGGTCTCAATGCGGCAAACAAGACGATTGCCGAGCTGAGAATAAAAGCTTCCGAACTCGAAAGATACCTGCCCATTGTCGACATTGAAGCTTACGTCACCAGATTGCGGACTGAAGGCGAGGATGAACGTAAAGGTGCAAGCCAGGCGGCACGAGACAGAATCGCCCAGGGTGAGGCCAAGTTAGCTGCAGCTGCACAAGAAGCTGATCGCATCATTGCGGATGCCAAGCGACGAGCAGAAGAAATCGCTGGCGACGCACTTCAAGCTAAGGATCGGGCCGAACATTTCGAACAGACGGCTAAGGCGATGAAGAACATCATCGAAGGATATGGCGATCAATATATTGTTCCCACCTACCAATTGATTGACGAATTAGCAGAGAAATTTGCGCATGCCGACGCTGGGAAAAAACTCAAAGATGCAAGGGAACATACCCGTATGATGGTTAAGATGGGGCGTGCCGCGACATGCGAATATGTAGAAGAGGAACGGCGCTCAACCGCGGTACGCTTTGTTACCGACGCCTTCAATGGTCGGGTGGATGCGATTCTTTCGCGTAGCAAAGCAGACAACCACGGCACACTGACGCAGCAGATCAAGGATGCTTACAACTTGACCAATCTCAACGGCGCAGCGTTTCGCAATGCACGAATCACCCCTGAGTTCCTAGAATCTCGCCTCGATGAACTTCGTTGGGGCACGGTCGTCATGGAATTGCGCGACGAGGAGCGCGAGGAACAGCGCCGCATTAAAGAACAAATCCGCGAGGAAGAACGCGCTCAGCGCGAATTCGAGAAGGCATTGCGTGATGCCGCCAAGGAGGAGGAAACGCTCAAGAAAGCTATGGAGAAAGTTCAACAGCAGGTGGCTCAGGCAAACGACGAACAACGTGCCATCTTCGAAGCAAAACTTGCTGAGTTGGAAGGTAAACTCAAAATTGCTGAAGAGAAGAACCAGCGTGCCCTATCCATGGCGCAGCAAACCAGGTCTGGACATGTGTATGTGATCTCCAATATTGGTTCATTTGGTGAGGAAGTCTTCAAGATAGGCATGACAAGGCGTCTTGAACCTTCCGACCGAATCCGTGAATTGGGTGATGCAAGCGTGCCTTTCGCATTCGACATCCATGCCATGATCTACAGCGACGATGCGCCAGGACTTGAGCATAGGTTGCATAAGAAATTCTTGAGAATGCAAGTCAATAAAGTGAATCCGCGCAAGGAGTTCTTTCGCGTTCCACTAACAGATATTCATCACGAAATTGACAACATCGGTATTGCCGCACACTGGACCATAGCTGCAGCTGCTCTTGAATACCGAGAAACGCTCGTGATCGAGGACCAATTGCGCAACAATCCTCAGCGTCAAGCAGAATGGCTACAGCATCAAAATGAAATTGAACAAGTAATTGAGGCAGAACCGGTACCAGTTGAGGCAACAGTTAGCGAGTAGCACCTAATAACTCGAGTGAGTAAATTCGTGAAGAGATAGTTCAATTCAGCGCAAACACATCACCACCAACTCCAATTCGCCTCGTGGTTGTGCCAGCTTCGAAACACCGGATCAAATTCTCGGTCAGCCAGCCAACGCCTCAGCATGCGATCGTTGCCAGTGCGAATCCGATGATCTGACACCTTGCGGTACCATCGTGGGGCAGAACCGCCCATGGTGACCGTCTTGTCAGAATGAAACCGTGCAATCGCCTTGCGCCCTGCTTTGGATCGCGGGTCGAGCCGAATCCAGTTGCCACGGGGAAGTCGGGACTCCCAATCGTGCAGCACCCAGTAATACTCGTGACGCTCCCGCTTGCGGCGAAAAGTACGTGCCATGATATAGCTCCAGTTGTTGTAGTTACATCATGGCAATCTCCCTTTACGATTAAATTCGAGGTCTATCGCTTGTCAACGCACGTCAGTCAATTTCGCTGACGTCGACTCGGTCAATGCGATCGGATGGCGTCAGGAGTGAGCGAGGTAGGCTATGGTGCTCATCACATCGGTCATTGTCACATTTGCCGATGCATCGGAACGGGCGTGCCATGGTACGCCCAACCAGGCATAGATGGCATCGTATGAATGACATGATCTATTAGCGTCAAAAAATCAGGTATGCCATCGCTGTATCCGATGCCGGAAAATTCGCACTCGGCTGGCGTGGTCACGCACGTTCCATATTTTCATCATATGGAGAACGTCATGACTAAACGTTGTGTAGCCTGCGGCAAAAAATTTGAACCGCGTCCCCAAGCTCGAAACCAAACCTACTGTTCTGCCCATGAATGCCAGCGTGAGCGTCGTCGCGCTTGGCAAAAGAAAGAACGTCGCACTGATGCCATGTACCGAAAAGATGACGCTGACTACAACAAACAATGGGCTAAGAATAATCCGGGCTACTGGGAAAAGTATCGCGCAGAAAACCCGGAATACACAGAAAGGAACAGAAAAAAACAGCATGTGCGTAATCTGAAGCACCGCTATGGCAGGAATTTACATTCGAAGACAACAGGTTCTGCCCCTCCTTTGCCATCAGGCCGATACTGGCTAACCACCATTGGTCCAGATGGAATTGCAAAGGGGGACGCGTCAATCGTGGAAATTACTTTTATTTCAGGCACTACCGAAGGAACCATTCCCGGCGGTTGATTGCAAATGAGAACGTTATCGACCACGAAGCCCTTTGCTGATAAGGTTTCGCGCGAAATGTTCTCGACACAACTCTATTGATGTCCCGCGCCATCCAGTCGCCGCCTATGCGAGTTCGGATGGCGCATCATCTTGCGTGAAGCCGGGATTCTCGATTTGATTTCGAATAGGACGGCTTTGCGGCATGGGAATTGACGACGAAAATGACAGCACATCAATCCAGAAGTCGATCTTCCGCGCCGTCGAGTACGTGCGAATGTCCACCGAGCACCAACAGTATTCGACCGAGAATCAGGCCACCAAGATTCGCGAGTACGCATCCCGGCGGGGCATTGAGATCATTAAGACCTATGCCGACGAAGGAAAGAGCGGTTTGCGCATTGATGGTCGTCCCGCTCTGCAACAGCTGATCAAGGACGTCACGGCAGGTGCAGCCGACTTCCAGATCATCCTGGTCTATGACATCAGCCGCTGGGGGCGTTTTCAAGACGCCGATGAAAGTGCCTACTACGAGTACATTTGTCGCCGTGCCGGCATCCAGGTCGCCTACTGTGCCGAGCAATTCGAGAACGACGGTTCGCCGGTTTCAACCATTGTCAAAGGCGTCAAACGGGCAATGGCGGGTGAATATAGTCGCGAACTGTCCGTCAAGGTGTTCGCCGGCCAATGCCGCTTGATCGAACTGGGCTATCGCCAGGGCGGCCCGGCAGGATACGGGCTGCGACGAACCCTAATCGACCAGCATGGGGACGTCAAGAGCGAACTGACCCGTGGCGAACACAAGAGCCTGCAAACCGACCGTGTCATTTTAAGACCAGGACCGGATGACGAGGTCCGCATCGTCAATCAGATTTATCACTGGTTCATCGAGGATGGCCTCACCGAATCCGAGATTGCCAGCCGGCTGAACACCATGAAAGTGCGCACTGATCTCGACCGGGAGTGGACGCGCGCAACCGTCAATGAGGTGCTGACCAACGAAAAATACATTGGCAACAACGTCTACAACCGGGTTTCCTTCAAGCTCAAAAAGACTCGTGTTGTTAACACTCCGGACATGTGGATCAAGAAGGAAGGAGCCTTTAAACCCATCGTACAGTCCGATATGTTTTACACCGTGCAGGGTATCCTGCGGGAGCGATCGCGGCGCTATACCGATGAGGAGCTGATCGAACGGTTAAGGAATCTCTATCGGAACCGGGGCGTTCTCTCGGGGCTGATCATTGACGAGACGGAAGGGATGCCATCCGCCGCCGTTTATGCCCATCGTTTCGGCAGCCTGATCCGTGCCTATCAGATAGTGGGGTTCACCCCTGATCGCGACTACCGCTACCTCGAGATCAATCGCTTCCTTCGGCAGATGCATCCAGAGATCATCGCCAGCACCGAGACACAGATTGCCGCCATCGGTGGTGGCGTCATTCGGGATCCTGCCACGGACATCCTGCACGTCAATCAGGAATTTACGGTCTCCCTGGTACTCGCGCGTTGCCACACCCATGATACTGGCAGCCATCGCTGGAAAGTGCGCTTTGACACCAGCCTGTGTCCCGACATCACGGTCGCAGTCCGCTTGGATCATTCAAATCGGACGCCCCTGGACTACTATTTGCTGCCCCGCCTGGATTTCGGACGGCCGGGTGTTAGCCTCGCCGACCATAACGCGCTCGAACTTGATTGCTACCGCTTCGAGACATTGGATTATCTCTACGGGATGTCGGCGCGCACCCGCCTCAGGAGAGCCGCATGACGCCTGCGCACCGTATCTGCGAAGTCAGAATGATTCAGATTGCCCAGATTGATGTCTTGAATCCTCGCGATCGCAACAAGCGGGTATTCGAGGAAATCGTCGGCAACATCAAGACGATCGGATTAAAGAAGCCCATCACCGTTTCGCCCCGCGCTGGGCCGGACGGATCCGAGCGGTACCTGTTGGTCTGTGGTGAGGGACGTCTCAATGCCTTCCGAGCACTTGGTGAGACCGCCATTCCGTCTCAGGTGGTCGATGTCAGTGATGAAGACGCTTTCATCATGGGACTCGCGGAAAACATAGCCAGACGCCAGTATCGCCCGCTGGAAATGTTGAGCGTGATCAAACAAATGAGTGACAAAGGACATAGTCCCAAAGACATTGCCAAGAAGACAGGCATGGTTCCCGCATATGTTTCCGATCTTCTCGTTTTGCTTGAACGTGGCGAGGAGCGACTACTGCTTGCTGTCGAGAGGGGGCGATTACCTATCAGCGCTGCCTTGGCCATCATGGGCGCAGGTGACGACGACAAAGCAGTACAGTCAGCGCTGCAAGAGGCTTACGAAACGGGCAAGCTTCGCGGCAAACATTTGATGGCGGTACGCCGCATCATCGAGAAGAGAAAGACCCTGGGCCGTTCAACGGGCAGAATCAAGCTGAAAAAGGCTGTCGACGTTTCAACTTCAAGCCTGGTGCGAACTTACCAGCGTGAAGTAGAGCGGCAGAGAAGCACCATAAAGAAGGCGGAATTTACCCAGCAAAGACTGCTGTTCGTCATCAGTGCTTTGCGCCAGCTGTTTGCCGATGAAAACTTTGTAAACTTGCTGCGTGCCGAGGGGCTGGACTCCTTGCCCGAGTATCTCGCCGATCGCGTCTGGCCGACAGGGAGCATTTCGTGAGCAAGATTCCGCTCGGATTTATTGCCGAGCCACTGTCTGTCCCTCTGGACGCGATACTTCCATCACGCAAACTGCCCGCTACCGTCATTACGTCGGTCAAGTACAGACAGATTTGTGCATCTATCAAGGATATCGGTCTTATTGAACCTCTCTCCGTCACTGCTGCAGACAAAACTTCAAAACAGCACCTGCTGCTCGATGGCCATGTGCGGCTGATCGCACTCACTGAATTGGGGTATGAAGTCGCGCCATGCCTGGTGGCCACCGACGATGAAGCGTTTACGTACAACAGTCGCGTCAATCGCCTTTCCACCATTGAGGAGCATCGCATGATTCGTCGGGCAATCGACCGTGGCGTATCGCCGGATCATTTGGCGACAGCACTTAGCGTCGACGTTTCCCATATTATCAAAAAGGCCAGCCTCCTCGACGGCATCTGTCCCGAGGCTGCCGAGATGTTGAAGGATAGACAGTTTTCTACCGATGTCGCTCGGATGCTCCGGAAGATGAAGCCCACTCGGCAAATCGAATGCGTCGAATTACTCGTTTCTGCCAACAATATCACAGTGCCTTACGCCGAAGCATTGTTGGTTGCCACACCACCCGACTTGTTGGTCGATGGCAAGAAGACGCAGAAGTTAACTCGCGTGACACCAGAGCAGATTTCACGGATGGAGCGCGAGATGGCAAACCTGCAAGGGCAATACAAACTGGTTGAGCAGACCTATGCAGACGACGTTCTCAATTTGGTGCTCGCCAAGGGCTATCTCAACAAGTTGTTGGGAAATAAGGCCGTGGTACGCTTCCTGGGCCAGAAGACACCGGAATTGTTGTCGGAATTTGAATTGATCGCGCAAACCCAATCACTTGACCATTGATGTGAGGGCTGGTGGTCGGGATAGCCCCAGAACGTCGCACGTCAGTTGGATAGGGATGGATCTCGATGCCTGCCCTACCAATTTAGCAATTCTCCCCGCAGTCGGAGGCTTCGCAGTGCTGCCCGTGTGGGCGATGCGAGTTTCTTTAACAATTCGGATGTTGTAGGGCTGCCGCCGCTCGACGCCGGGTTGGCTTTGTCGGCATTGATGCGAAGCAGCTGACAGGCAAGCCGCTGGCCTGTTCATTATTCTTGGTGGGGAAGGATGGACAAACAGCGGCACTCCTGCACGGCAGCCGGATCACGTCGGCCATGAATTGGCCTGATCGGCAAGAAGATTGGCTTCTGCCTTGCGTCTTGCCACCAATCCTGGCAAAACTTTCCCTCCTCCATATATCCACCGACGAATCTCATTCCGGGCCTGGCACCAATCCCGCTGATTAATCCGGCGCCTGAGCGTTGACGCCTGCAGCCGACCCGCCCCCAGGTTGAACGTGAAATCGACAATGGCCGCCAGCCGCTCCTCGGGTTCTGTGGCCAGTACCGGGCAATAGAGCAGTGTCGCCTTGAGCGCGATCATCAGGTCTTGCGTCAGGTAGTTCTCGCCTTCATCCACCGAGATCGGCGAATGGCCCTGATCGCACAGATGCCCGTAACCTATCGTCCAGAATCCTGCTGGACAGATATAGGGATAAGCACGCGTTGAGTCATTCCTCGGCACCCGATGAAATCCCTCGAAACGCTTGGCAAGATTGATTGCCGCCTGAGGAACTACAAGTGCGACCATCTTTCCCTCCGCTTAATCAATCCAACGGCAGAAGGTGACACGCCAAATTGGTGTGCAATGTGAGAGTAACTGTTGACACTAGCCCGGATGGAGACCACGGCCTCCTTTCCAAGTTTTGCGCTGCCATTGCTGCCGCCAAGCAGTCGTGCCGATCTGTCCTTGGCGACCATGTCAGCCATGTTTTCATCATGGCTGCCAAGAAACAGGTGACCGGGTCGAACGCATCGAGGATTGTCGCAGCGATGACAGACAAACATACCACTGGGAATCGGACCGTTGGCCAGTTCGTATGCCACACGGTGTGCACGGAGTTGGGTGCCATCCTTTCGCTTGATCAGTCCATACCCCTGCGGCACCTTTGCTCCTGACCACTCCCAGCAACCAGGCGTTGTATCAAAGTCGATCCTGGCGAGCAGGCGATATCGAATGGGCGTTTCTGGTCGTCCTGTGCGTGCCATCATCGCCCCCGATTCATTTTGTCGAGGGTTCGGCCCAGGAACCAGAAATTCAAAACGCCAGCCCACAGTGCCTGATCAGCCTCGGTCCAGGCATGCACGACAGCACTCGTCCACTCGGCGCCCGCCTGCAATGCGGCAGCAAATGCGGCGGTCTTGGCGGCGCAGTACAACGCCATGAACCAATAAGTGATCACAGGCCGCACGCTGACCGAGAGCGCATCAGCCCATGACACGCCCGTCTTCCCACCCTGCGCTTGCACAGCATCACGCAACGCCTCGATTACCCCGGTATTCCAAGCCGCATCCGCACTGGCCCCGATCTCCGTCATGCGCTGCGCACCACGAATTTTCTCGAACTCCAGCGCCTTGTCCTGCATGGCCAGTTCGTGCCCACGCTCACCCTGGCGATCCAACCATTTCAGGATCTCTGGCGCCAGGCGAAACGCGCCGCCCAGGAGCCCGCCCAATAAAGTCTCGATCATTTGCCACCTCCAAACAGTTCGAGTTTCACGAACGCCCCGGCGAGCACTGCCATCACCAAACCCGTGACGATCATTTTTACGAGGGTGACGCCGGCAGTGCGCTTGGCTTCATTGAATGCGTCCAGCAGGCTCCTCAATTCCCGAATGTCGTTGGCCGCTTCCGCGCCATCCAGTCCCACCTCGCTCAAGGCATGCCGGGCACCGCGCTCTGCTGCGCGCTCCAGCATTTCCTCGAACTCCTCCTGAGGTAGCGACACCATCTTGCGGCGCTCCATTCCTTCTTCACTCATGATTTCATCCTCCAGAATTGCGAAACCCGCCGATGGGCGGGCTTCCTTGTTCAACCTTTGGTCTTGCTCAAACAGGAACCCGCAGCCGGGCCACCGGTGCGCGTGTCGCTATGCCGTTCCTGATCACCACCCGGTCACCCTGCGCCAGCGTGTCGAGTGTTTGCGTCATCACCGCCCCTCTTTCGGTGGCAATACGCACCTGTTCGCCTTGTTGCCCGACTACCACGCCCAACACGGCTCGATCGGGCGCAATGAGCCGCGTCAGTTCATTGAGCGGAAACGTCATCGGGGTTGCTCCAGGGTGAGCCGGGTATCGATGTCATCCTCGGTCAGCGTGATTTGAATGCCAACAATCTTGGCGCGATACGGGATAGCCATCGAAGGGTCGCTCGCCTCCACAATCTGCCCCAGGCGAAACCCTGGCCGGAACACCACCGACAATTCAACCTGGTTCATAGGCTGGGCATGCGCATCCATCTCGGCGATGCCCCGCTGGATCAGCGCCTCATCGGACAGCAGTGGCTCGGTGATAGGGCTGCCCTCTCTTTGTCCGTCGCCACGATAGACCTCGATGATCACGCGGCTCCGCCCTTGATCAGTGCCAGGATGCTGAAATCCGTCTCACCATTGAGCGTGGCCGGCGACACCAGGGCATACACCTGCGCCAGTGCATCGTAGGTCACCTTGGCCACCCCCACGCCCTTGTTTGCGGCCTTGGCCGTGACCCGATCGGACTGTAGTGTCAATTCCCCGAGACTGCGCCCAAACCAGACCACCTGGCCCAGACTGGAGCGCGCCGGTTTGCCCAGGGTGGCGGTGTCGGCATCCTCGAACATCAACTCCTCGGTCACCGTGACCGTGGTCGTCCCATGCGGACTCAGGGAACCTGCCGAACAGATGGTGTCGGTAATACTGACATCGTCGGTCTTGAAGACCAGGATGTAGGCGGTCTCGCCCGGACTGAACGAACTGCGCCCACCATTCAGCCCGGTTGGCCGGGTATCCACCTCGGCCGAAAGATGACCGGGGACGGCGCTGGCATCGTCCGGATTGCCGAACTGGACGCGAATCGTGGCATTGGCCATAAATCTTCTCCTTGGTTAAACATCCACCAGCACGAACTGCACATCCTCATCGGCATCGAGATGGACACGCCAGTCCAGCGAGGTGGTGGTATAGGTGATCACAAGCAGGCTGTAGCCTGGAACGGATGAACTCAGGTTGCTCTGGTCGACCGTGATGGCGCCAAGATCGGCATGCCGCCAGACCGCACTCACGATGCGGGTGATCGGATAGCGCACGCTGGCCTGACCCGCGACGAATTCGACCGTCTCCGTCTCGGTGCGCGTCACTTTGCCCAGCGCGCCGATGACCGTCCCGGGATTCCCGGTGTGGGTCAGCAGCGCCGTCCGGGGTGTAGCCAGGTAGGCACGGACCGTGCGCTGCCAGGGATTGTCGGGATCGGTGATCGACTCGACCCGGTCGTCGCTTGCACGACCGGCCGATTCTTCATTGGCAATCGTGATTCGGTTGTAGCCCCGTTGCGGGAAGACTTGTGCGCGTGACTCGATCACATCGGCATCCAGAAGACTGTGCGACAGATCGGCCAAGCCATACTGCGGCACACTCACCGGATGGCGACGCCGACACAGCACCGAGCCGTCCGGATGACTCTCGACGATGCCACCGATTGCGGCGACGATATGGCGAGCCGCCACCAGCGGTGTGGCCCCATCGACCCGCAGCCGATCCGCCGGAATGATCCACTCGGGCAAATGCCAATCCACCGCACCGAGCAGCGATTCGACAGCCCTGCGTGCCGAGATGGCCGCCGTCTCATGAATCTGAATCGCCCCGGTAAATGGCGCGTCATACAGCGCCAATGGAGAGACAGCCGTGATCTCGCATTGCCGATCCACGGAGGAAGCTCTTGAGAAGGTCTTGCCGTCGACGATCAAGGCAAACGACTCCAGTCCCAAAGTCAGACTCAACGCATCGCCGATCTGCATCAACGCAAAATCCTCGACCGCCGCAATTTCGATCCGGGCGATCCAGACCGGACTATCTTCATCGCAGGACAGTGTCGCTTTCAGGATTCGGATCATCTGTCCGTTCCAGACAAGTTCCGGCGTATTCCAGACCGACTGGATGGAAAGATCCTCAACCAGTGCCCAGGGCAGACGGCATGTCCGCTGCACCGGATTGCGTTCGAGAAGCTGATAGCAAGCTTCAAAGTGCGCTGCCATCGATGTGGTCAGCCAGTATTCGGACAGCAGGCGGGCGGTGATGGGATCGGTCTCGCCATAGTGGCTCGTATGGACGATCGCAACCGGCGTGCTGGCCTGCCATGTGCACTGCAGAGACTGTGCCACAGGATTTGTCGCGCCATAGCGACTCGTCAATCGCGCTGCCAGTACCGAGTTCGTTGCCCAGGGACTGCGTAATGACTGCGCGACAGAATTCGTTTCGCCGTAGCAACTCGTGTGCCGAACCACTATTGCCCGGCATGCCCCCCAGGGCAATTGAATCGACTGCGCCACAACAGATGGCTCACCGTAGGAAATCAAGTGCCGCGTCCGTAGCTCCGGACTTGTCGCCCAGACGCAGCGCACTGACCGAGCCAGGCCAATCGTGTCGCCATAAGGCCCGACCAGGCGGGCCTGCTGCAACTGCGTATAGGACCAGGCAACCTCAAGCTTCAGCAGGATCTGCTGCCCGTAGGGTAGCGTGTGCCTGAGCACCACGGGTGTCCATACCGGTGGTGGCGGTGGTGGTGCGACAACCGTTTGCGCCACGATCCCGCCCAGCCGAAAGCTAAGCGGAATATCAAAGCCGATGCTCATGGGGTGCTACAACACTTTCTCCACGAACGTCTCCGGTGCCGGCAATGCGAATGCCGGGGTGGTGGATGGATCGCCGCACACCAGCGCGATCCATCCGGGCACCACGGGTTCGCCATGGGCGTAGCCATCCGTGATCGTCATGATGGCGGCCAGTTCGCCCAGCATGGCAGACGACATCGGCAAATCCGAACGTGGCATGGGCAAGATCGGTGTGACCATCAAAGACACCGGAGAGCCCACGTGGCGCTGTGCCACCAGCGACATCCCGGCAATCGGTGACATCAGATCGAAGTTTGGCCAGTTCGTATCGTCGTTCCATTCCATGCCCGACCGGTCCATTGCATAGGGTGGCAACCAGCGCAGGATCGGTGCAGGGTTTGGTGCGGGTTTGGATTCGAATAACCCATAGCGCGCGACCACCCCGCTCGTGGTGTCCACGAGATAGCGTCGCATGGGCGTGGCAACGATCAGCGAGGCAAGACTTCGACCGGTTGGCTGGTTGCCATCCTCATTGATATGCGCAAGCCACCACCAGCCTTCTGCCCCGTCGCAAGCGAACCAGACTTGCGAAGCAAAGGCACCCGCCAGTTCGTCGCTGACCCCAATGATCTGCTCGGTGACGCGAACATCGGACCCGGCGTGCTTGGTTTGCGTCGAGATGGCAACCGGCCCCCAGGAGGCAAAGCTGATCATCCATCTGGGAACATCATCTCCAGAACCATCCGTAGGTGCTCCGGCCTGGATGAAGTCGAAATATTCTTCTTCGCCAGCGGTCACGACATAGTCGGACACGGTCACAAAACCGGATTGCGTCAGCGCACTCTTGATGTCGAGGTAGAGATTGTCATAGAGGTTGGTGGCATCCAGGCCGGCGACAGGCGCCGTGAGCTTGAGTCCAACTCTCACGCGCTTTCTCCGACGATTGCCAGCGAGCAGAAGTCGTTGGCAAAGTTACCCGATCCCGCCGGCACACGCCGTCGATACCAGACCGGGATGGCCGCCGGTGCCGTCTCAAATGACACTGTGTCGTCTGCCGCCCAGGTTCCCCCGAAGGCCGCGGACTTGAGCGTGAAATAAGCGGTACCGGTGGCCGGGTTGAGCGGCGAGTAATCGGCAGAACGTGATCCCGCTGTTGCCAATGCCCCGGTCACCACCCCGGCCACGGTAAATGCCGTCGGACTGGTGAACGTGATCGTCCATTGTTCGGCGATCGCCCCACGATTGTGTGCAGTGAGATTGCCGCCAGTGGTTGTGAGTGTTCCCGCTGCGCTGGTGATGGCGATATTCGAGAGGCCACCGGCGACCTCGGCAATCTCGCACACGCTTGAAACCAGGGTGTTGGCCGTGCCATAGGCAAACGCCAGGGCCGGTTCAAACTCGATGGTGGCGTAATCAGGACCATAGGTGACCGCCAGGATGGCGACAAACTCCTCATTGCCGCTACCTCCCGTCACGGCACGGTCGGCCACCCGCAACGTGTCGTCTGCCTGGAAGGGCTGAAGGGTGGCGTAGTCACCGTTGTGTTCGCACACCACCTGAATTTGGCTATCACCCGCCGCTGCGGGGGCATATAGCGTGCCGATACCGTAGTCGCGCCCGGCGATCTGGTCTTCGGTATCGGTAGGGGTGCCGACAGAGAAGGTCACGTAGTCCGCCGCCGGGGTCAGCGCATCGAGAAACAGCCGGGCACTCATCAGGGCAATATCCTGGCTGCTGTTGATGTGGATGAAGGCCTTGCGCCGTCGCACCGATCCGGCGGCACGCTCCGCCTGGGAGACGTCGCCGAAGAGGTTGTTCTTGACCCCGGAGACAATCGTGGCATAGGCCATACGACCGCCGTTTTGCGTGGCCAGTGTGTCGGACACCAGGCTGGCCGGACGCCAGACGATGTCGCTTTCATGGATGGGCATTGCGTGATTTCCTTTCTATAAACTGATGAGCTTCAGTGTGACGAGGAAGAAGTCGGAAGCTCGGGGTTGGTCATAGGGCCACAAGGGGCGTGCATCGAGAGCGGGTGGTTCGTGATGGCGAAACATGACCTGATAGGTTTCGTCATGGATTTGCAGGACATAGCTCGCGCCGGGACTGGCCGCCAGTAACGCCAATGCCTCGACCTGAGCACGCGTGAGCCACCCGCTGTCCTGGGGCGACTCCAGCGTGATTTCTCGCCCTGCGGGATGGCCAGCATGAAACACCACGAGAGAGCCGGCCAGCGTGCGTTTGACCGTCTGCACCACCGCCTGGCTGGCATATTGATCGGTCCACATCAGACCGCTGGGCAGACTCAAGCTATCGAGCACAATCATGTCCACACCACATTGACGACCTGCGTCCCGCTTTGCGCCAGGAAGTGCATCTGGCCGTCGTAGTAAGCAGGCAGCCCATCGGGATAGTCGTCTTCCGACAGAACTGTTCTGGCTACAGCCAGCGTCGGGTGCTTGACTACTTCATGAGTGATGGAGCGGTACAGCGAAGTATCGCTATAGGCGCTCAACAAGGGCGCAATCAAGGTTTGCTCGACATCGGTGCTGCTCGACCATTGCGCACAGCGTGTATTCCAGTCATGCCCATCCGCCGCGCTCGAGGCAACCTGGATGCGCGCGCCATAGCGACTGATGAAGGTGCTGCGGCTCATCGTCGCGGATTTGGTGACTTCAAAGTTCTCCCAGGTCCAGCGTGCGGCCTCGTACTGCTGGTTGCCATCCAGCGTGATGGGTCTGGCCATCGACCAGGGATCCCAGACCACGGTGTAGGGCATCGTCACCACACCGGCCTTGAAACGCCATTCATAGACGGCATAAACCCCCGCCGTCACACAATCGGCATACCAGAACGCATCTGAAGTTTGCGTCGGCTGGCCAGTGACCCAATCCTGATAGGCCCAGCCCACCCAGGTCTGCTGGGCGACAATGGTTCTGACGCCGTTAGCCGTCGACGTGACCGCCATGGTCAGGGGCGACTCGTCACCCATCCAGCGCGGTGTAATGGTGGTGGGTGACAGGCACTCGACGTTGCCGGTAGGAAACTGGCTGCGGGTCACGCCGGGTGTGGCGATTTTTCTTTGACCGCGGATGCGGATGGTGACGGTGAGGCCGGTGTTGTAGTCACTGCCCAGGGTGCTGCCGGGATCCGCATCGAATTCGAAGATTGGCTGCGTGCCGGGGATCGACGACGAACCAGAGGGTTGATGCCAGATGCGCTGCCCGCTTGAATCGTAAAAGCCCCAGCACTCGGCCTGTTGGCCATCGCTGGTGGCCGGCAAGAATGCGGTAAGGTAGGTATCGAAGTAGACGCCATCGGCGTAGACGTTCTTGGTCAAGGCCACACCAACCAGATTCTTGCTGGCCGCCACGCCTTGAGTGAAGTCAGCCATAGTGAAGTCATGCCGGCCACCATCGAGAGTATTCAAAGGCAACAGGAACTCGACCAAACCGCTCTCGGTTTTGCGCGACAGATTGCGGATCACGATGGCATCCGTGCGCCGGTAGGTTCCGGTCAGTCCCAGGCTGCCCAATGGAATGAGCGCCGCAATGCAGGCATCGAAGTCGAAATCGTTGATGACCCGGACACGCACCAGGATGCCCACGCCGAAGACGGCCTGAATGCCTTCCAGGCGAAACGCCGCCTTGAACTGCTTAATGGTCTTGACCGCCACCGTCTCGCGAAACACTGCCAGATCCGACAGAAACGGTGCCGTGTAGAGGTTGAGGAACTGGGGCTCGGTAATCGTCGTGCTAGCGCGTTCGCACAAGACCCCCTCGTAGCGCACGTCGACCTGGGTGAGATTCATCGCAAAGCCGATCACGCCGGATTCATGCACCCAGGTGCCCTCCGGATCGAAGAACAAGCCGTCATCGGGTGCGGCGAAGCTGTGCCAGTTGAAACTGCCGTCATACCCCCGACCGGCATTGGGCGTGATGAGCCATGAGGCAGTGGTGTTGGTAGCCGGCGTGATCCAATCGGTGAACCAGAAATACCGGCCACTCTCCTGGTGGGTGTAGCGATGGACCACCTGCCAGCGCGGGCCAAGAGCACTTGGCAGCGGAAAGCCAGGCAGTTCGAGACTCATCCGGGTGACGTCAAAGGCTTCCCCACGTTCGGCCAGGGCGGGCGTGGGGGGCGGATTTTGGATCGAGGTCCAGATGACATAGTGATTGAAGATCTGCGTGCTCTGGATCCGCCAACTTCCTCCGGTAAAGGCGGTATAGATAACTGAGGCCCAGGGTAGTGGCTGAGCAGCCGCGTCGAACACGAAGGCGCCGGCAAACTCGTCGGTACCGTGATGCGTGGGCGCAGCTTCCGTCGTTTGAAACCGGGTGTTCTCCGGATAGGCATTGCACCCGACCGACGCCCGGTTCAGGATGTAGTACGGCACCGGTGGGCAGGTGGTTTCCGGTGTTCCGTTTGCTGCGCCGCCCGTGCTTGGCTGGCCGCCGGATGCTGTGCCAGTGCCGCCGGAGGTGTTGCTGCCGGTCGAAGCGTTCTTGCCAAACGGAATTGGGATCACCGCGCGCATCGTGGGCTCTCCCTGCCGCGTGGATGATCCACCCGGGTGAATCATCAGCCGTGAGGCGACAACAACAGACACGCCGGATTTCGGTTCGGCCGGAGTGGCAAACCGACTGGCTTCGCATTGCGCAACAGCGGCTGCACGTGCTTCGAGCACGCTTTGCGCCAGCTGTGTGCGCTGCACGACCTGCGGTCGCCAGGATTCGGTGAACGCTGTGAGCGAATCGAGCCAGTCGAGCAGCTGCTTGTCGCAAGGGCTGACAAGACCTGCGGCAATCATGTCGTTGAGCGTCGGCGCTTCACAGGTGTAGAAGCGCACCGCGACCGATTGCGCTTCGCTCATGCTGCCCTCGACAGTTCGCGCAGGGCGGAGGCCAAGGCCATCGCGGTATCCCGCGAGGATTGCAGCGTGTGCGATTTGCTTCCCACATGAAAGCGCAGATCGACGATGTCGCGGGCAGGAGCGGCAGGCGATCCTGCCGTCATGGCGAAGTTTGAAACCATGCCGCCCAGGGCCAACCTGGGCATGGCAGGCAGGAATCCGGCATTCAACGCCGCAAAGAACCCTTCGCCGAACTTCCTCACACTGGCGGCGCGCATTACGAACTCGCCATGCGACAAGAGGGCCGGCACCGAATCCGAGGTCTCGGTGCCCGGGCCGAAGATGCGGCCTGCCATGGGCTTGAAACCCGAAATGAGGGCACGCCCGCCGGCGGCGAGTTTCTGGATCAGGCCGCCCTGGGCATTGGTATGCACCTGCTGCACATAGATCGTGTGGGTGCTGGAGGTCGGCCGCAGGAGTTCCGCCAGGGCCTGCCGATAGAAGGCCAGGTTGGGTTCCGGCGTATGCGTGGCACTGGTCGGTTTGCTCAGCGCCAGTTGCGCATCGGTGGCAAAGGACTGCAACTCGCGTCGGGGTTGATCGAAGGACACCATGGCCGGGATCGGGATGCCGGCATTTGACAGACTCGTCTTGAGGCGGTCGATGTCGGCGATCACTCGGCTGGTGTCGGCGTTGACCTGCGCCGTCAGTTCGAGATTGCCCGTATCCGACTTGAGCTTGTCGAGACTGTCCTGGGCCGCTTTGGTATCGGCCTGGATCCTGGCGACGAGTTGCAGTGATTCGGTTAGCGCTGAGATCTTGTCGATGCCAGCCTTCGCGGCTTCGATGTCGACGTTGAGTTTCAGGGTGTCTTGCGACAGCATGCGCTGGCGCAGCTTATCCAGTTCAACCGACACTTCGGTCAAGGCGCGCTTGGCCTCGTCCGCACCCGCGCCTGCAGCGGCAGCGGCCTGCTTGTGGGCACTGCTCAAGCCCTGCAGCGCCGCATCGGCAATGCCGGCCGATTCCCGGATCTGACCGATCGCGTTCGCCGCCGCCGAGGCTTCCGAGACCACGGTCTGCGTCACGGTCTTGCCGTTCTGCTCGACCTGGCGCGTCACGGCGGATGCCGAACGTTCCGCCAGCGCAATGCTGTCTTCGGCGAGTTTCCTGGCCTGCTCGAAATTGCCCGTGGCCAATGCCGCGCGTGCCTGGGATTGTTTCTCGTCGACCTGGCGCTGCCGGTCCTGGTAGGCCGACAGCTCATCCATGCCCTTGCGGGCAAGCTCGCGAATGCGATCTTCGGTCGCCAGCCGCAGATTGAGCCGCGCTTCATCGGCGGCCTTGGCGGCGGCCAGATGACGCTGCTCTTCCGCGATCAGCCGGTCGATGGTGCCGCGATAGGCCGATTCGAGTTGGGCGTAGATGCTGATGCGCGCTTCGATCGCCTCGCGCTCGACGGCCTTGGCATCCTGGCCGGCGGCGCGTGCCAGCGCCACGGCCTGGGCGTAGGTCGCCCGCCAGGCTTCTTCCATTTGCTGGGCGCTAGCCCGGACGGCGGCGAGTTTTTCTTGTTCGGACGTCAGCAGGATCTGGGTGGCGTCACGGATCCTGGAATATTCCGAGCGTGTCGAGTTCTGTGCAGCGGCTTCCTGGCGCTTATAGTTGGCCTCGATGTCGGCCACCCGCGCATCCCAGATGGCCTTGATATCCCCGGCCACCTGTTTGTAGCTTGTCGAGAGCTGCTTGACGGTCTCGGTCGCCTTCTTGATTTCCGCATCCAGCGCGTGCCGGATGGCTTCACCAGCGTCACTGGCTGCCCCCTGGATGGTGCGCAGCGCTTCGCTGGTGCCGGGCAGTCCGGCCTTCAGGCGCTCCGCCGCTTGGGCCGCGAGTTCCATCTGAGTCTTGACGCTGACCGTGCCAGTACCGGCCAGTTCCGCCATGGCACGGGACAGTCCCAGGACTTGATCGCGTTGTCGGTTGAGTTCGTTCAGGGCGCGGTTCGACGCGCGAATCTCCTGCACCCAATTGACGATTCCGCGTCCCATCTCCCACAGGGCGACGGCGGCCATGATCGGCAGAAAGCGCGTGAAGGCGAGTTTCAAGAGACTGACGGCTTCCAGCAGCTTGGCCACCGCCGCCACGCCCTTGACGGCCAGGAAGGCCACCAGCACTTCTCCCAGCACGCGCACCACATTCATGATCGCATCGCCATGGCTGGCCAAGGACACCAGCGCATCGGCCAGGTGCTGCAGGGCCGGCAGTGCCGCTTCTGCCACTTTCATGGCAATGCCTTGCAAGGCTTGCTTGACGGTATTGAGCGTGTCGTTGAATTTCTCGGCGGCGCGCGCGGTCTTTTCACTCACCTCGAGGCCGAGTTCCTTGAACTTGGTCTTGAGTTCCTCGATGCCGGTGCGACCCTGGTTCAGGAACGGGATCAGATCGACGCCGCTCTTGCCGAAGAGTTTGACGGCCAGCGCGGACTTCTCTGCGCCGTCGGGCATGGCGGCAAAGGCACTGGCGAGATCGAGCAGCACCTCTTCCGTGGGGCGCAATTGCCCGGCCGTATCCTTGACCGAGACGCCCAGGCGCAGGAAAGTGTCGGCCTGCTCCTTGGAACCACCCGCCGCCTCGACCATGGCGCTGGAGAGTTTTTTGATGCCCTTGGCCAGTCCCTCGAGCGAGACGCCCGACTGCTCGGCAATCGGCCGCAACAGCGACAAGGACTCGACCGACATGCCGGTCTTTTGCGAGAGTTTGGCCAGGCTGTCCGCCGTTTCCAGAGCGTGTTTGCCGGCTGCCACCAGGCCGGCCACCGACAAGGCGGCACCGAGCCCGGTGAGCAGACTATTGACCTTGCTGGCGGCACTCGACAAACCCTCCAGGTTCGACTTGGCTGAGGCGAACGCCTGCCGGGTCTGGTCAATCGCCGTGATCAGGATCTGGGCACGATCAGAGGCCATGGGCAGTCAGTTGTCGTTCGATGGCTAATGAGAGTTTGGATAATTGCGAGCGCACCACGCCCGGCAGATCGAAGCGTCCGCGCAGGCGCACGATGGGCACCAGCACGGCAATCGGGATTTCCTGTCCCCGCTTGACGGTTTTGGCGCCGGTGCGCTGCCGTTCGGCGCGCTTGAAGCGACGCAGCTGACCGGTGTTCTCCTTGATGTTTTCTGCCATCAGAATCACCTTGCCGTTCTTCTGGATGAAGAAGGCATTGCCGGTCTTCAGCAACCCGTCGACGACACGCTTGAAGGCCTTGCGGCCGATGCGCTGATGCTCGGGCAACAGGGGAATCAGCAGTGGTCCCGAAATGGTGCCGCCACGCACATGAATCCCCAGCCAGGAAATCTTCGAGCCGATCAAGAGCGCCGGGAATTTCTCGGGATTGCCGGCATAGAGTTTGGATCGCATCGATTTGAGGAATCCGGCCTTCTTCACCTGGAAGGCTGATTGCATGCGACTCCTGACAGTTTCGGCGATGTCCTTGCCCGATGCCACCATGCCGGCCTCGACGGCCTTCCTGATGGCACGGCGCTTCTCCGGCACCCAACTGTCGAGACGTTTAGGATCGAGCAAGCCGGAACTGGTGAGCGAGAGTTTCATCGGCCGAGATCTTTGAGAAGGTTCTTGATTTCCGTGTTGCCACCGCGCCCGGCCGTCACCTGCAGGATCAACTGCACGGCCAGGTCGTCGCGCTCGCTGCGCTCGACTGCGGCATGCAGCGCCCGGGCCTGGGCCAGCGTATAAGTCAGGATGTCGGGGTAGCGATGTCCGGCCCCGATGAGGCGCTGGATGACGTCGGCCCAGGGGTCAGCGTGCCGATCCGCGTGGTCATGCCGGCGGTCACGCGCAGCACTTCCGGCACCACGCGGCGGATAAAAAAATCGGCATTGGCCTCGAACACGGCTTCGCTCAAGGTGATGGCTTCATCCAGCGCCAGGGCAGACACCCAGTCGGCGGGTTTTCTGCAGGCGATGGCCAATGCCTGGATCACAGCGGCACCTTCTTCGGCAATGAGCTGCAGCCAGTCGGGTTCGGGTCCCAGCTTGGCGACGAGCGGTTGCACGGCGCGGGCGAAGGCCGGGAGTTCACCGATCTTGAGCGGCGTGATGTCCAGCGCCTCACCGGCCAAGTGGAGGGTATTGGGCACCGGCGGCAGGGCCGCGAACGTTGAGTTGTCCATGGCCATCAACCGATTTGCACGATGCGGCCAAACTGACCGAGCACGGCATCGTAGGGTTTGGTGGCATCCGACAGGAGCGAGCCTTCCAGCTCGAATGTGTTGAGGTCGTTGGAAATGATGTCGAACTTCTTGAGCGGATCGAAGGCGACGCGGTAGAGTTCGATCAGCACCTTGCTGTTGCTCTGCGCCGTATTGAGTCCTTCCAGGCGCAGGAAGCGCTCCGGCAGCGGCTGGGTGAAGATGCCGATCTCGGTGACTTCGCCGAAACTGTAGCTCGCCTTGTAGGGCGCGGTCAGCCCGGTCACGTCCAGAAACTGGATCGCGCCGAAGTCGACATCGGCCGTGTACTGTGTGCCGAGCGCCAGGGTGGTGGGGGTGGCGGCAGAATCCTTGACCACCAGGGTCGAGACCTTGGGATGTGCCAGGAAGTAGCGATCGCCGATCACGGGGGTCGTGCCGCCCACGGGTTCGTCGGTCACCGTGCCGCCGGTGCCGGTAACGTGATTGCCGTAGAGGGCGAGGGCCAGGTTCTCTTTCGTAAATTCCTCGATAGCCAGCGCAATGGTGGCGCTCTTTTGCTTGACGAGCCGCAGATCCACGGCGCGTTGGCCGGTCTGGCTCTCGTAGTGTTCGATGACGTCGGTCTTGAGCGACAGGATCAGGTCGGCCACATTGCCCGGGGAGCGCACCTTGATCGGTTCGCCATTCTCGGCACGCTCACCGAGATAGACCCGGCCTTGAAACGATGCGTAGTAACTCACTTGGACTTCTCCTCAAAACGGGGAACGGGTTTATGGACGGTCATTTGCACCGGAACGCGGGCGATACCGGCATTGATCAGCCACTTCGCCAGATCGTCATCGAGAGCAATCAACGCGCCGGGTGCGTGGGACGTCTTTGCATGGGTGTGGTGTTTCAGGAGTTCAACTTGCATGGGGTTATCCTTGTTGTGAAATATCGTTGGCCAGGGTGCGATAGGTGATCTGGTAGCGCGCCGGAATCGCTGCTGCCGTGGCATCGGCGTCCTCGATGTCCCACTCGCATTCCAGTTCCTTGATGCCCAGGCACAGGCCGCCAAGCGTGGTGTGACTGAATAGCGCCGCATGGGCTGCCACCAAGAGGTGGTCGGCGATTGTCTCGGGGGATTCATTGCCTGTCTCGCGGGCGAGTGCCACCAGCCGGATGACCAGACTCCGTTCGACGAGGCCGTTGGGTCGATGGGTGACGCCATCCGACTCGGGAAACAGGAGCAGCGCAGGAGACTGCTCGCGCGTAATGCCGGTGGGAGGAGACCTGAACACTTGGGCTCCCTCTGCGGTAGCGATGGGCATGAGAATTCCCATTACCGCTTGCAGAACCTGTTCGCGGATCGAGTTGGGCATGGCCAATCCTAGAGACGGGTTAGCGTTGCCCGACACTCCGAGCCGTCACCCAACCGAGTCACTTCCCTCACCCGGTAGGTCGCTCCGGCAATCACCAATTCATCACCCGCAGCCAGTGCCAGCCTGTTCGATGGATAGCGAATGGTGTACCCCCGACTAACCCCCAAGCCGTCCAGCACATCGTCGTCCGGGGCACGAAAGTCCACCATCATGACGTCGCCTTGCACATTAGCTGCAGTGAGCAACCCAGCTTGGGCGGCAGCGGTGTAAAGTGCGTTCAATGTCGTCACGGCATCCATGCGAAACTTTCCAGATAAGAGAGGGGAGTGATGAGCAACAAAGCAAAGCATGCAGCCGAAGCCATCACGCTCGAGTCGATCCCGAACATAGGACCTTCGATAGCGGGTGATCTGAGGCAGTTGGGCATTCAGGTCCCGACCGATCTGATCGGCCAGGATCCCTATGTGCTCTATCAGGATCTATGCCTCCAGACGGGGACCCGTCACGATCCCTGCCTGCTCGACACCTTCATCGCCGCCACCCGCTTCATGGCCGGCGATCCGCCGCATCCTTGGTGGCACTACACGGCGGAGCGCAAGCGCACGCTCAAGACATCGTGAGTCTGACTAGCACTCCAGGACGGTGACACATCGGCAAAGGGTTCGACTGGGTATGTAGATCCGTGCCGCGCTCGAACTTGCGGGGTTCCTGCTTGGCGTAGAGCGGCTGCCCCAGCGTGTTGACCGTCTCGTTGAAGTCGGCAGGTGCTACGTAGGTGCCGAAGGTGTCTACCGTCCCCAACGGGAAACAGTGCGCTTCCCCGGCGGCAATGAAGCGACGTGCCGTGCCGTTGCCGTCGGTTGCCTGGCCCCGGTATTCCTCGAAAGTCAGACCGGCAAAGGAGAATGCCTGACGCACGTCATCACGCAGCATGGCGCCCTGGGCATAGTTCTCGTAGGCCTTTTCAACCTTCGGGTGCGCCACCAGCTTCTCGAAGAACTCCGGGGAGCACAGGCAGTGGATGCCGGTCATGAATTCACCGCGCAGGTTGTCATCGACGTGACGCAGCACCTCGAAACACTTCTTGCGGATATCGGTAGCATCGGCGGTCAGCTGGAAATTCACCGACTTGGCAGTGATGCCAAATTCACTATACAAATCGTAGAGTGTCGATCCATCGGCATCCAGGATCACACCCTTGAGCGCACCCATACGCAGATGCTCGAGCGTGATCGCATGCTTGTTGCGGATAACTTCCAGATGGCTGGCAAGGACGCCCGCCACGGTTTCGATTTCCGTTTCCGAACCAAAGGCACGAATCCCCTGGACTTCCTCGGGCAGCACCACATCATCGTGCGGGATGTGCGGCACGATGAAGGAGCGCATGGTGCGCTTGTCCCGCACGCCGACCGTGCTGGGACTTCCGACCGGCAAGGTGGGCAGCAGGTTCAGGATGCCATTGCGCTCCTCCACCAGGATCTGGCGGAAGCGCACCGGTTTCAACGGGAAGAGGTTCAGGGCTTCCATCCGGCCATAGCGGTTGGGCAGCAGATTGATGGCGGCCGTGAGGTTGGCCATCGAGAAGGCGGGAGAAGCAAACGGGTTCTGCATGATCAGACTCCTTGACGAACGATGATGCCCAGGGACTTGAGCTTGGTGAGTGCGACGGCCTTTTGCGGGGCGGTAATACCCGCCGGCCAGGTCAGTGCGTGATCGGCCAGCATGGCGTGACGGGCGATCAGGATGCCGTCGGGCCGGTCGATCAGACTGGCATCGATCGAGATGGCCAGGACGCCGGCGGCGAGTTCGGTGCCGTCGGTGGCGGCAGGATCCAGAGCCTTGATTTTGTCGGTGGCAGCGTCGATGCCGACCACGGTGCCCAGCACGAGATTCTGGCCGGCGGCGACAGTGATCTGGTCGCGGGAGTAGAGATTGGGTGCCTCGTACTTGAGGAGATCACCCAGATTGAGACCTTCGGTAATGGCGGACATGGCTTAGACCTTTCCAGTGAGTTTGCGAACGGCGCTGAGCATCGGATTGCTGGCAGCACTCGGGGTTGAAGTGACAACTGCCACATCGGGACTGAGGGTAGAACGGATCTCGACACTGTCTGCACGATTGGCCAGGAGCGACTTGCGCACTTCCGCTTCCGTCACCCCTTTGGCCAGAAATCCGGCAGTGAACTCGGGATGACCGGCCAGTTGGCACATTTCGGCAATGGCCACGGCATCGATGCTTGGCGTGGGTGCAGACCCATTGGCAGAGGTTGGCGTGTCCTCCTTCTCGACGGGCGGGGATGCAGGCGGCAAAACAGGTGCAGGTGCATCCGGTACAGTGTCCGGATCGGATACAACAGGAACTGCAGGGGCTTCAGGTTGAGACATGGGGTCTTCCTCCTTGATTGATGGAATGGAAACGGTGAGCGAACGCGAGGAACCGGTCATCACGTGGCCGCGCGTTCGACGAGCCACCAGGAAACTGCTGAAATCAGCCAGCACGCTATCGAGATTGCCGACGGCATCGGCAAGGCATGCGGTCACGGCATCGACACCGAAATACACGCCGGCCTCGGTCGCCGCGATGGCTTGGCGATCAAGCTTGCGCATCGCCGCCACATGGTCGATAAACATGCTGTAGAGCCGGTCGACCTCGGCTTGCAAACGGGCTGTGGCGTTCTTGTCGAGCGGTTCATGCGGGGAGAAATCGTTCTTCTGATCGCCCGCAGTGATCGCCGTGTAGCGATAACCTTCCTGGGCATCACGCACGGACTGGTCGACATGCATGGCAATCACGCCGATGGAACCCACACCGCCGGTACGAGTCACCGCCAACCGGGAGGCGCCACAGGCGATGGCGTAGGCTGCCGAGAAGGCAGCGTCCGAGGCGATGGCCCAAACAGGTTTGATGGCATCGGCGGTGCGAATTTGTTCACCCAGCTCGAACACGCCGCCGGCCTCGCCGCCCGGGGAATCGATATCGAGCAGGATGCCCTCGACATTCGGATCCGCGACTGCGGCATCGACCATGCCGCCGATCTCGGCGTAGGAGGTGAATCCGGACATCGGATCAAGACCCAGGGTGCGCCGCACCAGTGTGCCGATGATGGGAATCACAGCAATGCCGGTGGGTGCTTCAATCATTGGCCTGGACTGAGGCAGTGCGATTGCGGCGTTGATGTCCGGCCAGCCGATACGCTCGCCCAGGACGGACAGGATGATTTCGAGTTTGGAACGGGCAAGCAGCAGCGGCGTCCCGTACAGACGGGACGCCAGGTGTGGCAGTTGCATATCAGGTTCCTTGCGGTTGTGAGTCTTGTGGGGTCACCGGTGCCGGCGAAGTCGCCGACAATTCGTGACGCGGGTCTGAATCAAAAATCAATCCCAGGCCATCTGCTCGCGCGTTATCCGCCGCAATCTCGCGATCGACATCCTCGGCGTCATAGCCGTTGGCCGAGATGGCTTCGGAACGTGACATCAATCCCGAACGAATCGCCGCCTTCATGGCATCCGCTTCTTTCAGCGGATCGACCCATTGCCAGCCTTGAGGAATCCATTTCACGGCGAGATATTCCCGCCGTTTCGATAGGCCGCCACGGGCATAGCCAGGAAGAGCCAGCGCACCTTCAAGCACGGCCTGCTCGACAAACGCCTGCCAGATCGGTCGGCACAACTGGTGGACGATCACGCCATGCTGCAGGGCTTCCACGCGGCGGCGAAATTCCAGCAGCCCGGCACGGATCGAGGAGTAGTTGACCATCGACAGGTCCCCGGTCAGCTGTTCGTAGGTCACCCCCATGGCGGCGGCAACCGCCCGGAACTGCATGCGCAGGAACTCCGAATAGGAGCCACCCACATCGGCGGGCTGGCTGAACTTGATGTCCTCACCGGGCTCAAGGATCTGCATCGTGCCCGGCTCCAGCCCGGCCAGTGCCATGCCGTTGGCGTTGGCCAGCCCCTCGCCCAGCAGGTTGTCCTCGGGCGCCAGGCGCGTCACAAACCCGGCAAACATGGCGGCGGTCTTCTTGCGCACCAGTTCGGCATCGTCGTACTGGTCGAGTTCATTGAGCTTGACCAAGGCACGCGCCAGCCACGGCTCCCCGCGAATCTGTCCCGGACGCAGGGGGCGGAAGAGATGCAGGATCTCTGCTGCGCTGACCCGGACGGTTTCCATGCCGCCATTGCTGGACATCGGTGCCAGCGCCCCATCCTCCGGATGGGATCGATAGAGGTGGTACGCCACCCGCCGCCCGAGCCGATCGAACTCGATTCCGGCACGGATAAGATTGCCGTTGTCCGCAGTGGTGTTCAAGGTCACCGGCAGATGCTCCGGCTCCAGCACCTGTATCTGCAGCGCCACGACCAGGCCGTCTTCGGGACGACGGTAGCGCAGACGCACCAGCGATTCGCCGCCCTCCAGCATCGCCCGGCAGGCCAGGGCCTGCAGGCCATAGAAGTCGGTGAGCCCGGCTGCATCGGCATCCACCGTCCAGTCGCGCCAGAGGGATTGGATGCTCTCGCGCTGGCTCGCGTCCCGAACCATCGACTGCGGCTTGATGCCGGTACCGATGGCGTTGGCCACGTAGGATTCCAGTGCGGCATTGGCCCAGGCATTTCTGCGCACCAGATCCCGGCTCTTGGCGCGCAGTTCCGTTTGCGAATGCATCAGCGCCGCAATCGCCCCGGGATTGCCGACTGCCCACGCCAGCGAGCGCCGGCCACTGCCGACACCATCGTAAGTCGGTGTCTGGCCGAACAGCCGGCGCGAGAAGCGTTTCAGCCAGCCCATCTCAGAACCCTTTGCGCGTATTGATGCGGATCTGGCGGGGTGCTCTCGGCCACAGTCCAGTTCCTACCGCCTGGTCGTGCAAGCTACGCTCGACCAGCGCGATGGCTTCCTTCAGTTCCTCGACCGTGCGGTACTCGACCGTCTTGTCACCAAAGGTAACCCGTTTCTCACCCTTGGCGAGTGCCGACTCCAGGGCAGTGAGTTGTTCCTCGGTATAGGCCATCAGCGATAGACCACCAGGTTCATTTCGGTGGTATCGGCCAGCGACGTGCTGGCCGTGGTGCAGATCACCTCGACATGCGTGCTGGTCTTGACGTCGGTGGTGGATCGGGCCAGGGCCGTGCGCACCGTACCGGTGTTGCCGGTACTACGGGCAAAGGCCAGCCAGCAATAGTTGGCATCCGCGAACGGCGTGGCAAAGGTGATCCGGTAGCGCCCGGCAGCGAGGCGTGTGACCCCGGAAACATTGTGAGAGGCGTTGATCACGATCGCACTGCCGATGTAGCCAAAGCACACCCAGGCGCGTGTAATGCCTGGGTGTTCCGGCCGGACCAGGGTCTTGACCTCATTGGCCAGGCGAGTTGCCAGGGCACTGACTTTGGAGACCAGGCTCATGCTCAGGCGGCCAGGGCGGTTTCGAAGATCGCCACGAAGTCCGTGGCCGTGTCACCAACGTCACTCGCCGCCACCGCCCCGATGTTGCTGCGGGCCTGAAGTTGCTCGGGCGCGGTGAGCGTCTGCGCAGCATCAAAGCGCACGCGCTTGTCGATCGCGGCCGTAATCGCGGCAATGCCGGTCTGGTCATTCTGGATGGCCTGCTGCAGTTCCAGCAGGGTGTCGTAGGCAGCATCGGCCCCACCCAGGATCTGGGCACGCAGGTCATCGAGCAGCGTGACGATCTTGGAAGCCGAGAAGGTCGTGGTGGTACTGCCGGGTGCCGCATCATTGATGACGGCGGCCAGGGCAATGGCCGCCTTGAGCTCATTGATAGCGGATACCAGCGTGGACTTGTCGGTGGTCGACAGCGACGAGAGGTTGCCGATCTTGGCATAGACCGACTTGAACTCATCGGCGACACGGATGACCAGACTATGGATTTGGGTTTGCAGACTCATGAGTAGCTCCTTGGCGGGTGGGGTAAATCAACTAATCCAGCGGCTGCGGATCAAGCGGCGCACTGGCTTACGGGTTGCAGAAGCAGCGAGGCCACCGTTGGGTTTGTGTCCTTGGGTGGCCTCGGCATCTTGTTCATCGGGGTGTTCAGGTGGATCCGGGTTCTGGATCCCGAGTTGCTTTTCCAACTCGCGCCAGTGACGTTCCTCGAAGCGGTCGAGGCCGGAGGCGGCCGCAGCGGCCCGGGCATACACATAGCAATCCAGGGCTTCATTGCGCTCGCGCATCTTCTGCCACTCGCGATGAGCAAAGCCATTCCGGTCACGTCGCGTGATCAACTGCTCAGCGCACAACTGCTGAATGAACTCGGCATCGACCTTGGGCAGATGGACATACCCGGCGGGATACCGAACCACACCATCCGCATCGGTATCGATGCTCTTTCTCAGGTTGTTGTAAAACTCCAGCTTGGCAATGCCACCCGCGACCGAGAACACCTTGATCCCCCGGCGCAGTCGCTTGCCGCCCGTGGTGGCATCCACTGCCGTCGGGGTACCGACCAGGGCCGCGCCGCGGGCAATCCCCTTGACAGCCATAACCCGTGAATCGCGCACAGCACGCACGAAGGCATAGGCCTCCTGTGTGGCGAAACCGGTATCCAGTGCAAACCGTGCCAGCGGTATCGCAGCCCCAGTGGCATGGGTCCAGGATTCGGCCAGTACCTGCCCGATGGCTTTCCAGACTTCGCTGCGTGCCGTGTCGCCCATCAGCACCCGATGCTCGATGAGCCAGGAAGCCTTGCCGCGTCCGAATGCCCAGATCGACACTTCGATGCGATCCTTCTGCACGTCGGCGCCACCGGTCAGGAGCAGGCCACCTTCGGGAATATTCCCAATCGGGTAATCCTCCCGGCGTTCCAGCAGGCGCTGCCAGTCCGGGGCTTCCCCTTCCTCGACCCAGGTTTCCCCCAGTTCGGTGTTCTTGAAGGTCTTGATCGCGGCGGCCGATCCGGAATCCTTGTTGATGGCACTCTCCCAGGCAGCAGCGATCTCCCGCCAGCTGCGCCAGCCAATCGGGCTGTACAGGCTGGACAGGTGAAAGCCTGCCGTCTTCGTGACCCCGTCGACCATGGCCCGCCACTCGCCATGCTCCAGCATCCAGGTCTTGTGGTGCTCCGGGATGGGGACTTCGCAGGACTCGCAGACATAAGCCGCTGTTTCAGGGCGATGGCCGTTCTCGTCTCGCTCCCAGCGGAGTTGTTCAAAGCGCAGCCACTGACGGTGCCCGCAGTGCGGACAGGGCACGTAGTAGCGTCGCTGGTCGCTGGCTTCGAACTCGCGCTCGATGGTGCTGACTCCGGCCAGGGTAGGGGTCGAGACGATGAAGATCTTTCTGCGCGCAAAGGTGCGCGTCCGCGCTTCGGCCAGTGCCACGGCGCTGCCTTCACCATCCACGTCCGGCGGATAACCGTCGACTTCGTCCAGAAACAGGTAGCGCACCGGCATCGAGCGCAGGCCCACCGCGCTGTTGGCCCCGACCATACGCAGCACGCCGCCGCGAAACTCCTTGGCCAGGATGGTATTGCCTGAGTCCCGGCTGCGCGGCGGCATGATCAGCTCAGCCAGTACCGGTGATTCCTCGATCAGCGAATCAATGCGCTGCTTCGAGTTGTTCTTGGCCATCTCCACCGTCGGCCACACTGCCATCATCGGGCCAGGCGCGTGGTGGATCACGTAGCCGATCCAGTTGTTGCCCATCTCGGTCGCACCCAGCTGTGCGGCCTTCATGAACACCACCCGCTCGACTGGCGAGGTCGGCGAAAGACAATCCATGATGGCCTTCAGGTAGGGTGTGCGACTGGTGCGCCAGCGTCCCGGCTCGCTCGATGCCTTGGAGGACAGCATCCGATGCCGGTCGGCCCATTCGGATACCGAGAGCAGCGGATCCGGGATCAAGCCTTCGCGCCAGGCGCGTTCGATCTCCAGTGCGCCGTCGTAGTCCGGATCCATCAGTCCACCCGCGGGTGCAGGTCACCCAGTTCCATCAAATGTTCGCGCACAGCGGTTTCCAGTGCCACGTGCAGGGCATGGGCATCGATCTCCAGTTTGGCGGCCATCTGCGCCGAGATGCGTGCCGGCCAGTTGAGCCAGGCATCGCGTTCCGTCCGGGCCAGTCGAAATACATGGGCGATGGCTTGCGAGCGATCGACCAGATCACCCTTGAGGCGGGCCAGACGCACCTTGTTGGTCTGCGCCTTGACCACTTCATTCACCGTTCTCGCCTGCAGCAGCGAAGTGCCACCAGCAGACAGTGTCGGCGTCGCCGCTTCGGCAGTGGATTCACGGGCAACCTTGCGCGGTGTTTCTGGAACCGGCGCCTTCACTCTGGGTGCGGTCGATGCCTTGCGCGGCGAGGCTGTGTTCTGTTCCCAGTCCCGATCGGCACGGGCGGGGTCAATCGTGCCATCGGCATCGGGACTGATACGCCCGGTGTCGATGGCTTTCTTGACAGCCACATGTGAGACGCCGCGATGGCGGGCGTAAGCGCGAATCGACAGACCCATGATTTACATCAAGCCGGGCGCAGCTTTTCGCAAAAGGATGCAATTCCCCGCTTGGCTTCCCTCCCGAACAGCGCGTTCATTCAATCACCATCAACGACGATCAAGGAGATCGACATGACGACCCAAACCACCAAGTACCACGAACTGGCCGACGAACTTTTTGACATCCAGCAGGAGTTGCTGGAATTGCTCGATCGCGCACGGCGCCTCATCCGCCAGGCACCGGTAATTACCTACCAACGGGCTGATGCCTACTGGCTGGCCCACGCCGTGATGGCCATCACCCGTGATCACCAACTCCTCGGTGGCTCGATGATGACGATGGACGAGACCGTCGCGGAGATTGTCGAGGCGGCCAAGGCCGAAGCCGACGAAGTGGGCGCCATCTAAAAAAGAATTGTGAATCCAAGCAGAAAACGCTTGGCTTCACTCTCGAACAGCGCGTTCATACGATCGTCATCAATCACATCACAAGGACAACGCCATGAAACAGATCGACACCCTCCTGACCCGCATTGCCCTGGATCACCTTTTTATCGACACCCTTAAAACCCGTAACAGCGATCGCCTCGACTTCCACGAAGTGAGTGTGTGGGGCATCAAGAGTGCACTCGAGGCCGCCTTCAAAGCCGGTGCCGAATTGGGCAGTGCCACACCGAAAGCGACGGAACAGGAGATCGCTCGCGCCGATTGAACTAAAGATCGAAGTCGAGCAGAAAACGCTTGGCTTCAATCTTGAACAGCGTGTTCATACGATCGTCATCAACCCGCGCGCAGGAGCCACAACATGAAAACCTACCAAGTCAGAATCACCCTCGCCACCGGCATCAATATCCTGCGCATGCTGCAAGTGAATGACCTCGACGATATCTACGCGTGCGTCGAGTGGTTGTATCCCCAGTCCCGCATCATCGGCGCAAAGGCCATCCAACGCGTCGCATAACCCACCAAGGAGATTTGCCATGACCACCAGCATCACACTGACCGAAACCCAACGCCATATTCTGGAACATGCCGCCGAGCATCCCCAACATCTCGTCACCAACCAGGCGTTTCCTGACCACATCAAAGGGGGTGCCAGAACCAAAGTGATCGCCTCCCTTTTCAGCAAGGCATTGGTTTCGGGCGTCAAAATATTCGACTGCTTCATTACCGACGCGGGCTACGAGGTCATTGGGCGCTCCCGGCCAGCGCCTGCGGCCAGTCACCCCGATCCTGAGGTTGAGGCCGCCGTGGCGACGTCTGAGGCCACGTGGGCGCAAGAAAAGCAGGAGGCTGCCCAACGCCTGCTTAAGACTGGTGTCGAGGGCAAACCTCGTCTGCGCGACAACTCGAAGCAAGCCACCGTGATCGAGATGCTTCAGCGCCCCAACGGCGCGACCATCAATGAAATCTGCGAAGCCACCGGGTGGCAGGCCCACACGGTGCGAGGCACATTTGCCGGTGCCCTCAAGAAGAAACTCGGGCTCAACATCACGTCATTCAAGGACACCGGGGCATCCCGCGTCTATCGCATCGTTTGATCAGGAGCCGCACTATGTTGAAGCTCATCACTATCCTGCAGGACCTGAAGAATCAGCCACGGCGGTTGACTGACGAGGAGAGCCTCCACCTCGATCAGATCAGCGATGAGTTGCGAGAAGCCGGCAGCGATGCTGCCCGCTGGCGAATACTGCAACGTGAAGGACTGGACCGCATCAACATCGAGCACTACGGCTTCGATGATGATTTGTTGAAATACATGCTCGGCATTCGCCGTGCCGCGATGAACTGAATGCTCGATTCACAAACGACAAGGGCGACCCGTAGGTCGCCCTTGTCCGGTTCAGTGCAAACTGATGATTACTTCTTCTTGGTAGCGGGCTTCTTTGCTGCTGGTTTTTTGGCGGCAGCCTTCTTGCCGGATACCGCTGCTTTGAATGTTGCCCCTGCCGTAAACTTCGGCACCGTAGCTGCAGCAATCTTCAACGCTGCGCCAGTCTGCGGATTGCGGCCGGTGCGCGCCGCGCGCTTGGCTGACTTGAACGTACCGAAGCCGACCAAAGCGACATCGTCGCCCTTGGCGACCGCCGTGGTGATGATTTCGATCAATGCATCCAGGGCGTCGCCTGTTGCAGCCTTGGAAAGTTTGGTACGCGCCGCCAGGGCTTCGACCAATTCGGATTTGTTCATGGTGGCATCTCTCGCAGGGGTTGGAAAGGCGCCATTCTGCCATCAATTCAAATTCCATCAAAAATAGCTTGGCTTCTCGTTGGAACAGCGCGTTCATACGGATGTCGAATCCACATCAACACAAAGGACACCACCATGACTACCCACACCACCCTGCATGACCATACCAACTACGACGCCGATGATTACGCCTACCTCACCGCCAAGGGCTGGTCGGATGATGAAATATTGGCGAGATGGAACGCGGAAGCCAAAGACGGTAAAGGCCCTTGCCGTTGGCAGAGCGAATCGGCGCGCAGCAAACTCGCCACCGTGACTGGCCGAAAATAGAACCCCACTCCGGCAGAAAGTTAAAAATTGTTCGATCTTCCGCTTGACTACTCAATCAAACAGCGCGTTCATACGGGTGTCGCAACGATCAACCCGAAGGAGAACAAGATGACCACCCCCACCCTCAAAAGCCTGATCAAGAGCACACTGCTTCGCTTCAACACCCTGGCCAACGCCAGCAGTTTTGCAAATCACGCCACTTACCCGATGCGCATCGTCCTGGGTGACCACGACGGCGAGCGCGGCGAGTTTTGGGTGGTCACCCCTGCCGATGCATCCCGCCTCGAACGCGCCGGTTACGAGATGGCATAAAGGAGATCGCCATGACATCCCCCCTCGACCAACAAATCAACGCCCTCAAGCCTGGCCAGGAAATCAAGATATCCGGCGATAAGACAATCTTGGTTACTGCCGAACGCAGCGGCAATGGCTTGTGGCTACGTTTTGTCCGACATACCGCCAACGGATTCCAGGTTTTCAAAACGTCACGTTTCTGATCCCAGCGAGACAAACGCCACACCGTCACACTCACACACGCCTGTTGCCCAGTTGCTCCCCTCAAACGCAACAAGGGCAACCCTCGGGTCGCCCTTGTTGTATTCGGAACGAAGCCGCGACAGCTATTTCTTAGCGGCAGGCTTCTTTGCAGCCGGCTTTTTCGCGGCGGGTTTCTTGGCGGCAGCTTTCGCCGCTGGCTTCTTGGCCACTGGTTTCTTCACGGCAGGTTTCTTAACTACGGGTTTCTTCGCTGCGGGTTTTGCCGCTGCCTTTTTCACTGCCGGTTTTTTGACAACCGGCTTAGCCGCAGGTTTCTTAGCTGCCGGCTTTTTCACAGCAGGCTTTTTCACCGCGGCTTTCGCTGCTGGCTTTTTGGCAGCCGGTTTTGCGGCTGGTTTCGCCGCGGGTTTTTTGGCGGCAGGTTTGGTAGCGGTAGTCATGGCGAACTCTTTCTTAGGTTAACGAGCTCGTAGTGTGGCACTGATTCTCCATACACTGTCCGCATGATTGCGCTGAAAACACCCTTCAATTCCGCATCATCATGGCTGATCACAACTACGCCGCAATTTGTTCAAGGGGTTCTGACTCAAGCGAATCAAACATCACGCCGTCAGACTGGCGGGTGGCCTTGCCACCCGAATAATCCTGCCAACGGTGAACAATCACATCCACGTAATTCGGATCCAGTTCCATCAGTCGCGAATGCCGCTCTGATCGCTCGCAAGCAATCAAGGTGGTGCCTGAACCACCAAAACAATCAAGCACCGTATCGCCCGGGCGACTTGAGTTTCGCAACGCACGCTCAACCAGTTCGACAGGCTTCATGGTCGGATGTAAATCGTTCTTGTGAGGTTTTTTGATTTGCCATACGTCACCCTGGTCGCGATCACCGCACCAGTGGTGGGTGGATCCATCCGGCCACCCGTACAGGATCGGTTCGTACTGCCGCTGGTAATCGGCACGACCCAGCGTGAAAGTGTTCTTGGTCCAGATGATGAAGGTGGACCACTTGCCGCCCGCTGCGCGGAACGCGGCCTGCAGGGTATCGAGTTCGCTGCTGCTCATGGCGATGTAGATTGCACCGTCGCAGCGTGCCATCATCGGGACCAGCGCAGCCTCCAGAAATGGCTGAAAATTCTCACCCAAGTTGTCGTTGAGGATGGGGCGATTCTTGCCGCGCATCTTGTCCTTGGCGCTGTTGGCGTAATTGACGCCATACGGTGGATCCTGCCAGACCATGGCCACATGCTCGTCACCCAGCAGCGCCTGGTAGCTCTCCTCTTGCGTTGCATCACCACAGAGCACCCGGTGATTGCCGCAGATCCAGACATCACCCAGGCGTGAGACTGTGGGTCCAGCTGACTCCGGTACCGCATCCTCGTCGGTTTGACCCTCGTTCGTCGTCTCTTCGCCGGCCAGCAGATCGGCGAGTGCATCGGCGTCGAACCCGGTCAGGGACAAGTCGAAATCCTCATCCTGGAGCGCGGCCAGTTCAACCTGCAACATGGCGTCGTCCCAGCTTGCATTTTCGGCGATGCGGTTGTCCGCAATCACCAGTGCGCGACGTTGGGTTTGGGTTAGATGATCCAGTACCACGACAGGTACTGTATCAATGCCCAGTTTCTGGGCCGCCGCCAGTCGGCCATGACCGGCGACAATGACACCATCACTGCCTGCCAGAATTGGGTTGGTGAATCCGAACTCGGCGATCGATGCAGCGATCTGCGCCACTTGTGCATCCGAGTGCGTCCGGGCGTTTCGAACGTAGGGCACGAGCTTGTTAGTCGGCCACTGTTCGATCTTGTCGGCCAGCCAGGAGATGCTCATGCGGATGCTCCCAATCGCTCACTCGCGACCTCATTGAATACTTGTCGAGTTGATGCCAAGGTGACTGGCACCTGCGGAAAATTCTGCTGGAACCGCTTCACGGCCACATCGACATACTCCGGCGCAATTTCGGTGGCGCAGACCACACGACCAGTGCGCTGAGCCGCAAGGAGGGTTGTGCCGGAACCGCAGAAGGGTTCGAAGACGATGTCGCCGACATCGGTGTAGGCCTCGATGACATTCTGCGGCAGCGCCACCGGAAACACGGCCGGATGATCAATATCCTGGCCGATCTTGCCCTTGTGCCGCATGATCCGAATCACCGCATCGGGAATCTTGGTCTCCTGGGTGACGGTACCCACATGGTTCCATGCCGTTTTGCTGCCGTCCTTGTTTCTCATGCCGCCAGCGCTGGTGCCATCACCACGCAGATGCGTGTCGCGCCCGGCATAAATACAGGGCACAATCTTGTTGGGGCGGCGGGCCTCACTTTCCTTCCGATTGAAGTGGAAGACGAACTCGAAGGCGGGTGCCAGCCGGCCATTCCAGTCGCCGGGCAATCCCGGTCCCTGGTCCCAGACGTACCATGCGAAACGTCGCCAGCCCTGAGTACGCATCCAGTCGAGCCAGCTGTCCCAGTAGGGGATGACCTCTTGCTCACGGTGGATCAATCCCAGATTGACCAGCACCTGGCCGTTGGGCGCCATGGGCAGTTGTGAAAATACGCCGCGCATCAAGGCGTCCCAATCCATGATGGTGTTCGTACTCGGTTGTGTATATTGGCGCTGGTTGCCGTAGGGTGGGGAGGTGAAGCAGAGCACTGCCTTCTCTCCAGCCATCAATTGGGCAACCACGTCGGCATCGGCGGCATCGCCACAGATCAGACGGTGCGCACCCAGTTGCCAGATGTCGCCAGGACGGGAGACTGGGTTGACCGGTGGGTCTGGCACCTGGTCGGCGGTGTCCTCATCGGGGTTGGTTGATCCTTCCTCGGTCGATTCACCCTCGGCATCGACCAGCAATGTCTCAATCTCTTCGTTGGAGAAACCGGTGAGGGTCAGGTCGTAACCCGACTCGGACAGCTCGGCCAGTTCCAGCACCAACATTTCTTCATCCCATCCGGCGTCCAGTGCCAGACGGTTGTCGGCAATCACGTAGGCGCGTTTCTGTTCCGGCGTGAGATGACTCAGTTCGATGACCGGTACTTCGGCCAGTCCCAGCTTGCGGGCGGCGGCCAGACGGCCGTGGCCAGCGATGATGCCCTGGCTAGCGTCCACCAGAACCGGACTGGTCCAGCCAAATTCAACAATGCTGGCCGCGATCTTGGCAACCTGGGCTTCGGAATGTGTCCGGGGATTTCTGGCAAAGGGGATCAGCGTCTCGACCTTCCGGTATTCGACGCTCAGGGACTCGGTCATTGGAATGTAAAAACCCACCACAGGGGTGGGTCACAAATATTGGTGGAACATCAAGGGTGGTAACCTGGGTGGTAACTGGTAACCCTGGTAACCTCGTTTTTAAGTCTGACGCTATCGCAATGCCGGGCTCGCGCCTCCCGCATGGGATTTTGGCCAGGAAGGACCCGTCAAATTCTGCTCAATCGATGCTGTTTTGATCAAACTCTTCGTGAGCAGGAAGGGGAAATAGCCTTGCCTATTTTCGCTTTTAAGCTAAAATACATTCATGCACCAGATCGTCCATTACCTCGACGAAAGCGGCAACGACCTGTATCAGTCTTGGCTCGATAGCCTTCGCGACCGTGTTGCGAAGATTGCCGTGATCAGACGCGTCGCTCGAGTCGAGGCAGGGTTGCTTGGTGATCACGCCTACTTGCGTGATGGCATCTCAGAACTGCGGATTGACGTTGGTGCTGGTTATCGCGTCTATTTCGCGCAGTTGGGCAGCATGATGGTCCTGCTTACCAGTGGCGGCGACAAGAAGTCACAAAGCCGCGACATCGAGCGGGCAATCCGATTACTCAAGGATTGGGAGAAACGAAATGGCTAAGACACATCGAACTCACGAGGAAGCAACCGTTGAAATGTTCCGTCGCGATCCCGACCTTGCGGCAGACTATCTGAACTCTGTGTTAGAAGATGGTGACGAAACGGATCTCATGCTCGCACTCCGTAATCTCAGCAAGGCATTCGGTGGCGTGCAAGAAGTGGCACGCCAGGCTGAAGTGAACGCCAATACAATCTACCGCACCTTGTCAGAACAAGGAAATCCTGAGCTAAAAACGCTCACCGCAATTCTGAAGGCCATGGGAATGCGTTTGGCGGTACAGCCAATTTCTCCCTCTCACGCATAGACAATCTGGGCATTCCATCTTCCCTACGAAACGACTGGATCGGCTCGCACCTCTGTCCAGATCATAACCGTCATCCTACCCAAAAACCGTGTCGGATGTTGCATGCGCAAAACCCGCGTATTCCCTACCATACCCGCTCACTTGCTCGCACTCACGCCAAATCGCTTCAAATTACGCGCGTGCAACTATCGTAAAGGTTGAGCCGGTCGGCAACCACCTGCAATGCCTTCTGCCAGCGCCGCCACGCCGTCGTGCGGTTGCAACCGAAGCGCCGGCAGATGTCCTTCCACTCGCGCTGCTTGGCCCGCATCCAGACCAAGTGCCGCTGCTGCTCCTCAAGCCACAGCACCCAACGCATCACTTCCAGCATCTGATCGACAGCTTCAGGTGTGGGAGGCTGCGGCCGGTACACATAATCCTTATCGACAAATCCTTCCCACTCCTCGCGTGCAAAGGCAGGCCAGACATTGAAGTAGCCCTGCACTCTGACGCGGGGAAGGCGCCGTCCCGTCTCGGCCGCCTCGGCGAAACGCGTTGCCACGTCATCCATCGTCCACTCAGCCATGGCGCCCTCCATACAGGCGCTCACCAATCCGCCTCACGAATTCCCGTTCCACAAAATCCAGGCGGTCGTCGCTTTCCGCCACGACGAGGATATGCTGATCCCGCCAGCCTTCACGTTTGATGCTGTCTGGGTCGGTGCGCTGTGTGGTGCGGCCGAGGGGGCAACGGTACGGGGGAGTCAGCACCTTCATGCCGGTTCTCCCGCCACATCCTCCAAAGCCCAAGCCGGAGGCGTCAGTCGGACCAGTGGCCCGGCATTCCAGCCCGTTGCCGTTCCCATTTGATTGATCAGTGCTTCACGTCGGGCATGGAATGCGGCATGGGCATCTCCCGCGACGTCGGCCCACGCCTGCCGGTTGATCGCTTGACGTTGGGCACGGGACAGGGGCACATGCTGCTGCGATTGGACTGGTAGGATCAACTTGCCCTGCATCATACGAAGCTGACGCTCGCACTCAATGAAATAACGCCGGGCCTGCCGTCCTCTTGGGGTACGCTCGACCATGGCCAGTTCCTTGGACATGTCGATGCAGAGGAAGTAGTCGATCCTGACGACCGTCCGGTGTCCGCCAAGGTGGGGGAGTTGCTCGCCGGTTTTGGCGAGCAAGTAGTCCTTGTTTTCTTCGAAGCCATATTCCTGGATACGGCCCTTTATCCAGTTTGAGAAGTCACGGCCGACTTGCAAAAACTGGTGCAGCAGACGTGCGTCGACCAATTGCGTGGGCTGACCCTGCATGTAGCCGGGATGAACGGGAATCATGGTAATTGCCTTCATCTCACACCTCCTGCATCTCGATCGCCCAGTGCAACAGCGCCAGGGCATCGGCCTCGTTGTCGTCGATGGGGGCAAAGCCGTGCTTGACGACTGCCGCAATCATCTCGTCCTTGCCAGCGTTGCCCTTGCCCGTTGCGTGTTTCTTGATCGTACCGACCGGCACGCCCTGGTAAGGGAGGTTGTGGAGTTCGCACCATGCCGTGAGATGTCCCATGAAGCCGCCATAGGCGTGCGCGGCATCGACACCGGCATGTCGGCGCACTTCCTCAAAAAACACCGCATTGATGTGGTCGCTGGTAGAGAGAATTTCGTTGAGCCAGCGCTTGAAGCGCAGGAAGCGCATGCCTCCGCCCTCAAAACGCTGCGGCTTGAAGGATTCGCTGCCGCTGGTGATGGTGCCGTCCAGGTGGTGCAGCGCCCATCCGGTTTGCGTGCCCAGGTCGAGGGCCAGAATCGTTTCGGTCATGTCACATATCTCCTTGAAAGTCTTGCTTGGTGACCGAAGGTGGCCGTCCTGCAGTAAACCTTCTTACGCGTGCGCGTGTACACGCGTAAAGAGAGTTATGTAGAGACCAGTCACCTTCGGTCACCCGATGCACTCAGTCATCCCGGTAGGGCAGTCGTCCGCCATAGTCCTTGGGCTTGAGTGACAGGCCGGCGATGCCCTTCACCCCGGCATGCAGGCGCTTGCGCTCAAACCCCCGGTTGCACAGCTGCTGCATCAGCCAGCGGCTGGTGCCGATGTATTCGCCGCGTCGATTGGCCCATTCCTGCCAGCGCTGAAATGTGTCTGCCACGGAGACGCTGGCCTGGGCGTGGCGCTGGCATTCCTCCTCGATGAATTCGCCGATGGCGTCCTCCTCGTCGAAATACTCATCGGTCGCATCGACCACCACCTTGGGCGGCTTCAGGCCCGCCTGCTGCCAGAGCATGCAGCCTTCGATCGCCCACGCCAGGATGCCGTCGCGTTCCTTGAGCAGCTTTTCGGTGAGCTTCCCGTCGCGGCGCTCGGGTGGAATCTTGACGGTGAAGGGGATGAGATGCAGCCGCCGCTTCATGGCCTCGTCCACGTTGCGGATGGAGGGCTTGTGGTTGCCGGCAATCACCAGCTTGAACTGCGGCAGGTAGTCAAAAAAATCTTGTCGCATAAAACGCGCCGACACCTTGTCGCCACCGGTGATGGTCTTCACTTTCGATTCGTTCCAGCGCCGCCCCTGCTCGGTTTCTATGCTGGAGACGAAGCGTGCACCGCGCAGACCCGCCAGATCGGTGGGATGGCGGTCGGTGCGGGTTTCCATGAACGTGTCCATGGGCGCGTTTGCCGCGTAATCCCCCAGGATGGTCGTGATCACATTCACGAACACTGACTTGCCATTGGCGCCCGTGCCGTACAGAAAGAACAATGCATGTTCGGTGGTGACCCCGGTCAGGCAGTAGCCGATCACCCGCTGCAGGTAGGCCATCAACTCGGCATCACCGTTGGTGATGTCAGCCAGGAACCTCAACCATTGCGGGCACTGACCACGTGACGTGGCCAGGGCGATCTTGGTCATGCGGTCGGATCGCTCATGCGCTCGCATCCGCCCGGTCTGCAGATCGATCACGCCACCGGTGGTGTTGAGTAGCCAGGGGTCGGCATCCCACTCGGCAGAACTCGATGCATGCCGCCGGTCGCTGCGTGCGAGACGTTCGACGCCGCCGACCGTACCGCTGGCGGCAAGTTTGGCGGCCAGGCGATGCGAGCTGGCCTTGACCGAGGCATCCCGGCAGACCTGGCGAACAAGATGGTTCACCAGCAGGGTGTCATCGGACTGCCAGCGGTTGCCCGTCCACACCAGCCACTTACCCCACTGGGCGCAGTAACGCCAATCCTCGGCATAGCGGCCGGTGAAGGCCAGCGCCAGCGCATCATCGGTGGCCCAGACGGCGTTCTCGGTTTGGGCGGGTAGATCGGCACCCTGCGACGGCTTGACGCTGATGCGCGGCCCGCTGGCGATGAACTCGTTGACATCAAATCCTTCCGCCAGGGCATCCGCCACATCCCAACCTGCGGGTTTGTCGTCCGGCGGCACCAGCACTGCGCAGGAAATGGCACCTGCCGCCAAGGCCGCATCGGCAGCGCTCATCGCATAATTCCACCCTGGCTTGTCGCGATCGGGCCAGATCAGTACGGCCTTCTGTGCCAGCGGCGACCAGTCGGTCTTGTCGACCGGGGCATTGGCGCCGTGCATGGCGGTTGTGGCCACGATGCCTGTATCGATTAATGCCTGCGCACATTTTTCGCCTTCGACCAGCACGACGCTGTTGGCATTCCTGATGGCAGGCTGGTTGTAAAGCGGACGCGGCTCGGGGGGCGCCGGCTTCCTGCGCTTGGCGTCCCACGGTCTGAACTCCTTCTTGCCGCCGGGCGGGTCATACCGATAAACCACCGCGATCAACCTGCCGTCGCCATCGAGATAATCCCATTTGGCGGTTGCCGGGCCGAGATCGTCGGTGGGCGCCTGACGCTTTCCCTTGCGAATCGGTGTGGGTGGCGCACGCCCAAGCACGTCGGTGCAGTGCGCCAGCACCTTCGGAAAGTCCTGATGTGTGTCGACACCGAAGTGACCACCGATCAGAGTGAAGACGTCACCACCCGAGTTGGCGGCGCGATCCGTCCACAGCCCGGCCTTCTCTCCCGATAGGACAATCTCGAGGCTGTTGCCGGGACTACCCAGGATATCGCCGATGCAGAAGGTGTCCTTGCGCTTCTTGCCCGCAGGAAACAAGGTGAAGAGGACCGATTCCAGATTATTGATGAGTGCCGCACGAATCTCTTCCCGTGCAGCATCTTGGTTGTGGTCGGCAGGCGCCGGGCCATCATTGAAATCGATCATGCGCCCTCCCCGTCATCGTGCTGCATGCGGTGATGTGCCGACCACGCCTCCAACTCGGACATCCGGAAGCGAATGGTTCGTCCGATACGGTAGAACGGAATCTTCTTGGTCTCGCGACTTCGCGGCTTGGTGAAGTAGTAGCGCGGCAGGTTCAGCGCTCGGGCGGCGTGTCGCGCATCGACCAGCGGCTCGACGATAGGCGGTTGAGGAAGAGAATGCTTCATTGTGCATTCCTCCAGCAGCGATCCTGCCAATCACACATGCGGCATTCGAAGTATGTCTGCTCGGCAAATGAGCGCGGCAGCAATTCATGAGCCTCGGTTGCCTCGATGACCTTGGCACCACGATCCGACATGCGTTGGGCCAGTGCGCCGTCAAATGGCACGAGCTCGGTGTAGATGTCCATCGTGTCGGCATTCACTGCCGTGAAGATGGCCGGGTGCTCATGCAAATCGAGGTAGGCCTGGTAGAGTGCCACCTGTGCGGCATAGACCGGTTTCGAGACGGCCAGCCGGTTCTTCTCCAAGTCGCGCCAGGACTTCCCGCCCAGGCATTTGTTCTCCCACAGGCAGGGATAGGCAAACCCTTCCGGTCCGCCAACGACGACGCCATCGGCATGCCCCTGCAACCGACCGTCCGCCACGGTGAAACCAAACTGCTCGCCCTGCTGGTTACGGGTCCGCAGGTCGAAGCCGGCTCCCCGCAACCATCCGGCCATGCAGTCCTCGATGACGTGGCCGCGCTGGAAGATACGCAACATGCGACCTTGGAAATCGCGCCCATAATCCACGGGAGCCTGCGCGTACTCATACTGCAAGGCGCGCTCGCAGGAGACACCTAACCGTGATGCACCAAGATAAAGCCGCACCTCCTCCCTGGCGCGAACCTGTTGCATGCCGACATCGATGAGCGCGGTCACTTGTCCGGAGATGCTGGATGAGGAATTGAAATCCATCATGGCTTCGCCTCCCACGGTAGGTCGTCCGCGAGATCAGCGAATGGATTGCTGACGGTTTCCTTCAATCCGCATATCGGCGGATACTTGGTGGCCTCGTGGGCGACCAGCATGGCGTCCGTATAGCCGCTGACGATGGCCTCGATCACCTGCAGCGCCTCGGCCTCCGAGTAGGTGCCAAGGGGTTTGTCGAAACCGATCTCGCCGGCAGCTTCGCCGAATGCCTTGAGGCATCGCCGCATGGCGGCGATCTCCATCTCAGTGGGGTCGGTCATGGTGACCTCCTTGTCGTTCTGCCTGGCATCGACCCAGTTGCCATACAGTCTGTGGAAAGCGTCCTGACAGCGGCGGCTGCAGAACACCCAGTCGAGGGGATAGCGCCGGGGATCGGCGATCTTGAAACGACCATCCATATGGCCGAATCCCCGGGCCTGACGGTTGCACACCCAGCATTTGCCGCTCATGCATCGCTACCTCCGGGCGTTGGCTGCGCCAACGCGGGCAACGTGTTCGGAACACCGGGCATCCAGTTCGACAAAGTCGTTCTTGATCGGTGTGCCCTGAATCGTCACGCCGGCGGGATGGGTGCATTTGGCAATCCGCAATCCACCGAGGTTGGTTTCGTTGGCGCGATCGAGGTGGCAGCAGTTCCCGCAACGTCTGTTCGTCATATCGGTTTTCACCACTTGGCTCATTGCGCCCAAGCAGGCTTGCCGGTTTGCGCCGGGCGTTGTCCAACCGGTGCGCCTGAGGCTGCCGGAGCTGGCGTCGCGTTGCCGGACGGCACATTTGAGGATCCCCCCATCAGCGCGGCGTAGTCCTTGTGGTCGGGTTCCACCGCCAGCTTCACGACATTGCGGTCTTCCCCCTTGGCATCCTTCTCCACATCAACTCGGGCCAGGAACTCGATGCCGTCGAGCTCGTTAAACCCCTGGATGCGCCGGGCTGCGGCAGCCTGTGGCCCGTTGTCCTGGGGCTGAATGTTGCGGGCACTGTTGAGGATTGCCCGGATCATGCTGCGGCCCATCTGTCCCCAGGTGGGACCCTTGCGCGACTGCAGCCCGATGTTCGACCACATCTTGCGCTTGGCATAGGCACCTTCCAGCACCACGAACTCGCAGGCGAGGTAGGCACTGCCGGTGTCGAAGCTCTGCGAGGCATAACCACCTGTCCACCCTTGGGTGGGATCGTCGTAGCCACCAGGTTTGATGGTCATGCGCACGCGTACCAGCGTGCCCTTCGGAATCAGGTCGAATGCACCCTGTTGTGCCTCTGCATCATTGAAGTCTTGCCATGTGTTCTGATTCATTTGTTACTCCTTGAATTGGGTATTTGGAAAGAGAGATCCGTTGTCCTGGGTGCCCAGGCATTTCTGGATGAGCTTGCCGAGGTGTGGTTCCTCGACGGCGTCGAGACAGCCGCTGCGGTCCTTGCTCGGATAACCGTAAGGGTTGTCGGCGCGGGTAACGAAGCCTCGGTAGGGCGTGCCGTCGTCAGCCTTGAGAATGGCGAGCGTCACCACTTCGTCGAGGACCCCCGGCAACTCCAGCGCGGTCTTGCTGCCCTCCAACTGCAACTGGTAGAAGCGCCGGTTGTAGTCGTCGGTCTTCTCCTCGAGGATGGCAACGTAGATGACGTGCTTGTCACGGACATGCTGCAAGTGGGTCAGCGCCGTGATCATTTCCTGGCCGAGCAGGCCATAGGCGCCGCGGGTGTCCGGCTTGCCGTTCTTCTCCGAGTAGGCCTGTGGCTGTGCCTTGCACCAGGCGAAGCACAGGCGCGAGAGGACGGTCAGCGAGTCAACAAAATAGAACTCGTACTTGGCCAGTTGTGCCGGGTCGCCGAACTTGTCGCAGACATGCCGGAAGTGGGCTTCGGAGAAGGGCTGGTCCGATGTCGCCGTGGGTAGGGGGCCGGCAAGGAACACCACCAAATCCCGGAACTCATTCCAAGTGCGGGGGCGTACGGTGTCACCCGGCCAGTCCTTGACCGACAGGTCGCCGGCCTCGAGGTCGACGAACAGGGTGCTCTCCGGCGGCAGGGTCTTGAGCTGCGTGGTCTTGCCGACACCAGGGAATCCGACCAGGCCGACCTTGGCACTGTGCCGTTCCTTGAGCCGTTCTTCGGCCGAGATGATGGGGAGTGCCATTACGCAGCCTCCTTCAGCAGTTCGGTCACTTCCGGCCGCCAGAGAATCTGGTATCCGGAATGTCCGTTGCGCGAATACGGCAGGGCCTCACCCCAGGCGCGACCGGCATCGGTCAATTCCCACTCGTCCCGGTCGTTGCGCTCCTGGAAGCCCAGGTTGGCCAGGCGGAGATTGACGGTCCGCGCCGACAGGCCGATCTGTTCGCCGAGCTTGGTGGGGTTCACCGCCGCTAGGGGTTCGTTGCAGGCCGGCAGCGCACGGCGCATGGTCTCTAGTGAGAGGCCGGTGTTCTCGTGGATGCAAGTGAGGGTTGCCGCCATGGCAATGCCCGGTTTGACGCCCGGCACCTTGGCCACCGCATCACCAATCAACAGCAGCGCGGTGACGCGGTCCTGGGTCGGTGCCGGCAATGTGGCGACCGGTGACGGAACGATGTAGGCACCGGTCTTGCGGATGGACGGCAGCACTTCATGGGTGACCCAGCGCTTGAAGCGCTTGGCCTCGGGCTTGCGGCTCCCAAGCACGAGGTTGAAGAGGCCAGACTCGTTGACGACGGTCATTTCCTGCTGGCCACCAGGGGTCGGAATTGAATTCCGACCCTTCTCATCCTCATCCAGGCGGGCCACAGCCTTGTGTGTCTCAGGAAGTTCAAGGGAAGCGCATACGTCGGCGGCCACAAACCACGGCTCGCCGTCCTCGCCCAGAACGACACGGACGTTTTTTGATTCAAAGTTGAAGGCGACGAGCTGGTTCATTTCGTCACCTCCTCGGCGATATGAATGATCTGGTCGGCGCCGACCGCGCCGCGCTTGCGGGAAAAGGTGTAGAGATATTCCAGGGCGCTGCGGCGTGAGCTGATCGCCATGCTCTCCTCGTGCAATGTCTGGACCGCAAAGGCGATCTCGTCGAGAGACGCGTCGAGCAGAGGCTTCACGACCAGGTTGCGGTAGCGATCGAGGTAGCAGATTTCCACCGGAAGGTCGTCGCTGCGATAGGCGCCGAGGTGGCGACAAAGTTTTTCAAAAAGGGGATGGGTAGTCATTCGGAGATCTCCTGGACGAAGGCGAGGCGGAAGGAAGCCTTGCCGGGTTTGACGGTGCGGGCGGGACCGAACTGCTCTTTCAGCGTCGATGGCCAGTTGTTGAAACGCGACTCGGACACCGAGAGGTCGACGTCCATGTAGTCCTGGACCCGCTCGCCAGCGCCGACGATGCGCTCGGCAATTTCCGCCAGCCGTTTCTGGTCCCACGCGACGCGCTTGGGCAGATCGAAGGTGATGCGCAGCGGGCCATCGGTCAGGTGCGATACGCCGAAATCGCGGCCGGAGTCCAACAGGGCGGCTCGCCCTTGCTCTCCGTAACGTTGCTCGAGTGCGGTATTGACCCGCTCGCGTGCCTGCTTGACCCAGGTCGCCAGTTCGTTCAATGTGATGTCGAGTTCCTGCAGGTGCTGGTGCGACAACTCGACGATCTGGCTGACGGACAGATCGGGCAGGTCGGTGGGGGAGATCATGAGATCGTTCATGGCCGCCCTCTCACGCGAATGCCCGCTCGGAGGTCGAGCGGTAGAGGATGCGTTGCTCCCAATCCAGGACGCCGCCCTGGCTGTCGAGCGGATACCCGACCTTCTTGGAGAACTTCGCAAATACGGGGCCCTTGCCAATGCCGCGCCAGCGCTGCAGCGTCTTGGGGGATAGGCCCCAGCGGTTGGCGAGTTCAAGCTCGCTGAGGAAACGCCGTTCGGCGTAAGCCGATGGCGCGGGAAGATTTTGATGTGTCACCGTGTTGTCCTTTCAAGAGTTAATCGGCGACACGAATACTGATACCCGGCTTCAGGATATCCGGTGGGTAAGCTGGCGGGAAATCTGCAGATTGCGGTTTTGGAGGCCCAGAATGACGATGCCCCGCACTGGGCGGGGCATCGGATGCATCAGGGGACTATGGCTACCGTTGCTTCAACCAGTAATAGCCGTGCTCGTTCCATTCGGCGACGCGACTGAACCCTTCGAATTGGCGTGGGTTGTGACGAAACAATTCCACGGGGTTTTTCTGTGTGGAATTGATTTCAGCCATGATCGAATCCTTGAAACATTTTCCGGCCTTGGCGGCATGGAGATAAGCAAGTACTCCGGCCTGCAGTGGACTGAACTCATACTCTTCACCGTCGATCACGGCGAGGCGGAAATTTTCAAAGAAGATCGGACTGGCATCGTGCTGCCGCAAATGCGCGGGCTTGAGGCACCAGGCCCAGCGCTCCTCGTCCAATTCCATCTTGCCGCTTCGGAGATGCACAATCTCGGCAAGATGGACAAAGGGCATCGAGAGGTCGCTGACCATGGCCGCCGGCCTCGACGTCGTGCTGATGATCACGGCATTGTCACGTTCAATCTTCTGCGCCAGCGCATCCCGGAACGCCTTGTGGTTCCCGTGATCTGCGAGTCGGCGGACAAACACGATGCGGTGCGAGCGGCGTCCAACCTTGTGGTCGCCCACCTTCCACACAGCACCAGCCACCAGCGCTTCAGATGCCTGCCGCGTGGCGATTCCGAAGGCCATGCGCAACCGCCCGAGTAGCCATGCCTCGTCAACTTGCCACGCCTTCAGCGATGCATTGGTGATCTCGACATGACCACATGAAGGACACAATGCTTGGAGCGTGCCGCGAATTCTCCTGGGCTCGACATCATGGTCGCCGCAGGCAGGACACATGACGGCAGGAACATCCTCGGCAACCGAAAGTGCTCCGCAGTCTCGCAGCGCATGAAAAGCATCGCGATCGGCATCATCGAGCGCGTCTTCCACGACGCGCCCGTCCAGGGTCTCCAGCAACGCCACCAACAGCGACATTGCGTGTGGTGCCACCGGTCTCACTGCGATGCCACCTCCATCGAGACCACCGGTGCGAGCTTTTGTGCGGCGACCAATCCCCACTCGGAGAGCATCGGTTCGATCAGGTTGCGCTCGTCCTGCGTAAATTTGTGGAGATTGGCCTGGCCCTTGCGATTGAAGCGCAAACGCAGCGTCTTCTGCGAGGTGCCGCCATGTCCCGCTTCGGGATAGAACGGCAACTCAATCTGCGCGCCGACAATCTGCCATTTACGCTTCAGCGGATGATCGGTGGGATACGCGGCTTCCAGCAACTGGTCCGCCGAGGCCGTACTCTTGCGCCCCATGACCTCAAAGGTGCTGCGCAGGCCGGATGCCAACTCCTGCACCGCAATGCTCCTGAGGCGGGGCTGGTGGATGCCGACCGCTTCGCGGTCGAAGATGTCCACCCCGTTCAATAGCGCCTCGAGACGATAGGACTCGCGGACGATCCGCTTGCACGCCCCTTTTTGTTTCAGGCCATGCTCGGTGAAAGCATTTACCAGCACTTTCTGGGCGTCCTCACCGCCTGGGGCCACCGTTTCCGTGCATCCTGTGGCCAGCTGGTAGTTAAGCACCAGGGTACGGGAGAGAATCAGCGGACCACGCTTCAGGTTGCCATTGACCCATACCGCCCGGTTGCAGGCATGATCGGAAAGGTCGATGACGAAGAGTACGGCACCTTCGACATGGCGTGGCACAACGTAGGGCTTGAAGTTGCGGCCGTAACCAAACCGCTTCAGGTAAAACGCGGCGACAGTTGCCGATATGGCGTTCTGGTCCGCTTCGCCCAGGTGCAAACCCGGACACGCCGGCAGCGTCCAGCGCTGCGACGAGTCACGCGTCAGTCCGTCATCAAATAGGCGCGCGATGACGGCCTCGTTAAATTTCGCTGCGCTGTTCACATAAAGCCAGAGCGCCCGCTCCTCGGGTGACTCCAGGGTCTCGAAGGCGGCCACGATTTGCGGATCGGTGCCGCAAACACTGAGCATTTGGCGAGTACCGGCCGCATCGGCAAGTTGGGCGACTTGCTCGATGGCGGCGATCAGGTCGTCTCTGACGGTGGTGTCGACATTGGCCTCGATGGCATCGGCAAGTGCTGCCGCCAGGGTAGGCTCGTCCGCCTGCCAGTCCACCGCTTCGGCCGGATCAAAGACATGTTCGGCCAGGAATTCACGCATCAGCGTGGTATTGACCGGAAGGTTGCGAAGAAAACCGCGGAAATTACTACTCATGGATAATGCTCCTGTTTCTTGTGCCAGGTAGCGTCGCCAGCGGTCTCCTGTCCTTCACAGCCGTCGCGGCGGGTTCCGAGCGGGTTAATGAAATTGAGTCCTAAAGCTGATATTCGTGATAGTCAAATACAACTAAAGAGAACTCCAATGGAATTCTACCCCCGCACATCCGCTTGTCAACGATGAAATACTCTGATGTTCTCTAACGTGGTATTCTGAGACTGACAACCGACACCGGAGAACAGGACATGAGGCTGTGAGTACCCCCTTTGGCAACCGCTTAAAACGGCTTCGCCAGGAAAAAAAGATGACCATGGAACAGCTTGGGCAGGTCGTCGGCGTCTCCAAAAGCTATATCTGGGAACTCGAAAACAAGACTGCCGAGCGCACGTCCGCCAATGTCATCATCGCCCTGGCCAAGGCTCTTGACGTCACTCCTGCAGATTTGATGGGCGGAGCCCCGCCGGAAGCGCTTGGCGACGAGGCCAATCCGGAGGACGTGGCGTTCTTCCGGAACTACATGGGCATGACCACCGACGACCGGGAAACCTATCGCCAGATGCTCGAGCTTTTCAGGAAGCAGAAAGAAAAGTGACCGCCAAGCAGCGCGACATGACCGGAGCCAAGGAGGCCGGAAAGGTGTCCCGCTGGATTGAGCCCTGGGGCGATGCGCGCTTTCCCATCGACGTCGATGCCATGGCAAAAAACTGCCATGACACCTATGGCTGGGACGATCCGATCACCAAAATTCATGCGGCACCCTGGAAAGATATCGACGGGTTCTTGCAGAGAAACCCCGAAAACCCGAAGGAATGGTGGATCACCTACACGACAAACGCCACGCCCGAGCGCCAGCTGTTCACGAAAGCCCATGAACTCGGGCATTACATTCTTCACCGGAAAGTGCAGGATCAGTTTCGTTGCGGGCGCAAGGCGATCATCGAGAAGGATACCGGCGAACCCAACATCGAGGCGCAGGCTAACCAGTTTGCAAGTTACCTGCTGATGCCGGCAACCGACGTTCGTTCCCGCATCGAAAAAGCACCAATCACCCTCGATACCATCAGCCAGTTGGCCGGATTCTACGGTGTGTCATTCGAGGCGATGTGCATTCGCATTATCGAGTTGGCCAATGAGCGCGCAGTGCTGATCTACTGGGACAACGGGATGATGAAGCGTTGGTCACGCAGTGAGCTGGCGAAAAAGCAGCGACTCTGGATCGACGAACCGAATGGCGGTCCCCTGGAGCCAATTAACGGCACTGTCGCGGCCGACACGTCAATTCGTCAATGCCCTGATGGGAAAATCGTCCCTGCCAATTTGTGGTTCAAGAACGCACCCGAAGGTGAGATGCTGCGTGAAATGAAGCACACATCGGACAAATATGAGCGTGTGCTGTCGCTACTGATCGTTCCTAAATTCGAAAGCCGCTGGGCTCGAGACTGGGATGATCATACGTTTGATACTTATGACCGCTTTATCGAGGCGGGGCAATTGCCGGTGCGTTAAATTGCCCGGCTACTTCCTCGTGCTGCATCGAGCTATTTTGAATCATCACCGCCCTCCTACGATTACCTACGCTAAAACAGGATACTCCGACTGAGTTACGGGCATATGATCCATGACGGTTTGAACCCGTTATTGGATACCAATATGATCGTTACACATACTCCTCCCGAAGCACTATCCCCTCGCGAACGTGCTGCCGAAGTGGCAGACATCCTCGCAGCAGCAATCGCACGATTGAATTCCGCTCGGTCACCAGAGAGCGATATTCCACTTGGCTTCTCGCCTACGAAGAGCGTTCATACAAACCCCTCTCAACCAGGAGTTTGACAATGATCGAATCAATCCAGTTGCAATCACTTGCGGCCCGCGTAGCCGCATTACCGAAGTTGCCTATGAAAGCGTTATGGGCGCTTTGGGACAAAAATTTCCCGCGCCGCCCTTCCCACCACCACCGCACCTATGTCGAGGGGCGGGTCGCCTTCAAGATCCAGGAAGAGGCACTGGGCGGTATCAAGCACGAGGCCCGCCAACAGCTGATCAAGATCGGTGAAGCTCAATCAAAATTCAGCACCCGACGCAAAACAGAGATCTGTGTCGTACCCGGTACCGTACTGGTCAGGGAATACGATAACCATGAGCATCGCGTCACCGCGCAAGCAGATGGCAGCTTTGAGTTTGCCGGACAACGATTCAATAGTCTGTCTGCTGTGGCTCGACATATCACGGGCAGCCAATGGTCGGGACCGGTTTTCTTCGGCCTTGTGAAAACCCAACGGAGGACGAAATGAACGAGGCGAACACCAGGAAACGTTGCGCGGTCTATACCCGCGTGTCCACCGACGAACGTCTCGATCAGTCCTTCAACTCCCTGGATGCCCAGCGGGAGGCCGGTCATGCCTATATCGTGAGCCAGCGTTCCGAAGGCTGGTCGCCCGTTGTCGACGCTTATGATGATGGTGGGTACAGTGGCGGCAACACGGAGCGACCAGCATTGAAACGCCTGATGGCTGACATCGAGGCGGGCAGAATCGACATCGTGGTGGTCTACAAGATTGACCGCTTGACCCGCAGTCTGGCGGACTTTTCTCGCTTGATCGAGGTATTCGAGCGCCACAAGCTGTCTTTTGTCTCGGTCACCCAGCAGTTCAACACCACGACGTCGATGGGCCGGTTGATGTTGAATGTGCTCCTGTCCTTTGCTCAGTTCGAGCGGGAAGTCACCGGCGAGCGCATCCGCGACAAGATCAGCGCCAGCAAGAAAAAGGGGATGTGGATGGGCGGCTATCCGGCTGCAGGTTATGTGGTCAAGGATCGCAAGCTTGTCATCGACGAGGAACCTGCCGCTGTCATTCGTCGCATTTTTCAGCGGTTTTCGGAGTTACGTTCAATTACGGATCTATGTCGTGAATTGTATTTGGATGGATTGACGACAAAGCCGCAAAAAACTCGGACGGGTTTGGTTCGCAACGGAACGCCGATGGACAAGAAATATATCGGAAAGGTACTGCGAAATCCGGTCTACGTTGGAGAAATTAGTCACAAGGGCGCCGTTTATCCCGGACAGCATGAGCCGATCATTTCACGAAAGCTTTGGGATGAGGTTCAGTCCATCTTGGCTGAGGATCCTCATGCGCGAATGGGTGTCACCCAAACCAGACGCAAAATGGATGCGTTGTTGCGCGGATTGTTATTTGACTCCAATAATGAAAAGTATTACCCGACGTACCACCGCAATCGCACTGGAAAAGCCTACAAATACTATATTCTCAAGAGCGACAATCGACATGGGCATGGCACCAGTGCAACCGGGTTAATTCCTGCCGGGGAGATCGACGCTGTGGTGATCAATATGGTGATTCAAGCGTTACGATCGCCCGAATCTATACAGGGTATATGGAACAAGGTGAGGGTAGATTTCCCTGAGATTGATGAACCCACTGTGGTGGTTGCCATGCGCCGTTTGGCCGATATCTGGCAGCAACTATTCCCTGCCGAGCAGATACGCCTAGTTAATCTGCTGATCGAGCGCATCCAGCTACTATCGGATGGGATCGATATCGTCTGGCGTGAGGTGGGTTGGAAGGCACTGGCGGGAGAACTTGTTCCTGGCAGTATCGGCGCGGAACTATTGGAACTGGAAGCGGCATGAATCAAACTCGCAAGCGGCTGATCGCCGACGGCCATCCCCATGAGCGGTGGCATCCCTTGGACGGCGGCGAGATCAAGATTACAACCTTTGTTCCCCTGCGGTTTCGGAAAAGAGGTGTCAAGAAAGTGGTTGTCGGGGTTGCAGGTGTGGACGATCCAGTGTCTTTCCACACTTCGCGGGCCATTGCACCAACACATGACTCGGTGCTGCTGCGAGCCTTGGGCCGTGGGCATTACTGGCAGCATCTGTTAGACAGTGGAATAGTTGCCAACGCACGGAAAATTGCTGAACGCGAAGGGATAGACAAGGCGACGGTTTGCGAGTTGCTGAGGTTGGCGCACTTGGCACCTGAGATTACCCAGGCCGCGCTCGCTGGCACGCTGCCGAGGACAATGTCACTTGCGAATCTGCTACGTACAGCTATGCCGCGGAACTGGGGTGAGCAGTGGGAGGTGATTGCAGGGATGGGGTGAAAACAGTCATTTAGGAATTGGGGGGATTCTTCACTTTCACCTATATCAGAAAATCGGTTGCAACTCTATCGACCAAGTAGCTTAGATTCCTTGCTGTCATTTTGCGTAAACCGACCTTATCCGCTGGGGCCGTCCAGCAGGCCGCCGAAGGCACGCTCTGAAATCTCCAGAAACTGTTTCTCCATCACGCTTTGGATGTAAGCACCCGGCAAAGTCATCTATGCCAGAGCGATAGAGTCGAGCACCATGGTTTCCGTTAAGAACGATGGTGGACACTATGGGAATCGAGAAGCCGAAGCGCTGCAAGCGCACGCATAGCAGCGAATTCAAGGACGAGCTGGTTCGCGCGTGCAGCGAGCCTGGAATATCGGTGGCGGGAATCGCGCTGGCCAATGGGGTCAACGCGAACCTGCTGCGCAAATGGATGTTGGCACGAGGTGTCACGGCACCGAGCCTACGTCGGCAGGCGGAGCCCAAAGAACCGGTGGTACGCGCACCGGAGTTTTTGCCGGTGGCGATCCAGCCCAGTGTGCCCGAGATACGAATCGAAGCCCGGCGCGGAAGCACGGTGGTGAAGATCGAGTGGCCGGTTGCGGCAGCAGCGGAATGCACGACGTGGCTGCGAGGCTGGCTGAAGTGATTCGAACTGAGGCGGTATGGATGTCGGTGGTGCCGATCGACATGCGGGCTGGGACCGACACCCTGCTGGCAAGAATCGTCCTGGTCTTCGGCGAAGCCCGTCCGCACCACGCCTATCTGTTTGCCAACCAGCGGGGAACCCGGATCAAGGTCGTGGTCCATGACGGCATCGGCATTTGGCTGGCCTGTCGCCGTCTTGATCGGGGACGGTTCGCCTGGCCCAAAGAAGGAAGCACGGTATCACTCAGTCGTGGGCAATTCGACGCGCTGATCCTGGGCTTGCCGTGGCAACGCCTCGGCGAGGATGGGGTGATCCGCCTGCTGTAGTCAAGGAGGATGACGGGGAATAAGCCCGTGGTGCTCGGCACATAAATGTGGCGCAGCGCTGGCATCATTCTGGACATGGTCGATGTCGCCAATCTTTCGGAACTGAATCCTGAGCAACTGCGCGAACTGGCGCAACAGCTCATCGAGCAACTCGGAACTCAGGACACCCTGATTACCAAGCAGGCGACGGAACTCACCTGGCGCCAAGGCAAGATCGACAAGCTGACACAGGAACTGGCTTTGTACCGGCGCTGGAAGTACGGTGCCAAGGCCGAAAGCCTGTCGGCTGACCAACTCAAGCTGTTCGAGGAAACCTGCGTTGCCGATATCGCCGCGATCGAACAGGAAATCGAGCAGCTCGGCCCACCGGACCCGGAGACAGAGAAGCGTCGGCCCAAACGGGCACCCATCCCACCGCACCTGCCGCGGACCGACATCCACCACGAACCCGATTCGGCAACCTGCCACTGTGGCTGCGCGCTCAAGCGCATCGGTGAAGACGTGTCCGAGAAGCTGGACTACACACCGGGCACAATCAGCGTGGAGCG
>JACRAR010000006.1 GCA_016234745.1 Betaproteobacteria bacterium | reverse complement strand
GGGACTGACCCACAAGGACGACACCCTGCCGCCGCGGCTGCTGAAGGAGCCGTGCAAGACCGGAGCGCAGAAGGGCAAGGTGTGCGAACTGGACAAGATGCTGCCGGAGTATTATCAGGTGCGCGGCTGGAACAAGGAAGGTGTGCCGACACCCGACACGCGCACCCGTCTCGGCCTGTAATTCAATCTGCCGCGGGGCCTGCCTCGCTCTTGCCGAGTGGGGGCTCCGCGGCACTTCTAGGGACATCACAATGAGACATGTCATTATTGGTAGCGGCCCGGCCGGCGTGGTCGCCGCGGAGACCTTGCGCAAAGCCGACCCGACTTCTGAAATCACCATGCTCTGCGGAGAGGGGGAGCCACCCTATTCGCGCATGGCGATTCCCTACCTGCTTACCGGCATCATCAACGAGGCGGGCACCTATCTGCGCCATGACAAGGACCACTATGATCGACTGAACATCAAGCTGGTCCAGGGGCTTGCGCGCAGCGTCGATACGGCCAGGCGTGTGGTGAAGCTGGACAGCGGGGATATGCCCTACGACCGGCTGCTGATTGCCACCGGTTCGGTGGCCACGCGCCACAACATCCCGGGCGCGGACCTACCCGGTGTGCATAATTGCTGGACCCTCGCCGACGTGCGTGCCATCACGGCGAAAGCCAAGCCGGGCGCCCGCATTGTCCAGATGGGTGCCGGCTTTGTCGGCTGCATCATCATGGAAGGCCTGCTGACGCAGGGTTTTGAATTGACCATTCTGGTGCGCAGCGGACGCATGGTCTCGCGCATGATCAACCCGGTGGCCAGTGGCATGATCAGGCGCTGGTGCGAATCCAAGGGCGTGAAAATTCTGGTGAACACCCAGGCGCAGAAAATCACCGCCGCGGATGGCGTGCTGCAGGTGACCCTGGACAACGGCGAGGTGCTGCCGGCGGACATCTATCTGAGCCTGGTGGGCGTCAAGGCCAATACCAAATTCCTGGCGGGCAGCGGGATTGCGGTGGAAAACGGGATACTCGTCGATGATGGCATGCAGACCAATGTACCCGGAGTGTATGCCGCCGGCGACGTGGCCGAATATGTCGATTGCATCAGCGGCAAGAAGGAAGTCAATGCGATCCAGCCGAACGCCGTCGATCAGGCACGCATCGCCGCGCAGAACATGGCGGGAAAAAACGCCAGCTCGCGCGGTAGCTTCGCCTTCAACGTGCTCGACACGCTGGGCCTGATCTCCTCCTCGTTCGGCGCCTGGCAGGGTTTGCCGGGCGGCGAAGCGGCGGAACTGGTGGACGAGAAGAATTATCGCTATCTGCGCCTGGAGTTCAAGGACGATTGCCTTGTAGGCGCCAACATCGTCAATTTCACCAACCACCTCGGCGTTCTGCGCGGCTTGATCGAAGGCAAGGTGAAGCTCGGCGAGTGGAAACAGCGTCTGTTGCACGATCCCACCCAACTCATGCCGGCTTATCTCGCCTGCGCGCAAAAGGCCGCTTAAGGCAGTTCGCCAAGCTACCGTCGAAGCCGGATAGTCCTGGCGCGATCTGTGCCGCATTTGCGCCCCGCAGGAACCGGGTGCATATCTGTGCATGACAAAGCCGGGTATATTTGCAGGTTGTTTTCACGTCCTCTCCTCACCCCATGGACTTGCTTAAAATCCGCGGCGCCCGCACGCACAATCTCAAGAATATCAATCTCGATCTGCCGCGCAACCGGCTGACCGTGATCACCGGCCTGTCCGGTTCCGGCAAATCGTCGCTGGCTTTCGACACGCTTTATGCGGAAGGCCAGCGCCGCTATGTCGAATCCCTGTCGGCGTATGCGCGCCAGTTTCTGCAGCTCATGGAAAAGCCCGATGTCGATCTCATCGAAGGCTTGAGTCCGGCCATCTCGATCGAGCAGAAGGCGACTTCGCACAATCCGCGGTCGACCGTCGGCACCGTCACCGAAGTCCACGATTACCTGCGTTTGCTGTATGCGCGTGCCGGCACACCGCATTGCCCGGAGCATGGCCAACCTCTCGAAGCACAGAGCGTGGCGCAGATGGTTGACCACGTGCTGGCCTTGCCGGAAGACACCAAGCTCATGATCCTCGCCCCGGTGGTGGCGAACCGCAAGGGCGAACAGCTCGAGTTGTTCGACGAACTGCGCGCCCAGGGCTTCGCGCGCTTGCGCGTCGACGGACAAATCCACGAAATCGATGCGCTGCCGAAACTTGCCAAGATGCGCAAGCACAACATCGATGTCGTGGTGGACCGGCTCAAGGTGCGTCCCGATGCGCGCCAGCGCCTGGCGGAATCCTTCGAAACCGCGCTGACCCATGCCGAGGGACGCGCCATCGCCCTGGCCATCGACAGCGGCGAGGAATATTTGTTCTCCGCCAAGTTCGCCTGCCCGGTGTGCAACTACGCCCTGCAGGAACTCGAGCCGCGCCTGTTTTCGTTCAACAACCCGATGGGTGCATGCGCTGCATGCGATGGTCTCGGCGTGATCCAGTTCTTCGATGCCGGGCGCGTGGTCGCCTACCCGCATTTATCCCTTGCCGGAGGTGCCATCAAAGGGTGGGACAAGCGCAATCAGTTCTACTTCCAGATGCTCGAAAGCCTCGCCGCGCATTATTCGTTTGACATCGCCACGGCATTCGAAGCGCTGCCGGAAAATGTCCGCCGCATGGTGCTGCACGGCTCCGGCAAGGAACAGATCCGCTTCAAGTATCTCAACGAGAAAGGCTCGCGCTACGAACGCACCCATGTCTTCGAGGGCGTGCTGCCCAACCTGGAGCGGCGCTATCGCGAGACCGATTCGCCGATGGTGCGCGAGGAACTGGCGAAATATCTCAACAGCAAGCCCTGCCCAAGCTGTGAGGGAACACGCTTGCGCCGGGAAGCGCGCCACGTTCTGGTCGGGGGGCGCAGCCTGCCGGAAATCAGCCGCCTGTCGCTGGGCGATTGCCGCACCTTCTTTGCCGGATTGAAGCTTGCCGGACACAAGGCGCAAGTCGCCGAGAAAATCGTCAAGGAGATCGTCAGCCGTGTCGCTTTCCTGATCAATGTCGGTCTCGACTACCTGTCGCTCGACCGTTCCGCAGAGACGCTGTCGGGTGGCGAGTCGCAACGCATCCGCCTGGCTTCGCAAATCGGTTCGGGGCTCACCGGCGTGATGTACGTGCTCGACGAACCCTCGATCGGCCTGCACCAGCGCGACAACCTGCGCCTGCTGGAAACCCTGATGAATTTGCGCGACATGGGCAATACCGTGATCGTCGTCGAGCACGACCAGGAGGCCATCGAAGCCGCCGATCATGTCGTCGACATGGGACCCGGTGCCGGCGAACATGGCGGTCGCGTCGTGGCGGAAGGCAGCCCGGCGCAAGTTGCGGCGAATCCTGCTTCGCTCACCGGCGATTATCTTTCCGGCCGCCGGCGCATCGGCATTCCAACGCTGCGCACGCCGCCGCAGCCGGAGCGCTGGCTGCGCATTGCCGACGCAAGCGGCAACAATCTGAAGAACGTCAAGCTGGAGTTGCCGGTCGGATTGTTCACCTGCATCACCGGCGTTTCCGGTTCGGGCAAGTCGACCCTGATCAACGACACGCTCTACGCTGCCGCTGCCCGCCATCTGTACGGCTCGGCGCTGGAGCCGGCAAGGCATGGATCAATCGAGGGGTTGGAGTTTTTCGACAAGGCCATCAATGTCGACCAATCGCCGATCGGCCGTACGCCGCGTTCCAATCCGGCGACCTACACCGGCTTATTGACGCCGATTCGCGAGCTGTTTGCCGGCGTGCCGCAGTCGCGCGAACGCGGCTACGGCCCGGGGCGTTTCTCTTTCAACGTCAAAGGCGGACGCTGCGAAGCCTGCCAGGGCGACGGCATGATCAAGGTGGAAATGCACTTCCTGCCCGACATTTTCGTGCCCTGCGATGTCTGTCACGGCAAGCGCTACAACCGCGAGACCCTGGAGATCCGCTACAAGGGCAAGACCATCCACGAAATTCTCTGCATGACCGTGGAGCAGGCGCGTGAATTCTTCGGTGCGGTGCCGGTCGTGGCGCGCAAGCTGCAGACGCTCATGGATGTGGGCCTGTCCTACATCACGCTGGGCCAGAGCGCCACCACGCTGTCCGGCGGCGAGGCGCAGCGCGTCAAGCTGGCGCTGGAACTTTCCAAGCGCGACACGGGGCGCACCCTCTACATCCTCGACGAACCGACCACCGGCCTGCATTTCGCGGATATCGAGATGCTGCTCAAGGTGCTGCACCGCTTGCGTGACCACGGCAATACCATCGTGGTCATCGAACATAATCTGGATGTCATCAAGACCGCAGACTGGCTGATTGATCTTGGCCCTGAAGGCGGCGACGGCGGCGGTCGTATTATCGCCACGGGAACGCCGGAGCAAGTCGCCGGCATGGCGCAGAGTCACACCGGAAGCTATCTCGCGAAGCTGCTTGCGCCCGTCAAAGCGACGCGCAAAAAATCTGCTGCGCGTTGAGAACGCAATGCCTTCCGGGCAACCGACCGCCATCCTGATTCATGCCGCAGCACCCGTCAAGCCGGCACTCGGCGCGGCCTGCAATGGTTGCGGTATCTGTTGCGCGACTGAGCCATGCCCTGTCAGCATGGTTGCACTGCTGCAATTCAAGGGCGTCTGCCGCGCTTTGCTGTGGCAGGCGGAGGAGCAGCGTTATGTTTGTGGCATGGTGGTCCGGCCGAGCGATTATGTGGGTTGGTTGCCCACCCGTTTCGATGCCTGGGCCGGACGTCTTGCAGCGCGACGGATTGCCGCGGGTCAAGGTTGCGATGCCGATTTTCTTGAGTTGCCTTAGCGGGTGAAAGCATCCGCCCCGACGTATCAGAGCAGTCGCAAGCTCCCATTTGGCGCCAGTTGCGGAACGATATCGAAGACGCTCTTGAGCGTGGCGAAATGCACTTCAGCCTCCAGATTTCGTGCCAGCATCAGGCGGCCGACGCGGGAGCGTTGCAGGCAGTCAGTGGCGTCGGCATGGGCATGCAGCATCTCCGCCGCCAGCGCGGCATCGGAAAAGTCGTGCGCGCCGCCGGACTTGCGAAACAGCGAGATCAGGTACCCGGCGCCGTAGAAATCCTCCAGGTTGAAATTGTCGGCCGACCCTGAGCACACCACCAGTACCGTGCTGTCCGGGTGTGCCTGCACGATGCGCTTGACTACGGCTTCGCCATTGAGCAGAGCGGCGGCATAGACATGTGCGGCGCCGCGCGACTTGTCCAGCGCCACCGTGCCATTGGTGGTCGAGTAGATCAGGCTGCGGCCGCTGATCTCTTCCTGCAGCAATGCCAACGGCATCGGGTGGGCGAAGCCCGGCAGGGTTTCGGCATTGAGCTCGCCTGCGAGCAGATAGCTGCCGCCGGGACGACGCGCGGCTTCGGCTTCCGCTGCTGCGCCGTCCGGGGTGGGCACGACTTCGGCAGCGCCATGCGCGAGCGCAGCGACGATGCTGGAAGTGGCGAAGAGGATGTCGAGCACCACCACCACCTTGTTCGCCAGGCGCTCGTTGTCCAGCTCTTCCTTTTTCAAAAGGACATGAATTTTCGACATCGGTTAGCGTGACTTTCTATAGGCATGTGTTGCTTTGCGCCGAAGCATGAACAGTCTGGGATTCGGCAGGGCAATAAAGGCTCGCGGATTATTATCGGGCGGGGCGTGGGAATCATATCTTGCAGAGCGGAATATGGTTCTGCAAAGGCCGTTAGAATACGTCAATCACCTGGTTGCGACAAGCCGCCTGGCTGTGGAATTTGCGTCGCAGTAAACAAAGGAGAAAACCCGTATGTGCGCATCCGAATATCAGGTTCATGGCGAAGTCGCCGTGATCACCCTCGACAACCCGCCGGTGAATGGACTCGGCCTTGCGCTGCGCAGCACCATCACGAGCGCCGTGACCCGCGCCAACGATGACAAAGGCATCAAGGCGATCGTGCTCATCGGCGCCGGCAAGGCCTTTTCGGGCGGGGCCGACATCACCGAGTTCGGCAAGCCTTCGGCGCTGGCCGAGCCGAACCTGCATACCGTCATTAATTTTGTTGAAGCCAGCGACAAGCCGGTGATTGCGGCGATCCATGGCGTCGCCATGGGCGGCGGCCTGGAACTGGCGCTGGCCTGCCATTTCCGCGTGGCGGTGGCGGATGCCAAGATCGCCCTGCCGGAAGTCAAGCTCGGCATCCTGCCGGGTGCCGGCGGCACGCAGCGTCTGCCCAGAGTCATTGGCGTTGAAGCGGCGCTGAACATGATCGTTTCCGGCACCGAGGTGCCTGCCGGGGAACTTGCCAAGACCGCGCTGTTTGACCAGATGATCAGCGGCGACCTGCTGCAGGGCGCACTGGCTTTCGCGCGCACCGTGGTGTCGGAAAAGCATCCGCTGAAACTGGTGCGCGACATCAGGATCGACTATCCAAACCATCAAGCCTTCCTGCAATTTGCGCGCAACATGGTCAAGCCCGTTGCCGGACCGTTTCCGGCGCCCTTGAAATGCATCGATGCCATCGCCGCGGCGATCACCTCGAGGAGTTTCGACGAAGGCATCAAGGTCGAGCGCGAAGCTTTTCTCCATCTGGTGCAAACGCCGGAATCGCGGGCCTTGCGTCATTTTTTCTTCGGCGAACGGGCGGCGTCGAAAATCGCCGATGTGCCGGCAGACACACCGCTGCGCAAGATCGAGAAAGTGGCGGTGATCGGTGCCGGCACCATGGGCGGCGGCATCAGCATGAACTTCCTGAATGCCGGCATCCCCGTGACCATCCTGGAAACGAAGCAGGAAATGCTCGACAAGGGCGTGGCGACGATCCGCAAGAATTACGAAAGCTCGCTCAAGAAGGGCAAGCTGACGCAGGAAAAATTCGAGAGCCGCATGGGACTGCTCAAGCCCACCTTGTCCTATGAGGATTTGCAGGATGCCGACCTCATCATCGAGGCGGTGTTCGAGGAGATCGGCGTCAAGCAGCAGGTGTTTCAGAAGCTCGACGCAGTTGCCAAGCCCGGCGCGATCCTCGCCTCCAACACTTCGACGCTGGATTTGAATCTCATCGCCAATTTCACCAAGCGACCGCAGGATGTGGTCGGCCTGCATTTCTTCAGCCCGGCCAATATCATGAAGCTGCTGGAAGTGGTGAGGGGCACGGCGACCGCCAAGGACGTCATGGCGACGGTGATGCAGACGGCCAAGAAAATCAAGAAGACCGCCGTCGTCTCGGGTGTCTGCGACGGCTTCATCGGCAATCGCATGATCAATCAATACAGCCGCCAGGCCGGCTTCCTGCTCGAGGAAGGCTGCCTGCCGCAGCAGGTGGACCAGGCCATCGAGAAATTCGGTTTTGCCATGGGACCGTTCCGCATGATCGACATGGCGGGCAATGACATCAGTTGGGCGATCCGCAAGCGCCACTACCAGGAGTGTCCCGAGATCACCTACTCGAAGACTGCCGATCTGCTCTGCGAGCTGGGTCGCTTCGGCCAGAAGGTCGGCGCCGGCTGGTATGACTACAAGCCGGGTGATCGCAGCGCGCATCCGAGCCAGCTCGTCAATGACATGGTGATCAAGCACTCCGCCGATCTGGGGATTACGCGGCGCAAGATTTCCGACCAGGAAATCGTCGAGCGCCTGGTGTATGCCTTGACCAACGAGGGAGCCTGCCTCCTCGAAGAGGGCATCGCCCAGCGCGCCTCCGATATCGACATGGTTTACCTGACCGGCTACGGTTTCCCCCTGCATCGCGGCGGCCCCATGCTTTATGCCGACATCATCGGTCTGCCGAATGTCCTGAATGCGATAAGAAAATATGCCAAGGGACACCACGGCGAATGCTGGCAAGCGGCGCCGCTGCTCGCCAAGCTCGCCGCCGAAGGCAAGACATTCAACTGACTGAACAGATTTTGGAGAAATGCAATGACTGATGCCGTAATCGTTTCCACCGCCCGCACCGGACTGGCCAAGTCCTGGAAGGGCGCTTTCAATATGAGCCACGGTGCCACCCTGGGCGGCCATGTGGTGCAGGCCGCCGTCGCGCGCGCCGGCATAGATCCTGCCGAAGTCGAGGATGTCATCATCGGCTGCGCCACGCCCGAGGGCGCCACGGGCGCCAATATCGCGCGGCAGATCGCCTTGCGCGCCGGCCTGCCGGTGACCACTGCCGGTGTGACCGTCAACCGCTTCTGTTCTTCCGGCTTGCAGTCCATCGCGATGGCGGCGCAGCGCGTGATCGTGGATGGGGTGCCGGTGATGGTGGCTGGCGGTGTCGAGGCGATTTCCTGCGCGCAGCAGGAGATGAACCAGCACATGTTGACCGAGGTGTGGTTGACGCAGAACAAGCCGGAAATCTACTGGACCATGCTGCAGACCGCCGAGCAGGTGGCCAAGCGCTACAACATCCCGCGCGACCAGCAGGATGCATATGGTGCGTGCAGCCAGCAGCGCGCCGCCGCCGCCCAGGCGGCGGGAAAATTCAACGACGAGATCGTGCCCATGACAGTGACCATGGGTGTCGCCGACAAGGCCACCGGCCGGCTCTCCACGCGCGAGGTGACCATCGCCGCGGACGAGGGCATCCGCGGCGACACCACGCTGGAAGGCGTGTCGAAAATCCGCACCGTGTTTCCCGGTGGCGTCATCACCGCTGGCAATGCCAGCCAGTTTTCCGACGGCGCCGCGGCCTGCGTGGTGATGAACGGCAAACTCGCCGAGCAACGCGGCATCCAGCCGCTGGGCATCTTCCGCGGCTTTGCCGTGGCCGGTTGCGAGCCGGATGAAATGGGCATCGGCCCGATATTCGCGATTCCGCGCCTGCTGCAGCGTGCCGGCCTGAAGGTGAATGACATCGGGCTGTGGGAACTCAACGAAGCTTTCGCCGTGCAGGTGATCTACTGCCGCGACAAGTTGGGCATCCCCGACGATTGCCTCAACGTCAACGGCGGCGCCATCGCCGTCGGCCATCCCTATGGCGTCTCCGGAACGCGCCTGACCGGTCATGCCTTGATCGAAGGCAAGCGCCGCGGCGTCAAGTACGTGGTCGTCACCATGTGCATCGGCGGCGGCCAGGGCGCCGCCGGACTGTTCGAGGTGTGCTGAGATGGGGGTGAAAAAACTGTTCGATCTGACTGGCAAGGTTGCCCTGATCACGGGCGCCTCGCGCGGGCTGGGACTGCAAATGGCCACGGCCCTGGGCGAGATGGGCTGCCGCCTGGCGATCACGGCGCGCAAAGCCGACGAACTCCAGGAAGCCACGGCGCATCTTGCCAGTCTCGGCCTCGATTGCCTGACCATCGTCAATGATTTGTCGAAGTTCGAGGGAATTCCCGGCATTGTCGACGCTGTGCTGGCCAAGTACGGCACCATCGATATCCTCGTGAACAATGCCGGTGCGAGCTGGTCGGCGCCGGCCGAGGATCATCCGACCGATGCCTGGAACAAGATCATGAACCTCAACATCAACGCGATGTTCCTGCTTTCGCGCGAAGTGGGCAAGCGCGTGATGATCCCGAAGAAATCCGGCAAGATCATCAATATTGCCTCGATTGCCGGTCTCTCCGGCGGGCCGCCCGACATGACCACCATCGCCTACACCGCGAGCAAGGGCGCGGCAGTCAATTTCACGCGCGGCCTGGCTTCCGAATGGGGCAAGTACAACATCAATGTGAACGCCATCTGTCCTGGCTTCTTCCGCTCGAAGATGTCGCAGGTATTGCTGGACAGGATCGAGGAGAAAATCGTCGAGGCGACGCCGCTGCATCGTCTTGGTGGCGAGGAGGATCTGATGGGCGCAGTGGTGTTTCTTGCCAGCGAGGCTTCACGGCACATCACCGGACAATATATCGCGGTCGACGGCGGCGCCATAACAGCCGCATGAGGCTACGCTCAGCATGACGGACAGCAATAGCGGAACGCGGCCGGTCGCGCCGCAGAATGCCTTCGACACCCAGCGCCTGGAAGCGTGGATGCGCGAGCATGTCGAAGGTTTCTGCGGATCGATCGAAATCGAGCAATTCAAGGGCGGTCAGTCCAACCCCACTTTTCTGATCCGCACCGGCAAGACTGCCTATGTGCTGCGGCGCAAGCCGCCCGGCAAGCTGCTGCCTTCGGCGCATGCGGTGGACCGTGAGTATCGCGTCATCGCGGCATTGGCAAAAACCGATGTGCCTGTGGCAAAAACATTTGCCCTGTGCGAAGACGAAACCGTTATCGGCAGCGCCTTCTACATCATGGACTATGTCCAGGGACGGATTTTCTGGGAGCCCTCTTTGCCCGGCATGACGCCGCCCGAGCGGCATGCGCTCTTCGACGAGATGAACCGTGTCATCGCTGCGCTGCATTCTGTCGATTATGTGGCGGTCGGCCTGGGTGACTACGGCAAGCCGGGCAATTACCTGGAGCGTCAGGTGGCGCGCTGGAGCAAGCAATACAAGGCGGCAGAGACCGAACGCATCGAGGCGATGGACAACCTGATTGCCTGGCTGCCGCAGCATATTCCTTCCGGCGACGAGACAAGCGTGGTGCACGGCGATTTTCGCCTCGACAATGTGGTGTTCCATCCCACGCAGCCACGCATCCTCGCGGTGCTCGACTGGGAACTCTCCACTCTGGGACATCCGCTCACCGACTTCGCCTACCACTGCATGGCCTGGCGCTTGTCCCCCGGGCAGTTTCGCGGCTTGGTGGGCGTGGATTACCTCCCGCTAGGCATCCCCAGCGAGGCCGACTACGTTGCGGCCTATTGCCGCCGTACCGGACGTGGGCAGATTGCGCCGGCCGAGTGGGAGTACTACATCGCCTTCAACATGTTCCGTCTCGCCGGCATTCTCCAGGGCATCATGGCGCGGGCGCTGCAGGGCAATGCCTCGAGTCAGGAGGCCGTCGAGATGGGCAAGCGCACCCGGCCTTTGGCGGAGGAAGCCTGGCGGCAGGTTGAGCGGATCATGCAGCTAGGCGACTGACCTTATTCACACGTCATCGCTCTCCTGTAAGAGCCCGCCAGCAATACCGCCAGCAATAGATTGATGGATTGGTCAAATGCCGGTAATCTCCCATATAGGAGTCAGGCTATTTGAAGTCCAACAGATTCGTCATGCTGAAAAAGATCAACGCCAGGCAGCTTTGCCTGGGGATGCATATCCACGAACTATGCGGCTCCTGGTTGAGCCATCCGTTCTGGCGCACCAAATTTGTCCTCGAGGATCCTGAGGATATCCGCAAGATCATCGCGAGCGGCATCAAGGAAGTCTGGATCAATACCGACGAAGGACTGGATGTCGAAGAAAGCCAGGATGGCAGGGTAACTGCTGCACCCGCAGAAAAAGTCCTGAGCGCAGCCAGCACCTGCAGCGAACTGTCCAAGCAGGTGACGCTTTCTGCGGAAGTGAAAATGGCGGCCAAGACCTGCAACAAGGCGACGGAAGCGGTGCGCTCGATGTTTCAGGAAATCCGCATGGGCAAGGCTGTCAGCCCCGCGGCGGCGAGTGAGTTCATCAAGGAAATCTCGGCCTCCGTGCATCGAAACCCGGGCGCATTGATCAGCCTGGCCCGCCTCAAGACTGCCGACAACTACACCTACATGCACTCGGTGGCCGTTTGCGCCCTGATGATCGGACTGGCGCGGCAGATGGCCTTCGATGAGGACGATGTGCGGGAAGCCGGCCTGGCCGGCCTGTTTCACGACATCGGCAAGGCAAAATTGCCGATGAAGGTGCTCAACAAGCCTGGCAAGCTGACTGACGAGGAATTCGCCATCATCAAGGAACATTCGACAGCGGGCTACCAAATCCTGGAGCAGGGCAAGGATGCCAACGAGACCCTGCTCAATGTTTGTCTCCATCATCATGAAAAAACCGACGGCAGCGGCTATCCGCACCATCAGAGGGGCGACGAAATCAGCCTGTATACCAAGATGTGCGCGGTCTGCGACGTGTATGACGCGATCACTTCGAATCGTCCCTACAAGCCCGGTTGGGATCCTTCGGAATCGATCCATAAAATGACCGAATGGAGCGGCGGACATTTCGACATGGAAGTGTTTCATGCATTCGTCAAATGCATCGGCATTTACCCGACGGGATCGCTGATCCGCCTGTCTTCCGGCCGGCTCGGGGTGGTCCTCGACCAGACGGAGAAATCGTTGCTGATGCCCACGGTCAAGGTGTTCTATTCCACGCGCACCAAGACCTATGTCAAGCCGGAAATCATTGACCTGTCCCGCCATGGCAGCATGGAAAAGATCATGGGTGTCGAGGAAGCCGACAAATGGGGCATCAAGAACCTTAACGAATATTGGACACAGCCTGCATAGGCGGTGGCCGGAATGCGCTGCTGGCGCCCAAGCAGAAGATCTGAAAAGGCAAAATCCCGTGAAAGTGTGAGCTGGCTCACTGCGTGCCCGGTGTTGCCGGGGTATCTTTGCGACATGCTTGTTGAAGATATGTCGATCATGGAAGTCAGCGCTGTCAGAAAATCAGGTTGGTACGGCAGGAGGCACCCGGTACTCCTGGGGATAGGCTTGATCCTCTGCGTCATTCTCGGTACATGTTTTGTCAGCAGCGGCAACGGTTTCTCAACTTCGATCCGGGCTATTTCCCCCGTCTCTGAGCGCATTGAGAATTCTTCAATCGGACAGGTCCCGACTGCGCAGGACAACAATCTCCGCTTCGACGAGCGCGTTCGTGCTACGGAGGCGGGGTTCATTGCGGCTTTCCCGTTTCACAGGTGATTTTTGACTTCAAGCAGAAAACATCCGCAATGAAGAAACTCAACAGGATCGTTTGCAAGCTATGCGGTCTCCTGATGTTTTGCACTCCTGCAATGGCAGTGGAGATGCCTGAACTGGCCAGGCGGAATGATTGTGTGAATTGTCATGCAATCAATGAGCGCGTGGTCGGGCCGGCATGGATCGATGTCGCGAAAAAATATGCCGGCGATCCTATGGCTGAAGAGAAATTGCTGGTGCGGGTATCCAAGGGAAGTTCCGGTTTCTTCGGGCTCATACACATGCCGGCCAACGATCCGGATGGCAGAAAGCAGGCCGAGATGAGGGAACTGGTGAGATTCATCCTGGCTTTGGCGCGCTCATAAGGCACGTGTCTCGATCCGGCCAGCCCTGGTTTTAAGGCCCCCTTAATCTTGGGCTGTCAGACTGGCCCAAGCAAATCAGTGGCGTGGCAATCCGTTTGCAAACGCAAATCACAATGATCGGAGAATTTTTGATGCAGCTGTCCATCTTCAGCAAAGTCCGTTGGGGCGCCTTGATTGGCGCGGTCCTCTTTCTGTCGGCATGCGGTGGCGGGGATGGAAGCACGGGGCCGGCGGCCGCCAAGACGCTGACCGGCGTCGCCGCCACCGGATCACCTGTGGTCGGCGAGGTTCTGTTGAAAGATTCTTCGCCGTCGCCCGTTCACCTGAAAGCCGCCACGGCCAGCGATGGTTCATTCGCTTTCAACACGGCCGGACTGACGCCACCCTTCATGATCAAGACGACTGTTGCCGCAAGCAATCTGTATTCGCTCGCTGCCGACAGCGGCATCTACAACCTGACGCCCCTGACCACCATGGCGGTGGCCCAGGCTGCGGGCGGTGCCGATCTCGATGCGCTGTACAGCAATCACGTCCAAACAGAGATCAACGCAGCGGCTGCCAAAATGTCCGATGCCGTCGCCGCCCTGCACAAAAATCTGGCGCCGCTGCTGGAGCAGTACGGTGTCACCGCCAACATCCTCACCGGTCAATTCAGTGCCAATCATACCGGCGTCGACGCCTTGCTCGATGCAGTGGCCATCAGCATTGCCAAGGGCACGGTCACCATCACCAACAAGCAGAATAACGCCCTGGTTTTCGCCGCACCCTGCACCAATCTTGCAGCAGGCAGTGTCATCACCGGCAACCTGCCCTCAAGCAGCGGAACCCCGGCACCTGCATCCGGAACTTCCCTGTATACCGCCAAGTGCGCCGGTTGCCATGGTGCAATCAGCAGCCCGAATTTCAAAGGGACGGCCAGCATCGGCGCCATTCAAAGCGCCATTGCCGCCAACCGCGGTGGCATGGGCATGCTCAGCGGGATTTCAACTGCGGATCTCCAGTCGATCAGCGATGCCCTGCTGGCTCAACCGGCAACACCTCCCGCAGCGCCGCCTGCAGGTTCGCCCACCACGCCACCCGTGACGTCAACTCCTGACGGCGCGGCCTTGTACACCGCCAATTGCGCTGGCTGTCACGGTGCCTTGGCCTCGTCAAGCAAGGGCGGCATTACGACGGTTCGACTGCAGAATGCCATCAGCGGAAATGTAGGCGGAATGGGCGCACTGGCCAGCTTGAGTGCGGCAGACATGCAAGCCATTGCCAGCGCACTGAACCCCTCCACGCCACCACCAACGCCCACACCGACCCCCGTCCCTACTCCGACCCCCACTCCGACTCCTGGCGCTACTCCAGATGGCGCAGCGCTCTATGCGACCCATTGTGCCGGCTGCCACGGCGCATTGGCGGCATCCGCCAAGCAGGGCATCACCATCGCCCGCTTGCAGAGTGCCATCAACAACGGTATCGGCAACATGGGTTCCTTGTCGAAACTGAGCGTGACCGAGGTGCAAGCCATCGTCACGGCACTGACTCCTACTACCCCAACCCCGACGCCCAATCCGACACCATCGCCAACACCAACACCATCACCAGCGCCGGCCTGCGGAAGTTGCCATTCCATTCCTCCCGCGACCGGTCACCATGCGAAACACCGCGGCGAAGGGATTTCCTGCGCCACTTGTCATGGCACGGGCTATGGCACGACAAGCGCAAGCGCCGCAACGCATAATGACGGGACGAAGAATGTGGTGGGCAACACAGGTTGGAATGCCGCGTCGCGGAGTTGCAGCAATTCCTGCCACAAGAGCAAGGCTTGGTAACCGCCGACGAATAGCGCGGTTCCTATTTCGCGGCTGCTGCTTGCGGCATGTCCGGCATGCTCAAGGCGCTGCTCGGGGCAGCAGCCTGAGCGCGCCGAGTTGATGCGGGGCGATGTCTGCCGGATTCATGCTCATGGGCAAATATTCCACCGCTGCCCAGGGCGCATTGAAGTTGCCATACAGCGACGAGAAGGGGTTGCCCGACTGTCCGCTGGAATGCATGTAGCGCGAACGATCGGGATCGGCCAGATCGTAAATCCCCCGCAGGCTCGCCGCATGGCGCGTGGCATAGGGTTGCGTCTGATGGTTGGGCGCGGTGCGGCCGACCGCGAGCGTCCAGGTATCTCCCGCGACGCGCTGGTGCAGTTCGAACCAGGGCGCCAGCAATGCCTGCTGGCTGAACGGCCGGTGCTCGGAGACGGCGACATGGGCGTCGCCCCAACGCCATTGGTTCATATCCGCGCCGAAGCGCCGACCGAGATCGGCCAGTGCGAGATCGAGCGCGTGTGCGATCATCTCGGCGCAGCTTTCCCGTTGCGGAGTGCCGATGTCATCGCACCAGCGTCCTTGACCCTCATGATCGCGCAGTACGTTGAGCATGAAAAGCGGGCGTTCGGCCCAGTTTGCGGCAAACAATTCACCCAGTTCATCGGCATACACCAGGCGGGTCAGTTCGCGCAGCCAGGCGCTGACCAGCAAGGGCTGGACCAGTTCTTTCGCCATGCTGCCGTCCCAGTCGAGCAACAAGGCTGCGGCGCGTTGGGCAGCGGCACTTCCCAAAGGTGCCGCGAGCAGCAGTGGCAGGGCTTCGCGCACATACAGCGAGCGGATGTCGGCCTGCATGGCGGCAAAGCTGGCCAGGTCATGCCGCGGTCGTGCCGCCAGCAATTCGGCGATGCGCATGGCGCGAAAAGGCGGTTCCCACTGCGAGGTGATCCAATGCTTGTAGCCGGGGGGCGTAATCTTTTCGTTGGCGGTGGCAATCGTTCCCGAGGCGGGATTGAACTGGCGCGGCAGTTCATCGAAGGGAATGAAGCCTTGCCAGTCGTATTGCGCAAGCCAGCCCGGGGCGGGGGCGAGGCCGTTGAGGTCGTTGTCGGCGCGACGCAGCGGCACGCGGCCGGGCGCGATGTAGCCGATGTTGCCTGCGACATCGGCATAAACGATGTTCTGCTGCGGGGAGTGGAAATCGCGCATTGCCCCGATGAACTCATCCCAGTTCCTGGCGCGGCCGAGCCGGACCAGTGCCTGCACGCTGAGGTCGTCCTCGCGCAGCGTGGTCCACGCGAACGCCAGCGCGTAACCTTTGGGCGTGGTGCGCGCGGCTTCGGCAAAGGCATCGGAAATGATCGGTCCGTGGCGCGAAATGCGCACCGCCAGCAGTGTGTCGGGCTGCCCCTTGACCTTGATGCGTTCGTTGATCGTGACGAAGCGTCGCTTGCCTTCCGGCGTGTCGTAGAGTGCCGCATCATCGGGATCGAGACGCTCGATGAAGAGATCCTGGACATCCGGTGCCGTGTTGGTGAAACCCCAGGCGATACGATCATTGCGGCCGAGCACGACCATCGGCACGCCGGGCAGGGTGGCGCCGATTACGCGTTCGGTCGGCGTATCGAGATGGGCGAAGTACCAGACCGCCGGCGCGGTCAGGCCGAGATGCGGATCGTTGGCCAGCAGGGGCTTGCCGTTGGTGCTGCGGCTGCCGGCGACGACCCAGTTGTTGGAGCCGATGCCTTCCGGCGGTTGCGCTGGCGCGGCGGCGGCGATCCGGGTGGCCGCTGCGGCGAAGTTCGCATAGAGTGCGCCGAGGTCGGGCAGGGCTGGCGCCGCATCGCCCGGATAGGGCGGCAGGAATTCCTGTATCTGCCGGGTGGACAACCGGCCAGCCAATTGCATGCGCAATAGTTCAGGCCGCCAACTGCTGTTGAGGTCCCAGGCCATCATCTTGATCCAGGCGACAGAATCGATCGCGGTCCAGGCTTCGGGACGATGACCCAACAGCACGAATTCGGGTGGCAGCGGCTTGTCGTTGATGGCGAGGAAGGCATTCACGCCATCGGCATAGGCTTCGAAGATGCTGCGCGTATCGGCATCGAGCTTGTCCCAGGTGGCCAGGCTGACCCGGCGTATGCCGAGCGTGCGCAGAAAGCGGTCGGTATCGAGCGAGACCGGGCCGAACAACTCGGCGAGACGCCCGGCACTGATGCGCCGGTTCATCTCCATCTGCCACAGGCGATCCTGGGCGTGCGCAAAGCCCAGCGCAAAATTGGCATCGCGCAGGGTCTGCGCATAGATGTGGGGAATGCCGTGGCGGTCGCGCTGGATTTCAGTGGATGACTGCAGGCCGGGTACGAACAAGGTGCCGGAGATCTGCGGCAGGGAGCTTCTCAAATACTGGAAGGCGACCAGGCTGGCAAGCGCGATGAAACTCAGCACGTACAGCGGCCCGCGCAGCCACATGGATTTCATTGTTCCTCGGTAAGAAGGGAAACTCCGAGCAGTGCGCGCCGTTTGAGCCAGGGGCTGGGACGGTAGCGCGGATCGCCATAGAAATCCTGCATGGCGGTCAGGATGGCGAGAATCTTGTCCGGGCCGAGATTGTCGCCGAGCGTCAGCGGTCCTTGCGGATAGCCCAGGCCCAGTTGAACCGCGCGATCGATGTCGGATGGTTTGGCGATGCGCTGCTGGGCGATTTCGCAGCCGATGTTGACGATGCAGGCGACGATGCGCTGGGCGATCAGGCCGGCGCTGTCGCGGATCAGTGAGACCGGCACGCCGTCGGCGGCAAACAGGCCGTGCGCGGCGTCGCGCATCTCGGTTGTGGTCAGCGGCGTGCTCATCAAGGTGCGGTGACGCTCCAGTCCGAACAGGCAGTCGATCGCGATGCAGCGTCGCGCATCCAGGCCTCCGGCCTGGCACAGCGTCGTCGCGTCGGTGCCGAGCGGTGTCAGGACGCACAAGGCATCCGGTGCAGGCCTGGGGTTGTGATCGATTTTGCCGCCCAGGCGCTGCACCAGTTCTGTCAGCGCCTTGTGCCAGGCCGGATGCGCCGGGCTGATCCAGACCTGGTCGGGACGCTGTGCCGGTGCCGGCGGCAAGGCGATCGACTGCGCCTGCTGCTCGACATAGGTGTAAAAGCCGCGTCCGGTCTTGCGTCCGAGCACACCGCCCACCAGCCGTTGCGCCGCCAGCGGTGAAGGCCGGTAGCGCGGCTCTTCGTAATACTGGTGATAGATCGATTCCATCACCGGCTGGGAAACGTCGAGCCCGGTCAAATCCATGAGTTCGAAAGGTCCCATGCGGAAACCGGCAGCATCGCGCATGATGCGGTCGATGTCATGAAACTCGGCGACACCTTCGCCGAGACAACGCAAGGCTTCGGTGACGAAGCCGCGTCCGGCATGATTGACGATGAACCCCGGCGTGTCCTTGGCACGCACCGCCAGATGCCCGAAATGCTGGCCGAGAGCCAGGAGCGCTTCACTGACCCAGGGCGCGGTGAGCAAGCCGTCGACCACCTCGACAATTTTCATGAGCGGCACGGGGTTGAAGAAATGGAAACCGCAGACGCGCTCGGGATGCTTGCAGGAAGCCGCAACGGCCGTGATCGACAACGACGAGGTATTAGTGGCGAGAATGCAGTCAGCCGCGACGATTTCCTCGAGTTGCTTGAAGAGCTGGCGCTTGACATCGAGGTTCTCGACGATGGCCTCGACGACAACCTGCGCCGGTGCCAGCTGTTCCTGATGGGAAATGATTTCCAGCCGGGCGCTGGTCTCGGCCAGTGCCGCGGCAGAAATTTTGCCTTTTTCGGCGAGCTTGGCCAGCGTGGCGATGATGCCGGCATGAGCGGTTCGTGCGGCTCCCGGCAAGGCGTCGTAAAGCAGGACGCGGATGCCTGCCTGGGCGGCGATCTGGGCGATGCCGCGCCCCATTGCACCGGTGCCGACGATGGCGATGCACAGCGCCGGGCTGTCAATCTGTAAAGGCATGCCGTTAAGCTACCAGAGTTTCCACCAGGGGTCGGGTTGGTCCAGGCCTTGCGCAAACAACTCGCTCTTGGGGAAATTCTTGCGCAACACCCGTTCCGTATCGTCGCGCAAATCCTTCATTCCCAGGCTTTCGTAGGATTTCATGACGACATACAGCGCCTGCTCGTTGGCCGGTGAGCCGGGATAGTTCTTGAGCGCGGTCTGGGCGCGGTTGATCGAGGCAATGTAGGCCCCGCGCTTGTAATAGTAGCGCGCCACATGCACATGATGCTGCGCCAGGGTATTGGTCAGGTAATTCATGCGCGCCCTGGCGTCTTCCGCGTATTTGCTGTCGGGAAACTTGACCACCAGTTCCTTGAAGGCATCGAAGGAATCCCGTGCGGCCTTGGGATCGCGTTCGCTGAGGTCCTGCATGCTGAGCTTGGCCAGGATGCCGAGGTCTTCGCCAAAGTTCGCCAGCCCCTTGAGAAAGTAGGCGTAATCCACGTTCGGGTGGTTGGGATGGAGGCGGATGAATCGATCGCAAGCCGTCACTGCCGAGGCAGGCTCCTGCTGCTTGTAATAGGCATAGGCAATTTCGAGCTGGGCCTGCTGGGCGTAGCGACCATAGGGATAACGTGCCTCGAGCTTTTCGAAATTCTTGATGGCCTTGTCGTAGGCGCCGTCATTCATCGCGTCCTTGGCTTCGGTGTACAGCTTCTCCGCCGACCAGCCGGCGGTTTCATCCTTCTGGTCGGGCAGCAGGCCGCAACCGCCCAGAAGTGAGACGAGAAGCGCGAAAAATACTGCTTTAGCCGCTACACTATGCATGATGAATGCCCCGCAATCGAACCCGCCGGATTATAGCGCAAGCGCCGATGAGCACCCTGCTGCGACCGAGTGCCTGACGGTTCCGTCCGAATACGCCGGATTGCGCCTCGATCAGACGCTGGTGCGTCTGTTGCCGCAACATTCGCGCAGCCGCCTGCAGGCCTGGCTGCGCGAAGGGCGCATCAGCGTCGCGGGACTGTCCTGCCCGGATGCCAAGCACAAGATGTGGGGCGGCGAAACCATCTGCGTCACTGCCGCAGCCGATCCTGCCGCCAATTCCCATGTGGCCGAAGAGATTGCATTGAGCGTGCTTCATGAAGACCAGGATCTGCTCGTCATCGACAAGCCGGCTGGACTGGTGGTCCACCCCGGCAGCGGCAACTGGCGGGGCACCCTGCTGAATGCCCTGCTGCACCATGCCCCGGAACTCAGCGAGATTCCGCGCGCCGGCATCGTGCATCGCCTCGACAAGGAAACCAGCGGCCTGCTCGTGGTCGCCAGGACCCTTGCTGCGCAGACCGACCTGGTGCGGCAGCTTCAGGCGCGCAGCGTGAAACGCGAATACCTGGCCCTGGTACATGGCGCCGTTGCCTCAGCCGGCAGCGTTGATGCGCCGATCGCGCGTCACCCGACCCAGCGCACCAAGATGGCGGTGGTGGCGGAGCAGGGGAAGCGGGGCAAGGAGGCGCGCACCCACTACAGCGTGCGCGAACGGTTTGCCGCTGCCACCCTGCTCGAGTGCCGCCTCGAAACCGGGCGCACCCACCAGATTCGCGTGCACATGGCCTCGATCAAGCACCCGCTGGTTGGCGACCCGGTCTATGGCCGCCGCGGTGGCGGAAATGCGCTGCTCTCGGCTTTCCCGCGCCAGGCCCTGCATGCCTGGCGGCTGACCTTGCTGCATCCGCGCACGCATGAGGAAATGAGTTGGGAGTCGTCGTTGCCCAGGGATTTTGCCGACTTGCTGGATGCCTTGCGCGCGAATCCATGAGCCTGGACTGGATCAGACCCGACTGGGATGCGCCAGCGGCGGTACATGCACTGGCGACCACGCGCAGCGGCGGCATCAGCCTGGGCGCTTATGCCGGCCTCAATCTGGCCGCCCATGTCGGCGATGATCCCGAGGCTGTGGTTGCCAATCGTGCGTTGCTGCGCCTGCCACCGTTCCATGTGCCTGCCGAGCCGCTCTGGCTGCAGCAGGAGCATGGGATCCGCGTGCGGGTGGCGGAGCAGGCCCCTGCGGGTCCGGTTGCCGATGCCTGCATCGCCCGCAGTCCCGGCCGGGTCTGCGCGGTGTTGACCGCCGACTGCCTGCCCGTGCTGTTGTGTGCCGACGATGCCAGTGTCATCGGCGCCGTGCACGCCGGCTGGCGCGGATTGGCGGCCGGCGTGATTGAGGCCTGTGTTGCCGCCATGGCCATCGAGCCGGCACGCATGCTGGCCTGGCTCGGTCCGGCGATCGGCCCGAATGCCTTCGAGGTCGGCGCCGATGTGCGCGATATTTTCTGCCGCCATGACGGCGCGGCGGAACAGGCATTCGTAGCGCATGGTCAGGGCAAATGGCTATGCGACTTGTATCGATTGGCAAGGCAGCGCCTGGCCGGGTTGGGATTGCAGCGCGTCTCAGGCGGTTCCTGGTGTACTTATGAGGATGCGCAACGCTTCTATTCCTATCGTCGCGACGGCATCACCGGACGCATGGCGTCCTGCATCTGGCTCGAATAAGGGCCGGCTGAGGCTTCCCGTATAATCAGGCGCCATGTCAGTTCTACTCTGGATCATCGTTACCTCTGTTGCCGGCGGCGTCTTGTCGGTACTCGCTGCCGCATTGTTCGCTCTGGCGTTTGGCGCCGCCTGGGTATCGCAACTCGTCAGCTTCGCCATCGGCGCCCTGCTCGGCGCGGCATTCCTTGAGGTCCTGCCGGAAGCCATCACGGCCACTTCGGATGCTTCGACCACCTGCGCAATCGTCCTGGGCGGCATCCTGGCTTTTTTCGTGCTCGAAAAACTCGTGCTGTGGCGCCACTGCCATACCGAGGCCTGCGAGGGGCACGAGCTGCAGGATGCCCACCGGCATGAATCCTTCGACGGCGGCCGCAGCGGCCTGCTGATCCTGATCGGCGACACCTTCCATAATTTCGTCGACGGCGTGCTGATCGCCGCCGCCTTCATGGAAAGCGTCCAGCTTGGCATCATCACGGCGCTGGCCATCATTGCCCACGAGATCCCGCAGGAAGTCGGCGACTTCGTGATCCTCCTGCATTCCGGCTATTCGCGGGCCAAGGCGCTGCTCTATAACCTGATCTCGAGCCTGGCGACACTGGCCGGCGGAATGCTCTCGTATTACGCGTTGTCCCAGGCGCAAAGCGCGGTCCCGGTATTTCTGGCGCTGGGCGCGGCGAGCATGATTTATGTCGCCGTCGCCGACCTGATCCCCGGCTTGCACAAGCGCACCGAACTCAAGGCGACCCTGCAGCAAGTCCTGCTGATCGCCGCGGGCGTTGCGACGATATGGATTTCTCACCGGGTTGTGGATCACTTCGCGGGTTAGAGGAGACAGTTAGACACCAGACCGTTTCGAGGTTCATCTTCAATCTTCCGCCTTTGCAGCCATCACGCCATGAAACTTCACAAGCAGATATTTTCCGGCTATGTCCTGATAGCCATGCTTGTTCTGGTGGTCGGGCTGACCGGATATAACGGCCTAAGCGCCATTACACAATCCTTTGACAGCGCCATCAATCGCACTCAGCCGGTGCTGACTGCGCTCGAGCGCATCAGAATGGCAGCAACCATGCTCGCATTTTCTGTGGCCGTGCAATCGATCAACCAGGAAGCCGCGCCTGCCGGGAATGCGCCGAAGCTCCAAATTCCCCTGACCGATATCGCGGCTGCGGTGGCGGATTACCACCGGTTGGTTGAAAAATACTTTCCCCATGAACTGGGCACTGCCAAGGAAATTGAAGACTCTGTGCGAGCTTTCGAAAAGGCGGTCGAGGCATTGCCTGCCTACGACCATTTAAGGGAGGCAGTGGCTTTTCATCGCCAACTGGTACAAGTCAGCGCGGCGCTGGCAGCCCTGAACGACTTGATTGCCAAGGCTGCCGCCAACGAGGAGCGAGAGTTTCATGAACAACAGGAGAAAGTCCACTCCCAGTTGATGAAGCATCTGGCTTGGCTTGTCGCTGCCGTATGCGGTTCGATACTGATCGCAATTGTTGGCGGCAAGTGGCATGCCATGCGCATGGTGAAACCAATCGGTTCGCTGCGCCAGGCCGCCCTGAGCTTGGGAACCGGTAATCTTGAAGCTCGCGCCGAACTGCAAACAGCGGATGAAATCGGTGACCTTGCAAGAGCCTTCAACCAAATGGGAGAAGAACTTTCCCGCACACTGGTCAGCCGGGATTACGTCGAATCGGTCATCGACTCTCTCAACGAGGGAGTCATGGTGGTGGACCAGACCGGCCGTATTCTGCGCAGCAATTTGGCGATGCGCCAGATCAGCAATAACGTGGCAATGGCGCAGATCGAGGGGAGCGCACTGGATGAGGTATTCGTCACTGACGCGATGTTCGGCAACCTCATGGATGACCTGCTGACACAACGAACCTTTGAATGCAGCCTGCGCATCAAAACCAATCCCGATGTCATAGTCAGCGTATCGGTATCGCCTTTGCTGAAGGAAAAATTCATCAACGAGCGTGTTTTGGTGATCAAGGACATCACTGAGCAGAAGAAAACGGAAGAACAAGTGCGTCATCTTGCCTTTTATGACCGGCTAACCAAATTACCCAACCGGCACATGCTGGATGACAGATTGAATCATGCCTTGGCAGCCAGCAAACGCAGCAAGTTTCATGGCGCATTGATGTTCCTCGATCTGGACAACTTCAAGGCACTCAACGACAAGCACGGACATGACGCTGGCGATCTATTGCTGATCGAGGTGGCCGAGCGGCTGACCGGTTGCGTGCGCCAGATTGACACCGCCGCTCGCTTTGGCGGTGACGAGTTTGTGGTGATGCTGGAAGAGTTGGATATTGACAAAGACAAAGCCACGTCGCAAGCCCTGATGGTTGCAGAGAAAATCCGCGTCGCTTTGGCAAATCCCTATCTGCTGAAGATCAGGAAGTCAGAGCAAGAAGATTTTGTGGTTGAGCATAGCTGCACGGCATGCATTGGCGTGGTGTTGTTCGGCAACCACAAAGCCACGCAAGAAGATATTTTGAAATGGGCCGACATTGCGATGTACCAGGCCAAAAATTCTGGAGCCAATTTGATTCGGTTCCATGCGGAGTGAGTCCGCCTTGATCCGCTGCAATCGGAAAAGTTGAACGGCGATTGATAGCTGGTTGCAAGCCGTGAGTTTTCATTGCTGTGCGGTTTCTGTGCGCAGGGGGTCGATGCACCGGCTGCGGCCTCTTTTCAGGCGCTGGACAGGTCGCGGCCGCCGAGCGCGGCAAGCTGGGGATGGGTCCGCAGGGCGGAGCGGAAAGTCGGCAATTCCCCGGCCGGCATCGGGCGGGCGAAGTAGTAGCCCTGGGCCTCATCGCAACCGAACTCGCGCAGCAGTCTGAGGATGTGCTCGGTTTCGACTCCCTCGGCAATCGTCTTCAGTCCAAAACTGTCCGCCATCTGGATGATGGCGCGCACGATCGCTGCGTCTTCGGCATCAGTCACCAGGTCGCGTACAAAGGACTGATCGATCTTGAGCTTGTCCACCTGGAAGCGCTTCAGGTAGGACAGAGATGAGTAGCCGGTGCCGAAGTCGTCGATGGAGAGTTTGACGCCGAGCCGTTTCAAGCGTTGGACGGTGGCGAGGACGTTCTCGCTGTCGGTGATCAGGATCGATTCGGTGAGTTCCAGTTCGAGCAGGGTGGGGTCGAGAGACGAGGCTTCGAGCGCGCGGATCACCGACTGCTCGATATCGCCGCGCCGGAATTGCACGGCGGACAGATTGACGGCAATCACCAGGCCCTGGATGCCCGCTTTGCCCCAGGCTGCCGCCTGGCGGCAGGCTTCGTAGAGAACCCATTCGCCGATCGGGACGATGAGCCCGCTGTCCTCGGCGATCGGGATGAAGCGGGCCGGCGCCACGATGCCCATTTCCGGATGGTTCCAGCGGATCAGCGCTTCGGCCCCGGTCAGGGTGCCGTTTGCGATATTGATCTGCGGTTGGTAGTGCAGCACGAACTCATCGCGTTCCAAAGCCTTGCGCAGGCCGTTGCGCATGCGCAGATGCTCGACGGCTTCGACGTTCATCTGGTCGTCGAAGAAACGGTAGGTATTGCGGCCGGCATCCTTGGCGCGATACATCGCCATGTCGGACTTTTTCAATAAGGCATCGAAGTCCGTGCCGTCGTCGGGATACAAGGCAATGCCGATGGAGGCCGAGGTATTGAGTTCCTGTTCGCCGATTTCGAAACCTTCCACCATGCGGGCAAGCAGATTGACAATCACCGGGGCGATGGCATCGGCATCATGCAACGCGGGCAGAATAACCAGGAACTCATCTCCGCCGAGGCGGCTGATCGTGTCCGTGTCGCGCACGCATTCGGTCAGCCGCCGGGTGACTTCCTTGAGGAGTTCATCGCCGGTCAAATGCCCCAGCGAATCGTTGATGGTCTTGAAATTGTCGAGGTCGAGAAAGATCAATGCCACTTTCGTGTGCGCGCGGTCTGCCAGAGCCATGGCTTGTTCGAAGCGGTCCTGCGCCAGCATGCGGTTCGGCAAGCGGGTCAGGGCATCATGGTAGGCAAGGAAGTGAATGCGTTCCTCGGCATGTTTCTGCTCGGTGATATCGTCAAGGGTGCCTGAGGTGCCGGCGAACCTGCCTGCCGCATCATAGCGTGCGCGCTGGGCCACGTCGAACCAGCCGAGACTGCCGTCCTGACGCGGATAGCGCGCTTCGAACCGGCACTTCGATGCCTCGTGCCGGTTCAGGGTCTCCATGCACAGAACGACGCGCGACCGATCCTCTTTGACGAAGTATTGCGCCATCGGCTGGCCGATGGCCTGATCCGCATCAATGCCGGTAATCTCTACCCAGGTCATATTGAGGAAAGACAACTCTCCAGCGGCGTTGGTCTGAAAAATCACTTCTTTGACGCTGTTCACCACTTCGCTGTAGCTTTCCTTGCTTTCCCGCAATGCCTGCTCGCGTTCCTGCAGCGTGGCGATCATGCTGTTGAAGGCCTGGGCCATATCGCGGATGTCCTTCGGCCCGCCAACCCCGGCGCGCACGTTCGACTCGCCGCGTTCGGTGCGTGCCATGGCCTCGGACAATTCGGTGATCGGGCGCGTCAGCCTGTCGGCCAGCTTGCGCAGGACGAACAGGAAGACGACGGCGAAGACCAGCGAGATGGCGAGGTTGAGCAGGAAGATCTGCGTCAGCATGCGCGATAGCGTCGCTTTGCTTTGCACTACGCGCACGAAGCCGAGAACTTCCTCCTTGCGTTCCACGACAGCGAACGGCGAGTTGTCGCCCTCGCTCAGCACCGGCGCAACGAAACGCCAGTCCTCGCCGGTTTCCGTTTCCAGGTAGGCCCGGCGGATGCCCTTGTCTACCAGCGGCGCCTCGTTCTCGGCGGCCTGCTCGCCGCCCACGATCAGCGGCCGGCCGCTGGCATGGCGGATTTCCACGCGCATGACATCGGGGAATGACAGCGCGGTCCTGATGGCCACGTCGGCGTTTTCGGCGGAGGCATAGAGCAAGGCGAGCTTGCTTTGGCTGGCGAGGTTCCCGGCGATGTGCTCGCCCTGCTCAAGCAGGTTGCGGCGTATCTGGTGGCTGCCTTGCCACGAGGTCAGCAGCGAGGAGGCCAGGGCAAAGAAGAGGACACCCACGGTGACGACGATGTTCAGCTGCTGCTTGAACGGTGTGTCGCGGAGAAGGCGGGAGTCGAGAGGCATGTTGGCAGTCCGTCACCGCCCTGGAAAAACCAGGTCAAAATTCTGCTTGTCGGCGAGGTTCACGCCAAGGTGGCCGGCGGTGCGGACGTTGACGGCCAGCAGTACGGCCTTCAGCGGAAAAACGCCGCGCGGCCCCTGGCCGTTCGAAGCAATGTAGCCGAGCGCGGAATTGGCCAGCTGCCGTCCGATCTCGGCGTTGTCGGGATAGAGCGAGAACAGCGCGCCGCGCCGGACGTGGGCGACGTTGCTGGAGAAGAAGGCGAGGTTGCGCGTCCAGGTCTCCTGCAGGACCAGCGGCAGCACGGCGCCTTCGTCCACCGTGGTCGAGTCCTGCGGCAGCCAGAGCGCGTCCGTGCGCGGGTCGGCGCTGGCGAGGATATCCTGGTAGAAGCGCAGTGCCGTCTTGAGGTCGGACGCCTCAAAGCTGACGAGTTCGAGGCCGCGCGCACGCGCCGCTTCCTTGGCCAGGCGCATCAGCCAGGCATTCTGGTTCGGGTCGTACACGACGAAGACGCGCCGGGCGCCGGGCATGAAGGCATTCAGGCGCGCGAACAGGAGTCCCGGTTCGGGCGCCAGACTGTGTACGGAGATGTTGCGCGCTTCGGTTTCGGGGATGGAGAGCACACCGCCGGCGACGACGCCGATGTTGCGATCGAGGCCGGCGGTGAACTTAAGGCCGTTGCGTCCCAGCGCGATGACAACGCGAATGTCCTGGCGGCTGAGTTCGCCGGCGATTTCCTGCAGGTTGGGGCTGGCGCCTATGGCAAAGCTCGGGACGCGACTCCTGGTCTGCTCTTCTATGCCTTCGATGATCTTGGCGAAGACGCTGCGGTAGGGTTCGCCGATGTCCGGGTAGATGACGGCGATGCCTCGTCCCGGCGGCAGCGCGGTCGCGGCGGCAACCACCATGAGCCCCAGGAGACCGCACAGCGCAGTCCCCCATATATTTACGCGGCAGGCCTTGACGTGAAGCCAGACGGCCGTGACGTCCTGCCACATCGTCACCCCCGGCCAGTTTGCCGTCGATTGTTTCATCATGTCGCGCCGGCCGGGTTCATAAAGAGTAGGCTGCCTGCAGGTAGAACGAACGTCCCGGCAGCGGCAGGTCGTAGGGAATCAGGCTTGTCGGTATGTCGGGCCGGCCCGGAACCGCGGCCGCGTAGAGGGTCGGCTCGCGGGCCGTCGCATTGAAGAGATTGCGGATCGAAGCGGCGAAGCTCCATTGACCCTTGCCGCGTTCGGCACGCAGCGTCAGGTCTGCGCTGGTGTAGTCGGGCACGGCGGGGCGCGTATCGCCGACGGCGCGCTTGCGCTCCGCGACCCAATTAAGCTGCGGACTGAGCAGCCAGTTGCCGGCGAAGCGCCAGTCGGCCCGCGCATAGACGTGGTGGTGAGGCGCGTAACCGGCGTCGGTATTGGTGGCTTCGTCGATGGTTTTCTGATTCGAGTAGCTGCCGCTGAAACGAACCGTGCGGCTGAGATCCCACACCAGTTCCAGTTCGGCGCCCCGACCGTTCTGCTTGCCGGTATTGGCGAAGGTGGATCCCGTTCCCGCCACGGCATTGGGCATGGCGCGTATGGTGTCCTTCATGTCGTAGCGGAAGAAACTCAGGTTGATCTGGGCATCCTTGCGCGCCTGCCAGGAGAATGCAGCCTCCAGGGTGCGAATGGACTCGGGCTTCAGGGCCGAGTTGCCGTTGGCGGTCGGGTTGATCGTGTATTGCTCGGCGAACGACGGAGCGCGGAAAGCCCGGCCGTAAAGCAGCTTGGCGGTGAGATCGAGGCTGGCATCCCAGACCAGCGCCAGACGCGGGTTGGCGGTACTGCCAAAGTCCGAGAAATGGTCGTTGCGCAAACCGGCGGTCAGCGTCCAGTCGCGGGCGAAGTTCCATTCGTCCTGGACGTACACGTAATTGTTAAAGCGCCGATGGGGCACGAGATGCGGCTGGATGCCGGAATAGTCGATGAGGACTCCCGAAACCGGGTTGGGAACCGGCGTACCGGCAGCGTTCAGCAGGAAATTCTTCATCGTCCTGACGTCATACAGATTCAGGTCTTCGTGGCCCAGACCAAAACGCAGGCTGTGGCCGGCGAAACCGGAATAAGTGGCATAGCCCGAAGCCCTGACTTGCCTCTGCCAGCGGCCGGGGGAACCGATCATGCCATTCGGGAATACGCCGGTGGGGAAGCGGGTGCCGGGCGGATAGATGTTGAAGGTGGTCACGTCTTCCGAGTACTGCAGATAGCTACCGCTGAAGCCCAGTCCCCAGTTCCGGGCAAACTGCGCATCGCTCCAGGAAACATCGGCGTTGATGCGCTCACTTTTTTCCTTGCCCACCGGGTCCAACGCATACGAAACGCCGACGCCGGTGCCCAAGTTGTCGCGCAGCTTGTAGCCGGCGCGCAGCCGCCACTTGCCGTAGCCGAGATCGAGGCCGGCGTCGACGGCATCGTAGCCGGTATTCAGCGGCCCAGGCGCCAAACTGGCATGGGTGCCGAAGAGTTTGTCGAGCTTGCTTGCGGCGTCGGAACGGATGATTTCCTTGTGACCGTCGGTACTGCCCACCCGCAGGTAGGCCGCCACATCCACATCTCCGAGCTTGCCGCCATGCTGTACCCAGGCGTTCCGGGTATTGAATGAGCCGCCGCGCACGCCGAATTCGGTGCCCGGCGTATCCGCCGCCGTCTTGGTGATGATGTTGATGACGCCGGCAAAAGCGTCGGCGCCGTAGAGGGCGGAACCGGGGCCGCGGATGATCTCGATGCGGGCGATGTTCTCGAGCGGCAGGTCGCTCCAGGCCTCGCCCTTGTCGCCACGGTATAGATCGTTGACCTGGACGCCGTTCTGCAGCACCAGTACCTGGGGATTGGTCGGGATACCGTTGATGCCGCGAAAACCATAACTCGAAAAGTATTGGTTCGCGGTGCGGGTGACATGCACACCAGGTACGGTTTCCATCACCTCGTCCAGGTCCGTGGCGCCCATGGCCTTGATGTCCGCGACGGTGATCACGGTCGCCACCGCCGGCGCGCGGCGCAGATCCTGGCGGGCGCCGGTCGCGATGCTGACGGTGGCCTTGTCGCCGTAAGCCATGGCGAGATCTTCCTCTTCGAGAGGTTGGGCCAGCGCGGCATCAACCCAGACGGGCAGCAGCAATGCGCACAGAAATTTGATGAAGGATCGGGACATGGTCATTCCTGGTTCACCGCCGAGCGAACGTGCTGTTTGCTCGCGTTCCGGGTATTTTGGCAGCATTGCGTGCAAAAGACTTATCCGACCGTGTTGCAAGCCGGGCGGCAGGCCATGACTTCCACCAGGCAATCGTAGAAGGTCGGTCCGCTGCCCAGGTCGGTCAGCGCCTGCGAGGTCACGGCATTGGCATTCTCGCCGTCGCCCGATAGCTTGCGCCACCACAGCGAGGGCGCGGCGACGACGCCGCGACGGATGCGCTCGGTGACCTCGGCCCAGGCGTGGAAGGTACCGCGATCGTTGAAGACGCGCAGCTTCTGCTCGTTTGTGATGCCGCGTTGGCGTGCGTCCTCAGGGTGGATCAAAAGACGCGGGCGGCCTTCATCCTCCAGGAAGCGTGAGAGGTTGGCGAAACTGGAGTTGAGGAAATGACGTGCCGGGGGGGAGATCATGGCGAGTGGAAAACGCTGCGCCAGCGGGCCGCGCGTTGATTCATGCGGCGGCACATAGCAGGGCAGCGGATCGTGGCCCTGGCGTTCGAGCTGGGCCGAATAAAATTCGCACTTGCCCGAGGGTGTCAGGAAGTTTCCCCGGGCAAAGGGCGCGAAAGGTTTCGGCACATTGACCCTGGCCCATCCCTGCGTGGCGAGGGAGGGCAGCGCAGCACTGCGCTTGTCGTCCGTGTTGAAGGCCTGTGCGGCGATCGTGCTGTCGCTGTCGCCGAGGCAGGCGTCGGTGAATCCCATGCGCTGCGCCAGCAAGCGGAAGATTTCGCTGTTCGGCTTGGCCTCGCCCAGGGGCGCAATGGCGGGCTGGTTGGCGAGCATGTAGAGATGGCCGTAAGAGCGATGCACATCGACATGCTCGAACTGGGTCGTTGCCGGCAGCAGGATGTCGGCATAGTCTGCGGTGTCGGTCTGGAATTGCTCCAGCACCACGCAGAACAAATCCTCGCGGCTGAAGCCCTGGCGCACCTTGCTGCCATCGGGAGCGATGGCCAGCGGATTGGAGTTGTACACGCAGATCGCGCGCAGCGGCGGATCGGTGGCATCCAGCAAGGCATCACCGATGGTTGACATGTTGATGCTGCGGCGGGGCAGAGTGCCGGGGTAGAGGTCGGGCCGCTCCAGCGCTTTGCCGTCAACCGGAAAATTTCCCGAACTCGAGAGCAGGATGCCGCCGGCCGGTTCGCGCCAGGCGCCGATCAGTGCCGGCAGGCAGGCGATTGCACGCACGGCGTTGCCGCCGCCGGCGCAGCGCTGCAAGCCGTAATTGATGCGGATCGCGGCGGGGCGGATGCTGCCGTAGTCGCGTGCCAGGGCCAGAATGTCGGCGGCGGCGAGACCGGTTTCTGCTGCGGCGCGTTCCGGCGGCCATTCTGCGGCGCGCTGCGCCAGCGCCTCAAAGCCAAGAGTGTTTTTCTCGATGTAGTCGCGGTCGATGAGGTTTTCCGCGATCAGTACCTGCATCATGGCCAGTGCCAGCGCGCCATCGGTGCCGGGCAGCGGCGCCAGATGCTGATGGCATTGTTGCGCGGTCTCGGTGCGTAGCGGATCGATGCACACCAGGCGGGCGCCGCGGCGCTTGGCTTGCTGCAGGATGCGCCACTGATGGATGCTGGAGACGACCGGATTGGCGCCCCAGATCAGGATCAGCCGGGCATTGGCGAATTCCTCCATGTCCATGCCGACGGAGGCGCCGATGGTTGCGGCATAGCCGGCGGTGCCGGCGGTGGAGCAGATGGTGCGCTCCAGGAACGAGGCGCCCATGCGATGGAACAGGCGCCGGTCCATCGAGCCGCCCTGCACATAGCCCATGGTGCCGGCATAGCTGTAGGGGACGATGGCACGCGGATCGTCGGCGCAGATGGCGCTGAAGCGTGCGGCAACGGTGTCGAGTGCTTCGTCCCAGGAGATGCGCACGAACTGACCGGCGCCTTTCTTGCCGATACGCTTCATCGGATGGAGCAGGCGATCCGGCGCATACACACGTTCGGTGTAATGCGCCACCTTGGTGCACAGGCTGCCGGCCGTGGTCGGGTGGTCCGGATCGCCACGCACCTGGACGGCGTGTCCGGCGTCGTCCACGGTGACGAGCAGGGCGCAGGTGTCGGGGCAATCGTGAGGACAGGCGGCGTGGATGGTTCTTGCCATGATGTTTATTTCTCCTTCGGCTTTAACCCGCGGCTTTCCAGCAATGGATCGATTTTCGGTTCGCGGCCCCGGAAAGTTCGATACAGATTCATCGCATCCGCACTGCCGCCGCGAGCCAGCAACTGCTGGCGGAACCAGTCGCCGTTCTTGCGCGACAGGCCGCCGTGTTCCTTGAACCACTCGACGCCGTCGGCCACCATGACCTCGCTCCAGATGTAGGCATAGTATCCGGCCGAGTAACCGCCGCCGAAGATGTGGGAAAAGTAGCTGCTGCGGTAGCGTGGCGGCACGGGCGGAAAATCGACGCCGGCTTGTTTCAATGCATTGGTTTCAAAGCTCACGACATCGTCGGGAATTTGCTCCGGCGTGAGTTGATGCCAGTGCTGGTCGAGCAGCGCGGCGGCCAGGTATTCGGTGGTGTGGAAACCCTGGTTGAATTTTTTCGTGGCGATGACCTTGTCGATCAGCGCCGGCGGCATGGTTGCCCCGGTCTGGTAGTGCCTGGCGTAATTTTTCAGCACCTCCGGCCAGATGGCCCACATTTCGTTGATCTGCGAGGGCAGCTCGACGAAGTCGCGCGGCACATGGGTGCCGGAAAAGCGCGGATAGCGCACGCTGGAAAACATGCCATGCAGGGCATGGCCGAATTCATGGAACAGCGTGGTCACCTCGTCGAAAGTCAGCAGTGTCGGCTCACCAGCCGGCGGCTTGGGAATGTTGAGGTGATTGCCGATCACCGGCAGGGTGCCAAACAGTCCGGACTGGTCGACGTAGCTGCTCATCCATGCCCCGCCGCGCTTGTTGCCGCGGGCATAGAGGTCGGGCAGAAACAGCGCCAGGGGTTTGCCGTCGGCATCGAATACCTCGTAGGTCCGGACATCCGGGTGGTAGACCGGCAGATCATGACGCTGGCGCAGGCTGATGCCATACAACTGGCTTGCCGCGTAGAACACGCCGTTGTGCAGCACGCTGTCGAGTTCCAGATAGGGACGCAGTTGCGTCTCGTCGAAGGCATATCTGGCCTTGCGTACCTTCTCCGCATAGAAATCCCAGTCGTATGCCGCCAACTGGAATCCGCCGCCTTCGGCGTCGACGATTTCCTGCATGGCCGCGGCTTCCTTGCGCGCATTGGCCAGTGCCGGTGGTGCGAGCTGGGCGAGCAGGCGGTTGACCGCCGTGGTGGTTTGCGCCGTTTCGTCTTCGAGCTGGTAGGCCGCATGGTTCGGATAACCCAGCAGCCGGGCGCGCTCGGCGCGCAAGCGGGCGAGTTCGAGCACGGTGGCGCGGGTGTCGAATTCGCCGCCGTGGCTGCCGCGACCGAGCGAGGCGGCATGCAGCCGCTGGCGCAGTTTGCGATTGTTCAGCATGGTCTGTGACGGCTGGCCGCTGGTGTTCATGAGCTCGATGACGAACTTGCCGGGCAAGCCGCGCGCCTGGGCGGCTGCGGCAGCGCCACTGACGGCGCTCTCTTCCAGTCCGGCGAGTTCGTCGCGGCTCTCCACTACCAGCGCATCGGCGCGCGTTTCCTTGAGCAGGTTCTGGTTGAAACGGGTCTTGAGCCGGGCCAGCTCGGCATTGAGGTCCTTGAGCTTCAGCTTGTCGCTTTCCGACAATTGCGCCCCGGCACGCTTGAAGTCGGTCTGGTAGCGTTCCAGCAAATGCAGCGATTCCGGATCGAGCGCCAGTTGCTGGCGCCGCTGGTACAAGGCATTAACGCGCTCGAACAGGTGCGTATTGAGCATGATGGCATCGCGATGCGCAGCAAGCTTAGGCGCAAGATCGCGCTCGATGGCGTCCAGCGCATCGTTGGTATTGGCGCCGGTCAGGTTGAAGAATACCTTCGACACACGCTGCAGCAACTGCCCGCTACGCTCCATGGCGACGATGGTGTTGTCGAAACCCGCCGGCTCCGGGTTGTCGGCGATGGCGGTGATTTCCCCCAGCTGTTCGCGCATGCCGGCGGCGAATGCAGGCGCGTAATCGTTGTCTTTGATCCGATCGAAGGGCGGCCACTGGTAAGGCAGTTGGCTGATCGCATGGAAAGGATTATCGCTGGTGAAAGCAGCGGAATCTGCGGCCGAGCAGGTGCTGCTCGCAAGCATTACTGTTGTGGCAAGCATCGCGAATTGTTTCCCGATCATTGTGGGGGGGTGATGAGTTCGACCAGGCAGGCGCGGATGCCGGCCGGAATCGTGGTTGGTTTCTCCGTCGTGCGATCGACGAACACGTGCACGAAGTGTCCGGTCGCCGCCGCTTTCTCCTCCTCCTGGCGGAACAGGCCGATTTCGTAGCGTACCGAGGAGTTGCCGAGGTGCCCGACACGCAGGCCGGCATCGATGGTTTCGGGAAAGCTCAGCGGACGATGGAAGCGGCAGGTCGACTCGATGGCGTAACCGACGACGCTGCCGGCATGAATGTCGAGCCCGCCGGCGCGGATCAGGTATTCGTTGATGACCGTGTCGAAATAGGAGTAATAGACAACGTTATTGACATGGCCATAGATGTCGTTGTCCATCCAGCGGGTAGGGATCGCAAGATAGTGGAGGTAATCGCCACGTCTCTCGGTGCGGGGCTGTTGCTGCGTCATGGTGCGCTGCCTTCTAGAGGAGCGCGCCATGATATCAGATCGATTTTTACTTGCTGGCGGCTTATTCCTGGCTCAGGTACACCGTGCGCAAAAAACTCTCGACGTCGACGGTCGGGTTCGACCGCGGCTCCGGTTCGCGCACCGCTTCCTGCAAACCCAGCTGCAGCTCCGGCTGGGGCAGCCATTGTGCATTCAGCACTTCTTCCTCGAAATCGCCGAATTCCCCGGCGATGTACTTGCTTTCATTCATGTCCATGACGATCACCATTGCCTTGCCTCCGTTAAAGTTGGAGCGCGCAGTCCGTAACCAGCTTAACGGACGTGTGGCAGAAAAGTTGAATCGTTGCGGATTATTTGTGCTTTGTGTCACTTTTTTGCCACGGTGCGACCCACAGCAGCAGCAGCATGCCCGGCACGGCCAGCGCGGCGCAGAGCAGAAAGAAGGCGAACCAGCCGAGTTGTTCGACCAGCCAGCCGGCGGCGGCGTTGATGAAGCTGCGCGGCACGGCGGCCAGGCTGGTGAATAGCGCGAACTGGGTTGCGGTGTAGAGCGGATGTGTGGCACGGGCGATATAGGCGACGAATGCCGCCGTCCCCAGGCCGACACCGAGCGCTTCCAGGCCAATCACCGTAGCAAGGGCGATCAACTGCGCGGCCGAGATGCTGGCTTGCGGCCCGAGCCAGGCCAGCCAGGCGAAACCGAAGATCGACACGAGCTGCACGACGCCGAACAGCCAGAGCGCGCGGTTGATGCCTAGCCGCACCATCCACAAGCCGCCGGCCAGGCCGCCGATCACCGCCGGCCACAGTCCGGCATGTTTTGCCACAAGACCGATATGGGTTTTGCTGTAACCCATGCTGAGATAGAACGGTGTGGCCAGCGCCGTGCACAGGCTGTCGCCGAGCTTGTAGAAAAAGATGAAGCCGAGGATCAGCAAGGCTTCGCGCACGCCGGCACGGCCGATGAATTCGCGGAAAGGCTCGACCACCGCTTCGCGCAGCGTCTTCGGCTTGCCTTTGGCCAGCTTCGGCTCGCTCACCAGCGAGGCCATGGCCATGCCGGGCAGCATGAACAGCGCGGTGATCCAGAACACCTGCGACCAGGGCAGGTGGTCGGCGAGGATCAGCGACAGCGAGCCCGGCACCAGGCCGGCAATGCGATAGGCATTGACATGCACCGAGTTGCCCAGGCCGAGTTCCGCATCGCTGAGAATTTCCCGGCGGAAGGCGTCGATGGCGATGTCCTGAGTGGACGAGAGCAGGGTGAGCAGGATGGCAAGCAGGATGATCTGGGTCAGGTCGAGACGCGGCGAGAGCATGCCGAGTCCGATGATGGTGAGCAGCAAGCCGGCCTGCGTCAGCAGCATCCAGCCGCGGCGCCGGCCGAAGCCGGGCAGGGCGTAGCGATCGAGCAGCGGCGACCAGAGGAACTTCCAGGTGTAGGGCAGCTGGATCAGCGTCAACGCCCCGATTTCACGCAGGCTGATGCCTTCGGTGAACAGCCAGGCCGGCACCAGGTTGAGCAGCAGGTAGAGCGGCAGGCCCGAGGAAAAGCCGGTAAAGACGCAGATCAGCATGCGCCGCGTCAGCAGCGCACGCAGCCAGTCAGGGGATTGCATGCCAACCCCGGTTATTCTGCCGAGCGATCACTTCAGCCAGTTTTCCAGCTTCAAACCGGGATACTTTGAAAACCCCTTCTCGTTGTTGGTCACAATAGTCGCATTGAGAGACACAGCATGTGCGGCAATCAGCTTGTCCAGGGTATCTTTCTTGGTGTCTCGAGTGGCTAATCGGATCGGGCCATAAGCAACGCAAGCGGCGGCATCGAAAGGCATGACGGGAATATCCTCAATCAGGTTTGCCAGGTGCTTGCGCTCCCGTTTCGGATTGGGCGAAGCCGCCAGGCCGTATTCCAGTTCTGCCAACGTGATTGCAGACATCACCACGTCACCAACATAGCACTGGGCAAAACGTCGTGCGACCGACTCCGGCTGATTCTTCATCAAATAGATACACATGTTGGTATCCAGCATGTAGCGCGGCATTACAGGGAATCCCTTTTGCCCTGCTCATGGTCGCCCCGGCCCTCGGCCATGAAGTCAGGAGTGAATTTGGCAAACTTGGCCAGCACACCAGACAGTGGGCGGCGTGTCGGCCTGATCCTGATTTCGTCGCCTTCTCGCTCTATCTCAAGATCGATGTCTGTACGTTCATAAGCCAGGTCGGCAGGAATGCGGACCGCCTGCGAGTTGCCGTTCTTGAAAGCCCGGGTCGTGCGCATTTCCAACTCCATAGATGTACTATGGATGTACTATAGATCGATCCGCGCTAAAAGTAAATACGTGGATGTACTTCAGGGCGTCTCGGCTACCAGATAATTCGGATACCCATAAGAAGTTGCACATCCAGAATCATCCCATGGCGATGGCATGTTAATCGTCAAGTTTTCGCACCATAGAGGAGCCATAGGCTCTGCGTCATGGTGGACCGCTTCAATTTCGACTGCGGCGATTCAGAAAAAAAATGTCGGGAAATCGCTGATTACGTGCCCAGCCTATCGATTGACTCCAACCCGGTTGAGAACACAACCCTAACCAGGGTAAAAAAGCAATACAAGTAGTCCCAACCCGCTGTACATCCCAATTTCCAGTGTTTCCGTCATCGGCTGGATGCGCTGCACGGCGCCCTGGACATGAACGATCACCATGAATACGGCAACCGCGATCAATACCTGGAATGTGTAAATTAGACCTTCGCCACTTATCGCGGCTCTCATCATCAATAGCTCGACTATGAGTACGAAAGCTCCCAGACAACGACCAAAATACACGGCGAGGTCATGGCCGTCAGGTTCCTTCGGTAAACGCCATCGCAGCCATCGAGCCCAAGTCAATGGCATGAGAAAGATGGGTAGAGCAAAGGCGAGACTGGTAAAGACGATAAGTACCCATAAAAATCCCTGACTGTGAGTGCCCCAAATTCCAACCCAATCAACAAGGTGCATATTAGGTTCCCCAATGCATGTGTCTGAAGCCGATATCTATCAACTTGCGCTTTATGATTTGTGATTCTCGGCGAGAGGTTCAATACCAATAACAATCGCTGCCAGCTAACCTATTGAGATTTGATATGCGACACAAGAGCCTTATCCGTAGCTCCGATGTGGTTGATTAGCCAGTCCTTGAGGTAGGTCAGTATGGCTATAGACTGGGTTACTGAGCCTGCTTCAAATCGCGACTTGAATGCAAGCACCCTGCTTACGAAGTTAGCATGCTCAGCCTTATGCGCTGCGGTCTCGGGATACTTGTGCGTCACCATTAGGCCTTCTTCCATCACAAAGTGAGTCTGAAAATATTCCACGAGATCATTTGAGATCCGGGCGTAGCTCAACTGCCTTTTCAAACGCTGAAATGCCATCAACAACCTCACCGACGATTTCGATATCAATACCCGGGTCACTCAATAACATTCCCCGCAGCAGCATCCGCATGGTGAGGTTGTCATCGGCAATAAGGATGCGCGTTGGCTTGCTTGTGGTCATAATGAAGTGGCAATCATTCTGGAGCAGCAATAGAGAAGAGAATCGGGGCTATCAAGGCGCGTCCGCTTGATCAAAACTAAACCGGTTGCCCCCTTCTTTCTTCGCCTGATACATGGCTTGGTCTGCTGCCTTTAGAATTTCTTCCTGACCAGCCCCGTGCCCGACGAATAATGCTACGCCGATACTTGATGAGCAAAGATGCTGGATGGTTCCCTTTGCCCCACTCTGTGGGTGAAAAGGCAGAACATAAGGTTCGGCAAGGGTTGTACGAATTTTTTCAGCAATATTGCCAGCAAGCGCGGCTGCCTTGGCTTTATCCTTGTCCAGTTCGGTCAGTATCACGACGAACTCATCACCGCCTACACGAGCAACCGTATCGACCTCGCGAACACAACTGCTCAAGCGCAGTGCGACCTCGATCAACAGCAAGTCGCCGGCCTTGTGACCGTGCAGGTCGTTCAACGGTTTGAACTTGTCCAAATCGAGGTAAAGCACCGCCCCATAACATCCACTGCGTCTGCTTACTGAAATGGCATGGTTCAGCCTATCACTGAGCAAACTGCGATTGGCTAACTGGGTCAAGGCATCATAGAACGCCAGATTGTGAATGGCATCCTGAGCTAGCTTGCGTTCCGTGATATCGTCATAGATACCCAGCAAGCCGAAAATCTCGCCATTGGTATGGCGCAGGGGGACCTTGGACATGCTCAGCCACACCTGGCGACCGTCTGGCGATTGCATGCTTTCTTCGTAAGAAAGCTTGGCAATTCCAGATGACAGAATCTCTTTGTCAATTGCCCGATAGGTTTCTGCTTGCGCACCCCATCTGAGTTGGAAGTCGTCCTTGCCTATGACTTCCTTTGGGTCCGCGGCGCCAGCATCCTTCGCAAATACCGGATTGCAACCCAGATATTGTGATTCCTTGTCCTTCCAGAAAATGCGCAGTGGCGAAGTATCGATCACGGTCTTGAGGAGCTTTTCCGATTCGGCCAGTTTGCTTGAAGCCAAATTCCGTTCGACCTGGCGCCTGAAATACATAAACCCCAATGTGCCGAGAAAGAGCAGGATCCAGATGACCATGATCTTCAGCAAGTCTTTATGGGTAAGCTCCTTATCCGCATAAACACCAAACCATTTTTCGTACAAGGCATCGTATGTGCCGTTGGACTTCGTCAATGCCATGCCTTCATTGATGCGCGCAAGGAGATCGGATTCCCCTTTGCGCACCGCAAACGAGAATTTCTGTGAAAAGCCCGCTTTGGCGGCAAGGGGGTAAACATTCGTGAATTTCAATTCTTCAAGAGTTTGCATTCCGGCGATCTTACTCAGCAGCATGGCGTCATGCTTGCCTGAAGCAAGAAGTTTGAAGCCATCGTTTGCGGTATCGACAAGGACCAACTGTTTCTGCCATCCCTGGGATACGGCATAGTCATGCCCCAGATCGGCGTTGAGGACAATGATGGACTTGTTCGCGAGATCGCTTTCTGACTGGATGCCGAATTCGCCTCTGCGTACAAAGATTGCTCCATTGACGACGACATGCGGGACCGTGAAATCGGCGAACTGCCGACGCTCTTCTGAGCGGGCAAGGTTGATGAGTATGTCGATCTTGCCTTCTTTGAATTCCTGGAGAATCTGACGAAAAGGTCTGACGCGGATCGCGAATTTGATTCCACTTTCCGCTGCAACCGCTTTCCACAGGTCGACGGTGAAGCCACCTGCCTCTTCGTCCGTCATTCCCAGCGCAAATGGAGGGTAATTCAGCTCACTGCCAACAACAAGAATCTTATCCGCATCCTCCGCGGCGAAAGCAAAGGCAGATCCGATCAAGAGACACAGTATCAGCAGAACACGCAAACGATCTTCTCCCGGGATGGCTCAAAGTTTTCTCATGCTTTGGCGAGTTTTGATGCCCATATTCGCTATGAATATATCATGGGTTTTCTCATAGGCGTTATTGGGAAAAACACTAAGAATCTATTCTTATCCGATCCACCGCAGTCAAATCCAAGAAGCCCCAGCCTCTGTTTTTCTCATGCACCGTGTAAATCGACGGTCAGTTCACGCCATATTCCGTTGAAAAACTCACTTTTGTTTTGATGGTGCCGAAGAACTAGAAACGCCGGGATAGTAAATTGGGGAACTTCGATGGCGTATTACGAACCGAAGATCGGACAACCTGATGTTAAGCAGGTGCCATATCCCCGACG
>JACRAR010000079.1 GCA_016234745.1 Betaproteobacteria bacterium | reverse complement strand
GTATTCACTTCGGTTCCTGACCTGAAGAGAAAGCTCATGCGCTATATCCGCCAGTACAACAAGCAACCCAAGCCCGTGAAATGGAAATACTTCGACACGTCACGGCGCATCACTCCCGCTTTAATTGTTACAGCCCACTAGCCGGTTATCAGGATCGCGCGAAAGTCATTGACGTTGGTCAGCGTCGGCCCCGTGATAAGCGAATCCCCAAGCGCTCCAAAGAATCCGTGCGCATCGTTGCGAGCCAGACTCGCAACCGGCTGCATGCCCAGCGCCCAGGCGCGCGTCAGGGAATCGGGAGTGAGATAGGCGCCGGCAATTTCTGCCATGCCGTCTACGCCGTCGGTATCGCCGGCCAGGGCATATATCCCGGGATGCCCCCGCAACGCAATGCCCATAGACAACAGGAACTCGACATTACGCCCGCCGCGACCATTCCCTTTCACCGTCACGCTGGTTTCTCCGCTCGACAGCAGCACGCAAGGCGGACGAAAGGGTTGTGCACGCCTGGCCACCTGCACGGCGATAGCCGCCATGACCGAACCGACATCACGCGCCTCGCCTTCGATCGCATCGCTCAGGATGTGCGCCTCCACGCCATTCCGTCCGGCCGTTTCGGCCGCTGCTTGCAGCGCCATTTGCGGAGTTGCGACCAACCGCGTTTCGATCTGCGGCAGCTGCGCCGAACCGGGTTTGATCGACTCGCTGGCTGCGCTTTCCAGGCACTTGCGAATTTGTAGTGGCATCTCGATCCGATAGCGCTGCAGCGTCTCCATGGCATCGCGGCAGGTGGTCGGATCGGCGACCGTCGGACCCGATGCGATGTTGATCGGGTCATCGCCGGGAACATCCGATATGATCAGGTTGATGACGCGTGCCGGGGCGCAGGCTGCTGCCAGCCGACCGCCCTTGATCGCCGACAGGTGGCGTCGCACGCAGTTAATCTCGGCAATCGTGGCGCCGCTGTTTAGAAGAGCGGCGCTGATCGTCTGTTTGTCCTGTAGCGTTAAACCCGCGGCTGGCAAAGGCAAAAGCGCAGAGCCGCCACCGGAGATGAGGCATAGCACCAGATCGGCGGCGGTCAGCCCCGCGACCCGTTCGAGCATGCGTCGCGCAACTGCCATCCCTGAAGCATCCGGCAGCGGATGCCCGGATTCGACGATTTCGATCTGACGGCACGGTACCGCGTAGCCGTAACGCGTGACTACAAGGCCTTCGAGCCGGCCCGGGTACGACCGCTCCACTGCGCTTGCCATGGCCGCCGAAGCCTTGCCCGCGCCGATGACGATCAGTCGTCCGCGCGGCGGATCCGGCAAATGCGCCGGAATACAGAGATCGGGTTGCGCTGCGGCGACCGCCGCATCAAACATCTTGCGCAGAAGCCCCCGGACGGCATCTTCCTTCATCAGGCCATCCCAATCTGTACACTCTGGAGTTTCGGCAAGGCGGTGCAGGCGTTGGCACTGGTCGCCTGCACCACCATTGCCATCGGCAGGCCGCGCAATTCAGCCAGCGTCGTTGCAATCCGCGGCAATTCGGCAGGCTGGTTGCGTTTTCCTTCCAGCCAAAGCGGCGGGATGTCAGGTGCGTCGGTCTCCAGAACGATCGCATCCAGCGGCAAGGTGGCGGCCAATTCACGAATGCGCAAGGCCCGGGGGAAAGTCATGGCGCCGCCGAAACCCAGCTTGAAGCCGAGTCTAATGAACTCATCCGCTTGCTGGCGGCTACCATTGAAGGCATGGGCGATGCCCCCCGCCACCCTGATGCGGCGCAACTGTTTGAGGACCGCATCGACCGCGCGGCGCACATGCAAAATGACCGGCAAGTCCAGTTCGCGCGCAAGCTTCAGTTGTTCGACAAAAAAGTGTTCCTGCAATGGTTCGTCGCGCTGCTCGACATAGAAATCCAGACCGATTTCGCCGACGGCAACTGCGGGATGTGCGCACAGCATCTCACGCAAGGCGGATAAATCTTCCGTCCGAGATCGCCCCACGCATAACGGGTGGATGCCAAAAGCTGCAGCGCAATTCGGATCCTCGCGACAAATCGAGGCGACCGCACCGAAGTTGGCCCGCTCGACGGCAGGCACGACGATTTTCAGAACACTCGCCGCACGGGCAGCCGACAAGACCAGGGAACGGTCGGCATCAAACTCTCGGGCATCGATATGGCAATGGGTATCTATCAGCATGACGATCCCCGCTACCGCTCTAATTCACTCGCGCTCTTCAATCCACGCGAGCTGAATCGCTTCGAGTTTTTTCTCGCCGCAATGGCGTTCATCTTCCATGAAGCCGGGCAATGCCATCACCCAGCGCATCAGGTCGACAAAGTTGAGCCGGTTTGGATCCACTTCCGGATGCCGTTCAGCAAGCTGGATGGCAATCTCCAGGGTATCGGTCCACTTCAGCCCGGAGCCAGGCGTGTCCGTCATTTGCTGTGCCCTTCCTTCGCCATGTTGATGGTGTATTTGGGGATTTCGATGACCAGCGCATCTTCCTTGACCAGGGTCTGGCAGGACAGCCGTGAATTCGGTTCCAGGCCCCAGGCCTTGTCGAGCATGTCTTCCTCGGTTTCTTCCGCCGCATCCAGTGTGTCGAAACCCTCGCGGATCACCACGTGGCAGGTGGTGCAGGCGCAGGACTTCTCGCAGGCATGTTCGATTTCGATGCCGTTTTCGAGCAGCGTGTCGCACAAGGATTTGCCCGGCTGCGCCTCGATCACGGCGCCTTCCGGACAAAGCTCGACATGGGGCAGGACGATGATCTGGGTCATGTGAGTTCCGCTATGTTCTTGCCGGACAGGACGCGTTGCACGCTCTTGTTCATGCGACGCGCGGCGAATTCCACAGTGGCCTGGTTGAGGGCCGACAAGGCCGCATCGATGGCGCGCCGGTCGTCACCGATCAAAACCGTCTGTAGCTTGGCGATGCAGCTCTCAATGTGGGCGCGCTCCAGCATGGAGAGCAATTGTGCATCCTCGTTGAGCGCCGTCTGGGTCGCCTCAAGCAGGCGCTGCGCCTCGACCTGGGCTTCGCGCAAGGCGCGCCGGAAGGCGTCCTCCGAAGCATGCAGGAAACTATCCCTGAGCATGCCGGTAATTTCGTCATCGCTGAGGCCATAAGACGGCTTCACCTCGATGCGCGCTTCATGTCCTGTGGTCTGCTCACGTGCCGTGACCGACAGCAGGCCGTCGGCATCGACCTGAAAAGTCACGCGGATCCGCGCTGCACCTGCCGCCATCGGCGGAATGCCGCGCAATTCAAAGCGTGCCAGGGACCGGCAATCCGACACCAGTTCGCGCTCGCCCTGCACCACCTGGATCGCCATCGCCGTCTGGCCATCCTTGAACGTCGTGAACTCCTGCGCGCGGGCAATCGGAATGGTGGAATTGCGCGGGATGATCTTTTCCGTAAGCCCGCCCATCATCTCCAATCCCAGCGACAGAGGAATCACATCGAGCAGCAGCCAGTCATCGCCTGTGGCGCGATTGCCGGCCAGCAGGTTGGCCTGGGTCGCGGCACCGAGCGCCACCACCTTGTCCGGATCGAGATTGTTGAGCGGCTCCTGCTTGAAGAGTTCGCCTACGGCATGCTGAATTTGCGGCATGCGCGTCGAGCCGCCCACCATCACCACCCCCTTGACATCCTCCACGCTCAGGCCGGCATCGCGCAAAGCCTTCTTGGTCGGTGACAGCGTCTTTTGCACCAGGTTCTGGGTTATGGTGGAAAAGATGGCTGTGGTCAAGTTCACATCGACATATTCGCCGCTGCCCAGCTTGACCGTGATCGGCGCCTCGCCATGGTAGGTGAGGTACTCCTTGGCTTCGCGCGCGCGCATCAGCAACAGGCGCGCATCGGAATGAGAAAGCGGCGCCAACTTGGCCTCCTCGATGATCCAGCAGAACACGCGCTGATCGAAATCGTCACCACCCAGGGCCGAATCGCCACCAGTAGCGAGCACCTCGAAGATGCCCTTGGAGAGCTTGAGTATCGAGATGTCAAAAGTGCCACCGCCCAGGTCATACACCGCATAGATGCCCTCGGCAGAATTATCCAGGCCGTAGGCGATGGCGGCTGCCGTGGGTTCGTTGAGCAGGCGCAACACATTCAGACCGGCCAGACGGGCCGCATCCTTGGTGGCCTGGCGCTGGGCATCGTCGAAATAGGCCGGAACGGTGATGACCGCGCCGGTCAGTTGCCCGCCCAGCGAAACCTCGGCACGCTCGCGCAGGACTTTGAGGATCTCCGCCGAAATCTCGACCGGTGTTTTCACGCCAGCGATGGTCCGCAACCGGACCATGCCTTCCGTATCGAGAAAATCGTAGGGCATGCTCTCGATATGGGCGATGTCCTTATGCCCGCGCCCCATGAAGCGTTTCACGGAGACCACGGTATTTTTCGGATCGAGCGATTGCTGCGCCTGGGCATCGTAGCCGACCGATTGGACGCCCTGTGCCGAGTAATGTACGACGGAAGGCAACAGAGTACGGCCGAGTTCGTCGCTCAGGACAACGGACATGCCGCTGCGCACCGTCGCCACCAGCGAGTTGGTTGTTCCCAGGTCGATACCCACCGCCAGGCGATGCTGGTGCGGTGCGGCGGATTCGCCGGGTTCTGCGATCTGTAGTAGTGCCATGCTGTTTCGGTTATTCCCTATGCTTCCAATTCGACCAGTGCATCATCGATTTCCTGCAGCAACTTTTCCTGGAACATCATCTGTCGCACGGTCGCTGCAGCGGCCTGGTAATCGGGCTTCAAGTCCAAGTGCGATTTCAGGCGCTCGAATTGCCCGGCAATTTCCTTCTTGATGCGCCGATGCAGATCCTCCAGCGCCAGGCTGTCTCCGGCAGAACGCACTTCCGCGACAGTCTCACGCCATTCCATCTGTTGCACAAGGAAGTCCGGCGGCATCGCAGTGTTGCGTTCCAACTGCACATCGACACCAGCCAGATGCAGCAGATATTGCGCCCTCTTGAGCGGCTGGCGCAAAGTCTGGTAAGCCTCATTGGCATGGGTAGCCCATTGCATTGCCAGACGCTGTTCGGCATCGCTCAAATGAACATGCTTGTCGGGATGAACGCGGGTCAGCAGTTCTCGGTACACGCGGTCCAGTTCCGCCATATCCAGGCCATAGCGGCGTGGCAGGCCGAACAGGGTGAAGTGATCTTGGCTGAAGTCGCTCGGCATATCGATGCTAACAAGGAACAATGGACAACTCTGCAACTCGCTCCATTGTTCAGGCTGATGGATCAGACGTTGAAGCTCTCCCCGCAACCGCACGCATCCTTGATGTTCGGGTTGTTGAACTTGAAGCCTTCGTTGAGACCTTCGCGAGCATAATCAAGCTCGGTGCCATCGATGTAGGGGATGCTCTTGGGGTCGACCAACACCTTCACGCCATGGCTCTCGAAAATCAGGTCTTCCGGATTCGCGGCATCGACGAATTCAAGCTTGTACGCCATTCCGGAACAACCCGAAGTACGCACACCGAAGCGCAAGCCGATACCTTTGCCGCGCTTGGCCAGAAAAGCGGCGACATGCTTGGCCGCCTTCTCAGTCAAAGTGATCATCGCCATGTTCAGGCTCCGTGCTTATGCTTGTAATCTGCCACCGCCGCCTTGATCGCATCCTCGGCCAGGATCGAGCAATGGATTTTTACCGGCGGCAGTGCCAGTTCCTCGGCGATATGGGTGTTCTTGATATCCAGCGCCTGATCGAGGGTCTTGCCTTTGACCCATTCGGTGACCAGGGAGGATGAGGCGATCGCCGAACCGCAACCGTAAGTCTTGAACTTGGCGTCCTCGATGACGCCATCCTTGCCGACCTTGATTTGCAGCTTCATGACGTCGCCGCAGGCGGGTGCGCCCACCATGCCGGTGCCGACATCGCCGTCTTCCTTGCCGAAAGCGCCGACATTACGGGGGTTCTCGTAGTGGTCGAGGACTTTTTCGCTATATGCCATTTGTTTTTCTCCTAGTGTGCGGCCCACTGAACCGTGTTCAGATCGATGCCGTCCTGAAACATTTCCCACAGCGGCGACAGCTCGCGCAATTTCGCGATTTTCGCATGCAGGAGCTTGATGGTGAAATCGATTTCCTCGTCCGTCGTAAAGCGACCCAGGGTAAAGCGGATTGAACTGTGTGCCAGTTCGTCGGAGCGTCCCAATGCACGCAACACATAGGAAGGCTCAAGGCTGGCAGAAGTGCATGCCGATCCTGAAGAAACGGCGATGTCCTTGATCGCCATGATGAGCGATTCGCCCTCGACGAAATTGAAGCTGATATTCAGGTTGTGCGGTACGCGCTGCGCCATGTCGCCATTCACATAGGTCTCGGGAATGTCGGTGAGTCCCTTGAGCAGCTTGTCGCGCAGTTTGCCGATGCGCGCGTTCTCGCTCGCCATTTCCTCGCGGGCGATACGAAAGGCTTCGCCCATGCCGACGATCTGATGCGTCGCCAGCGTCCCCGAGCGCAAGCCGCGCTCATGGCCGCCGCCATGCATCTGCGCCTCAAGGCGGATGCGCGGCTTGCGCCGCACGTAGAGCGCGCCGATGCCTTTCGGGCCATAGGTCTTGTGCGCCGAAAAGGACATCAGGTCCACCTTGAGTTGTGCCAGGTCGAGCGGCATCTTGCCCGTGGCCTGGGCCGCATCGACGTGAAAAATAATTCCTTTTTCGCGGCAGAGTTCGCCGATCTCGGCGATCGGTTGGATCACGCCGATTTCATTATTCACCGCCATGACTGAAACCAGAATCGTGTCCGGGCGCAACGCCGCCTTCAATTGATCAAGCGTAATCAATCCGTTTTCCTGCGGCTCCAGGTAACTGGCTTCAAAACCCTGCCGTTCCAGCTCGCGCATCGTATCGAGCACCGCTTTATGCTCGGTGGAGACGGTGATCAGATGCTTGCCCTTGCCGGAATAAAAGTGCGCTGCACCCTTGATGGCAAGGTTGTTGGACTCGGTCGCGCCGGAAGTCCAGATGATTTCCTTCGAATCTGCCCCCACCAGGGCCGCCACTTGCTCGCGCGCTTCCTCGACCGCCGCCTCGGCCTCCCAGCCGAAGGCATGCGAGCGGCTGGCAGGATTACCGAATTTTTCGGTGAGGTAAGGGATCATTTTCTCGGCCACGCGCGGATCGACTGGTGTGGTCGCCGAGTAATCGAGATAGATTGGGAATTTAAGCATTTTCCACTCCAGATTGAATCGTAATGTGTTAGCCGGCCAGTGCCGTCAGGCGCCGCAATTTGAATGCGGTATCGCCAAGTACCAGCAGGAAATCGGCGACCTGCGCCGCAGTGTTTTCCCTGCCCAGGCTGATGCGCACTGCGCCGCGCGCCAGTTCGTCGGCGACCGACATCGCCCGCAAGACGTGCGATGCTTCAGGCTGCGCGCTGGAACAGGCGGAACCGCTGGCAACCGCGTAACCGGCACGATCAAGCTTGCCTACCAGGGTCTCGCCATCGATACCCGGCAAGGCAAAATAAACAGTGTTGGGCAAACGCTCGGCAGTCTGCGCAAAAATGATGGCGCCCAAGGCAACCAAGCCTTGCTCGAGTTGCTTGCGCAATGCCAGCAACGCAGCGCTGTCTTGCACCAGATTGGCATTAATCAATTCGCAAGCGCGGCCAAATCCGACGATGGCGGCAACATTCTCGGTCCCTGAACGCAGGCCGTGTTCATGGCCGCCGCCGGCAATCAGCGGACGCAAATCGAGGCGCTTGTCCAGCACCAGCGCGCCGGCGCCCTTGGGTCCGCGTATCTTGTGGGCGGCAATGCTCATGGCATGGACACCGGCAGTGTTCAATTCGCGAAAGTTCAGCAACAGTTTGCCCGGCGCCTGCACGGCGTCGGTGTGGAACCAGCAACCCAGAGGCTGCGCCTGCTGCGCCAGTGAAACAACGTCTTGCAGAACACCCGTCTCATTATTGGCGAGCATCACCGATAGCAGACGCGGACGGCAAGCCAGAGTCTGGGCGAATTCATCCTTGCTCAGCCGGCCGTCCTGGTCGACCGGGACTTCATGCAGGTGCCAACCCTGGCGCGCAAGCTCCCGCGCGGGCTCGCGCACGCTCGGATGTTCAACGGCGGATATGGCCAGATGCAGCGGCGTCGGGCCCGGTTTGATGGCTGCTGCAGCCCCCTTGAGGAACAGGTTGTTAGCTTCGCTGCCGCCGCTGGTGAACACCACCTCGCTGGCAGCGGCACCCACTGCGGCCGCCACCTGCTGGCGCGCCTCGTCAATCGCCTGGCGTGCTTTGCGACCATACTCGTGACGGCTGGAAGCGTTGCCGTAGCCTGCCTGATCGTCCAGATATGGCAGCATCGCTTGCAACACCCTCGGATCGAGGGGAGTCGTCGCATTACAGTCGAAGTAGACAGGCGCAAACATACGATGATTAGTTCAAACTGTCGCGACAGAGATGGTCCGGCGCGGCCTGCGCTGCTGGATGCGCTGCTCGCGTTCGCGCTTGAGCTCAGTGCTGCCGATCTTGCTGCGCTGCTGCTCGACCAGTTCGGACAGCGTAACGGAACTCAGATAGTCGAGCATGCGATTGGTCAGCGTCGTCCATAACTGGTGGGTCATGCAGGGCTCTTCATCCAGGCAATTGGCCTTGCCGTTACAGAGTGTTGCGTCGAGCGGTTCGTCCACGGCACGGATGATGTCGGCCACGGAGATCTCCAGGGCGGGTTTGGCCAGACAATACCCGCCGCCTGGACCGCGCACGCTGGATACCAGGGCGCAGCGCCGCAATTTGCCAAATAGTTGTTCAAGGTACGACAAGGAAATCTTTTGACGATCACTGATTCCGGCCAGTGCAACCGGCCCGTCGTCCTGGCGCAGCGCCAGATCAATCATCGCAGTCACTGCAAAACGTCCTTTTGTTGTCAGCTTCATAATTCACCTCATTTCATTAGGGAAATCATCGAGCCCAATGTTCAGAGATTGGGTATGGTCACTATACTAATCCCGATTAATTTAGTCAACTATCTTGCTTAAATAATTTGGATCGAATTTGTCCGCCGTGGCGACCTGATCTTCCAGGGAAACGCCGGCTTTTTCAAGCAATTCCAGCAGATGCTCAATGCGTCGGTCGGTTTCCACGGCATGGTCGAGCAAACCATGGATTGCTTTGGCAACCGGATCGTCTTCGGTACGCGTGACCGCGTAGGCGGAAAAACCCATCTTTTCAGCCTTCTCTTCACGAAACTGGTCGCGTTCCGAAGTAATGATGCGCGCCGGAATACCCACCGCCGTTGCTCCTGGCGGCACATCGCGCACCACCACGGCATTCGAGCCGACCCTGGCACCTTCGCCGACAGTCAGCGGACCCAGCACCTTGGCACCCGCACCGATGACGACTCCACGCTGCAGGGTCGGATGGCGCTTGCCTTTGCTCCAGGATGTTCCCCCCAGAGTGACACCATGATAAAGCGTACAGTCATCATGGATTTCGGCTGTTTCACCGATCACCACCCCCATCCCGTGATCGATGAAAAACCGCCGTCCTATGGTGGCGCCGGGATGGATTTCTATTCCAGTCACCCATCGCCCCCAATGCGACAGCCAACGCGCCAGCCAGCGCAGTCGCACGCCCCACAGCCAGTGTGACAGTCGGTGCAACTGCAGTGCGTGTAATCCCGGATAGCAAGTCAGCACCTCCCAGGACGAGCGGGCAGCGGGGTCGCGTTCGAAAACACAAGCGATATCTTCACGCAGATGCTTAAACATGGGTCTTATTCATAAGTAATGTCTGGTACCTCAGCAACAGATGCGGGCACCAGCGCCCGCCTTCGGTTCTAGGGTACTGAATATAGATATCCCCGTGCTAGGGGTCAACTTTTCTTGAGTCCATCCGAGGATTTTGCCGAGCGTCGCAATTTTGGTTTTTCCAAAGTCGTCAGCAGCCCACGCAAGATGCTGACCTCCTCATGCTCCAGCCGGGCCCGTCCGAACAATCGACGCAGCCTGGGCAGCAAGCGTTTGGGCTGGGCCGGATCAAGAAAGCCGCTGGCGATGGCGACGCGTTCAAGATGGGCATGAAAACCTTCGACTTCATCCGCCGTGGCAAGCACGGCATCGCCGCTGGGTGCAGTTCCAGGCGATCCGGCTGCCAAGCGCAATTCGTAGCACATCAGTTGCACTGCGGCGCCAAGATTGAGGGAGGAATATCCAGGATTGGCCGGAATCATGATGGGGAAATGGCACAAAGCCAGTTCTTCATTGGAAAGTCCGGAAGTTTCATTGCCAAAAACCAGGGCAACTTCGGTTGCCAGCTGATCGTCTGGACGAATTTCGGCCAGCAATTCGGCAGCCCCATCACGTGCCCAACGAAACGGTGCGGCAAGATCGCGCCGTCGCGCGCTCAGGCCCGCGACAAGCACCGTGCCGCGCAACGCCTCCTGCAAAGAGGCGCAAACATACGCGCTTGCCAGCACATCGGTAGCGCCTGAGGCGCGCGCTTCTGCATCAGGGTGGGGAAACAGCTTGGGATCGACCAGAGTGAGGTTCGTCAAGCCCATAGTCTTCATGGCGCGCGCCGCTGCCCCGATATTGCCGGGGTGGCTGGTTCGGGAGAGAACAATTCGGATGTGCTCAAGCGGCGAAGGGCTGTTCATACTAAAATTCCCACTTTGCCGAACGGCCTCGACCTTTTCCAGGCACTGGCCCGCGGCTGATCACCAGCGGAACCTCCCATGCATCCCATGCTCATCACTGCCGTCAAGGCGGCCAGACGCGCCGGCCAGATCATCAGCCGCGCCAGTCTGGACATTTCCCAACTGCAAGTCAGCGCAAAACAGCAAAGCGATTATGTCACCGAGGTAGATAAGCTCGCCGAAAGCGCGATCATCGAAGTTTTACGTGAAGCCTATCCGAGCCACGCAATTTTAGCAGAAGAGTCCGGCAGTTCCGGCGAGTCCGATTATCAATGGATCATCGACCCGTTGGATGGGACGACCAATTTCATCCATGGCTTCCCGCAGTATGCCGTTTCGATTGCCCTGGCGCACAAAGGTGTACTAACCCATGCTGTGATTTTCGATACCAATCGCAACGAACTGTTTACCGGCAGCAAGGGAGGGGGAGCCTTCCTCAACGAAAAGCGCTTGCGCGTCTCGAAACGCACCAAACTGGATGAAGCGCTGATTGGCACCGGTTTCCCCTACCGCAGCTTCGACCATATCGATGCCTACCTCGCGATTTTCCGCGACCTCACCCAGAAAACCTCCGGTCTACGCCGCCCCGGCGCCGCCTCGCTCGATCTTGCCTATGTTGCCTGCGGCCGTCTCGATGGTTTCTGGGAATTCGGACTGAGTCCCTGGGACTTGGCCGCTGGCGCATTGCTGATCACCGAGGCGGGCGGCCTGGTCGGCGATCTCAACGGTGAGCATGCTTACATGCAGTCCGGAAACATCGTTGCCGGCAATCCGAAAGTGTTTTCCCAACTGCTGCAAATCATGACGCCGCACCTGACCACCAGGCTCAAAGGGTGAGATTCAGCGGTTCTTCGTCCATCAATGCGATCTGCTCACGCAATTCGAGTATCCGATCTTGCCAGTAACGCACCGTATTGAACCAGGGAAATGCCTGCGGAAAGGCGGGGTCGTCCCAGCGTCGTGCCAACCATGCGGCGTAATGGATCAGGCGCAGCGTGCGCAAAGCCTCCAGCAGATGCAGTTCGCTCAGATCGAAATCGAAAAAGCGGCGATAGCCCGACAGCAGTTCCGCCAGCTGCCGCTGCATTTCCTCACGCTCGCCCGACAGGAGCATCCACAGATCCTGCACGGCCGGCCCCATGCGGCTGTCGTCAAAATCGACAAAATGCGGACCGGGCGCTTCGCCTTCCTCCGTCCACAACACATTGCCGCCATGGCAATCGCCATGCAGCCGCAACATGGACACATCGCCAGCCCGCTCGTAGCAGCGGCGCACACCCGCCAGGGCTTGCGTCACCACGCTCTGCCAGGTATCGAACAATTCGTCGGGAACGAAATCGTGGGCCAGCAGGTAGTCGCGCGGCTCTTCGCCGAAGCTGGCAATATCCAGTGCCGGACGGGAAATAAAAGGCCGCAGCGCGCCAATCGAGTGGATGCGGCCGAGAAAACGCCCCATCCAGCCCAGCGTTTGGGCATTGCCGAGTTCCGGCGCGCGCCCACCCCTTTTCGGAAACACCGCGAAGCGATGCCCGGCATGGGCGTGCAACGTCATGCCGTTGATGCGAAGCGGCGCCACCACGGGCAGTTCCTGCGCAGCCAACTCCTCAACAAAAGCGTGCTCCTCCAGTATCGCCGCGTCGGACCAGCGCCCGGCACGATAAAATTTCGCCACCAGCATCGGCCCGGACTCCAGGCCGAGCAGATAAACCCGGTTTTCGTAACTGTTCAACGCCAGCAGACGACCGTCTGCACGATATTCCGGGCAACTCAGGCTATCGAGCGCATTCAGGACACAATCCGGGGTCAGCGAGGCATAGGGGGTTGCTGTTGGTAAATTCATGCCGGCATTGTAGGGGCGAAGCAGTCCGGGGTCACGCAAGCAAAATAACGGGTCACAAGTAATGGCAAAACAGATTTACAACGAATCCTCATTCCGTGTCCTCAAAGGGCTCGAACCGGTGCGCGAACGGCCCGGAATGTATACGGATACCAGTTCGCCAACCCACATCCTGCAGGAAGTCATAGACAATTCGGCGGACGAGGCCCTGGCAGGCTATGCCAAGAATATCCACGTCCTGCTGCATCAGGATGGCTCGGCCTCCGTCACCGACGATGGGCGCGGCATCCCGATCGGGCTGCACCCGGAAGAACAGATTCCCGTGGTGATCCTGGCTTTCAATCGACTCCACGCCGGCGGCAAATTCGACAAGCGTGAAGGCAACAGTGCCTACGCGTTTTCGGGGGGACTGCACGGCGTCGGTGTGGCGGTCACCAACGCCCTGTCCTTGCGAGTCGATGTCGAAGTGCGGCGCGACGGCAAAATCCATCACGTCTCGTTCAGCGAGGGCGGCGAGCAGGTATCGGCCATCGAGATTCTCGGAGAATCCAGAAAAGTCAGCGGAACCCGCGTCAGGCTGTGGCCCAACCCGAAATATTTCGATACGCCGAAGTTCAATCTGACGACGCTGGAACGCGTGTTGCGCTCCAAGGCCGTACTGTTGCCGGGTGTATCGGTCAGGCTGGACATCGAGCAGGCGGATGCAAGCATCGTCAGCAAGTCCTGGAATTATCCGAATGGCATACCCGGCTACCTGGCCGATCTCGCCGCTGACAGCGAACCCATCGCACCGATGTTCGCCGGCGAAAAATACGCCGAGGAAGATGGCGATTACGCCATTGGCGAAGGCGCATGCTGGGCGCTGGCCTGGTATCCCGATGCCGTACCCTGCGAATCCTATGTCAATCTGATTCCTACGCCGCTGGGAGGAACACATGAATCCGGCCTGCGCGCCGGCGTGTTCGAAGCCGTAAAATCCTTTGTCGATCATCATGCCCTGCTGCCACGCGGCGTGAAAATGCAGCAGGAGGATGTCTGTAGCCGCATGGCCTTCATCCTTTCGGTCAGGCTGCTTGACCCCCAGTTTCAGGGGCAGATCAAGGAGAAGCTGAACAGCCGGGAAGCCGTCAAACTGGTCGCGGGCATGGTGCGCGATCTGCTGGAAAGCTGGCTCAACAGCCATGTCGAGCATGGCAAGCAGATCGCCGAAGCCGCCATCCGGCAGGCCCTGGCAAGGCAGAAATCAGCGCAGAAAGTCGAGAAGCGCAAGTCGTCGGGTGTGGCGGTGCTGCCAGGGAAACTCTCCGACTGCGAATCCGAGGATATCGCCGTCAACGAATTGTTCCTGGTAGAGGGCGATAGTGCCGGTGGTTCGGCCAAGCAGGGCAGAGACCGTGAAACACAGGCCATCCTGCCCTTGCGCGGCAAGGTACAAAACTCCTTTGAGATCGATGCCGGACAACTCTATGCCAACCGCGAAATTCACGACATCGCCGTGGCGCTGGGTGTCGAACCGCATGTTCCGGAAACAACCGACAACATGCTGGCCAACCTGCGCTACGGCAAGATCATTATCATGGCCGATGCCGACGTCGATGGCAGCCATATCCAGACCTTGTTGCTGACCCTGTTCTACCGGCATTTCCCGCTCCTGATCGCACATGGGCACATCTGGATTGCACAGCCGCCACTGTATCGCATCGACGTGGCGGCACAGGGCAAAGGCAAGCCGGCGCGACGCCTGTATGCACTCGACGAAGGCGAACTCGAAGCCATCCGGGAACGTCTGGCCAAGGAGAAGGTCCGGCCCGAGCACATCGAAGTTGGGCGCTTCAAGGGACTGGGTGAGATGAATCCGCAACAATTGCGGGAAACCTCGATGGACCCCGTCACGCGCAGGATGCTGCGCGTATCCATGCGGCCCGGCGCGGAACAGGAAACCCGGAACATGTTTACCTTGCTGATGGCCAAGGGCGAATCCGGCGGGCGACGCGAATGGATGGAGCGCGAAGGCAACAAAGTGGAGGCTGATCTATGAACGAAACTCCGGATCTGTTCGCTGAAGCGAATCTTCCTCAGCAACCGCCGCCCCCCCCACCCGACCTGCCTGGCGCCACGCCGACGGCGAGCCTGCCGGACGACGCCATGCCGCTCGATCTGTTTGCCGAGCAGGCCTACCTGGCTTACGCCATGTCGGTGGTCAAGAGTCGCGCCCTGCCCCAGGTGGAAGATGGGCAGAAACCGGTGCAGCGCCGCATCCTGTATGCGATGCATGAAATGGGGTTGCGCGCCGGGACCAAGCACGTCAAGTCGGCGCGGGTGGTTGGCGATGTCCTCGGCAAACTGCACCCGCATGGCGATTCCTCGGTGTATGACGCCATGGTCAGAATCGCTCAGGACTTCAGCCTGCGCTACCCGCTCGCCGACGGCCAGGGCAATTTCGGTTCGCGAGATGGCGACGGCGCCGCGGCCATGCGCTACACCGAGATTCGCCTGACGCCCATCGCCGAATTGCTGCTCTCCGAGATCGACCGCGGCACCGTCGATTTTCGGCCGAATTACGATGGCAACTTCAAGGAACCAGTGCTGCTCCCCGCCCGCCTGCCGTTCGTGCTGCTCAATGGCGCATCCGGGATCGCCGTGGGCATGGCCACCGAAATCCCGCCGCACAATCTGAACGAAGTAGCGCAGGCGGCCATCCACCTGATCCGCAACCCGGCGGCAACCACCGGCGAGTTGCTCGCGCACATTCAAGGGCCGGACTATCCCGGCGGCGGGCAGATTATTTCCCCTCCCACCGCAATACGCGACGCCTATGAAAGCGGGCGCGGCAGCTTGCGCCTGCGTGCCCGCTGGCGGCGCGAGGACCTCGCCCGCGGCCAGTGGCGCATCATCGTCACCGAGTTGCCGCATGGCGTTTCCGTGGCGCAGATCATGTCTGAAATCGAGTCCACAACCAACCCGCAGCCCCGCGCGGGAAAGAAGGACATTTCCCAGGAACAGAAAAACCTCAAGGCCGCCATGCTTTCCGTCCTGGACCTGGCGCGCGACGAGTCGAGCGACAAGGAGGCGGTGCGTCTGCTGCTCGAACCGAAATCCTCGCGCCAGGACCCCGATGCCTTCATGGCCGTGCTGCTGGCCAATACTTCGCTGGAAGTGTCGGCATCGATCAACCTGACCATGATCGGCCGCGATGGCAAGCCGCAACAGAAGAATCTGCGGCAAATCATTTCCGAGTGGGTGGATTTCCGCTATCTCACAGTCGAACGACGCACCCGTCTGCGCCTTGACGAAGTGGATAAGCGCATCCACATCTGCGACGGACGCATGATCGCTTTCCTGCGCATTGAAGAAGTGATACGCGTGATCCGGGAATCCGACGAGCCCAAAACCAGTCTGATGGAATCTTTCGGACTCTCGGCAGCGCAGGCCGAAGACATCCTTGAAATTCGCTTGCGGCAATTGGCGCGTCTTGAAGGCATCAGAATTGAAAAAGAGCTGGCTGATTTGCAGACAGAGCGCAAATCACTGCAAGCCCTGCTCGATAGCCGCAGTGCGATGACCCGGGCGATCATCAAGGAAATCGAGGCAGATGCAAAGAAACACGGCGACGGGCGCCGTACCTTGATCGAAGCTGTCGCGGCAACACCCAGCGGGCGCAGCGAGTTGAAGATGGCTGTGCCGGACGAGCCGGTCACCGTGATCCTCTCCCAGGCCGGCTGGCTGCGCACGCGGCAAGGTCATGGCATTGCCACCGAAAACATCGGTTACAAAACCGGTGACAGCGCCTTCGCCATATTCGAGACGCGCACCACCTGGCCTTTGCTGCTGCTGGACAGCAAAGGCAGAGCCTATACCATCTCCGTGGCGGCCATTCCCGGTGGCAAAGGGGACGGGGTACCCGTGACGACCCTGGTCGAGTTCCAGGAAGGGGGCAAAATAGCCCAGGCGATTTCCGCAGCTCCGGAATCGCAGTATCTGTTCGCCAATTCAGGCGGCTACGGATTCATTGCAACACTCGGCGATCTGATTGGCCGCAACAAGGCGGGCAAGGCTTTCATGACGCTGGAAGCAGGCGAAACACTGCTGACTCCTGTACCCGCCAACGGTTCACATATTTATGCCGCGGCCAGCAATGGACGCTTGCTGGTATTCGCCGCAGATGAAATGAAAACCCTGGCCAAGGGAAGAGGTGTGATCATCGTGACGCTGGATCGCGGCTGCACTCTCGCCAGCCTCGGCTATTGCGATGGACAAAGTCTCCTGCTGCCTTGCCGGGAACGGGGCAAGTCGACCATGCTGACCTTGGCCGGCGCAAACTTGTCGAAATATCTGCTGCACCGTGCCCGCAAAGGCTGCCAACTACCCGGCAAAAAATTACCTGCCTGAGATCAAAATGAATAAAGCTCTATTGATATTTTTCTGGCTGCTGGCATTGGCTCCTGGCGTATCCGCCAAAACGCCCGGCGAAGTCGAGGTTGGCGGTTACCTCCGCGAAGCGCCCTTATACGGTTTCTTTGGTGATTTCCGCAAGCTTTCCGAGTTTCGCGGCAAACCCCTGATTATCAATGTCTGGGCAAGCTGGTGCGGCCCCTGTCGCGCTGAAATGGGATCGCTGGAACGGTTGTCGCGCCGCTTCGGCAGAAACAAGCTCAATGTCATCGGGATTTCGACGGACGACGATGCTGCTGCCGCGGCGCGATTCCTGAGCAGAGCCCGCATCACGTTTGAAAATTATCTCGACCGCAACCTGCTGCTCGAAAACATGCTCGGGGCCAGCACCATTCCGCTGACTATCCTGGTCGACGCACAAGGGCGCGTCGTTGAGAAAATCAACGGCGCCCGCGACTGGGACAGTCCGGAATCCTTATCAATGATAACCCGCAGCCTGCACCTCAAGAGGTGAAACCGCTCGGGACTGCCCTGGGGTTCTAGTGCCCGCCATTGATTCCGGGATACTAGCGAATTTCCTGGATGTGCTTTCTGCGCTGCGCCTCGGAAACAAACTCTTCCAAGTCAGGATCCATCGCATTGCGCGACGAAACAATGCCGATCGGCTTGCCGTTCTCGATCACGGGAACATGGCGGAATCCGTTCTCATGCATCATCAGCAAGGCATAACCGAATGACCGGTAGGGATCGACAGTTTTGGGATCGGGGGTCATGACGTCGACCAGCGGAGTGACGCGGGCATCAAGACCCCGGGCTATGACGCGGAATACGGCATCACGCTCGGTAAAAATACCGACCAGATGTTCGTTATCCACGACCATCACCGCGCCAACGTTCTTCTTCGCCATGAACTCTGCTGCCTGAGCGACCGTAGTAGTTGGCGGGGCCATGACGAAATTGCGTTTCTCCATGACACGTCTAACTTGTAGCTCGAACATGCAGTGCCCCGTCCTTGTCTTGAATCAATACTGCGGATTATTCACTACGGATATGCCGGTGTTCTTATCGATCTAAAGGGTTGAACCCCTAAAACCCTTTCCGGCGATTTTCTTATAACCACAACGCAAGCATATTAGCGGCTGCATATTCTGCGGTTTTGACTACGATCAAGTATCGCGTAAGTGATTCAGCGGAAATCGGCTGCTAGAGAAGCCAGGACAAGGAAACCCGCCGCAGGACAAGTTTCAGTTGCTTTCTGCCAGAATTGGGGGTATAAAAAAGCTGCAAGACCGTATTGCTAACCATATGGGGGAGCGAATATCGAGAATGCAAAAAGTGTCTAATCTGCTGTGATTGGTTCGTTACCGGTTAATCCGGCAAGCGGTGCGATATGCACCGAAACAAGACGCCGCGCAATGCGGCGTTTTTTATTTGCGGCAATGGATCAATGATTTCCAGAACGCGATGAATGCGGATCCCGCCCCGAGTGCCGGGCTTGCTTGGCGGGCAACCTGGGAGCCGGCCGGCGCCCGTCAAGCAGGTGAAAAACGGCCAACAGCGGGTAACGAAACAACATCCGCGGCCCGGCCCACTTCATGATTTCCCTGATCTGCTCGCGCTTCTCCGCGCTGTAGCAATGCACGGTGCAGTTAGCGCATGTCGGCTTGGCATCGCCAAACACGCAAAGTTCCAGGCGGCGCATTGCATAATCAAACAGCGCGGCGCATTCGTGACAAAGCCGAACTCCGCTGTCAGCATGATGCCTGCGGCAATACATGCGGATCATCACCTGGATCGTGCGCAATTCCCGCTTGCGGCGGATGCCGTTGCGCCTAGCACCACTGCTTTGCATGGTTCCCGAAACCCCGACTCCGCCCGTCTATCCCGGCGGAAGCTAGAGGGAGGTCAGATTGGTGCCAGCCAATCCTACCGCAGACAGGCCGTAAATATTATGGGCCACCGCCGTCAGATCGTTGCTCGTGCCAGAGTCCCGCAACTGGAAGGCAACGCCATCGACGCTGGTGATCACGGTGCCTGCATCACCGACAATGACAAACTGCCGGTTATAGGTCACCGCATTCAGGTTGCGGCTGGTGAGCGGTGTTTGCGTCGTCCAGGTGGTTCCATCAGTGCTGATGACCACCGCGCCAGCGGCACCCACCGCCACATATTCATAAGTCTGTAAGATCGTGTTGATGCCATAGGCTATTCCGCGCAGATTGGCGGAAGTATTCGATGACATTACCGTCCAGGTCGAAGTGTCGCCGCTGGAAAGCAGGGTGCCCTGCGCACCTGCCACGACATACAGCCCGTTGCCGTAGGTCACACCAAACAGGTCTTGAGTCGTTCCCGAGTTGACGGCCGTCCATTTGAGTCCATCGGAGCTGACGACGACCGTACCCTGCTCCCCGACCGCCACATATCCTCCCAGGCCGTTGCTTGCCACCCCGTACAAGGTTTTTGTCGTGCCGGTATTCTGAGCCGTCCAGGTCACCGCATCCGGACTTGTCATCAGCACGCCATTCGCCCCAGCGACAACATAGACCGCCCCGGTATATAAAGCCGCATACAACTCTGTCGGAGTCGCCAGTGGCAAAGTCTTCGAAGTCCACGCCATCGGCGTCCAGGCATTGAAATCCGGGCTCGTATATAACGCCCCCTGCGCACCCACGGCAATAAAGAGCGTACCGAAAGCCGTTGCACGCAAATCGCCGGCCAGCGGCGCTCCGGCTGTCCAGGTCCCTCCCGCCGGCCTCGGAACAATGGCAATCGAAGGACTGCCGGCACCGCCCGGCCCCTTATTCTCTCTGCCATTGAGCGTGAAAGAATAAGTGGAACCATTGATCAAACCCGTTACAAGCAGCGGCGAACTGACATTGATCAAAGCCCGTCCGTCGGGCAGCGAGTTCCAGTTTTCCGGCGTGACGGAGCTCGCCATGGCGGCAAACAGCCAATATTGGACGTTAGGCGCCCCGGTCCAGGTTACCGTGGCACTGGCGTCACCGGGGATCACGGTCACATTGGTCGGAGGCGCCGCAGAGTTGCCCAGTTCGAATGCACTGCTCAGACAACCCGCCAGCACCAGGCTTGCTGCGGCGGTTACGATAAATTTTGCGATCAGTTTCATTTAATTCCTTTTCAGCGAATCCCATACTTGAACCAGGCCATGCCACGTCAGGCCTTGCTGCATGACATTATCATCACGCCGACTGTAGCTTACCGGGCACGGCCCGGCAAAAGACGGACAATACTACAGACACAGCATCCATGTCACGCCACTGATGCGACGCTTGGCTGGGAGAGTGTCGAATAGCTGTCTCAAGCCCGGCAAACAGAAATGCCTCAATGCACCGTACACACCATGCAGGGATCGAAGGAGCGGACGATATGCTGAACTGACAGTGGCATGGTCTCATTCTCGCCCACGGGTGCACCGACCAGCGCCTGCTCCAGCGCACCCGGCGTTCCTGCGGCATCGCGCGGCGAAAAATTCCAGGTGGTCGGCGCAATGATCTGATAGTTGTGGATACGGCCGCGGCGTATCTGCAGCCAATGGCCCAGAGCACCGCGTGCAGCCTCGACCAGCCCGCATCCTTCAGCTTCATCAGGCAAATTGCCAAAAATGCAGAATGGGTCGCCCGGCCTCACTTCACGCAGCCAGCGTTCCATTTCAGGCAGCACCGTGGCAATCTCGAGCATGCGCGCGACGATCCTTGAATAAACATTGCCGCCCCGCTCCGCCACCAGCGCCCTTAACAGCGGTTGTCCCGCAACAACCTGGCGCGCCAAAGCGCCAGTCTCAAGCACCCGACCAGCTAGGCGCGGCGCCTTGCACCAGGAATACGCCCCGGGCTTGTCGCTCAGGGGCAAGGTATCGCCGCGCGCGGGATGTAGCGCAGCACCACCACTCAGCCAGGCGCAGCTGGTATCTTCGGCAATCGCCGACTCGTCAAGCGCATGCGGTTTTCCGTCCCAGACACCTGCAGGGAAAAATCGTCCGACGCCATCCGCCTGGGGAAAATTGCCATAACTGAGGAAGATATCCGTCGCTCGGCCCAATTGCTCAAGCCGCAAATCCTCGGCTATCCGGAGGAACAGTCGAAAATCTCCCTGTGGTGACGCCGCAATCCAGCTATGGAGTGCTTGTCGGCTGGCCAGCCCGGCAACATTTTCCAGCGTGTCAGCGAACAAATGCTGTTCCAGCCAACCGCGAAATTCCCGCAGCAGCAGCAGCAGATGGATTTTTTCCACCGCCTGCAACGGGCGGGAAGATCCCCCCGGCTGCAATGCCAGGGTGTGCGGCCATTTCCCCGCCAGCAGCCCCATCAGGCGCAGAAAATCGGCGCGGGCCGAAAGCATGGTTTTGGCTCCGCTCCCGCTCAGCGCCTTGAAGCGTTCTACCGCGGCAGAAAACCATGAATGTCCCTGGTAAGACGGCCGGGCGAAATCCGGCATGAAAAACAGATAAAAATGTGTCAGGTGATCGGCCAGATTCTCACAGGCCAATACCAGATTGGCCGCGATCCGGCCATTGTTCGCCGGGTGCAACCCCATTGCATCCGCCAAGGCCTGGGCGGCGGCGCTCGACTGGGCCACGGAGCATATACCGCAAATACGCGGCACGAACACCATTGCATCGAACGGGGCCTTGCCCGGCAATATCTGCTCAAATCCACGATACAGCGGCGCATTGACAAAGGCGGCGCGCACCGCGCCATCAGCGATATCAAGCGTCACTTCGAGGTCGCCCTCGACACGATTGAATGGGCCGACAATCAGGCGCGTCACATCAGTGCCTCACTTCGGCCTGGATTTATTGGCAGGCTTGTGCACGGCCGGCGTGACGCGCTGATGGTCGGCCGTGGCGTTCTCGCGCACCCGCCGCGGCGTGGCCGATTTGGACAGGGCGGCAAGCGCCACGAACCATGCTTTCGGCATGTCCGTGGGCAAGCCGATCGGGATGCCCGCCACTTTCGGCGTGCTGGCAAAAGCATGCCCGGGTTCCTCGAAACCGGGTTCGGTGCAGTTGATGCAGGCAAAGCCGCCACGCAGGCAAGAACTGTTGCCATGCCAAAGTCGCGTATTGCAATCGGCATGGGCCTGCGTTCCCTTGCAACCCAGGTTCTCCATCAAGCAGCCCATATCGGATGCCTTTTCGGCGCTTGCCTTGAATTCGTAAAATTCATTGCGCGAACAACCGGTATGTACAAGCTGGTCGGCATAGAAGCGAGGCCGTCCGAGCCCGTCCAGATCTTCAGCGCCGAAGGTGTTGAATTCACTGTTGGCCAACGCCGCCAGCGTATCGAGAATCCAACCCGGATGCGTAGGGCAGCCCGCGACATTGATCACCGGCAAACCGTATGAAGAGCGCCAGGAACTGCCCAGCAATCCGCCTGCCACCTCGCCGTCATACTGAAGGCCGCAGGCATCGGTGGGGTTGATACCTGCCGAAGTGACACCGCCCCAGGCCGCGCAACTGCCGATCGCCAGCACATAGCGGGCAGATTGAGCCAGGCGGATGATCCAGTCGATCATCGGCTGGGCGGTTCCAGCCAGCATATGGAAACGGCCGCTGCCATGCGGACCGCGCAACAGCGCCCCTTCGATGCAAAGCATGTCCAGCGGTATCTTTCCCTCCGCACAGGCTTGCAGCAATTCAATCATCTCTCGACCGCTGATTTCTGACAAGGCCGGATGCCAAACAATCTTGACGCCGACATCCTCCAAAGTCGCGAAAAAATCGCGCGTATCCGCCCCCAGCAACGACATGCTGCAACCACCGCATCCGCCGGATTGAAGCCAGAGCAGGTTCATCACGAGGGTTTCTTTTCCAATTGATAGCGGGCCAGTTTGGAACGCAGGCCGACGCGCGACAAACCCAGTTCCTGCGCGGCGCGCGTCTTGTTCCAGCGATGCCGGATCAGGGTTTCCTTGATCACGCACGCTTCGAGCTGCTCCATGCGTTCCTTGAGGCTGCCATCCAGACCCGTTAGCATCTCCAGCGCCGCCTCTTCGTCCACAGCGGCTGCATGCAGCACACGCGCGGACAGCAGTTCGGCGCCGAGCCAAAGCTCGCCATCGGCACCTTCAGCCAGGGCCAGCATGCGCACGATCTCGTTGTGCAATTCGCGGACATTGCCCGGCCAGCGATAATTCGCCAGGCACTCGCGCGTCTCGTTGGTGAAACCTTTGACTTCCCGTTTCATCTGCCGCATGCAGCGTTCCAGCAGCGCGTCGGCAATCAGCAAAATGTCCTGGGGACGTTCGCGCAAGGATTGCAGGTGCAAGGTCATGGTCGCCAAGCGATAGTACAAGTCCTCGCGGAAGCGGCCGGAATGCACGGCTTCCTCCAGTTCGCAGTTGGTGGCCGCGATCACCCGCACATCGACAGACAACGGCTGGGAACTGCCGAGCGGCCGAATTTCGCCTCCCTGCAATGCGCGCAACAGCTTCACCTGGAATGCCGGCGAGGTCTCGCCGATCTCGTCGAGGAAAATGGTGCCACCATCGGCCTGCTGGAACAAACCGATGCGATCTTCATAAGCGCCGGTAAAGGCGCCGCGCTTGTGCCCGAACAGTTCCGCCTCAAGCAGCTGATCCGGCAGCGCACCGCAATTCTCGACGACGAAGGCCTTTTCGGCGCGCGGACTGGAATAGTGGATGGCACGCGCCAGCAATTCCTTGCCGGTCCCCGATTCACCCGTGATCAGCACCGACAGATCGTATGGCGCAATGCGCTGCGCCACCTCGCAGACTCGATTGAGTGGACTGTCCGACGCACGCACCAGGCGGTCAAAGCCGTTTTGCAGTTTGAGCTTGCTGCGCTTGGCTGCGACGCTGCGCTGAAGCGTTGGTTCGGTGCTGCGCAACTCGAGCGAGAGCCTTTGATTTTCCATTTGCAGCCGATACACATTCGCAGCGCCTTTGAGGGTCAGCAGCAATTGATCGGGCTGCCAGGGCTTGAGCAGATACTGGTAAATCCCCGCCTCGTTGACGCCGCGGATGATGTCCTCCGCATCGGTGTAGCCGGAAATGATGATGCGCACTGTGTCCGGCCACTGGCTGCGCACCCGGCGCAGGAAATCGATGCCGGTAAGGCCCGGCATGCGCTGGTCGCATAGCAGAATCTGGATGAACTCCCGCTCCATGATGTCCTGCGCCGCATCTGCCCCGCTCGCCGTAAACACCTTGAAATCCTCTTCCAGTGTCCGGCGCAGTGCCTCCTGGGAGCGGATTTCGTCGTCAACAACAAGGACGGTAGGCAATAATTTCGGCATCGCTATCCTTCCGCAGGACGCACCGTGCTTTGACGGTGCTGCGCCAGATGGCGCGGCGTCCAGGCATGCGGCAATTTATACACGAAATGATAGCGGGCAACGTGATAGCTTGGGTCAAATCCGTAGAAATTGCGCTTCATCTCGGCAAGTTTCTCTTCACGATACGCAGCCAGCGGCTTTTCCGCCTCGGCCTGAGCGCGTGCAAGCCGCTTGGCTGCAAGGATCTCAGGGTAGTCAGCAGAGCTGGCCAGCGCAGATGCCCTGATCCGCAGTTCCGGCATGAAGGACTCCAGATCGCCGAAGCAATCATCGACCAGGCCGGCGTGCTGCGCCTGCAGCGCTCCGACAGGCAGCCGCCGCTGCATGATTTCGTTCGCTCTGGCCCTGCCCACGCGCCTGGGCAGTGAGTAAGTCCAGTATTCGGAGCCATACAAGTTGCCCATGTTCTTGTAATGCGGATTGAGCAGCACGCCGCGTCTTGCCCAGACCCGATCCGCGGCCAGCGCCAGGAATGCACCGCCGGCTCCGGCATTGCCGCGCAACGCCGCAATGGTGAGTTGCTGGTCGGTTGCGAGAATCGCGCGGGCCAAGTCGTCGATGGCGTTGATATTCCGCCAGGATTCGTCAGCGGGACTATCGGCCGCCTCGATCAGGTTGAGATGGATTCCGTTCGACCAGAAATCGCCGCCGCCGAGCAGCACGATGACCCGCGTGGGCCGAGCGCGCGCCTGCAGATAGGCGGCCAGCAAGTCTTCGCACTGGCGCGTGGACATGGCGCCGTTGTAAAAATCGAAGCGGAGGAAGCCGACACCGTCGGCTTCCTGGTAGCCAATTTCCTCCCAGTCGCATGGCATATCCGGGAGTTCTGCAGATTCGGCCGGGAAAGCTGCGGCTGCCGGCAGTTTGAACGGATGAGAAGCATCGCGCCTGATGACATGGCCGATCCGCAGTACCCCGTCGCCTGTCTTTCTAAGCAGGCCGCTCCCATTGCGACCGAAAATTTGTCCTGGCTTGCCAGAATGAGCCGCGGCCGCGACACCGCCGCTCTGCTTGCATGGATGCGCATCGAAAAGCCAGCACGGCTGCCCGAAAAGTTCGTCCAGCACGCCGGGATTCCCGTCAGCGGCGTTGATTTTGCGCAATACGGCAACCGTTCCGTCGCGTGCCCAGTCAATGGCCCGATCAGCCTGTCGCAACAGCGGCCGTGCACCTCCTTGCAGCGGGAGGTCAATGGTATTCAATGGGCGCGGCTCGTAATTACCGCGCGCGAATCTCTCGACGGCCGCCAGCACGGCGCGAACTGCGGCCTCCGTCACTTCATTGCGGTAGAGACTGGACTTGGAGGCATGGCGCAGCGGAAATGTTTCCGCAGCCCAGATGTCACCGGCATCCATCTCGGCGTTGGCTTGCAACACGGTGACGCCCCAGGTCTCTGCACCGTCCTGTATTGCCCAGTCGAGCGCGGAAGGTCCGCGGTCACCCACGATGCCGGGATGGACCACCAGGCAGACATGCCTGGCCCAGATCGATTCGGGTATGGCCCGGCGCAAATACGGCGCCACAATCAAATCCGGCGCAAACAGCGCCACAGCCTCTTCCGACACGGCATCGGCAATATCGAACTCGATCGAGATCTCATGGCCGAGTTCGGTCAATTCGATAAAGAGCCTTTGGGTTAAGCTGTTGAAGCCGTGCGTAAGAAACAGAATGCGCATCGGATTCGACCAGGCCGGCTGTCAGGACAGCCAGGCCAATGCGTCTTCAAGCCGGTCGTTGCCCCAGAACAACTCGCCCGACACGATGAAACTGGGAGCACCGAACAATCCCAGTTCGATCGCCTGCTCGCTCCTGCGGCGCAACTTATCCTTGTTTGCGGGTTCTTCTGCGGCGACGATCAAGTCCTCGGCCGACAAGCCCTGCACGCTCAGAATTTCAGCAATCACGGCGCGATCGCCGATGTCCCGGTCCTCGGCAAAATTGGCGCGGAACACGGCGCGCACGAAATCCGGTACCCAGCGAGCGTCCTCGTTAGCGCAAACCAGGCGGGCGGCAAGTATGCCCTTGCGCGGAAATTTGCCGGGACGCTTGAAAACCAGTCGATACTTGTCGCAGAGCCGTTCCAGGTCGCGCCACATATAGCGGCCCTTGGGCGGGTAAATATTGAACGGCGAATCATTCCAGCCCAGCGCCAGAAAAGCCGGTCCGAGCAGGAACGGGCGCCAGTCCACTGCGACTCCGGCCTGTTGCGCCATGACTTCGATGCGCATGGCGGACAAATAGGAATAGGTGCTGGCGAAATCAAACCAGAATTCGATGCGCTTGTTGTTTTCCATGTCGATCTCCGCTTCGACTCAACCGAGGGTGGATAGGGTCTTTCTTTGTTGCATCAGTATCACGACAATTTCCGGCAAGATCAAGACGTGCCCCTTCGGCGCACCCCTTCATCCGGCCGCGAAGCCGGAGCAAACGAAGCACTGCGGTATACTCGCGCGACAGGCGATGGCATGGCTATCGCCAATCAGGAGTTCCGCTATGAAAAGACAGGCAATCCAAGTCCTCTTCACGAGCCTGCTGGCTATTCTTGGAACAAGCGCCGATGAAGCCTTGGCGGCAAAGACTCTGGTGTTCTGCTCGGAAGGCAGTCCTGAAGGGTTCAATCCACAGTTTTTCAGCACCGGAACCACCAACGATGCCTCCTCTGTGCCCATCTACAACCGACTGGTTGAATTCGCGAGCGGCACGACGAATGTCGTGCCTGCACTGGCCGAGTCCTGGCAGGAATCCGCCGACGGACTGAGCTACACCTTCAAACTGCGCAAGGGCGTTAAATTCCACAGCAATGTCAAATTCACGCCCACGCGCGATTTCAATGCCGATGACGTGCTCTTCAGCTATTACCGCATGGCTGATCCGGGCCATCCATTCCACAAGGTGACTCCGGGCCAAACCTTCGCCTATTTCGAAGACATGGGCATGGACAAGATCGTAGACAAGCTTGAAAAGGTAGATGACTACACGGTGCGCTTCAAGCTCAAGCACCCCGAAGCACCTTTTATTGCGAACCTGGGAATGGACTTCGCATCCATTCTCTCCGCCGAATATGCCGACAAGATGAAGTCAACGGGCACGCCGGAGGTCATCGATCGGGAACCGATCGGCACGGGTGCCTTCCAGTTTGCTTCCTACCAGAAGGATGCGATCATTCGCTACAAGGCCTTCGATGCTTATTGGAACGGCCGCCCGAAAATCGACAACCTGGTGTATGCCATCACGCCCGATGCCGCGGTGCGTTACGCCAAGCTCAAGGCCGGGGAATGCCATGTCATGGCATTCCCCAAGCCAGCCGATATTGCGCTGATGAAAACCGACCCGGCGATCACGCTGTTGAGCCAGGAAGGCCTGAATGTAGGCTACATCGCTTTCAACGTCGAGAAGAAGCCCTTCGACGACAAGCGGGTACGCCAGGCGCTGAATATGGCCGTAGACAAGGAGAATATTCTCAAGGCGGTCTACCAGGGCGCAGGCCAGGCAGCGCTCAATCCCATCCCCCCGACCCTCTGGTCATACAACAAGAAGATCAAGGATTATCCCTATGACCTTGCCAAGGCAAAAGATTTAATGGCCAAGGCCGGCTACAAGGACGGCATCGAGGTCGACTTGTGGTACCTGCCGGTAACCCGTCCCTACAATCCGGACGGCAAGCGCATGGCCGAACTGATCCAGGCCGACTGGGCCAAGATCGGCGTGAAAGCCAAACTGGTCACTTTCGAATGGGGCGAATACCGGAAACGCAGCAAGGGCGGCGAGCAACAGTCCATGATGTTCGGCTGGTCAGGAGACAACGGTGATCCGGACAATTTCTTCATCCCCTTGTTGGGATGCGAGGCGGTCAAGGGCGGCGGCAATGTTTCGCGCTGGTGCAACAAGGCCTTTGAAGACTTGGTGCAGAAGGCCAAGACCGCCACCAAACAGGCAGAGCGCGCGAAATATTACGAAAAGGCGCAGGAAATCGTCAAAGAGGAAGCCCCCTGGGTTCCCATTGCGCATTCGGTCCGTTTCACTCCGGTGCGCAAGGAGGTGATCGGCTTCAAGATGGATCCGACTGCTCATCATTACTTCAGCAAAGTCGACTTGAGCAAGTAAGAAACAGGACGGACTCGATGCTTGGATTTTTCCTGCGCCGCGCGGGATTGGTGGTGCCCACCTTCCTTGGCATCACGCTGCTTGTGTTCTCCTTGATCCACCTGATCCCAGGTAATGCGGTTGAAGCCTTGTCGGGCGAACGCGGCATGGACCCGGCGCGCTATGCGCGCCTGATGAACGAATTCGGGCTCGACCAACCGCTTTATCAGCAATACCTGCAATATCTCTGGAAAATCATGCAGGGCGACCTGGGGCGCTCGATCATCACGCATGAACCGGTGCTGGGCGAATTCCTGAGCCTGTTTCCGGCAACCCTCGAACTATCCTGCTGCGCCATGTTGCTGGCCCTCATACTGGGACTGCCGGCCGGCGTCCTGGCCGCATTGAAGAGAAATACACTGCTCGACTATTCGGTGATGGGCGTCTCCCTGACGGGATACTCGATGCCGATTTTCTGGTGGGCGCTGCTGCTGATCTTGCTGTTTTCCGTCACGCTGGGCTGGACGCCGGTATCGGGTCGCATCGACATTCTCTTCGATCTGCCGCCCATCACAGGCCTGATGCTGATTGACAGCCTGCTGTCGGGCGAATCCGGCGCATTCAAATCTGCACTATCGCATCTGATTCTGCCGACCATAGCCCTGGGCACGATCCCGCTGGCGGTGATCGCCCGCATGACGCGCTCCGCCATGCTTGAGGTACTGCGCGAGGATTACGTGCGCACGGCGCGCGCCAAAGGCTTGTCGCGGCTGCGGGTGATCGGCATCCATGCCTTGCGCAATGCACTCATCCCGGTCATCACGGTGATCGGCCTGCAGGTCGGCACCTTGCTCGCCGGAGCCATTCTGACTGAAACAATTTTTTCCTGGCCGGGTGTCGGCAAATGGCTGGTCGAAGCGATCCACCGCCGTGATTACCCCGTGGTGCAGGGAGGGATCTTGCTCACGGCCAGCATTGTCATTCTCGTCAATCTCGGTGTGGATATTCTGTACGGCATTATCAATCCGCGGATTCGCCGCAGTTCATGAACGCACCCCACCCTGCAGAAAAGTCCGAACCGCCCCATCCGCTGCTTGAGCTGTGGCGCTATTTCTGCATGAATCGCGGCGCGCTGGCGGGTTTGGGCATTGTCTGCCTGCTGCTCTTCCTGGCGGCATTTGCCGAAACGATTGCACCGCACGCCGCCGCCGAGCAGTACCGCGATGCCATCCTGCTGCCCCCAGCCTGGCAGGAGGGCGGCAGCAGCCGCTTCATACTCGGGACAGACCCGGTTGGGCGCGACATCCTGTCGCGTCTTATATACGGCACGCGGCTGTCCCTGCTGATCGGCATCGTATCGGTATCGCTGTCGCTGGGAATTGGCACCGTGCTCGGCTTGCTTGCGGGATATTTCCGTGGCGTCACCGAGATCGCCATCATGCGCCTGATGGACGTGATGCTGGCTCTGCCCAGCCTGCTGCTGGCTGTTGCCGTTGTCGCCATACTGGGGCCAGGCCTGATCAATGTCATGTACGCAATCGGCATTGTGCTGCTGCCGCATTACGCGCGCCTGACCCGTGCCGCCGTGATCGGAGAAATGAGCAAAGACTATGTCCTGGCTTCGCGCCTGGCGGGTGCCGGTCCATTGCGACTGATGTTCGATTGCGTCCTGCCGAATTGCACCGCACCCTTGATCGTGCAGGCCACTCTTGGGTTTTCTGCCGCCATTCTGGATGCCGCAGCGCTGGGTTTCCTGGGACTTGGCGCCCAGCCGCCCACACCCGAATGGGGCGCCATGCTGGCAAGCGCGCTGGAATTCATTCAGAGCGCCTGGTGGGTCGTGACTTTCCCGGGTCTGGTAATCCTGCTCTCGGTCCTCGCCTTCAACCTGCTGGGTGACGGCCTTCGCGATGCCCTCGATCCGAAACTGAAGCTATAGCCCATGGCCCTGCTCGAAATTGAAAACCTGAGCGTAATGTTCGGCTCGGCCAGTCGTCCTCTCAGAGCTTTGGACGGTCTGGATCTTTGCATGGAGCAAGGCGAGGTGGTCGGCATCGTCGGTGAATCAGGTTCCGGCAAAAGTACGGCCGGCCTTGCGCTGATGGGGCTGATCGATTATCCCGGACGAGTTACGGCCAGGCGCATGAGTTTTGCGGATCGCGATCTGCTCATGATGCCGGAAAGTGAACGGCAAACCTTGCGCGGCAAGGATATCGCGATGATCTTTCAGGACCCGCTGGCGAGCCTCAACCCCTGTTTCAGCATCGCCTACCAGTTGGAGGAAACACTGCGCGTACATCAGGCAGGAACCCGGGCAGAATTGCGCAGTCAGACATTGGCATTGCTGCGTCTGGTAGAGATTCCGGATGCGGAGCAGCGACTTGACGCCTATCCGCACCAGCTTTCTGGAGGGATGTGTCAGCGCGTCATGCTGGCGATGGCGATTGCATGCAATCCACGTCTCCTGATCGCGGATGAACCCACCACGGCGCTCGATGTCACCGTTCAAGCACAAATGCTGGAGTTGCTGACAGGATTGCAGAAACAGCGCGGGATGGCACTTCTTCTGATCACGCACGACCTCGGCGTCGTCGCCCAGGTCGCCCATCGCGTGGTCGTCATGTATGCGGGCCAAGTGATGGAGCAGGGACGTGTGCCGGATATCTTCGATGCACCCAGGCACCCCTACACACAAGCGTTGCTCGCGTCATTGCCGGAATACAACGTCGGCAGAAAGCGTTTGGCGACCATTCCCGGCAACGTGCCGAGTCAGCATGAACGCCCCCAGGGCTGTGTGCTGCATCCCCGCTGCAGCAACGCACAGGAAATCTGTCGGACGTTAGTGCCAGACCCGGCAGAATTTCCGAACGCTCTGGTGCGATGTCATTTCCCGCTGGATAAGACGGTCGGCCCTTGCAAACAGAATTTGACAGCATGATCATGGAAACAAATTCATCTCAAGTTCTGGTTGAAGCCAACCGCCTGGCCAAGCAATATCCCGTGGCACAAGGCTGGTTCAAGCCGCCTGCAAGCTTGTACGCTGTAGACGGCGTTTCGTTCAGACTTGCTGCGGGAAGAACGCTTGCGGTCGTTGGAGAGTCTGGCTGTGGCAAGTCCACGCTGGCCAGGCTGGTCGCCATGCTTGAGCCTCCCAGCAGCGGTGATCTGAAAATTGACAATATACAAATCGATCAAGCCAGTCGATCGGATCTGAAGCGCATCCGCCCCATGGTACAAATGGTCTTCCAAAATCCTTATGCCAGTCTGAATCCTCGCAAGAAAGTTGCTGCCATTCTGGATGAACCTCTTGCCATCAATACCAAGCTGAACAAATTCGAGCGCAAGGAAACGGGATTGGCCATGCTGGCCAAGGTGGGCTTGCAGGCAGAGCATTATTCACGCTATCCGCACATGTTCTCGGGCGGACAGCGCCAGCGCATCGCCATTGCCCGAGCCTTGATGCTGGATCCCAAACTCATTGTGGCCGATGAAGCCGTTTCAGCCCTCGACGTATCGATTCAGGCGCAGGTACTCAACCTGTTCATGGATTTGCAGGAATCCAACGGATTGGCCTACCTCTTCATTTCCCACAACCTGGCCGTGGTGGAACATATCGCGGATGAAGTGATGGTGATGTATCTCGGCAAAATTGTCGAGCAAGCCGCCAAACGACACGTATTTGACGAGCCTTTGCATCCCTACACCAAAGCGCTCTTGGCCAGCATGCCCCGGCTCACTGCCAAATTCCCGCAGAAAAGGAGCATGCTGCACGAGGAACTGCCTTCGCCCCTCAATCCCCCGCCAGGTTGTCCCTTCAGCAATCGCTGCCCCCACAAAAAGGACGCTTGCAGTGCGGCCAAGCCTGCACTGCAAGACTTTCAGGGACGCTGGGTAGCTTGTTCAAGAATCGCGGAAATTGCCTGAAACAATCACGTCTCCTGACGGGAACAGCGTTGGATGCGTCACCCCTTCTTGTTCAGAAGCAGACCCCACATCCGGTCAAGCGTCTTGTCAAGCTTGAGAATTTCCTCGGGAGGGATTTGGCGAATGACTTCCTTGGTAGCACCATCAGTCACCTTGACCACGGTTCGACCGGTTTCAGTATCAATGGAAAAGTGCAGGTTTGAAACCGAAAGTTGCACCTTGCGCTGCAGTTCATCGACGGCGCGCTGCAATTCCTTTTGATTTGCTTGCTGTATCTGCACAACTCCAGCCGTATCGACCGAAGAAACCTTGGGGGCCGAGCGGGTAGGCAGCGGTGCCGGCTGCGTGACTTTTTCCGCCGTTTTGCTCGCTTCCGCGGATACGGTACTTGTTAGTGGCGTCAACGGCCGTTGAAAATTGATTTCCATCTTCCCGGGGTTACCTAAAGATTCACGAACATCAAACACATTTGCCCTGTCTCGTATGTTCATTACGGCAACTAAAACCCAAACTTTAGGGAATTGAAGAAAATAATTTCAGGGATCTGACTACGGTCGAAACTCCATCGGATAGGCGACAAAAATGCTATCTACCTGTTTATATTTATTTATATGTAGAAAGCGCTCGTCAGCGCCGATCTATGCTTCACCCTGATTCCGGTTTTGAACAGCGCGTCGGCTGAAATAAAACGAAATTTTGTCCAGGTAGGTATAGATCACCGGAACAATGATCAAAGTCAGCAGTGTCGATGTAATTACGCCGCCGATGATGGCCCTACCCATGGGCGCCTGCACCTCTCCTCCGTCCCCCAAGCCCGTTGCCATGGGCAACATGCCGAAAATCATCGCCAGGGTTGTCATGAGAATCGGCCTCAGCCTGACCTGACCGGCATCGAGTATCGCCTGCGTCAGCGATTTGCGCTCGCGGATTCCCTGGTTGATGAAATCTACCAACAAAATGGCGTTCTTGGTAACCAGCCCCATCAACATGATCAAACCGATCACGGAAAACAAATTCAGTGTGGTACCCGTGACCAATAATGCAAAAAAGGCTCCGATCAAAGCCAACGGCAACGACGCCATGATGGCGAATGGTTGCAGGAAGCTCCCGAACTGCGACGCCAGGATCAGGTAAATGAAAATCACCGCCATGCCCAAAGCTGCCATGGCGGCGGCAAATGATTCCTGCATATCCTGGGTTTGGCCGCCGACATCGAAACGGTAACCAGGCGGCAGTTCAGGAGAAAGTTTCTTGAGCAATGCCTGCACCTCAGTGCCGGCATCGCCTGCGGGACGTCCTTCGACGTTCGCATACAGAGAAATCCGCCGCTGCAGGTCGAGACGCTTGACCTGCTGTGCGCTGAAGGTGGGAACGAAGTCCGCAACTTGCCGCAACGCCACCATCGGCAAGCTGCCGTCAGGATTGGCCCGGCTGCTGGTCAGATAGAGGTCGCCAAGATCGGAGACAATGCGCCGATCGGATTTCGGCATGCGCAAATTCACATCGTAGTTCTGCCCGTCCGACGCCTGCCAGTGGGAAATCGCGTCTCCGGCGATCAAAGGACGCAGGGCTTTGCCGATTTGCGCCGTGGTCAGTCCAAGATCGCTGGCCAGATTGTCGTGTATGCGCACGGCGATGGTCGGATTGGCTCCTCGCTCGCTACTTTCCAGATCGGCAATCCCTTTGATGGCGGCAACCTGTTTCATCACTCCCTGGGAAATCTCGGTCAGCTTGCCAGCATCCGGTCCGAGAATTGAAATAAAAATCGGCTTGTTGAAACCCACGGACAGTTCGATGCCTGCGATAGCCGCAAGCCTGGCGCGAATCGCTTGCTCCAGATCCTTTTGCGAGCGTCGGTGGGTTTGCTTGCGCTCGCTGAGTTTCAGATTGATGCGCGCATAATTTTTTCCTTCATCCGTGCCCACATTGGTTTCGACGATCTCGATTTCCGGAAAGGGCTTGAGCGCCGCTTCCACCTGCCGCATTTTCGAATCGGTGTATTCGAGCCCGGAGCCGATCGGCGTATTGAGCCTGAGTGAAATGAAGCCCTGGTCAGTTTCCGGCACGAACTCCGTGCCCACCAATGGTACGATCAGAAAACTGCCGATGAAGCTCATCGTGGCAATCAGCAGCACCTTGACCCGATGCGCCAGGGACCAGACGAGCATGATTCCATACAAACGGTGCACCCATTCCACGCCGTACTCTATGTGAGCCATCATGCGGCCCAATACGGGAAAGCGCCGGAAGCGCGATCCGACCGGATCATGCCAAATTGATGACAGCATGGGATCAAGCGTAAAACTCACGAACAGCGATACCAGCACGGCGACGGCAACGGTGATGCCAAACTGGAGAAAATAGCGACCAATGATGCCGCTCATGAAAGCGATGGGGATGAACACGGCGACAATCGCGAACGTCGTCGCCATCACCGCCAGGCCGATTTCTTCTGTCCCCTCCTTGGCGGCGGTGAAGTGGTCCTTGCCCATGCCGAGATGACGAACGATGTTTTCGCGCACCACGATGGCGTCGTCAATCAACAGACCGATGCACAGGCTAAGCGCCATCAGGGTGATGAAATTGAGCGTGAAGTGGAACGCATACAATGCGATGAAGGTGGCTATGACGGCAATCGGCAGGGTCAACCCGGTAATGATCGTGCTGCGCCACGAATGCAGGAAGAGAAACACGATCAGAACCGTCAGCAAAGCTCCTTCGACGATGGTTTCCTTGACGTTATCGAGTGAACTCTTGATCGAATCCGAGGTTGAATTGATTTTCTTGATTTCAACGCCTTCTGGCAGGCGTTTCTTCAGGTCTTCCAGGGCAGCGACGACGCCTTCGCCGACCTCGACGATATTGGCATCCTGCACTTTGAATACACTCACGCCAATGGAGCGCTTGCCATTGATGCGCGCAATTGAAACTTCCTCCTGCTCGCCATCCACAACCTCGGCAATCTGGTTCAAGTAGACCGGGCTCCCGGCTTGTCGAACGACAATGATCTTGCCGAAACCCAACGGTTCCTTGATCTTGCCTTCGACGCGGACAAGCTGCTCGACAGCTCCGGTGGTGATGCTGCCTGCCGGCAAATCCTGGTTGGCGGCCTGCACGGCGTTGATGACCTGATCCACGCCGATGCCATAAGCCTGCAACAATGCCGGCTTGAGATTGATCAGCACCTGTCGCACGATACTGCCTGTCACGCCAACATTTCCGACACCAGGAGCATTTTGCAGGCGTTTGACGATAATCTGGTCGGTCAGCGTCGAAAGCTCGCGCAGGCTGTGCTGATCGGATACCACGGCAAGGTTGACGACCGGCTGCTGCGCGTCCCAATCTGCGCGACTCACCAGGGGATCCTTGGCCTCCCGGGGAAATCCAGGACGAATCTGGGCAATCTTGTCGCGCACTTCCTGGGTCGCTGAAGCCATGTCGGCGCTCAGCCGGAACTCCGCCTGGAGAAAGCCGACGCCTTCCCTGGCCGTGGCGTAGATGCGCTTGACGCCATTGACAGTGTTCACCACATTTTCCATCGGTTTCAGCAGATCGCTTTCAACCTGCTCAGGGGATGCGCCAGGGTAGTTGATGGAAATGAAAACGAAAGGGTTGCTGACATCGGGCATTTGTTCAACCGGCAGGCGGTTGTATGAAAAAACGCCGAGCACCAGCAGTGCCGCCATCACCATGATGGAAAACACCGGCTGTCGAATGCTGATGCTGGTGATCCACACGATCGCGTGTCAGCCCTTCGCGGTTTCAGCGCCAGCCGGCTTCCCCGACTCGCTCTTGATCATGGCGGGGCTTCCGGGTTTCAGCCCATCCATACGACTGGTCACCACCTGGGCACTTTCCGCAAGACCGGAGCTAATTCCCACCAGGCCATCCTGCTCTGCAGTCTGGCCGATTTCCACAAAATGCTTGGCCAATTTTCCCGCCTCCAGGGTAATCACGTAATTCCGGCCATTCTCGCTGCGTAGCGCAGAAACAGGAATGGCCAGCACGGGTGGCGTTTTGGAAAGATTGAGCAAGCCGGTGGCAAACATGCCGCCCCTCAGGGTTCGCTCTGCATTGTTGATTGCAATATAGATCATGATCGACCGCGAACCGGCTTCGGCGGCAGGATTGATCCGTTCCACCCTCCCGCTGTATGCTTTGCCGCTGTTGCCCTCAATGCGGATAGTCGCTTCCTGACCCAATTTGACGTTGCCAATCTCGCTTGCCGGGATGGGTGCCTGCAACTCCATGCGCGATAGATCAACAATGGAAAACAGTGGCATGTCCTGGCTGACTTTTTCCCCAGGCTGGACATGCCGCTTGGCAACGAATCCGTCCATGGGAGCACGCACTACAGCGTCGTTAAGGGCATTTCTGGCCAGATCAACCTGCGCCTGGCAGGACTTCAAGTTGGCCTGGCCGACCAGAAGATTGCTTTGCGAACTGTCGTATGCGTTCTGCGAAATGAATTTCTGCTGCAACAGAAATTGACTGTTCTGCAGATTCTTTTCAGCCAGGCTGAGCTGAGCCCTGGCGCCCTCCAGATTGGCTATTTTTTCATTCAGCCTGGACTGGAAATCCATGGTGTCGAAGCGGGCCAGTACCTGTTCCCTTCGCACTGCTTCGCCTTCGCGCACCAGCGTCTGTTTGATTTCTCCCGCCACCTTGGCTCTGACCAAGGTTTGATTGAAGGCCTGCAAGTTGCCCGTCAAGGGCAGCACTTGCTGCAATTCGCGCTTTTGCGCGATAGCAATATCGCTCGGGGAAAATTCGAGAGTAATGACCGGCTTCTGGGCGGCGGTCGCATCCTTTCCGCCCCGCAGTTTGACCCAGGTTCCACCGCCGGCCAGGAGTGCCAGGCAGAAAATGGATAGCCACAAGAAACGCCAACGTAGCACGCCACGCTGGCTGATCATTAAATCCTGCATTGCTGTCTTTCCTAATCCGTGAGGATCCCATATCCCGACCGAATCAGCTTAACACGAAGTCGCGGCAATCTCCGCCAGAGTTAGGTCATGCCCAGATCTAGTGCCCGCATCGGGGTTGGGGTGCTAGCACCCAGAAACAAACCCGGGCACTAGCGTGTATCGAACAGATACTCGCCGCCGCTCATATGTCCCGCAGAAACCACCGCGCCATATTGCGGTTCCTGTGCGGCATCTTTCTTGACCTGGCCATAGACATTGTCATAAACCTTGAAGCCGGGCGTCATGCCCTGCGCCGTATCCAGGGTTTTAATCAGATTCCAGGCAAAAATCGAATGACCTCCCTTGCCCTCATCCGAAACCGGCTCCTCACCCCCAGAGGAGAAAGCCAGCACGGAACGGCGACGGAGTATTTCCTCGGACTTGAGCATGCCTTCGGACGTCATTTTTTGTTCCTTGGTCAGCGATCCGGAAAAGCAACTGTCCGAGACAAGTATCAACTGACGCGCCCGAATGGCTTGCAGCAACTTGGAAATATCCGTGTTCGATATCCAGTTGGCTGCTGTCTTGACTGAAGCGTCCACGGGTATCCAGAAGCCCATCTTGGTATCGTCCATCAAATATCCGTGGCCTGCGTAAAATAGCAGCACCTTGTCGTCCGGATTGATTTCATCAGCCACCTGGTTGATCGCTTGCACGATCTGCGCCTTGGTTGCGTTGCGCATTACCCGCGTCTCGAAGCCGTAACGCGTACGCAGAACATCGGCAATCTTCTCGACGTCCGCGATCGGCGTTTCCAAGGGAGGAATCGGTGACGTATAGCCGTTGTTGCCAACCAGCACTGCCAATCGCCGGCTTGCAGGAGGCGCGACCTTCTCTACAACTGCGGGTTGAACTATCGCTGTTGCTGGTGCCGCCGCAACCGAGGCCACAACTGGTTTCGCTACCTCCAGAGGCTTGCTTGGTGCTGTCGCTTGGACTGGAGCTGGTGCTGGTGCTGGTGCTGGTGCTGGTGCTTGAGCTTGCGCCTTGGTCTCCATTTTGGTTTCCGCTTTTGTTTCCAATTTGGTTACTTCAGGCTTCGACATCGGCTCAACCTTGGCTACCGCCACGGGCTGCTCTGGCGGTGGCGCTACTTCCGGACGACGCAAGCAGAGTGTGCTCTTATCGGCGACTCCGGGTGAGCATTCGGGCACATCCGCCGCCTGGGGATTTTTACGGAGTTCTGCCAGCGCTTCGCGATACAGTAAGGTGCGCATCTGATGGCGCTGATTGGAGATTGCCTGCAATTGCGTGACTCCAGGAACACCTCCGGCAAACGAAGGGGGGCGGACCATCTGGGCGTATGCCACGCTCAACGGCAGTCCAGTGAGCATGATGAACAGCGGTAGCTTGCTAGTGAATCTCATGGCCTCATCTCCTTTTGCATGTACTCTTATTTCACAGCTGGCGCATTTGATGACTTTGGCTTTTCGCCTTCGGCATCCGGTTTTTTCTTCTTGGTCACAGGGCTGTTGCTGGCCGGCTTGGCAATCTCGTGCGGTTTGGGATTTTTGCTGGCAAGCTCATCGACCTCGCGTTTCGATTGTGTGCGCGAATGCTGGAGGTGGCTTTCGATTGCCTCAATCTGATTGAGTGGCGGACTCATTCCAGCGGAACCGATCCCCTGGGCCTTGGCAATGCAAATGACTGCACATAGCCCCGTAGTTGCCGCAAGTCTGCACAAAGAAATTTTCATTCTTTCTCCTGATCTGAAGCTGCCAATGAATCCGTTTCAGCCAGCAGATTTTCCCAATCTCTGACCCAACAACACTCATGGCTGAAATCCCGGATGATCATTGCCTTCATCCCATGCGGCAGCATTTTTCCCATCAAGGCTGGAGGAACTATCTTGTCTTTTTCTCCGACCAAGTGGAATTGCCGAATTTTCTCCAGTTTGGCCCAGGAATCAAACGCGACTTCCGACCCGCTCAATGAAGATATCCCATGATACTCCGTCCATAGTTTATGGTTCAGAGGACTCCCGATAGTCGTCAGCCGGGCCACGTCTGTGCGGCTTCCGGCCAGATACAAGGCTATGGTTCCACCACCTGAATAACCCACCAGGTTCAAGCGGGTTGCGCCAAACTCCGCCATGACTTGCGTAATTATCTCACCCAGTGCAGTGATGACTTCACGGGAATAGCGGCTCTCGCTCCAATATTTCACGGGACATTTCTGCAAGTCCTTCTTTTCAAGAAATTGACAAGGGCGTGCCAGATACAACAGCGGGTTTCTTTTATCCATGACAGCGAGTTGCAATACCGTCAATTGGCGTGGCGTCGGGTCTAGGGGCGGCAAGTCGATTGCAGGCCACGGCGCACCGTCCCCCTCGATGTACACGGTCAACTCTTGGGTGTAGGCCGCTTTCCTGACGAAGGAAGTAATCTCAAACCGGTCGGCATGAAAGATGCGTCTTTCAAAACCTTGGGCAATAGCCAAATTGCGCGCAATCTCACCGGGCGGAGCAAATACACCCATGCCGGCGCAACTGCACAGAAAAAACAAAAGGGCTGCGCCTTGCAGCGCAGCCCTTCCGATAGTCATGGGCACTCAGCTTAGAAACGGAAGCCCATGCTTCCCATCAAGATGTTGTTCCGGTTGTTTGAGCGGCCTCTCTCCGACGTGAAGGACAAATTGCCTATCATATCTTTGTTGAATATATTGATACCCGCCGCAACGGTATAGGCATCCTTGTTCTTGGAAACATTGATGAGTCCTGTAGAAGGCGCCTTGACGTCGTTGACATAGGTCAGCCCGATATACGGCATGATTCCATTGGCCCAGTAGCCAACTTGCGCTCCCAAGCGGAACTGCTCGAGACGATTGGTCTGGCCTGCAACAGTAGCATTGCTTGAGTCTGTGTAAGCCTTGAGCTTTTCCTCGGCAGATATGTAACTCATCTTGCCTGTCAGTTGCCAGACATCATCTATCCATTGAACGGCACTCAGGTTGATGGCGGCAAAGTTCCTCTCGAAGTTCTGCTTGGCAGTGATCAGGCCAAAAGCGTTGCTTCTCAGATCTGTATCGCCATCGGCATATCCAGCCACTGCATCAACACTGAACATCTTGTTGATCTGATAGCTGATGTAGGGCGCAATCATGGATCCCTTGCTATTAAAGGTGCCTTTATTGTATAGCGTGTCGAGTTTCGTCCGGTCGAAGCCAGCGCTGGCACCGATCACCAGATCCTTGTTGACGGCGTAGTCCATGCCACCGATCCAGTTATCGACATTGCCGTCAAAACGCGTGTCCGCTAATGCGTTTGCGAACGTGTTGGCGATATATCCGCGTGAAGCATTCATCCAGACATTCCACTGCGAAGCCGACTCGCCAGCCGCCATGCCCTTTTTATCGCCCAAGGCAATACGCTGCGGCCCCACCATTGCGCGCGGGCTGGCGATTGAACTCAGCACGTTAATGATAGTGACAGCCTGCTGAATCGTGGTGGCGCGCTGAACTTGCGAACTGATTGCCGTGGTTGCCGCGGCCGCAGCTTCCTTCTCGGCATTTCTTATGGTCGTAGTCGTCGTGGACTTTGTGGTGGTCGTTGAACCACTCGTCGTCGTCGTTGTGGCAGCTGTTGTTGTGGTCGCAGCTTTGGTCGTCGTGGTTGTGGCCAGCGTAGTTGTCGGAGTCGTTGGTGCCGGCATCGGAACAGTGGCCGTGGTTCCCGGAATGGTCAACGGAGCCCCCATCGCTTTGGACAGGGCCGCTATCCCTCCCATCAAAGCCCCTTCATTATACAGACCCGCAGTCGATAGGCCGACCTGGATATCATTCGAACATGTATTCAGATTCGTCTGGTTGACGTTTGGATAGGTTCCTATCCCGGCGCATCCCGAGGATGTCGCAAGAACATTGTTATACACATTAACGTATGAGGAAATTTGTGTGCTCGTGGCCAAGGCAGTGAATGCTGTTTTCAGATTCTGTACATCGGTTGCAGTCAAATTAGCCACTGCACTGGGGTTGGCCGTGATGTAATCGACAACGGCCTGACCCCAAACTTGAATCTCTGTTGCAGTAACCGTTGTTGCCGCCTTGGCAGGGGTTACACCAAGGATACTGATCATCGTCAGCAAACATAGAAAGGTCTTTTTCATGATGAGGTGGCTCCCTTTTATTAATTAAAACTTACGCCTATAGCACCTTGTTCATCCGGGCATTGCGGCCAGACGCGTATGGTGCTCAATCCGAAAAATTTCTCATATGACCTTAGCACAATACTGGGTAATTTTTCAATTCAAATCTTGCATTGACTTAATCCGCATCAAAGTTCAGCTTCATCCAAAAAAATAGCCCAGGAGATCCCTGGGCTATTCGAGAAATGAAACTGGAACTCTTGCTTACTTGCCGCCGATTTGTCCCGCTGCATTTTCAGCTGCGTTGTTCTTGCCTTGCGCCACAGCAGTTGTTTTCTTCTGGTCAGCCTTGATCTTGGTGTTGCCCTGAATCTGGGTACCACCCTTGATCGCGCCGGCGGTATTCTTGGCGACGTTGCCTTCGCCACTGGCTACGGCAGTGGCGTTTTCCTGCTTTGCCTTGATCTCCGTGTTACCTTGGATTTGAACGCCCTTGTCATTGCTTGAGGCCATGCTGCCACCCTTGCCGGCCTGACCCGCTTGACCAAAAGCAGCGGTAGATAACACGGCTGAAACTAGTGTAACGAGTGCAATTTTAGTGCGCATACTCTTTCTCCTTGAATGAATGATGATTGTTTGCTGAAATGATTACTGACCACCGATGACACCGGCTTCGTTTGCCGCTTTGTTATTTTTTCCTTGCGCCACCGCCGTAGTATTCTTTTGCGTGGCCTTGATCTTTGTATTGCCTTGAATCTGCGTGCCACCCTTGATGGCGCCGGCGGTATTCTTGGCGACATTCCCCTCGCCGACAGCGACAGCAGTAGTGTTCTCCTGGCTGGCTTTGATTTCGGTGTTGCCCTGAATCTGGACGCCACTGGGGTTGCTGGAACGCTGGGTGCTTTGTGCAAAAGCGGGAGAAGCAATAATTGCGGATGCAATGAGTAGAGTGATGAGGCGCATGTGATTTCCTTTCGCAATATCTATTAAAAAAATGTCAGCCGTTACCCGGCGACAACCTTAAAAACCACACGGCGATTTTTCGGGTCGCGCGGGTCGAGGTTCTTCAGAGGATCGCTGGATCCTTTGCCACTGGGAATGATCCGGCTACGATCAATCCCCGCCTTGTCAGTAATGTAGTTCACGACGCTGTTGGCACGTTCGCGGGAAAGCAGCATATTCTTTTCTGCATTTCCGCTCGAATCAGTATGCCCTTCCACCAGCACGCAGCGCTCGGGGGATAAAGATAAAATCTTCGCAATCTCGTTCAAGGTCATTTCTGACGTCGTGCTGATTTCGGCGCTTCCCACCTTGAATTGAATCGCGAAATCGACTGCATTGGCTTTGACATCCGGCGGCAACCCACTGCAATCACCCTTCGCGACGGGCTTAGCCGCTTTCGCCAGTTCAGCGGCCGGCGCTCCTGGTGCTGCGGCTTGCGGCTCGTTGTCGAAAACTATGGCGCGGGTACGAATTTTTTTCTTCGTGCCCGCATCAGCCGTACCTATTTCATGTGCGCCGTCGTGAGGTGCTGTCATGGCGCGCTTCAGTTCCTCCAATTTTGACTTGGAATCGTCATCTGCATAAGCCACTGTTGCGCCGGCAAAGGCAAGCATCAGCCCCGCAAATAGCGAAGAAAGTCTGGGGTGGGAAAGCGGAGAAATTTTGCGTGTGTTCATTGACGGCCTCATTTGCAGATGTTGATAACTTCTTTGGTGGTCACCACAATTTCCTTCGGCGCTTTTTGGCCGGCTTTGGCGGTTCCAACATTGACATCGCTACAGCCGCCGCCCCGCTTGCTGCCGAAATTCACCTGACTCTTCTGCAAGTTGGGATCGGTCTTAATGGAACCTGTGGACCATCCCTTGGCTTTGGCGTTATTCACCTTGGTTTGGGAACTGGCGTTCAAACCTTGCTCGGCCAGGGCGCCACCGAAAACCAGACCGAGAATCAAAACCATCCCTGCACGATAAAAATTATTTGCATTCATCGCTGACAATACTCCCTATGTTAGTACAGGCCTTCTTGTTGCGTCCGCTGACCACAGTCGTGACATTGGCAGCATTGACGTTGATCTTTGTGTCGCCTTTCTTATCTCCCTTGATCACACCTACACGATTCTTCGCTACATTATTTTCTCCTGTGGCAACCGCTGTCGTGTTTTCCGTATTCACATTGATTTCAGTATTGCCCTGAATGCGCGTGCTCTTCTGTGCCTGAACAACCAACGGTGCTAGACAGAAGGCCAGCAACAAAATTCGTGCCGAACGATTTTTCATGATCACATTATCCTCTGCAGAGGCAGTTTGGTAGGTGGCTTGCCTTTCCTGAAAGCATCGCGCATGGCTTCCAATTCGGCATCGGAAACACCCAGCTTCTTGGCGCTGAAAGAAGCCGTATCCGGCGTGAACATCAGATAAGCCTGCATTTCGTTGATCAATAGCTCATCCGCAGTTGTTGCGTAGTTGTAGCTGGATAAGAATTTCTTGAATGCATCACGCTGGTCGTCATTAAGTGAATCGTTCCAGAAACGCCGACAATAGGTTGCATAGTATTGATTGGAATAGAACTCGCCATGCGACATTTCATGCAACAGAATCGCGTAACGCGCACCTTCGCTGACGCGCGGCTCATTGGCACGCTTTTCCTGGGGTTGCGGGATGGATAGCAGCACGACGTTAGGCTTCAGCGCTTGAAATATGCCCCGCCAATTTCGCACGAGTCCCTGCGCGACAAGGAAGTCACGCACTTCAATCTCCTCAGGATTGAGCGTAATTTTGTCACGTTCCGCCAAATTAAAGAATTGGATCAATTCGCTGACCATCACATCGTGCCCGAATGCGAAATCGGCCAATGTTCGGCGCGACGCCTCGACATGCTTGTTCAACTCGTCGTTCGTAAGAACGCGGGGATATGGTTCGCTGATCTGCTGTTCGCTGAGTTGCGTAATGCGATTAAAGCTCCGTCCTTGCTGCGTTAGGCTGGGGAAATCAAAAACATAAATGTTCGGGTTATCGGCGTATTGCCAAACGACGAGAGAACTGGAGCGGGACTCGAGTATCGCTTTGAAATTACCGGAGACTGGCTCGACTGCCAGAGTCATGGATGAGTAAAGAAATGCGATAGCAAACAAATAGCCGGAACAGCAATTCTTAACAATACGCGAGATTTGTGTCGTATTCATAGTCACTTGCCGTAATATTCAAGACGATAAGCGTTTGCCCGCGCCATGTTTTCCCGGACATTCGCCTGCCGCGGTGATGTGGCGCTCATTGCCCCGCTCACTGAGGGAACATAGACCAAGGGTTGCCCAGTATTCTTGTCTCTCCGATGATAGGTCGACCAAGACAAACTCCGCTGCATGAGGTATGAGGAAGTCGTCGCCCTCTCGGTTACCGGAACCATGACGATGGATGGCATCACTTGCCGGTTGTAGACATAATTCGGCGATTGCCCTGATCCTGTCGTCAGAAAAACGATTTCAGCCTCGGCCAGTGGCGCGCACGTCAGCGCAATTGCCATCACGGCAAGCCTCATTGCGGTATCCCCGCTATTTTTCCGAGACGCTGACATTTCCATTTTTCCCCCACTGAATCCGGTAGGACTTCCCAGTCTTTTTGGCAGTGTATGAAGTCTTCCCCTTGGGCACTTGCTCGCCATCAATAAATACCTCGCCGTTGATGACTGCGACCCCCTCCATCTGGACATCAGGTGCGATACTTCCCGAATCCACCTGTACGGAACCGTCGCTCGCCGCTTGAACCTTCACGCCGTGCTTTGATGCATCAACGACAACTTGCGCCAGCGCCGGATTCATCAGCAACCAGAACGACAACATCCAGCATATAAGGCAGGATCGCATTCTATCCATCCGCTTCCAAGGTTCTCACCAAACAATCGCCTTTGGACTGTAAACGCACCGCGGGGGTTCCGGTTGACAGCACTCGTTCCATGAGCATTATTGACAGCGCACTTTCACCTGCTTGCCGTCGCGCAGAATGACGATCACGCTACCCGATTGCAAACCATCGCCAATCTGTCCGGCGATGTTATCTCTGTCCTTGCAAACCACAAACGGAATGCCATCAGGACCGACCCGTCCCGTGAGTCCAGTTGGACTTTCTCCACGGGAATATCCACTGGCGCGCGCCCGATTGTCATGCGCCCGATCCTGAGTCGTCACGCTATCAAGGGAAATACTCCCATCCGGCTTGATCAAGGGACGATAGGAGGAATCATTGCCATGCTGATAATCCCCGGCTCTGGACCGATTGTCCTTTGCCCTTCCTTCTGAAGACCCTCCGCGCGGCGCAAGTGCTCCTTCGCCTTCCTCTTCCGGCACGATGATGAGGGTTGGCACTGTCGAAACATCATCCTTCTGATAGGCCTTGGCCCGGTCTCTCTGCTCGGCTGCGGATGACGCCTTGCCGGGCGACTTGCCGGCGCCTTGCTGCGGAACCATGATGATTTCGCCTGCCAACAGCCTGTCTGCATACCACTCAGAGGAAGTCTCGGCCACAGCGCTTGCACTGGCAAGCACACCCACCAATGACATTGTTGCGAAAGCCAAGTTCCTTGGCATCATAGTCGGCTATTTCGACACGGTGATTTCGACATAACTGGCGACAGCGCTCGGATTGGCCTGCTTGAACTGAGTGACAATATCATCCAGCGCTCGTCCGAGCGGTCTGAGATCTTGTGCACCTTTGACGGAGGCAGGCACAATCAATTCCCGGTCGGCGCCTATGCATGCCACGCGTTCCCGTCCCGCCTGATCAAATCTGATCTTGAATCCTCCGCTCGGCAAACGCATATTCCCCCCGGCTTTGATCGACGAATCCGCATGAAACTGGTTGGGGAAAATGCGCGCTGTGTTTTTTGTGGCGTCTTCATAGTAACAATAGGCGGTACCGTGCGCATTGAGCGAAAGGTTCAAATTCAGCAAGTCACCGATCTTGTAGCTTGGTTTGGCTCCACGATCGCTTTCAAGAGAAACCCTGAATGCTGTCGCAGATTGCGCAGTCGATTGCGTTGCGGCAGGAGGGGCCGCCGCCGGCGCAGTCGCAGCCACCTGCGGAGGCATTGATACCGCAGAAGATGCCCCAGGAATATAGGCAGTCGGTGCCGGCGTCGTCGGCAGAGCAGCCAGCATGTTCTGCGTATCGTCCAGCAAGCTGGCATACAGATCGAAATCGATCTTCCCGTTGGCGATCAGTCCCGCTTCCGACTGGTACTCGGCAATGGCTGTCTTCAATTGTTCATTCATCGCACCGTCAATCGGCCCTTTGTAACGGTTCATGGTGCCGCCCAACTTGCGTTGAATGAACGTGGTCAGTTCCTTGTCCTTGAGGATGTCGTAATTCTCGCGTGCCTGGGCTCTGATCAGTGGATTGGTCAGATCGGTATCCAGACAGCGCCAGTATGGAACCTGCGTAAATTTGCCCAGAGTCTCAATCAAGCCGAGTTCCAGCAAAGTCCGCGTCGACGCCCCCAGTCCCTCGGAACGGCTTAGGTCGACATTGAAGCTGAGACCTAATTTACCCAATTTGCCCCCGCCTTCACCGGATTTCCCGCCTTTGGTAATCACCATGGTGTTAGAAGTGCTGGTTGCAGCCAGGATCTTCCTGGTCGCTGCTTCGCCGACGCTCATGTCCATGCTGATCAGGTCAAAGGATTCGTCCTTGGAATAGCCAAAGTCGAGGAAAGGCAAAGAAATGCCCGCACCCTTGTTCTTGCGTACCGCATTGTCATCCATCTGGGTTATGGATCCCCGGACATAGTAGTCCGGCATTTTTCTGTTCCTGTCGCCCATCGCGTTGAACATGTTGCCCAGATCGTCACCCTGGCTGTGAAAATCGATGAACTCAAAAGCATTGCTCTTGACCGTCATCTTGGCAATCGCCGTAATGACCATTTCCTTGGTTCCCGTTTTTACCTTGCCGGTCTCGTCTGGAATACCCGCCGAGGTAATCACGATGCCCTGTTTGCCAAAGCCAAGGAATAATTCATCCATGCACCGCAGGGCTTGTGAAAAACTTGTGATGGTCTTGACGGCAGGTGTCTTCGGCGCAGCGGCCGTTGTCGCTTCCGCGCCGATATCCCGTCCCATAGCATGACCGGCAGGCAGCACTAACGAAATAATCAACGGCAGACAAAACCTTTTGGTTGAATACATTGCTGATACTCTCCAAGAAATCCTCAAGTATTGATTCAAGCCGCGGCCACTAAACCATGATTACTATAGGTTCAATATAGCACGCTCCAAGTAAAAAGAAAGTGTGAAGAAAATCACACTTACGCCACAACATAACCTCCGCCTATCCCATTGCCATATCCAAAGCACCCTGCTCAGCTCTCTTATTATTGCAGTAGCGTGGGAAATTTCGTTTCGCTGCTATCCGTGACCCCCTACCGAACAGGCATTGTATATCCTGGGAGAAATTAGGCGAACAACCTCATCCGGCTTCATGCTTTGTGTGTCGATAGCAACGGCATATTCCATTTCTCCCGCATCAAGCCTTTGGTCATTGGCCAACTGCCAATCCAGCACCGCCAAATCTGCCTCTGATGCATCCTTGCCATCTGCCTTGCGCAGCATCACCCTTTGGCGCAAGTCATCATAGCCAGCGTTGCACTCGAGGATCAGGAAAGGGATACCCAAACCAGCGGCCAGGTGCGCAAAGGGTTCGCGCTGACTTCGTTTGAGAAATGTTGCATCGACCACCACCGGAAATCCAGATTCCAATATCACCCTCGCCTGACGAAGCAGATCGGCATAGGTCGCCCGGCTAACCGAATCCGCGTACAAATCTGCAGCAAGCGCAGAGTGACTACTGCTGTTAGGCTGCAGCCCATGGAGACGCTTGCGCATGACATCCGAACGCAACCGCAGTGCACCGCAATGCTCGATAACCCGCTGAGAAACCGTAGACTTGCCGCTCCCAGAAACCCCGCGCGTAATGATCAGCGCCGAGTGCCGTGTGGCTGTGAATGTCTCAGCCAGGCGCACATGATCGGCATAGTCAGCAAGAGCCGTGGTGCATACCTCTTCACGGGCTTGGGTCGCACGAATTCGCGCCACCTTGGCGCGAACCAGGGCACGATAGACCAAGTAAAATGGAAGCAGGCGTAAGGCAGCGTAATCTCCAGTATTTTCCAGGTACGCATTCATGAATCTGGCGCCCCAATCTGGACGACCACGAGCATACAGATCCATGATGGTGAATGAAATCTCGCTGGCTACATCGATCCAGCGCAGGGCTGGATTGAACTCGATACAGTCAAAAATCTGGATTCCATCGTCGCTCCAGATAATGTTGCCTAAATGCAGATCGCCGTGGCACTCACGGATAAAACCATTGTTTCTGCGCTCCTCCATCAGAGGCGACAGGGTTGCATGAGTATGGGTGCTCCACTGCTCAAGACGCTCAAGTTTTGAAATTTCGACATCGGTATCGAGCAAAGGACGGATCTGGCGGAAATTCTGCAGCATCGGATCGGCGATACTCGCTGAAGTGCCATAGCCACCTGTCAAGTCAGCCGCACTCCGGGAGTGGAAATTTGCCACCGCTTCTGCCAAAGCATCCAGATGTTCTTGCATCATTTTGCCGGTCGCGAGCATGTGATCAAGAAGCGCCGCCTGCTCGAAGCGCCGCATCTTGACTGCGCACTCAACAGTGCCAGAAGTCCCGAGCGGAGCAATATGCAGCTTGCTCCTGCCAGCGACAATCGCTACGACGCCCAAGTAGAGGCTTGGTGCAAGGCGGCGATTGAGTCGCACTTCTTCCAGGCAGAAGTATTGGCGTTTTTCGAGCGTTGTGAAGTCGAGAAAGCCAAGATTCACCGGCTTCTTGATTTTATATGCATAATCGCCAGCAAGCAGAACCGTCGAGATATGCGTCTCGATCCGGTCAACCCGTTCTACCTGATGCGGATAACAACGCGCTTGCAGCAACCCGCGCAGTACTTCCGCCTGACGAAGGCTGGCTGGAGAATCCATTTGATCCGCCTCGATAACCGCAAAGCAGCTCAGAAAGCAGTATCCGATTCTGCGCTCACCAGAGCCCCTGCTTGTTTGATTATTGTCAAAGTACGACCATTCATTTCATGCAAGCATCCATTGACCCTGCCATGGAAACCGGCTCGCGGCTGAAGTTTGAGTGATACTATTGAATTAGAGGGATCAGACGGGCTTATTCAAGGATCCAAATGAACGCAACAAGAAAGACAAGATGACTCGATCAAACCACATCGTCACTTTTGATTACGAGGATGCGCGAATTCTCCAGCGCAACGATGGCTTTTATTATCAGGACAAAAAAACGGAAGAGGAGTTTGGCCCCTTCGCATCCCTAGACAAGGCGGTCGCCCACATGGAGAACGCCAGCATTAGCGAAGCCGATCTCGAAGCTGAAGACGATCTCAAGGAAATCGAAGAAGAACTTGGGATTGCAGATTGGATAGATCCGGATACGGGAGATCTGGCCGAAGAGTCGATACCACATATCGAAGATCATTAAGCCGACTCAATCTGTGTTCCTGCAGGCCTAGCGCAACACTCCCTGCTCCATTTGAATACCTTCAATCCAGGCAAGCCGGAAGATCTGATGACTTCTCCTCAAGCAATTCTGCGTCTGGCTACACTTAGGGATATCGAAAGCAGGCAGCGCGATGCCCAACCTCCTCTGATGGAGCGTGCCGGCCAAGCAGCTGCAGTGCTGGCCTCGGATCTTCTCTCTGGCCTGGGTCAATCTCCTTTGATCGTTGCCGGCCCAGGCAACAACGGCGGCGATGCGTTCGTTGTAGCGCGCCTATTGAAGCAAAAAGGGATCATCCCGACAGTTGTATTCTGCGGATCGGTCGAAAAACTGCCATTAGACGCCCGTACTGCCTATGGGTCCTGGATTAGCAACGGCGGAACCAGTCTCGAGGATATTCCCACGCAAGCAGCGGCCCCCGCTCTGGTGATTGACGGCCTGTTTGGGATCGGACTGACTCGACCACTGGCAGGACCTCATGCCCGGCTGGTGGATCGCATCAATGCATTCGCCTGTCCCGTGCTGGCGCTCGACATCCCGAGCGGATTGGATTCTGAAACCGGACACATCATGGGCACAGCCGTACGCGCCACACATACGGCAACTTTCATCGGACTCAAGCCAGGACTGCTGACAATGGATGGACCGGATTATTCCGGCAGCATTAGTGTCCATGATCTCGGCCTGAAGGTTTGTCCGTCCGATGGCTGCCTTATCGCACCGCAATTATTCGCAGAACAGCTCGGACCGCGCCGAAGAAATTCGCACAAAGGCAGCTACGGTTCTGTCGGCATCCTTGGCGGTTCGCCCGGCATGACGGGAGCCGCCTTGCTGGCCGGACGCGCCGCATTACATCTTGGCACCGGACGCGTCTATGTCGGCTTGCTTGAATCCGATGATGGCATCACTAAGCGTCCAGAAGTTGATCCGGCACAACCGGAACTCATGCTGCGCGAATCGGGTGAGGTTATCGATCTCGCAACAGCGCTCGTGATCGGACCTGGCCTTGGAAAGTCCAGGGCTGCCCTGAAGCTGATACATGATGCCATCCGCAGTCCCCTCCCCTTGCTATTGGATGCAGATGCGCTCAATCTGATCGCTCAGCATCCGGTACTTGCAAGAAATCTCTCCCGCCGCAGCCACCCGAGCCTGCTGACTCCGCATCCTGCAGAGGCGGCACGGCTACTCGGAGCAGACATCGCCAGTGTGCAGGCAGATCGGATTGGCTCGGCGCAAAAACTGGCAGAACGCTATCGGGCAGCAACGCTGTTAAAAGGTTGCGGCAGTGTCATCGCCCTGCCTGACGGCCGCTGGTTCATCAACAGTACCGGCAATCCCGGGCTGGCTTCGGCCGGCACCGGCGACGTGCTTTCCGGCATGATCGTGGCATTGCTCGCGCAAAGCTGGCCTTCCGAACGTGCTCTGCTGGCGGCAACTCATCTGCATGGCGCCGCTGCGGATGCGTGCGTTGCAACAGGTGCTGGCCCGATTGGCTTGACGGCCGGTGAGCTGATCCTTGCCGCGCGCAAATTGCTGAATCACTGGATTGCTATCGGCCAATGAACTGACTTGGATTCTGGACGCGGATTGGTGCACGCATTGCAAAAGCCGGGAGACTTCCCAAGCAATTTCGAAGTAACGCTGCGGCCATGAAAAGCCCTTCACTAAACGCCCAAAAATCAGAAATACTGCCCTACTCCCTGGAGGTTTCCGAAGAGGCTGGCGTTCGCAATCTGCATTTCGGTTCAGAATGGATTCAGGGTTCGATGCGCATCCGCCGTCCATTTGCTCTGGAATTGGCCTACACCCGCGAGATGATGGCCTGTCTGCTGTTGCGCCCGGAAAAGGATTGGCCGCAGCGTGTCTTGTTAATCGGATTGGGCGCGGGCTCGCTGGCCAAATATATATACCTGCATCTGCCGCAATCGCGTATCACTGCAGTTGAAATCGATGCACGCATTCCTCCGCTGGCGCTCCAGCAGTTTTCTCTTCCGGAGGATCCGCGGCGCTTGAAGATCGTGATCGCCGATGCAGCCGATTACATCAAGCAATCGGGCAGGAAATTCGACGCCATATTCGCCGACGGCTACGGTCCGAAGGGTCCGGTGGACATGCTGGATACGTCGGAATTCTATACAGCCTGTCGCAAACGCCTGACTTCGCAAGGTCTGCTGATCAGCAATCTACTCAGCCGCAGCAGAGGGTATGCTGCCAGCGCCGAACGCATCCATGAGGCTTTCGAACAACGCTCCCTGGTTTTCCCCTCCCTGGACAGCGGCAACGCCATCGCCTTTGCCGCCTTCGGCGAAGCAGTCGATGTCACCCTGGCGGAAATGCGGGCACAGGCACTGGAACTTAAGCAGCAGTCCGGATTGGATCTTCGACCGACCATCACGCGTCTGCAGCTTGTCCAGCCTCTCCCGCAAGGTCGCCTGCGGTTTTGAGATTTACTTGACGCGGGTGAGATGCGATTTTGGAGGAGTTACGGGCGGAACCGAGGATTCTTCTTCAACCGATGCCGATTTGTCTCCCGCAGTGCCGGTCTCTTCCGCAACAACCTCGAAAGCCATGCCCTGACCATTTTCGCGTGCATAGATGGCCGATATATTGTCGATCGGGATCGATAGCGCCTGCGCGACACCGTTGAAGCGCGCCGAAAACGTGATGAAGTCGTTTCCCATCATCAACTGATGAGTCGCTTCAGGCCCCAGGTTAAGAACGATCTGCCCATCCTTGACGTAATCCCGCGGCACCTTAGTCCGCGAAGTCACGGTAACCGCCAGATAAGGAGTGAATCCCTGATCGAGGCACCATTCCTGGATGGCGCGGATCAGGTAAGGCTTGGTCGATGGGACTCCGGCCATGGCCTGATTAGCGGCGCATGACCTTTTCGGAGGGTGTCAGGGCATCAATGAAGCCCTGACGACTGAAGATACGCTCCGCGTACTTGAGCAGGGTCGCCGCAGACTTGTCGAGTTCGATGCCGTAATGATCCAGCCGCCACAGCAGTGGTGCAATCGCCACATCCAGCATGGAAAACTCGTCGCCCAGCATGTGTTTTTGCTTACTGAAAATAGGCGCCAGTTCGGTGAGGCGGTCACGCACATGCAGACGGGATTTTTCGGCCGATTTGAGATTTCTCTCCAACACCTCGATATGGCTGAACAACTCGTTTTCCATGGTAAACAGCAGTTGCCGAGCGCGCGCGCGCATGATCGGATCCGGCGGCATCAGTTGCGGATGCGGAAAGCGCTCATCGATATATTCGTTGATGATGTTGGATTCATACAGGACGAGGTCGCGGTCGACCAGCACGGGAACGCGATTGTAGGGATTGATGACCGCGATGTCCTCCGGCTTGTTGAACAAATCGACATCGATCACCTGAAAATCCATCTGCTTTTCGTACAGGACGATGCGGCAGCGATGGCTAAACGGGCATGTGGTGCCCGAATACAGGTTCATCATGGTACTGGTACCCCAGGAATAGTCGGCATCCCGCACCACGCGGCGTACTGCTGGTGAATTGTGGTCTCGATGCCCCATATGCAACATTGCGCGGTTCGATAAATAAAATGTTAGTGAACGTCTTTCCAGTACTCACGCTTGAGTGCATAGGAAAAGACCAACAATACGCCCAGGGCGATCAGAACGGCCACACCCAATTGTTTGCGCGTCTCCGCGATGGGTTCAGCCATATACCGGAGATACCCCACCAAGTCGGCAACCAGCGAATCGTACTCTTCCGGCTTGAGTTTACCCGGTCTGGCTATGCTCAGCTTGTGATCCTGACCCAGCACCTGCTGGCCCTGCAGCTCCCAGAGCACGTGCGGCATGCCAACATTCTCGAAAACCAGATTGTTCCAACCAGTCGGACGCTTGTCATCACGGTAGAAAGTCCGCAGATAGGTGTAAAGCCAGTCGGCACCAGAACCAAATTCGGAAGCTCTTGCCCGTGCGATGATCGTCAGATCCGGCGGTGCCTTGCCGAACCAAACCTTGGCTTCGGCACGCTGCATGGCGATGCGCATCGGTTCGCCGACCTTGTCGGCGGTAAACATCAGATTTTCCCGGATCTGATCTTCACTGAGACCGATATCCCGCAAACGGTTGTAGCGCATATACGAAGCCGAGTGGCAGTTCAGGCAATAATTGACGAATACTTTTGCGCCATTTTGCAGCGCTGCCATATCGTGCGTCCGGTCCGGTGCCTTGTCCAGATGCAGTTCGGCCGAAGCCAAAGCGGCCAACGGCATAAACAGCAAGGCGAAGAACAGTTTTCTCATTATCCCGTGAGCCTTTCCGGTTCCGGTTTGCATTTATCCAACTGGCTGTAGATCGGCATGAGCAGGAAGAAAGCAAAATAAAGCAGGGTGCAGATCTGCGACAACAAGGTGCGCAGCGGAGTTGGCGCCAGCATGCCGAGATAACCGAGGATGAGGAAACAAATGACGAAAACCGCCACAGCAGACTTGAAAATCGGTCCCTTGTAACGAATCGACTTGACCGGGCTGCGATCGAGCCAAGGCAGAAAAAGCAGGATCACGACGCCGCCGCCCATTGCCACCACGCCCCAGAACTTGGCGTCGATCCAGAAGAAGTTGACAGTGACCGCGCGCAACATGGAGTAAAAGGGCGTGAAATACCAGACCGGTGCGATATGCGGTGGCGTGGCCAGCGGATCGGCAGGGAAGAAATTGTTGTACTCGAGGAAGTAACCACCGAACTCCGGCATGAAAAATATCACCAAGGAGAAGATCATGAGAAAGGCCACCGCCCCGACAATGTCCTTCACCGTGTAATACGGATGAAACGGAATACCATCGAGCGGAATCCCGTTGGCGTCCTTTTTCTTCTTGATTTCTATGCCGTCAGGATTGTTCGAGCCGACCTCATGCAACGCCAGAATATGGGCGGCGACCAGCCCCAGCAGCACCAGGGGGACCAGAATCACGTGGAATGAAAAGAAACGATTCAACGTGGCATCGCCGACGACAAAATCGCCTCGCAGCCAGATTGACAGATCCGGCCCGATCAAGGGAATGGCAGAAAACAGATTAACGATCACCTGGGCACCCCAGAATGACATCTGTCCCCATGGCAGCAAATAACCAAAGAAGGCTTCAGCCATGAGCAAAAGGAAAATGATCATGCCAAACAACCAGATGAGTTCGCGCGGCTTGCGGTAGGAACCATAAAGCAGGCCACGAAACATGTGCAGGTAAATCACCACGAAGAAAGCCGAAGCACCGGTTGAGTGCATGTAGCGCACCAGCCATCCCCAGGGAACATCGCGCATGATGTATTCGACACTGGCAAAGGCCACCGGAACGCCCGAAGCATTGAGCGCGGCATCGGGTTTGTAGTGCATGGTCAGGAAAATACCGGTGATGATCTGCAATCCCAGCACCAGAATCGCCAGCGAGCCGAAGAAATACCAGAAATTGAAGTTCTTCGGTGCATAGTATTCCGCAAGGTGGGCCTTCCAATTGGCCGTCAGCGGAAAACGTTCATCCACCCAGCCGAGCAGCGCGGTCAATTTCGCATTCATCGGTCAGGCCCCCTTGCTGTCTTGGCTGATGCCAATCACGATCTTGGTGTCGCCCAAGTACTTGTGGGCCGGCACTTCGAGATTGTCCGGCGCAGGCTTGTTCTTATACACCCGGCCTGCCAGGTCGAAGGTCGAACCATGACATGGACAGAGGAAGCCTCCCGGCCAATCGGCATCGATTCCGCTTTCGGCCCCGGTCTTGAACTTGTCGGTGGGCGAGCAGCCCAGATGGGTGCATATGCCGACCGCAACAAAAATCTCCGGCTTGATCGACCGTGTTTCATTCTTGCAGTATTCAGGCTGCATCGGCTTTTCCGAGTTCGGATCGCTGACTTTGTCATCGGCTTTCTTGAGGGACTCGAGCATTTCCTTGGTACGGTTGATGATCCATACCGGTTTGCCGCGCCATTCGACCGTGATCATCTGTCCGGGTGCAAGTTTGCTGATATCAACTTCGACAGGGGCACCCGCCGACTTGGCACGTTCAGAAGGCAGCATGCTTGCCACAAACGGAATCGCCGCAACGACACCTGCTACGCCTCCCGCCGTCGCAGTGGCCACGATCAGACGCCGCCGACCGCAATCCACCTTGTCATCACAAGCCATTGTTCTGTCCTTATTTTGCTGAATGCCAACCCAAATACTTGTTAATTATACCGGATAATCAATCTCGAATAAAAGCTCTGTTGCAGCTCATTGCGAAAAGACCGTGTGTATATTGGCCTTCCGCATCAATAATCACGGCGTTCGTAAAACGCCTGGGCAATGGTGCCGGCGTCGGTAAATTCAAGCTCGCCGCCCACCGGCAAGCCGCGCGCCATGCGACTGACCTTGATGCCTCGCGTATGAAGCAAGTCGGAAAGGTAATGTGCGGTCGCCTCTCCCTCGTTGGTAAAATTGGTAGCCATGATGACCTCCTTGACCGCTCCATCGCAGGCGCGTTCAAGCAATCTTTCCAGTTTGAGCTCCTTCGGCCCGATCCCGTCGAGCGGACTAAGCCTCCCCATCAGGACATAGTACAGACCATTGAAGGCATGAGTCTGCTCCATCATGTTCAGGTCTACTGGCATTTCCACGACGCACAACAAGGACGGGTCGCGCTTGGCGGAAGAGCAGCGCTCGCAGCATTCATCTTCGGTAAAGGTGTTGCAGCGCTGGCAATGCCGAATCCGGGAAAGTGCCGCTGTCAGGGCATCTACCAGACGTTGCGCACCAGGGCGCTCACGCTGCAACAGGTAGTAGGCCATGCGTTGCGCAGACTTCGGCCCGACGCTGGGCAGGCAGCGCAACGCTTCGATAAGATTCTCGAGACTGCCTGGCATTAAAAGGGTAACTTCATACCCGGCGGAAGTTGCAGACCGGCGGTGAAACCGCTCATTTTTTCCTGGGTGGTGACTTCGACCTTGCGCACGGCGTCATTGACTGCTGCTGCAACCAGATCCTCCAGCATTTCCTTGTCGTCCATCACCGAGGCATCAATTGCGACGCGCCGAACATCATGCTTGCAGGTCATCGACACCTTGACCATGCCGGCGCCGGACTGGCCCTCTACTTCAATCGAGGCGAGCTCATCCTGAGCTTTTGCCATGCGCTCCTGCATTTGTTGCGCTTGCTTCATCAGGCCGGCAATGCCACCTTTCATCATGCTGAGTTCTCCTGGATCGCTTAGTTAATCGGTTTGATGGATGATTCGTTGATCGTGGCATCAAACAGCTCGACCACATTGCGGACGAAACTGTCCTGCTCAATCGCTGCAATGGCTCGCTCCTGACGTTCGCGCTGCAACTGACGACCGCGCTCTGCGGGAGTTTCCTCAGCCGTGGCTGCCAACACGATGTTGAGCCTGAGCGGCCGGCCATAGTAGTTTTGGAGTTCGGCCTGCAATTTGTCCTGATGTGTCTTGCCTAGCAGATATTTATGCGCCGGCGGCAGACGCAAGGTGATCACATCGGCGCCAACCTCAGCCAGCTCGCAATGCTGCGCCAAGCTGCGCACCATGCCGCCAAGATTGAGCTGTGTCGTAATTTCATGCCAGTCATGCGCTTCCTTGTCGCCGCTGCCTTCCGCAGCAGAAGCTGAAATCGATTTTTGCCGAGCGGCAGGTTCCTTGCGCTTTGTGACAGATGGCGTAGATACGAGAGAAGGAATAGAGCCTTCCCGTTTCGTTGCGGCCTCGCCAAGCGGAACTGGGGTCTCGGGACGGAACGCGTACAAGCGCAACAAAGTCATGCTGAATCCGGCGCGCTCATCCGGCGCCAGCCCGAGATCATCACGGCCGTGAATGGCAATCTGGTATGCCAGTTGAAGGTATTCTCCATCGAAGGCACTCGCATACGGCATTAAACGCTGCCGCTCGCTATCGTCAGCCAGCGCCTGCGGCGCAAACTGCGCCAGGGCGATTCGATGAAACAAGGTTGCCAGGTCCTGCAAAGCGGCATCAAAGCTGAGGCTGCGCGTATTCATGAGATCGGCCACGGCGAGCAGACTCTCTACATCGCCTGCCCTCAGGGCATCGAGGATGCCGAAAAGATAATCATCGCCGACCGTTCCGAGCATGTCTCTTACGTTAGCTTCCTCAACCTTGCCGGCACCATGCGCAATCGCCTGATCAAGCAGACTGAGCGCATCGCGCATGCTGCCGGCAGCGGCCTTTGCCAATTGCTTGAGCGCAGCTGGTTCGCAGGGTACACCCTCCTTCTCCAGTATCTGCCCCAAATGGGTAATGATGTGCGTCTGCGGCATCTGTTTCAGGTTGAATTGCAGGCAGCGGCTCAGCACAGTCACCGGAATCTTCTGCGGGTCGGTGGTGGCAAGAATGAATTTGATGTGCTCGGGCGGCTCCTCCAAAGTCTTCAACATGGCATTGAAGGCCGAGTTGGAGAGCATATGCACTTCATCGATGACATACACCTTGAAACGGCCCCGCGTCGGCGCGTAGGTGGCGTTCTCCAGCAGCTGGCGCATTTCGTCGACTTTGGTGTTGGTGGCAGCGTCAACCTCAATCAGATCGATGAAGCGGCCGCTGTCGATCTCCAGGCAGGAAGAGCAGGTGCCGCAGGGCTGGGAAGTGATTCCGGCTTCGCAATTCAATGCCTTGGCCAGGATCCGTGCAATGGTGGTCTTGCCAACACCGCGTGTTCCGGTAAACAGATAGGCGTGATGAAGGCGTTGCTGGTCGAGCGCATGGGTCAAGGCACGCACGACATGCTCCTGCCCCACGAGGGTGGCAAACGACTTGGGACGCCATTTGCGGGCAAGAACCTGGTAGCTCATGCGGCAGGAACCCGAAATATGGCCATGGTATCTGTGGGTGCGGCTGAAAATAGACAGGTGGCGAGCCTTACCCCCGGCACTTGCAGAAAATAGCTGTGGCTGCTTCCTTCCGGACCTGACCAGGTTCACCACCCCGCAATGCGGGGAGGCCCGCCGTCGAGGATTCTAACAGATCAACCTCCGCCCCGTCGGAAATTGACCTCAAACCGGGACATGAAGTCACCTATTTCAGCATCCGAGTATCCCGCAAAAGAAAAAGTCAGTCGATGCCTCTCCAGGCGCAGTTGACCCATCATGAGCTCGGGGAGGGAATCGAAGTCGATGCGCCAGGAGCGGTGCTGTTCCTCATGCCGGAAAACAGCGCCTTCATCCATGAATTGATCATTTCCAACCGCAGCGGGGAGCAACCGGACGAAGTCGGCACGCGAGAGCACGATCTCGAAAGATTGCGGCAGCCTCATCCTCCCGCGATCGGAGGCCAGATCGCGAGAACCTCCCCTTCTTGAAGCGCGCGTGCCTCCCGCTCTTCTGGCGGCACGAAAGAACCATCGATGAGAACCAGCTTGCAAAGCTGTTGCGGCAAACGATAACGGTCGATCAGGTCCATCACCGTGGTACCAGGTTCAAGTTCGAGTTCGATCCGATTGGTTTTGCGCGACTCGGCCGGCAGATAGTCAGACAGCGAGGCATACAACTTCAGTGCAGCCTTCATTTTAAATCAGTCGCCCATAAAAACCGCGGAGCCCCCGCTCGGCAAGAGCGAGGCAGGCCCCGCGGCAGATTGAATTACAGGCCGAGACGGGTGCGCGTGTCGGGTGTCGGCACGCCTTCCTTGTTCCAGCCGCGCACCTGATAATACTCCGGCAGCATCTTGTCCAGTTCGCACACCTTGCCCTTCTGCGCTCCGGTCTTGCACGGCTCCTTCAGCAGCCGCGGCGGCAGGGTGTCGTCCTTGTGGGTCAGTCCC
>JACRAR010000005.1 GCA_016234745.1 Betaproteobacteria bacterium | reverse complement strand
GGCGAGCAGGTCAACAAGAACTTCGTCCAGGGCCTGGAGTACGCCAACGAGGTCTTCGTCCGCGCTACCTACGCCTTCTGATTTCCCCTCCCCCTCCTCGCCCCCTGGTTCATCCCGCTTGAATCAGGGGGCGTGGTCTTTTTGGGGGGATTTTCTTTTCAGGTCTTGCCTTCGCGGTCCCAGGCGTCGACGACGCCGCGCTTGCGCAGCACGGCGCGCTGCACTTTGCCGGTCGCAGTCTTGGGCAGCTCGCTCATGAGTTCGAGATAGCGCGGCCGGGCGAAGCGCGGCAGGAGTTGATCGGCCTGCCCCAGCACGGCATTGCGGTCAAAAGCTTGCGCATCGCGGGGGACGATGGCGAGCATCACCTCGTCCTCGCCGCCGGGCAGATCCGAAGGTACCGCGTAGGCGGCCACTTCGGCCACGCCCGGCAGGTTGGCGACCACGGCCTCGACTTCGGCTGCCGAGATGTTCTCGCCGCGCCTGCGGATGCAGTCCTTGATGCGATCGATGAAGGTCACCAGGCCATCGGCCGTCATGGTGCCGGCATCGCCCGTGTGGAACCAGAGATTGCGCCAGGCTTCGACGGTCTTGTCGGGGAGGTCGAGATAACCCGCCATGAACCCCCATGGCATCTTGGGCCGCACCAGGATTTCACCGACGCTGCCGGGCGGCAGGGCACGATCGGTGTCGGGATTGGCGATGATCACGTCAAAGTATTTGTCATAGACCCAGCCGGCCGCACCCGGGCGTGAATGACCGACGCGTCCCCAGATCGGAATATTTACTTCCGTCATGCCGAATCCGGAGATGATGTCGCGCACGCCGAAGCGTTCGTGAAACACCGCCTCGTGCGCCGGGAAATTGGGTGCATTGAGCATGGCGCGCAGGCGATGGTTGCGGTCGTCCGGGCTGGGCGGCTGGGCGACCAGGAAAGCTGCCAATGCCCCGAGGCTGTTGCTGACGGTCGCGCCATGCTTGCGTACATCCGCGAGCCAGGCAGAAGCGCTGAAACGGGCGCGCAACACCGCACGTATCCCGGCAATCAGCGTCGCTCCGAGTTGCATCAACAAGCCGTTGGCATGGAACAGTGGCAGCACGATGTAATAGCAGTCATCGGCTTGCAGCGCGATGGCGTCGATGGTGCCGAGTCCGTACAGATAGCAGTGTGCATGCGGCATCAGCACGCCTTTGGCGGGACCGCTGGTGCCTGAGGTGTACATCACGCAGGCGATATCCTGCGGCGCCGGCAGCGGTCCCGCATGCGGCGCGGCATTGCGCCAGCCGGACCAGTCCAGGCATTCGAAACCAGTTCCCGTGCTTGCCGCGTTGCCGCCGACTACGACCACCCGTTTCAATAGCCGCAACTCGCTGGCAAGTTGCTCCACGACTTCGAGCAGCGTGGCGTCGACGATCGCCACGCTGGCGCCGCAGTTGTTGATCTGGTGCAGCAGGAAGGCGCCGCGCAACTCGGTATTGAGGAACACCGTGGTGGCGCCGTGATAGCCCAGCCCCATCCATGCGCGCACGAAATCAAGTCCGTTGGGCATCAGTACCGCGACGCGTTCGCCGGCGACGACACCCAGTTGGGCAAGATAGCCGGCAACCTGCCGGGCATCCCGGTCGGCCGCGGAGAAAGTCAGGGATTCACCTTCTGTGGTGGTGATCCAGGTGGCAGCAGGAGTCTTGCTGGCATGCTCGGCCAGCACTTGCGGCAATGTCCAGCCGGTCGGGTCACGTAAAGCGCTATACACGATGTTCCTCCGCTTGGTAAGAATCTCTTAACGCAGTTGGGCCAGTTGCTGCAATACCGTTTCCGGGGTGGCGCCAGCCGGGATGGCCGCATAGCGGAATTGCCCGGGCTCCAGCGACGGCGCTGCTGCGCCTTGCCAGAAGGCTGGATCCAGCATCAGTCCGCCGGGGGTCCCGGCAGCCAGGGCCGGGGCAATGCAAAAATCGATTCCGCTGCCGGCAGACAGTGGTGCTGCGGGCGCCGGATCGAGCACGCCAACTTGCCAGCGATAATGTTTTGCAATGTTGATGACAGGATCATAGCAGGCCCATTGTTCCGCGCCGGACGGTGCTTCCCCCGGGTTCTCCAGCAACAGCAACGCATCGATGTTCGAGTCGGCGAAGCAACGCAAAAAGTCGGCGAGGTACACGGCGGCGCTGTCGATTTCGTCGTTGTCGCCGGCGACCTCGGGGTCAAGCGCTTCCCCATGGGCGCTCTGGTAGGCGCCGGCCAGCCAGCGCCGCGGCGAGGGCAGCAGCAAACTCAGGGGCAGGCCCGGATGGGATGCCCGCAACGGAACGAGCAAGCCGGTCACGGTATCGCGCAACTTGGCATCCTGCAGCAGGGTGCGCAACGGGAAACCCGGCCGCGACTTGGCTTTCATCGCTGCGCGCAGGTCGTCGTCAAGCAAGGCCTCGGCGAGCGATTCGAGCGGCAGGCTGATGACATCGGAGCGCAGCAGGGACTGGGCTGTCGCCAGAAACGAGACAAACTGCGCCTGATCCAGCCAGGGCAGGTTGCCCTTGGCGAGCAGGTTGGCGGCATAGGCATAGAAGTCGAGCCAGACTCCGGACTTGCCCGGCTGGCTGATATCGAGAATGGAGTGGGCCATTATTGCTTTCCGAAAGACGCGATCGCAGCGGTAACGTTCGCGGAAGTCATATTCATTTCACTTGACCGTTGTACTCGAGCCGAGCTGCAAGCCGCTCTGGCTATTTGATTTCGTCACAGATGCGGACGACCAGCTTGCCTTTGTTTCCTCCGGTCAACAGCAGGCGCAGCGAGGGGAAAGCCTGTTCCATGCCATTCACGACATGGGCGCGATAGCGCAGCTTGCCGGCGCGATACCATTCCATGAGGCTGCGCTGACACTTGGCATGTTCAAGGGTGCCGACGAAATCGAAAATGACGAAACCTTCCATGCTGGCGCGCTTTAGCAGCAAGGCAAAATAGTTCTTGATGCCGTAGATCGAGGCCGGATTGCCGAACTTGTCGTATTCCGATATACCGCCGCAGATGACGACGCGCGCACCCATCGCAAGGTTGGCCAGGGCGGCATCCAGGGTTTCCCCGCCGACATTGTCGAAGAACACGTCCACGCCATTCGGGCAGGCATTCTGGATTGCGCCGAGGAGATTGCCCTGCTTGTAGTCGATCGCCGCATCGAAGCCGAATTCCTCAGTCAGCGCTCGGCATTTTTCCGCGCCGCCGGCGATGCCGACCACGCGGGTTCCGGAGATCTTGGCAAGCTGTCCCGCCAGCACGCCGGTGGCGCCGGCAGCACCAGAAATCAGCACGGTCTCGCCCGCCTTGGGACGGCCCTTGATGAGCATGCCGTAGTAGGCGGTCTCCCCGTTCATGGTCAGCGCGGAAATCCATGCTTCAAGCGGAATCCCGTCGCTGCGGGACATCTTGGTCATGTAGACGGTCTGGCTTGGATCGATGACGGAGTAGTCCGCCCACTGCATCAGACCATAGGCGATGTCCCCCTCAGCCCAGCCCGTGGCGCGGGATTGGTCGACCACCCCGATGACGAAGCCGCGCATCGGGCCGCCCATCGGGACCGGCGGCATATAGGTGTATTGCGAGGAAAGCCAGACGCGATTGGTCGGGTCCAGGGACAGGTACATGGAGCGAACGCGGATATGCCCTTCCTGCGCATCGGCAAGCGGGAATTCCTTGAGGACGAGATTGTCGTTCTCCATCGGACCGTCTGCGTACTTGTTCATGACCCAGACCCGGTTGACCTTGCTCATGCCGAACTCCTCCCAAGGGATCGTTTGATTTGGCCCCCTATTACCCTAACACAAACTTCGGGCACTGGTACCCCAACATCAACTTCGGGCACTGGTATCGCGCCTTTCCTGTGAATTGAGAACATGCCCTGATCTGCGGCCGATCAAACGCCGAGCTTGGCCAACTGGGCGCGAACCTGGGCGAGTTCGTTTTCAAGTTCTGCGATTTTCATGTCCTTGGGATTGGGCATGAACATGCTGACGATCTTGTCCGAATCCATCTTGACGCGCTGTCCCCCCGACATGCCGTAGATCACCTTAGGGTTGTCCCAGCTGCCGAAATAAGGAAGATGCTCGGGCGGTTCCGCCGTGTTCCATTCCTTGACGAATTCGTCGAACGGTTTGCCGCGCGCGATGCGGGCGCGCCTCTCGGCATCCCGCAAGGCCTGGGTTGCCGCTTCATCGACGACCAGTGTGGCGGGATCGATCACCACTTTGTAGATGTCGCGCGCCGTCTCGGGCGAGATCAGGTCTTCTTCCAGATCCTTCGCCACCAGCGCCGGGTCGCGCAGCAGCACGTCACCGTAGCCGCCGCCTGCGCCCTGGCAGATCATGTAAACCTCGCCGGGCTTGGCCAGTTCAAAGGTCATGCCCATGTCATGGGTCGAATAGGTCGCGCCTTCCACGGGCCGGTTGTTCATCAGGTCGATTATGTCGAACTTGATGTTCTGCGGTGCGGTCTTGAGTTTCTCGAAAATATCCACGTTGCGGATCTTGCACAGCGGATAGACCGGCGGGCCATAGCCGCCGAACAGCCCCAGGGTGGGCGTGAACACCGAGCCGGTGCAGCCGGTCATGAAGCCCCAGAATCCCGTACGTCGCGAGGTGACGATCTGCTCGTAACCCGATCCGCCGCGGAACTTGCCGAAGCCGGCGCGATCTTTGGTCAGGGTGAATGCGCCAAGGCGCACCATCGGCAGCTCTTCTTCGGTGATTTCCATTTCGCCGATGTCGCACATCGCCGCGAAAGGCGGGCAGAGGGAATGTTCGCCGTCACAGTAGTTGCGCCCGCCCTGGCCGTTGCCATTGATGTCGGCGCAGAAATTGCCGACGTTCTCGTTGTTCTGCGTCAGGCCGCCATAGATCATGGTCGCCGGCTGGTCGTACTGTGGCGCGGCGATGGCCGTGTAATGGTGCGGCAGCATGTAGCTGAACTTGGCCATCGGCACGGTGAGGATGGTCATGGCCTTGAACAGCGGGATCAGGCTCATGGCCTGCGGCACGTCGAAAGAACCATTGAGCAAGGACCTTTCGTCGAACAGTATCTCCACCGGAGCCATCACTGCGCTGGTGGGCTGCAGATCCGGCCAGATGTTCTGCAGGTAGTCGGACAGAATCAGGGTCTTGGTCGAGGCCTGGTTGGTGTTGATGGAGCGATTGAGAAATTCCGGTGAGGAGCCGCGCATGTCCAGGGTCATTTTTTCCCCCTTCACCGTGACCGCCATGCTCCATTTCATCAGCACATTTTCACGCAAGGTGGAATCCGGGAAGACGGCCACGCGGGTGGTGCCGTCGGGCAGTTCCCTAATGCGGCGCCGCACCTCTGCATCGACGTCCTCAAGGTTTTTTCTGAGCGTGCCGATCAGTGCTTCCTCGCCGAATTCCTCGAGGATGCGCATGACTCTTTCGCGCAGACGCAGCACCGAGTGCAGCTTGACTTTCATGTCCTCGGACTGCAGCTTGGGATCGCGCACCGAGTTCTGCAGGAAGGTCAGGAGATCACGGCGGATCTTGAAGTTCTCGACGAATTTGAACGGCGACATCTTGAGGCCTTCGTCAAACTTGCTCTCCGCGGCGGCAGGCATGCCGCCGGGTTCGCACGAACCGTTCTCGCCTTCATGGATGGTCGCCGACAGCCAGGCGATGATCCTGCCTTTCCAGAACAGCGGCATGATGCACGACTGGTCGGTGTTGTGGATGCCGCCGTAACGGCTGTCATTGTGGATGAAGGCATCGCCGTCACGCACGCCGACCGTCGGCTCATTGGTCCAGTACTTGATGATGAATTTGATCGGATAATGACAGGCGCCGGCGAAGGCGAATACGCCATAGGGCGCGATCATCGACAGGTCGCCTTGGGCTGTGAAGATGGCAGCCGCCATGTCGCCCCATTTGGCGCCGGGCGCCGCGCCCATCTGTTCGATCATGGTGTTGCTTTCATCGAGCGCTGCGAGGACGCGTCCGCGCACCTCGTTGGCCAGATGCGGATCCATGCCCTTCTTGAAGATGGCTTCCTCGGTGGCGCTGCGCGGGCCAAAGCCATGGTCCGCCATGATTGCGGGGTCGGGCGATAAAAAGAGCTGGTTTTCTTCGAGGAACTTGTCGCGAATTTTCTGTTCGTCGAATGCGGTCTTGGGTTCGTTCATGATCTATGCCTCTCTTGAATATGTTCTTGCGCGAGTCACGCGGCGAGTTACGCCGCAATTCGCGTAAACCAGACAGCACCCATGGCCGCGGCCTGGAAACGCCAACCCGGTTCGACCAGGTAGGTGGTCGCCCGGGTGACCACGACAGCCGGACCGTCGATTGTGGTTCCGGGCAGCAGCGCGGTTTGGTCATAGACCGGCGTCGGGACGGGCTTGTCCAGGCCGACGAAGTGACAGGCTCTCTGGCTGGCCGGCGCCGGCGCCGCGAGCGGCTTGCTGCTCGCCGCCAGATCCTGGAACGGAATGCCCGGCCGATCGACGAAAGAACAGACCCGCACGGTGTTGATGCGCACGCCCGCTTCGGTGGCCTGGCTGCCTTCGCCGAAGCGCTCGCCATAGCGCTTGTCGAATTGGCCGATGAGCTGGAGTACGTCGTGCTGCGAATTGAGGCGATGCAGTTCCGTCACTACCGCGGTTTGCACGCGCTGGTTGCCATAGCGCATGTCGAGTTCCAGCCGGTAGGAAATGTCCTCGGACGCAAAGCCTTGCCGCAACAGGTCTTCCCGGCCGCGCCGCTCGAGTTCCGCGACGTTGTCATTGAATTGGCTGTAGTCGCTGAAGAAGCTCTTCTTGTTGGCATCGAACAGGACGGTCCAGGTGTTCAGTTCGTGGATGTGCATCTGCATCGTGCTGCCGGCGCCGACCGCGGAGAACACGGCGGCGAAGGGCGGCGCCAGGATTTTTTTCACACCCAGAGCGTTGGCGATGCCGCAGGCGTGAAGCGGACCGTTGCCGCCATAGGCGAGTACCGTGAATTCTTCCGGCTCGTAGCCGCGCGTGCGCAATTCCTTGGCGATGCCGTTGGCCATGCTGGCATCGACGGTGCGCTTGATCAGCTTGCTGGCCTCGATCACGTCCATGTCGAGTTCGTCGCAGAGCTTCTCCTCGATGGCGTTCTTGGAGCGCCGCGGATTGAGCTTGATGTTGCCGCCCGCATAATTTTGCGGATCCAGATAGCCCAGCATCAGGTCGGCGTCCGTCACCGTGGGCTCCAGGCCGCCGTGGTCGTAGCAGGCGGGGCCGGGATCCGAGCCGGCGCTGCTGGGCCCGACGGCGACCGTCTTGAAGACCGGGTCGTAACTGCAGATCGATCCGCCGCCGGCGCCGAGCGACACCAGGTGCACCATCGGTACGCTGACCATCCAGCGCTCGATGACCGGATTGAAGTCGTAGTACTTGACCCCGCCCTCGGCCACCAGGCCGATGTCGAAGCTGGTGCCGCCCATGTCGGTCGCCACCACGTTGCCCAGGCCCGAGTCGGCGGCCAGGTGTTCGCAGGCGGCGATACCCGACACCGGGCCGGAGTGCACCGTCTGCAGGGCATCGGTGGAATTGAGCTGGGCCATGCCGCCGGAATTGTGATTGACCAGCATCGGCTTGTCGTAACCGGAGTTGCGCAGGTTCAATTCGAGGGTGCCGAGGCCGTGGTACATCACCTGGTGGAGGAAGCCGTCCATGATGGTGGACATGGCGCGTACATATTCGCCCTTGCGCCCGACGATCTGGTGCGAGAGCAGCATGGGAATCGCACCGAGCATGTGGCCGGGATACTCCTCGAGGAAGATCTCGCGCACGCGCAGTTCATGCGCCGGATTGACGACGCTGTTGGCCAGCACCACCACCAGCGCCTCGGCGCCCTTGTCGACCAGCTGGCGGATCTTGCCGCGCAGATCGTCTTCGTCCAGGGCGAGAAAGATGTCGCCGGCGAAATCGATGCGCTCGCGCACTTCCAGGATCATCGGAATCGGAATGATCGGATCGGGCCGGTGTGCGTTGGGCACATCGACCTGCTCCTTGTGCGACAGGCCTGCGCCATAGCCGCGTGCGCGCGCCAGCGGCACCGAACTGCGAAAGCCCATGGTGGTCAAGAGACCCAGGCGCGGACCCTTGCGCTCGATCAGCGCATTGGTCCCGAGCGTGGTGGCGTAGCGCACCGAATCCACCTGGGAGAGCAGTTCATGCATCGATACACCAAGTTCATCGCAGGCGTTCTGCAAGGCCTCGTTGAAGCCCAGCGCCAGATTCTGGTAGGTCGTCAGCGCCTTGCTCTGGAGGAATTTCCCGCCCCAGGCGACGAAGCAGTCGGTGAACGTGCCGCCGATATCTACGGATACCCGTTTCATGGTTGTCTCATCCCCCAATCAATGGCTGTGGCCGGCATGCGAATGCGATTTGCGTTTGGGCGCTTCGCCGAGGGTCGGTTCGACCACTTCTTCGCGGTCCTTCCACTGCGCCTTGAGCGCATCGATATCGAACTCGATGTCGCGCAGGGGCGGGTGGCCGGGCGGCAGGTATTCGGTTTCCATCATGGTGCCGCACTTGGGGCAGTAGTACTCGAGGATGCGGCACCAGTCCGGGTTGGGCGAATAGGTGTGCTTGTAGCGAGTCGGGTCGAGCAGCGGCTTGTGGATTTCACGCGGGTCGCGGTTGTACACCAGCAGGCCGCGCTTGTAGTTTTCGCGTGCGGAAATCAGTTCCACGCCGCAATGACGGCATTCCCAAAGCTCGGTGTCGAGATTGATCCGCAGGTTTTCGGTGACAAGGACTTTCATGTTTTGCCTCGTGGGTCGTGATGGTATAGCGTGGGAGGAGGGGGTTCAGACGCGCGTCAGCAGGATGTCGCCCGAGTCGCTGAACTCGAAGCGCCAGCCTGGATCGATGCGGCAGGTGTAGTAGGCTTCCTCAAGCACTGCCAGTCCTTGCGCGGCGGCGCCGCTGCCTTGCTCCTCGGCCTGGTAGAGCGGCGCTTCGGCAAACTTCCCTGCATGCAGGATGCGTCGCTGCTTCTTGCTGGCGGCCGGTGAGCTTTTCGCGCCGAAGTGCCCGTGCAGTTCCGGTCTGGCAATCGGCCGGGTCACCGAGAGGGCGACCGAGAGCTGCGCGCCGACCGGCAGGTTTGCGGGCAGACCGCCGTTGCCCAGCGGCAGCGTGCTGTCGTTGCCGGCAAGGCTGATCTGCAGCGTTTTTTCGACCACGCATTCCTGCCATTCGAAGCCTTCGGCGAACATGCCGCGCTGCGCCCTTTGCTGCAATTCCGCGATGCAGGCCTGCAGCGCCTGGTTGGTCGCTGTCTGCAGAGGCAGTTCATAGCGGTGGCCGATGTCGGAGAAGCCCACGCCAAACGCGGAAAACACCGCGGCCAGTCCAGGGATCAGCACCCGCGTGATGCCGGCCGCTTCAGCCACGGCGCAGACCACGAACGGTCCGGCACCGCCAAACGCCGCCAGGGTGGTCTCCGGCGTGATCCGGGTGAATTCCTTGAGGCTCTCGGCAACCTTCCTGACCCAGGCCTGCTCCATCGCTGCGACGGCGGCTTCCTGGGTGAGTTTCAACGGCTCGGCGACATTCTTGGCGACCGCAGCGGCGGCGCGTTCCGGGTCGATTTTCATTTCGCCGCCGAAATACGACGCGGGATCGAGCAGGCCGCTCAGCAGAAAGGCGTCGGTGATGGTGGCCTGGGTGCCGCCCAGGCCGAAGCAGGCCGGCCCCGGCGCGCTGCCGACGCTTTGCGGGCCGACTGCGATCTGTCCGTCCTGCACCTTGATGATGGAACTGCCGCCGACACCGACGCTCACCACGTCGGCCAGCGGGAAGGAGACCTCGACGCCTTCGACATGGCCGCGCAGATGCGTGCGTACCGCGCCGTTCTTGACCTCGCCGATGTCGGTGGTGGTGCCGCCGATGTCCATCGACAGCAGGTGCTGGAAGCTGTAATGGACGGCGATGGCCTTGGCGCCTTCCATGCCGCCGCGTGGTCCCGAGCTGTAGGTCTTGATCGCGATGGTCTTCGCCACACGGGCCGATTCGCCGTCATTGCGGAATATCAGCAGCGGGTTCTTGGCCTTGAAGGTGCGCAGCTTGTGCTCGGCGTTGTAGAGGAAGTGCTCCATCGCCGGGTGGAGGAAGGCATTGAATATGGTGGTCCAGCCGCGCCGCACGTCGTTCTCGTCTTCAACCACCTCGTGGGAATAGAGAATCGGCACGGCGCCCAGCAGATGCTGGGGAAATTTGCGCAGCAGGACGCTGCGGATGCGCTGTTCCTGTTGTGTGCGCTCGGCGCCGCCATGAATCACGACGATGCGGCTGGCACCGGCGGAGGCCAGCTGGTTAATTGTCTTGACCGCGGCGACCTCGAACAGGTTTCCGGCAAGATTCGCATCGAGTTGGGCAAAGCGCTTGCCGACCAGCACATCGAAGAGTTCGGCATCGTGCGGGCTGGCGCGGAAATTCGCCGCCGCCAGACTTCCCGAGAAGATAATGCCGAGCCGCGGCCCCTTGCGTTCGACCAGGGCGTTGGTGCCCTGGGTCGAGGAATAGCGGATATGGTCGGTGGTCAGCAACAGGGAAGTGAGATCTTCCTTGCCGTACAAAACCCTGGAGGCCTTGACCAAGCCATCGATGAAACAGCGGGAAAGATCGTGCGGCGTCGTCAGCGTTTTGACGCGATGCACATTGGCGCCGTCGACCACGCAAATATCGGTCAAGGTGCCGCCATTATCGATATTGATTAGCATGCCCATGTGTTCAGTACCCCGGGATTAGAAATATTTTCGCTAGATCGTCATGCAAACTCAGGCGCAGCAAAACAAGCTTGCCCAAGCAGCACAAAACATTGCCAGTTGGCGTTGCAAAGTATAGGGGGAGAAGTTTTTACTGAGGCTACCCATTACGGGTGGCAGACGGGTAGTGAACCAAGCGGCGGAACCAAGCAGCGAAAAATCCGGAGATTGCTTCGCTGCTTGCAGAACCGGCCAATGGCCGAGCATGCCGCTACGAATCTAGCGTACTCGTCTTTCCTGGTCTTTCCAGTACCACTCCCGAATTTCGCGTTTCAGAATCTTGCCGTAGGGGCTCTTGGGCAAGGCATCGACAAAATCGACTGATTTTGGCCGCTTGTACCCGGCCATTTTCCCCTGGCAGAAATCCAGCAGCTCTTTCTCTGTTGCATTCTGACCCTTTTTCAGGACCACGACGGCCTTGCCTGACTCCCCCCATTTCTCGTCCGGAATCCCCACCACCGAGACTTCGCTCACCGCAGGATGCTCCAGAATGATCTCCTCGATCTCCCGGGGATAGACATTGGAGCCGCCGCTGATGTACATGTCCTTGGTCCTGTCCATGACAAAGAGATAGCCCTGCTCGTCCAGGTAACCGACATCTCCGGTGTGGAGCCATCCGCCTTTGAGGGTTTTCTCGTTTTCTTCGGGCCGTTCCCAATATCCTTGCATCATGGTCTCTCCGCGGATGCAGATCTGCCCCATCTGGCCGGGAGCAAGCTCATTCTCTTCCTCGTCAAGAATCCTGATTTCTATGCCGGTTCTCGGGGTTCCCGCAGACCCCAGCCGTTTTACTTGTTCGGGTGTTCCATCGATCACATGCTCGTCGCGGTAGAGAATCGTGCCCGTCATGGGGGATTCGCCCTGGCCGAACATCTGGATAAAGATTTGCCCGCATTTTTTCAGGGCAAATCTCAGGTCTTCCACATACATCGCGGATCCACCATAGGCAACATATTGCAAAGAGCTGATATCGTAGTGATCAATCTCGGGAGACTCGACGAACATCTTGATCATGGTCGGCACCATGAACATGTTGGTGGCCTTCCTTCTTTCTATGGTCGCGGCAATGATCTTCGGATCGAAGCTCTTTGCGTCAAGGATGATATTCGGCGCTCCCTTCGCAACGATAGGCAGGGCATGCATGCCGGCCCCATGCGACAGGGCTCCGACGTGAAGCGCGGCATCTTGGGGGCCTGTGGGAACGGCATCGGCCAGGTAGCCCCAGATGACCGCCATCAGGTTGCCGTGCGAGAGCATTGCCCCCTTGGGCCTTCCCGTGGTACCCGAGGTGTAGAACAGCCAGGCCAAATCGTCCTTTTCCACTTCAACGGCCTGGTCGTCCGCTGTCGCATATTTTGCGACCAGCTCATCAAAGCCAAGGCTGCCCCCCGCCGGCTTCCCCAGGCAGATGAAATGCTTCACGGTAGGCACTTGTTCCCGGATGGAATCGACCATGTCCTGATTCTCTTCCGAAAAGACGATGGCCACGCAGCGTGGGTCATTCAAGTGATAGGCCACCTCATTCGCGACGAAACGGAAGTTCATGGGAACGATGACTGCGCCCATCTTGAAGCAGGCGAACATGACTTGGATGTACTCGGGGCAGTTGCCGGAAAACAGCGCAACACGGTCCCCTTTCCCGATGCCTAATTGCTTGAGCGCATTGGCGAAGGCGTCAATGCGCCGATTGGCTTCCTGATAGGTCAACTCGCGATCTCCCTGGGCGATCGCGAGAAGATCGGGGTAATGCTTTGCCGATTTGGTAAAAAATGAGCCGATGTTAATCCGTATGGGCATAGTCAATCCTTGTTTATCCGAATAATCATGCCCTCTGCGATTTTGAGCAGGTTCCCGCAAGGGAACAGGCGCTCAGGATCAGCAGAGAGTCCAGAATCAATACCGACAATCTAGAACTTCGAGGCTTTGTCTGCTTTTGGGTCTATTCCAAAGGTCGGGGGCAAGGCCTTGCCCGCCCTGGTCATGTTGATGCGGGTGTAGTACTTGTCGGGGATTTTCTTGGGATCCTTGTAAAAATAGTAGATGCAGGGATCGCCGGGTTTTTTGGGGAAGGGCGAGGCATGCACCCAAAGCTGCGCCCCCTCGCCGCCGTACATGAGCGGGGCGATCTCATGCACCCATGGACAATGACTGCAATAAATGGGCAGATTTTCTTCTCCCCAGGTATGCGGTCCGGCTTTTTTCAATTTGCGATAGCCGAAAGGGCCGTCGTACGCACCCATGTTGATGAGGCGGCCGCCGCTGCCGCATTGCTTCATGGTCAGGGTGATCTTTTCGTCGTCCTCCTCGAATGTGGTGCCGGGATACATGCTGTGTTGCCGCCAGACATCCACGAGGAACTCGATGTAGCCCTTGAGCCCCTTTTCCTTCATCAGACTGTCTCTTACTTTCATAAAGGGCAGCGACCATCCGGATTGCCCGCTGGTTCCCGTCTCCCGCACTGCTCTTACGGCGGAGTCTTCGCCGTAATTGTCGTAAATGTAGGAGAGCAAGGCCGTGATCCAGTGCAGATAGAGATCATGAATGATGTCCTTGGTCTGGTCGGAGCGCCGTATCCAATCTTTGGCTTTCTCGATATCGCCCTTTTCCAGCGCCTCCATCGTCAGGCCCATGAAGTCTTTGGAGAACTCCTGAAGTTCTTCCTTGGTAAATACCTTCCCACCCTTCGCCATTTGATTTCTCCTTTAGTATTAAATGAGTTTATATTCTGCGATTGCCTGCCATGCACTATGGGATCATGAACATGGTAGGCTTTCCCGCCGGCAACCACAACGACGCCCGCCTCACCAGTCCCCTTCTTACCCCGGTGGTTGATGCAATTCGGCACTGCCGCATAGGCGCCCCATTCGGCTGAGTGATGACGATTACGAGAACCCCGTCTATTCTTTGCCAAATTGCATGAGGCGGCATCGTTATTTCTGATGATTTTGCATCAGCGCCGCGTAGTCATTTTTGATCAATGGTCATTGCAATAATTAGCGTGAAACAACAATAATGAGCGCCGGGTGATATATCGAGCGAAGCGAGCAAACCAATCGCCTCCCCCGTGAGGGGGGCGGAGGCAGGGTTTCGCAAAGCACCGCTTTGCGCCGCCGCAGCCGGCCGGCTGTGCAAAGCCGGCCGTGGGACGACGGGAGGGGGCGGGTCTTTATGCCGCTTTTCGCGTGTTTCATCATCAGTGGGTGGCTTTCACTCCCATGAGCGTTAGGCCTTTCAGGACACTCCCCGGCAAGTCCGACAGGTTGGCGGAAAATTCGCGGCAATCTGCGCGCTGTCTGTTGATGTATTTTCGAGATTTGCACAACACCTTGCAGCACCAAAGTCATATACTAAAAAAAACGATAAGGCGATTTTCCCGGCGCAAGGGATAAAGACGCATCAGGCAACGACGGAGGAGAAGATGTGAATCTTTTCGAGCATGAGGAAAGTCCTCGCGGATTGGGCGACTTTCGCTTTAATGCGATAAAGCATACGCCTCCCGCATTGACCCCGTATGCTTTCAAGCGGCCCTTGCCGTTGCTGGACGAGTTGCCGTCGTCCATCAAACTGGTGCTTTTCAGCGCTCCGGCCGGATTTGGCAAGACGACTTCAATGCTGCAATGGCTGCAGAGATTGAATACCCATGGCATCAATACAGGCTGGCTCACTCTTGATTCCGACGACAACGATATCGGTCGCTTCATCGGCCACACGCTGGTCGCGCTGAACAGTTGCAATCGGGAGTCTGACCAGGGGAATAGCGCCAGCCAGTGCGTGGTCCAAGGCGCTCATTTAGGTTCCCTGTTCGATGCGATCGATAACTTGGCGCTGACCGGGAAACCGTTTACCCTCTTCCTTGACGACTACGAGTTCATTGCCAACCGTGCGGTTCATAACATCGTCAATCAACTGATCGGGCGTATGCCGACGCGCTGCCGCCTGGTCATAGGCACGCGCGTGACGCCCCCGCTCGGCATCGGCAAACTTCGCGCCAGGGAGCAACTGTTTGAAATCGGAGCGGACCTCCTGTGCTTCTCGCTGGAGGATGCAAAGCACTATTTGACCGAGATACGCGGCCTGCAACTGAGCGATCGGGCGTTAGCCGAACTCCACAGCAGTACCGAAGGCTGGGCAGCCGCGATTCAACTGGCCTCGCTGGCGATGACCGGACAGCAGAATCTCGAAAAAGTCGTCCGCAACTTTTCCGGCAACCAGTCAGCCATTGCCGACTATCTCGCCGAAGATGTCTTGAACCGGCAGAGTGATGAGATCCAGGACTTCCTGCTCAAAACCAGCATCCTCGACAACCTGAATCCCGACATCTGCAACGCGCTTACCGGAAGGTCAGACAGCGGCGCATTGTTGAATCAAATCGAAAAAGCGAATTTATTTCTGACTGCGTTCGGCGATGATGACAATTCAAGCCGCTACCACAATCTGTTTCTCTCGTTTCTGCGTTTCCAGCTAAAGCAGCGCCATTCGGAAGCGATAGCCGACCTGCATGACAGGGCCTCACAATGGTATCTATCACAGGGATTCCTGGTGAAGGCGCTCGAACATGCATTTTCCGCAGGAAACCAAACGCTGGCGGTCAGCCTGCTCGATCAGGTCGCCAACAGTCTGCTCGATGGGGGGCAGGTGGCGACGCTGATCCGTTATGTCAAGATGCTGCCCAAGGAATGCATTTCCGAGTCATTCCGTACCCGCATCACTTACATTTGGGCTTTGATCTTCAGCCATTGCTACCAGGAGGCCAAGCAGGAGCTGGTTTCGCTCAGCCATCATGAAGGCAACATGTCCGACATTTTTCGTGACGAGTTTCTCACTCTGGGCCCCTGCCTCCTGCTCTGGACCGATCATATCGACGAATGCATCTTGCTGGCCCAGGAAAGTCTCCCCAAACTCTCGAAGGATTCACATTTTTCCTCTGGCGCACTGCTCAATATCTTCACGCTATGCCTGACCACGCAACAAGACCGCTTCAGCGAAGTGACCGAATTGTCCGACTCCGCCAAGAACCATATGGCTTTTGTGAACAGGGAATTAGGCCTGCTGCATGCTGAGCCGATCAACGCAACCAGCCCTTTCACCGCAGGACGCTTGCGTTCCGCCCGTGTCGGACTGGTTTATTCCCGCTGTGTCGATGGCATCATTTCTTTTTCCCTGGGACGCCTGCGTGCAGCCAAGGAAAGGTTCGAGACCGCATTCCGCTTTGCCAGCCAGCGCAATCGCTATTCCAGTGCGAGCGCCGTAGCCGCCATCTATCTTGCCGAAACCTGGTATGAGGAAAACAATCTGGTCGCGGCGGATGAAATGCTCCGGGAATACCTGACCCTGATCCGCCAGACCGGCTTGGCCGACCACATTATTTCCGCTCACCGCATCCTTTGCCGCATCGCCATCACTCAGGACAAACTGGCTGAGGCGCACTTTCAAATCAGGGAAATGGAGTCTCTGGGCCTGGAGCGGGGATTAGGCCGCGTCGTATCCAGCGCACGCTTTGAAAAAGTGCGCATTGCATTGATTCAGGGCGATCTCGAAACGGCGGAGCATATCCTCCGTCAGGAGGAAACGGCAAAAGAGTGGACAAAGGCCATTAGCGGCATGCCCCACGCCAACCAACTCGACGACAGCAAGCTGTTCAGGATCAGACTGTTGCTTAAGCGCGGCGAGAGCGATGCAGCACTGCATGCGCTGCAGCAGGAACTGCAAAGCGCCACTCAGGCTGTACCAAGCCGGCGCGGCTTATTGCTCAAATTATTGCTGGCTGCGGCAAGGCATTTATCCGGAGACGAAACGGCAGCACGAAAGAGCGTGGCCGAGGTCCTCGAGTTCGTAGCCATGGAAGGAAACAAGCGACTGCTGGCCGACGAATGCTATCTCTTGGACGATCTGTTCAGGACCCTGATAAATAAGGGGATGCAGCTCACGTCAGAAGCCGAGCTGATACTTAAAGAACTCGCCAGTGACGCCGGCAGCAATGAAAATGTTGCGGAAGCTGAAATATCCCCGTCGGCGCAGTCCGCTGTCGATGAACTGACGCGGCGGGAGTTGCAAGTCCTTACCCTGGTGGCGGAAGGCTTGACGAACCGGGACATGGCCAACAAGCTGTTTCTGTCCGAAGTGACCATCAAGACCCATATGCGCAACATCAGCTCAAAGCTCGGCGTGCATAACCGAACCCAGGCAATCATCATTGCCCGCAAACGCAACTTGATAAACAGCTAGTGCCCGACCTTGTCTCTGGGGTGCTAGTGCCCGACCTTGTCTCTGGGGTGCTAGCCTCGCGCCGTCGTTCGGAATGATTACAATCCGATTGCGCAAAATCGTCCTAAATGACGATGCAACAGCGAGCACATTAAAAAATAATAGCAGCAATCTTGACCAATAAATCCTATCCAAAGGAGAACCGATTTTGGCAAAGATATCCGATTCGATAAAGATTAGGAACGTGGAGCTAAAGAACAGGCTTTATGCGCCGCCAATGATCTCCAACATCGTTGGAGAAAATTGTCTCGCCGGCAAAGCCCTGATCGATACCACCTATCGCAGGGCCAGAGGCGGATGGGGTCTCGTCTGTGTCGAGGGTGCCGTGATCAGCGAGAGTACCAGGCTCTTTCCGCGCACGGTGGGCATATTCGATGATAACCAGGAACTAGCGCTGTTCGAACTGGCCGATGCCATCCACAGCGGTGGGGCAAAGGCCATGATCCAACTGCATCACGCCGGGCGGCAGTGCAATCCGCTGCTGCTGCCGAAACACCTCAAGCAGGAGGCAGTGGCGCCTTCCGACACCACCCCGCCCAGCCCATTTCCGCCCAGCATCGCGCCGCGCGGCTTAACCGAAGCCGAGATCTGGGCGATTATCGACGACTACGTGAATGCTGCCCTCAGGGCCAAGCGCGCAGGTTTCGACATGGTCCTGGTGCATTGTTCGCACGGCTTTCTTCCCCAGCAGTTCATGTCTCCCTATACCAACCACCGCAATGACAAGTGGGGCGGTGACTGGGAGAAGAGGGTGGAATTCATCCGGCAAGTATTGACCAAGATGCGGGAGGCGGTCGGAGATTACCCAATCTGCTGCCGCGTGGCAGGCGATGAGTTCCTCGAAGGCGGTTATACCCTCGAGGATTTCTGCAAATATATTGCACCCGCCATGGAGCAGGCCGGCTGCGACATGTTTGACGTGACCTGTGGCGTTTGGGAGCATTTCAGTCCGGTTGTCCCTGAGATGTATGAGCCGAGGGGCGTGTGGACCTACCTGGCGGAGGCCATCAAGAAAGTTGTCAACGTGCCGGTCACCGGGCTGGGCCGCATCAACGACGGTCGCCTGGCAGTCAAGATGATCGAGGATGGAAAGTTCGACATCGTCGGCATAGGACGTGGCTCCATCGCAGACAGCGATTTTGCCAAGAAGACGATCGAAGGACGTTACGACGATATCAGGCAGTGCATCGCATGCAACACCTGTCTCGAGGACGACCTGAGCAATCGCCCCAGCCGCTGTGCCATCAACTTCGAATATGACCGGGACAATACCTGGGAAGAGGAGAGAATGCCTGCCGCCCGGAAGTCGAAAAACGTCCTGGTTGTCGGTGGCGGGCCTGCCGGAATGGAATTGGCCAGGGTGGCCACTCTGCGCGGACACAAAGTCGTTATATGCGAGAAATCCGGGAAGCTCGGCGGTTATTTGAATGTAGCCTCAAGCATTCCCAAGCTCTACACGCGGGAACTCCTGAATATCGTGAAATGGCTCGGCAAAAAGATGGACGCCATGGGGGTCACGGTGGAGTTGAACACCGAAGTCACCCTGGACATGATCAAGGAAAGAAAGCCTGACGCTGTGGTTCTCGCCACCGGAGCCTGCGAGGTGATTCCCGATATTCCCGGCATCGATGGCCCCAATGTCATCTCCCTCGACGAATTTCTCACCAAGAAGAAGCCTGTGGGAAGGCGGGTCGTCGTTCTTGGCGGCGCTTACGGCGCTGAAGCCGCTGTCGCCCTGGGCAGGGAAGGGAAGAAGGCGCCGGACAGCGGTTACAAGAAGTATCACAAGCCTGCTGCGGAGCGAGGGCTCGAAGTCGCGGACCCGGAAAAGGTGAAGGAAGTGACCGTGCTGGAAGAGGGCAATCCGATGGTCGTGGGCTGGTCTCCTTATTCCCAGATATTCCGCTTTATCGTCCTCAACGAGTTCCTCGCCGAGGCGGGAGTCAAAGTCCTCAGCCAGGTGAAGGTGCTGGAGATCAGTGCAAACGCCGTGAAGTATTTGAACAGTACGGGCCAGGAAGAGACCGTCGCGGTTGATACCGTGATTGTGGCGGTCGGCAGGGCTCCCAACAAGATGCTTTATCAGGAACTTGTCGGACAGGGGATCGAATTTTACGAAATCGGGGATTGCACGCGCCCCGAGAAAGTGGAAAGGGCAATTCATTCGGCAAACCACGTGGCCCGGCAAATCTAATCTGACACTAGAAGAATCGCCTGGCAATTCGCAACTGTGAATAACGAAAGACGAAATGGCTGACATTCAAATCGACAAACAACTGTGCGACGGTTGCGGGGACTGCGTTAAGGCTTGCCCGATGGAAATTTTTTTGCTCAAGGAAGAAAAGGCAACCGCGATCAACGTCGAGACATGCATGGATTGCGAGCTTTGCGAGGTGGGATGTCCAAATCTGGCAATCAAGGTCACTGGGTAGGATGGCAGTTCGAACAACGGCAGTGCGACATGAGGATCGCAGAATGAGAGATGTGGCAGTGATTGGCATTGGTACCACCAACTTCGGTTTGCTGGGAGAGATGACCGTCGAGGAGATGGGTGTAAGGGCGTTTAGTGACGCCATCCGGGATGCCGGGGTCGAGAAGAAAGACATCGAGGCGCTCTTTCTCGGCAACTTTACCGCGGGCATGCTCCAGGGACAGGAGACCTTGGCGCCCATGATTGCTTACAGTCTGGGGCTGCGTGAAAACATCGCCGCGGTCAAGGTGGAGGGCGCATGCTGTTCCTCGTCGATCGGGATCAGACTGGGCTATCAGCTCATTGCCTCGGGTGTGCATGATCTCGTGCTGGTTGGCGGCGCCGAGAAAATGACCACCGCCTCCACAGCGCGTGCGACACGAGCGCTGTCTGCCGCCATGGATCCGGTTTCGGAAAGTCACACGGGCTATACCTATCCAGGCTTTTTTGGTCTGGTCGCGAATCGGTACATGTACGAGTATGGCGGCACCATCGAGCAGATGGGCATGGTCTCGGTGAAGAATCACAACAACAGCGTCTCGAATCCCCGGGCGCGCTTCAGGCACCGCATCACGCTGGAGGAAGTGCTCGAATCCAGACTTGTTGCCGACCCGCTCAAGCTTTACGACTGCTGTCCGATGGCAGACGGCGCAGCGGCTCTGGTTCTGTGCAGCCTGGAGCGGGCCAGGGAGTATTCAAAAAAGCCTGTCGTGATCGCCGGTTCCGGCATGTCGCGCGGCTTTCGTACCACCCATGAAACCATCAACGACAAAGGAACAATGTTGAGCCTGCCTTGCACCGTGAGCGCGGCCAAGGAGGCTTTCGGGATGGCCAAGCTGCAGCCCGGCGATATCGACGTGGTGGAATTGCACGACTGTTTTACGATTGCAGAGATCGTCGACAGTGAAGATCTTGGATTCTTCGAAAGAGGCAAGGGCGGACGGGCCGTACAAGAAGGCTTGACCCAGGTCGATGGCAAGACGCCAATCAACCCGAGCGGCGGACTCATCTCCAAGGGCCATCCGGTGGGTGCGACAGGCTGCGGACAGGCCTACGAGATCGTCAAGCAACTCCGGGGCGAACATGAGAACCAGGTCAGGAATGCCGAGATCGGCCTCACCCACAATGCCGGCGGCACGGGGGCGATCTGTGCCGTGCATATCTTCAAGAGGGGATTTTGAAAATGTCTGTTGCGGCTCCCGAAACGGGTCTGAAATTTCTCCAGTGCAATGGTTGCGGGAAGTTGTACGTCCCGCCCAAATATCTCTGTACCCAGTGCGACCAGGATGACTTCTCGGAAGTATTCTCAAAAGGAGCGGGGGAAGTTTATTCTTTTACCATCATCCGCATGCCCTTCGAGGAATTCGCCGAGGAGGCGCCCTACGCCTTTGGCGAGATCAAGGTGAACAATGAGAACCTGGTGGTTCCCGGACGATTCACGAATGAACAAGAGAAGGCGGTCAAGATCGGCTCTCGCGTCTCATTTGTGAAACGCGACGGCTGCATCAATTGGTTTCAACTCGCATGAACAGGGCGGAAGATTGCCGCACCTGACCTGACGGCATGGGCGGCGACAATCGACCGCCCATGCCGACTGATAGCGTGAGGTCCCGGCTTTACGCCATCAAATGCTTCTTGAACCAGTTGGCGGCGCTGCCCGAAGACTGCTCGAACGCGTCGATATAGGGGGTGAAGTGCCCGCCCTGGATCAGTTCCAGGGCTTTCGGCTCGAGTGCCTTGGCATACGCGGCCAGCGACAGATCGGTTGTCACCAACGTATCGCCGGTCGCTACCACCATCAGCAGCGGCGTGGGCGAAATCAGTTCGATATTGAGCATCGGCCGGTATTCGAGAAAATGCTCGAGCGTCTCCAGCGTGACCCGGTTCTCCCAGGTGGGCGCCTGTTCGGTACACCACTTGATCAGGAAGTCGTAGGTTTCCTGTGACGGCAACGCACAGGGCGTGCCATCCGGCGCGCAGACCGGGACGTAATTGACGGGGCCGCCGGCATAGCGCTGTGCCCGGTCGGCCATCAGCATATTCCGGAATGCCTCGAGGTGATCGGGGCGCATGAAGCGCTGCGCAGTGGCATAGCCGTCCACCGCCGGAACCTGCGCGACCACGGCCTTGACGCGCCGGTCGACAGCGGCCACATGCAGCACATGGCCACCGCTATAGGACGAACCCCAGATACCGATCTTGCCGGAATCGACTTCGGGCTGCTGCTGCACCCAGGTGATCGCGTTGCGATAGTCCTGGTGTTGCGTATAGGGAAGCACTTGTCCGCGCGGCTCGCCCTCACTCTCGCCGAGAAAACGATAGTCGAAAACCATCACGACAAAGCCCATTTTGCAGAAAACTTCCGCATAGGCTGGCAGAAACAGCTCCTTGGTGCCACTGAAGCCGTGCGCCATGACAATGGCCGGGCGGGTTTTGCCTTTGGTCAGGTCGTCCGGCACATACAGCCAGCCGGCGCACTGCAAGCCTTCGCTCTTGAACTTGATATCTTTCCTCATTGCCTGCTCCTTTATCGTAATGTCATAGGATCGTTCAACAAATTTCCAACCGACGCGCTAACCACCCATGCGTTGCAACGCAGAAAGGGTAAGGTATTTCTCATAAATGCCGGGATCATTGACCCGCATGGTATAGCCGCCGGGAATCTCGCGTACCTGCTCGATACGCGTCATGCGGTTGGTCTGGACATTATAGGCATGCACGGTGGACCATGACCAATAAGGATGCTTGCCGTCCATGACGCGCCCGCGTCCGTCGTCATAGACCGAGAAGGAGCCGTCAAAATGGCGGAAGATCTGCCCGCGCCGGTCGTAGGAAACCATCGCCAGCGGCAACAGGGTTCTGGCGTCGAACCATACCCTTTTCCTGCCCACCGGCGCCCGCGGGTAGAGTGTGGGTTCCGCATCGACCACAATCACTTCGGGGACCAGTTCGACGGTGGTATCCCAGAAAATGGCAGCGTTTGGTCCGCCATGGGTTTTGTGTTCCCAGTTCGGATGCGTCGAGTTCCAACCGCCGGAAACCGCCGCCAGATAGGGGCCGCGCTGCACGATTTTGTAATTGCCCCAGGTCAGGAAAGGATCGCCTGCCGCCCAGGCGTCTGACAGATAGAGTTCGGAGCCCGGATTGAGCGGCTCGAAACGCTGATTGGTGGGGAATCTTCTGACACGCTTGTAGGCTGGCAAATACCCGAACAACTCCGGAAACTGGTTCTGATCGTACGCCCAGATATTCAGATAAGCCACGCCATTCATGTCGTTCGGCTCGACGAAGAAGACTGACTGATAGCGCACCTTGTCTTCCTGTCCCGGCAGATAAGGTTTGGGTTCGAGCACGTTGCGTCCGATCGTGGCCATCTCGGCCCAGCCGGTCGCATATTGATACTGGATCTTGCCGGCCTCGTCGAGATCGTATTCCTTGGCCGGGTAGAACGACGAGTCATGCCGGCCCCAGCTCAGGGTGTGCGCGGCAAACACTTCGAGAGCTGACTTTGGCTCTGGGAAAGGACTTCCGCCAATCCAGGGTTTTCCTTCGAGAGTCACGACATTGCCCTTGGCATCGAAAACCGCCTTGCCGCGGTTGCGCAGGGTGGCCTCGATATATTCGGGCGGGTTGAGCTTGTTCATGTCGGTGGTGGTGGGCGCCAGAGTCAGGCGCCGGCCCATTTCCATGATCTGCTTGTAGCGTACCGGGTCGAGCAGATCCTTGACGACTTCGGCATTGTCGCGTGTGATTACGTCGCCGGCCTTGAGTTTGCCGCGTGTGTATTCCTCGATCGAATTCAGTTCATCGGGATAAGCCGTGCCGGTTGAGCCGGTGCGCGCAAAGGCAGACCAGGCCGAACAAAGCAGGCCTGCCCTGAGCAAACCCTTGGCGGTATTCGACAGGAATGTCCGGCGTGAATAGCTTCGGTCGAATTGCAGCAGATAGGCCATACAATATCCTCGCTGATCGTCTGGTGAAATCTTTGCAAGTTTGCACAACCGTTGCTTCAGTACGAAGAAAAAGCCCCTGAATCCATGGGGGATGGAAGCAGGGGCAACGGAGGAGGAAGCAATCAGAACGCGTAGGTAAAGCGCGCGAAAACTTCGTTGGCGTTTTCCAGACCCTGGACGAAATTCCGGTTGGTCTGCGCGCCGTAGCTCTTCAGGATGTTGGCATAGAGGTCAACCTGATAAGCCTTGTTGGGTTTCCATCTCACGCCGGGTTGCATCAGATATCCGCCATGGAAATCAGTCAGCACCGAGGCATCAAAGCGCCATTCGAGCGTCGGGGAAGGTTGCTGGAAGGCCAGCACGAAATAGTCGGCTCCGCCGGTTTGGCCCGTTGGATAGTATCCCGGCACAGCGTTCATGCGCTCCAGCGCCCGCCCGAAGATGTCGCTATGCGACCGGTGCATCCATTGTGCGACGAAGTATGTTGCCGGGAAATCCGAGCTGAACTTGTGATACTTCTCGAAGATGAAGGCAAACACGGTTTCGTTATGCTCGATGTAGGTTTGCGAAAGGCTGGTTTCGGTGAACTTCTTGTTCGGCGTATAAGACAGCTCGAAACGGCCGATCAACTGATCCATGAGCGAGTCCGGTTCGCCTTCGAACACGCGGTTGATGCTGAAACCCAGCACCGACTCGTGAGGAAAATCGCGCCGGATGGTTCCCCTCAGGTCGCCCACCCCGCCACCTGCGGCTGGTGTGAAGAAAGTGTCCAGCAGGCAATTCATCGATGCCGTGTCGACCTGGACATTGCCCACGGCGTAACTGGGCGCATTGCATAGCTTGGCCAGGCCGGGAACCCCCAGGGCCGTGGTGGCGGCGATGAAGGGCGCTTCGTTGACTTGGGTTGTCGCCAGACCATTCAGACGGGAATGCGCCGCATAGCGCATCCATTCCGCTGCGGAATACACACCCACTCCGGTGCCCATCACGAAGGTCGTGCCGTTAATGCTGCCGGGATAGGCGTTCGACGGCGTCCACTTGTAGACGCCGTCCGGGTTGTAGCGGCGCACGGCGAAAGCCTTGAGACCGTAGCCCCCGACATTGCCGCTGATCCTGCCGCCGAAATTCCACTTGTTTTTTACGTCATCAAAGCCGGTTTTTTCATCGACGATAAATTGTGAAGGAACCAGGTTGTAGGGCGAGTTCTCACCCGGCAGGATGGTTGGCTGGAAGCGCTGGGTGAATGCCTCGATTTCCCAGTTCTCATTCGCGCGGTAGCTGCCGCGAATGCCCAGACTCGGCACGCGTGAATCGGAGTACTCCTCGGCCCCGACACCGAAGGTCAAATGACGGCGCAGGTCCAGGCCATTGACGGTGTCGGAAACACGAAAGAACAACGCTTCTCCCCAGGCGATCTGCTGATTGCCGAAACGCAGCCAAAGCGGACCATTGTTGTAATCGAGATAGGCCTTGGGTAGATCGACCATACTGCTCTTGCTGGTGATTTCGAAAGGCGCCCCCCGATTGCTGCTAAAAAACGGCTGCTCGTAGGTATTCCTCCCTTTGAAGGCATTTTTCTCGACGTCGCCGATTTCATCAATGATTCCGCGCACTTTGAAATGCGCCGACCAGGTTTCCGACAGCTTGCCGTCGAGATTGAGCTCAATTCTTGTGGCGAACTGGTTGAAATCATTGTCCGCACTGAGATTGGCGGGCCGGGTCAGCGTCGGCACTACGGCCTTGCCCAGCCCGTTATTGGCTAAGGTTTGACCATTGAAAGGGTTGGCTTGCTGGTTGTTGATGTTGCCATCATCGGTTGTTCTCACGGCAATTTCCTGCCGGATCATGCCCGTGTATCTCCAGTTATCCGCCAGCGAATTCCCACTCAGCGTCGCGCCCAGTGTGGCCAGCGTGCTGATGCCTAAAATTTTCTTGATCATCTTCATACCTCCCGTTCTAATCCAAAAATTTTTCAGCGCTGAACCATGAGGATCGCGCCACCAGAACCTACGACCAATATGTTTTGTTGCCCTTGAAGTTTTTCGCCGCTTCCCGTGACAGCCTGATGCCAGCCCTGCCGGGCCGGTCTGGAGCCATCCATCTGCCAGGTCTTGCCGCCGTCAGCCGACGCCAGGATGGTATAGATCCCCGACGCAAACACCCGGCCGTCGGGCAGCGCCCAGATTCCTGTCAGGATCGATTGCGTGCCGCTTTCCTGCTCGTGCCAGATCGCTCCGTTATCGCTGCTCTTGAGGATCATGCCTTCCTGGCCAACGGCATAGACTTCGCCGTTGGCGAGGATGCTCATGCCGAACAGGGAGCGCTTGCCTTTGCGCAACGCCTGCCAGCTGCTGCCGCCGTCCTTGGAGCGCAGGATCAGTTCGAACTCGCCGCATAAGGTCACTTCGCCGCCTTCGGCGACATGCACGCCATACAAATGCGGCTCGGCGCCTTCACTGGTGAATGGCGTCCAGTCGATACCGATCTTCTGCCAGGTCTTGCCCCAGTCGGTCGATTTGAGCAGGGTGCCGAAGCCGCCCACGGCGTAGGCGGTGCCCGCACCATTGACGGCAACCGACAGGATGCGCGCTTTGGTCACCGGCGCGGCAATCGTCCACTGCTTGCAATCCACCGCAGACATGATCAGACCGTTCTGGCCGGTTGCGATGCAGTGCCCCTGTTTCCGTACAACGCCAAAAAGTCCCAGGCTGGTGCCCGTCTTGGCTTGCCTGGTCCAGGTGAGACCGCCGTCCGCAGTTTCGACGATGAGTCCGGAATCGCCCACGGCGACGCCGTTATGTCCCTCCAGGCTCAAGTCGTACAGCATGTCGTGGGCAATGCCGCGAAAAACCGCATGCGGTTCCCCGCTTGCCGCATGGAGGCTGGTCTGCCCCAGCAGCATGCCGGCACAGCAGGCCAGGAACCAGCGCGACAGCGATATCGCGCTCATTCCTGGTCCTTGCGTTCGAGTTGGCCAGGCGAATGCATGTCAAGCACCCAGACGCCCGATGGCCTGTTCGGTCATGAACTTCTCGTACATGCCGTCGACGTTGCGGCCAGACTTGAAACCGCCGGGGATTTCCTTGTTCTGGTTGTAGCGCGACAGGCGATTGCTCTGGATGTCATGGGCCAGGCAGCGGGACCAACTCCAGGTGGTTTGCTTTCCGGTCATGTCCTTGATGTTGCCTTTCTCGTACAGACCGAACTGCGGTTCGAAGCTCTTGAACAGTGCGCCGCGCCTGTCGTAGGTGTGGTAGCCGATGAACAACTGGTTTCTCACATCGATCCACAAACGCTTTTTGCCGACCGGCGCGCGCGGATAGCCGATAGGCTCGGCTTCGACCACCAGGCATTCCGGGCATAACTCCATATTGGTGTCGATGAAGGACTGGTTCTGTGGTCCGCCATGTACCGGTGCGTTCCAGTTGGGATCGTCGCCATTCCATGTCTGCGACTGGGCGCCGAGCATCGGGCGCCGTTCGATGACTTTGAAGTTGCCCCAGGTCAGCATCGGGTCGCCGTTCCCCCATGCATCGGAGAGATAGAAAGTAAATCCCGGAACCATCGGCTCGAAGCGCTGGTTGGTGGGGAACTTGCGTACCCGCTTGAAGGCCGGTACAAAGCCAAGCAGCTCGGGGAACTTGCGCTGGTCGTTATACCAGGTGCTCAAGAATGCCGAGCCCGAGACATCCGTCGGCTGGGTGAAAAACACCGTGTTGTAGCGCAGTTTGTCTTCATGGCCTTTCATGTAAGGGCCGCCGGGACCGATCCGTCCGGTCGTATTTTCCTCAATCCAAACCAAGTCGTACTCATAGGCAATCTTGCCATCCGGTCCGATATCGGTGTCGTGCAATACGTAGATGGCGTTGTCGGCCCTGCCCCAACTCAAGGTCCCATTGGCGATCGCTTCCAGGGCGGTTTTGGCGTCGGGGAAGGGATTGCCGCCAATCCACGGCTTGCCGTCGGCATTGACGACATTGTTGTTCGTGTCGAACTTGGCCTTGCCGGCATTCCTCAAGGTCGCTTCGAGATAGTCGGCGGGGAACAGGCGCGTCACATCCTTCGTGGTCGGCACGATCTTGATCTTGCGGCCCATCTCCTTGATCTCGATGTAGGTGATCGGTGGCAGCAGATCCTTGACGATGTCGACATTGGCGGCGGTGATCATGTCGCCGGTCTTGACCTTGCCCTTGGTGTAGGCGTCGATTGACATGAGTTCGTCGGGATAGACTTTGCTGATGTCCGCCGAGTTGGCGATCGTCGGCCAAAGCGGGGCAAGGATGCCCGCGCCGGCCATCGTGCCCGCCTTGGCGAGGAAGGCCCGGCGGCTGTAATCGTGATCGAATTTCCGTATATGCATGGTGCGGTCTCCTTTGTTCAAAAAGGGTTTAGTTGAGAATATCCTCAGGCATCTAACTTATTTGCGACTTCGTGGGCAGGGGCGTCGAGCAATCCATCGACCGATTCGGACAAGAGCTGGTGCTCGGACGACACGAACTTCGGTTTAAACAGGTAAACCAGCAAGGGCACCAGGATCAGGGCCAGGAACATGTTGATGGTCATCACCACCACCAGCAGCAGTCCCATGTCCGACAGGAATTTCAGTTCCGACAGGAAGTACCACGGCACGATGCCGATGGTCATCAGCAAGGCCGTGAACAGGATCGCCTTGCCGCAGGTCACCAAGGACAGCTTGATCGCATCGCCCATGTGCTGGGTGTCCTTGTATTCCTCGCACAGCCGGCTCAGCATGTAGATGCCGTAGTCGATGCCCACGCCGATGCCGATCGCCAGGATCGGCAGGCTGTTTACGTCCAGTCCCATGCCCATCAGGACCATGAAGGCAGTCAGCATGAAGTTGGCCAGGTTCACCGGCACCAGCAGGATCAATGCCGCGGCAAAGGAGCGATACACCAGGGTGCAGCCGATGGCGATGACCAGGTTGATGCCGGCCATGATGTACCACTGGTATTTGTCCACGGTGTCGTTGATCGACTGCTGCAGCGCGATCGACCCCGAGGCCAGGCGAATGCGGAAGTTCTCATGTTCAATGCCGACTTGGTCGATACATTTGCGCGCATCGCTCAGCGCCGCATCGACCGTGTCCTGCTTGTTGTTGGCATACCACAAGGAGACGGTGGCGTTCTTCTGTTCGAAGTCGGCGATGTGCAGGAAGGCGACGGGACTGGTGCCGAGCATCAATGCGCTGGAGGCGGCCGAGACCGACTTGTCGTCGCGGTCGAGCGGCGACCACTTGGGGTTGCCGCCGTTGAACAGGCGGTTGGCTTCCGGGGCGTAGTCGGCGAAGGACAGGGTGGCGGTGGGCGGACGGGCTTGGCTTTCCAGGCAGCGCTGTAGCGTGCGCATGGTGGTCAGGGCGTCCGACTGCCGCACAATGCGTCCCTTCTTGCCTTCAAAGATGACCTCCAGGGTCATGACACCCGGAAAGCTCTGGTTAATGGCCCGCACCGCGGTGTTGAATTCGGAGTCGTAGCGCAGCAGGTTGCTGCCCTCGACCGGGTTGCCGACCTGCAGGCGGGTCAGCATGAACAGAGAGAGGATGGTCAGCAGCACAAACACGCCGGCGGTCACCTTGGCGTTCTTGCCGGTGCTGAGCAGCGCCATGCGAGTCAGTGCCTGGTTGAGAAACTTGTTGATGAAGCCGGATTCCCTGGAGTGGCCGACGAGCCGTTCGACGTTCTTGGGCGCCGGCAGCAGGCTCAACAATACCGGGGTCATGATGACGCTGGTGGGCACCAGCATGAGCGCCCAGAAGCCGGTGAAGATGGCGAAGCGTTCCAGCGCCGGGATCGGCGCCAGGGCCACCAACAGCAGGCCACAGACGTCGGTGAAGATGCCCAGGGTGCCCGGCGCGACCATCACCGCCAGGGACATTTCCGCTGCCTTGCGTTTGTCGCCGATTTCCGCCAGGAGTTCGTAGTAGCGTTCGGTGGCCTGAACCGAATGGCTGAAGCAGCGTGCGATCAAGAGTAGCGGCACGACCATCAAGAGCGGTTCGACCGGATCGTGGATCCAGCCGACGAAACCGAAGCCCCAGATCGTCGAAAAGGTGCTGACCAGCACCGGCGTCAGGACGCCCGCGGTGTTGCGCATCGCGATGAGCAGGAAGATGAACATCAGGCTCAGGGTGACGGCGAAGATTTTGATGGTGTCCGCGCCGAAATGGTAGGCCCAGCCGGTCAGGGTCGGCCAGCCGGCGACATACACTTTGTGCTGGCCGTCTTCGTATTTCTTGATCATCTCCTGCACGCCGTCAAACACCACGCCGTAGTCCACCAGGCGCTCGATGAAGGTGGCGTTGATGATGGCCGCGGTGCCGTCCTGCGACACCAGGAAGGAACGCACCACCGGCGATTCATTGACCCGCCGGCGCACTTCCGCTAATTCTTCGGGAGTGGTCGGGGCTTTTTCATCCATGATCGGGTTGGAGTAGATGCCGTCCGCCGTTAGCACCGTGTATCTCGCCTTGCCCGTCGCCACCGAAACGATCTGGTCGTGGTCCACGCCCGGCACCAGGTCGATGTCGCGCGACATCTGCCAAACTTTCTCCATGGTTTCGGCGGTATAAATGTCCTTCCCGTCGGTGCGCTTGACCATCATGGTCACGGTCAGCGGGTTGCCGAAATTGGGATGGTCCTTGTATGCCTGAACGAATGGGTGGGTTTTGGGAAAGAGGTCGGAGAAGATGGTTTTGACTTCCAACGAACGCAGACCAAGAGCGAAAACGGCTGTGATGAAAATCATCGCAGCCAGAACCCGCCAGGGATTACGAACTGCCAGCGATGCCAGCCGATGTCTTATGTTTCCCAAAAGTGACTCCCCTCAACAAGCCTTGTTTTTCGATTCAGGCTTTGCCCAAACCCCGCAAGCATGCGGTGGTCAGCCAAACCGTCCGCTCCAGCGGCCGTAAATGGCTGGTTGCAAGAATATGAACACGGCAACTATTACTCATCCTCCTAAGGAAGTATTTGAGTAGGTATTTTTGAGCGGGAGTTTTGTAATCACTTTCGGAATCCGGCCGAGCGGCGCGGACAGCTTTCGCGGGGCAATTACAGGTATGTCTCGCGGCGTCGGGCGAAGACTGGGACGTTAGTTCGCGTCCGGGACAGCAAGGGGCCCGGTTATGCGCATCCCGTGCGGGAAATGCAGATTGCGGCGGGTATCGCTATGAACGCTCCGGTCGCAACGCAGCGATCATCGCTTTGCCTCCGGTTTTTTCATTCCCACCATGGCGTAATATTTTTCCGGAATGTCCTTGCCGTTCTTGAAGAAGTAGTGCGTGCACGGGTCGCCCGGCTTGACCGGGAAGGGCATGGCCAGGTCATGGCACCAGAGCGGCTCCCCGGTGGCCTGCATCGGCAACACCATGTGCGCCCAGACGCAATGACCGCAGTATTGCGGCATGTTTTCTTTCGAGAAGGTGTGGAAACCCGGCTTGGTGAATTTGCGCTCCCCGAGAATGCCGTCGTACACCCCGCGGTCCACCATCTGTCCGCCGCTGCCGCAAGGGTGTTGCGTCATGGTGTATTTCTCGTCATCTTCGGTGAGGGTCCAGGCCCCGCAATGCTGGCGCCAGACATCCACCATGAATTCCATCCAGGCGCGCATCCCTCCCTGTTCCAGCAATTGCCGCTTGACCTCAAACAAGGGAGCGATGAACGACTGCACCGACTCCTTCAGAATGCCCGGCACCTGGTCTTCGCCGAGACGCTCGTTGATGATCGAGAGCAACTTCGGCACCCAGGCCAGATACATGTCGTGGATATAGTGCTTGGTTTCCTCGTTCCGCTTGATCCAGTGCCGGGCCTGTTCCAGATCGCCGCGGTCGAGCGCCTCGAGCGCGAGCTGGTTGAAATTCTTGCTCAGGTCGGCAAGCTGCGCATGTGTGAAGGTCATGTCCTCTGTCGTTTGCATTTCAGGCATCCCCTGTTGATTATCGTCACGCGCTGTCTCTCATCGAGCGCAACACCGGAACCTTTCCCGCTCTATGGCAGGGTGTACCCGCCATCGACACCCAGGATCTGCCCCGTAATGAAACTTGCCTCGTCGGAACACAGCCACACCGCCGTGGCGGCCACATCTTCCGGCTTGCCGAAACGTCCGAGAGGATGCAGCGACTTGTAGGATTCCTCCAGCAGGCCTGCCGCCATGGGCGTATCAATGACTGCCGGGCACACCGCGTTGACCCGGACCCTGGAAGGGGCGTACTCGAGCGCGGCAACCTTGGTGATGCCATTCACGCCAAATTTGCTGGCAGCGTAACCATAGTGTCCGGGAAATGCGACCAATCCTGCGATCGACGAAGTGTTGACGATGGCACCGCCACCGTTCTCCTGCATATGCGGGATCTCGTGCTTCATGCAGAGCCAGACCCCTTTCAGGTTGATATTGATGTTCTTGTCCCACATTTCTTCGGTGTACTCCGGCAGCGGAATCAGCCCGGTGAATACCCCGGCGTTGTTGAAAGCGTAATCGAGCCGGCCGAAAGCCGCAATCGTTCTGTCGACCATCGCCTTCACATCTTCTGTCCGGGACACGTCCGTCCTGACAAAGAGCGCTTCGCCGCCAGCGGTTCTCACCATGGCAGCGGTTTCTTCGCCGCCCGTCGCGGCGATATCCGCGATGACCACTTTCGCACCTTTTTTGGTAAACAGCAGTGCCGCTGACCGCCCTATCCCGGAACCGCCCCCGGTGACGATTGCGACCTTGCCGTTCATGGGTGACACTTCCTTCTCGATAATCCCGTTTTGCGACATGTTCTTATATCTCCATCAAAGTTCTGCTTGTCAAATATTGACTCACGCGGGCACAGCGATGGGACCGATGGTGATGCCGCCGTCCAGCACGATGTTGGTCCCGTAGCAGTAGGTTCCTTCCACCAGAAGCCAATACGCCAGACTGGCCACTTCCTCGACTGTCCCGACGCGCCGGGCGGGAATCTTCGTATTCGCGAGAAAATCTTCGGCGGCGCCAAAATACTCATCGAACATGTCCGTGCGGATGAATCCGGTACAGATGCCGTTAACCCGGATTTTTTTCGGCGCGCACTCGATCGCATGCCCCTTCACCATTCCGACCACGGCATGCTTGGAGGCGGCGTAATCCGCTGCGTTCGGGAACGCGGTGGAGCCGGATACCGAGGAGTTGTACACAATCGAACCGCCGCCGTTCTTTTCCATGATCCTGACCGCTGCCTTGGTGCAATACCATTGGCCGATGACGTTAACTCGCAGCAGCTTTTCCCAGTCCTCCCAAGTCTGATCGGAGAGGGACTTGGACGCCAGGAAAATGCCGGCGTTGTTGAACAGGTAATCCAGTTTGCCGAAATGCTGCTCAAACGCCGCGAAGGCGGCATCTATCGACTTGGGATCATCCATCTTCAAGGCCAGCGCGATGGCGTCTTTTCCCATTGCCTTGATCTGGCTCACGAGGTTCTCCGCCGCAGCGCGGTTCTTTTCGTAGGTGATCGCTACGTTGTGGCCTTGTTGTGCGAACTTGATGGCTACCGCCTTGCCCATACCGCGGCTTCCACCCGTAATGAATATGTTGCCCATGCCTTCCTCCTGTTATCTCTCGATCAAGACTTGTTCCTTGGCGAACCAGGTGCTGGCGCCGGAAAGATCGACGAATTTGTACTCATCTTCGAGCAGCAAGCCAAAACCCTCCGAACCCTCGCAATCGGGATTGCGTATCACGCTGTCCAGATAGAGCCGGTCGAACCACACTTCCGTCATGCCATCGTATGCCGCAAGGGTACCGCGATCATTCGCCAGCGCAGCATGCAGCGGGTCATCAAACGAGTGGCTCTGAATGTAACGCAGGAAACCCATGGCCGCGCCGTACCTGCGCGTGATTGCGCCGTGGCGTGTTTGCCACCAGACCTGGCATCCAGCCCGGCCAAGCGCAGGCAGGGCATGCAGAACGTAGATCAGCTTGACGATGGGGGAACCGTTTTTGGCAAGAATGCAGTCTTCCGGCATGGGATTGATCTGCGGTATCTCCCGGGTCAGGAAAATGCAGGAGCGCGAGAGGTCTGCGAATGTCCTCTCGCATTCAATCAATTCTGCAAGCGCTGCTTTCCCGGCAGGCGACCCCAGTGCTGCGGCCATGCGTTCCCGGTTTGGCCACCAGAAGGCAGCGGTGCCGTCAAATGGCTCATGCATTTCCGGCCTGGCGGCGCGCAGTGCCGCGCCTAAGGTATCCTTGAGCAGCGTGTAGGATTGAATGTATTTTTGCAATTCCAGAATGCTCTGATACTTGGCGACGAGCGGGCCGTAAACATTGCGGAAGATGTTCTCGAAGTCTTGCGCGGACATTCCCGGACGACGGCGAAGTACAAAATTAACGCGGATCATGGTTATCCTTCCAGGTAACGGTACGATTGGTACGATTGGTACTCTTGCGTCGGAAACGCACCTTCTGTCCGGGCAGGTGCGCTTGCAGCAAAGATAGAAGCGCTGCAAGCCTTGCTCATCCCCCAAAATAAGTATTTGAGTAGGTATTTTTGACACAGGACATCACAAACCTCTGCCTGAGTGCGCAGATTTGTGAATTGAGTTCTGCCGGCTTTATCGAAAGCAAGCGGATGACGTCGATGCCAGGTATCGGGCTACCCTTGTCGTGGCAACGCACACCTAAATCAATCGACGATCAGGCCATGCCGCCGGGCACACTGCACGGCGTCGAAGCGACTGGATGTGCCGAGCTTGCTGTAGAGATTCTTGAGATGCCATTTGACCGTATCCACCGACACATTGAGCGTGTGCGCAATCCGCTTGTTCGGCATGCCGCGCGAGAGCAGGTTGAGTATTTCGCGCTCGCGCTGGCTGAAGGCTTCGGTCGGCGGCGTGCCGCCATCCTGCTGGGTAAGCCGGTAGAGCTGCTGATTGCCGAGCTCAACCCCGAAAGCGGATTTCAACTTGCGCAGGTAAGCGTCGCTGATCGCCAGCGCCGGATCGGCGTTATTGTCATGCGCCCGCGCAATCAGGGCATAGAGTTCACCACCTTCGTCGGCGAAAGTGCGGATCAGGCCGGCCTGCTCGGCTTTGCGCAGTGTCGCGAGGATGTATTTTTCGGCGGCCGATGTCTGGCCGGATCGTTCCAGAGTCAGGGCGAGAAGGATCATGACGCCGACCTGAGCCGTCAGTGAATGAGATTTCTCGGTCAGGGCAAGCAATGCTTCGGCCTCGCGCAACACTTCGGCATGACTGCCCTGGGCGCTCATGAGACGCAGCCGCGACATGCAGCAGGCGAGGCGGAAAACGGCATGGCTGCCGGTCAGGCATTCCATGTAGTCCTGCGCCAGCAGCGTGATTTCGCCGCAGAGCTTTTCCGCCAGCGCCAGGTCGCCGCTCCACAGTGCACGGCGCAGTTTCTCGGCATTCGCCATGACGCTGATGCCGGGCACTTTGATCGAGTCGCCATAGGCTTGCAGTCCCGCGAGCAGTTCGAGCGCGCCGGTGGCATCACCGGATAGATACCTTTCCCTGGATCCGGCCGTGTAGGCGGCGATCACCGGGCCCGGGTAAGCGCCCTGGCCGATGTAGTCGAAGCGGTTGGCCAGGATTGCCTCGGTTTCGGCCAGGCGGTCCGTTTCGTACAGCACTGCTGACAGCAGGCCGGCTGCGACGATGGCCGGCGTGGAACGGCGGCCGCCCTTCTGCTCGGCGCGATACATGGCTTCACGGTACAAGATTTCCGCTCTTGGCAGGTCTCCCTTGCGCTCGCTGATGAAGCCGAGGAAACAATTGCGATAGACGCTGGGATAAAAGCTTTCCCAGGACGGGTCGGCCAGCTTGGCCCAGTTCAGGACATTTTCGGCGGCGGCAGAGTCACCTTCGTGGATGAAATAAAACGCCAGGACGTTGCTGCCGGCGCTGGTATGCCATAGGTCCCCGTTCTGGTTCTGGAAGGGCCAGCGGCGCTTCAGTTGGCCGACATTTGCACTATCGAAAACATAGGTGGCAATGGCGGCATGCAGCACATCAAATTCGAAATCGGTGATCAGCGCGCGTGCGCTGGGGCTGCTTTCAAGCGCATCGAGTTCGGTTTTCGCCAGGTCCAGCCGGCATGACAGGATCAGCGCCCAGAGCCGCGCCAGCCTGAGGCGGGCGCGCATCTGCACTTCTTCCGCGGGTAGCCGATCGACCCAGGCGAGCAGGGTGTTCAACTCGCCGGTGGCGACCAGGTCCATCGCGCATTTCTCGATCACGCGCAGGGCGCCGAGCTGATCGCCCGCTGCGAGGGCGTGCTGGGCCGACTCGATGATGTAGCCGTGCGCATTGAACCAGGCGCTGGCCCGGGCATGCAGTACGCTCAAGCCGACTGTGGTGCGCTCGGACGGTGCGGGGGATGCAGATGACGAAAAAATGTCGGCGGTGAAACCGTGGATGCCGTTCTTGCCCTTGTCCGAGGTCAGGGTTTCGATCAACTGCCGCTGCAGGTAGTGGGCGAACAGATGGTGGTAGCGGTACCAGCGTCCGTCACCTTCCAGCGGAATGACAAACAGGTTTTCCGTCTCGAGTTGCCGGAGAATTTGCTCGGTGTCGGGCAGGCCGGTCACGGCCGAAGAAAGATCGGCGTTGAATTGATCGAGAATGGAGGTTTTGAGCAGGAAATCGACGGCTTCCGGCGGCATTTTCTTGAGCCAGTCGTGCGTCAGGTATTCGGCGATTCCGGTGGAGTTTCCGGCACGAATCAACGAGTCGAGATAGACGTCCACATTCTTGTGCCGCCGTGCCGAAAGCACCACCAGCTGCAACGCTGCGACCCAGCCCTCGGTCGCGTCATGGATGGCATGCATCTGCGTCGTGGTCGGGCGCGACGGCAGTCCGTCGCAGAGCAGCCGGCAGGATTCCTCAAAGGAAAATTTCAATTCGCCGACATCGATTTCCAGCACCTGGCCATGAAAGCGCAATTGCGAAAGGGAAAACGGCACCTCGGCGCGCGACGCCAGAACGAAATGGAAATTGGGCGGGGCATACCAGAGCAGGCTGGAGACCAGCCCCCAGATCACCGGATTGCTGACGCGGTGAAAATCGTCGAAGAACAGGAAGACTTCCTGGCCGAATTCGCTGATGTCGTTGACGATGCACGCCACGAATGTCTCGAGCGAACGCGGGTCGCCACGCCGGTAGATGCCGAATGCCCCCTCGCCGATCGGGCAGCCGGCCTTGCTCAGGCTGGCCACCAGGTAGGCAACGAACTGGCTCTCCTCGTTGTCGGAGCCGTCGAGACTGTACCAGGCGGTGATCTTGCCTTCCTGCTGCATCACTGCGCGCCACTGGGTCAGTAGTGTGGACTTGCCGAATCCCGCGGGGGCGCGGATGTAGGTCAGCGTGCCGTCCTTGCCTTCCTGGAGCCGTTCGATGAGATTCGGCCGGGCCAATTGTTCCTTGGAATACTTGGGCGGAGCGATTTTGGTCGCGATATAGGCATGCCTGGGCTCCACGACATCGCTGGCAGGAACTGGCTGGTACTCCGTTGCAATGGTTTTCATGGGTTGTGGCTGACCTGTCAGATCAGGTCGAGTTCCCTTCCTCTGGCAACGGCTTGCGTCCGGTTGCGCGAGCCCAGTTTGACGTTGATACGGTGCAGATAGGTTTCAATGGTGCTTTCGGCGACATTCAGCTTTGCCGACAGCGCTTTGTTGGAATAGCCTTCGGAGAGCAGCAGCAGAATTTGCACCTCGCGCGGGCTCAGCAGTGACTTGGCATCGGGCAGGTGTTCGTCCACATGTGTCGCGGGACGTCCTGTGGTGTAGGTCGCCGCTTCGCTGATGCGTGTGAGATAGGCCGGAGAAACCGTGGAAGGTCGCGCCGACATGGCTTGCAGCAACGGCAGCAGGCACCATGATTCGTCGGCAAAGACGCGGATCATGCCGCCCGGCTCGGCTGCGGCCAGCGTGCGTTCGAGGATCTCGAGCGCACGGTGGCGGCGCCGCGAAGATTCATGCGCCTGTGCCAACAGGCATTGCAGGCGCAGATAGCGCCTGCGCCGGTTGGCTGCTTCGGCGCGGCTGCTCGCCTGTTCTATTTTGCCGATGATATTGGAGGCTTCACCGCTCAGGAGCGCCAGGCGGAAGGCGGCAATTTCCGGATCTTCTATGTCTTCGGCATAGGTCCACATGCCGGCAAAAGGCTGCCAGATGTGTTCCGCCGCCGCCAGTGGCAGGAGCCGATTGGCTGTGACGAGATCGCGCTCGACCAGCGCCAGCCAGATCCGGTCCAGGCGCGCCGTTGCCGCCAGCCGGGGAATGCCGCGGGCATCGCCGAGATCCTGCAGCAGATTGAGCACCTCCAGGGCGCGTTCGGGCCGCTTGCGCATTGCATGGACGCGCGCCGCGATGCGATGCGCGACGATGATCTGGTCAGGGATGCAAGTCTCGCGCATGAGCGTGAGGTAGTCATCGATGAGCGGCTCGACGTCGTCGAGCCTGTTGGTTTCGTAAAGCACTTCGGCCAGATAGCTTGCTGCGACTGGACTCGCGCTCGAATAGCGGTGCCCGGCACTGTTGGCTTGGGACAAAGCGGCCGCCGCGCGCGAGTGGGCATTCGCCGTGTCGCCCTGCAGCATGCTGATTGCCCCCTCGAAGGTACGCGCGTAGGTCAGTCCGTGCAGCGCATTGATCGACGTCAGTGCCTGCTTGGAGACGGCCAGAGTCTGCAGTGAAAAATAAAAATAACCCTGGCACTGATGATAGTAGGCGACCGCATTGTGCATCAGACCGACAACGTACGGATCGACGGAAGCCAGCGTGCGCTGCCCTTCCAGCGCAATGTTGAAGCATTCGCGGAGATTGTCAGTCCAGGCGCTGAGCATGATCTTGATCGCGAGCAGGTCGCCGCTGATATTCTGCTCATCCGGTTTGACCGCATCGAGCTTGGACAGCAGACGGCTGGCATCTTCGTAGCGGTGCAGGAAGGTCGTCGCATAGGCGCCGGCGACCAGCAGTCGCGGATGACCGATCAGGCACGACTCGGGCAGCATCTCGAGCCATTGGTGGATGATGTTCAGCTGACCGGAGCACAGATAGGTCATTGCGCTCTGCTCCATGAAGGTCGCTGCCAGATTGTGATCGCTGGCGGCCAGCGCATGGGAAATCGCTGGCGTCAGGCGTCCTCTTTCGGCGAACCACTTGGCGGCGGCAAGATGCAACTGGGGAATTTCATGGCGCAGGCCATGGTCGAATTGCTTGCGCAGAAACTCCAGGAACAAGGGGTGGTAGCGGTACCAGTCGCCATCCGCATCGACTTTGCTGAGGAACAGGTTTTCGCTGACGGACTTGCCGATCAAGGTTTCGCTATCCGTGATCTGGAAAACCGAGTCGCATAGCTCCGGGCTGAACATGTCGAAGATGCTCGAACGCAGCAGGAAAGTCTGCTGATCGACTGGCAGCCGGGCGAGCACGTCTTCCGCGAGGTAATCGGCGAAACCCCTGTCGGAACCGGAAAACTCGCGTGGAACGAATTCCGCGGGGGACTTTCTGAGCAGGGTCGCGGTGATGGCCAACTGCAACGCCGCCGGCCAGCCTTCGGTCTTATCGTGATAGCGATCCCATTCGACATCCAGTGTTTCGCCCGGTATGCGTTGCCGCACAAAGCACCGGGTTTCCTCGATGCTGAAGCGCAACTGGTCCACGTCAAGTTCCAGCAAGCGTCCCTGCACGCGCAAACGCCCGAGATGCAGACTGGGGTTGCGACGCGAGCCGATGACCATTTTCTGTCCCTGGGCCAGCGCGCACAGCATGCGATCGACGAAGCCCAGCACATTGGGATCGGTGATGTGCTCGAATTCATCGAGGAAGAAGACGAACGGCTTGCTGATCAGCGGCAGTTCATCGAGCAGGCGATACAGCCTGACGCTGGCCGTGGAGATCTCGCTCATGAGATCGTTCGAGAATTGCGTCTCGACACTGAGTTCCGGGATCGAAAGGCTCAGGGCGGCGCTGACATACATGCCGAAACGGCCGATGTGATTGTCGGCGGCATCGAGCGTCAGCCACACGACGGTCATGCCTTGTTCTGCCCACTGCCGATAGACCTGGCTCATCGCCGTGGTCTTGCCGAAGCCTGCCGGCGCACTCACCAGGACGATATTCTCCTCGGCATGAAGGATCAGTTTGCCGAGACTTTCACGTGGCACGGAACTGTTCGCCGAACTGGGCGGGGCGAACTTCACTGTGTTGAGACGAGTGGCCTCCCGGTCATGGGCTGTGGCGTTGTTTTTCACTCGATGTCCTCTCGGGCCTTGAGCTTCGTTCGATCAAGGCATGGGGCAACCGGTTCTCGATAAAAGAGAAAATTATTGTAGATGTGCGTATCCTGGCTACTGCACGGATGTTACCGGAATTTTGCTGCGACTACACGCGCTGCCCTGCCTCCTCCCCGGGCAGGCGGGCCTTGATTTTGTTGAAGTTACAAATAATTGCAAACAGATATTGAACTTGCGTGCATCGGCCCTATCTATAGGGCATTCGCAATAACCGGTCTGGAAATATGAATTCGTGCATCATTGAAAAATTCCTGTCCGATTCCCGTCGTTACCTGGCCGGGTAGGATATCTTTCCCCTTGGTGGCTGTTTCCCCCTCCTTCAGCCACCCGAAAGCCCCGTTTTACGGGGCTTTCGTCTTTTCGACTTGACCTGGGAGCAGTACATGAGCAAACAACGACCAAGCCTCATTAATGTCCTCAACCCTCCGGTTAATCCGTGGCTGGAACAGATTTCGCGGCGCAATGCGAAGCTGCCGGCGTGCGTGCATATTGTTCGATTCAGTGACGATGACAGCGAGGAATTGCCAAACCAGCAGTCGCCGTCATGCTTCAATACCCAGGGAGACCGGATGCTGGCCACGGGGTGAGGAACAGTTGCTCATTACCATAGTAAAATAGTCAACATTTTGTTATAGTGCGCCATGCGAGGAGTCCGGACACGCCGGATTTTGGAGACCCTGATGCAAGACGTATCGACGAATATCCTCGGCGGAATATTGCAAAGCTGCAGTACCGCGCCGCCCACCGGATTTTTCAGGACAGGCTGCTGCCAGGTCACGGAAGAAGACGTAGGCAATCACAGTGTTTGCATCATCGCCAGCGACGAATTCCTGGTTTTTTCCCGTAACCGGGGCAACGATCTATCCACGCCGCATCCTGAATTCGGTTTCCCCGGCGTGAAGCCGGGCGAGCGCTGGTGCCTGTGCGCCGTCCGCTGGCAGGAAGCACTTGAGGCCGGCATGGCGCCCCAGGTGGTGCTTGAAGCCACTTCGGCGGCCGCGCTCGAAGTGGTCAGGTTGGAGGATCTCAAGCGCCATGCAGCGATCATGAAGCACGACAAGCCATGACAGCCCTGTACGAATTGTCGGCGCGACGGCTCGATGGCGGCGAACAGTCCATGGCGGCGTTCAAGGACAAGGTAGTGCTGATTGTCAATGTCGCAAGCCGTTGCGGTTTCACGCCGCAGTATGCGGGACTGGAGGCGCTCTGGCGTCGATACCAGGAGCGCGGCCTGGTTGTGCTCGGGTTCCCCTGCAACCAGTTCGGCGGGCAAGAGCCCGACGATGAAGCCAAGATCGGGGAATTTTGCAGCGCGACCTACGCCGTGACGTTTCCGCTGTTTGCCAAAATCGATGTCAATGGCGAAAACGCGCACCCGCTCTATTCTTATCTCAAGAGCGCAGCGCCCGGCGTGCTGGGAACCGAGGGCATCAAGTGGAACTTCACCAAGTTTCTGGTCGATCGCACGGGTAAAGTCATCGCCCGTTATGCATCGGCCACCAAGCCGGAGGATCTGGCCAAGGACATTGAGCAGCTTCTCTAGTGCCCGTATTTGTATCTGGGGTATTTGGTCCCGCCACCGTCCCGCACACCGGGCATCAAATCCAACGCTTGTCCTGACCTGCCATGAAGCTTGATGCAGATGTCCTGGTGCAAATCGTCGCGCGAACACTCGGGCATTACCACGCGCGCGCCGCAGCCTTCTGGGAAGGCACACGCCACCATGACGTTGCGCAGAACATCGAGGCGCTGCTGCGTCATGTTCAGGCAACACCGCCATTCACTTTGCTGGACTTCGGCTGCGGCCCCGGGCGGGATTTGCGGACCTTCACGCAACGCGGACACCGTGCCATCGGCCTAGAAGGCGCGCCGGCCCTGGCCGATATGGCGCGCGCCTACAGCGATTGCGAAGTCTGGCAGCAGGATTTCCTGCGCATGAAACTGCCCGACGCCCATTTTGACGGCGTGTTCGCCAATGCCTCGCTGTTCCACGTGCCACGGCAGGAGTTGCCCAAAGTCTTGCGGCAATTGCACGCAAGCTTAAAGCCCGGAGGCGTCCTGTTCAGCTCCAACCCGCGCGGCAACAACGAGGAAAGAATGGACGGCGAACGCTATGGCGCTTATTACGATCTGGCGACGTGGCGTACCTATCTTGCTGATGCGGGTTTTGTAGAGCTGGAGCATTACTACCGTCCGGCGGGTTTGCCGCGCGAGCAACAACCCTGGCTGGCCACTGTGTGGCGCAAGGGGAAGTCTCAGATGGGGGTTGAGGACGATGAGCGCCCATGAGCCAAGCTATAGCATCTGGCGAAGAAAAAGGCCACCGCGTATGGGTGGCCTTTTTCTGGTCTGGTGGTGCTACGCGACCTTAGTTAGCACCCTGACTTGTAAGCATATAGTATCACTTCCGCCCCGATGGCAAAACCTAGAATCAGTGTCCACGCGGTCTTCAAGTGCCACATAGTGCGACATCCAGTTCGATCCCGCCTTTAACTATCGAACTGCTGACCGATCAAACTCGAGAAAAATTATCTGGCGCCAAAAACACCAAAGCCCTTGTAATCCCGGGCAGTGGCTATTTTGGGCAAGGTGAACGGCGCCAGCGTTGTGCGATCTTCGATGGCCATGCCGGAACTCCATATCGTGACGTATCGATAACAGTTTCTCATCTTGACAGAAACCAGTTAAACAACAAAAATAACTTGCGTTATTGCGCAAAACAGGCATAATTCAACTTTATTATAAATCCATGGAGTGAATGCAATGTTGGTCGAGTTCCGCGTCAAGAACTTCCGCAGCCTGCGCGACGAGCAGGTGCTTAGTCTTGTGGCGTCCAAGGACAAGACCCTGCAAGATACTCACACCCTGGCCACTGGCCTCAAAGCTGCGCCCAGCCTGCTGCGCTGTGCCGTGATCTACGGCGCAAACGCCAGCGGCAAGTCTAACCTCATCAAAGCACTACAATACATGCGCGGCGTGGTGGCTGAGTCGGCTACGGTGATCCAGCCTGGCCAGACCTATGCCGTACAGCCCTTCCGTCTCGACACCGAATCAGCGATCGAGCCGACCGAGCTCGAGGTCACCTTCATCCTGGACGACGTGCGCTACCAGTACGGTTTCGCCATGACTTCGCAGCGCATCGTCAGCGAGCACCTGCTGGTTTACAAGGCGTTCAAGCCGCAACGCTGGTTCGAGCGTTATTTCGATGCCGAAGCTGGTAGGGACGTTTACGAGTTCGGCCCCGGTCTCAAGGGGCCCAAGAACCTGTGGGAAGGCGCTACCCGACCAAATGCACTGTTCCTGTCGATGGCCGTTCAACTAAACAGCGACGCCCTACGACCGGTATTCGACTGGTTCGTCAATGGGCTGGTGATCTTCAACGAACAGGTACAGCTCAGCCCGCAGGTATCGATTCAGATGCTCAAGCAGGCAGATGGTCGCAAACAGATTTGCGACTTCCTCACCGCTGCCGACATCAGCATCGCTGACATCGAAGTCGTCACCCGCAAGGTACCGGGCCAGGCGGTGCATTTCGACCTAGTGGCTGGCAAGACCGAAGTGCGCACCGAGGAGATGGAAGAGCACCAACTGCGCTTTTCCCACATCACCGAGCAGGGCAAAGCCGTGTTCGATCTGATGGATGAATCCAACGGCACGCGCAACCTGCTATTTCTCACCGGCCCGGTAATGGACATCCTCCGCAAGGGGTTGACGCTGGTGATCGATGAACTTGACACCAGCCTGCACACCCTGCTTGTGCGCGAGCTGGTGCGATTGTTCCACCGGCCTGAGGTCAACATTGGTGGTGCGCAGCTGATTTTTACGACCCACGATACTTCTCTGTTAGATGCCCACGACCTGTTCAGGAGGGATCAGGTCTGGTTCGTTGAAAAAGATCGAGATCAGGCTTCGGCGCTGGTCAGCCTGTCTGAATTCAGCCCGCGCAAGCATGAGGCGCTGGAGCGTGGCTATCTGATGGGACGCTATGGCGCAGTGCCGTTCCTGAACCACACTCTTGGACTGAAACACTGATGGCGCGCAATAACTCCCCCAAAGAGCGTCAGCAGAAGCAGCTCGAACGCAAACTGGGCCGACGCGCCAGTTACGACCGCATCCTGATTGTGTCGGAAGGCAGCAAGACCGAACCCAACTACTTTTGCGAGATTCGAGCCGCCTACCGCCTTCATACTGCCAACGTGGAAGTGCGACCCAGCGAGCTGGGCACGGCGCCAATCCAGGTAGTGCGTTACGCCCGGGAGTTGTTCGAGAACGGAGACCGGCACAAGAACATCCAGCCCCGTGCCTTCGAACAGGTCTACGCAGTATTCGACCGAGACGACCACGACAGCTATTTCAACGCACTGCGGCTCGCCGAATCGCTGGATGGCAAGTTGAAGAACGATGCCAAGCAGTTAATCAGCTTCCAGGCCATCGCATCGGTACCCAGCTTCGAACTATGGCTGCTGCTGCACTACGAGAACATCCAAGCGCCGCTTCACCGCGATGAGGTGATGCAGCGACTGAAGCAGCACATCCCTGGTTATGAAAAGGGTGCAGGTCACGCATTTAGCACTACCAGAGAGCACCTGACCGTTGCCACCCAGCGGGCAGAAGCCCTAGCCGCGAAATTCACTGCTGATACCGCGCCCGAACCGTACACCGCCATCGCCAACCTGGTAAAGCTCCTAACTACCCTGCGCGGCTGGCCTACAACGTGCGGTGAAGGAGAACTGCAATGTTCTGCGGTTCAGAAGCGCTGAGTTTGAAGAGTAAGGAGACAAAAACATGGCGGGATACGGCTATGAGGTGGATTTCTTGCCAGTCGGCAGCGGCGACAAGAGTGGCGACGCGATAGCTCTTCGATACGGTGAGCCCGGCAGCTACAAAGTGATGGTGATTGATGGTGGCACGAAAGAGTCAGGGCAGAAGCTTGTCGAACACATCAAGATGCACTACGAAACGACACACGTCGATTACTTGGTCAACACACATCCCGATGCAGATCACGCCTCTGGATTGGAAGTAGTAATTGAACAGTTGACCGTGGGCGAAGTCTGGATTCATAGGCCTTGGGAATATGCAGAGGAAATCCGACACTGGTTCAAGGACGGCAGGATCACCGATGAGAGTTTGGCAAATCGCCTCAAAGATCTGTTGGCACATGCCTACCGTCTTGAAGAACTCGCTGACGAGAAAGACATTCCAGTATACGAGCCCTATGCCGGCGCCAAGATTGGCGACTTTTATGTGCTATCGCCCGACCAGGATTGGTACCTGGAACTCGTCCCACAATTCAACAAGACACCTGAAGCTCGCAGCGTCAACATGGCTGAAGCAGTGACGAGCTTTGGTGCAAAAGCTCTGGAGAAAATAGCATCGTGGATTGATGAGCATTGGCACATCGAAACGCTGTCGGAAGATGGCGAGACATCGTGCGAGAACGAAAGCAGCGTGATTCTCTATGGGAATCTTGGCGGGCGCGGCATACTCTTGACCGGCGATGCCGGAATTCAGGCTCTAGAAAAGGCGTGCGACTACGCGGAAAATCTTGGAGTCGACCTAGTCACAAGCCGTTTCATTCAGGTGCCACATCATGGTAGCCGGAACAATGTTTCTCCGAGTATTCTGAATCGCTTCGTTGGTTCAAAGGTAGGACAGGGGACGACATTAACGAAAGGCTCAATTAGCGAATGATGTGGGTGGCTCATCTAGCGAGCCTTTGCAGGGTGAAACTGGCTATGTAGCGCAGGGGCGCTAAAGCCAGGAGACGAAGAATGAGGGCGAGGGAATTGACAAGACTGATCGGAACGCTGAG
>JACRAR010000080.1 GCA_016234745.1 Betaproteobacteria bacterium | reverse complement strand
GGTCTGCGCAACATGATCCATCTGATCGAGCAAAACGAGGAGACCTACCACAGCAACATTCTCCCCAAGAGCGCCCTGGCCGAAATGCACAACAATTTCGCCGAGGCCCGCACGCAAGTGCTGCTGGCGCTGCAGCACGCGCCGGACAGCCCCTTCCTTGCCATGCACGACCATCCGACGGCAATGCACACCGACGCCGTCGGCAAGCGCATCGCCGATATCGAGGCCGTCTGGGCCGATTTCGCCAAGCGCACCATCGACGACGCGGAAGAAAAGAAACTGACCGACACCTTTGCCGAGGCGCGCAGGGCACTGCTCGAACAAGGACTCAAACCCGTACGCGAGCGCTTGCTCAAGGGCGAATTCCGCGAGGCCAACATCACCTTGCTGCGCGAACTCAACCCGCGCCAGAACGCACTCAATAAAGCCGTTGCCGACCTGGCAAAGCATTTCGAGGACGAAACGCGCGAACTCAACCGCGAGGCCGAAGCTGCCTACCGCTCGGCACGCGCCTGGATGATCGGCAGCACGGTGACCGCCGTGCTTATTGCCATCCTGCTCGGCATGGCAATTACTCGCTCGGTTATCCAGCCGCTCGCTCAGGCGGTGACGGCGGCCAACCAGTTGGCGAAGGGCGATCTGACCGCCCATTGCGATACCGACGGACACGATGAACTCGCCGAACTCAAGCGTTCGATGCAGGCAATGATCGACAAGCTCCAGCACGTTATCGGCGAAGTCACCACCACTTCAGACGCGATTCTCAATGCATCGCGGCAGGTTTCGGTCACCTCGCAGTCGCTGTCCCAGGCAGCCTCCGAACAGGCCGCGAGCATCGAGCAGACCTCCGCCAGCATGGAGCAGATGACCGCCTCCATCGCCCAGAATACCGAGAATGCCAAGGTTACCAACGGCATCGCCGAAACCTCCGCCAACGAAGCGACCGAGGGAGGTGGCGCCGTTGCCGAAACGGTAGCGGCAATGCGCCAGATCGCCGGCAAGATCGGCATCATCGACGACATCGCCTACCAGACCAACCTCCTGGCCCTGAACGCCGCCATCGAAGCCGCGCGTGCCGGCGAACACGGCAAGGGTTTCGCGGTGGTCGCAGCAGAAGTGCGCAAACTGGCCGAGCGCAGCCAGATCGCCGCGCAGGAGATCGGCCAGCTCGCCGGCAGTAGCGTCGCCGTGGCTGAACAGGCCGGCAAGTTGCTTGACACCATGGTGCCCTCGATCCGCAAGACTTCCGACTTGGTGCGCGAAATAGCCGCTGCGTCGCAAGAGCAATCGAACGGCGTCGGCCAGATCAATAGCGCGATGGGTCAGCTGAACAGGGCCACCCAACAGAACGCTTCGGCCTCTGAAGAGTTGTCCGCGACTGCCGAGGAAATGAATGGTCAGTCGGAGCAGCTCACCTCGCTGATGTCCTTCTTCAAGATCAATCGGGCACAAGACACGGCGCGAGGTTCAAGAAAAGCGCTCGTTTGAGGGGACCAGTCATGCAACGAATTTATTTCACAATACTTCGTGCCTTTTTCTTTTTGACCTGGATCGGCATTGCGGTTGCACAGCCTCTCGAGGAGGAAGACCTCGCTAGGGCTTACGGCGACAAGGCTACGGTCAGCATCGCAACCGGCAGCCGGGGCGACCTCCGTCGTGCGCCGGCAGTAGCAACGGTGATCACCGCCGAGGAAATCAAGGCCATGGGCGCCACGGACCTGGACGAGGTCGTGGAAACCGTGCCGGGGGTGCATGTTTCTCATATTCCCGCCTTTTACACTCCGACCTATGGGTTTCGCGGCATCTATAGCAATCCGGCAAATTCCCAGGTGCTTCTGTTGCAGAACGGCATTTCGGTAAACTCCATCTATCGGAGCGACAAGGGCCAGAGTTGGGGTGGCCTGCCCCTGGAGAACATCGCGCGCATCGAGATCATCCGCGGACCCGGTTCTGCTCTCTATGGCGCCGATGCCTTTGCAGGTGTCATCAACATCATCACCAAGACGGCGGCGGATACGCCGGGTACCGAATTCGGTGTGCGCGGCGGCTCCTTTAATACCCGCAATGCCTGGGTGCAGCACGGCGGCAAGTTGGGGGAAGTGAATGTCGCGGCCTACCTTCGGGTGGGCAGCACCAATGGCTCCAAGGAAATCATCAGCGCAGACGCGGCAACCCGTCTCGACAAACTTTTCGGCACCCATGCCAGTCTGGCGCCGGGGGCGGTGAGTACCGGCCACGATGACGTGGATGCAAGCCTCGATCTTGGCTATGGCAAATGGCGACTGCGTGCCGGCTATAAACTACGGAACATGGAACTCGGCGCCGGCATGACTTCAGCGCTGGACCCGGTGGGCAAAGAAAAAAGCGAGCGCATCACCACCGACGTTTCCTGGAACGATCCGCAATTTGCCCGGAACTGGGGACTGGGTTTCATAGGCAGCTACTTGCAGTATTCGGAAGATGCGACGAACTACAACATGTACCCACCCGGTGCACGCTTCCCAACCGGGATATTCCCGAATGGCATGATCGGTTCTCCTGGCCGATGGGAACGACAAGCCAGGGTCTCGGGCTACGCCACCTATTCCGGTTTCGCCAACCACAGCCTGCGTCTCGGGCTGGGCCACGAAGATCTGGACTTGTATAAAGTCAGGACGCGCAAGAATTTCCTGCTGAATACGGCCGGCATCCCCGTTCCCACTGGCGCGGTGATCGACTATTCCAGCATCCAGCCTCACCTCCTGCCGCATAGACGGACTAATGATTACTACTACGCCCAGGACGAGTGGAACTTTGCGCGCGACTGGATGCTGACCGCCGGACTGCGCCGCGACAGCTTCTCCGATTTCGGCGCCACCACCAATCCACGCCTGGCGCTGGTCTGGGATGCAAGCCTAGACCTTACCGCCAAGCTGCTTTACGGCCAAGCCTTCCGCGCGCCATCCGTTCTCGAGCAATACGGCGTCAACCCGGTCGCCAATGGCAACCCGAACCTGAAACCGGAACGCATTCGCACCCAGGAGGCCGCCCTCTCCTGGCAGCCGCTCAAGGAGACCCAGGTTAACCTGAGCCTCTTTCACTACACCATGAAGGATACAATCCGGGCTGTGCCCAATGCCGTGGCGGGAACGGGATCCACCTACGCAAATTCCGGCAAACAGAACGGACATGGCGCGGAACTGGAACTGGTGTGGGACGTAAGCCGCACACTGCGGCTTACAGGCAACATCGCTTGGCAGCGTTCAAAAGACGAAGCTACCGATACCGACGTTGGTTATGTGCCGCACCAGCATGTCTATGCAAGAGCCGACTTGCATTTCGCCGGCAACTGGTTGTTAAGTCCGCAGATCAACTGGGTGGCGGATCGCAAGCGCGCTTTCGGGGATGCGCGCCCAGAGTTGTCCGATTACACCAGCGTGGATATGACGTTGCGCACCGAGCGTGACAAAGGCCGCTGGGGTTTCGCAGTGTCGATTCGCAACCTGTTCAACGCCGTTATCCTCGAACCCACCCTGGCGCCGGGAACCGCTATTCCCAACGATCTGCCGCAGCCTGGCCGCTCATTCTATTTGCAAGCGACCCGCTCGTATTGAGCCTAAGGTACATGGCGATTCAGACGGCAAACTCGTGGCGTGCGGCGGCGTGGCGGGGTGTTACAGCCGTCTTGCGCGGCGTCGCGGTGTGCTGGCGCACCGCGCTGCGCTGCGTCGTCGGCCTGACGCTGGTCGCGGCCGCTGCCGCGCTGCCGCCCACGCGCGGCATTGCCATCATTTATCCCGAGGTCGGCGAACCTTACCGCAGCGTATTTGCCTCGATCATCGAGGGCATCGAAGAGCAAATCGGTAGTCACGTCCCAAGCATTGCCATTGGCGCCAACCCGATTCCGAAGGAAATCGCGGGCGAGCTGCGCCGCCAGAATATCCGCGTCGTCATTGCGCTGGGCCGCAACGGCCTCAAGCTTGCCGTCGGCTTGGAGCGCGACATCGGCGTCGTTGCCGGCGGCGTGCTTTCCATTCCCGAAGCTGAGGCGCGCAATATTTCGGTGCTGAGTCTGGCACCGGCCCCAGGGTTGCTGTTCGCCCGACTGCAAATCTTCATGCCCGCCGCGAAGCGGATCTTCGTGGTGTATGACCCGAAACAGAATGCTTGGTTGATGCGCCTGGCCAAGGAAGCTGCGAATGCTCGCGGCCTCGAACTCGTGAGCTACGAGGCGTCCGATCTGAAATCAGCGCTGCGAATCTACCAGGATCTCTTCGCCACTGCCGACCCCCGGCGCGACGCACTTTGGTTGCCGCAGGATTCGAGCACGGTGGACGAAGTTTCCGTGTTGCCGCTGGTCTTGCATGAAGCTTGGGCGCACAATCTCGCCTTCTTTTCCAGCAGTGTTGCCCATGTCAGGCGCGGCGCGCTGTTCTCCCTCTATCCCAACAATGTTGAAATTGGACACCGCCTGGCGAACTTGGCACTTGGCCAGATGGCGTCGAACGGCCAAGCCGGGCGTGGGGTGATGCCACTGAAAGAGTTGCTGCTGGCCGTCAATGTTCGCACCGCCAGCCATCTTGGCATCAACCTTTCTGACAGGCAGAATTTCGACCTGGTTTTTCCCGAACAATGAGAGACGAATAGCATGTTTTTCGGCGCCCGCTTCTTCCGTGATAAGGAGTTCAAGCAGCAGTTGAACTTGGCTGTCGGTGTGGGCATCGTCGTTTTTGCCATCGTTTCCTCCCAGCTAACTTCCTGGCAGGGAGGCCAGGAGGTCAGGCGCACATTGCTGGAGCAAGGCGAGCGTATCGCCGTGAACCTCGCCAGCCAAAGCACGCTGGCTTTGCTGTATGCCTCGGCGGAAAATGCTAACGAAGTGGTCAAGCTGACGCTGTCATTCCCCGATGTTACCCGCGTGGAAATTCGCCACACCAGCGGCAAGCCGTTACTCGTTCGCGGCAAGTCGGTCACCGAGGGAAACGATTCCTTGCTGGTGGATACGCGAGTCCGCCAAGCCTACCTGGAATCGGAAACCGGCGACGAATGGCGTTTCGTCGCGCCGGTGCTGAGCAAGAGTGGCGACTCGCCATTCGAGGTGGCGGAACGTCAAGAGGAATTTCTCGGCTTCGTGCGCGTGGTACAGAGCAAGGCGACGCTGTCGCACATGCTGGCGCGGATATTCCTGGCCAACCTGATGCTTGCGTTGATCTTCGCTGCCACCTTCCTCTATTTGCTGCGCCAATTGGCCAGCCGGTTGACACGACCGATCACGGAACTGTCCGAGGTCATGACGCGTGCCGAGCACGGCGAGACCAGCATACGCGCCGATGTCAGCGGGCCGAAGGACATCCGCGACATGGCAACGGCCTTCAACAGCATGATCGTCACGCTGCACGAGCGCGAACAGGCTTTGCGCGAGAGCGTAACTTTCCAGAACTCGCTGCTGGATGCGATGCCTATCCCGGTTTTCTATAAGGATCGGGAGGGGCGATACCTGGGATTCAACAGGGCTTATGAAACATTTTTCGGCGCAACAAATGATCAACTGATCGGTAAGACCGCATTTGACATCAGTCCGCGGGAGCTTGCGGAAATTTATCACGCCAAGGATACCGAGCTGTTCGAGAGCGGGGGGATACAGCAATATGAGTCCCAGGTAAAGAACACGCATGGCTTGCTGCACGACGTCATCTTCACCAAGGCGGTTTTCTCTGACAGTCGGGGAAGCATCGGCGGCTTGATCGGGACAATCCTCGACATCACCGAACGCAAGCGCATGGAGCAGGAACGTCTGGTCCATCTTCAGTTTGTCGAGAGCCTGGATCGGGTCAATCGGGCCATACAGGGAGCCAATGACCTTGAGAAGACGCTGCGCGATGTGCTCCAAGCGGTGCTGACGATCTTCGATTGCGACCGGGCGTGGCTCTTCTACCCGTGTGACCCGGATGCGCCATCGTTTCGGGTTCCCATGGAAGTTGCCAAGCCTGAATATCCTGGCGCCGGGATACTAAATACGGACGTACCGATGCCCCCCGACATGGCCCAGAATCTGCGGGAGGCTCTGGAATCTGCCGACCCGGTGACTTATATCGTCGGGACAGGCAGGCCCATTAACCAGGTGAGTGCCGAACAATTTGGCGTCAAATCGATGATGCTGGCTGCTCTTTATCCCCAGCCGGGAAAACCTTGGGCATTCGGCCTCCATCAATGCGCTTACCCGCGAGCCTGGACCGCGGAAGACCAGAGGCTGTTCCAGGAAATCGGCAGGCGCTTGGCCGATGGCCTGACCGGCCTGTTGTCTCATCGCGACTTGCAGGAAAGCGAGGCAAAGTATCGTCGCATCATAGACACGGCCAACGAGGGGATATGGATGCTCGGGCCGGACACCATGACCACCTTTGTCAACGCCAGGATGACTGAAATGCTTGGCTATTCCGCTGACGAGATGATCGACCGGCCGGTGACGGACTTCATGTTCGCGGAAGATGCACCCGAGCATCTCATAAAAATGGAGCAGCGTCGTCAGGGAGTCTCGGATAACTATGAACGACGTTACCGCCGCAAAGACGGGCGGACTGTTTGGACTCTGGCTTCCGCGGCGCCGATCTTCGACGGCAAGCATCAGTTCATGGGTTCCTTCGCCATGTTTACCGACATCACCGAGCGCAAGCAAGCGGAAGAAGAACTCAAGCGCGCCAACACCGAACTGGAGCGGCAAACCCTGGCGCTTACCCGCACCAACGCCGATCTGCAACGATTTGCCGAAGTGACCGCGCACCACTTGCAGGAACCGGCAAGGCGCATGGCGACCTATGCGATTCGTCTGACCAAGCACATAGGCGACCGGCTCGACGATGCCGAAGCCAAGCTGTCCCTCGAATTCATCAACCAGCAAGCGCGGCAACAACAAGCCCTGCTGCGCGATGTCGAGCGCTTCCTGGCGTCCGATCAGCCGCGCGGCAAGATCGAGTCGATCGATGCACGCCAGACAGTTGCCAGAATACTCACGCGCTTGAAAGATCGTATCCGCGAAGCCGGCGCCGAAATCACAGTGGATAATCTGCCGCCATCGCGCATCGACCTACCACGGCTGGACGACGCTTTCTCGATTGTGCTGGATAACGCTCTGATTCATGGGCGGTGCGAGCATACCTTGCGCATCAGGATCGAGGGCGAACTCCAGGATGGCAAGGCGCTTTACAGCATCAGCGACAACGGTCCCGGCGTGGAAGCACAGTATCGCGAAAGGGTGTTTCGTGTGTTCGAGCGACTGACCTCAGACGACCATGTTAACGGCACCGGTATCGGGCTCGCAATCCTGCGGCGAATTGCAGAGAGTTGCGACGGGCGCGCCTGGATCGAAGAAACGCCAGGCGGCGGTTGCCGCGTCCTGTTTGAATTGCCTGTTGGAGAGCCACATTGAATACCCCGGCGTCACCTTTTGGCATTCTGCTGGTTGAAGACGAACGGGCAGATGCCCACCTCGTAAAAGCTTGCAGCAAGCCTTTCCGGGCAACGACTCCAGTTCCGGTACGACCACCATCAACAACCAATTGAATCTGTTCACGATTTAACCGGACAGCAGTGTCGTCCATTGTTGAATCGACCATTTGACTTCGGCAATCATTTCGATAATACTTGAACGATGGAAACTAAAAGAGCCGCAACGCGGCTTGCCGCGCTCGGCCATGAAAAGCGCCTGGCGGTTTTTCGCCTGCTGGTGCAAGCCGGGCCGGAGGGGCTGAGCGCCGGAGTGATCGGCGAGCAGCTCGGGCTGGCGCCGGCGACGCTGTCCTTCCACCTGGCGCATCTGAGTCGCGTCGGGCTTATTACGGGAAGGCAGGAGAGCCGCTTCATTTTCTACGCCACCAATTACGCCGAGATGGACGACCTGCTCGGTTTCCTGACCCAGAATTGTTGCAATGGCGGCAGTTGTTTGCCCAAGACCCTTGCCGCCAACACTCAGGCGAAACGACGCCGTTCATCCCCCAAGACCTGCTGAAAGGAGTAGCTATCGTGTCGGAACGCGTTTTCAATGTCCTTTTCTTATGTACCGGCAACTCGGCGCGCAGCATACTCGCCGAAGCCATCCTCAACCACTTGGGCAGAGGTCAGTTTCGCGCATATAGCGCCGGCAGTCACCCGGCCGGGAAAGTCAATCCATTTGCCATTGAATTGCTGAGCAAGCAAGGGCTGGCGGTGTCCGACCTGCGCAGCAAGAGTTGGGACGAGTTCGCCGTTCCCGGCGCACCCCATCTGGATTTCGTGTTCACCGTGTGCGACAACGCGGCCGGCGAGGTTTGCCCGATCTGGCCCGGTCAGCCCATGACGGCGCACTGGGGCATCGAGGATCCGGCAGCTGTTGAAGGTTCCGACGAGAACAAGCGGCGGGCCTTCACCAAGGTCTTCGGCGAGATGGGCCGGCGCATTTCACTCTTCATCAACCTGCCGTTTACCAAACTTGAAGGCATGGCCCTGAAGCGCAAGCTCGACGAGATCGGACAACTGAGCGAGAAGGAGGCCTCCGCATGAGCGCCCTGACGAAAAAACTTTCCTTTCTCGACCGCTATCTGACCGTCTGGATTTTCGCGGCGATGGCGCTGGGTGTCGGCCTGGGCTTCTTTGTGCCCGGCATCGAGGATTTCATCAACCGCTTCCAGGTCGGCACCACCAACATCCCGATTGCGGTGGGTCTGATCCTGATGATGTATCCGCCTTTTGCCAAGGTGCGTTACGAGGATTTGCCCGATGTGTTCCGCGACTGGAAGGTGCTGGGATTGTCCCTGGTGCAAAACTGGCTCATCGGGCCGGTGCTGATGTTCGCGCTGGCGCTGATGTTTCTGCAGGACAAGCCGGAATACATGGTCGGCCTGATCATGATCGGCCTTGCGCGCTGCATCGCCATGGTGATCGTCTGGAACGAACTCGCCAAGGGTTCGACCGAATACGCCGCCGGGCTGGTGGCTTTCAATTCGATTTTCCAGGTGCTGTTTTTCAGTGTCTATGCCTGGCTGTTCATAACGGTGTTGCCACCGTTCTTCGGGCTATCCGGTTCGGTGGTGGATATCTCGATCAAACAGATCGCCGAAAGCGTCTTCATCTATCTGGGCATTCCCTGCATCGCCGGGGTGCTGACGCGCGTGGTCATGCTGCGCTTTGTCAGCAAGGACTGGTACCACAGCCGTTTCGTACCGAAGATCGGACCGATTACCCTGGCCGCACTGCTGTTCACCATCGTGGTGATGTTCAGTCTCAAGGGCAAGCTGATCGTCAGCATTCCGCTGGACGTGGTGCGCATCGCCATTCCCCTGCTGATCTACTTCGTGGTGATGTTCGTTTTCTCGTTTTTCATGTGCAAGCGCCTCGGCGCCAGCTATGAAAAGAGCGCCACGCTTTCATTTACCGCAGCCAGCAACAACTTCGAACTGGCCATCGCCGTCGCCGTGGCGGTGTATGGCATCAACTCGGGCGTTGCCTTTGCGGCGGTGATTGGACCCCTGGTCGAAGTGCCGGTGATGATCGCCCTGGTCAATGTTGCGCTGTGGTTCCAGCGAAAGTATTTCATCGCAAGACCGGCTTGAAAGAGAGGAAATCATGAAAAAGCTGGAAGTGTTCGATCCCGCCATGTGCTGTTCGACGGGTGTCTGCGGCGTGGAAGTCGACCCGGTGCTGGTGCAGTTTTCCGCCGACCTGCAATGGCTGAATGACCACGGAATCCAGGTGACACGCTACAACCTGTCCCAGGAACCGCAGGCATTCGCCGCCAATCCCGACGTGGTGAAGGAAATGGAGGCCGGCATGGATCGTCTGCCGATATTGGTGGTGGATGGACACATCGTGTCCACCGGCATGTATCCCTCGCGCATTCAGTTGGTGCAGAAGCTGGGCATCACGCTGACCACCGCCGAGAAGCCTCACATCAAGATGGTTGCCGGCGGGTGCAATCCCAAGTCCGGCTGCTGCTGACATCATCGTGACCTTGCCCGCCGCGACAACCCGCCACCTGTTCTTCACGGGCAAGGGCGGCGTGGGCAAGACCTCGCTGTCCTGCGCCACCGGTCTGGCCCTGGCCGAGGCCGGCAAGCGCGTGCTGATCGTGAGTACCGATCCGGCCTCCAATCTGGATGAAGTGCTGGGCGTCAGTCTTGGCTCGCAACCCACGGCAATTCCCGACGCTGCCGGTCTGTTCGCATTGAACATCGACCCCGAGGCTTCAGCCCAGGAATATCGCGAACGCATGGTTGCACCCTATCGGGGCATTCTTCCGGCAGCGGCAATTGCCAGCATGGAAGAACAGTTTTCCGGCGCCTGCACGGTTGAGATCGCCGCCTTCGATGAATTCTCCAAGCTTCTCGGCGAACCACAAACGACCGCCGCGTTCGATCACGTCATCTTCGACACGGCGCCGACAGGCCACACCCTTCGCTTGCTCACGCTGCCCTCGGCGTGGAGCGAGTTCATCGCGTCTTCCGATAGCGGCGCATCCTGCCTGGGGCCACTGGCCGGGCTGGAAAAGCAGAAGTCCTTGTATGCCGCAACGGTGGAGCGACTCTGCGACCCCGCCAGCACGACTGTCATCCTCGTCAGTCGTCCGGACAGCTCGGCCTTTCGCGAGGCCGAACGCACTCGGGCGGAACTGGTTGAACTCGGTGTCAGCAACCTGCAACTAGCCATCAATGGTTTGTTCTCCACCGATCGCACCGACGATCCCATCGCCACGGCCATGATGCAGCGAGCCGATGCGGCACTCGCGGCAGTGCCGCCAGGGCTGAGCACATTGCCGCGCACAGTGACTCCGTTCCTGCCGCTGGGCACGGTGGGCCTCTCCGCCTTGCGCCTGATGGAGCATCCGGATAGCGCGCCGGTGGTGGTGCAGAGTGATCAGGCCACGACGCCACTGCCGAAACCACTTTCTGCGCTGGTCGATGAAATTGCCAGGGCCGGACACGGTGTTGTCATGGCCATGGGCAAGGGTGGTGTGGGCAAGACCACGGTTGCCGCAGCCATTGCCATGGCGCTGGCCCAACGCGGCTTTCCCGTGCAACTTTCGACCACCGACCCGGCCGCCCATGTCGCCGCAGCGGTCGGCGAAAGTGTTCCGCTCCTGAGTGTGAGCCGCATCGACCCGGCAGCAGAAATTGCGTTATACACGGCCGAGGTGCTCGCCAAGGCTGGCAGCAATCTCGATCCGAACGGCCGCGCCATGCTCGAAGAAGATCTGCGCTCGCCCTGCACCGAGGAGATCGCCGTGTTCCGTGCCTTCGCGCGGGCCGTCGACGCGGGCAAGGAAGGTTTTGTCGTCCTCGATACGGCGCCCACCGGTCACACCATTCTGCTGCTCGATGCGGCCGAGTCCTACCACCGCGAAGTCCTGCGCACCCAGGGCGACATGCCTGAAGCGGTGCGCAGTCTGCTGCCACGCCTGCGAGATACGGATTACACCAAGGTGCTGATCGTCACTTTGCCGGAAGCCACGCCGGTGCACGAGGCTGAACGCCTGCAAGCCGACCTGGCACGCGCGAAGATTCAGCCCTTCGCCTGGGTGATCAACCAGAGCCTGCTGGCCAGCGGCACCCGCAATCCCATGCTGGCGCAGCGCGGCCGGTACGAGATTCCCTTCATCCGGCGCGTCGTCGATGGACTCTCGACCCGTTGCGCCCTGATCCCCTGGTTGCCGGAAGCGCCCATTGGCGCAAAAGGTTTGGCACAATTGACCGGGTGATCGATGCCAAACGAATCGACACTGTCCTGCCTGAATAAGGCGTGGCGCCAGCATGAGACCGAAATCCGGCACTTTCTCGTGCACCGAACCGGCAATCAGGACGATGCCGACGATTTGCTGCAAGAGATATTCATCAAGGCGCTGCGTCAGGGCGGCAACTTCTGTCAGATTGATAACCCCCGGGCTTGGCTCTTCCACGTTGCGCGCAATCTCCTCATCGATCGGCTGCGACTGACCAAGACGCAGGTCCCTTTGCCGGATGATCTATGCGCCGAACCGGAGCCCGAACTGCGCCCGGTGGATGATTTGACTCAATGCATCCCCCGGGTTCTTTCCGAACTTTCGCGGGTAGACCGCGAAGCCATTGTGCTCTGCGACTTGCAAGGCATGACCCAGCAAGCTTATGCGCAAAAGCTTGGCCTATTACTGCCCGCCGCAAAATCACGGGTGCAGCGGGCGCGCGCCCGCCTGCAAGCCCAACTTGTTACGGCGTGCCAGGTCAGTTTTGATGAGGCAGGGGAAGTCTGCTGTTTTGTTCCTCGGTCACCGCTCGAATCGCCCGAATCTGAATAGGCTGAGTTCTTTCGGCATCTTTTTGCCGGGTGGTTCGTCTCCATTTGCAGAGGGGCAGTATCAGCCTCATCGATTTCCCATTGGAGACTCGCATGCAAGCCCCTGCCATTCAACTCAAACGCTGGCCCAGCCAACAACCGTTGCTGTTTGTGATACTGGTGACACTGATCTGGTTTTCGCTCTACCAGGCGCTGACTTCAGTTTCCGAAGCGTTGGTCGCTACGCTGCCTGTGGCGCGCGAAGGTCATCTTGGCGGCGCGCTGCAATTCTTCTTCTACGACACTCCCAAGGTGCTGTTGCTGCTCACCGGTATCGTTTTTGTCGTGGGCGTGGTGCATACCTTCGTCTCGCCGGAACGTACCCGGGCCATGCTGACCGGCAAGCGTCTTGGTGTCGGCAACGTGATGGCAGCCAGCCTGGGTATCGTCACACCGTTTTGCTCCTGCTCCGCCGTACCCTTGTTCATCGGCTTCCTGCAGGCTGGGGTGCCGCTGGGTGTGACGTTCTCCTTTCTTATTTCAGCACCGATGGTCAATGAGGTGGCGCTGGCGCTGCTGTTCGGCATGTTCGGATGGAAAGTCGCGACGCTGTATCTGGTACTGGGTCTCACCGTTGCCATTGTGGCGGGCATGGTCATCGGCAAGCTGGATATGGGGAACCATCTGGAGGATTGGGTCCGCGAAATGCAGAACAGTCAAGCCGTAAACGCTGGCGAAGTAACCAGCATGAACTGGGGCAAACGCATCGACAGCGGCATCAGCCACGTGCGCGAAATCGTCGGCAAGGTGTGGCCCTACATTATCGCCGGCATCGCGCTTGGCGCAGGTATCCACGGTTATGTGCCGGAAGACTTCATGGCTTCCGTCATGGGCAAGGATGCACCCTGGTGGTCCGTCCCCGCAGCGGTCGCTATCGGTGTGCCGATGTACACTAACGCCGCCGGCATCATTCCCATCATCGAGGCATTGATGGGCAAGGGCGCCGTATTGGGAACCGTGCTGGCCTTCATGATGAGTGTGATCGCACTGTCCGCTCCGGAGATGATCATTTTGCGCAAGGTATTGAAGCCCCGGCTGATCGCTACCTTCGCTGGGGTTGTTGCCCTCGGCATCCTGCTGGTGGGCTATGTGTTCAACGCGGTGCTTTAAGCGCACATCCTGTCATGGCAACCCCTGCCCTCCGCAGTCACGGCACAGCCCGTTTCGACCGAGCATTCGTCATCGGCATCGCCCTCAATGCAGGCTTTGTCACTATTGAGAGCTTCTGAAATAATCGCCGGCCTTAACGTGCTGCCACCTGCATCCTTTTGTGCCCTGTTTCGTCTCCGTTCAGGTGGCCGTGTAGTGTTAATGCCCGGTGATCCATTTATCAAACAGGAGACATGCAAATGTTGAACATCAAGGTTCTTGGCACCGGCTGTGCCAATTGCAAGACGACCGTCAAGCTGATCGAGGATGCCGCCCGCGCCAAGGGCGTGACGATCGAACTCGACAAGGTTGAAGAGATCAAGGACATTATGAGCTACGGTGTGATGAGTACGCCGGGTGTGGTGCTCAACGGCAAGGTGGTGCACGCCGGCGGCATTCCCAGTCGCGACAAGGTCGAGCTGTGGCTCGCCGGTGTCTGATTCGATACGGAGACCGAACTCATGAATCCGCAAAAGAAGTTTCATCTCGTTTTCTCGCTCCTCATGGGGGCAATGATGATTTCATTGATGACTTTCGTCATTACTGCCGTGAATATCGGCTTCACCCCGGACTTTCTGGGCCGCTGGGGAAAGGCTTTCCTGGTTGCTTATGTAGTCGGCGTACCTGTGATATTTTTTCTCGCGCCGGTTGCGCGGAAGCTGACCGGTCGCATGCTTGGAACGCCCGCCTAATGGCACAAGAGACTGTTAGTTCGCAAGGGAGGTGAGATAAAGGCAGCGTCGCTGGCTGGTCATTGATGACAGCCGAAGAACGCACGGCGCATCAGGCCAAGATGCGTGGTGTCACGACTTACGACGAATGCGAGGCTCTCCAGGATGAGCAACGCAAGACCATGGAAACTCACGCTCTTGATAAAGGTATGAAGTCACCGGCACCGCGCCAGAATGGTTGTGACCGCATGAGGGCGCGTGGCATCCTTAAATAAGTAACCCTTTGCAATCTCTCCGGTCAGTTCACTGACCGGATTTGCAAAAGCTAGTTTATTACGCCGTTCCGCCCACCGTCAGACCATCGATGCGCAGCGTCGGCTGACCCACGCCGACCGGCACGCTCTGGCCTTCCTTGCCGCAGGTGCCAACACCCGGATCGAGCGTCAGGTTGTTGCCGATCATGCTGACGCGCTGCAGCACATCGGGGCCATTGCCGATCAGCGTGGCGCCCTTGACCGGGGTGGTGATCTTGCCATTCTCGATCAGGTAGGCTTCGGCGGCGGAAAAGACGAACTTGCCGCTGGTGATGTCGACCTGGCCGCCGCCGAAATTGACGGCATACAAGCCGTTCTTCACCGAGGCGATGATTTCCTCGGGATCCTTGTTGCCATTCAGCATGTAGGTATTGGTCATGCGCGGCAGCGGCAGGTGGGCGAAGGATTCGCGGCGGCCGTTGCCGGTGGTTGGGACATTCATCAGGCGGGCGTTGAGCGAGTCCTGCAGATAGCCGACCAGCATGCCGTCGTCGATCAGCAGGGTGCGCTGGGTCGGATTGCCTTCGTCATCGACCGACAGCGAGCCGCGCCGGTCGGGAATGGTGCCGTCGTCGACGACGGTCACGCCCCTGGCCGCAACGCGTTCGCCGATGCGGCCGGCAAAGGCGGAACTGCCCTTGCGGTTGAAGTCGCCCTCGAGACCGTGGCCGATCGCCTCGTGCAGCAGGATGCCGGGCCAGCCCGCGCCCAATACCACCGTCATGGTGCCGGCCGGTGCCGGCTTGGCCGAGAGATTGACGCTGGCCTGATGCACAGCGCGGCTGGCGTAGTCGCGCAGCATGGTGTCGGTGAAGTAGGCGTAGTCGAAGCGTCCGCCGCCGCCCGCCGAGCCTTGCTCGCGGCGCCCCTGCTCGGTCATGATGACGCTCACCGAGACGCGCACCAGCGGCCGCACGTCGGCCACCATTTGGCCGTCGCTGCGGGCGACCAGGATTACTTCCCAGGTGCCGGCGACGCTGGCCATGACCTCGACGACGCGCGGGTCGAGGGCGCGCGCAAAGCCTTCGAGGCGCTCCAGCAGTCTGACCTTCTCGGCGTCGGCGAGTGCTGCGATCGGATCGGCGGCGGCATACAGCGCCGCCTTGTTGCGTCGACCTTGGTCGTGGCGGAGCATGGGTGCGCTGGCATTGCCGCCCTGGGCGGCGATGGCGCGGGTGGCCTGGGCGGCGCTGTGCAAGGCGGCCAGGCTGATTTCATCGGAATAGGCGAAAGCGGTTTTCTCGCCGGAGATCGCGCGCACGCCGACGCCTTGCTCGATATTGAAGCTGCCCGACTTGACGATGCCTTCCTCGAGGCTCCAGCCCTCGGAGCGGGCATACTGGAAATACAGGTCGGCGTAATCAACCTGGTTACCAAAGATCTGGCCGAACACGCCGTCGAGCCTCCCCGGATCGAGGTTGTACGGAGTCAGCAGGCATTCTTCGGCGGTTTGGAAAAGGGCGTCGGCAGTCATGGGGTCACGCTTGGATTGAAATTGAAGTCAGCTACTTTATAGCACTCTGTGCTGCAGTGCCGGCAGGCTGGCGCGGACTTCGGCCAGGCGCGCCGGGTCAATTTCCGCGACGACCACGCCTGGCCCCTTATCCAGCCTGGTCAGTACTTCGCCCCAGGGGTCGATGACCATGCTGTTGCCATGGGTGATACGGCCGTTCGGATGCTCGCCGCCTTGCGCCGCGGCGAGCAGGTAGCACTGGTTCTCGACGGCGCGAGTCCGCAGCAGCAATTCCCAGTGGGCGCGGCCGGTGGTTTCGGTGAAGGCGGCCGGTACCACCAGCAGGTCAACCGCACCCAGTGCACGAAAGAGTTCCGGAAAGCGCAGGTCGTAGCAGATGGCCAGGCCGATGCGGCCGAGAGGCGTATCGAAGGCCACCGCCTGAGTGCCTGCCTCGATGGTGAGGCTTTCGTTGTAGCTTTCCGCGCCGCGCGTGAAGCCGAACAGGTGGATCTTGTCGTAGCGCGCCACGCGCTTGCCGCCGGGGTCATACACCAGGCAGCTGTTGCGCAGCTTGTTTGAATCGTTCGCGGTCAGGGGCAGCGATCCGCCTACCAGCCAGATGCCCAATTCGCGGGCGGTGTCACTCAGGAAACTTTGTATCGGCCCATTCTCATCGGCTTCGCGGGCGGCCAGGCGCTCGCTGTCGCTGGCGCCGATCAGGGGGAAATACTCGGGCAGGGCCACCAGTTGCGCACCTTGCTGACGCGCCTGGGCGATCAGTTGCCGGGCGGTCTCGAGATTGGGGCCGACTTCCGGTCCGGAAATCATCTGGATAGCGGCAATGCGGAGCTTTTCTTTCATTGTGGGGTGCTCTCGGGTTTGGGCTGGGGGCCGGAAAGCTTCGCCACTTTCGGGTCGTCCCAACTGCCGGTGACAGCATATTCGAAGGAGAAGATCTGATCGATCGGATTCTTCAGGATTTTATCCGCCAGCCAGGCGATGGCGCCCGCCGCCGGATGCGCGAGCATGGCGCCGACGGCCAGGCTTTCGCCGACGGTCGGCTTGACGCGCACCTTGAGGTTCTGGGTTTCCTGCGTCAGGTTGACGCTGCCGCTCATCATGATGTTGGCGGACGGCCCGGAGATTTCGAAGTGCTGCGTGTCGATTACGCCATGGCTCAAGCTGAGTTGCCCCTTGATGCTGTCGAAAGCCATGCCCTGGCTGAAGATGTCGCGGAAATCCAGGGTGATGCGGCGTGGCAGGGATTGCAGGCTGAGAATGCCGAGCAGCCGCCCGACGCCGGGTTCGAGCTTGTTGAACTGGCCTTTGGCGGCCTCGACCTTGAGCGTGCCGTCGAGAGACGGGTAATCGATGGCGAACGGCGCGTCATTCCAGGACAAAACACCTTCCAGAGTCGCATTGCCGCGCCGCAGCGCATCCGGATAGCCCAGGCGGGTCAGCAGTTTTTCTATGCTCTTGACCTGGAGCGTGAATTTGAGCTGGGTATCAGGTTGCGCGGTGCTTGGACGCCATTTGCCTTCCCCGGCCAGCTTGCCGTCTTCGTTGTCGATATCCAGCTTGGCTTCCCAGGTGCCGTCGCGATTGTCGGCGGCCAGCTTGAGCTTGCCGTAAGCCTTGCCGCGCATGAAGAACTGATCGACTTCGATATCCAGTCCCGGCAGTTCATGCAGTGGACTCTTGTCGCCGTCCGCGCTGAGCGGCTTGTTGCCCGCGGCGGGGTTGATGGCCAGCTGCTTGAGGCGGGCCGAGAGCCGGCCCGCGCCCTGGTTGAGCCAGGCCAGTTCGCCGTTGAGGTCGCGGCTCTTGATCTCGGCGCGCCAGCCGCTGTCGCGGGTGGTGGTGGCCTTGAGTTCCAGATCGTTGAGGGTATTGCCGAACAGGATCAGCTCGCGGGTTTTCAGGCTGGCGTTGATTGCCAGCTTGGGCAGCTTGCTGCTCTTGCCGTCCATGCCGCCGAGCATGCGCTGCCAGAAATCGGCGTCGATTTGCTTGAGGTTGACCGCCAACTGGATTCCGGCATTGGGGAGCGTCAGCGGTTCGCCGAGGGCGAAGGCGCCGCGTTCCACCGTGATTTTCTCCCCGCGCTCGCCTTCGTGGCGGCGGATGAAGCGGGCTGCCATCACATTGCCGAGACTGAGGTCGATCTGATCTCTTGGCATTGTCGGCACGGGTGACAATGCCGGCGAAGCAGGCAATGGTGGCAATGGTGGAGATGGTGGCGTTGCTGGCTTTGTTGGCTGGGATGGCGCAGCCCGAGCGGGTTTGCGCGTGGTCGAAGCGGGTCGGGCGACACTGCGGCGGGCAGGCGGCGCCGCTGCGCTGACGCGCGGCGGCTCGAGCAGCAGCTTGCGCTCGAAGCGCAGCGGCATGGCTTCGGTGGTGCTCTTGTTGAACGGCTCGGGCAGGCTGGATGAAATGCCCTGCAGGCGCGACTCGATCATGACCTCGGCATTTTTCTTGCGCACCCGCACGCGTCCGCGCCAGGGGCTGCTGCCCGACAGATGGTCGAGTAGCGGATGGGAGAACTGCTTGCGCAATTCGACGATGCTCAGGGTTCCTTCACTGTTGATCAGCACCGTGCCGTTGCCGACGGTCTTGACGTCGATGCTCATCGGCGAGCCGAGCATCAAGGCGCGTATCCGCTCGGCCTTGAGTCCGTCTCCGGAAAATTGCAGGTGACCGTTGACGTCGGTCAGAGGCGGCAGGTCGGCGTCGAGCTGCAGCCTGTTGTTGGTGAACTGGAAGTTGCCGTCGGTCCTGCTCTCGGCCAGGCGCCGCAGGGGCAACACCAGCTTCAGGTTGAGCTGTCCCGAGCCGGCGGCCGACATGTCCTCGGTAAAATGGTCGATGTGCTCGCCGACCGGGCTGGACTCGATGAAGCGCAGAAAATCCGAAGTCGGGCCGGCGGCGTTGCCGCTGACCGTGATCACTTCTTCGGTGGATTCAAGATCGGCAATCTCGGCTTTGACATCGGACAGCCTGACGTTGTAGGTGTCGCCCTGGCTGGCCTTGATCAGCATGCGCTTGCCGACGAACTCCAGCTCGCCGTTGATCTGCTCGATCTGCGGCCAGCTTGAGGCGTACAGCAGGTTCACGCCGTGGAACTTGCCTTTGACTTCGAACACGCCCGAGCCGTCGGCAAACGGAAAGCGTTTCAAATCGCCCTTGAGACGCAGCGTGGCTTCGCTGCTGACACCGCTGAGGATGGAAGTGCGCAGCCAGTCTCTGACGCTCTTGCCCACCACCAGGGGCATATAGCGCCATACCGCAGTACCGGCGGCGCGGGTTACCTGCGCTTGCAGATCGATCTCGCCGGCTTCACCCGCACGGCTCAGGTAGGTGCCGCTGACAGTGCCTGCGGCATCCTGATTTTCGAAGGCGAGCTGTGCGATGTTGACGGCGACGCGCGCTTGCCCGGCTTCCTGTTGCACATTCCATTTGATCTGGGCATTCAGGCTTTGCAGCGGCACTTGCGGATCGGCGAATACCCGCGGCAGGTCGATCTGGGCATCGCGGCTGGCCAGCGTCAGGCCGCCGCCCTGGTGGTTGCCGTCGATGCTGCCGGTCAATCCGGCAAAGCCCGGCAGAATGCCCTGGGCTTGCATGCCGAGTCCTTCAAACCGTGCATGCAGGGCATAGCTTGCTGGCATGGCGGTCGCGGGCGAGCTGGCAGCAGAACTGTTAAATGAGTCGTTAACTGAGTTGGTCACTGAGGTGGCCGCTGCGCTTGGCGGTGGGGCGTCGGTCCACCTCGATTTCAGATCGAAGACCTTGCCGCGCGGCGCCGCCTCGGTCAGGCGCTGACGGATCGCCGCGTCGATCGGCAGATACGCCGCGAGACGTGCCAGTGCATCCAGATCGAGGTTGTTGCCGGTCAGTTCGCCATGTGCCGGAGCGCGCTCGGTGGCATGGCTCAAACTCAGCAGGAAATCGCTGGGTTCGATATTGATGCCGTCGCGCGTAATCAGCGCCAATTGCCTGGCGCCGGCCTCGAAGCCGGAACTGAGCCGTTTTCCGCTAATGCGCCCCTGCAGATGCTGCAGGTCGAGCAGCGGCAGGTCGGGCGCCAGGCGCATCTGGACATCGGTCAAGGCGATATCGGCTGTGAGCTTGCTGAGCTGCTTCTCGGCGAATCCCAGCCAGAGCCGGATGCCGCCGCTGCCCTGGGGCAGGTCGAGCGGATAATCGATCCAGGTCCGCCACACCGCCAGATCCGCATAATCGAGTTCGGCATAGGCCTCACCCTGCCAGGTGTCCATCTGGTCCAGATCATCGCCGCGAAAATCGCCGCGTATGTCCAGGCGATTTGCCATGGCGCGCGGCGGATCGGCGGTCAGGCCGAAGCGATGGCGGCTGCCGCCGTTCTGCAAGTCCAGATTCAGGCGCTGCAGCGTCAAGGGAGGCGCTCCGCGCATTTCGTCGTGCCAGGTAATGCTGGCATTGCGGATGACGATGCGTCGTTGCGCCAGCAGCCAGTCGGAAAAGTCCAGATCGTTTTGTCCCGGCAGCGTATTGATCTGCAGGCCGGCGACGAAGATCTGCCCTTGCGTGTTGCGGCGGATGTTAAGTTCCGGGGCGATGATTTCCAGCCGATTGAGGCGCAGGCCGAAATACAGCAACGAGGTCCAGGAAACCTCTGCCGCGACATTATCCAGTGTCAAAGCCGGCTTGCCTTGCTGGTCGCGAATCTGGAAACCGTGCAGGGCGAGCAGCGGATACAGTCCCTGCCATTGCGCCTCGATCCCCTCGATCGCCACCGGCAGATGCAGCGAACTGGACAACATGATTTCAATGTCCTCGTGGTACTGATCGACTTTCGGCAGCACCGCGTAGCGCAGCGTCAGAAAAATCAGCGCGAAGCCGAAGTATCCCAGTACCAGCAGCCGCAACAACAGGCGCAGCAGCCAGCGCAAGCGGGAATTCAGGACAAATGCCATGACACGGATCGAGTCGTTATCTTAACGGGGCTTTCTACCACGAAATCGGGCGCCCCAAAATCCGGAAATCTTCTGTTACAGGCGTGCTTATCCTTGAAAGCTTCGCCTGCATTCTCATGGCTGAGCCGGAAGGAAGGCTAAAATCCTGCTTGCCTTGCCATTTCAATATTGTTCATGCCGCCTCTTTCAGACATTCTGCCGCGAGTCTTGCCGTTCTCCCGCTACCTGACCCGGTTGCTCCAAGCAGAACCGATGCTGGAGGAAGAACTCGCTGCATCCTGGCAACAAGCGCTGACTGCCGCGGAAATGCGCGCCTGGCTGCCCGCCGAACTGGCGGAAGATGCGCTCAAGCCGGCGCTGCGCCAACTCAAGCGGCGTGCCTATCTGCGCGTCGCCATACGCGATCTGGCTGGTCTGGCGAGTCTGGCCGAGGTCACTGAGAGCATGACGCTGATCGCCGAAATCGCCGTCGAGAAGGCGTTGGCCAGCCACTCTGCTGTGCTCGCCCAGCGCTATGGCGTGCCGCGCAGCAGCCAGGGACAAAAACAGCAAATGCTGGTGGTCGGCATGGGCAAGCTGGGCGGTCGGGAACTCAATGTCTCATCGGACATCGACCTGATTTTTCTGTATCCAGAGGATGGCGAGACTGATGGCGGCAGTTCGCGCGCCATCAGCAACTTCGACTTTTTCACGCGGTTGGGCCGCAATTTGATCAATGCGATCGCCGAAATCACAAGCGACGGCCAGGTGTTCCGTGTCGACATGCGCTTGCGGCCGAATGGGGAATCCGGCCCGTTGGTGTGCAGCTTCGACATGCTGGAAAATTATTTCGTGAGCCAGGGCCGCGAGTGGGAGCGCTATGCCTGGATCAAGGCGCGGCCGGTCGGCGAGAACGCGGCCGAACTCTATCCCGAGGCATGGCTCGCGAGCCTGGAATCGATCCGGCGCCTGTTCGTGTTTCGAAAATATCTCGACTTCGGCGCGATCGATGCGATGCGCGGCCTGCATTCGCAAATCCGGCGCGAAGTGACGCGCAAGGAGATGGCCGACAACGTTAAGCTGGGCCCGGGCGGAATCCGCGAGATCGAGTTTATCGCCCAGGTCTTCCAGCTGATTCGCGGCGGTCGCGATACGCCCCTGCAGGTCAAGGCGACGCAGAAGGTGTTGCAGCTGCTTGCCGAAAGAAGACAGATCAGCGACCAGGCCACGCTCGAACTCGGCACGGCCTATCAGTTCCTGCGTCGCCTCGAGCATCGCCTGCAATATCTCGATGACGCGCAGACGCACAGCCTGCCGACCAAGCCGGAAGATCAGGCGATCATCGCCAAGGCCATGGGCTTCTCCGGCTATGCCGCCTTGCTCGAAGAACTCGATGATCATCGTGCTGCCGTCGCCCGGCATTTCGCCGCGGTGTTTGCCGATCCCCACAAAGCCAGCCAGGCGCCCGATGTCATCTGGCAAGCAGGCGACGGCGATACCCAGGCGCAGGAACTCGCCCGGCAGGGCTATGTCCATGCTGCCGAAGCCATGCAGCGCCTTGCCGCACTGCGCAGCGGCACACGCTACCAGCAGATGCCCGCGGCGACGCGCGAGCGCTTCGACGCCCTGGTACCCTTGGCGATCGAGGCCTGCGCCAGCGCGCCGAACCCGGACGATACCTTGTCGCGCGTGCTGGATCTGCTCGAAGCCATCAGCCGCCGCGCCGCCTACCTGGCCCTGCTGCTGCAATATCCGAACGCCTTGCAGAAAGTCGCCCAGCTTGCCAGCGCCTCGTCATGGACGGCCGACTATCTGCGTCGCCACCCGATCCTGCTTGATGAACTGCTCGACGCCCGCATGCTCGAAACCGCACCCGATTGGCGCAGTTATCGCGCCCAGGTCGATCAGGCGCTCGATGAAGTGGAACCGGATACCGAACTGCAAATGGACCGGATGCGCGAAGCTCATCACGCCAAGATTTTTCGCCTGCTGGCGCAGGATGTCTCGGGACTGCTGCCCCTGGAAAAACTCGCCGACCATCTTTCCGAACTGGCCGACATCATGCTCGAGCTGGCGCTCAAGTATGCCTGGCGCAAATTGTCCAAACGCCATCTAGAGACGCCGCGCTTTGCCGTCATCAGCTACGGCAAGCTGGGCGGCAAGGAGCTCGGTTATGCCTCGGACCTCGACCTGATCTTCCTCTACGACGACCCGGCGCCCGAAGCCCAGGAGAACTACGCGCGCCTGGCGACCCGCATCAACACCTGGCTCTCCAGCCAGACTTCGGCGGGCACCTTGTTCGAGACCGACTTGCGCCTGCGTCCGAACGGCGACTCCGGCCTGGTGGTGAGTTCGGTCGAATCCTTCCGCAAGTATCAGCTGGAATCGGCCTGGCTCTGGGAACACCAGGCGCTCACCCGGGCGCGCTTTTCCGCCGGCGATCGGGGCATCGGTGCCGCATTCGAGCAGATCCGCAACGAGATCCTGCGCCAGCCGCGCGATCTGGCAGCGCTGCGCAGCGAGGTGGTGGCGATGCGCAAGAAAATGTTCGACGCCCATGCCGGCAAGGGGCCGCTGTTCGATCTCAAGCAGGATCACGGCGGGCTTATCGATGTCGAATTCATCGTCCAGTACCTGGTGCTGGGCTACTCCCATGCGCATGCCGAGTTGACCGGCAACCTCGGCAACATCGCCCTGCTCAAGATGGCCGGAGAACTCGGCCTGATCCCTCTTGCGCTGGCCGAGACGGTGCGCAGCGCCTACCGCGATTACCGCCGCATGCAGCATGCGCTGCGCCTCAACAATGCACCGGCGCGCGTCGATCCGGCGAGCGTCGAAGAACGCGTCGCAGCGGTGCGCGAGTTGTGGCGAATCGTGTTTGAATGATGCACTTTCCGAGGAATCCATTGTCATGACAGTCAATTACGCCACGCCTTCTCCCAGCCAGTTGCAGCCGGTCGCCGGCGTCCGTCTCGGCGTGGCCGAGGCCGGTATCCGCAAGGCCAACCGGCGCGACCTGACGCTGATCGAACTCGCCGCGGGCAGCCGGGTCGCCGGGGTGTTCACCCAGAACCGCTTCTGCGCCGCACCGGTGCAGGTATGTCAGCAGCATCTGGTCGGGCATGACATCCGTGCATTGCTGATCAACACCGGCATCGCCAACGCCGGCACCGGCGAACCCGGACTTGCCGCCGCCCGCGCCACCTGCAGTGCGGTCGCGGCATTGATGAATCTCGCCGATCGACAGGTGCTGCCATTTTCCACCGGCGTGATCATGGAAGCGCTGCCGCTCAAGCGCATCGTCGCCGGCCTGCCCGCCTGCCAGGCAGCCTTGCGCAGCGACGGCCAGGGCTGGTTCGATGCGGCCCATGCCATCATGACCACCGACACCGTCGCCAAGGCCGCCTCGCAACGGGTCGTGATCGGCGGCAAGAACGTCAATGTTACCGGCATCGCCAAGGGCGCCGGCATGATCAAACCGAACATGGCGACCATGCTCGGCTTTGTCGCCACCGATGCCGCCGTCTCGCAAGCGCTGCTGGGGCGAATGGTGCAACAGACAGCGGAGGCGTCCTTCAATTGCATCAGCGTCGACGGCGATACCTCGACCAATGACTCCTTCATCTTGATCGCCACCGGGGCCGCCGGCAACTCCGAGATCGCCGACGAACTCAGCGACGACTACGAAGCCTTGCGGGATGCGGTGACGACGGTCGCGGCGACCCTGGCGCAAGCCATTGTGCGCGACGGCGAGGGCGCCACCAAGTTCATCGAGATCGTGGTGCAGGGCGGTGCAGACAGCGCCGAATGCAAAGCCGTGGGTTACGCCATCGCCCACTCGCCGCTGGTAAAAACCGCCTTCTTCGCTTCCGACCCGAATCTCGGCCGGATCCTCGCTGCCATCGGCAATGCGGCCCAGGCGCATGCGTCGCTGCAGGATCTCGACGTCAGGACGGTCAGGCTGTGGCTCGGCGATACCCTGGTCTCCGAATACGGCGGCCGCGCCGCCAGCTATCACGAGACGGATGGCGTGAAGGCAATGTCACCGGCGGAGATCCGGATTCGTGTCGACCTGGGCCGCGGCGAGGCGCAGGCCAAGGTGTGGACCTGTGATCTGTCCTACGACTACGTGAAGATCAATGCGGACTATCGTAGCTGACAGAAAATCTTATCGATGGCGCATCATCTGCAGCTTCAATTTGTCAAGACCGTGAGCCAGCATCTGGCCAGCGATTACACAAATCGAAAGGTGCTGGAGATCGGGTCTTTCGATGTGAATGGATCAATCCGACCCTATTTCAAAAAAAGCGCATATGTCGGCGTGGATTTGACGGCAGGTCCTGGCGTTGATGTGGTTTGCGAAGGAAACAAACTGGACCATCCTGATGAAACTTACGACTTGGCTGTTTCGTGCGAATCATTCGAACATAACCCGCATTGGTGCGAAACTTTTCTGAACATGTATCGCATGACCAAGGCCGGCGGCGTTGTGATCTTCACCTGCGCTACGACCGGCCGGGTCGAGCATGGGACACGGCGGACCACGCCGATAGAATCGCCCGGATCTCAAAGCGCCGGCTGGGACTATTACCTGAACCTCACCGAAAATGATTTCAGGAAGTCTGTCGATTTGGGGAATCTGTTTTCGTCGTATTTCTTCCTGACCAATCGACATGCCTGCGACTTGTATTTTGCCGGCTGCAAAAGAGGCGGGGCGGGACTCTTCCGCTTCAATGACCGGGCATTGAAATCCTCATGCATTCATGTGGCTACCCAGCCGTCGCCGGTGCCACCCCACGAATTGGGTTATCCCCGGCCGCTGCGCCTGCTGTATCGTTTGTGTCTGTTTCCGGTACGTTTGGCCGCAATACTCCCTGAGTCTCAATTCCAGAACTTTGCCGTCTATTACTGCAAGTTTCTCGAATTGCTCAAAGCGCCAGTCAAACAGGCGCTGGAGAAGGCGAATAAATGAGGTGAAGGTGAAATTGAAAAAGCCCCGGCAAGCGGGGCTTTTTGTTGGCGGGGCGTTGGCTCAGGGCTTAGAGTTCCTTGGCGTGTTCGGCCAGGTATTTGGCAACGCCTGACGGCGAGGCATTCATGCCGGCCTTGCCTTTTTTCCAGCCGGCCGGGCAGACTTCGCCGTGCTCCTCGGTGAATTGGAGCGCATCGACCATGCGCAGCATTTCGTCAATGTCGCGGCCCAGCGGCAGGTCGTTGACCACCTGATGGCGGACCAGGCCGGCCTTGTCGATCAGGAAGGAGCCGCGGAAAGCCACGCCGGGGGCGGCTTCGACATCGTAAGCCTGGCAGATCTGGTGCTTGATGTCGGCGACCAGGGTGTACTTGACCTGGCCGATACCGCCTTTGTCGACCGGGGTGTTCTTCCAGGCGAGGTGGGTGAATTGCGAGTCGATCGAGCAGCCGATCACCTCGACGCCGCGTTTCTGGAATTCGGCCAGGCGGTGATCGAACGCGATCAGTTCGGAGGGGCAGACGAAGGTAAAGTCGAGCGGGTAGAAAAACAGGACGGCATACTTGCCCTGTATTGCTTTGGACAAGGTGAAGGACTGGATTTCATTGTTGCCGAGGACGGCAGTGGCGGTGAAATCAGGGGCGGGTTTTCCAACGAGGACAGCCATGGTTTTCTCCTAAAAAAAAGGGTTTCGGTACCCCAGAATCAACTGCGGGCACCAGACAAGGGGTGAGCGAATTCTAGAACAATCAATAGTAATTACATAGACAAATACGATTGTATTAAGCTATCGATGGCATAGCTTCCGGTTATGATCTGGAGAACCAAGGTGCATGCGAGTTTCCGGATCGGTGTGGCGAGTTGCGCTGGTCAAGAAAATCGGCTTGTCTTATCATCCTTCGGCGGAAACCCCCTAACCGAGAGGAGGATACGATGAGCGCACAACCCATTCCAGCCAACCCCGAGACTCGGGGCATCACCCAGCTCGAAATCGATCAGCGCGTTTTTGATTTGTACGACGAGTATTGCCACGGTCGCATCGACCGGCGCGAATTCCTGAGTCGCGCTGCAGCCATCGCGGTGCTGGGCGGCACCGGTCTGACAATGGCGCAGGCGCTGCTGCCGCGCTATGCGCTGGCACAGACGATTTCCTTTACCGACCAGCGCATCAAGGCGACCTACGTCACCTATCCCTCGCCGGGAGGCAATTCCGGCATGATGCGCGGCTATCTGGTGCAGCCGGCGGGACAGGGTCCGTTTCCCGTCGTCATGGTGGTGCATGAAAACCGGGGACTCAATCCCTACATTGAAGATGTCGCCAGGCGGCTTGCGGTGGATGGCTTCCTTGCTCTCGCACCCGACGGCCTGTTCCCCGTGGGCGGTTATCCGGGCAACGACGACGACGGCCGCGCGCTGCAGGCGACGCTCGACCAGGCCAAGCTGCGCACCGATCTGACCAACAGCGCAAGATTTCTGAGGACGCACAAACTGTCCAGCGGCAAATTGGGCGTTACTGGATTTTGCTACGGCGGCGGTGTGGTCAACTATCTGGCTGCAGCGCTGGGGTCAGACATGCTTGCCGGCGTCCCGTATTACGGTGTCGCGGCCGACACGGAAAGCGTGGCGAAGATCAAGGCGCCTCTGCTGTGTCATCTGGCCGAACACGATGAGCGCATCAATGTCACCTATCCGGCCTTCGAGGCGGCGCTGAAGTCGGCCGGCGTGCCTTACGAGATCCATGTCTATCCCGGAACACAGCATGGTTTTCACAACAACTCGACGCCCCGCTACAGCGAGGCGGCGGCCAAACTTTCCTGGGAACGCACGATCGCGCATTTCAGGAAATACCTGGCCTAACACCCCAGAAACAACGACGGGCACTCGCTGCTCAAAAGGTCACTAATTCCGGGGCGTTTCACCGCACCAGGATTTCGACGCGGCGATTGCGCGGTTCGGCGACTTCATCGGCGGTGGGAACGAGAGGCGAGCGTTCGCCGCGGCCTGAAGCCTGGATGTTTTCCGCATCGATGCCGAGCTTGATGAGTTGCTGCCGCACGGTGCTGGCGCGCTTGATCGACAGCTGATCGTTGTCCGCGACGCTGCCGACGCGGTCGGTATGGCCGATGACGATCAGGTCCGGATCTGGCCGCTGCTTGATTTCATCGAAGATCGACGTCACCACGGCCTTCGATTCCGCTGTCAGGGTATCGCTGCCCTCGATGAAATACAGGGTGAAACGCTTGGGCGGCAGAGGTTGTGCCGCCAGCGCCTTGGCCATCCTGCCGCGCAGTTGATCCGCACTGATGTCGCCGGCACGAGGCTGGTCGCCGTCATGCATCGCCACCGGGTTGGCGGCATCCAGGGTGGTCTTGCCGGGCTTGCTGGCGTCGCGCGAGGTGACGGTCATGGCGCCCCTGTCGCCGGAGATGGCATAGTACTCGCGCGGCGGCGTACTGCAGCCGGTGAGGATTAAGAGGAAACCGAGTGCTGCGGGAATGATGATGGGTTTCACTTGTTGTCTCCCACGCTGATCAACAGTTGCTTGGCGTTGCCCTTGAGTTCGGCCTTCGGCGTGGTGACGCTGACGTTGTCCGGTCCGCTTTCCGCCAGATCGCCGGGTTGCAGCGAGACCGTGCCTTTTTTGACGAACACGTCGAATGCACCCATATAGGTCGTCGGATCGTAGTTGTAGCGTTTCAGTTCGACCTCGGTATCCGGTCCCATCGTCAGGGTCGAGTTGTCGAGGAAGACCAGGCCGACCGAGCCGTTTTCACCTGTGATGACGATGTCGTTCACGCGCAGTTTGGCGCCGACGCGACCGTTGTAGGTTTTTTCGCCATGGACGATCTGCACGGTGCCGTTCGACACCTTGATTCCCGCAGCCCAGGGTTGAAAAAGCACTGCCTGTTGCGCCAGTGCCGGAACAGCGGGGCAAGCCAGTGCGGCTGCTGCGAAGGCGGCCAGGGAATATCTGGAAGGTTTCATGGGATGTCCGTCGCAAGAAAGAACACTGGAAATGATAGTACAGGAGCCGTGTCGGTAGGGTCAATCGCTGATTCATTCATCATGCCGCCTGTTGCGCACTAATCCGAATAGATTGCTATAGTGCCCAGACCGACGGCATGAAAGGAACAGACAATGGGAAAGAGTTGGGCAATCCGCTTTCACCAGATCGGCGGGCCGGAAGTGTTGCGCTGGGAAGAAGTCGAGGTACGCAGGCCGGGACCGGGCGAGGTGCTGCTGCGCAATACCGCCATCGGGGTGAACATGAAGGAGATCGGCGAGCGCTCGGGTGAGTATCCGTGTCCGCCCTTGCCCGACATTCCCGGCATCGAAGCCGCTGCGGTGGTTCTGGAAACCGGTGCCGGCGTGACGGAACTCGCTGCAGGTGATCGGGTCGGTTATGCCACCATGCCCACCGGGAGCTACTGTCAGGAGCGGGTACTGCCGGCGGATCGGCTGCTCAAGCTGCCGGCGGACATCGACGACATCACCGTCGCCGCCGGATTGCACAAGGGCATGACCGCCCGCTATCTGGTACGAAAAAGCCACGCGGTGCGCCGCGGCGACACGATACTGGTACACGCCGCCGCAGGCGGAACCGGCCTGATCCTGTGCCAGTGGGCCAAGCATCTCGGCGCCACGGTGATCGGCACCGTCAGCACCCAGGCCAAGGCGGAGGTGGCGCGCGCGCATGGTTGCGACTTTCCCATCATCTACACGGAACAGGATTTCGTCGCCAGGGTCAAGGAGATTACCGGCGGTGCCGGCTTGCCGGTGGTGTATGACTCGGTGGGCAAGGATACTTTCACCAAGTCGCTGGAGTGTCTTGACGAGTTGGGCACCATGGTGCTGTATGGCATTGCTTCCGGGCATCCGCCACCGCTGGAACTCATGAAATTCGATATCTGGAAGTCCTATTTTTATACCCGCCCCTCGTTCTTCGTGCATACCCGCAAGCGCGAGGACCTGCTGGCGAGTGCCTGGGATCTGTTCGACGTGATCCGCCGCGGCGCGGTGAAGATCGAGGTGCATGCCCGGTTTCCCCTCAAGGATGCGGCGGAAGCGCACCGCGCGGTGGAATCGCGCAAGACCACCGGCTCGATCATTCTCATTCCCTGAGCAGACACATAGGAGGCATGCCATGAAAGTGGAACATCTCGCGCCGGATACCTTGTTTGACAGCCAGCCTTTCGAATTTACCCAGGTGGTGACAGTCGAAGGCGGACGCAAGACCATTTACTGCGCGGGACAGACCGCCATGGGCAAGGATCTGGCGGTGGTCGGCGTGGGCGACATGGCCAGGCAAGCCGAGGAAGCGTATCGCAATGTTCTGCTGGCGCTTGCAGCTGCCGGTGCGACGCCGGCACAGGTGGTGTTCCTGCGCAATTACGTGGTGGGCTACAACCCATCCCACATCGAAGTACTCAATCAGGCGCGGCGCAAGGCCTGGGGTCCGCACCAGCCGCCTGCGGCGACGCTGCTCGGCGTTGCCGCGCTGGCGCTGCCGGACATCCTGATCGAAGTGGAGGCAGTGGCGGTCGCGGACTGAGCGCCTTGCCTCCGATACCTATACCTGCCCGCTTTACTTGAGAAAGATTCTTTCGGGATCGATCTCGCGCCGCAGGATAGCGAGTTCCTCGTTGCCGGGCGGCGGCGTTTCCTGCGCATCGGAGAGATCCAGGGCGAAGCCGGTTTCGTCCTGCACCTGCTGCGCACTCAGCCCGGGATGATATGAAGCGAGATAGGGCTCCCGCGTCCCCTCGCGATAACGGATCACGCCCATGGTGGTGACCACCGCCGCCGGCCCGCCGCCGCGTATCCCTGCGGCCTGTCGGGTTTCGCCGCCGTCGATCCAGCCCGGGCTGGTGCGGAAATCGACCCGCTCGGGAAAGCGCCTGCGCTCATGGCGGGCGATGACGATGGTGCGCCTGGCGAGTGCCGCCACATCGGCCGAGCCGCCGCTGCCCGGCAGCCGCACTTCGGGCCGTTGCCGGGACGGACCGATGCGGGTGGAATTGAGATTGCCATAGCGGTCGATCTGGGCGCTGCCGAGAAAGCCGACGTCCACGCGTCCGCCCTGCAGGACATAGTTGAATATCTCGAACAGTCCCGCGGCCTGGGCCGCACCGGCCAGCGTGCGCGAGTCGCCGACACTCATGGGCAGATGCAGCATGCGCGGGTCGACCGCGCCGGCTTCGAACACGATGACGCAATCCGGCGCATGGGTGCGCTGCGCCAGCATCGTCGCCAGCATCGGCAGTCCGGTTCCGGCGAACACCACTTCAGCGTCGCGAATCTCGTGCGCGGCGGTCACCGCCATGAGTTCCGTGGTCGAGCAGACGGCCTTCTTCATGGCGCACGCCTCAGTCCTGGGTTATAGCCCAGTCCGGCGTCAGGTCGCAATTGCGCCAATCGTTCAGTGCCACCCACCGCCTGCAGATAGGCATCGTGAGACCCGGGTCCGAAGACGAAACGTTCCAGATACGCGGCGAACGCCGCATCGGATTGCGCGGCAGCGCTGAAGAGGCGCAGATGCTCGGGATCGTAGTCGTAGCGATTGTGTACGCCATGCGGGTGTGCACCGAAGGGAACGGGCACGACGGCATGCACGGCAAATGCGGGAATCCGGTTGCGCTCGGGCTCTTTGCGCAGCACCGCTTCGTCGACCAGTTCCTCGCAGCTCGCGATGACGGTGGTGGCAGCAAGCGCCTGTTGCACGTCGAGGAACTCCTGTCCCTCGATGCGCAGCAAACCGTTCGCCGTCGCCTGCTGGACGTGCAGCAGGCAGAAGTCGGTGCGCACTGCGGGCACCAGCGCGAGCGACTCGCCGCTGAAGGGACAGTTCATGGCGATTGTCTTGCTCTCAGCCATCATGTCGGTGCCGAGCATCGAGCGGGTGGGGAGAAACGGCAGCCCCATCGCACCGGCGGTGAAGCGCGCCATCATGGCGGCGTTGCTGTAGTCGACGATTTCGACGCGTTGAGATTCTGCGAAGCGCCTGAAATTCGGTGCCACTGGCGCGAACACGCCATCCGCCAGATAGGCGCCTTCAAGACGCCGCACGCATCCGGCGCCGATCAGCAGGTCTACGTCACTGCCTGCTGAATGGTAATAGATGACCAGGTCCCTGATCTTCTGGCGAATCAGCTCGCGCAGCAGTGCCGTCGGGTGGCGCTGGCTGGTGAAGCCGCCGATTGAAAGCGACTTACCCGATGGCACCAGTGCAGCGGCTTGGGCGAGTGTCAAAACCTTATTTTTCAATGCAGCATCTTCCGGAGTCGATGAAAAACCAAAATTTTGTGATCCACTTCACAGCGCCCGAACGAGGGAGTGAATATCCTGCAAGCGTAGTTGAGGTACTCTCCCTCTCCTCTGATCATGCGATCAGTTTACCCGCCAAAGTGGAATCCGCTTGGCGGGTTTTTCTTGCTGGGGATTCTAGTGCCCGAAGTTGATTCCGGGGTGCTAGTGCCCGCAGTTGATTCCGGGGTACTGATCGGTCGGAGAATCACCGTAATGATTTACTGTATGGTGGCCCTGAGCTTTTGCCGCACGTGCTTGACGATCTGCGAGACCCGGCCGGCGCTGATCTTGAGACGGCAGGCGATTTCAGCCTGGGACTGATCGTAAATGGCACACTGAATGAACACATCGCGCTGCTGTTCTGGCGTGTTTTGCAAAACCTCGACGACTTTGCAATAAGTTTGCAGTGCAGAGATGTATTCGTCCGGTCCCGGATAGGTGTCCTCAAGATGAATTTCCTCATCGAACACAACATGGCGGGCAAATAGCGAGGCGACAACGGCGTCTGCGTAGAAAAGATCTTCTGCCGTTACCGCGGCTTGGTTCGCCACTGCGGTTTTCTGTATTTGCCTGGCTTCCCGATACTCGCTGCGGGAGAGCGAAGTGTGTGTCCGGATATTGTCGACGATCGATCCGTGGATGCGGCGGTAGGCATAAGCGAGGAACTGCCGCTCGGCGTAGCGATCTTCTAGGGAGCGGATCGCCTGCAGCAGCCCGATCATGCCATCCTGAACCAGGTCTTCCCGGTCCATGAAGCTGGGACGATGGCGTGCGAGATTGCTCGCGACGCGATTGACCATCGCCAGGCAGCTTTCGAAGAGCTCTGTTTCGTTGATGAGTGAGTTCGTCATGTCCGGGGGGTGCAGCGGTTTCCTCTTTAGTCTTATCGACGCAAAACCATTTTTATTGAGGGCAGACTGCTGCGTATTTGCACTTTTCAAGTGATGTGTTTCGACGATAGGCATTATTCGCAATTTCTTTAGTCGGCGAAGTGAATCAGTTCACTAATCGTCCGGGTTTTTCTTCGCTTGAAGAATAAATTGCCATCAGTGTGATTCAAGTCACAAGTCACAACTCACACTGCGGGTATTCGTTTCCGGGGAAGTGCTGCCAGTTCGTGGCTGGAACCAGGCTCCAGGCTGCGCTGTCAGAACTCGCGCCGGTTCAGCGCTTGCAGCAGGGTTGCGAACAGGGTCTCGGGCTCAAAGGGCTTGATGAGGAAATCGTTCATTCCCGCTTCGCTGCAGCGAGTCTTGTCCTCGGCAAAGGCGTTGGCTGTCATGGTGATGATCGGCGTATGCCGATATCGCGGCAGAGCGCGGATCAGTCGCGTTGCTTCGAGCCCGTCGAGAGTCGGCATCTGCATGTCCATGAGAATGGCCGCGTAGGTCGCCCGCTGTGCCATATCGAGTGACACGGCGCCGTCTTCCGCAACATCCACGACCAGGCCGGCAGCTTCCAGCTGGACCGCGGCCACTTCGCGATTCATCGGGTCGTCGTCGACCACCAGAATGCGGCTGCCGCCATAGCGTTTGCGCAATTCATCTTCGGCATTTGCATGATTTTCCGGTGGCTGTGCCCCTTGCGGTTGTTTTTGCTGTTTGAGCCAGACGGTGAACCAGAACATGCTGCCCTTCCCGGACTCGCTTTCGACGCCGATGCCGCCTTGCATCAGCTCGGTCAGGTGCTTGCTGATCGCCAGCCCGAGGCCGGTGCCGCCGTATTTGCGCGTCATCGAGTCATCCGCCTGCTGGAAGGCCGAAAAAATGCGCTGCTGATCCTCGGCGGCGATGCCGATGCCCGTGTCCTGCACTTCAAAGCGCAGCCGCAGCGCGGCAGGTTGGTCTTCCTGCAACAGGGCGCGCACCTTGATTTCGCCGGCAGAAGTAAATTTGATGGCATTGGCGGTCAGATTGAGCAGGATTTGTCCCAGGCGCAGCGGATCACCCTCAACCTGCCGCCTGGCCAGGGCCGGATCAATTTCGATGGTGAACTTCAATCCCTTTTCGGCGGCACGCTGGGAGACCAGACTGGCGAGGTTATCCATCAGATCGCCGACTTGAAATGCGATCTGCTCAAGTGTGAGACGTTCCGCTTCGATCTTCGAGATATCGAGGATGTCGTTGATGATGGCAAGCAGATTCTGCGAGGCCTTCTTGACCTTGCCGAGCTGGTCGATCTGTTCGGGGTCAGTCGCGCGCCGCAGTGCCAGGTCGGTCATTCCCATGATGGCGTTCATCGGCGTGCGCAATTCATGGCTCATGTTGGCAAGGAAGATGCTCTTGGCCCGGTTGGCCGCTTCGGCGACTTCCTTGGCAATCGAGAGAGCTGCGGTGCGCTGTCTCACCAGATCCTCGAGATGTTGCTGATGCAGCAGGAACTGTTGCTCGAGTCTGCGGCGCACCCGGGCATGGCGAATCGCGCGGCCCAGGGCATCGTGATCGAAATGCGACTTGACCAGGTAATCCTGCGCCCCTGCTTCGAGCGCGGCGGTGCTCAGCGCGGATTCGTCCTGCCCGGTCAGGACGACGATGGGGGTTTCGGGCAGGGCGGCGCGCATCGCCTGCACCGTGGCCAGGCCGCTCGAATCCGGCAAGGACAGGTCCAGCAGTACCACATCGATCCGCAGCCGCTGTCCCTGCGCGATGCCTTCGGCCAGACTTCTGGCCCAGACCAGGGAATCATCGCTGTGCTCGAGTCTGGCCAGGCGCACATTCGCCCTGACCAAGCCAAAATCGCCCGGATCATCCTCGACCACCAGAATCTTCAGAGCCGCCTTTACGGATCCACTCATGAGTTTGTGCCGGTGCATTCAGGGAATGCTGCAATTCGATTTTACTCGATCAGTCTCGAACCGCGAAAATTGGGAGCGCCCTTGAGCCGGATCGTCTTGGTCGCGTCAGCTCGACTGGATGCGGTTCAGAAGCGCATCAAAGCCCGGGTAGTTGGCAGGGGTCAGGGCGAACTTGTAGGAGTAGGGGCTGGTCGATTCGCCGCGTCGGAGTGCGGCAATGTAGCCCGGGCCGTCGGTGATCCAGTTGCCGCCCAGCAGGGTCACGCCGCGCGCGAACAGCGCATCGGGAAGGCAGCCGGCGGTCGGGCCGAGCAGCGCCAGCCACCGCGCATTGCGACAGTAACCGAGCATGCGGTCGAGCGTATCGTTGAGCAGCAGCGTGCCGGTGGACAAGATCTTGGCGCAATGTTCCAGCTCTGCGCCATCCAGCGTCACCCGGTAGCCGTCGCGCTCGCCGACCAACTCGGCCTTCATCTCGATGATGGTGAGCCTGGCGCCGCTTTGCGTGACGCGTCCCAGCAGCGGTTTGAAGTAACCGATCATGCCGATCTGCTCTCCCGCCTGCGGGTTCATTTCGCCGATGGAATCGGCACAAGGGTCGGGGCTGAAGCCGGCACGGTCGAACAGGCAGCGGCTCAGCGCATTGGCCGCGGCGAAGCCGACGGTCTTGGCGATGCCGACATCCTGCGCATAGCCGCAGGCCACCTGCAGGGGATCGGCGCCGGGAAGATTGAGGTGGTCGATGTCGCTGTGCAGCTTCTCGAGCGTGTCGCCGAGCAGGACATAGGTCAGTCCGATCGAACCGTCTTCCAGTTCCAGTGCGCAAAATTCACCACGGCTGTCCTCGGGCGACAGCAGCGGCGGCAGGTGCAGATTGCGGATGCGCGGCAAGTTGCGGTGTTCAGCAAAGGATTCGAGTTGGCGGAGATAATCGTTGGAAAAGCTCATATTTCGTCAGAGAGAAAAAACAGCCCGCACGGGAGCGGGCAGAGTTGATAGCGGATGTTTGCCGAGCTTAGTCGATTCACCGGGGTCGCGCAACCTTGAGCATTGTCCTGTGTTAGGCCAAAGTTGTAATGTCCCCTTTCTCCAACGTAGAAGTGTCCCCTGTTGATGTAAGTGGGGAGCAAGAAGGTGGACGGGACGTTTGAGATGAGCGTAAAGGAACGGGATCGCCAGTGGATGATCGAGGCGGATGTATGGGCACCCAAGCGGCAGCGCCGTAAGCGGCCGTTCCAGTTGCACGAGCGCCGCTCCTGTATCGGCGAACTGGTACAGATCGACGGCAGCCCGCACGCTTGGCTGGAGGGCCGCAGGCCGCGCTGCACGCTGATCGCCTTCATCGACGATGCCACCGGTCGGCTGCAGTACGCCCGCTTCGAATCGGCCGAGACGAGCTGTCGTTCAGGACTGGGGCGACGAAGGATTGAGGATCGACGTTGAGACCGATTGCAGAATCTGTTCGGCGAGTACCGGGTCGTCCACGCTGCGTGCCAGCACCACCGCGCCGACCATGCTGGCGTAGGTCGCCAGCGCCTTCTCGCGCCGCGCAGCCTTGGATCGTCCCGGCACGATCGCGGCCAGCAGATCAATGAGGTCGCGTACGCCTTTGGTCAGGGCGTGGCGTACGGCCTCGCTGTGGCGTGAGGCTTCCGACCCCAGCGCGGCCAGTGCGCAGCCCTCGCCGGGATGCTCGCAGTGGGTGCTGGAAAGATAGGCCGACGTGACCGCCGCCAGTGGGTTTTCCGGCGCTTGGTCGATCCGCTCCTGTAATTTCGATATCGAGGCACCCACCGCCTGCGCACAGGCTTCCGCCATCAGGTCTTCCTTCGAACCGAAGTGGCGGTAGAAGCCGCCATGCGTGAAGCCGGCGCTCTTCATCAGATCGGCGACGCCGATCCCGTCCAGTCCGTGTTCGCGAAAGAGTTTCGAGGCGATTTCGATGACGCGCTGCCGACTTTCCGCAGCCTGTTCCCGGCTCACTTTCATCTTGTCGGTTTCCTTCTGCAAACGCCCTAGTTGACATTATAGATGATAAGCGTAATCTAATGGCAATGATGATGTTCATCATCTAACAAAGCCACCGAGGAGACAGCCAAGATGACCGAGCGATATCTGGAAGATTTTGAAGCAGGACAAACCTTTCGATCCGGGTGCATCCGGATTGAGGCGGACAGCATCAAGCGCTTTGCCGCCGAATTCGACCCGCAACCGTTCCATCTCGACGAACGAGCAGCCATCAAATCGATGTTTGGAAGTCTCGCCGCAAGCGGCTGGCATACCGCGGCGCTGACGATGAGACTGTTGGTCGAAGGTGATTTCAATCCTGCCGGCGGCATCGTCGGCGCCGGCTTCGACGAACTCCGCTGGCCACGACCGGTTCGGCCAGGGGATGAGCTTCGGGTCGAAAGCGAAGTGCTCGAGGTACGCGCCTCGAAGTCTCGCCCCGACCAGGGAGTCATCAAGGCGAGGACCACGACTCTGAATCAGAACAACGAAGCCGTGCAGGTATCCGTCGGCAATCTGATCGTGCCCCGCCGTCCCGCGTCTTTGGGAGAACTACATGGCTAAGCCCAAAACAATGATCGCGCTCATCACGGGCGCCTCGTCGGGCATCGGCGCAGCTACGGCGGAGCGGCTCGCGCTGGCTGGTTACAAGGTCTTCGGCACAAGCCGACGGGGCGCCCGAGAGACCCATCATTCGTTCGAGATGCTTTCCCTCGACGTGACCAGCGATGAATCCGTCGAAGCCGCCGTCAAGGAAGTAATGCGACTGGATGGCCGCATCGACCTGCTCGTGAACAATGCCGGCTTCGGTGTCGCCCCCGCCGGAGCGGAAGAGAGCTCTATCGAACAGGCCCGAGCGATCTTCGAAACGAACTTCTTCGGGATCGTCAGGATGACCCGAGCCGTCGTGCCTCACATGCGACGCCAAGGACGGGGCCGCATCATCAACATCGGCTCCGTGCTTGGCTTACTGCCCATGCCGTACATGGCGCTCTATGCCGCAACCAAACACGCGATCGAAGGCTATTCGGAATCGCTCGACCATGAACTGCGTACGCGGGGCATCCGTGTCTCGATCATTGAGCCGGCGTACACAAAGACGCGGTTCGACGCTAACTTGCTGGAACCCGATTCAAAATTGGATGAGTATCGCGAAGTTCGCGCGGATTTGGTCAATAATTTGAAAAAGGTGATTGAAGCCGGGGACGAACCTGGCGTTGTGGCTGATGTAGTGATCAAAGCAGCCCGCGCGTCTCGTCCGAGACTCCGCTACACAGCCGGTGGACTTGCGGGCCGCCTGCAATGGCTTCGTCGATTCGCCCCTGCGAGGCTGGTGGACGCAGGGATTCGAAAGGATCTGGGGCTCGATGCGCCGACAGTACGTTGATCGGTTTACTATCCGCGAGCGACAGCAGGTCATAAATTAATTCAACTTTATGTCAGTAACTTAAGGGGATTCCGAGTGAACATACAGCCCAATGCCTCTGTTGGAGTTTTCTCATGATTCGGCCAACGGCGGTCGTCGTTGGCGTCGGCGCCGAGCAAGGTGTCGGTGCGGCAGTGTGTAGACGCTTCGCGCAGGAGGGCTATCACGTTTTCGTCGCAGGTCGCACTGCGGAAAAGATAAAGCGCGTCGTCGCGACTATCATAGCTACAGGAGGTAGCGCGGAGGCAGTGGTGACTGATGCGACGCAGGAATCTGATGTGATACGGCTGTTTGATTACGCAATGAGTCCCGGTGAGGGAAGGTCTCCGGCCGACGCCGTGATCTTCAATGCGGGCAACAATCAAGTCATTGATTTTCAGAAGCTCACAGCGGCGCAGTTTGAAGATTTCTGGCGCGTTGGTTGCTACGCGGGGTTCTTGGTGGGACGCGAGGCGGCGCGACGGCTCGCACCACTGGGGCACGGCACGGTGATCTTCACCGGTGCCTCAGGTAGCCTGCGAGGTAAAGCCGGCTTTGCGCATTTTGCCGCCGCCAAAGCCGGGCTGCGCATGATTTCGCAAAGCATGGCGCGAGAATTCGGACCGCTGGGCTTGCATGTTGCGCATGTCGTGATCGACGGCGGCATCAATGGCGAGCGATTACGAAACGCGTTGCCTGAGTTGGTCGAGCAGCGCGGCGAGGAAGGTTTGCTGGACGTCGATAACATTGCCGAAAATTACTGGTACTTGCATCGCCAACCTCGATCAGCATGGACACAAGAACTTGATCTACGTCCGTTCAAGGAGACGTTTTGAGTCTAAGCGAAAGCACTCCCGCAGCGATATTCTGCGGTAGCCGAAGGGCTGCTTTGTGGAAACCAAATCAAGCCGACAGAGTTGCCAACCAATCCGCTGCTCGCTCAACCGAAATGCGACCACGTAGTTCGGGTTGACGAAGGTAGCGTACTAGCAAGTTGGCGCCAGCAGCGGGGAAGCGCTCGGCGACTGATGCAAGATAGGGCGGTATCGTCGGATCACTTAACTTGCATTCGGCAAAGCCGACCGGTTCTTCGTTTTCACATAGAGCGAAGTCGATTTCGCGGCCCTCCTTGTCGCGGACATAGTGCAGGCTCATGGCGCGTCCCGAGGAGTCCTGCAAGAAATGGGCGTGGCGGAGCAGCATGGTCGCGCAAGCATTCTCGAACCGAACACCCTCATCGGCATTCACCAGACCGGTGTCAAAGAAATACACTTTCGGTTCCTTCAGCAGGGCACGAGCAATATTGCGATGGAATGGGCGAACCGTGAAGACGATATGCAACGCTTCGAGTATTTCCAGGTAACGCCCGAGCGTGGTCGGGGAAACCTGCAGATCACGCGCCAGCGAAGCAAGCGACAAAGGAGATCCTACGCGGTTCCTGAGCATGTCCACAAAGAGACGCATCGCGCGAATTTCACCGATTCGTGAGAACTCCAGGATATCCTCCCGGATCACTCCCTCAAGATACAATTGGCGCCATCGGTCGGCATCAACAGACTCATCGGCGAGAAACGGTTCTGGAAACCCACCGCGGTTGAGGAGTCTTTCCAGAGCCGCTTCGGGTGTGGCGCTGGACGTCGCCACCCATTCCTTCACCGTGATTGGGTGCAAGCGCCATGCAAAGTAGCGGCCAGCTAGAGACTCACCCGACTGACGAAACGTCTCAAGGCGGGCGCTGCCCGTGACGAGGATCGCCTGTCCTTCCTGGCGGCCGTCATAGACGCCCTTCAGCCAGGGCTTCCAGTTCTTCATTTTGTGCAGCTCGTCAAACACCACGAGCTTAGCTTTTGGCGACCAGCTTTGACGGAGGATGACCCGGCGATCATCGGCAACATCCCAGTTGAGGACCTGCGCGTCGGGCCAAGCTATCGCAAGCGAACGGGCCAAGGTGGTTTTCCCAGCCTGGCGGGGGCCGGAAAGAAACACCATCTTACAGCCCAGGTCGGCTTGGATAAGGGGTGAAAGCGTGCGTTCCATGGTGACCATTTTGTCTGATTATGGAAAATAGTCAAGACTATTATCCATTAGACGACGAAATGGGCGGGCCGGATCGATGCGGAGACGTTATGCGTTGTCCATGATGGAGAGTTCCGCATTGCGCCATTGAGCGCCGCTGCTGCTAAGAGCCTATCCGTGAATAATCCAGAGCACCGTCGCGCGGCAGGGGAGAAGCCGGCCTTCTGAGCCAGGAAATCCGGATGGCTTACTCTTCGACTTCAGGATCCTCAATGAAGCTGAAATCGCGTATGGAAATCACTCCGACGACCTTCTTCTTGCTGTCCAGAACGGGAAGATGACGGATCTGGTTCTCGGACATGAGCACGATGGCCTCCTGTTGAGTCATCTTGAGTGTGGCAAAGAGTAGTCGATCGTGGTCGACCATGATGTCACGAACCTTCGTGTTCTTTGAAGTGCGTCCCTGGAGCACGACCTTGCGCGCGTAATCTTTCTCGGAAACTATCCCAACGAGTTTTCCCTCGTCCATCACAAGCAGCGCGCTCACGTCGTGTTTATCCATCTGGATCAGTGCATCATGAACAGAGTCCATTGAACCAATCGAAATGACCGTGCCTTTTCTCGAGCCAAGAATGTCAGAAACGGTTGTCATGATTTCTCCTGTCGTGGGAATTGAAATTAAACGGAAGCACTGCATTCATGTCATCTTGACCGCAGTGTATGTCGACGCACGACGCCTTGCAAATCAGTAATGATTACCGAAGCATAAGCACCATCAATCGGTTCGCATGCCCCTGTCGCCGCTGTACTCGGGGACGCGTCGCTGACTCGGAATTGCAGCGAAAACCAGTGCGGGCACTAGCACCCCAGAAACCGATTCGGGCACTAGCACCCCAGAAACCGATTCAGGCACTAGCACCCCAGTAACCAACGCGGGCACTAGAAGCCGCTGCCGATGTGGCTCTTGTGGCAGTTCTCGGCGCAATTCTGGAAGGACTCGAGCTGCCCGCCGACGTAAATGCTGTGCACCGGCCCGGAACGCTTCACATGCGAGGCCGGATAGCTGGTGTGACAGGACAGGCAGGCTGCCTTGCTGGCGCGCTGGATGCTGGTCCGCTCCTGGTGGCAGGAGGCGCAGCGCGACAAGGGCAGAGTGTAGCGGTCGGAGCGCGAATGGATGAAGTGGATGCGCACGTAAGCCTCATTGTCCGGCTCGAAAGACAGCGGCGAATGACAGCCGTTGCACGCCGCCAGGTTGTCGTTGCCATGCAAGAGCAGGCCGAGCGCGCTGCCCTCTTTGTGGCATTCAGGACACTTGGTTGCCGTCAGGCGGGGTTCGGTGCGCTGCGCGGTGCCGATCTGGATTGAGATGGTCTTGGTTGCCGGGACATCTTCGCCGAGATAGACGCGGCGTCCTTTGACCGTCACATAATAGGTGCCGGGTTGGGCGTTGTCCGGCACATGGAAAGTGAACTGGTCGCTGACCGGTGCCGCCCAGCCGGCGTGCTTGGGATCGAAGGCGCCGCCGAACAGATCATTCGATGGCGGGAACAACTGGAATTCTGAATAAATGCCGTCGCGTTCGGGGCGGCCGACCTTTTGCGTGACATTGCTGCCGAGGAAGTCCTCGAGCTGGACGATGCTGCGGATCGGCGCGAGCTGGTGCACCGGGCCGATGATTTGCGCCATCAGCATGCGCTCGCGGTGCTTGCGCCGGTAGTAGGCCGCGGCGGGTTCCTCGAAGCCGCGGTAGTACTGCAGCCCGGCGGTATTCTTGCCGTCGCGGAACTCGTTGAACGTTGGCAGCGAGCCTTGCGGATGCAGGCGCTTGCCGGCGCCGTCGAGCTGGGTCAGGCGGAAGCTCAGGTTCGTGCCCGGTGCATAGGTGCCGTCAGCGCGCGGAGGCGTCAGGCTCTCGATGTCGATGGCATAGCCGTAGGCGTATTCGGCGTTGGCCACGAAGGTTACGGGAATCAGCGTCGCCTGGGCGGGCTGCAAGGACCAGCGCACCTGCAGCGCGGCGGTCCCGCCCGGCAATACCAGTTTTTCGGCTGGCAGCTTGGCATGGCGGAGTTCGAACAAGGCCTCCTCCTCGAAGGCTTTCGCCCCGGCGCAGTTGGTCAGGGACTGGCAGTCGTAGGTCCATTGGATGGCGCGCAGCCGGTTGATGAACATGCTGTCGGCGAACTTGCCAGTCGCGTCCTTGCCCAGCTTGATCACGACCGGCTTTGCCGTCGCGGCACCCTTGGCGTCGAGCGGGGTGATGGTGAATGTGCTGGCCTGTTTCATCCAGGCCGCTGCCGTGTAAAAGCGGCGGCGGGTGAAAGAACCGTCGGGATTGGCGAGATCGACGAACTCTTCCTCGCTGCGCATGCCGTCCCAGGACAGGCCGGTGAGGAGCGCGGACTGCTTCAGACCTGCCACGCCCGTATCGCCGGCGGTTTTGAGATGCTCCCGGATGTCGATGATGTTGATGAAGAATTCCTGGCCGGCCTGGAGCTTGAGCGGGACGCCCTGGCCGTTGTTGATCTCCAGGGCCAGGCCGACCGGTGCCGGGCCTTGCGCCCAGGCTGGCGCACCGATGAACAATACGCAAAAAGCGGCAAGGGTGATGCGGGCCAGCATGCTCATTCGACTCTCCTTACTGAGATGGCGATTACAACTCGATCTGGGTCCCCAGCTCGACCACGCGGTTGGTGGGAATCTTGAAGAAGGTTGTGGCGGTTTCGGCATTGCGGAACATCCAAGTGAATAATTTCTGCCGCCAGCGCACCATCACCGGCATGCCCTGGCGGACGATGGTCTCGCGGCCGAGGAAGAAGGAAGTTTCCATCGCCTCGTACTGGATGCCATGCGGCGCGCACAGCGCCAATGCGAGTGGAATATCCGGGTCGTCCTTGAAGCCGTAACGCACGATGACCTGGTAGAAGCCCTGCGGCAGTTGATGCACCTCGACACGTTCGGATTCCGCGACATGCGGCACCTCCTCGACGTTCACATTGAGCAGGATGACGCGCTCATGCAGCACCTTGTTGTGCAGCAGGTTGTGCAGCATCGCCCGGGGCACGCCGTTGGGGTTGGTGGTCATGAACACGCCGGTGCCCTCGACGCGATGCGGGCCGCCGTAGGACAGGCTGGTGATGAACGCATCGAGCGGCATCGAGTCCTGCTGCAGTTTCTCGTAGAGCAACGAGCGGCCGCGCTTCCAGGTCGATAGCAAGGTGAATACCGACAGGCCGAGCACCAGCGGGAACCAGCCGCCATCGAGAATCTTGACGCTGTTGGCGGCGAAGAAGGCAAAGTCGACAATGAAGAAAAATCCGAGGAAGGCCACCGATTTGACGATGCCCCATTGCCACAGGCTGCGTACCACGACGAAGGCCAGGATGGTGTCGATCATCATCGTCAGGGTCACTGCCAATCCGTATGCGGCAGCGAGGTTGGTCGAGGAGCGGAAGCCCAGCACGAGGATGATCACCGCCAGCATCACCAGCCAGTTGATGTTGGGGATGTAGATCTGCCCTTTCTCCCGTTCCGAAGTGAACATCACCTGGATGCGCGGACAATAACCCAGCTGCATGGCCTGGCTGGTCAGCGAAAAGGCCCCCGAAATCACCGCCTGCGAGGCGATCACCGCCGCCGCGGTGGCGAGGCCGACCATCGGGTAGAGCAGGTAATCAGGCACCAGCAGGAAGAAGGGGTTCTTCAGCGCGTCCGGGTCATCGAGAATCAGGGCGCCCTGGCCAAGATAATTGAGGTACAGCATCGGAAAGACGAAACCGAGCCAGGCCCATTTGATCGGGCGCCGCCCGAAATGTCCCATGTCGGCGTAGAGCGCCTCGCCGCCGGTGATCGCCAGTACCACGGCGCCCAGGGCGAGGAAGCCGTGCATCTGGTTCTCCTCGAAAAAACTCAGGGCGTACCAGGGATTGACGGCCATGACGATGGCCGGGTGCTTGAGGATGTTGAGTACGCCGAAGACGCCCAGCGTGGCGAACCAGAACAGCATCACTGGCCCGAACAGGGCGCCGACGCTGGCGGTGCCCTTGCGCTGGAACACGAACAAGCCGACGATGATGCCGATGGTGATCGGCACGACGTAAGGCTTGAACAAAGGCGTGGCCACCTCGAGACCTTCGACCGCCGAAAGCACTGTCATGGCTGGCGTGATGACCGCGTCGCCGTAGAACAGCGCGGCGCCAAAAATGCCCAGCACCGAGATCCACCACAGCATGTGTGTACTCGCTCCCAGTTTGCGCGAGGCCAGAGCGGTCAGGGCCATGATGCCGCCCTCGCCGCGATTGTCGGCGCGCATGATGAACATAACGTACTTGAGGGAGACCGTGATAGTCAGAGCCCAGAACACCAGGGACAGGATGCCGAGCAGGTTGTCCGGCGTGGCCGCCACGGCGTGGGGGCCGCTGAAGACTTCCTTCATGGTGTAGAGCGGGCTGGTACCGATATCGCCGTAGACCACTCCCATCGCGGCCAGCGACATGCTGGCCAGGCTGGTTTCTGCAACGTGCTGCGGATCCTGGGAGGTGCTCATGAAATCAACTTAGGTAGCCTTTCTTGGCGCGATTTGCGGAAGCTATGACAGAGCGCGCGAACTGGCTTGGCTGCGGAAAGCGTTGTGGCGTAAGCCAGTGCTACGCGGGCCTGCGCAAAGCGATTGCTGCCGTGCACCATCGGTGAGGAATTATACGGCGAATCGGCAAGGCCGGGGCGGGGAGCGCCGGCTGGAGACAGCCGGGACGAAACTTGAAGCGGTTAACCTGGACTTAAGCTTGGTTGGCTACAGTCCGGTTTTCAATCAACGGAAGCTGCATAATTATCCTTGCCAGCGTGCGGTGGCCGCAGCAGAATCGGCAATATACGTCGGACCGCTGACATTCGCTTGAATTGAAAAGAAAGCCTTGCGATGAATCCGTTCCAGAAGCGCACTGCGATTCGCATTGCTACAGTCAGCATACTTCTGGCCTCCATCGCCAGCCCGGCATCCTGGTTTGTGGCGCGAGAAAGTGCCGAGGAAAGCATTGTTCTGCTGGCGATCGAAGAGTCAGGCCGTTTGCTGCACCACTATGATGCGATCGATCTTTCCGGCCCGGAGGCCAAGACGCATGCAGCCGTTGCCGCCAAAACCATTTCGGGCGGCTTGTTCGATATCGCCGAAATCTACGACAGCAAAGGCGCCAAGCTTGCCGAATCGATGACCAGGGAGGGCGAGGCCGTCGAATCGTTACTGCCGAAACACGGTGCGCCGAACTATACCGAAGCCTCTTATGAAAGCCTGAAGCTATCCGGTGCGTCCTGGGTGTTGCGGGTCTTTGTTCCTCTGCGCAACTCGGCTACCGATACCAGCTTGCCCATATCCGGATATTTCGAAGGGGTCCGCGTCGTGCCCGCCTGGCAAAACGAGCAGATCTACGCCAGTTCCCTGATCGTGGCAGCGCTCGTTTGCCTGGCTTCCCTGCTCTGCGGCGCGGCGATCTATCCCGTGGTGATCTATCTCTCCGCAGACAACGAGCGCAAGGCGCGCGAGGTGCTCGACTCGCACATTTCGATGATGGAGGCGCTGGGACGCGCCATCGCCAAGCGCGATTCGGATACCGGCGTCCACAATTATCGCGTCGCCTGGATCGCTGCGCGCATCGCCGAGCGCATGGGTCTGAAGGGAAGCGCCATGCAGGCCCTGATTGCCGGCAGCTTTCTGCACGACGTGGGCAAAATCGGGATTCCCGACGCAATCCTGCTCAAACCGGGAAAACTCGACGATGCGGAGTTAACCACCATGCGCACCCACGTCGAACAGGGCGAAACCATTGTCACCGGGATGGGCTGGCTGGATGGCGCCAATGCGGTGGTTGCCGCGCATCACGAAAAATGGGATGGCTCGGGTTACCCGCGCAAGCTGAAAGGGGAAGCGATACCGCTCGCGGCACGCATCTTTGCCGTTGCCGATGTGTTTGATGCCCTGTGTTCCAAGCGCCCCTACAAGGAACCCATGGACTTTGAGGCTGTCATGGCGATCCTTGAGAAGGACACGGGCAGCCATTTCGATCCGTCGGTGATGGCCGTGTTTGAACTCATGGCACAGGAAATTTTCAGCCGCCTGGCCCAGAGCAGTGAAGGCGAGGCGCGCCAGCTCCTGCAGGACCGGGTGCGGCAGCATTTTGAAATGTAACGCGCCGCTGCGGAACCTATAGCAGCGCTCAGCGGCATGTCGTCGTGCGCAGTGGTTTCTTTGGATACGGTCATTTGACACATCTCAAATGACCGGGACTTAGAAGATTCCGCAAGCATATCGCATGACTATAATGAAAATGTGGGTTTGATGTCGCAGGCAACACTGGGCGCTGACATGGCGAGAGTGGGGTGGAGAGGTGTTCCCTCGCGATGGCGGCGCTGGTGCTTGAGGGAGGGATGATGGGGTCCGGGGTGTCAGGATCAAAGAGCAAGGATGAAGTAAGCAGTATCGGTCGTTCTTTGGTTGGATTGGTGCTCGTCGCGGTTGTGCCTTTGCTGATTTTTGGCGGGGGCGTAGCGTGGATGATCGTCGATCAGAAAAAATCTGCAGTTGCCGATGAGTTGGCCAGCACGGCGCGGGCATTGCGCGTCGCCGTTGACCGCGAATTGTTCAGCCAATTTCAGGCGATGGAGGTTCTGGCCGCCGACGATAGTCTCGACTCCGCCAATCCTGCGAATTTCCGCGACAGGGCAGAGCGGACGATCAAGGCGCGTGGCGAGTGGTGGAACGTCGGCTTGATCGATCCGCAATCGTATTCGATTGTCGCCAGCGCGATTCCGGCACCTTCGCCAGCGCCGATTACCCTGTCTCCGGAGAAGGTCGATGAGGTGGTCAGAACCCGGAAACCTGTAATTGTTGGTGTTTTCGCTTCCGGTCAAATCACCAAGAAACCGATCGTTCTGTTCATGAGTCCGGTCATCCGCGCCAATCAGGTTCGCAATGTTTTGGCCGTAACCATGAATCCGCAGCCGCTGAGCGAAATCTTCGCCGAGCAGCGTTTGCCCGCGTCCTGGACTGGCGCGATCGTGGATACGAACATGACGCTGGCCGGTCGTTCGCGCGCTCCGGAACGCTACGTTGGCGTTCGCGCCACCCCGACCCTGGCCGACCGTATCGCTGCCAGCGAAAGCGGCATGTTTACTGCGTTGAATCAGGAAGGCGCCAGCGTTTACACGGTATTCAGCCGCTCTCCGCTTACCGGCTGGTCTGTGGCGATCGGCGTTCCCGCCGCCGAAGTGGAAGGGCCGATCCAGCGCATGCTGTTGCAACTGGCCGTGGCAGGTTGCACGCTGATCGTGTTTGTCCTGATTCTGACGGCGAAAGTTGGTCGCGGTATCGTGCAGCGGCGGAATGCATACGAACAGGCGATCAAGGAAAGCGAGTCGCGTTTCCGCCTGATGGCCAATTTTGCGCCCGTATTTATCTGGATTTCAGACAAGAACAATGCAATGACTTGGTTCAATCAGACCATGCTGGTTTTCCGGGGGCGGACCTTGGAGCAGGAACTGGGGAAAGGCTGGTGCGAGGGGGTGCATCCCGATGACAGCAAGGAATACTTCGAGAAATTCGCCAGTCATACCCAGCGCCGCGAACCCTTCACCACAGAGTTCCGGCTCAAGCGCTACGATGGGAAATATCGCTGGATCTTCGAAACCGGCACTCCCCGCTTTGACGAGGAAGGCAACTTCATGGGGTACATCGGATCGGCGTTCGACATTAATGAACGCGTCGAGTCCGAAGTGAAACTCCGCTCCCTTTCCACAGCGATAGAACAAAGTCCGATCTCGGTGGTCATCACCAATGGTGACGCCAATATCGAGTATGTCAATCCGCGTTTCGAGGAAGTGACAGGCTATATTTCCCAGGAAGCGATTGGCCATAATCCGCGCATCCTTCAATCCGGGCTTACACCAGAGAGAACCTATCTGGAATTATGGGACACAGTGACCCAAGGTCGTGTCTGGCACGGCGAGCTGGTCAACAAACGCAAGAATGGGGAAATTTACTGGGAAGATGCGCACATAGCCCCGGTGATGGACGACACGGGCAAGGTGACCCATTATGTGGCTGCGAAAATTGATATCACCCAGCGCAAGCGCAACGAAGAAGCCATTCGGCAAAGCGAGGCGCGTTTGCAATTCATGCTGGAAAACAGCCCGATCGCAGTGCGTATCACGAGTATCGCAACGCATAAGGTGTTGTTTGCCAACCCCTGTTACGTCGATCTGATCGGCACCTTGCCGGATCAGGAGATAAGCGTAAATCCCCGGCAATACTACGTGAACCCGCAGGATTACGACGAGGCGCTTGAACTGCTTGGCAGGGGAGAGCGGGTCACCAATAAATTGGTCGAACTAAATGTCCCGAGTGCGCATTCCAAGACGAAATGGGCGCTGGCTTCCTACTTGCAATTGGAGTACCAGAACGAGCCGGTCGTGCTGGGCTGGTTTTACGACATCTCCGATCGCAAGATGATGGAGGAGAAAATACAGCACCTGGCACATTTTGATTCGCTCACCGATTTGCCGAACCGAGCCTTGTTCGCTGACCGGTTGCAGCAGGCGCTGGTCAGCGCTAAACGCGACAAAACTCATTCGGCGTTGCTCTTCATCGATTTGGATAGATTCAAGCCCATCAACGACACGCTGGGCCACAATGTGGGCGATCAATTGCTGAAGGACGCGGCGCATCGCATCCAAGATTGCCTGCGTGAATCGGATACTGTGGCACGCATCGGCGGCGATGAGTTTGTTGTGCTGTTGCCCACTATTGAGGCTGTGCAAGACGCTTTATCGGTTGCGGAAAAAATCCATGACTCTCTCAATCAGCCATTTGACTCATCTGCTCAAAGTCTGCGCATTTCATGCAGCACGGGCATCGCCATTTACCCGGAACACGGGAACGACGGGAACGCTCTCATTAAAAACGCCGACATCGCGATGTATTACGCTAAGGATGCCGGCCGTAACAATGTAAAAATCTACCAATCAAACATGCAAGGAACGAATGCTTGAAGGTCGATCTTCATGATCGGGACAGCTCATAGTCGGGCGCTGGCAGGCGGCTCGTCCGAAACCTTCACCAGCAGCTTGCCGGTATTGGTTCCCTGAAACAGCTTGGTCACGGCTTGCGGCGCATTCTCCAGGCCGTCCACTGTCTCAATGCGGTATTTCATGCGTCCCTGTATATGCCATTGCGTCATGTCGTCGTGCGCCTTGGCCCACCAGCGCTGGTCTGCTGCGTAATCCAGCACGATGAAGCCTTCCAGCTTGGCGCGCTTGTTGAGCAGGTTGTAGATGTTGGGCGGCGCATACGGTTTCTCGTCGTTGCCGTACTGCGAGATTGCGCCGCACATCGCGATGCGGGCTTTCATGTTGATCAGGTCGAGCACCGCCTCGAGACATTCGCCGCCGACGTTGTCGAAGAAGGTGTCGACGCCTTTCGGGCAAGCGGCGCGCAGCGACGCCTTGAGCGAGCCTTTCTTGTAGTTGACGGCGGCGTCGGCGCCGAGTTCGTCCTTGAGCCAGGCGCATTTTTCATCCGAACCGGCGACCGCGACCACGCGGCAGCTCATGATCTTGCCGATCTGCACCGCGATGGAGCCGACGGCGCCGGCAGCGCCGGAAACCACCATGGTTTCGCCCGGCTTCGGATGCAGGATGTCGAGGATGCCGAAATAGGCGGCAAGACCGATGTGCTCGAACAGGCCGAAGCGCGCCGTCAATGGCAGGCGCGGATCCATGTCGACAAGCGCGACGATGCCGCTGCCGTCGGAGATCGAATAATCCTCCCAGCCGAACACGCCGGTGACGATGGCGCCGACGGGATAGCCGGGATGATTCGATTTCTCGACCACGCCCATGGTGAAGCCGCGCATCACATCGCCGAGCTTCACCGAGGGCATGTAGCTGGCTTTTTCCCGCGCCCACAGCCGGTGCGTCGGATCGAGCGAGAGATAAATCGTCCGGATCAGGAATTGCTTATTGCCCGGTTCGGGAATCGCCGATTCGCGCAGCTCGAAATTGCCCGCGCTCAATTCGCCGGTCGGCCGGCTGGTCAGGTGCCATTGTCGATTTTTTGCCATGTCGTAGTCTCCTCTTGTTATTGGGCGGCTTGCGCAAGAATCCGCACGCCACCCAGTTCAAATTCGATTGCAACAGAAAGGCTATAGTCTCATTTTTGAACAAACGACTTGCCTACCCAAACGAGTGGTTCCTGGCGAGTGGTTTCATGCTGCAATGCATCACCCCGCGGGCAGATCCTGACGAGGAGTATCCATTGAACGACAACGACAGCATCCTGCTGGTGATCGACGACAGCATCGCGACGGTCACGCTCAACCGGCCGCAGGCCTTGAACGCACTGGGCCCCGCGATGTCGCAAAAGTTGCGCGAGATCACCGAATACCTCGAAACGGATCAGGCGGTCCGCGCGGTGGTGCTGCGCGGCGCCGGCGAGCATTTCATGGCCGGCGGAGACATCAAGTGGTTTCAGGCGCAGTTGGGCAATGCACCAGAGACGTGCCGGCACAGCCTCGAACGCATTATCGGCGAGGTCAATGCATCTGTCATCCGCCTGCGGCGCATGGCCAAACCCGTGATCGCCAGCGTGCACGGTGCGGTGGTGGGTTTCGGCCTGTCGCTGATGAGTGCCTGCGACCTGGCCATCGCCGCCGACAACGCCTATTTTTCCCTGGCCTATACCCGCATTGGCGCCACACCCGACGGCGGCGCGACCTATGCGCTGCCACGCAGCGTCGGGGTCAAGCACGCCATGGAAATCGCCCTGTTCGGCGACCAGTTCGATGCCCGGCGCGCGCTTGAGATCGGGCTCATCAATCGCATCGTGCCGCTGGCCGAACTGGCCGAGGAGACCAGGCTCGTTGCCGCGCGTCTGGCTGCGGGCCCAACGGCGGCCTATGGGCGCACCAAGCGACTCATCAACCAATCCTTCGATCACAGCCTGACCGAGCAATTGCTTGCCGAACAGGACAGCTTCGCCGACATCACCGTCACCCGGGATTACGCCGAAGGCATCAATGCTTTCATCACCAAGCGCAAGCCGAAGTTCATCGGCAGTTAAAGCCTGTAAGATAGCCGCATGTCCCTGACCGATCAGCAGCTTGGTTTGACGCGCCTGTATCTCGCCGCGTTCAACCGTGCCCCGGAAAAATCCGGCCTCGACTACTGGTCGAGCCGGCTGGACATGGGCGAGTCCGTGACCGACGTCGCGCGTACCCTGCTTGCCGGCGAAAACGCGGTGACCAGCCCCGCCACCAATTCCTATGCCGGGACGGATGTCTTCCAGCCCCCGAGCGCTGCCAATCTTCCCGCACCCGCCCTGAACCACGACAGAACCCGCGGACATGCCTGGGAAATCGGCAGCGCGCACCTGTTGGGTAATGTTTCCGGCGATACCCTGGTCAACATCAATCGGGTGATCGGCACTGCTTTCGACGACTTCATCACCGACTCGAAGGGCGCCTATGACGAGACGCTGATCGGCGGTGCAGGCAACGACACGCTGGTCATGCTGACGGATCAGGCTGAGGTGACGCTGCCTGACAATGTCGAGGACCTGCTCGGCGGGGAATTGATGCAGTCAACCGGCGCGGACGACAATGTCTTGCTGTCCCTTTCCAACGGGGCGAGCATCGCCCTGATGGGCGTTGCGGCAGCGACAGTGGGCGCGGAATGGTTCGAGCAAACTTGAGCATGGCACTGCAATTTTCCAAGCGCATGCGTTTGGCGCTGGCCCTGGCTGGGCTGGCCCTGACCTACCTGCTGTTCGGCTGGCTTGCGCTGCCCGGAATTTTGCAAAGCCAGGCGGAACAATTCATCGTCGAGAAAACCGGCCATCATCTCAGCATGGCGCGGCCGGAGTTCGACCCGCTGGAACTCCGCCTGCGCCTGTCGGACTTGCGCCTGACGCAGCACGGCGGCGAACCGCTGTTGGGGTTTCGTGAACTGCTGGTGGATCTTTCCGCCGCCAATCTCTTGCGCGGCGCCCTGGTATTTGACGACATCCGCCTCGACGGGCTGGAAGCCACGCTCATCCTGCTGCCGAACGCCCGGCTCAACTGGTCAGCCTTGCTCGAGGCGCTCAGGACGAAGGACGAAAAGCCCGACTCGCCGCTGCCCCGGCTGGATATCCATCATTTCGCCCTGGCCGGCGCCAGGCTTGAATTTGCCGACCAGCGCATGGTTCCCGCCTTCACCACGCGCGTCGAACCGATGGACCTGGAACTCGCCGAGATTTCCACCCTGCCCAACGACAAGGGGCAGTACAAACTTTCCGCACGCACCAGCTTCGGCACCCGGGTAGACTGGCAGGGCGAAGTCGGCCTCGAACCCCTGTCGCTGACGGGCAGCCTGAAACTTGAGGCGGTCGATCTGGCGCGTCTGGCGGCTTACTTCAAGGACAGGCTGCCGCTGGCTCCGCCGCAAGGCATCGCCAGTCTGTCAACGGACTACCGTTTTGGCTATGCCTCGGGCAAGGTGGATTTGCACCTCGATCACCTGACGGCAAAGCTCGCCGGATTAAGGCTGCAGGGAAATCGCAGCGCCGGCCCGGCCTTGGCGGCCGATACGCTGGTGGCGCAGGAGGGTAGCTACGATTCCACGAAGAATCATTTCGCTCTTGCTGCACTCAACGTCACGGGCAGCCGCGTCGACCTGGGGCGCACCAAGGACGGCGGCCCGGGGGCGCTGGAACTCGGTCAGTTGCGTCTGGAGCAGGCCGGCATTGATCTCAATGCGCGGCAAGCAAGGCTGGGGCGACTGGTTTTGCAGGATGGGCGGGTGCGTGCCGCGCGGGATGCACAGGGGCGCATCGACCTGGTCGAAGCGTTTCAGTCCTCAGCCCCTGCTGTGCCGCCCAAGCGGAAAGCCAAGCAGGTCGCCGCGGGTCGCACGGCGTCGGCTGACTGGCATTACCGTCTGGACAAGCTGGAACTCGAAAATTTCAGCGCCGCTTTTCGCGATGAATCCGTCGCACCCGCGGCGGACCTGGCCCTTGAGCACATCGCCTTGAGTCTGCAGGACATCAGCGATGATCTTAAAACTGCGCTGCCGCTGCGTGCGGCATTCAGGGCGAGGGACGGCGGCAGTTTCGAAGCGCAAGGCAAACTGGTTCCCGCCGGGCCAAGCGCGGATTTCCAGGTCAAGCTGACTGACCTGAGCCTCAAGCCGGCCCAGCCCTACCTGTCTGCCGTGGCCAGGCTGACGCTGGCGACGGGACAGTTGTCCAGCGAGGGGCAAGTCAGTCACGACGCCAAGGGCACCCGCTATCAGGGCAAGTTCTCCTTGCGCGACCTGCGCTTGAACGAGACAGAGTCAGGGAATCCCTTCCTTTCCTGGAAGTCCTTGAGCAGCCGTGCATTCGAAGTCACGCCAACCAAGCTGGACATCGGCGAACTCAGTCTGGAAGGCCTGGACACGCAACTCATCATCAACAAGGACAAGTCGCTCAGCATCCAGCGCATCCTGCCGCCAGCCAAGGCCGAGGCAGTCTCTTCCGTTGCTGGGTCGCCTGCGCCGGCGGCTTCATCCAAGCCATTTGTCTTGAACATCGACAGGCTGCGCGTCAGCCGCAGCGAGATGGACTTCGCCGACTATTCCCTGGCATTGCCATTCGGTACCCGGATCCATAATCTCAGGGGCGTGGTCACCGGCCTGTCGTCGCAGCCCAACAGTCCGGGGCAAGTCGAACTCGACGGCCAGGTTGACGACTACGGCCTGGCGCGCGCCGTCGGCCAGATCGACCTTTTCAAGCCGACCGACTTCATGGATCTGAAGGTCGTCTTCCGCAATATCGAGATGACACGGCTGACACCTTACTCGGCGACTTTCGCGGGGCGCAAGATTACTTCGGGCAAGCTTTCCCTCGACCTGGAATACAAGATCAAGCAACGCCAGCTGCAGGGCGAAAACAAGGTCATCATGGATCAGCTGACACTGGGTGAGCGGGTGGATAGCCCGGAAGCCAAGAACCTGCCCCTCGACCTGGCCATCGCCATCCTGCAGGACGCCGACGGCCGCATCGATTTGGGCTTGCCGGTCTCCGGCAGCCTGGACGATCCGCAGTTCAGTTACGGCGGGATCGTCTGGAAGGCGATCGTCAATGTCATCACCAAAATTGCCACTGCACCGTTTCGTGCGCTCGGTGCACTCTTCGGCGGCGGCGAGAAATCCGAAAGCATCGCTTTCGATGCCGGTTCGGCGCGGCTGACGCCGCCGGAGCAGGAAAAACTGGTGCGGCTCGCCGCTGTCCTCGCCAAGCGCCCCGGTTTGTCCCTGGGCGTACACGGAGTTTATGCGCAGTTGGATCGCGTTGCGCTGCAGGATCGGGAGTTGCGTCGCAGCGTGGCAGAGAAGAGCGGTCAGCAGGTGGAGCGGGACAAGGATCCGGGCCCGATCTCCACGCGGCAACCAAAGATCCAGTCGGCGCTCGAGAGTCTGTATGCCGATCGCTTTGGCAGTGCAGCGCTGGCCGCACTTAAGGAAGGTTTCCGCCACGCGAATCCGGGACAGCTTGAGGAAAGCGCCACGGGCAAGGTGATGTCCCGGCTGTCCGGATTGTTCAGCGAAAAGCAAAGCCTGAACGAGAACGAAGTTGGCCAGTTGAAGGGAACTGATTTTTATACCGTGCTGTTCGAGCGCTTGCGCAACCAGGTTGTCGTGGGCGACGAGCGCTTGCTGACCCTTGCCAGGACGCGCAGCGAAGCCATCGCTGCGGCGCTGAAAGCAGCCGGATTGCCGGCCGAACGCATGGCGCTGCTCGCTGCCGAAAAAACCGAGGGCGAGGGCCGGGAAGTGCCGCTCAAACTGGTGCTGAATTCTGCTGCGAAGTAAGTTTCAACGGGCCAGTCGGATCAGTGCGCCCGGACCAGCGCGCAGGCTCGCGTAAGGCTGCCGATCGCTTTTGACTTTCACCGGTCCCCGATGCGGACGAAGATGCGCAGTTTTTCGTCGTTGGCCTTCTCGAATTCGCGCAATTGCAGGATCGCCGCCTCGTCAAGCTGCGCCCCGCGCGGCAGCATCAGATGACCTTCCTTGAGATACAGGTCGCGGCTCAGAACCATTTGTTGCCTGAGTCGCCCGGCAGACAGCGCAACTTCATCGAGGTGCTGCGGGGCTGCTTCGGGAGCGGGAGGTTTCATCACCGCTGCCGGCCTCTCGTGGAGTATGCTCACCGCCAGCGTCAGTGCCTGGGTCTGCTCCAGCGCCACCAGCCGGGCGATGGCATCGGCATCCAGCACCAGGCCTCGCTGCAGCAACAGGTAGCCTTCCGGATGCATCAGATCGCTGGCCAGTGTCATGCCGGGTTGCAGCTGCGCGGTCTGGAACCTGGCGGTCCGGACAGCCAGGCTTTTATCCTCGGTGATGATTGCCACCAAGGCATCGACGATATCCGGATCGTAGCGATTGCTGCGTTCCTTGACGAGAAATTTCCTGGCTTCCGATGGCGTGTGCTTGTGCAAGGTCAGGGCGCCCATCTGCAGGGCATCGTAATCGTTGGCCGCAGCCAGGATGCGCGCACCGAGCGGAATCGCCGGGCCGCTGAGATGATCAGGATAGCCTGAGCCGTCCATACACTCATGATGGTGGCGAATGATCCTGGCCGCATTCGCCAGTTGCTTGACGCTGGTCAGCAATTGTTGTCCCTTGGACGGATGGCGCATGACCTCGCTCCGGCCAGTCAGATCCAGGGCATTGAAGGGCGTGTCGAGCAGGTGGTCGGGCAGGCCGATCTTGCCGATGTCGTGCAGCAGCGCGGCCAGCAGTACGTCCTGTTGATCGGCTTCAGATAGTTTCAAAGCTTCCGCCAGGCGGCGGGTGGTATCCGCGACTCGGCGCGAATGCCCGGCCAGTTTGACGCTGCGCAATTCGACCAGGCTGGAAAACAGCCGCACCGTGTCTACGAAACCCTGGCGCAACTGGCTGTGCGCCTCCTTGAGCGCCTGCATGGCCTTGGTCAGGTCGGCAGTACGTACCTTGACCTTCAGCTCCAGGTCGTTGTTGAGCTCCTGCAATGCCTCGTTCTGCGCTTGCGTCAGGCGCAGCAAACGGGCGTTTTCCAGTACCAGCCGGCGGTGCTCCAGCGCTTCTCGGACAGTCAGGATGATCTCATCGGCATTCCAGGGCTTGGCGACATAACGCCAGATCTTGCCTTGATTGATGGCGGCGATGGTGGCGGCGATGTCGGCGTAGCCGGTCAGCAGGATGCGCTTGGTTTCGGGCCAGCGGCTGGCTACCTGTTCGAGAAACTGGGCGCCATCCATCTCGGGCATGCGCATGTCGCTGATCACCAGATCGATGGGTTCCTGTGCCAGAACTTCCAGTCCTGCCTGTCCGGAAGTGGCTGTGAAGAAGATGTAACCGTGCGGGCGAAACAGCCGCTTGAGAGAAGAAAGTATCGACGCCTCGTCATCGACCAGCAGCAAGCGTGCAGGTGCGGGTGACGCAGCATCAGCAATTTGCGGTTCGCTCATGCAGGTTCGGTTACCGGTGGTGGAGCGTCGGCGGTGCCCGCTTCAGCGGGCAGACCAGGGCAAAGGATCCCGAAGCGTAACAGAGGGCGATTGTTTCGGCCAAATGCGCGACAGGCAATGCGAATCGGCAATGCGAATGCGGACAGCATCACCAGTACCACAATGCCGAGCAGATGACCGATTTTGCTCATCCTATGCGCCTGATAGCGATAATCAACGCTGCGAAATTGTCAAAACCAAGGAATTTCAAACGGATATGCGGCGTAGCATACTCTGCGGCGGCGGTTTCCCCTATACCGAGAATCAGGTATTCGAGGTACTCTGGCTACGGTTGTCCCATGCTTTTCCTGCGAAGCGCCCGGGTCATCCGGGAAGCATCTGCAGGCCTATAATATGACACGGCATCACTTCTGCAGTACAGCCCAGGTATGCTGCCCAGGTATGCTGCAACGGCGAAGAATCACCCGGCCACTTTCCCCAGAGCATCAAGGTTCCAAAAATCTATGCCTTTGCAAGAATCAATGATGCCCGTTCGCAACATATTTCAGGCGGTCAGGAAACAGGATATCGCTGTCATGGGCTTCCTGGCCGCAATCGTGGCGCTCCTGGCCGGAGCCCGATCAGTGCATTACCTGTTTTTCCATACGATGGCCGAACTCTTCGCCATTGTCGTCAGCTTGTCCATATTCATGCTGACATGGACCAGCAATCGCTATCTTGCCAACGGCTACCTGATCATTCTTGGCGGCGCCTACGGCGCCATCGGGGTTGTGGATGTCTTTCATACGCTGACATTCAGGGGAATGAATCTTTTCCCGGGGGTTTCGACCAACTATCCCACCCAGTTTTGGCTCACCGCCCGTTATCTTGAGGCGCTGGCCCTGGTTTGCGGTCCGCTTTTCATCAGCAGAAAACCCAATTTCTTCGCTGTCAGCGCAGGATTCGCAGCCATCGCGATTGCCGCTTGCATGGCGGTGATGTATCAGTTGTTTCCCGCCACATTCATCGATGGCGTCGGACTGACGCCGTTCAAGGTATACAGCGAGTACATCATCATCGCGATGCTGCTGGCGGGCTTGATTCTGCTTCACCGTTCCAGGCACCAGTTCGAACCGAAGATATTTATTCTGCTGGTCGCATCGTTGTGGCTGGCTGTGGCAACTGAATTCTGTTTCACGCGCTACGCCGGTTTCTATGATTTCATCAACGAACTCGGCCACTACTTCCGTTTTCTTTCCGTGGCCCTGGCGTTCATTGCCATTGTGCTTTCCGGTGTCCGCCAGCCGCTGGAATTGATTTTTAGGGAGATGGATGAGCAAAAACGCAAACTGGACGTCGTGAATGAGAATTTGACACGCAGCGAAACAAACCTCAAGAACCAGATCAATCTGCTTTCCACGCTGCTCAAGAATCTCCCCGTTGGCGTCTTCATGGTGGAGGCGCCATCCGGAAAACCGCTGGTTGCCAACGATGCGGCGGTTCATCTGCTGGGGCGGGGAATTCTTCCGGACGTATCCAGAGAAAATATCGCCGATGTCTATCAGGCCTACAAGCTGGGAAGCCACGACCCTTATCCGCCTGAAGAATTGCCCATAGTGCGGGGAATGGACGGCGTGTCGTCGCATGTCGATGACGTGGTGATAGAACGTCCCGACGGCACGAAGTCGCTGCTGGAGGTATTCGGCTCTCCCGTGAAGGATGACCAGGGGCGGGTATGGGCAAGTCTTGCGAGCTTCTCCGACATCACCCTGCGCAAGCAGGTGGAGTCGGAAATCCGCCGTTCCAATGCTGACCTGGAGCAGTTCAGCTATGCCGTTTCACACGACCTGCGCCAACCCCTGCGGATGATCTCAAGCTACATGAAACTGCTTGAAATGGAACTCGGCGATAAAATCGACGGCGAGAAGCGGGAGTACTTCAACTTTGCCATAGATGGCGCCAAGCGTCTCGACCAAATGATGGTCGGGCTTCTTGAATATTCGCGGGTCGGGCGCAAAGGCGAGCCATCCGCCTGGGTGGAAAGCCGGTCTGTGGTCGACGAGGCGCTGATGTTCCTGCAACCGGCAATTGCCGAGGCGCAGGCAAGTGTCAGCATTGAAGGCGAGTGGCCGAAAATTTTTGTCCGTCCGGATGAGATGCTGCGCCTGTTGCAGAATCTGATCGGCAATGCACTCAAGTTCTGTAGCGCCGGACGGGCACCGGAAGTCGTCGTGACCGGCGCGGTGAACGGCAATGAATGGTGCGTCTGCGTAGCCGATAACGGCATCGGTATCGTCCCCGACCAGATTGGACGGCTGTTTCAGATCTTCCAGCGTTTGCAGGGCCGTACTGCCTATGAAGGCAACGGGATCGGCTTGGCCTTATGCCGCAAGATTGCAGAACATCACCAGGGGCGCATCTGGGCTGAATCCGCAGGCGAAGATCAAGGAAGCCGATTCTGCATTGCCTTGCCGCAGGAGGCTATACAACGGAGGGGCAATCCATGACAGTCGAGCAAGTCCTCACCTGGAGCGACCAACTGGCGACCGGCCTGCCTGACGTGGACAGCCAGCACCAGCGGCTGATTGAACTCATCAATACGATGGGTGACTTGCACGTTCGAGGCGCCGCGCCGGGGGAACTTGCTGCCGTTCTTGCCAAGTTGCGCGACTATACGGTCTACCATTTCCGCCACGAAGAAGACTTGATGGCGGCCTTGCCGGTCAATGCAGCGAACCAGGCGGCTCATATCAAGGATCACCAGGGGTTCGTCAATATCGTCCTGCGGGCGGAAGAGATGATCGACTCCAACCCGGCCGATGTGACCAATCATCTGCTGGCTTTCCTGGTGAAATGGCTGGTGCATCACATCACCGGGATAGACCGACGGATGGCCAGGGAAATTCTTGCCTTGCGTGCCGGCGTCTCCGCCGAGCAAGCGGGGCTGGCGGAAAATCCGCTGCACGATTCGCTCATCAATACCGTCAGCGATCTCTACGACAGCATCGGCTTGCGCACCTTCGAGATACTTGAATTGAACCGCCAGCTGCAGTTCTATCGCCACAGGCAGGAGGAGGAAAATACTTTAACGCAGAGCATCATCATGCGGCTGATACAGCGTGACGAATTATCCAGCGCACAGGTGAATTATTGGTTTGAGCCCACCGAGACGTTCAGCGGTGACGTGATTGCCGCAGTGCCGGGACCGGAAGGCCAGCTTTACGCCCTGATGGCGGATGCGACGGGGCATGGGCTGGCTGCTGCGATCACCGTTCTCCCGGTGCTGTCCCTGTTTCACGCCATGGCAAAACGCGGATGCGCCGTCAAGGAAATTCTTGGCGAGATCAATCGTAACCTGCTCGAAACTCTTCCCACGGGCCGCTTTGTTGCGGCGACGCTGCTGTGCCTCGATGCCCGGCAGAACAGTGCCGAGGTCTGGATCGGCGGCATGCCGGATTTGCTGTTGCTGGATGCCGACGGTCGATTGGCGCGGTCAATCAGTGCAAATCAGTTCGCGTTGGGTATCGCCGAATTCGATGAGAAAATGTCTGCCACCGAAAGGATTGCATGCCAAGCGGGTCAGCAGTTCGTGATGTACTCGGATGGGCTGATCGAGGCCGCCAATAATGCCAACGATGCCAACGATTTGTTCGGCGTGGAACGGCTCTGCCAGGCGCTGCGCTCCACCCGGCCGGATCAGAGAATTGCCGCAGTAAAGGATGCCATGGCGCGACACGTCGGTTCAGCCACTGCGCAGGATGACATCTCGCTGATGCTGATTAATTGCGGCGGTCCTGCGAATTAGAGCCTATCCGTGAATAATCCAGGGCCGGATTATTCACGGATAGGTTCTTAATGCGCCTCGGTGCTGTGCTTGGAGGTATTTCTAATGCATCTCCATCACGGCCTCAACAGCGGTTTGTTCATCAACTTTGGCTAAAGTAGCCATCTCATCAACCGAGAGGACGCGCTGGATGTCGAGCAGGATGACGAACTTGCCATTGACCTTGCCCATGCCAGCGATGAAATCGGCGCGGATCTTGGCGCCGAAAGCCGGTGGGGGCTCGATCTCGGTACCGGGAATCTCCAGTACCTCCGACACCGCATCGACCATGATGCCGAGATCCTGCTTGGTGTCATCCTGCTGCATCTCGACGATC
>JACRAR010000077.1 GCA_016234745.1 Betaproteobacteria bacterium | reverse complement strand
GTATTCACTTCGGTTCCTGACCTGAAGAGAAAGCTCATGCGCTATATCCGCCAGTACAACAAGCAACCCAAGCCCGTGAAATGGAAATACTTCGACACGTCACGGCGCATCACTCCCGCTTTAATTGTTACAGCCCACTAGTCCCAGCAACAGTTTCACGGCCCCCTCTGATAAACTTGTTGAAACAGGATTCAACGCCTGTTTTTCTGTATCTGGCAGCGTCAATCTGAAAAGGCAAAACGTGAGAACTCGAAATATCATCAAGAGCGCCAAAAGTGCTTCGCTGCGCGTCTGCGCGAGTTTGTTTCTGGCCAGCATGGTTGCCCTGACAACTGCTTCCGTGGCGCGCGCTGAATCTTTTTCCGCGCCAACCGGGATAGCGGTCCTTGGCGGCTATGGCAGCAATGTGGACGTCGCTGGCGCTGAAGTGTATTGGGACAATTTTTATTCAAGCACCTGGCTCAAGGATCACGGACTCGTCACGCGCCTGGTTGCGGAAGTCGGCTATTGGCATTCCAGGGATGACAAGAACGAGCATTCGCCCGTGGTGAATATCGGTGTGACGCCACAAGTGCGTTGGCTGGCGCCGCAACAGGGTGCCATTCATCCCTTCCTTGAGGCCGGTATCGGTGTGCGCCTGCTTTCGCACACGCAGATCGACGAACGGCGCATGGCTATCGCTGCGCAATTCGGCGAGAGACTCGGCGCCGGGTTCTCCTTCGGCCCGCAAGACCGCTATGAAACGGCGCTCTTTCTGCAGCATGTCTCCAACGGCCGGATCAAGCAGCCCAACAACGGATTCACTTATCTCGGCCTGGCTTTGCGCATGAAATTGTAGAAGGGGGCCAGCCCTAGACCTCCTGTAGCACGCAGAGCGTGATACAGGCAGTGCGTCAGCAAGGAAGGTGGTGTGGCTACTTGACGCGGTTGCGGTATTCGGCCGTGCGCGTGTCGATTTCGATCTTGTCGCCGATGCCGATGAACAGCGGCACGGGCAATTCAAAACCGGTGCTGATCTTCGCAGGTTTCATCACTTTGCCCGAGGTATCACCCTTGACGGCGGGTTCGGTGTAGACCACTTCACGCACGACCGAGTTCGGCAGTTCGGTCGAAATTGCCTTGCCGTTGTAGAACACGACTTCGCATGCCATGCCGTCTTCAAGATAGTTGAGCACATCGCCCATGTTTTCGCTGTCCACCTCGAACTGGTTGTAGTCGGCATCCATGAACACATAGGAGGGGTCGGCGAAGTAGGAATATGTCACTTCCTTGCGATCGAGCACGACCAGGTCGAACTTGTCGTCGGCCTTGTATACCGATTCGGTACCCGAGCCGGAAAGCAGGTTCTTCATTTTCATCTTGACCACGGCGGAATTGCGGCCGGATTTGTTATATTCGGCCTTGAGCACCACCATCGGGTCGTTGCCGATCATGATGACATTGCCAACGCGGAGTTCCTGAGCGGTTTTCATAATGCGTCCTGCGCAAAAAATTTAATCGGGCATTATAGCAAATTTTCACAGAATCGGACGAGCTGAGAAGCCATGTCCTCTGCTTCGGAGAGGTGTGCCGCCCATTGGGAGGCGTGTGTGGCCAAGGTTCCCCGCTGCTGCCAATAAGCCGTCCAGGACTGGTCAGCCCCAGTCTGGCCAAAGCCGTTCCAGGCAAGCCAGAATTGCCTGCAGGCGGTTTTCGCTGGTTCTTCCAGTCGGGTGCAATACAACGCGAGAAATGCCTCGAGCTTGGCATGATGTGCGGCATGTCCTTGCGGGTAGATCTGCCAGACGAATGGTCGCGCAGCCCACTGGGCGCGGACAAAGGAATCCTCGCCGCGGACGAAATTCAGATCGCAGGACCAGAGCAGACGGTCATAAAGCTCCTGGCTCAGGAAGGGCAGGGCATGCACGCTCAGATTGCCTTGCCGGAATGCTGCGCCGATAGCCAGGTCCTGCTGTGGAAAGCTGCTGGCGGCCTGCGTCAGGGCCTGGCCCGCGGGGATCAGGCAGCGGATTCTGGTTTTGCCCGCCGCCCAGCAGCGCAACAGATCCGGCAGGGCAGAGTTTTCGTAGCAAAACAGCGAGATTGAAATTTCACCTGCTTCGGCTGGGGGGAGCTTGAGGTGCTGCCAGGCATTGCCCGGATCGGCCTGCCAGGCAGTGCGTTGCCGAACCAGGTTTTTTTCACGCAACAGGCCGCCTGTGTACGGGGTAAATCCCGGGAAGAAAAAATATTTGGTGAGCGGCATGCGGGGCTGCGGTGAGGCCAATCCATGGTTTTCGCTCACCCAATTTTCCGCGCTGAGGTATTCCAGGTTGATCCACGCCGGTTTCTTGGGCCGCGCTGCCATCGCGGCCAGATAACTCTCGGGCAGCTCGCAGGCGAAGGCTTCGATGACCACATCGGCGATTTCGACCGGGGGAAAAGGACTTGTCCAGTGCCTGATTGCAACGCCCTGCAGCACTTGTTCGACATCTGCCATGTTTACTTCCGGACAAAGCCGGTTCAGGCTGGCGCGGTCATCCACCCACAAGCGCACCCGCAGGTCGTGTTCGGCAACGAGCTGGCGCGCCAGTCGCCAGCAGAATCCGATGTCGCCAAAATTGTCGATCACCCGGCAAAAGATATCCCAGTTTCTTCCCCGCATCGCTGGACAAGCCGCGCCACTTAAAGCCAGAATCCTACCCTTAACTCACGACATTTATCCATGCGCTCAGCGACCTTTCCCGAAAAACTCGGCGACTGCACCCATTGCCCGCGGCTGGCAGGATTTCTGGCCGAGGTGCGCCAGCAGCACCCGGCATATCATGCACGGCCGGTGGAGCCATTCGGCGATCCGCGGGCACGCCTGCTGATTGTCGGTCTGGCGCCTGGGTTGCATGGTGCGAATCGCACCGGCCGGCCGTTTACCGGCGATCATGCGGGCATTCTGCTCTACCAGATGCTGCATCGCTTTGGCTTTGCCAACCGTGGGGAATCCGTGGCGCTTGAAGATGGCCTGGAGTTGATCGACTGTCGCATCACCAATGCCGTCAAATGTCTGCCGCCACAAAACAAACCCGAGCCAGTTGAAATCCGCAGCTGCAATCATTATCTTGCCGCTGAACTGGAGCGTTCGTCCGAGCTTCGGGTCATCCTTGCGCTGGGTGGCATTGCCCACAAGGCGGTCTTGATGGCATTGGACCTGAAGCAAAATGCCTTTGCTTTCCAACATGGCGCCCGCCATGTGCTGCCCACGCAGGGCAGCGGAGAGCGCGTGCTCATCGACAGTTATCACTGCAGCCGCTACAACACGCAAACGCGGCGCTTGACGGCCGATGGTTTTGCCGCAGTCTTCACCGCAGTTAGTAGCGAACTTGAACGAGTCGCCCAAGCCCTTTGATGCCAAGGAATTGCTGGCGACCCTGCCGGACCTGCCGGGGGTCTATCGCATGCTCGACAGTGCAGGTGACGTGCTGTATGTCGGCAAGGCCAAGAATCTCAAGAAACGCGTCAGCTCCTACTTCCAGAAAAACCTGCAGAGCCCGCGCATCGCCCTGATGCTGACCAAGGTGGTCCAGGTGGATATCACGGCCACACGTTCCGAAGCCGAAGCCTTGCTCCTGGAAAACAACCTCATCAAGAAGCTGGCGCCGAAATACAACATCCTCTTTCGCGACGACAAATCCTATCCCTACATCGTCTTGTCCGGGGACCGGTTTCCCCGGCTGGCATTTCATCGCGGCAGTTTCGAAAAGAAATCGCGTTATTTCGGTCCCTATCCAAGCAGCCTGGCGGTGCGCGAAAGCATTCAATTGCTGCAAAAGACCTTTCTGCTGCGAACCTGCGAGAACGGGGTCTTCATGCATCGCTCGCGGCCTTGTCTGCTGCACCAGATCAGGCGCTGCAAGGCACCCTGCGTCGGCTTGGTCTCGGAACAGGACTATGGCGCAGATGTGCGCCTTGCGGAATTGTTCCTGCGCGGTCGCCACGGCGAAGTCATCGGCGGACTGACTGCTGCCATGCAAACCGCCGCCGACCGGCTCGACTTCGAGCAGGCCGCGCTATTGCGCGATCAGGTACGTGCGCTGCAGGCCGTGCTGCACCGGCAATATGTGAGCAGCGCGGGAGAAGAGGATGTGGACATTCTTGCTGCAGTGGTTGATGGCGCTGCCATCTGCATCAACCTGGCGATGGTGCGCGGCGGCCTGCATCTTGGCGACCGTGCCCATTTTCCGCACGGCGCCGAGGCATGCGATGCGGCCCAGGGGCTGCTGGCATTCATCGAGCAGCACTATCTCGAGCATCCGCTTCCGCCTCGACTGATTCTGAGCCACGATGTGACGGAAGCATGCAGTGCCTTGTTCGCAGCGCTGGAAAGACACGCCGCCGTCTGCCTGCCGCGCAACGAAATGGAGCGCGCCTGGCTGGCCATGGCGGAAAACAATGCCCGGCTGGCCATCGAGGCACGCCGCCATGCGGCAACCGGCGCCCAATCACGTTTGGAAGCCTTGCGCGAGACGCTGGGCCTGGCCGATCTGCCGGCGCGTATCGAATGTTTCGACATCAGTCATACGCAAGGCGAGGGGACGGTTGCGTCCTGTGTGGTATGCGTCGACGGTGCGATGAAAAAAAGCGAGTATCGTCGTTTCAACATCGGCGGAATTACTCCCGGCGACGATTACGCCGCGATGCGCCAGGCCTTGACCCGCCGCTATGAGAAAGTCGCAGCAGGAGAAGCCATTGCACCCAGCCTGATCCTCATCGACGGCGGCCAGGGACAATTGAGTGTGGCACATGCGGTGCTGGCCGAGCTCGGCCTGGAACACCTTGCCACACTCGGAATCGCCAAGGGTGAAGGACGCAAGCCGGGGCTGGAGACATTGATACTCGGCAAAGGCGCAGAACCGGTAAAATTGCCCGCGCATCACCCAGCCTTGCACCTGATTCAGGAAGTGCGGGATGAAGCGCATCGCTTTGCCATCGTGGGGCATCGTGCGAGGCGCGCAAAAACACGCGGCACTTCAAAGCTGGAGGGAATCCCCGGCGTCGGTCCGGCACGGCGGCGCAAGCTGCTGGCGCATTTCGGCGGTTTGCAGGGCGTTGCGGCGGCGACGGTAGACGACCTGTGCCGGGTGACAGGAATCAGCCGGGCGCTGGCCGAAGTCGTTCATGGGGCATTACACTGACATAGAGGCAACAACTACTCGACATGCCACTGAATATTCCCAACCTTCTCACCTGGGCGCGCATCCTCCTGATACCGCTGTTCGTCGGTGTTTTCTATGCTGGGCCGAACTGGTTGTTGCCGAGCGAGCAGAATGTTGCCGCGACATCGATATTCATCATCGCCGCAGTCACCGACTGGTTCGATGGCTGGCTGGCACGCAAACTCGGGCAGACCTCGGCTTTCGGCGCCTTTCTCGATCCGGTGGCGGACAAATTGATGGTCGCCGCGGCGTTGCTGATACTGATCCAGATGGAGCGCGCCGACGCCGTGATTGCCTTCATCATCATCGGCCGGGAAATCGCGATTTCCGCCTTGCGTGAATGGATGGCAAAGATCGGGGCAGCCAAGAACATTGCAGTTTCCTTCATCGGCAAAGTTAAAACCACGGCCCAGATGATCGCCATTCCCTTGCTGCTATACAGCGATGATTTGTTTGGGCTGAGCATGTTGCGGTTGGGGAATTGGCTGCTTCTGATCGCGGCGGTGCTGACCTTGTGGTCGATGGTGTACTACCTGAGAAAAGCCTGGCCGGAGATTTCCTTGCGCAGCAAGTGAGGCGCAAACCACGTTGACACAGGCGGCGGAGTCGCTATAATTCGCGCCTGTCTTGCGGCAGTAGCTCAGTTGGTAGAGCGATACCTTGCCAAGGTATAGGTCGAGAGTTCGAGACTCTTCTGCCGCTCCAAATTCAAGGGAAAGCGCAAGCTTTCCTTTTTTGTCTGAACGCCAGCTCTTAGCGGCTCGGCGGGGTAGCAAAGTGGTTATGCAGCGGCCTGCAAAGCCGTCTACGCCGGTTCGATTCCGACCCCCGCCTCCAATATCTTACTAATAAATCATGATATTAGTGTTATCCATTATTCACTAACGATCTGGATTTATCCCCTTTTGCCACAACTCATTGTGGCATAGCTGTGGCAAACCATGTCATTCCCGGGTAGAAGTGGGGAATGCAAAATCAGCCAGGATTTGGAATCAACTCGTTAGAAAATTCCGGTACGCTTCTGACCATCTTCTGACCATCCCTGCCGAGGGCTAAGCCGGTATCGATCGTAAGCCCGCCGGCTCACTAGGCGATGATATGCAACCGACATGCGCGCGCGTCGCCTCCGGCGCATGGCACCGCCGCGCTTTGTCGCATTCATGCCAGGCATTGAGCCCGCCCACCTAGAGCGTGATCTGGGGCGCCTCCATTTTGGGGGTATTTGGCATGTCTTCAGTGTCTCTTCAACAGCAAGAGTTTCCTGCGCCAATCAATTTTTCTGAGGGGGCAGCGGCACGTTTTATTGGTGTCTCGGTCATGACCCTCCGCCGCGACCGCCGCGACGGGCGGCTTGGCATTCCCTTCATCAGGATCGGGGGAAGGGTATTGTACCCACGTGGGCCATTGGAGAAGTGGAATGCCGACCACACGAGGGTAACGTCCCCTTGTGCAATTGCTGGTGCCCCTGTTTCAAGAGCGCAACGTGGCAGGGGTAGTCCCTTTGCCAGAACCTCCAACTCCAACTGAGTCAGCCACTCCTCGGGCGAAAGGTCCTCGCCCAGCAACCCACACTGCCGTTTCGGCGAAAAGCACGTCGACTGCCGCCGGTGAAGCACCGATGCGCAGGGGACCGACAAACACTTCGGGCAGGTAGCTCATGTCAGCTGCCCTCCGCAACAGGCCCAGACGCCTTCATGCCCGTCCTGAGCAATTCTGCCACGGTCTCCTGGACGACGACATACTGTTCCAGCGCGTCGGCGGTCTCGAACACCACGCTCTGCTTGTCGCCATACGGGAGGATAAGATGGGGATAGGGCAGCTGTTGGCAGTCGCAGATCTCCAGACTGGCGCCGCAGTGGTAGTCGAAGACGGATCCGTCCAGAATCCGGCGGAAATGCGACAGTCGTAGCAGGCGCGCGATGGCCCGCTCCTGGATGTCAGGCAGGACGGGTTCGGTTATTGCAGGCAAAGGCAAGGCTTCAGCTTGCGGAGAAGGGCGCAGACAGACCCATGCGATCATGCCGGTCAAGAGGGCAAACGAAGCAATGGTGAGCAAAGGATGAGGACACTGGTTTCCATTGGCGATTTCTTCCTTTATGGAGGCGGGCGGTGGGAAGGTCGATCAACCGGGCAGGTAATCCCGTCCCCGAGCGTAGCGATCTTGCCAATGGCGCAGACAGATTTGTGCCAGATCTGGGTGGTTCCAGAGGACGATGACGTTCTCGCTGTTGCGGTGGGCGGCCGCGTCACTGAAGTTGAAGGATTCAGTTTCCACATGCCGGCCATCGACGATGAGAGTCTTGTCATGATGAATCGGGTAGATCGAGATGGTCCTGATTCGGACGCCGGCATGCGCCAGTGCGTTCAAGGCATGTTTGGCCTTGCCGGAACGGTCCTCGGCGATATTGTTCTTGTGATCGACAATCATTGCGACATCGACGCCACGACGCCTGGCGGCGAGGAGGGCCTGGGTGATCGGGGCGGAGGTGAAGCTGTACGAGAGGACGCGGATCTCGGTGCGGGCTGCGCCGATGGTTTTGAGCACGAGATTCTCCGCGCCCTCGTCGGGCGAGAAGCCGACTTCGATCTGGGCGGTGGTTGGTGCCTTGGCTGTGAGATTACCCGCATGGGCTAGCGCAAAGAGGAAATTGACCTCCGTATGGGCCTGGGGCAGGAGGAAAGTCGTCAGTTCGACTGCAATAAGAGCGAGCAGTTTCTTCATGGAGATGCCTTTTAACGACAGAGTGAGTATTTTTGCGGTACGAAACAAAGTAACAGGAAGTGCGTTTTGCGCAACTTGTAGGGGCAAGTTTGGTCGAGGGAGGGGGGTATGGTTGTCGGGGACAGCCAGATGTTCGCTTGGTCTGGCCTGGATGCGGCTCGGCTTCGAGGCGGTGAGAAGTCCCGAGTTCTGCAGAACAAATGGTTACTCAGACGGAATATTTCAGAGAGACAATCGCCGTCTCCTTGTTTGTTCAGATCTTGTAGCCGGGCACGTTACCAATTTTGGCTTCCACATAGCTGCCGGTCGTCACTGGCTCTAGCCAGCAAGGAAGAGCCATTCACTTTACCGGCGCGAGAGGCCGCAATCACGTGTATTCTGTTGAAAAACTCCCTGAAACCCGATATTGACTATTTTCCGAGGGTCCTTCACCCATTGCCTGGTATGAGATCGCCGTTTCTGGAGCGATCTGAGATGTCGCCGATATGCCTTTGTCATCGTGTAAATTTTGGAACGAGTTTTTCAACAGAATAACGTGGACACCAGCCTATCGTAAGCCCAGAATAAAAATCAGGGCCTCAGTTTGGTTGGCTGCTCACAAAAAATCTGGTGGGCGAGCCTCGACCCAGCCGGTCGCTGACGAAAAATTAAAGCGGCTTGGTATCGCGTGGCACTGGTACGGATCAAGGCGCTAATCTTCCCAGGAAAAGGGAGATGAGGACGGTGATCGAGACAGGGTTTCATCTCGAAAGCCTAGTCCCTCCGGCCATAGTTTCTGTTCGGTAACGCACAGTCTGTATGAAGAAATACATCAATCATCCGCTGGTGGTCTCTGATCAGTGTCAAGGATTTTGAAACTACTTAAAGGATAAGAACATGCTCAATATAAAATGCACTTTACATAATTTGCTACTCGTGGCTGCCACCGCATTCTTTATAGGTGCAATCTGCAATCATGCAAATGCCGCGACCGCTGAAGACCTGAATAAGGATGCCGCGCAAGCTCTGCATGCTTTGTATAAAAACAATTCGGTTGCTGAAAGTATTTCCGGGAAGGCCAAGGCGATTCTGGTTTTTCCAAATATAGTTAAGGCGGGACTGGTATTCGGGGGAAGTTATGGTGAAGGTGTACTCACTAAGAATGCGAAATTCGCCGGCTACTACAATTCCGTCTCCGCCTCTTGGGGCTGGCAGGCCGGTGCGGAGTCATACGCCTACGTGGTATTTCTCATGAGTGACAAAGCCGTGAAATATCTGGACAAGTCGAAGGGGTGGGAATTTGGTGTCGGACCGACCGTTGTGGTTGTAGATGAGGGAGTTGCCAAAAATCTGTCGACGTCCACGCTGAAGCAGGATGCCTACGCTTTCATATTTGACCAGCAGGGACTCATGGCAAGCCTTAGCATCGAAGGTACCGAGATATCTCACATTAAGCGTTGACATGCATCTGGACTGAGGCAATCAATGGATCCCATCGGTACTGAATTGTATCTAGTCATGCTCCTCGTGGCATTCATTGGAGTGGTGTGGTGGGCATTCAGTGCCAGAAGGAAGAAACGTTTCGAGCAGGACGGGAAGATACCGTTCGAAGACGCCGATTAGGTGTACGCGGATAAGATCAGAATTAAATGATTGCTGTATTCCTCGGCGAACTAACCTGTCACAGAGCTGGTCTATAGGGGACAGGACAATGAGGCAACGCTGATGCACGACCAGATACAATCACTGTTCCATTACTCTCGCCCTCCCGCCAGCTTGCACATCGCCAGGCTGTGTGCCTTAAGAAAGGAACCGACTTGCGCCACTTACTGACCTTGTTACTGCTGCTGGCCACGACGGCCGGTGCCGCCGGTGACCCGAAGCTCGGCAAACCCCTTCATGACCAGCAATGTGTGTCATGCCACGTCAAACAGATGGGCGTCGATGGCAGCAAGATCTACACACGCTCACCACGACTCGTCAACGACAAGAAGGCGTTGCGCGAGCGCGTCGGCATTTGCGCAAAAAATACAGCAGCAGGCTGGCATCCAGAGGAAGAGGAGCATGTCACCGCCTATCTCAACCAGCAGTATTACAAATTTAAATAGGAGTCGCCATGGATACCGCATGCGATCTTTCAAAAGGCAATTGCAAACCCTGCGAAGGCGGCGTGCCACCCTTGATCGATGCCGAAATCACGGAACTTCTGAAGCAACTCGACGGCTGGTCACGTGTCGGCAACTCCATTGTCAAAACTTGGCATTTCAGGAACTATCATGAAACGATGGCTTTCGCCAATGCCACCGCTTGGATCTCGCACCGCGAGGATCATCACCCTGATCTCGCGGTTGGCTACAATAAGTGTACGGTCACCTACACGACCCACGCTATCGGGGGCCTGACAAGAAACGATTTCATCTGTGCAGCCAAGATCGACGCGCTGTTTTCATTTTGAAATAGCAAGGCACGTTACTGGCAGTCTTTGACTCCTGAGCACCGAACATTCTTCGTAGCCATACGTTTGCTGAATACTCGGATTAAATGTCTGCGGTCTGATCAGCACCGGATGTGGGATACCCTGCGCTTTGCTTTATAAAACCTTGAGCGGCGGCTCGGGGTCGCTATGCAAACCTTTACATACGGAATTGACAGATAAGCGATTGAAATCCTAAGGTGAGCACCGGCCACCATGTATAAATCGTTTCTCAGAGGGGCGCCAGATGACAGCATTCCAGACTGGAGCGGCTCTTCACCGCATATCGACGAAAGGGATCGGGCTGCGAGTTCCAGTCAAGGTCGACTGGACCTGGGGCGTATCGATCGAGTTGATGCTTGGAACGTTCATGGTAGGCAAGCACAGGATCCATGATCATGAATTCAGCAAAACCAAATGACTGGCGTG
>JACRAR010000078.1 GCA_016234745.1 Betaproteobacteria bacterium | reverse complement strand
CTGCTCATCACCGACCTCAACATGCCCGGCATGAATGGCATCGAGTTCATCAAGGAAGTGCGCAAGCTGCCCAGCTACAAGTTCATGCCGATCCTCTTCCTCACCACCGAATCGCAGCAGGCCAAGCGTGCCGAAGCCAAGACCGCTGGCGCTTCGGGCTGGCTGGTCAAGCCCGCCACTGCCGACGAACTGCTCGACACCATCAAGCTGGTTGTGCGCTAGACCATGGATTTCATGCTCCTTCTACGTCGCCAGATTCTGGTATTTCTGGTGGTCGGCATCGGTGCTGCATTGACAGTCTACTTATTCAATGTGTGGTGGGTCGACGACTTTTTGCCTGCCATAGGCTTGAAACGAAATGAGGGAGGGGCGTTGGGTAGTTTTCTGATGATCTCGGTTGCCTTTCTTGGCCAACGCCTGGTCTCGACGGCCATCTATCGTGACTGGCTGTTCGGCATGCAAAGCCAGCAAGAGAAAACTGCCAGACTCAACAACGCTTATGTCACTACGACCGAACAGGTGGCTGAACAACTAAACCAGGTGGGCACCTACAATAACGTAGTACGCATCCAGCTGAGCTCGGTCATAAATGAAACCGAGAAAGCTGCCTTCGACATTGCCAGTCGATTGCAGACTATCGATGGTGTGGTGACGCATCTCAACAGTTTCGTCGACACATCCAGCCACGAATCAAACGAAATGCTGGCCCAGTCCGAAGCACGTATCGAGCGCAACCGTGAACTCATTGGCACGCTCGATCAATACATCAAGGAGCGGATCGTTTCGAGCGAGACGGATCGGCAGAATGTCGAACAAGTCGTCAAGGAAGCTCAGTCGCTCGGCTCCCTGGTGCAACTGATCCGCAGCATTTCCAAGCAGACCAATTTACTGGCGTTAAATGCAGCAATCGAAGCCGCTCGCGCCGGCGAGGTCGGGCGAGGGTTCGCGGTGGTGGCCGATGAGGTTCGCAAGTTGTCAGGTGCAACTGACCAAGCGGTAAGCCAGATCGATCAGGGCATTCGGGCAGTGTCCATCTCAATCGAATCGCACTTCAAGGACAAGATGTCCAGCGAACACATCGAAGCGGAACGCAAGGCGCTGCAAAGCTTCGCGGCGCAACTCGATGATCTGGGAAGAAGCTACCATGAGGTCACCGACCATGAAGTCCAGGTGATGCTGCAGATTCGCAACAGCAGCCAGCAACTTGCCGAGATGTTCATGAATGCGCTGGCCAGCGTGCAGTTCCAGGACGTGGCGCGCCAACAGATCGAACAGGTGATCGACGCTCTTAATCGCCTCGACAGCCATGCCTGTTTGCTTGCAGAGCGTCTCAACGAGTTCGAAGATCCGGATTTCGAGCTCAAGCCGCTATCGCAGCATCTGGATCAAATGTACGACAGTTATGTGATGTCGTCACAGCGCCATTCGCATTGCACTGCCATGGGCGGCGCACCATCCCAAGACAACAGCGGCGCAGCCCAACCAAAAATCGAGCTGTTTTAAGAGGAGTTTGTCTCTATGAATGCCACCGCAAGCACCGGCCGTCTGGCCATCGACCAGGATATGACCATCTATCAAGCCGAGGCGTTGAAAGACGAACTGATGGGCAATGTGACGCAGACCCAGGTCATCGAACTGGATCTGTCCCGCGTCAGCGAAATCGACACTGCCGGCATCCAGCTGTTGATGCTCGCCAAGCGCGAATGCCAGAAACAGGGCAAGACGCTGCGCATCGTCGCCCACAGTCCAAGGGTGCATGAACTGATGGACTTCTTCAACATCGCCGGCTTCTTCGGCGACCCCCTGGTGATTCCCGCCCGGGAATCGGCCTGAATTCGCACCTGAACGCCAGCCTTAAGCAAGCAACCAATCACAGAGAACAGATCATGGAAGAAATTCTCAGCGTCTTCATCCAGGAAGCCCGTGAGCAGTTGACCGACATGGAAGCCGGCCTGATGCGCATGGAACAGGGCGATCACGACCCGGAAACGCTCAACGCCATCTTCCGCGCCGCCCACACCATCAAGGGCGGCTCGGGCGTGGTCGAGCTGGGCATGATCGAGAAGTTCACCCACGTCGTCGAAAATGCCCTGGACAAGCTGCGCAACGCAGAGATAAGCGTCAGCAGCGCCCTGGTCAGCGTGATCCTCAACTGTTGCGACCACCTCAATGCCCTGCTCGATCTCGCCGAAAACGACATGCGCGAAGCCGATGCCGAGACTCAGGCCAAAGGTGGCGCCCTGGCCAATGAATTGCGCGGCTTCCTTGGCGGTGCGGTCGCTCCCAGCGCCGCCGCCACCCCGGCTGAAACCGCCGCTGCAGTCGAAAGCGAGGGCGGAGGCAAGACCATGAACGACTGCTGGCATATCTCGGTGCGCTTTGGCCGCGACGTGCTGAGAAATGGCATGGACCCCGAAGCCATCCTGCGCTACCTGCTCTCGCTGGGCGAGATCGCCCACATCACCACGCTCAGTGACGCCCTGCCCGAGCCGGAGGAGATGGCCCCGGAATCCTGCTACCTCGGCTTTGAAATCAGTTTCAGGAGCCACGCCGACAAGGCCGCCATCGAGCGCGTCTTCGACTTCGTCCGCGACGACTGCGAGCTCCACATCCTGCCGCCTTACAGCAAGGTCGCCGACTACCTCGACCTGATCGCCCATCTGCCCGAAGAAACCATGCGGCTGGGCGAGATCCTGGTGAAGAGCGGCGCGCTCACCCAGGAAGAGCTGGACGCCGGCCTGGCGGCCCAGCAGGCCGGCAGTGCCGTCGCGGCCCAGGTCGAAGGCGGTCCGCCTGCCCCCCATCTGGGCAAGATCCTGGTGGAACAGCAAATGCTCCAGCCGGAAATCGTCGAAGCCGCCGTCACCAAGCAGAAGCAGATTTCAGAGAAAAAAGCCGACGAAGCCCGCCTGATCCGCGTGCATGCCGACAAACTCGATCATTTGATCGATCTGGTCGGCGAACTGGTGATTGCCGGCGCTTCGGCCAACCTGCTGGCGCAGAAAAGCGGCCAGACCGTGCTGGTCGAAACCACCTCGGTGCTCTCAAGACTGGTCGAAAGCATTCGCGACTCGGCACTGCAGCTCAGGATGGTACAGATCGGCGAGACCTTCAATCGCTTCAACCGGGTAGTCAGAGATACCGCCAAGGAACTCGGCAAAGAAATCGAGCTGGTGATCACCGGTGCCGAGACCGAACTTGACAAGTCGGTTGTCGAAAAAATCGGCGACCCGCTCATGCACCTGGTCAGAAACGCCATGGACCATGGCCTCGAGCCCACCGCCGTCAGGCTTGCCAAAGGCAAGCCGCAAGCCGGCCGGGTCGAGCTCAACGCTTACCATGATTCGGGCAGTATCGTCATAAAAGTCGTGGACGACGGTGCCGGACTGCCAAAGGAAAAAATCCGCACCAAGGCCCTTGAGAAGGGACTGATCTCGGAGAACCAGACCCTGTCCGATCAGGAAATCGCCAACCTGATCTTCGAAGCCGGTTTCTCTACCGCCGAGAAAGTCACCAATCTGTCCGGCCGCGGCGTCGGCATGGACGTGGTCAGAAGAAATATCCAGGCACTGCGCGGCACGGTCGAGGTGGATTCTGAAGAGAACCTCGGCTCACGCTTTACCATCCGCCTGCCCTTGACCCTGGCGATCATCGACGGCTTCCTGGTGGGGGTGGAACAGTCCACTTTCGTAATTCCGCTGGAGATGGTGGTGGAATGCATGGAATTGCAGCCCAGCAGCGAAGAGCGCAACTATTTGAACCTGCGCGGCGAGGTGCTGCCGTTCGTCAGATTACGGGAACTGTTCGAGGTCAACAGCGACAAGCCCGTCCGCGAGAATGTAGTGGTGGTCAAGGCCGGCGGGCGCAAGGTTGGCATCGTCGTGGATGTGCTGCAGGGCGAGTTCCAGACCGTGATCAAGCCGCTCGGCGCCATTTTCGGCCATCTCAGGGGCATCGCCGGCTCCACCATCCTTGGCTCCGGCGAGATCGCCCTCATCCTCGATGTGCAGGCGTTGGCGAATCTTGCCGCCGGCGCCGAAGAACGCATGCACGCCGCTGACGGCGCGCTTCACTGATGACTTTTCTGTAAAGGAGTAAACCATGTTCAACAATATGAAAATCGGTACCCGGCTTGGCCTGGGGTTTGGCGTGGTGGTGATTTTGATGACTGTCATCGCCTTCCTCGGCATTACCCGCATGGCATCAATCAACGATTCCATTGAGGACATCAGCGCAAACAAGTGGCCCAAGGTTGTCCTGCTCGAAGCGGGTCTTGCCGGAGTCAATGAGATCGGCATTGCGGCACGCGACATGGCGCTCAGCGATTCGAAGGAAGCCCGGCAGCAAGCGAAGGAACGCATCCTGAGCGGCCGCGCCAGCATCGGCAAGGCGTGGGAAACGCTGAAACCGACGCTGACGCAACCTAAAGGAATAGAAATGATGAACCAGATTCTGGAATCGCGGGAACGCTACATCGCAGCGCAGAACCAGATCATCAAGCTGACCGAAGAGGACAAAACGCAGGAAGCACGGGCATATATCGCAACGGATTTTCGCAAGAGCGCTTCGGAATACCGCCAACGCGTCAATGCACTGATCAAGTTCCAGGGTGAACTTATGGATCAGACTGGCAAGGAGGCAGAGCAGCAATACCAGCAGGCGCGCAACCTGATGCTCATGCTGGCGCTTGTCGCCGTGCTGCTGGCGGTTGGCATAGGATTCTGGGTCACGCGCAGCATCACCAAGCCGCTCAATGAAGCGGTGGGTGTGGCCCAGGAACTGGCCAATGGCAACCTGACGGTCAAGATCGACGTGAACTCCAAGGACGAAACCGGCCTGTTGCTGACCTCGATGTGTTTCATGGTGGATAAGCTCGCCAGCACCATCAGCGAAGTGAACGCCGCTTCCGAAGCGCTCAACAACGCTGCCAGCCAGGTCTCGCAGACCGCCCAGTCGCTGTCCCAGAGCTCCAGCGAGCAGGCCGCCAGCGTCGAGGAAACATCCGCCAGCATCGAACAGATGACTGCCAGCATCAATCAGAACACCGAGAATGCCAAAGTTACCGACGGCATGGCGAGCAAATCGGCCACCGAAGCCACCGAGGGCGGCACGGCGGTCAAGAACACGGTCGAGGCGATGAAGCAGATCGCCGGCAAGATCGGCATCATCGACGACATCGCCTACCAGACCAACCTGCTGGCGCTGAACGCCGCGATCGAGGCGGCGCGCGCCGGCGAGCACGGCAAGGGCTTCGCGGTAGTGGCGGCCGAAGTGCGCAAGCTGGCGGAACGTTCTCAGGTGGCTGCCCAGGAAATCGGCCAGCTGGCCAGCAGCAGCGTCGGCATGGCCGAACAGGCCGGCAAGCTGCTCGATACCATGGTGCCGTCGATCAAGAAGACCTCCGACCTGGTGCAGGAGATTGCCGCCGCTTCGCAGGAGCAGTCCTCCGGAGTCGGCCAGATCAACGGTGCGATGGGCCAGTTGAACAAGGCCACCCAGCAGAATGCCTCGGCTTCCGAGGAACTCGCCGCCACCGCCGAGGAAATGGGCGGGCAAGCCAACCAATTGCTGGACCTAATGGCCTTCTTCAAGATCGATCAGGACAGCGGTTCGAAAGCCGCTCTCGTGTCGGGACATAAGAAGAGTGAAACGTCGGCACCGCGTATTGCGAATGCGCGGCCGGCCAAGCAAATCCACCTTGCGGTCAACGAGCAGGATTTCGAGCGCTTCTGAGGAGTGGCCAGATGGGAAACCCAGTTCAAACCACGCATCCCGCAGCAAATTCCATGGGCGGACAACAGGCGCAACGTTCACTGACTGCCGCCCGCCAGCTGGCGTCGGCCGGCGAGGCGCACCAGTACCTGACCTTCGCCCTGGCCAGCGAGCTGTATGCGGTCGGCATCCTCAATGTCAAGGAGATCATCGAGTACGGCAATCTCACTGAAATTCCGATGATGCCGACCTTCATTCGTGGCGTCATCAACCTGCGCGGTGCGGTCGTCCCGGTGATCGATTTGGCCGCGCGCTTCGGCGGCAGTACATCCACGGTGCAACGCCGCACCTGCATCGTCATCGTCGAGATGCGCCAGGACGACACCAAACAGGATCTCGGCATCATGGTCGATGCAGTGTCCGAAGTGCTGGAAATTCCGGGTTCCGAGATCGAGCCGCCGCCGTCTTTCGGGGCGAAGATCCGTGCCGATTTCATCGCAGGCATGGGCAAAGTGAATGGCAAATTCGTCATCATCCTGGATATCCAACGCGTCCTTTCCATAGATGAGATGGCCACGCTGGCTAATGCCGGGCTGGGCAGTAACAGCGAGACCTCGGTTATCTAGAATGAACTGTTTGCTGAGCCAATCTTCTGGTTTGGCTGCTCCTATGTCCCATGTATGCGAGAAAGTCTGATGCCCGAATACGCTGCTGCCGAGCCTTTTCCTTTGGGGAGCAAGCCGAATTCCGTCAGCCAGGTCTTCGGGAAATTTTCCTCGCCTGCGGTGCCGTTGATTATTTTTGTGGTGCTTGCCGCCGCCATTGCGGCGCTGGGAACGATGGTATTCGAGCAGTATCGACACAGCATGCAGCAGGCCGTCCAGAAGGATCTCTTCGGCATCACCGACGCCAAGCTGAAACGGTTCTTGGCCTGGCGCGACGAAAGGCGCGGAGATGCTGTCGCACTGATAAACGACGATTCCTATCGCGCCGATTTCCAGCGTTGGCTCAAGGACGGTATGGCCGACGATGGGCGAAGAAAACACCTGCTGCAACGACTGGTGGCGATACGGGACGCCTATGACTACGAAGACATTCTGCTCTACGACAATACTTCGGCCCTGGTGCTGAGCACCAATCCGGATACCTTGTCGCCCTCGTCCTTTGGCATGAACCAGATCAGCCAAGTGTTGCGCGCTGGTAGCATCGAATATTCCGACCTGCACTATCTGCGCGAGGACGGCCACGAGTATGTGCGGATCGGCATACTCGCGCCGATCCGCTCTTCAGGCGCCGCTTCGGCGCCGCCCAGCGGCGTTATTCTGTTGCGTGCCGATCCTACCAAGACCCTGTTCCCCTCGATCCAGTCCTGGCCGATGCCGACACAAAGCGGCGAGACTTTCCTGGCGCATCACGAGGCAGACAGCATCATTTATCTTACCGAGTTGCGACACCGGAAGGCGCAAGGCATCGCGACGCGTTTTTCGACCACTGAAGAAAAACTCCTGGCCGCCCAGGCTGCGCGCGGAAAGGAAGGCTTCCTGGAAGGGGAAGATTATCGTGGCGTGGCAGTGATCGGTGCGGCACGCTTGATTCCAGATACTTCCTGGCTGATCGTCTCGAAGATCGACAAAGATGAAATCTACGCACCGATACGGCGTACCGGCTGGGTCGTCGGGATCGTTACCCTGTTGTTCGTGTCGGGCGCGGCCGTAATCACGGCGATCTGGTGGCGCAATCAGCGCAACGCACTGCTGGCCAGGATCTACCAGACACGCTTGATGCACGAATCAACCAAACGGCAACTGGAAAATGTCAGTAAGTACGCCAACGATATTATCTTGTTGTGCGACGAACAATCGCACATCGTCGAAGCCAATGATCGTGCGGTCGAAACTTATGGCTATTCTCTGGCGGAGATGCAGGGGATGCATGCGTCGGCGCTGCGCGTTCCGGCAGCGCAGAACAGTTTCGAGGAAGACGTGCAAAGCTGGGATATCAAGGGCTGCGTTTATGAAACCGTGCAACGCAGCCGCGACGGGACACCCATTCCGGTGGAGGTCAGCGCCCGTCTTATTGAAATCGACGGACGACGCTTTCGTCAGGCCATTATCCGCGACATCTCCGAAAGAAAAAGGGCCGAAGCGGCCATTCGCTCAAGCGAGGAGCAGTTGCGTCTATATGCCAACGTGTATGAACATAGTGGCGAGGGGATACTTATTTGCGACCCAGACAACTGCATCCTGGCTGTGAATTCAGCTTTTACCCGCTTGACGGGCTACGGCATTGACGAATTGCGCGGCAAGAATCCGCGCCTCCTCGCTTCCGGTAGAACCCCGCTCAGAACATATCAGGACATGTGGTCTGCACTAGGCCAGGTTGGCTACTGGCAAGGCGAAATATGGAATAAGCGAAAGGATGGCAACATATATCCAGAGTGGTTGTCCGTGTCGGTGGCACGCGATATGGAAGGGAAACTCACGCATTACATCGCCTGTTTCACCGATATCAGCGAGCGCAAGGCGACCGAAGAACATATCTCCCGCCTAGCTCATCACGATGCCCTGACTGGCCTGCTCAACCGCTACAGCCTGCAAAATCGATTGGTTCAGGCTTTAGCCATGGTAAGACGGGAACAGCTCTCGTTGGCGGTAATGCTCATCGACATGGATCGCTTCAAGAGCATCAACGACACTCTAGGGCACTCTGTCGGCGACGGGCTGCTGGTGGAAATAGCCCGCCGGCTGCATAGCAGCGTACGTGACAGCGATGTCGTCGCCCGCCTTGGCGGCGACGAGTTCGTGCTCGTCCTAACCGAGGTCGACAATGCCACCGCGGTGGCCCGTGTGGCAGACAAGATATTGCGGGTGTTGTGCCAGCCCTACTGGATTGGAGAGAAGGATCTGCATATCACGCCGAGCATAGGCCTAGCCTTCTATCCAAACGATGGGGATGACTGCGAGACGCTGATGAAACATGCCGACATCGCCATGTATCACGCAAAATCACAGGGTCGCAACAATGCCCAATTCTTCACTGCCGAAATGAACCAAGCTGCTGTAGAACGTCTGGGACTAGATCGTGATTTGCGGATGGCGATAGAGGAGAAACAGTTCGAACTGCATTACCAGCCGCAGTTGAATGTCCGCACCGGTCGCGTGGTGGGAGTAGAGGCGCTGGCACGCTGGCGTCATCCGCGCGAGGGCCTGGTTTCGCCGCAAAAATTCATTCCCGTTGCCGAAGAGACAGGCTTGATCATACCCTTGGGGGAATGGGTTCTGGACGAGGCTTGTCGCCAACTTCGCGCCTGGCGGGAAGTTGGACTAATGGACGTGACCATGGCAGTGAATCTGTCCGCACATCAATTGCGCTCGCCGACCTTGCTGGACTATGTGACCAAAACACTCGAAAACCATAAATTGGCCGGCGTCGACCTTGAGTTGGAAGTCACCGAGTCGGTGGCGATGTTCAATCCCGAGGCTAGTATTAATCAACTTCAGGGTTTGCGCGATTTGGGCGTACGACTTTCGATCGATGACTTCGGTACCGGGTATTCTTCACTAAGCTATCTCAAGCGCTTGCCGATTCATACCCTCAAACTCGATCGCTCGTTTGTCAATGATATCGAGACCGACGCCAACGATGTCGCCATCTGCACCGCCACCATAGCCCTGGCACATAACCTCGGCTTGCAGGTGGTTGCTGAGGGAGTGGAAAACGCGGCACAGCACAACTTTCTGGCGAGACTTCGTTGCGATACCCTGCAAGGCTATTTGTTCAGCAAACCCCTGCCGGCGCCGGCGGCGCTGGCTTTCATCCAAGAGAACCGCCTGGATCAAGGGTTGAATGTTATGGCTCCGACGACGCAGTCGAGCGAATGACTCTTTAGATTCGGTTGCTGCACACCGGTCAGCGGAATTTCACGTCTCCAGGCCGGCCCTTCTCTAGCTCGAAGAATGAGCAAATTCAAGTCATTTGAAAGTTTTGCACGACGGCCCTTAACCGGCTACAAATTCTTATTGACCTGATCAAACTCCCTACCGCAAACCAACATGCAATAAAATTGCTCGGATCATGACGGGATTCCGAATTTTCGACCGCCGCAGCCTGCTGCTGCTGTTGAGCCTGCTGCTCTTGGCGGGCTTCTTTGCCACGACCCTTTTGGGCTATTTCGTTTCAAGGCAGGCGATCCGCAATGCCATTGCGGGCCAGGATCTTCCCCTTACCGCGAGCAATATCTATTCCGAAATCCAGAAAGACCTGGTGCGGCCGGTACTGATTTCTTCAACCATGGCTCACGACACTTTCCTGCGCGATTGGGTGCTGAAAGGTGAGGGCAATGTCACGGAACTAAGTCGTTATCTAAACGAAATGAAAGAACGCTATGGCGCATTCAGCAGTTTTTTCGTCTCCGACAAGAGCGCCATTTACTATACCGGCAAGGGAGTTCTCAAGCGCGTATCGCCGACCGAACCGCGAGATGCCTGGTATTACCGTGTGCGCGACATGAAACCGGATTACGAGATCAACGTCGATCCCGATCTCGCCAATGCCGATGCGCTCACCATCTTCATCAACTACCGGGTCTTCGATTTCTCCGGCAACTATATCGGCGCTACCGGCATCGGCCTTACCGTGGATGCCGTGAGGCACCTCATCACCGAGTATCAGCAACGCTTTCAACGCACGATCTATTTTGTCGACACCCAGGGGCAGGTTGTCCTCTTCGGCAATCAGACCGGTCGTCCCCCGGATCTGCGCAACACCCCCGGACTGGGGCCGCTCGTTGAGCGTATCCTCAGGGATAAAGCCGGCTCATACCAATATCTGGCGAATGGCGACAACCACATTCTCAACGTGAATTATCTGCCCGAACTGAAGTGGTATCTATTCGTGGAGCAGAACGAAGAAACGGCACTCGCCGGCATACGCCGAACCTTGTATATCAACCTCGCCATTAGCTTGCTGGTCACGTTGGTGGTTCTGGCCTTTGCACACCTAGTATTGTCCCGCTACCAGCAGCGTATCGAGGAAATGGCCACGACCGACGAACTCACCGGCTTGCTTAACCGCCATGCCTTCAACATCCTCATTGATAAAGTCCTGGCAGATTATCGACGCTCGCCTCGGCCGCTTGCCATTTTGCTCGCCGACATCGACCACTTTAAGCAAATCAACGATCAACACGGTCATCGTGCCGGCGATCGAGTGCTCAGCAGCGTCGTCAGTATGCTGCTAGGGGAATTGCGTGAATCCGATATAGCTGTGCGATGGGGCGGCGAGGAGTTTCTTATCGTATTGGTGGGCTGTGATTCCGCCGAAGCGCGACGCATTGCCGAAAAACTGCGGGAGAAGGTTGCAACTTCACCCATCCGCGCGGATAGCCAGTCCTTCGCAGTGACAATCAGCATCGGTGTCAGCCAGTATGATGGCGTTGAACAGCCGGATGAAACAGTGAGTCGCGCCGATACCGCTCTGTATGCCGCCAAGAATGGCGGGCGCAATCGCGTCGAAGTAGCACGGGATAGCGGCACTTTCGTGCAAAAAGTAACGGTAGGGCAACCTGTTTAATTCAATGGGTTGCACGCCGTTTGATTTTTAACCTCTATATCCTTCAGGCTCATACCCGGAGTGGAAAATACTGTAATGGTGATTGCGTCGGGTGATCCTGTTGTTCACCATGTTGGAGGTTCCGATCGACGGGACTTCAATGACGACAATAATTCTTTGCGATGCGCCGCAATGCGGTAACATTATTAGCTATACAAATTGGGTGGTGATCAGGGCGTTCTAATGAAACGCAATCATCAGGAGTTCGGCGGAACATCTAGTTTGGACAAATTTAATCTACTCCAATCGCGATTTTTGGACAAATATTTTGTCTATTGGATAAATTAAATTGCCCCTAAACACAACATTAAAGGAGGCAGCATGGCTTCGGTGAACAAAGTGATATTGATTGGCAACCTCGGCAAGGATCCGGACGTCCGCTACATGCCCAGCGGCGAAGCGGTCACCAACATCACCGTGGCCACCACCGAAAGCTGGAAGGACAAATCCAGCGGCGAGAAGAAGGAAGCCACCGAATGGCATCGCGTGGTGTTCTTCCGCAAGCTCGCCGAAATCGCCGGGCAGTATCTGAAGAAGGGCTCGCAGGTATATATCGAAGGTTCGCTCAAGACCCGCAAGTGGCAGGACAAGGAAGGCCAGGAACGCTACACCACCGAGATCGTTGCCGATGAAATGCGCATGCTCGGCTCGCGCCAGGGCAGCGGCCAGCCCGAGGAAAGCGGGCGTGACCGCTCGCCACCGCCCGCGTCGTCCCCCGCTCCGGCAAAATCCGGGGGCAGCAGTTTCAACGACTTCGAGGACGACATTCCGTTCTAGGTTCAATGTCAGTTCCCGCAAGCGACAGGCGGCGTAGCGCAACAGCTGCGCCGTTCTTGTTTGCGCTTCGACGCCTGCAAGCACGCGCTCAGATTGCGCTGCTGCGGACGTTGCTGCTCGCGGCATTCTGCGCCATTCCCGCTGTCATCCAGGCGCAACCGGCACAGCCGGAAGGCGCATCGGGCCATGTGGAAAAATCCGGCTGGGCGACACGCAAGTTTGCCGTGGCCGCCGCCCACCCGCTGGCGGTCGATGCCGGCTACCAGATGCTCAAGGCTGGCGGCTCTGCGCTGGACGCCGCAATTGCCGTGCAGATGGTGCTGGCCTTGGTCGAACCGCAATCGAGCGGCATCGGCGGCGGCGCATTCCTGCTGCATTGGGACGGCCTGGCGGTGGAGGCCTACGATGGCCGCGAAACAGCACCCGCCGCAGTCGCGGGGGAACTCTTTCTCGGCACCGGCGGCAAACCCATGCGTTTTCTTGATGCTGTGGTCGGCGGCCGCTCGGTCGGGGCGCCGGGTATGGTGAGTATGCTCGAGACGGCGCACCGGCAGCATGGCAAGCTGCCTTGGGCCAGGCTGTTTGAACCCGCCATTCTTCTGGCTGAACAGGGGTTCCCGCTCGGCCCGCGCCTGCATGCCTTGCTGTCCAATGAGATTCATCTGCAGCAGGATCCCGTCGCAAGAAGCTATTTCTTTGACGCCGCTGGCAAGCCCTGGCCGGCAGGCCATCTGCTCAGGAATCCCGAACTTGCATCCGTGCTCAAGAAAATTGCAAGTGAAGGTGCGGCAGCGCTGCTGCAAGGGGAAGTAGCCAGGGACATCGTTGCCAAGGTGCGCCTTCATCCGACCAACCCGGGCCTACTGAGCCTGCAGGATCTTGCCGGCTACCGGCCCAAAAAGCGCCCTCCCTTGTGCCGCGACTGGCGCAGCTTCCGCGTCTGCGGCTTCCCGCCGCCTTCGTCGGGAGGCCTCGCCGTGGCGCAGATTCTCGGGTTGTTACAGCACGTGGCAGAAGTTCCGCAGCCGCTGGAGAACGGCAAGCCGGGCGTGGCTATGCTGCATCAATACAGCGAAGCCGCCCGCCTGGCTTTTGCCGACCGCAACCAATATGTCGCCGATCCCGATTTTGTCGCCGCACCCGGTGGCAACTGGCTGAGCCTGCTGGATGATGCTTACTTGAAACAGCGTGCCGGACTGATCGGGGAGCGCTCGATGAAATCCGCCCAGCCGGGTCTGCCCGGCCCGATGCTTGTGTCCTGGGCGCCGCAGGCCGAACAGATCGAACATGGCACCTCGCATATTTCCGTAGTCGACGCGGCAGGCCATGCGCTGGCCATGACCACCTCCATCGAGGATGGTTTCGGCGCGCGCCTGATGGTGCGCGGCTTCCTGCTCAACAACCAGCTCACCGATTTTTCCTTCGCGGCGACGGATGCTGCCGGCAAGCCGATCGCCAACCGCGTCGAAGCAGGCAAGCGCCCGCGCTCCAGCATGAGCCCGACCCTGGTGTTCGACCGCGTCAGCGGAAAGCTCCTGATGACGCTGGGTTCGCCCGGCGGCGCACTGATCATCCACTACACCGCCAAGACCCTGCTCGGCACCTTGGCCTGGGGGCTGGATGCGCAGGCCGCGATCAACCTGCCCAACTTCGGCTCGCTCAATGGTCCCACCCTGCTGGAACAGGGCGGCTTCCCCGCAACCACCATCGAGGCGCTCAAGGCGCGCGGCCATGAAGTGCAGGAGATGCCGATGGCGAGCGGCCTGCATGCGATTCAGCGCGTGCCAGGCGGCTACTTCGGCGGCGCCGATCCGCGCCGCGAAGGCATCGTCAAAGGGGAATAGATCGCTACCCGGTTCGGTCCGGCTCGAGTTGGCTGATGATCATGCCGGCCACAATCAGCAACGCCCCCAGCAGCGCCCGCACCGTCATCGCTTCGGCCAGCCAGAACCAGGCGGCAATCGCCGCAAACACGGGTTCCAGGCCGTACAAAATGGCCGCCTCGACGGCGCGCACACGGCGTTGCCCCCAGGCCTGCAGCCAGATCATCAGGGCGCTGGCCACCACACCCAGATAAATCAGCTCGACGCCGTGGCGCTGCACCTGCTGTGCCAACGCGGGCAGTTCAACCGGTTCGGTCAGCAGCAGCCAGAGCATGCCCGCGCCGCAGAGTGCCACGCTCTGCACCGCCGCCAAGCGTTCCGGGCGCAAACTCCGGACCGCGTGGCGATGCGCAAAGAACTCCAGCAACACAATGTATATCGCATAGAACAGCGCGCAGCCCAGGGTCAGGGTATCGCCCAGGTTCCAGCTCGCACCTTCCCAGAACAAGGCCAGCAAGCCGGCGAGCGCCAGGCCGCTGGCCAGAGCAATCCGCCAGCCCACCTGCTGCCCCAGCAGGGTGCCGATCAGCGGCACCAGGATCACGTTGAGACCGGTCACAAAAGCGCTGCGGTTACTGCTGGTCAGCACCAGTCCTTCCACCTGCAGCATGAAGGCGACGAACAACAAGCTGCCCAGCATGATCCCTGCTTTGATTTCGGCCTTCTGCATGCCGCGCCAGAGCGGCGACAGGATCAGCGCCGCAATCAGAAAACGCACCGCGACGATACGGATCGGACTGACTTCCGCAGTCAGGTCCTTCATGGCGGGGAAGGTCGTGCCCCAGACGACGGTCACCGCCAGCAAGGCCAGCACACCCCAACGGTGGCTCGTTCGGTCCGTCATTCGATCCATGATGAATATTTTCCTCCATAATCCGGCAGGCGACCGAACGATCTGACTGGACCCTGGACACTCCGATGGCAAGAAAAATCCCCAAGCGGCTGCGCGAAATTTCGTTGCGCGATTTGCTCTTCGTGGCGCTGCCGTCGCTGCTGCTGCTGCTCGCCGGCTTCTGGGCCGCGGCACAGTTCATCCGTCCGGCACCGCCGCGGCAAATCATCTTCAGCAGCGGCGGCGGAGGCGGCGCCTATCAAAGCTTTGCCGCGCGCTACAAGGATTTCCTGGTGCGCTATGACATCCAACTGATTGAGAAACCTTCAGCGGGTTCCATGGAGAACCTGCAGCGCCTGCGCGACGAAAAATATGCCGTCGATGCCGCCTTCGTCCAAGGTGGAACGGGACGCTCCGACGACAACGGCACACTGGTTTCCCTGGGCGGCCTGTTTCATGAACCGTTGTGGATCTTCTATCGCGCCGGCCTGGCCAAGGATACGCCCGGCGGCGAGTTCGATCGTCTGAGTCAACTCAAGGGGCGTCGCCTGGCCATCGGCGCTCCGGGCAGCGGCACGCACAAGCTGGCGATGGAACTGCTCGAAGCCAACGCTATCCAGGGCGCGCCAACGCAATTGATCGCGCGCGGCGGCCTGGCCATGGTCGAGGCGTTGCGGCAAGGCAAGGTGGATGCCGTCTTCGCAGTCGGCCCGACGCAATCGGCCATGGTGTGGCTGCTGCTATTCACCGATGGCGTACAACTGATGGGCCTGTCGCACGCAGAAGCCTACACGCGACGCTTTCCCCACCTGACCAAGCTGACCTTGCCGCGCGGCGGCGTGGATCTGGTGCGCGACATCCCGCCGCACGATGTCACCCTGGTCTCGCCGTTGGCAACGCTGGTGGTGCGTGAGGAGATCCATCCGGCCCTGGTTGATCTGCTGCTGCAGGCGGCGAGCGAGATGCACGGGGAAAGCGGCCTGTTCCAGAAGGCAGGGGAGTTTCCGCGCCCAGCCCAAGTGGATTTTCCGCTCTCGAGCGAAGCCGAGCGCTACTACAAATCCGGCAAACCGCTGCTGCAGCGCTACCTGCCCTTCTGGGCGGCGACCCTGATCGACCGGCTGGTGGTCATGCTGGTGCCGCTGTTTGCCCTGCTGATTCCCATCGTCAAGTTTGCCCCTGCCCTGTATGGCTGGCGGGTGCGCTCGCGCATCTTCCGCCGTTACGGTGAATTGAAATTGATGGAAGCGGAAGTGGACCTGGAACCGCAGCAGCATACTCGCGCCGAATGGCTGGCGCGGCTCGACCGTATCGAGACCGATGTCAATCGCATGCAGACGCCGCTGCCCTTTGCCGATCTGCTCTACAACCTGCGCGGACACATCGGCCTGGTGCGCGAGGCGATCCAGCGCAAGGTTTAGGGAAGGAAACTTACAGCTTGCGGATTTTCTCCAGCAGCGTGGTCGTCGAGCGCTGATGGATGAAGGGGATCGAAACCACCTTGCCGCCGCGCGCCAAAACTTCCCGGGCGCCAACAATGCTCTCGGCCGGCCAGTCGCCCCCTTTGACGAGGACGTCGGGCAGGCAACGCTGGATCACTTGCAATGGTGTGTCCTCATCGAAACTGGTGACCAGGCTCACACTGCCCAATGCCGCCAGCAAGGCCATGCGATCCCCGAGTAGATTGACGGGGCGATCCTCGCCCTTGCCGAGGCGTCGCACCGAAGCGTCGCTATTCACCGCCACCAGCAGGCTCGCACCCAGCGCGCGCGCCTGCGCCAGGTAGGTCACATGCCCGCGATGCAGGATGTCGAAACAACCGTTGGTGAACACCAGCGGCCTGGGCAGGGCGGCGATACGCGTCGGCAGATCTCCGGCCTGGCAAAGCTTGGCCTCGAAATCTGGCGCAGGAAAGGACATGGCGTCTACTGCGTCTTGGTTGCGGCTTGGGTGGCGCCGGTGCTGGTAGCGCGATTGTCGATCCTGCGCGCCTCTTCCTCGCTGATGATCTCGAACAAGCGCACCACCTTCATCACCCCGCCGGTGGTGCGGGCCACCTCGACCGCCGCGTCGGCTTCGCGCTGCGTGACCAGGCCGAGCAGATACACCGAACCGCCCTCGGTGACCACCTTGACGTGGTTGGCAGAGAACTGGCTGGCATCGACGAAACGCGCCTTCACCTTGGAAGTGATGTAGGCATCGGTGCTGCGCGAACCGAAAGAACTCACGCCGGCAACCAGCAATTCATTGCTGATGGCCTTGACGTTGGGCACGCCGCTCACGAGTTTCTCGGCTTCCGCCCTGGCAGCCGCGTCAGGAACCTCGCCGGTCAGCAGAACGCTGCGATTGAAACTGGTCACATTGACATGCGCCTTGTCGCCGAACTTCTCCCTGACGCGATTGCCGCCGCGCACTTCGATGCCCTCGTCGGCAATCGTGGTCTCGGTCGGCCGGCGATCCACAGCAAGCATCACGGTGGTTCCCATGCCGACGGCGGCGGCGCCGAAACAGCCCGCCAAGGTCGGTGCCAACGCCGCCAATAGCAGCCAGGCGGATACTTGAGCCATAACAGACTTGTTCTTGAATGCTCTCATTCGGGTTCTCCCAATAGCGAATAATCGATGCCGTCGCACAGGCAGTGCACCACCAGCAGATGAACTTCCTGGATGCGCGCGGTACGCACCGCGGCGCTCTCCGGCACGCAAATGTGGACATCGGTTGTGGACAGGAGTTCGGCCATCCTGCCGCCGTTCTTGCCGGTCAGCGCCACCACCCTCACTTCGCGCTGGTGGGCGGCACGAATCGCCTCGACGACATTGGTCGAATTGCCGCTGGTGGATATCGCCAGCAGCACGTCGTTGGCTTGACCGAGCGCACAGACCTGCTTGGAGAAGACTTCGTCATAGCTGTAATCGTTGGCGATCGAGGTCAGCGTGGAAGTATCGGTGGTCAGCGCGACGGCCGCCAGGGGCGGCCGCTCCATCTCGAAGCGATTGAGCAACTCCGCCGTGAAATGCTGGGCATCGGCAGCCGATCCGCCATTGCCGCAAGCCATGATCTTGCCGTTGGCCAGCAGGCTCTGGGTCATCAGCTCAACCGCCGCGGCAATCGGCGCGGCAAGGGCTTCGACCGCATCCAGCTTGGTTTGGGCACTGTCGTGAAACTGACGGGAGATGCGGGCTACGAGGTCCATGGTCGAAAGCTGATGGGAAAGGATTGAATGCGCCAGAAATGGCGGCGATTTTAACATGCTGGTCATACTGCCCCGATTGACCGCCGAGAGCGGGTACAGTCAGCGTATTGATCGGTAGAACATAGAATGCCTGGGGAGTTTGCCCGTCTTCCGGGTGCAGGAAACGCACATATCGGTCGGCAAAACTCCCCGGACATCCTGCAGTGAACTATGGTGCTGCCCTTGAGAGAAACGGCCGGCGATGTGCCTACCGCACTGATCGATATCCTGCCGAGCGCTGTCGCTTGCTTAGAACGAGCTGCCACAACTGGCCCTGGCGCGACCGGAAGAACCCGGCGCAGCTCAAGAGGTAATACTTCCACATGCGGTAGAAACGCGAACTATACTTCGGCACCAGGTTCGGCCAGCCCTGCTCAAAGTTCTCCCACCAGGCCATCAACGTGCGGTCGTAGTCTGGGCCGAAACTATGCCAGTCGTCAATCAGGAATCGCCCTTCGACGCTTTCGGCAATTTCCGCGGCAGATGGCAGGAGACCGTTCGGGAAAACGTACTTGTCCATCCACTCATCCAGTTTGAGCGATTTCACGTGATTGCCGATGGTGTGCAACAGAAACAGACCATGCTCCTTGAGTAGCCGATCGATGATGGAAAAAAACGCTACGTAATTCTTTCGGCCAACATGCTCAAACATGCCAATGGACACGATCTTGTCGTATTGCCCCGCCAAGGTACGGTAGTCCATAAGTTCAATGGTGACCGGTAGCCCGGCGCAACGATTGCTTGCCAGCTTCTGCTGTTCCTTCGAGATCGTGATTCCCAGGACCTCGACGCCATAATGCATTGCCGCATACTGGGCAAAGCTGCCCCAGCCACAGCCGATGTCGAGCACGCGCTCGCCAGGCCGTAGTTCCAACTTGCGGCAAACCATGTCCAGCTTGTCCCGTTGTGCTTCTTCAAGCGTGTTGGCCTTCTGCCAGTAACCGCAGGAGTAACTCATGGTTGGATCGAGCATCGTTTCAAACACATCATTACCGATATCGTAATGCTGCTCGCCTACATGGAAAGCACGCTGGATCGATTGGAGATTGAAAAGGGCATGGCGTAGCGCACGGCCCAGTGAGCGAAGCGGCATCTTGCTGTCGAGATGTATATCGGTATCCACCGTCAGCAAGCGATTGAAGAGTTGATCCAACCGGTCGCACTCCCACCAGCCATCCATGTAGGCTTCACCGAAGCCGAGGGAGCCCTCAATGAGAATACGCCGATACACTCGTGGATTGGTCACTTGGATATCCCAAGGCTCGATGCCGTTGAAACGAACACCGGCCAAATCAGCCAGGAATTTCAGCGTGGCGGGGATCGCCGGGTCGGAAGATTTATAGTTGTGCTCAGGAGTGGGAGCGTGTGAACCAAGTGAAATCGTGCTCATAGGTCAACTCCATCAGGCCATGACAGGGTCGTTGTCCGGCCAGAAATACCATCCGACTCAGGTTTCTGGAACTTTTCGTTCGATCATCCGGCCAGGTTTTTAGTATGATCAATTCTGATAATCGGGTCAATCGTTTCCGAATCAAAATGGCTTTCCACTTCGATCGTATTTGCGAACTGTGTCCAGCGGCGGAAAGGGGCCGTTCAGCCGCAGGCAGAGCCACAGCGAGACCGCATGCCAGCGCCGGTACCAGCGCTCCGACCAGGACTTGCGAGCGCCATCGTTCACAACACCAGAAGCACATCGACCAGCACCCGCTGCCAGGGATTGCGGTGCTCGCGCAACTGGGCGATGCGCGCTTCGATGCGCCCGCCGCGATCCATCTCGGCCGCTACGGCGCTGTTTTCGCGGCGAGGCAGATAGCCGAGCTGCTGCCCGTGCCAGTCGATGCGGACCGCATTCGGATCGTGCGGGTTGTCGGGTTCGCGCACCAGCACCAAGGCATCGCCGATTTTCATGTCGTCCCAGACCGCCGTGCCGGCATGATATTGAAAACCGGCCAGCGGCGAGCTTTGCACCAGGATGCGGATGGTCTGCGCCGCAGCCGCAGCGCAGCACAACAGCGCCACCAAGGCTAAACTAAAACGCGTCAAAGGCATTGCGTATCCATTCGATGTCATTATCGGTCAGTCCGCTCAGCAAGACGGCGTCGAAACGGCAGGGCTGCTCGCGCCGGCCCGACAGGTAATGGCGTGCGGCAAGGATCAGGCGGCGTTGCTTGGTGGTCGTGATGCTCGCTGCGGCGCCGCCAAAGCGGCTACTGGTGCGCAATCTGACTTCGACGAAGACCAGGCAGCCGTGGTCGTCGCAGATCAAGTCGATTTCCCCGCCGCGCACGCGGTAGTTGCGCTCCAAGATGCGCAAACCCTGGCGTTCGAGATAAGCTGCTGCCAGTGCCTCGGCCCGCTCACCCGAGCTGCGCCGGTCTTTGCCGGTCTGAGACTTTACTTGCATGGCGCCCGCGAGGGCAGGAGAATAGGCCAGTGATGGAACATGAGATGCATCCGCCGGCGAACAAGACAACTGCATTATATGTGGTGGCCACGCCGCTGGGTAACCTCGGCGACATCACGCTGCGCGCTCTCGAGGCGCTGCGCACGGTCGATGCCATCGCCTGCGAGGATACGCGCCACACGCGCCGCCTGCTCGATCATCACGGGATTCGCGCAGCGGTCTTCGCCTTGCACCAGCACAACGAAGCCGCCACGGCGCAAAAACTGCTGAAGCTCCTGGCCGAGGGGAAATCGGTGGCGCTGGTCTCTGATGCCGGCACACCCGGCGTCTCCGATCCGGGCGCTCGAACTGTCGCTGCAGTACGCAGCGCCGGCTATCCGGTGATTCCGCTGCCCGGGCCGAATGCCGCCATTGCCGCGCTCTCGGCGGCCGGGCTGGCCGACCCGCAGTTCCTGTTCGTCGGATTTCTTCCCGCCAAAACCAGCGCAAGGCGCCAGCAGATCGAGACCTTGCGGGCGATCCCGGCAGCATTGGTGTTTTACGAAGCGCCGCATCGCATCGTCGCCACCATCGCCGACCTTGCCGAACTGTTGGAGCCGCAGCGCACCCTGGTGGTGGCGCGCGAACTGACCAAGCTGTTCGAGCAGATCGCCACCATGCCGCTGGCCGATGCGCCGGGCTGGCTCGCCGCCGATGCCAACCGCCAGCGCGGCGAATTCGTTTTGCTGGTCTCGGCTGCGCCGGCAACTCAGGAACTGCCGGCCGATGCCTTGCGTATCCTCAGGCTGCTGCTGGCCGAGCTGCCGCTCAAGCAGGCGGCGAAGCTTGCCGCGGAAATCACCGGCCAGCACAAAAATGCGTTGTATCAGCAGGCGCTGGCGTGGAAGGATCAAAAGCTATAATCGCGACATGATGCGGGCCTCATCCCAGCCACAATTGACACAGTCACCATTGCAGACACTGACGCTGACCCGTCCCGACGACTGGCACCTGCATTTGCGCGATGGTCCTGCGCTTGCTGCGGTGCTTCCGGATACGGCCCGACGCTTTGCGCGCGCTATCGTCATGCCCAATCTGAAGCCGCCCGTGACCACGCTGGCGCTGGCGCTGGCCTACCGCGAGCGGATACTGGCCGCCCTGCCCCGGGGCATGTCATTCGAACCTCTGATGGCCTTGTACCTGACCGATGAAACCGCGCCGCAGGAAATCGACGCGGCGCATGCCAGTGGCCGGGTGCAGGCGGTCAAGTATTACCCGGCAGGCGCGACCACCAATTCGGCTGCCGGCGTCACCGATCTCACCCGCTGCACGGCTACTCTGACGCGCATGGAGGAACTCGGCATGCCCCTGCTGGTGCACGGTGAAGTTACCGACCCGGCCGTGGATGCCTTCGATCGCGAGGCGGTGTTCATCGAGCGCATCCTCGCGCCATTGCTCAAGAGTTTCCCGGCTTTGCGCGTGGTGTTCGAGCACATCACGACACGCGAGGCGGTCGACTTTGTCCTGGCAGGCGGTGCCAACCTCGCCGCCACCCTCACCGCCCATCATCTGTTGCTCAATCGCAACGCCCTGTTTGCCGGGGGGATCCGCCCGCATCATTACTGCCTGCCGCTGCTCAAGCGTGAAGCGCATCGCCAGGCGCTGGTCGCGGCGGCAGTATCCGGCAATCCGAAATTTTTTCTCGGCACCGATTCCGCGCCGCACGCCCGCAGCACCAAAGAGTATGCCTGCGGCTGCGCGGGTTGCTACACCGCGCATGCCGGCATCGAACTCTATGCCGAAGCCTTCGAGGCGGCCGGCGCGCTGGAGCGGCTCGAGGCCTTTGCCAGTTTTCATGGCGCCGACTTCTATCGCCTGCCGCGCAATGTGGAGAAAATCACGCTGTCCAAACAAGGCTGGCAGGTCCCTGCCACGCAAGCCTTTATCGATGACGATGCGCTGGTGCCGCTGCGCGCCGGCGAAACAATTGCATGGAGGATGCAGACATGAAAGAGACACTCAAACTCTGCCTGGGAATCGCCGCGGCTGCCCTGCTCACTGCCTGCGGCAGCACCGACTCGGCTTCGTACCAAATCCACGGCGCCCAGCACAGCCTGTCCCTGATTCGCAACCGGCAGTTCGCCTGGGACAAGGGCTGGGAAATCTCGCTGGTCGCAGCGCGCAACCCCGAATGCATGCGCCGCCACAAACTCCAGCCGGCGCCGGAAGGTGCGTTCACAGCGGAACTGTTCCGTTCGCTGGAAGGCAACTACATCCTCAAGCAGGGCAACAACTGGTATGTCACTGAAACCCAGAAATGCCAGCTGCAGCAGTTCAAGCAGTCGCCGCGCGAACCGGGCGATGCGCTGGGAACCTTCAATGAAAAGGACGGCTTGCTGCAGTTCGTCGCCGCGCCCAAGCCGCCCGCAGCGGCACCTGTTACAGCGCCAGTTGCTGCACCCGCGGCTGCACCGGCCGCCGGCAGCGCAACTGCGGCACGCTGAGTCCATGCCTCCGGCATTCGCCGCGCAACCCTTGTTTGCGCCGCTCGAGCCCCTGCTGGAGCGGTTGCAGCACGACGGCGCGCTGCTTGAAGTCGAACCCTTGAATGCATTGGCGGCAGAGCGCGGCATCGTCACCGGCAGCGGCGCGCAACTGCGCTTTGTGGTCCCCGGCGCGAGCGGACTGTCCTATGAAGAGCGCATTTATTGGCTTGGCGAAGTGGAAACGCGCCCGGGCAACTGGCACGACGGCTTCAATGCGCTGGTCTGGCTCAGTTATCCGCGTACCAAGGCAGCCTTGAATGCGTGCCATCATCAAGCTTTGGCGCAACAGCAAGCCAGCGGAAACGCAGGCCGCGGCCCGCTGCGCGATGCGCTGACCCAGTTCGATGAATGCGGCGTCGCCGTCGTCTCGTCGCGACTCGATCTATGGCAGGAGATCCGCAACCAGCACTGGAAAGAGGTCTTCTGGGAAAAGCGCGCCGATGTTCAGCGCAGCTTGCGGGTTTTCGTCTTCGGTCACGCCAGTTTCGACATACTGCGCACACCGCGCCTCGGTTTGTGCGGCAAGGCGCTCTTCCTGCATGTCGATGAGAACTGGCTGGAACTGCCGGCGATCGAGCAACTCGCCGCTGTCGACGCGCGCATGGCACAACGCTTTACCGGGGATGTGACCAGTTACGCCAAGCCGCGCGACTTTCGTCCGCTGCCGCTGATGGGTATTCCGGGCGTCACGCCGGACAATGAATATCCGGCGTATTACGACGACCAACGCCAGTTCCGGCCGTTGCGTGCGTTGCCTTCGTTGCCCACGTTACACTTGGTGGTCAATCAGCCCTGCACGTAGCTTTCCAGCTGCTTGATGATGAAGGCCTGCTCCGAGATGGTTTCGCGGATCAGGTCGCGCACCGAGACCACGCCGATCACCTGAGACTTGGCATCGAGCACCGGCAGGTGGCGGATGCGTTTGTCGTCCATGATCGCCATGGCTTCCCCGACGGTCTTGTCCTGGGTGATGCAGGTCACCCGCGCGGTCATGATCTCATGGACCTTGGTCTCCAGCGACGACTTGCCGTGCAATATGCCTTTCCGGGTGTAGTCGCGTTCCGAGAAAATCCCGAACAGTCGGCCGTCCTCCATCACCAGCAGCGCGCCGACATCCTCTTTCGCCATCATCTCCAGGGCGTGGCGTACCGTGTCATTCGGAACGACGCTGCAAGTCGCACGTTTTTTCTCAGCCAAAATTTGGGACAAAGTCTTCATTCATACCTCCGCAGATGTGGTGCGTCGTCCGCCGCGACGCATTGAAAGATTAACCTATTGTACGGGTTTCAGCTACTCAGTTCCTTCCTGACGATGGCGGCGCCGGCAGCCAGCGCACGCAGCTTGCCGCGCGCGGCGGCGCGCGAGAGCGGCACCAGGCCGCAATTGGTGCAGGGATAGAGGCGCTGCGGGGCGACGAACTTGAGGGCGGCGCGCAGCACGGCGGCAACCTGTTCGGGCGTCTCAACCTGTTCTGTGGCAACGTCGATCGCGCCCACCATGATGTCCTTGCCTTCGAGCAGGGCAATCAATTCAAGCGGCACATGCGAATTGGCGCATTCAAGGGAAATCTGATCGATGCTAGATTTGGCCAGCAGGGGGAAGGTCGATTCGTATTGGCGCCACTCGGCGCCCAGGGTTTTTTTCCAGTCGATATTCGCCTTGATGCCATAGCCATAGCAGATATGCGTGGCCGTCTTGCAGGGCAGGCCGGCGGCAGCCCGTTCCAGGGTGGCGACGCCCCAGTCGCGCACTTCGTCCATGAAGACATTGAAGGCGGGTTCGTCGAACTGGATGATGTCGATGCCCAGGGATGCCAGCTCCCGCGCCTCGGCATTGAGAATTTCAGCGAAGACCCCGGCGAGCTTTTCCCGGCTCTGATAATGCGCATCGAACAGCGTGTCCACCATCGTCATCGGCCCGGGCAGGGTAAATTTGATCGGCTTGTCGGTCTCATTGCGCAGAAACTTGGCGTGCTCATAGAACACCGGCCGGCGTCGTGCCACCGCCCCGACCACTACCGGCACTTCGGCATCGTAGCGGTCGCGGATGCGCACCGTGCGTTTGTGCTCGAAATCGATGCCTTCGAGATTCTCGATGAAGGTGGTGACAAAGTGCCGGCGGGTCTGTTCGCCATCGGTGAGGATGTCGATGCCGGCTGCATTCTGGTCGTAAAGCACCAGGCGCACCGCGTCCTGCATGCCCTCGTCGAGGATCTCGCCTTCGAGCAGCCAGGGCGCCCAGAGTTGATTGGGAGTGGCCAGCCAGGAAGGCTTGGGCAGACTGCCGGCCAGCGTGGTGGGAAGTAGTGTTTGGAGCATCGATTTCTCCTGGCGAGTGGGGTCGAGTTGCCTGCAAGGAGGATTCTAGAGCCTATTCCCGTGGGCCATTTGCAATCCTTGACTGCGCGCCGGAGAATAAGCCCCGTGAAACCTTGGCTGATCCTCTCGCTCTGCCTCGCGGCCTGCGCCACACCGCCAGCGGTGCCGCAGCCTGACCATTTGCTGCACGATCATTTGTTCCAGGCCCCGGCCCAGCCCGTCCGTGCCGATGAAGTCTTGGCCATGAGTGCGGAAATGAAGGAGTACCTGCAGACCACGATCGCCCGGCAATTGAGGATCAAGGGTCCGCAGCAGGGACTCATCGATGCGCTCTACACCAAACAGCAACTCAAGCTTGAATACGACGCCGGCATGACCCGCAATGCTGCCGAAACATTTGCGGCGCGTACCGGCAATTGCCTTTCGCTGGTCATCATGACCGCCGCTTTCGCCAAGGAAATGAATCTGCCGGTGCAGTTCCAGAATGTATTCGTCGAGGAAACCTGGAGCCGCAGCGGCGGCCTGTATTTTTCCAGCGAGCATGTGAATCTCAAGCTCGGCAGCAAATTCAGCGATGCGCGCAGCCTGCTCGACGAGAACTATCTGCTGACCATAGATTTCCTGCCGCAGCAGGAAATCCGCGGCCAGCGTGCGCGAGTGATCGGCGAGGAGACCATCATCGCCATGTACATGAACAATCGAGCCGCCGAAACGCTCGCGCACGGAGACACCAATCAGGCCTATTGGTGGGCTCGCGAAGCCATACGCCAGGCGCCAAAATTTCTCAGCGCATACAACACGCTGGGCATCATCTACCGGCGCCACGGCAATCTGCCGGAAGCCGAGCGGATGCTCAGGCATGTTCTCGAACGCGAGCCCGACAACGTCGACGTCATGTCCAACCTCGTGCTGGTGTTGCAAGACCAGGATCGCAAGAAAGAAGCTCAGGCGCTGTCGCGCAAGCTGCAGGAAATCCAGCCGCATCCGCCGTTTCATTTCTTCAACCTGGGCCTGGCCGCAATGCATGACGGCGATTTCAAGAAAGCCAGGGATTTCTTCCAGAAGGAAATCAAGCGTGCCGCGTACTACCACGAGTTCCATTACTGGCTTGCCTCGGCCTACTTCAATCTGGGGGATGCCGAGCTGGCCAAAGAGCATTTGCGCATTGCCATGGAGAACAGCACCACCCGTACCGATCACGATCTGTACGCGGCAAAGCTCGACCAGATTCGGGCAAAATTCCGCCAGGCTCAGTAAGCTCGACCAGATCGACCACACTGCAGCAGCAGTCAGCGGGGCTTCCGTTTCCGGCGTATTACGATTATATTATTCTTCATACGCCCGCTTCGGAAAGGAATCTGCCGTGCATATGGCCGATGCGCTGATCTCACCGGTTGTTGGCGCCACAATGTGGGTGGCTGCCGGCGCGACGCTGGCGTATTGCTCCCGGACGCTGAGGCAAACCCGGCAGGAGCAACTGGCTCCATTGATGGGCGTGCTCGGCGCATTCATTTTCGCGGCGCAGATGATCAATTTTTCTATCCCGCTGACCGGCTCCAGCGGACATCTCGGCGGCGGCCTGCTGCTCGCCATCCTGCTCGGGCCGCATGCGGCATTCGTGATCATCACATCGGTCCTGACAGTGCAGGCCTTGTTCTTTGGCGACGGCGGACTGCTCGCGCTCGGCGCCAATATCTGCAACCTCGGCCTGCTTCCCTGCTTCGTTGGCTATCTGCTGATTTATCAGCCGCTGCTCGGTCCTGATCCGCTGGCCTGCTCCGCGCGGCGAGTGGGCATTGCGACTGCTCTGGCGGCCATCGGCGGACTGCAACTCGGAGCATTCAGTGTCGTGATGCTAACGTTGTTCTCAGGCATTTCCAGCCTGCCGGTCGATGGCTTTCTGCTGCTGATGCAGCCGATCCACCTGGCCATCGGCCTGGTCGAGGGGCTGGCCACCGCGGCAATCGTGCTCTTCCTGCGCCGCGCCCGTCCGGATCTGTTCTCAAGCATTGCACCTGCGTCTTCAATCAAGCCATTGCTGGGCGCCGTCTGCCTCGCCACTGCGCTCACCGCAGGAGTCGGTTCCTGGTTTGCATCGACTCAGCCCGATGGCCTGGAATGGTCGATCGCTCGCACCAGCGGCGCCACCGAGCAAACCGACCATGCGCGATCGTGGCCTGCCGTCGATACGAGCACTTCGCTGGAGGGACTCCTGGGCGCTGCCGCCACGCTGAGCCTGATCCTGGGCATCGGCTTCCTGCTGCGCCGTCTGTCAAAGTAGCAGAAGGCCATAATCCAGAGTGAGTCGCATCGACGACACACTGCGCGAGCTGCGTTCGCTGGACAGTTTTGCGGCGCTACCCAACACGCTGACCCGGCTTGATCCCCGCGCCAAAATCCTCGCCACCTTCTTCTACATTGCAGTGGTCGTTTCCTTCGACCGCTACACCATCCTGGCCTTGCTGCCACTGGCCGTGTACCCGGTTATTCTGGCCGCGCTGGGCGATGTGCCGCCCAGCCTGATTGCGCGCAAGTTGTTGATCGCCTCCCCTTTCGCATTGATGATCGGGATATTCAATCCGTTGCTGGATCGCGCACCGCTGGTCGACTTGTTCGGCATGGACATCGCCGCAGGCTGGGTATCCTTCGCGTCGATACTGCTGCGCTTTGCATTGACCGTGAGTGCTGCATTGCTGCTGGTGGCAACCACCGGCTTCCACCGGGTGTGCGCCGGGCTGAACCAACTCGGTGTGCCGCGCATACTCACGACTCAGCTGCTTTTTCTGTTTCGTTATGCAGAAGTACTCGCCGGAGAAGCCTCGCGCATGGGCACCGCACGCGAGCTGCGGGCTTGCGGTCGGCGCAGGCTGAACCTGGGCGTCTATGCCGGCCTGCTCGGACACTTGCTGCTGCGTGCGCTGGAACGCGCTCAGCGGATTCATCTGGCCATGCTTGCGCGCGGTTTTGACGGCGAGATGCGCGGGCCACATCAGTTGGCCTGGCGCCGGACCGACATGTTTTTCCTGGTGCTCTGCGCTGCGTGCTTCGCCCTTGCACGCAGCATCGATTTGCCACGTGCGCTCGGTCACATCCTGCTCGGAGCGCTGCCATGAGCCGCCATCTCATCGAGGCACGCGGCCTGACTTACCGCTATCCGGACGGCACGCTGGCGCTGAGTGATATCAGTTTCCGCATCGGGCACGGCGAGGCCGTGGCGGTAATCGGCGGCAACGGCGCCGGCAAGTCGACCTTGCTGCTGCATTTGAACGGCTCGCTGCAATCCGGCGCAGGCGAGGTACGCGTCGCCGATCTGCCCGTCGGGAACGCCACTCTGACGCAAATCCGCAATGCCGTCGGCATGCTGTTCCAGGACCCGGACGATCAGCTCTTCATGGGCAGCGTTTTCGACGACGTGGCCTTCGGCCCGCGCAACCTGGGCCTGCCGGAAAGCGAAGTGGCCGGGCGCGTCAATGATGCCCTCGCCACGGTCGGCGCCCGCCATCTCGCCGGACGGCCGCCCTACCGGCTGTCCGGCGGCGAGAAGCGCGCCGTGGCGATCGCCGGTGTAATCGCGATGGCGCCGTCCATCCTGGTCTTGGATGAACCCAGCGACGGTCTCGATCCTGCCGCACGCCGGCGCCTCATCAATCTGCTGCGCAGTTTTTCGCATACCAGGATCGTCGCCACCCACGATCTCGATCTGGTGCTCGACCTCTGTTCGCGCGTGCTTGTCATGAACCGGGGGCGTATCGAAGCCGACGGCAAACCTCAAGCCATTTTCACCGATACCGAATTGCTGGCACGCTGCCAGCTTGAGCCGCCCCTGAGCTGGCAGCGCCGTTCCTAAATCACCCGGCTGCCTTGCGCGCCGTTCTGCTCCAGGTCGCGGCAGATGGCATTGTTCGCCGGCCACGAGGTATAGCACCAGTGCGGCGCAATCAGGGTCGGAGTGCGCGAAGTGGCCGAGATGCGGTGAAAAACCACATCGGCGGGGGTGCGCCGGATCAGTTCGGCAGCGGTCGCGGCGTACTCGTCCAGCGTCAAGATAGTCACGCCGTGCCGGGCATGGTCTGCCGCCAGCGGACTGCCCTTGACGATCATCAGCGGGTGCAGCTTGATGCCCTCTACGCCCAGCTCCAGCACGCGCCGGTGCGTCGCCAGGCTCGCGGCTGCGGCCTCTCCCGGCAAGCCGACGATCAGATGGGCACAAACCGGAACATGATGCCTCCGCGCACGCTCGACAGCATCCGCGTAGGCGGCGAAACCATGGCCGCGATTGATGCGCGCCAGGGTCGCGTCGTCGGCGCTCTGCAGGCCAAGCTCGAGCCACACCTCCAGGCCGCGTTGCCGGTACTCGGCCAGCATCTCCAGCACGCCGTCCGGCACGCAATCGGGCCGGGTGCCGATGCACAGGCCGATGATGTCGGCCTGCGTCGTCGCTTCGTCATAGAGCCGGCGCAGGTCCTCGATCTCGGCATAGGTGCTGGTGTAGGCCTGGAAATACGCCAGGTAACGGGCGGCGCGCTTGATCTCGGCCTTGCGCTGGCTGAGCTGGGCGCTGATCGCCTGGTGCGGGTCGGCATGGCTGAACGAGCGCACGCTGCAAAAGCTGCAGCCGCCGCGCCCCAGGGTGCCATCCCGGTTCGGGCAACTGAATCCGGCATGCAGCGAGAGCTTGCGCACGCGCACGCCGTAGCGCTGCCGCAGGTGCTTGCCGAGGGTGGTGACGTAGCGATCCAGTTGCACTGCCTGTTCCCGGCTAGCTTGCGCCGCCAGCGTTTCGGTAGTTCTTGACCGACCCATTATGCGGCATTTTCGATCATGCGAAACCGTCGATGGGCAAGCCCAAACGCATATTCACCGGGTGGCAACAAGTACGGCCTTATTCCTTATTGTTATTAGCAAATCCGAAATTGGTATTTCATGCTTATGCTCGAGGACGCCATAATCCTCCACAACCAAGCAGAAACTTTTGGTTGATCGTCAATCTTTTCAAGCGAGGAAGTCCAATGTCTCTGTCACCCCTGTTTCGATTACTCGGCGCCGCCCTGGTATCTGCCTTGTTGTCCGCAAGCGCCAGCGCCGACACAACCTTGCTCAACGTCTCCTATGACGTGACGCGCGAGTTCTACAAGGATTTCAACCAGGCCTTCATCAAGCACTGGAAGGAAAAAGCCGGCGAGACGCTGATCGTCAACCAATCGCATGGCGGTTCCAGCAAGCAGGCGCGTGCTGTGGTCGATGGCCTCGAAGCCGATGTCCTCACCATGAACCAGGCCAACGACGTGGACATCCTCGCCGAGCGCGGCAAGCTGATCCCGGCCGACTGGGCCAAGCGCCTGCCCAATAACAGCGCACCCTACACTTCTACCACGGTGTTCCTGGTGCGCAAGGGCAATCCCAAGGGCATCAAGGACTGGGACGATCTGGTCAAGCCCGGTGTCTCCGTGGTCATTCCCAACCCCAAGACTTCGGGCAACGGCCGCTACAGCTACCTGGCCGCCTGGGGCTACGTGCTCAAGAAGGGCGGCAACGAGGCCAAGGCGCGCGAATTCGTCACCAAGCTGTTCGGCAACGTGCCGGTGTTCGACGGCGGCGGCCGCGCCGCGACCACCACCTTCGCCCAACGCAACATCGGCGATGCCTTGCTGACTTTCGAGAACGAAGTGCAACTGATCCAAAAGGAATTCAGCGCGGAACAAATCGAGGTGGTCTATCCGTCGCTGAGCATTCTCGCGGAAGCGCCCGTTACCGTCGTCGACAAGGTGGTCGACAAGCGTGGCACGCGCAAGCAGGCGCAGGCCTACCTGGAGTATCTGTATTCGGACGAAGGCCAGGAACTGGCCGCCAAGCACCACTACCGCCCGCGCAACGACAAGGTGTTGAAGCGCTATGCCGCGACCTTCAAGCCGATCCAGTTATTCACCGTGGATGAATTGTTCGGTGGCTGGCAGAAGGCGCAAAAAGTGCATTTCGATGACGGCGGCATCTACGACCAGATTTTTACCAAAAAATAAATGGGCGCGACGCGACAGATCCTGCTGACGCGCCATAGTGTGCTGCCAGGCTTCGGCCTGGCGCTCGGCTTCACCTTGCTCTACCTGAGCCTGATCGTCCTGATCCCGCTCTCGGCGACTTTTTTCAAAACCGCCACAATGGGCTGGGGAGCATTCTGGGAAGCGGTCACCACGCCGCGCGTACTGGCTTCGCTGCGCTTGACTTTCGGCGCCTCGCTGATCGCGGCACTCATCAATGCCGTGTTCGGTCTGCTGGTGGCCTGGGTGCTGGTACGTTACCGCTTCTTTGGCAAGCGGCTGATCGATGCCCTGGTCGACCTGCCTTTCGCGCTGCCCACGGCCGTGGCCGGCATCGCCCTGACCACGCTATACGCCACCAACGGACTGATCGGTCACTGGCTGGACCAGTACGGCATCAAGGTGGCGTTCACCCCGCTCGGCATTGTCGTGGCGCTGACTTTCATCGGCCTGCCCTTCGTCGTGCGCACCGTGCAACCGGTGCTCGAGGACATCGAGGCCGAGCTCGAGGAAGCCGCCGCCTGCCTCGGCGCCAATCGTCTGCAGACCTTTGTCCGCATCATCCTGCCGGCGATCGGGCCGGCCCTGCTGACCGGCTTCGCCCTGGCCTTCGCACGGGCCATCGGCGAATATGGCTCGGTGGTGTTCATCGCCGGCAACATGCCGATGATTTCGGAAATCGCGCCGCTGCTGATCATCACCAAGCTGGAACAGTACGACTATGCCGGCGCCACGGCGATCGCCGTGGTGATGCTGGTGATCTCCTTCCTGCTGCTGCTCGCCATCAACCTGTTGCAATGGTGGAGCAGCAACCGCACCAAATCGAATCGATGATATGAGTGCGACATCCGTACTACACACGCCCGTTCCGCTCGAGCAAGCGCGCAGCGCCGCGACCAACGAACCCGCCCTGATGCGCTGGCTCCTGATTGCGCTGGCGCTGATTTTCCTCACCCTGTTCCTGTTTATTCCGCTCGCCTCGGTGTTCTACGAGGCCTTGAAAAAGGGCGGTGACGTTTATCTGAAAGCGCTCCAGGAACCCGACGCCTTATCCGCCATCCAGCTGACCCTGATCACGGCGGCAATCGCGGTACCGGCCAACCTGGTCTTCGGCGTGGCGGCGGCCTGGGCCATCGCCAAGTTCGAGTTCCGCGGCAAGAGTGTGCTGATCACCCTGATCGACCTGCCGTTCGCCGTCTCGCCGGTGATCTCCGGGCTGATCTATGTGCTGCTGTTCGGCGCCCAGGGCTGGTTCGGCCCCTGGCTGCAGGCGCACGACATCAAGATCATATTTGCCGTGCCCGGCATCGTGCTGGCGACTGTATTCGTCACCTTTCCCTTCGTCGCCCGCGAACTGATCCCGCTGATGCAGGCGCAGGGTGCCGAGGAAGAGGAAGCTGCCGTCGCCCTCGGCGCCTCCGGCTGGCAGACCCTGTGGCGCGTCACCCTGCCCAACGTCAAGTGGGGCCTGGTGTATGGCGTGATCCTCTGCAACGCGCGCGCCATGGGCGAATTCGGCGCCGTCTCGGTGGTCTCCGGACACATCCGCGGCATGACCAACACCATGCCGCTGCACGTCGAGATTCTTTACAACGAATACAACTTCGCCGCCGCCTTTGCCGTCGCCTCGATCCTCGCCCTGCTGGCACTGGTGACGCTGGCAGCCAAATCCTTCGTCGAATGGCGCTTCGGCCACGACCAGCAGACCAGCATCGAGGAGCATGCCGCATGAGCATCGAAGTCAGCAACATCAGCAAGCATTTCGGCAGTTTCACGGCGCTCGACAATATCAGCCTGGAGTTCCCTTCCGGCGAACTGGTTGCATTGCTTGGTCCTTCGGGCTGTGGCAAAACCACGCTGCTGCGCATCATCGCCGGCCTCGAACAAGCCGATAGCGGCAAGGTTCTGTTCCACGGCGAGGATGCCTCGCGGCGCCATGTGCGCGAACGCCAGGTCGGCTTCGTGTTCCAGCACTACGCCCTGTTTCGCCACATGAGCGTGTTCGAGAACATCGCCTTCGGCCTGCGCGTCAAGCCACGCAAGGAGCGCCCGTCCGAAGCCGAAATCCAGCGCAGGGTGCATGAACTGCTGAATCTGGTGCAGCTCGACTGGCTGCACGACCGCTATCCGGCGCAACTCTCCGGCGGCCAACGGCAGCGCATCGCACTGGCGCGCGCACTGGCGGTGGAACCCCAGGTGCTGCTGCTCGACGAGCCGTTCGGCGCGCTCGATGCCAAGGTGCGCAAGGATCTGCGCCGCTGGCTCAGACGGCTGCATGACGAGCTGCACGTCACCAGCCTGTTCGTCACCCACGACCAGGAAGAAGCGCTCGAAGTGGCCGACCGCGTGGTCCTGATGAATCACGGCAGGATCGAACAGATCGGCACGCCCGGCGAAGTCTATGACCACCCGGCCAGCCCCTTCGTGTATGGCTTCCTCGGCTCGGTCAACCTGTTCCACGGACGCGTCCATGGCGACCACCTGCAGGTGGACGACCACGTGCTGGCCCTCGATCAACACACCCTCTCCGCCGATACCCAGGCGGTCGCTTACGCGCGGCCGCACGAAGTGGATGTGGTGCGGCCGGAACCTGGCGCCACCGGCATCCCCGTGGTCATCCGGCGCATCCTGGCGTTTGGCGGCGCCGTCCGGCTGGAACTGGAGCGCACCGGCGCCGAAAGTAAGGAGAATGCCGGCACCCCCATCGAAGCCGAAATCGGCCGCGACCGGCTGCGCGAACTGGGTTTGGCGGAAGGCGACCAGGTCTTGATTCAGCCGCGCGGTGCACGAGTTTTCCCGGTAAGTACCGCCGCGACGAATCAGGCAGAAAAAGCCGCCGCCTGAACAACAGCATTATCCTGACATGCCGTCTGGCCGGCCGGCTTGGACCTCCGCGGGCGGCTTGATCGGCAGCCAGACGGTAAAGGTCGTACCCTGCCCCACCTGGCTTTGTACCTCGATGCGCCCATGGTGCTTCTTGACGATGCTGTAAGCCAGCGATAAGCCAAGTCCCGTGCCTTTGCCGACGGGCTTGGTGGTGAAGAAGGGATCGAAGATGCGGTTGAGGTTTTCTTGCGGGATGCCGGTGCCGGTGTCCGAGATGGCGACGAACACTTCGTCTCCCTGCCGCCCCGTACGCAGCGTGATCTCACCCTTCTCGGGGATGGCGTGGGCGGCATTCAACAGCAGATTCATGAAGACCTGGTTGAGCTGCGAGAGTACGCACCAGACCGGCGGCAGTTCGCCGTATGCCTTGCTCACCGTGCATTTGTACTTGAGTTCGTTCCACACGATGTTGAGCGTCGAATCGAGACCCTGGTGCAGATCCGCCCACAGCGCCTCGGCTTCACCGGCGCGCGAAAAATCCTTGAGGTCGCGCACAATCTTGGCGACGCGGGCCAGCCCGTCCTTCGACTCGGCCATGAGCTGGACGATATCCGTCTTGAGATAGTCGAAGTCCTTTTCGCGCTTGAGCGCCCGCGCCGCATCGAGATAGGTGCAGTCGACGCAGGGTCCCTGGTCCGCGGTCTCGTAGGCCGCGACGATGGCAAATATGTCTTTCAGGTAACCGTCCAGGGTGCCGAGATTGGAGGAGACGAAACCGATCGGGTTGTTGAGTTCGTGCGCCACGCCGGCGGCGAGCTGGCCGATCGACGCCATCTTCTCGGATTGCAGCAACTGGCTCTGCGCTTCGGCCAGTTTGGCGTTGAGCGCTCTGGCCTCGACCAGCGCCGTCTTCAGCTCGTCCTCGGTCTGCTTGCGCTTGTCGATGTCGCGTACCACGGCCATCACGCGCGCCTGGCCGCCGACCTTGACCAGGCGCAGATTCACTCCGACCCAGAACTGCTTGCCGGTGCTGTCTCGGGAGAGCCATTCGAAACCTTGCTGCCCCTGCTCATGGGCGCTGCGGATGCGTGCCTGCGCGGTTTCCTGGGTATATGAAGTGCCGTCGCTGATCGCGCCGACATCCATGGTCAGCAGTTGCTCGCGGCTGTATCCGTACAGCTGGCAGGCGGCCGCATTCACGTCGAGAATGCGGCCGGTGTCGGGATCATGGATGAATATGGCGTCGTTGATCGAGTCGTAAATGGTTTGGAGCCTTTCCTGCTTTTCCTGAAGACTGGTCTCCAAACGAAGACGGCGGACGCTGCGCCACAGATCGTTGCCGATCAGTTGCAAGGTATCGATATCGGCGTCGATATAGTCGCTCGGCTTGTTGCCGACGCCGATCATCATGCGCACCAGTCCTTCCGCCATCACTGGCACGCTGATCAACCGCTGCAACTCGGCGTGACCTTCAGGCAAGCCGTGCTTGTCGGCAAAGTTGGGGTAGTCGTTGAACACTACCGGGCGTTTCTGGCGGAAGCAGTCCGCCCAGATACCGGCCTGGCTGATCGGGTAATGCTGGTCATGGGCGGCCGTGCAGCCTTTCAGCGCGCCGCGGGTCCAGGTGATCAGTTCAATGCTTTCCTGGTCGTCGTTGACGAAATGCAGGAAGCCGATGGCGCTGTCGGTGATGCTTTCGGCAAGTTCCAGCCCGCGCGTGAGGAATTCGCGTTCCGGCAGGGCGCCGGCAAGCGTGCCGATGTCGAGCAGTGCCCTGGTGCGCGAGCTGTCGCGGTGGCGCTCGGTGACGTCGGTGTGAGTGCCGAGCATGCGCAACGGCTTGCCCGCGGCATCGTGTTCGATAAGCCGGCCCGACGAGAGTATCCATTTCCAGTCGCCAGCCTGCGTCTTCTGGCGAAACTCGACGCGATACTCGGGTAGGCGGCCGGCAATGTAATCCTGGTAGATTTTTGCGACAGGCTCGCGGTCGTCGGGATGCAGGCGTTCGGTCCAGGCGGCGTTGGTCTCCTGGAAGGTAGCCGGGTCGTAACCCAGCATCAGGGCGTATTCCGGGCTGACAATGGTTTCGCCGGTCTGAACGTTGAGGTCGTACAAGCCCTGGTTCGCCGCCCGCAGGGCCAGCCGCAGCCGCTCCTCGCTTTCGGCCAGCGCCGTTTCGATGCGCACTTGCTTGGCGATTTCCTCAAGACGGGCAACTTCCTGCACCAGGGTGTTGGTCTGCGTGCGTGCGGTCAGGGATTTCAGGTAGCCGTGGCCCAGGGCGAGCAGCAGGAACAGCATGGCCGTGCCGGTGGCGACGAACCAGACCAGGGTCTGGCGCGCTTTCGCGTACACCTCGGCATCGTCCATTTTGGCGGTGAGCAACCATTCCGTGCCCGGTACCTTGAGCGCCACAGCCAGTCCGGGCTCGCCGCGATAGTCGACGCCGGCGACGGTCTCCTGCTGCGTCAGCGTTGCCTGGCCGAGGATAAATCGCGGCGAGGCCAGCGGCAGGCTCAGCGGCGGAACACTCTTGTGCCGCAGGGGCGAGAGGTACTCCAGATCGTCGCCGCTGCGCCGCGCCAGGATAGCTTCGGCACTGGCGCTGGGAACTGGCCAGGTTGCGATCAAAGGATACAGGTGCTGGGCCGGATCGATCTGGAACAGCGCGTAGCCGATGGCTGGCGCGGCTTTATCCGCGCTTGCGATCAGGGGCACGAGAATTTCCAGAACGATATCGCCCGGCGCAGCGCCGACCTGATGCAAGTCGATAAACCCCGCCACGCGCTTGGCCAACACTTCATTCGCCACTGTGCGATGCTGCCCGTCGCTGCGTGGCGGCGTACCGCGGCTGCCCAGGCGCGGCACGCCCGCGCTGTCGTAAAGCCAAACCGACTTGAGTTCAGGACTTGAGGCGTGCAAATGGCGCAAGCGTGCTTCCAGCATGTGTGTGGCGGCAACCGCATCGCGTCCATCCAGCAAGCGGGCGAAGTTGGCCGCCATGACCCCGGTCGGGGGCTGACTCAGAAAAATCAGCCGATCACCCAACCAGCGCTGGATTTCCAGGGACTTGAGCGAGGCCACCGCGCGCAGATTTTCCTCCGCTGTCCCCCGTGCCTGTTCAAAAATCCTGGCTTGGAAAAAGTAGGCGCCAAGCACCAGCAGGACCAGTCCGCTGGCAAGAGCGGCAATCCATAACCTGAAGCTCGGCGGCTCGGGATGGTTTGGCTCGGACATGTGACCTCGGTGTGAGGCAGGAGTTAATCCGGATTGTCGGCTTTCGCGGCCGTGCAAGCAAGTCTCACAGGGCAGACGCAAAGGGCAAACGTAGTACGCCAGATTGAAATGGACGGTCTTGATTATCCGCGGCTTCTCGCAACTTCGCTATGCCGATTCGCTGTACGGCTGATTTAGTGTATAAAGAATCGGCGGCACGAAATTCTGGACCCGTCCAACATATAAGGAATTGCCACAATGCCGGATTTCATGGTGAAGGGACCGGTAGTCGCGAGTCCTGCCACAAACCTGGTCGATGGCTGCTGCCGTTGAAATGAAGACATTTTCGAATTCTCCCCTGTTCTGGAAGTCGCTGGCCAAAGGTGCCGGGCTTGTCAGCATCGCGATCGGCGTGACCGTCCTGATCGGATGGCTGGTGGACAGTGCGGTTCTGAAGAGTGTCCATCCCAGCCTGGTGGCGATGAAAGCCAATACCGCATTGGGCTTTTGCTTGTCCGGCTGGGCGCTTTACTGCAAAGGCCATGCCCCTGCGCTATCTTCAGCGCTGCGGCACCGAAGCGGGCAAGCCGGCGCCGGCGCTGCAGTGCTGCTGGGTTTGCTCACGCTGGTCGAATACCTCGGCGGCGTCAACCTCGGCATAGACCAACTGCTCTTTTATGAACCGCCGGGCATGGTCGGCACCCTGGCGCCCGGCCGCATGGCGCCTACTTCCGCGCTTTGCTTCGTGTTTATCGGAGTAGCGCTGCTGGCCAACGGCGCATCGCGCCAGGGCGCTCGCCTGGTGTTTACCCTGGCGGTGTTGACGGCCTCGCTCGCGCTTAGCGCCGGACTGGGCTTCCTCTATGCCGTTCCCCACCTCACCGGACTCGGCCATTACACGCAGATGGCTGTGCCTGCCGTATTCGGGTTTCTCGTGCTCGCGGCGGGAATGCTCTGCCTGACCCCCGACCGGGGACTGATTGCGTTAATCACGAACCAGGGCACGGCGGGTGTGGTCACACGGCTCCTGTTGCCGATCGCCATCACCCTGCCGGTACTGCTGGAGTATCTCAACCAGGCCAGCAAACATGCCGGAATTGTCGAGGCGCAGTTCGGCGTGGCGCTGGTCGACATCGTCACCATCCTGTCATTCACCGCGCTGATCGTCTGGGTCGCCTTATCCATCGCGCGCGCCGAAAGCGAACGCGGCATCATGCAGGAAGCCTTGCGCGAAAGCGAGGAGCTCTATCGCTCGCTGTTCGAAAACATGCTCGAAGGCTACGCCTATTGCCACATGCGGTTCGTGGATGGCGTACCCGACGACTTCGTTTACCTGAAAGTCAATGCGTCCTTTGAGAGGTTGACCGGATTGAAGAACGTCGCCGGTTCAAAGGTCAGCGAAGTCATTCCGGGCATCCGCGAAGCCAATCCCGGCTTGTTCGAAATCTACGGCCGGGTGGCGCTGAGCGGGAAACCCGAACAGTTCGAAACCTACGTGGAAGCCTTGGCCATGTGGTTTTCAGTCTCGGTTTACAGTCCCGAACGGGAATACTTCATCGCCATCTTCGACGTGATCACCACACGCAAGCAGGCGGAAGCCGCAATCCGCGCTTCCCAGGAAAAGACCTTGGAACTGCTGATCGAATCCGACCGGGCGCAGGCGGGACTGTTAAGCGCCATGGCAGAGCAGAAGAAGACGCAGGAGGCGTTGCAGAGCAGCGAAAGGCGCTTCCGCGCGCTCATCGAGAATGCCTCCGATATCACCGTCGTAATCAGCGAAAACGGACAAATCAAATATGTCAGCCCTTCGGTGACACGGATTGCCGGCTACCAACCCGACGAGCTGGTCGGCAAGATCATGCTGAGCTTAATCCATCCCGATGAACAGTCGGTTGCATCGAGCAACTTCAAGAAAATCGTCGCGGCCGCGCCCGATGCCATGTCGCGCGTGGAAAGGCGCTACCGGCTCAAGGACGGCTCGTGGCGCACTTTCGAGGCAGTAGGCAAGAATCTGCTGGCCGATCCGGCGATTGCCGGCATCATCATCAACCTGCGCGACATCACCGAGCGCAAACAGGCGGAGGATATCCTGCGTCTGGCTGACCGGGTATTCCGCAGCACGATCGAGGGCATCGCAGTGACCGACACTGAAGCCAATATCGTTGCCGTCAATCCCGCCTTCGAGGCCATCACCGGCTACCGCCAGGCCGAAGTGCTGGGCAAGAATCTGCGCCTGCTTCAGTCCGGCCGCCAGGACCAGGCTTTCTATCGCGAGCTGTGGGCCGGCCTGCTGGCCACCGGCCAATGGCGCGGCGAATTGTGGAACCGGCGCAAGGACGGCGAAGCCTATCCGGAGTGGCTTACCATCAGCACCGTCAAGGACGCACAAGGCCGCACCACAAACTATGTGGGCGTGTTCAGCGACATCAGTTCAGTCAAGCAGGCGCAGCAGCAAATCGAGTTTCTCACCCACCACGACGCACTGACCCGCCTGCCCAATCGCGCCCTGCTCAAGGATCGCCTGAACCAGGGCATACAACGCGCCCAGCGCGAAAGCCACCCGCTGGCGTTGCTTTACCTCGGCCTCGATCATTTCAAGGACATCAATGAAACCCTCGGGCATGCCATGGGGGATAGCGTGTTGCGGGAAGTGGCGCAGCGCCTGGTTGGAATAACGCGCGCCGGCGACACCCTGGCCCGTCTGTCAGGCGACGAATTCGTGTTGTTGCTGGAAGACGATGAGGTCGCCCAACAAGTGGCGGTAGCAAGAAAATTGCTGGAATTGTTTGCCACACCGGTGCGCATTGACGATCAGGAACTGGCGGTAACCGCCAGCATTGGCATCAGTCTCTATCCTGACGACGGTATCGACGCCGATACGCTGCTGAAGCATGCCGACCGGGCCATGCACAATGCCAAGACGGAAGGGCGGAACACCTACCGCTTTTTCGATCCGGCGCTTTCCGCCGGCGTGCTGGAGCATTTGCGCATGGAAAAAGCACTGCGCTCTGCGCTGGCCCAAGGGCAACTGCTGCTTCATTACCAGCCGCAGGTGGATCTCTATAGCGGCGAAATCGTCGCACTGGAGGCCTTGTTGCGTTGGCAACATCCGGACAAGGGCCTGTTGCTGCCGAGTGAATTCATTAAGCTGGCGGAAGAAACCGAGTTGATCGTGCCGATCGGCGCCTGGGTGCTGGCTACGGCCTGTCGCCAGTTGCAGGCCTGGCATGGCGCGGGCCGGGCCGGACTGCGCATGGCGATCAATGTTTCAGCCTTGCAATTCACCCATGGCGCCCTGGTGGAAACCATGGCGCAAGTGCTGCACGACAGCGGCCTGGATGGCCGCCATGTCGAACTGGAGTTGACCGAAAGCCTGGTCATGCTGGATTTTGGTAAGACCCAGGCTTTGCTCCGGCAACTCAAGCAGCTCGGCGTATGGCTGGCGATAGACAATTTCGGCCTTGGCCAGTCCAGCTTGACTTACCTCAAGCACTTTCCCATCGACAAGCTGAAAATCGACAAATCCTTCATTGCCGGAATCGCAAACGACCCCGACGATGCCGCCATCGTCCAGGCGATTATCGCGATGGGACATAGTTTGGGGTTGAAGCTGATTGCCGAAGGCGTGGAAACAGAAGCCCAGGTGGGCTATTTGCACCGGCTGCATTGCGATGAAATACAAGGATTCCACTTCAGCCGCGCCCTGCCGGCCGAAGCAATTCCCGCGCTGCTGGCTGCGCGCAAATCGCTCGGAGCCCCTCTTGCGGCCGGCGACGGACGCGTGCTGTTGCTGGTGGATGACGAAGCCAACATCTTGTCCGCCCTGAAACGCTTGCTGCGCCGTGACGGATACCAGATCCTCACCGCGGCCAGCGCCGAGGAGGGACTGGAACTGCTGGCGCGGCACAAAGTCGGCGTGCTGCTGTCCGACCAACGCATGCCGGGCATGAGCGGTACGGAGTTCCTCAGCCGGGTCAAGGTGATGTACCCGAATATCATACGGATGATTTTGAGCGGCTATACCGATGTGAATAGCATCACCGAAGCCATCAATCGCGGCGAGGTATACAAGTTCCTCACCAAACCGTGGGAGGATGAGCCGTTGCGCGCAGCCCTCAAGGAGGCTTTCATGCATTACGAAACAGCCCAGGATGCAGCGGGAGACAACTGATGGATACCCATGTTGCGAGTCCGCCAGGATCTCCGAAGGATAAGCAGGACGAACATCTGAACATGGCGGAAGCGCGGGCGCTGATGGAAATTGCGGCGCAACACCGCATTGCCATCGATCTCGCCAATGACCCGATCATCATGATCGATAACGAGGGGAAGATTGCGCTCTGGAATCAGGCCACCGAAAGGGTTTTTGGCTATGCCGCCAGCGAGGCCCTAGGCCAGGATTTGCATGCGCTGATCACTCCGCAGAGATATCAACAGGCGAGTGCCAAGGCGTTCCATCACTTCAGGACAACGGGAGAGGGCGCCGCCATCGGGAAAACCCTGGAACTCGCCGGCATCCGCAAAGGCGGCGCCGAATTCCCGCTGGAGTTGTCGCTCGCCGCGGTGCTTTTTCAGGGCAAATGGGTTGCGGTCGGGACGGTGCGCGACATCAGCGTGCGCAAGCAGACGGAACTGGCCTTGCTGCAGAGCGAGGAAAAGTTCCGCGCCATACTCGACACCTCCCCGGTAGCCCATGCCCTGAGCGATGCAGAAGGGAATATTACGCTGCTGAACAAGGCCTTCAGCCAGACCTTTGGCTACACCCGGGAAGACATTCCCGACCTGGCGACGTGGTGGACCAAAGCTTATCCAGACCCGGAATATCGCAGCCAGGTGAGGGCCGCTTGGCGCGAGCACCTGGAAAAAACCAAGCGTGAGGGCATTGAGTTCGAACCTCTGGATCTGGATATTTGCTGCGCCGATGGCCGGATCCGTAGCGTGCTGGTGACCTCTGTCTCGTTCGGCGATCCATCGGGCAAGACCTATCTGGCCATTTTCTATGACATCACCGAGCGCAAGCTTGCCGAGCAACAGACAAGGCTGCAACTGGAACGCATCGCGCAAGTCAATGCTCAATTGGTGGCGGCGAACAAGCAACTTGGACTGGCGCAGAACCAGTTGCTGCAATCCGAAAAATTGGCCTCGATCGGCCTGCTCGCGGCAGGCGTGGCGCACGAGATCAACAATCCCATCGGCTATGTGTTTTCCAATCTCGGCACACTGGAAAAATATTTGGCCGACATCTTCGCCGTGGTGAACAAATACGAAGCGGCAGAACGGCTGATGGAAAGTCATACAGAGGAAATCGAGGCAGTCCGGCAATTCAAGGCACAGATCGATCTTGACTATCTCCGCGAGGATCTCCAATTGCTACTCGCCGAATCACGCGAGGGTTTAATGCGGGTGAAGAAAATCGTGCTCGACCTGAAGGACTTTTCCCGCACCGGCGGCGAAGAGGAGTGGAAGTGGGCAGATCTGCAGCATGGCCTGGAAAGCACGCTGAGCGTGGTATGGAACGAGTTGAAATACAAGTGCGAAGTGATCAAGGAATATGGCCAATTGCCGCCGGTATTCTGCCTGCCAACGCAGCTCAATCAGGTGTTCATGAACCTGCTGGTGAATGCCGCGCAAGCCATCGAGGTGCATGGCATCGTGACGATACGCACCGGCCAGGAGGAGGATCAAGTTTGGGTGGAGGTTGCCGATAGCGGCAAGGGTATCGCACCGGAAAACCTGACGCACCTGTTTGACCCCTTCTTCACCACCAAGCCGGTAGGACAAGGCACCGGCCTGGGCTTATCGGTGTCATACAGCATCATCGAGAAGCACCACGGCAGAATCGAAGTGCATAGCGAGCTTGGCAAAGGCACGACCTTCCGGGTCTGGCTGCCGGTGCGACAACCGGACAGGACGGTACCGGCATAGACGACCGTGCGTCCGGCCGCTACAACAAAGGGGACGCAGCTACCGGCGCGTTCACCGACCGCTTGTATGTCGATGGCGAAATGACCGCGCAGCCAAGCTTTCGGACGCTGACCCCGGGTACGGGGTTTGGGTAAACCGACAGTGAATTCCTATTCGAGCTCTTCGCGCTTGTCCGATTGCAAGGCCTCGCGCACGCGGATTTCCGAGAGTTCCTGCGAGCACAGTTCGATGAACCGGTAGGCGAAGCCGCGCAGGTAATGGCCGCGGCGGATGGCGATGCGCGTCGTGTTCTGCGCGAACAGATGCTGGCACTCGAGCAACCGCATGTTGCCGTCGCGCTGCGAGTTGTACGCCATCGAGGCGATGATGCCGATGCCCAGGCCGAGTTCGACATAGGTCTTGATGACATCCGCATCGAGTGCCGACATCACGATGTCGGGCGAGAGACCGGCATCGGAGAATATCTTGTCGATGCGCCCCCGCCCGGTGAAACCCTCGTGGTAGGTGACAATCGGGTATTCAGCGATGGCTTCCAGCGTCAATGGCCGCAGTTGCTCAAGTGGATGCCCGGCCGGCACGATCACCGCATGATGCCAGGTGTAATAGGGAAACGACACTAGCTCCGGCACGCCTTCGATGGACTCGGTGGCGATGCCGATGTCGGCCTGGCCATCGAGCAGCAAATCGACGATTTCCGGCGGGCCGGCCTGGTGCAGCTTGAGATGCACCTTGGGAAACGATTTCTTGAACTGCGTGACCACCTCCGGTAGGGCATAGCGTGCCTGGGTGTGGGTCGTGGCGACGGTGAGTTGTCCCTCGTCGCGATTGCTGAACTGCTCGGCCAGACGCTTAATGTTCTTGGCGTCGAGCAGCATGCGCTCGACGATCCCGACCAGTTCCTTGCCGGGATCGGTCAAACCCAGCAGACGCTTGCCTTTGCGCACGAACAATTCAACGCCGAGCTCATCCTCGAGATCCTTGATGTGCTTGCTCACGCCGGATTGCGAAGTGAACAGCGCATTTGCCACCTCGGTGAGGTTGAAGCTGCGCCGGACGGTTTCGCGGATGATCCGCAACTGCTGGAAATTCATTTGGACATTCTCCTGCTGGTCTAACCGGCATCATGCCAAGTTTGCCCGGCAAGGCAAACCATTAAATCCCGAAAAGCATTCCAGATTTTCTGCGTTCCCTGTTCGCATGTCGGCCAAATCTTGGCCGACAGCGTTTATCATACGCATCGCCGAAGCCAAGCTGCAATCCATCGCCGGCGTGTCTTCCCGGCTGCGTGACAAGTACGGTGTCATTGGCAATAACGCATTCGCGTCGCTACCGCCATCTGCATGTGCCGCGCTTACGCAGGAATACCCGCGATTTGACTAAGGCTATCAAATCGGAAATACTTCCGCACAGGTGGTTTAAGTTGCTTAACGCCTTAAGACTATGGCAAAAAATTCAAGATGGTGACACCCGGCGTGCGCGACGCTTCCTTGCCCTTTTACCGGGGACATTGGAAATTGATCGCGCTAGGCAGTGTTGCGGCGCTGCTCTGGGTAGTGGCCTCCTGGCTTATCGCCAATCACGAACATGATCGCCAAATCGACGCCGCCTTGCATCACGACATCCAGGAGGCCAGACTTGTTGGAACAGGCATCGTTTCCGGTGTCAAGCAGATACTTTCCTTGCGCAGCGGTGTCGCCGCTACTCTCGCCGAAAACCAACAGATTCGGCACGCCCTCATGGAGAGGAAATGCGGATATGCGACGAAGCGCTGTGCCAAGGCTGCCGCCTCCTGGGAGACGCTCAACCAGTTTCTTGCCAATTCAGAGAAGCATCTGTCCCTCGGCGCACTTTGGGTCGGCGATGCCGCCGGCAAGGGATTTGCCGCCGGCAATGCCGGTACGCCAGCGAGCCCTATCGGCGTTGATTACAACGACCGCGTCTATTTTCAGGAAGCGAAAGCAGGGCGGCGGGGCCACCAGTTTGCCGTAGGCCGGACGACCAAAATTCCGGGCATATTCTTTTCGGCGCCGGTCAAGCAGGGGAATCGCTTTCTCGGCTTCGTGGTGGTAAAGATCGATTTGTCCTCCATGGCCGCCTGGGTAAACCAGGCCGACGCCTTCTTGTCCGACAACCATGGCATCATCGTTCTGGCGCGGGCGAAGAACCTGGAAATGCGCGCCTTGCCTAATGCCGGCTTCCGTCGACTCGATGCCGCGGTAAGGCAAAACACCTATCGTCGAACCGAGTTCCCCGAACTGAGCATCACGCCATGGGACGATGCGCGCTATCCTGCTTTGCAACGGCTCGACCACGGCGATGTTCCCGTTATTCTGACCAGGTATGCACTACCCGAATACGATCTGGAACTGAACGTGACACAGCCGTTTCCGCAGTTGGCCTCGCTGGATCGTCAGCGCGACATCGATTTTGCCTTCCTTGCCAGCCTCGGAATTATTCTGCTTGCGGGCTTGACCAGCAGCGCAATCTATCTCAAGAACATGCGGTACTCGCGCCAGTTGCTTGGCCAGCAAAAGCAGCAACTTGACGAAGCACAGCGACTCGCCCGTCTGGGGAGTTGGGAACTCGACCTGGGCCGGAATCTGCTGACCTGGTCGGAAGCCAGTGATCGCATTTTCGAGCGGGAAACCAGCATCCGCAGCATGTCCTATGAAGCTTACCTCGACGCTATCCATCCCGACGACAGGGCAATGGTTGATCGGGCCTACCAAGACTCGGTTGCCCGCCGTGTTCCCGGCGAGATCGAGCATCGCGTCCTTCTCGCCGATGGACGCATCAAGCATATGCATGCGCGCTGGAAAACCGACTACGATGCCGGCGGTAAACCACGTCGCTCCCTGGGTTCGGTCCAGGACATTTCCAAGCGCAAGATGGTCGAAGCCCAACTGCGCCTTGCGGCCAGCGTCTTCGAGAATGCGCATGAGGGAATCTGCATCACAGATTCCGAACAACGCATTCTGGATATCAACGCGACATTCTGCGAGACCACAGGCTACTCCCGCGCCGAAGTGCTGGGCAAGACACCGCGCATCCTGAAATCCGATCGGCAGTCGCCGGAGTTCTATGCCGCCATGTGGCAAGCCATCGCCAGCGAAGGCCATTGGCAGGGAGAGGTGTGGAATCGACGGAAGGATGGGCGAATCTATGCCGAGCGTCTGACGATATCCGTCGTGCGGGATACATCCGGCACTGTCAGTCACTACGTTGGGGTTCTTTCCGACATTACCGCCACGAAGGAGCATGAACAGCGACTGGAACGAATTGCCCATTACGATATGCTGACGGACGTTCCCAACCGGACGCTGCTGGCCGACCGCATGCGCCAGGCGATCGCCCAGACTGGCCGCTCACATGGCATGCTGGCGGTTTGCTACCTGGACCTGGACGGGTTCAAGACCGTCAATGACAACCTGGGACATGAAGCGGGAGACCGGCTGCTGGTGGAGATTGCCGCCCGCCTGCAATCCTGCCTGCGGGGCGGCGATACGGTGGCGCGGCTGGGAGGCGACGAGTTCGTCCTGCTATTGCTCGGACTCGATGAAATCGAGGAATGCCGCATCGCCCTGCAACGCATCCTGGAGACACTGAACCGACCTGTAGGCCTCGCTGGAGGCAACGTCGCCGTTTCCGCCAGCATCGGCGTCACCCTCTATCCACAGGATAATGTCGACGCAGACAGCTTGCTGCGCCACGCCGATCACGCGATGTACCGGGCCAAGCGGAAAGGCAAGAACCGCTTCGAATTCTTCGATCCGCAAAGCATGTCGCCCGCTACCGACTGAGCGGGAAGGTTAAGGGTGTGCCGGGGAGTTACCGCGTAGCAGAGCGACACGAGCCTGAGTTTGGATAGAATCATGGGCGTTATCAAAACCTCACAAGGATCGCGCCAATGAAGTTCTCATTCCCGACTCGCCGCATTCTGGTCGCCGCGTTGCTGTCTCCCTTGTTTGCACCTTCTGTCGTCCATGCCACCAACGGATATCTGGTCAATGGCTATGGCTTGAAGGCACAGAGCCTTGCCGGCGTCGGCATCGCACTGCCCCAGGACGCGCTGGCCGCCGCCAACAACCCCGCCGGAACGGCATGGGTGGGCGACCGGATCGACTTCGGCCTGTCCTGGTTCCTGCCCAGGCGCGGTGCCGCCATCACCGGCAATGCTGTCCCGGGCGCCTCGGACAGCTATGACGGCAATGACAGAAAGCACTTTCTCATTCCCGAATTCGGTTATACGAAACAACTCTCGAATGCCACCAGCGTTGGTGTCGCGGTCTATGGCTACGGCGGCCTGAATATCGATTACGCCCGCAATCCCTTCGGCGCCTTTGGTTCGCAAGGAAGTGCCGGTGTCAACCTGTTGCAGTTGGCGATCTCGCCTTCCGTGGCGTGGAAACCCAATGAACAGCATGCATTCGGCGCCGCAGTGAATTTCATCTACCAGCGCTTGAAGGTCAAGGGGCTCAGCGCCTTCGACAACCCTGTCTTCAGCGCCTACCCGGGCTACGTCACCGACCGCGGCGTGGATACTTCCACCGGATGGGGCCTGCGCCTGGGCTGGATCGGTCAGATCACGCCAGAGCTGAGCCTGGGCGCGACCTGGGTATCAAAGGTCAGCGCCACCAAGTTCGACAAGTACAAGGGATTGCTGGCCGGCGCCGGCAACTTCGATGTTCCCCAAACTTATGGCATTGGCATCGCCTACAAGATCACTCCCGCCCTGACCTTCGCAACCGACATCCAGGAAATCAAGTACGGCGGTGTGCGCTCAATCGCCAATCCGCTGTCCAACCTGACCGTGCTGGGTAATCAACTCGGTTCACCCAACGGTGGCGGCTTTGGCTGGAAGGACATTACCGCGACCAAGTTCGGCCTCAGCTACGCGTACAGCAAGGACCTGACGCTGAGAGGCGGTTACAGCCACAACGGCAATCCGATTCCTGCCGACCAGAACTTCTTCAACATTGCGGCGCCTGCGGTCGTACGGGATCACCTGACTTGCGGCGCGACCTGGATAACTGGCAGCGGCGCGGAACTCAGCGCGACCTATATACGCGCGCCGAGGAACACGGCAAAAGGCAAGGGGTCAATCCCGGCAGCGCTCGGCGGCGGCGAAGCGAGCGGCTATCTTGAGGAACATATTCTTGGCCTGTCCTATGGCTGGAAAATGTAAGCGTTCTGACCGCAGCTAAAACTGTCGTCCCCAGTAAGCCGCCAATTCCAACATGCGGTTGGCGAAGCCCCATTCGTTGTCGAACCAGATGAACAGATTCGTGAGGCGGTCGCCGCTCATCCGCGTCAGGCCGACATCGACAATGGCCGATTGCGGGCTGTGATTGAAATCGATCGAGGCATGCGGTTCCTCGGTGCAGGCCAGCAATCCCGGATAGCTGGCGAGTGCCGCCTGGCGCAACCTGGCATTGATTTCATCTGCCGTGGCCGGCCTGAGCAGTGTTGCCGCCAGATCGATGGATGAGACATTGGCAATCGGCACACGGATGGCCTTGGCTTCGATGCGCCCCTCCAGCTCAGGCAGGAGCCGCGTCACACCGCGTGCCAAGCCGGTGGCCACCGGGATCAGCGATTGCATCGCCGAGCGGGTGCGGCGCAGGTCGTCATGATGGTATCCGTCGATCAGCGGCTGATCGTTCATGACCGAATGCAAGGTGGTCAGCAACGCATGATCGATGCCGAACTCCCGATCGAGTAGCGCCAGCACCGGCACGATGGCGTTGGTGGTGCAGGAAGCGGCGGAAACCAGGTGTTCATTCCCCGCCAGCGCCTGGTGATTCATGCCCTGGACGATGGTGCGGTCCACGTCGACTGCACTGTGACCCGGATGGGACAGCAGCAGCCTCGGGCAGCCTGCAGCGAGAAAGGCTTCGAGTTCGTGACGATAGGCATAGCGTCCCGAGGCCTCCACCAGCAGGTCGATGTCCAGGCTCCGCCAAGTAACACCTTCGGCCGTGCGCGCGTGGAATATCTCGATCTCGTCCTGATCAATGCAGAGATGACCGTTGCGGATATCGACCTTCCCGGGAAAGCGGCCGTGGGTGGAGTCGAAGCGGGTCAGGTAGGCCATGCTTTCGAGATCCGCCGGTTCGTTGATGGCGACCACGGAAATCTCGTTGCGTAGCGGCGATTCGTACAGAGCGCGCAAAAAACAGCGCCCGATGCGGCCGTAGCCGTTAATGGCAATTCTTAACATGTTTGGGTCCTGTGAGGCTGAGTTTAGAGAACGTCGGGTGGTTGGGGAGAATTAGGAAGAGTAGTACGCTCCCTCGGCAAACATCACCACGCTGTCGGTCGGCAGCGGCGTCCAGGTCTCATTGTCGGTCAGTGGCAGAGTGGCAATCAGAGCGACGCGATCGTCAGGGGAAGTCACCTCGCTGAAATCGACTACCACATCCTGATCCTTGAGGTGGGCCACGGCGAAGGGCGCCTGACGGATGATGTAGTGTAGATCAGTGGAACGATGCGCGAACAGGCAGTCGCCATTCGACAGCAGAAAATTGAAGGGGCCGTGCGGCCTGACCTGTGCCGCGAAGTCTTCCAGTGCTGCGCGCAGTTCGGAACGTTGCGGAGTTCCTCTGGGAAAGCTCTGGCGCAACGTCTGCAGCAGGTGGCAAAAGGCGCGCTCGCTGTCGGTTTGTCCCACCGGCAGGAAACTGCCATCGAGGGTCGGCGCGTAATCGTCGAGATTGCCGTTGTGTGCGAAGATCCAGTAACGACCCCAGAGTTCGCGCATGAAGGGATGGGTGTTTTCGAGCCCGACCGGTCCCTGGGTTGCCTTGCGGATATGGGCGATGGCGTTGAGCGAATGGATCGGGTAATGACGCACCAGTTCTGCGACCGGCGATTGGCAGGAGGGTTGCGGATCGAGAAAAACCCTTACGCCGCGGCCCTCGAAAAACGCGATGCCCCAACCATCGCGATGCACATCGGTCGCCCCGCCGCGGGCCTGGAAACCGGTGAAGGAAAAGCAGATGTCGGTGGGTACATTGCAATTCATTCCCAGCAGCTGGCACATGGAAGCACATCCGGTTGGCGTATCCGTGAATTATCGAACACTTACCCGGAGCGGTGCAAAAAACTAGGGGCGAATAACAGCGTCCAGAGATTTGCGGGTGCGATGCCGCAACCTGGCCAGCGCACCCTGCCGGCTTTTGAATAGCCAGCGAGATTTACAAACGAGCGGTGACCGCATGAGCGCTATCTAGCGTAAATCCTGTCAAAAATCCCACCATCGGCGAAGTGGGTTTTCTGCGCCTTGGCCCAGCCGCCGAACACCTCGTCGATCTTGAACAGTTTCACGTTGGCGAACTGTTTGGCATATTTGGCTTCCACCTTCTTGTCGGTCGGGCGGTAGTAATTCTTTGCCGCGATTTCCTGGCCTTCCAGAGTGTAGAGGTAGTTCAGATACTCGGTCGCCACCTTGCGTGTGCCTTTCTTGTCGACCACCTTGTCGACGATGGCCACGGGCGGTTCGGCGAGGATGGACACGGACGGCGTAATGATCTCGAACTTTTCAGGTCCGAGTTCCCTGACCGCCAGATAGGCCTCGTTTTCCCACGCGATCAGCACATCGCCGATGCCGCGTTCGGCAAAAGTTGTGGTAGAGCCGCGCGCGCCGGAATCCAGCACCTTGACGTTGCCGAACACCTTCCTGATGAACTCCTCGGCCTTGGCCTCGTTGCCACCCGGCTGTTTGAGGGCATAGCCCCAGGCCGCCAGGTAATTCCAGCGGGCGCCGCCGGAAGTCTTGGGATTGGGCGTGACCACATCGATCCCCGGTTTCGCCAGGTCGCCCCAGTCCTTGATGCCTTTCGGATTGCCCTTACGCACCAGCAGCACGATGGTGGAGGTGTAGGGCGAAGCGTTGTGGGGCAGCTTCTTTTGCCAGTCAGCGACAAGAAATCCCTTTTCGGCGACGGCGTCTATATCGCCGGCCAGCGCCAGCGTAACGACATCGGCTTCGAGGCCGTCGATCACGGCGCGCGCCTGCTTGCCCGAGCCGCCATGGGATTGGCGGATGGTGACCGTTTCTCCGGTCTTGGCCTTCCAGTATTTGGCGAAAGCTGCATTGAATTCCTGATACAGCTCGCGCGTCGGATCGTAAGAGACGTTGAGCAGTTCGACATCCGCATGAGCCAGCGGAGCGGCAAGCAGGGCAAGGGTAAGCAGCAGCAGGCGAATCATGATGTACTCCATCGAAAATGATCTAGGGACATGAATGTATTTGGCTTTATTGCGCTTGCGAACCAAGAAAAATTCAGATGCTTATTCGAAAGTGGCGTATCGCCACGAAAGCACCGGACAAGTTGTCGTGCTGCGCCACCATGCAGGATAAAAGTCTGCGGTTTGTGAATTACTTCACAGTATTTGCACTAGGCGCAGCTCAGAATCCATAATGGCAGTAGGGCAAGTCTTGCGCTGGCTTGGCTTGTCGTAGAGCTGCTTTGATCCACAAAACCGGCGGGAGGTAACAATGTCCATTTCGTTCTCGCAACAGGCGCTGGTTGCCAGCCCCGGCGCGCAGTATTCGTTTTCCTCGCTGGTCTCGATGACGGCCGGGAGCCTGCCGGAATACCTCGTCGTGACCGGCATGGACTATGACCGTTACACGGTGACCAGCAAAGGCGACCTGGGCACGCTGAGCGGCAACGGCAATACCCTCTCGTTCAAGGCGCTCGGGCTCAATTACGCATTCGGCGTCATGTTTACCCATACCGACCAGGGCTACTACAACAGCACTTATGGTTCCCTGTCCGACCTTGCGTTCAAGACGTCAACGGACAACTACCGTAACGAATATCTGTCGCTGTATGGCTTCGGCACTGCCGGCAAGACCGACGCGACCCTGGCGACACAGATCGGCAACGATCTCGCCAGTGCTAATTTCGACGGCACGGTGTTCATGCAGACCGGCGTCTATCACCCCGGCGGCACCGAGTATTCGGCAAGCAATTACCTGGGCTCACTCGATGTGGTCACCCGGACCGGCCATACCGACGCCACGCCCAATCTCGCGACACCCAACGAGGTCGTGGCCGTGGCAAAGAGTTTCATCGGCGAGACATGGAACGACAACGGTTGTTGGGTTCTGGTAAGCAATATCGCTGCGGCTGCGGGCGCCACACTGCCACTGACCGCGGCACGGGCGCGTCCCGAGGAAACGCCGCCGGTCGCCAACGGCCAGTGGTTTGTGGCATACAACAGCGTGGAAACACCGGTAGAACAGCAGCCAAACTGGACCAGCCTGCTGCGCCCCGGCGATATGGTGATCGCCAACAATACCTGCGGTGGTCACATCGCGACCGTGGTCGAAGGCTTCGGCGCCGGCGCAAGAATCATCGACAACGGCGGTGCCGGCTCAGCCAACGACGGATCGGCCAATGACATCCTGATCGGTCCGGCGCACCGCCCGAATGCCCTGACTTTTCCCAACGACTTCGGGCATGTGGTCATCTACCGGCTCGACGCCCCGGTAATCGCCGACGTAAGTCCGCTGGCCATTGCCGGGAATGCCACCGCCGCCATTGCCCCGCTGATTTCAGTGAGCGATCCGCGCGGGGGCGGCATCGTCGGCTACCAGATCTATGACACCAATGCGGACGCCGGCTGCTCTTTCATCGTTGGCGGTACATCCCTGACCGCACATTCACCAGAAAGCGCGATCAGCGTCGACGCGGCCGGCTTTGCCGACGTCCGCTTCGCGGCGGGGTCAGCCGAAGGTGGCGACGCCATCATGGTGCGGGCATACAACGGCCGCTACTGGGGTGACTGGCAGGACATCGACGTGGCCCTCGGCGCCTCGCTGCAGCCGGCGGTGCTGAGCGCCACCGCCAGCGAACTGAAGCTGCACGGCGGAGAATCGGTAGCCCTGACTTCCCTGGTCAGCGCAAGCTCGCCGGATTCGACTATCAGTTACTACAACGTGGTGGATCCGGCCTTCGGCGGCAGCGTGCAGTTGAATGGCGCCACCAGCATCGCCAGCCGGGCATCGCCGGATGGCGGCTTGTCGCTCGACTTCCTGCCGGAACAATTCGCCAAGCTGCGCTACCAGGCCGACACCAGCGTCGGCGGAGAAATGCTGACCATCACCGCCCACAATGGTTCGCCTCTGGCCAGTGTTCCGCTGTCGATCAGCCTCGCCACCGTGGCACCCTCGGTCCATGGCATACCGCATGCGGTGGAACCCGGCGAAAAGCTTTCGTTTGCTTCGCTGTTTTCCGTTACCCTCGCCGATGACAAGCCGATCGTTTCCTACACCCTCAGCACCAGCGGCATCGTCGTTATCGATTGGGGTTCCTACCTGACGCCGTCGAGCGGCGGCAGCGTGCTGCTTAATGGTGCGACCAACCTGCTGCCCGACTCTCCGGGCAACTGGCTGGTCGCTGCCGCCGACCTCGACAAGGTCCAGTTCCAGGCCGCACCCGATGCCGGCACGCAGTTCCTGGCTGTCTGGGCCAATGACGGCGGTAGCGGCGTAACCGGATCGGTTCGTCTCGACACCGTCGCGACAGCCACGCTGGTGACGCCCCTGCTGGCCAGCGTGCATACCGGAGACCTGCTGCCAGTGACTTCCCTGTTCACCGCGAACTCGGGCACAGCGCCAGCCTATTACCGCATCCTCGATCCGGTTGGCGGCGGTTCGGTGCAACTCGATCCCGCCGCGACCAATCTGCTGAGCAAGAGCGATACGACGCCGGGGTTGTTCATCGTCGCATCGGCAGACCTGGGCAAGGTCGGCTATCTCGGCGGCAGTGCCGACGGTAGCGAGGCGCTGCTGCTGTCATCCTCCGATGATCTGATCCACTGGGCTGCGGAAAAGAAGCTGGCGGTGACGACCACGGGAGTCTCGCAAGGCGGCCAGGGAGACGACCGGTTCATTGCGGAAAGCGGCAATGAACTGCTGGAAGGCGGCTCCGGTTTCGATGTGGCAGTGTATGCCGGGAAGCGTGAGGATTTCACGATCACCCGCAGCGTAACCAACAGCTACAAGGTGACTGACCAGGCCGGCGATGGCGGGCGCGACACCTTGAACAACCTGGAACGGATCAGCTTTTCCGACATGACGGTCAATCTGACCGTACAGGCGAAAGCCGCAGCGGCATCGTCAACGGATGTTCAGCGGCTCGCGGAACTCTATGTCGCCTTCTTCAACCGGGTGCCGGATGCCGACGGCCTGGCCTATTGGATCGACCGGATGAGCGGAGGCATGACGATCGACCAGATTGCCGATTCGTTCTACGACGCAGGCATTGAACATTCCACCGTGACCGGATATTCGGCCAACATGAGCAACCAGGATTTCATCGACATGGTGTACAAGAATGCCCTGGGACGGAGCAGCGGGGCGGATGCGGAGGGTCGCGAATACTGGAACGGCATGCTCACCGGCGGCCAGGCTACACACGGCTCGCTGGTAACGGACATACTCGACTCGGCCCATACCTTCAAAGGCAGTGCTGCCTATGGCTGGGTCGCCGACCTGCTCGACAACAAGATTGCCGTGTCGAACAAATTCGCGATCGAACTGGGATTGAGCTACAACAGCGCGGACGACTCGATTTCGCAATGCATGTCGATCGCGGCCGCTGTAACCTCGACCAGCACCGCGGACGCGATTGCGCTCATCGGCATTCCGGGCGCGCTTTAACAGGACAGGGTGCAGGAGGTGCGCTCACCTCCTGCATCATGAATTGAACTGTAAAGTCCTGGCTCAGACCGCCAGACCGGCGGCGTCGAAAATGCCTTCGAAGAGGATGGAAGACAGATAACGTTCGCCGGAATCCGGCAGGATCACGACAATGGTCTTGCCGGCGTTTTCCGGGCGCTGTGCGATGCGCACGGCGACCGCGGCGGCCGCGCCGCAGGAGATGCCGGAGATGATGCCCTCCTCCTTGGCCAGGCGCCGCGCATAGAGAACCGCATCCTCGTTGCTGACCTGCTCGATCGCGTCGACCAGGGACAGATCGAGCACGTCGGGCACGAAGCCGGCGCCGATGCCCTGGATCTTGTGCGGGCCAGGCTTGAGCGGGTCACCGGCACGCTTCTGGGTGAGCACCGGGCTGGCAGTGGGTTCAACGGCGACCGACTGGATTGCCTTGCCGCGGGTTTGCTTGATGTAGCGCGAGATGCCGGTGATGGTGCCGCCGGTGCCGACGCCCGAGACCAGAATGTCGATCTGGCCGTCGGTATCGTTCCAGATTTCCGGGCCAGTGGTGGCTTCATGGATCGCCGGATTGGCGGGGTTCTTGAACTGCTGCAACAGGACATACTTGCCCGGATCGGAGGCTGCAATCTCTTCAGACTTGGCGATGGCGCCGGGCATGCCCTTGGCGCCTTCGGTCAGCACCAGCTTGGCGCCGAAGGCGGTGAGCAGCTTGCGCCGCTCCACGCTCATGGTCTCCGGCATGGTCAGGGTCAGCGGAATGCCTTTGGCGGCAGCGACGAAAGCCAGCGCAATGCCGGTGTTGCCGCTGGTGGGTTCCACCAGTTCCTTGCCGGGGCCGAGCAGGCCGCGCTTTTCGGCGTCCGCCACCATCGCCGCGCCGATGCGGCACTTCACCGAATAGGCCGGGTTGCGCCCTTCGATCTTGGCCAGGATAGTGGCCTTGGCACCATCGCCGATGCGATTGAGCTTGACCAGCGGCGTGCGGCCGATGGATTGCGAGTTGTCGGAAAACCAGTTGGACATGTCAGTCTCCTGAGTAAGAATGATTACATTATCATGCCGGCGCCGACGGTGTTGTTGGTCGACTCGTCGATGATGATGAAGGCGCCCGTGGCGCGGTTCTCGGCATAGCTGTCGGCAAACAGCGGCTTGGCCAGGCGCAGGGTGACCTGGGCGATGTCGTTCATGACCAGGCCGGTGGCGTGCTCATGTTCCAGGGTGTTGATGTTCAGACGGCTGTCGATGCGTTCCAGCTTGGCTTTGGCTTCGCGTGTCGTGTGGCGCACCAGGTAACGCCGCTGCGGATCGAGCGGGGTCTCGGAAAGCCAGCAGAGATGGGCGCTGATCGATTGGCGCGGTTCCGGCACCGCCGCGGCATTCACCAGCATGTCGCCGCGCGAGATATCGATTTCATCGGTCAGCAGCAGAGTCACGGACTGTTCGGCAAACGCCACAGGAAGCGATTCTTCGCCAATCTGAATATCCTTGATGCGCGTCTTCAACTGGGACGGCAGGTGAATCACTTCGTCACCGACGGCGATTTCGCCTGATTCGATGCGCCCCATGAAGCCACGGTAATCGTGCAATTCCGGGTCGTCCGACTGCTGCGGCCGGCAGACGTACTGGATGGGAAAGCGAAAGCTTCCGTCGCGCTGGAACTGATCGGCCGAGGCTCCTGACACGCTTTCCAGGATTTCCAGCAGGCTCGGACCGGTGTACCAGCCCAGATTGTCGCCGCGGCTCACGATCATTTCCCCGGTCAGTGCCGAGAGCGGAATGAAGCTGACATCGGCAATGCCGATCTGGCGCGCGAAGGCTAGATAGTCGTCCTGGATGCGCTGAAACACTTCCTGTCCATAGCCGACCAGGTCCATCTTGTTCACCGCCACCAGCAGATGCGGGATGCCCATCAGGTGGGCGATCGTCGAATGGCGCCGGGTCTGGGTCAGCACGCCCTTGCGCGCATCGACCAGGATGATCGCCAGGTCGGCGGTGGACGCGGCGGTGACCATGTTGCGCGTGTATTGTTCGTGGCCCGGCGCATCGGCGATGATGTACTTGCGCATGCCGGTGCTGAAGTAACGATAGGCGACATCGATGGTGATGCCCTGCTCGCGCTCCGCTTGCAGGCCGTCGGTCAACAGCGACAGGTCGAGCGTCTCCAGGCCGCGCTGCTGCGAAGTGCGCCCGATGGCGTGCAGCGTGTCCGCAAGTATCGTCTTGGTGTCGTAGAGCAGGCGCCCGATCAGCGTGCTCTTGCCGTCATCGACGCTGCCGCAGGTGAGGAAGCGCAACAGGCCGCGATCGACTTCGGGCAGACGTTCCGGGGCGCTCATCAGAAATATCCCTCTTTCTTGCGTTGTTCCATCGAGGCCTCCGAGGTCTGGTCGTCGAGCCGCGTCGCACCGCGCTCGGTGATGGTGGTCACGGCCGTTTCCGCAATGATGCAGACGACGCTGTCGGCATCCGACTCCACCGGTGCGGTGCAGGGAATGTCGCCGACGGTACGGAAGCGCACGCTGAGTGTTTCCACCACATCGCCCGGCCTGGCCGGCGTCAATTCGGTAATGGGCTGCAGCAATCCTTTGCGGCGCACCACCTGGCGCGGGTGGGCAAAGTAGATCGAGGGCAGTTCCAGCTGCTCGCGCTGGATGTATTGCCAGACATCGAGCTCGGTCCAGTTGGAGATCGGGAAAACGCGGATGTTCTCGCCCTTATGGCTGCGGGCGTTGTACAGGTCCCAGAGTTCCGGCCGCTGGTTCTTCGGATCCCATTGGCCGAATTCGTCGCGGAAGGAAAAGATGCGCTCCTTGGCGCGGGCTTTCTCCTCGTCGCGGCGCGCACCGCCGATGCAGGCGTCGAAGCCGAATTCCTCGATGGCTTCGAGCAGGGTCACCGACTGGTGCTTGTTGCGCGACTCGTCGGGCGATTTGAGCACCACGCTGCCGCGCCGCATCGAGTCTTCCACCGAACGCACCAGCAGGCGCTCGCCCAGTTCCGCCGCGCGGTGGTCGCGAAAGGCGATCACTTCAGGGTAATTGTGGCCGGTGTCGATGTGCAGCAGCGGGAAGGGAAAGCGGCCGGGACGGAAGGCCTTTTCGGCCAGCCGCAAGAGGCAGATCGAATCCTTGCCGCCGGAGAACAGCAGCGCCGGATTGGCACACTGGCCGGCGACCTCGCGCAGGATGTGGATCGCTTCGGCTTCAAGCCAGTCGAGATGGGTCAGCGTTGCGTGGGTAAGCAATATTGTTGTCATGGTTCGTCGATTCGTTGTTTAGGCGCTCCGAATATGCAGGCCACACTCCCTGATGGAAGGATCCTCCCACCACCAGCGCCCTGCCCGGACATGTTCGCCCGGTCTGATGGCGCGGGTGCACGGAGCGCAGCCGATGCTCGGATAATTTTTTTCGTGCAGCTTGTTGCAGGGCACATGATTGGCGTGGAGGTAAGTCCAGACCTCACTCTCGGTCCACTCGGCGAGCGGGTTGAACTTCTCCAGTTGGTTGGCGCTGTCGAACTCCTGCAGCGGCAGGTCGGCGCGGGTGGCCGCCTGTTCGGCACGCAGCCCGGTAATCCAGGCTTTCTTGCCGGCCAATGCGCGCTGCAATGGCTCAACCTTGCGGATATTGCAGCAGCCTTTGCGCAATTCCACCGAGTCATAGAAGCCGTTGATGCCATGCTGGCGCGTGTAGGCTTCGACGAGTTCGTGGCGCGGATAATAGAGTTTCAGCGTCAGGCCATAGTGGCGGCGCAAGCGTCCCATCAGTTCATAGGTCTCGGCCGGCAGACGACCGGTGTCGAGCGAGAAGATTTCGATGTCGTACTTTTCCCTGACGATAAGGTCGGTCAGCAGCATGTCCTCGGCGCCGAGGCTGTTGGCAAAAGCGGCGGGAACGAAGGCCGTGGCGATTTCTGCCAACCGGCGGCGCAGCAGCTCGGTTTTCGCCGCGACGCTGTTGATCAGCGCCGCATCTCCCAGGTGTCCTCGTTCCATCGCAATCAGGCTCCCAATGCGCGGCGCCGGTAGAGCGGCAGCGACTGGTTGGCGGCAGCCTGGTAGGCCTCGGAAAAATCGTCCAGGCTGGCGATGGCCAGTTCCGGCTGGTTCACCACGAAGGCGTCGAAGCCGACGCGGTGCAGGTAGTGGAGATGATCCCGGCCGATGTTGCCGAAGGCACGCAATTCACCGCGATAGCCGAAGCGCGTACGCAGCAGGGTGGCGATGGAATAACCGCGGCCGTCGCTGGCAAGCGGGAAGTGCACGCCGACTACGCTGAAATCATCCAGGTCGACGACGATCTCAGCCGGGTCGTCTTCGGGCGCCAGCCAGACGCCGAGCAGTTCGTGCTGTTCCCATTCGCGGCGGATCAGTTCGGCCTTGCGCGCCCGCCATACGGACAACGGCACCAGCAACGGGCCAACCGGCAATTTGACGGTTTGCGGCGTATCGTTGGCGGCAAGATTCAATACTTTCCAGTGATCTTCGACGATGTCGCGGTGCTTGATCAGTGCGTTGGTCTGCTTAGCCATTTGCAATTCCTTTCTTGAGTTCGGTTTCTGGGTTGTCATCCGGGTAGGCGGCGGCACGGAAACTCTCCGGACCGATGCGCTTGAAGGTATCGACAAAGCGTTCGTGGTGCCGCCGATACTGGCGGTAGTTATCGACCAGCCGTTCGATGGCCTGCGGCACCTCTGCGGCGGGCAGCGCCGGGCCGATGACCTTGCCGAGCGCGGCTTCCATGCCCCAGGCGCCGCCCAGCGTGATCTGGAAACACTCCTGGCCCTGCTTGTCGACACCGAGGATGCCGATGTGGCCGACATGGTGATGGCCGCAGGCGTTGACGCAGCCGGAAATGTTCAGCTTGAGTTCGCCGATATCGGCAAGCTGTTCCTGGTCGGTAAAGCGGCTCTGGATCGCCTGCGCCAAGGGGATTGATCTGGCATTGGCGAGCGAGCAGTAGTCGCCGCCGGGACAGGCGACGATGTCGCTGAGCAGGCCGACATTGGGCGTCGCCAGGCCGGCCGCACAGGCTTTCTGCCAGAGGGGGTAAAGATCGCGCTTCCTCACGTCCGGCAGGACCAGGTTCTGCGCGACAGTGGTGCGTATCTCGGCATAGCCGAAACGCTCGGCCAGATCGGCCACAGTGTCCATCTGTTCCGCCGTCGCGTCGCCGGGCGCCTGTCCCGCCGCCTTCAGCGACAGCGTCACGGCAGCATAGCCCGGCACGCGATGCGCATGCACGCTGCGCGCAACCCAGGCGGCAAATGCGCGCTCATGCCGCTTGGCGGATTCGAAACCGGCGTCGAGATTGAGCAGTACATCGTAATCAGGTGTCGCGAAATGCGCGGCGACACGTTCCGCTTCAGCTTCTGTGAGCGTCGCGGGACCTTCCTTGAGGTGTGCCCATTCAGCCTCCACTTGGCGCGCGAATTCCCCGATGCCGAGCGCCTGCACCAGAATCTTGATGCGCGCCTTGTACTTGTTGTCGCGCCGCCCATGCAGGTTGTAGGTGCGCAGAATGGCTTCGGCATAGGTCAGCACATGCCGCCAGGGCAGAAATTCTCGCAACACCTGGGCCAGGATCGGCGTGCGGCCCAGCCCGCCACCGACCCAGACGCGAAAGCCGAGTTGCCGGTCGGCATCGCGCACCAGTTGAAAACCCAGATCGTGGATGCGCACGTTGGCCGCATCGTCCGCGCCGCCGCTGACAGCAATCTTGAACTTGCGCGGCAGATAGGCAAACTCCGGATGAAAGGTGGACCACTGGCGCAGGATCTCGGCCCAGGGTCGGGGGTCGGACACTTCTTGCGGCGCCACTCCGGCAAACGGATCGGTGGTGATGTTGCGGATGCATGCGCCCGAAGTCTGGATCGCATGCAGATCGGCCTGCGCCAGTTCAGCCAGAATATCCGGCGCCTGGGCCAGGCTGACCCAGTTCAACTGGAGGTTCTGGCGCGTCGTGAAATGGCCGGTGCCACGGTCGAAGCGGCGGGTGACATCGGCCAGGGTGCGCAACTGCCGGCTCGACAGTTGGCCGTAGGGAATCGCCAGGCGGATCATCGGCCCATGGCGTTCCAGGTACAGTCCATTCTGCAGGCGCAGCGGGCGGAATTCATCGACGCTCAGTTCGCCGGCCAGATGGCGGCGCGTCTGCTCGCGGAATTGGACCACGCGTTCCTGCACCAGGCGCCGGTCGATGTCGTTATATTGATACATCCTGAGTCCCGTGAGGTGTTGGGTAGGCTTGCATCGTAACGACAGCCTATAGACGAACAAAATACTTTATTGTTTAATACTAATAACAAAAAGATATATAAAATCGGTGCGCCATGAACATCCAGCAACTGCGCTATGTACACGAAGTCGCCCGCAACAACCTCAACATCTCGGATGCGGCCACGTCCCTGTTCACGTCGCAGCCGGGCGTCTCCAAGCAGATCCGGCTGCTCGAGGAGGAACTCGGCGTCGACATCTTCATCCGCCATGGCAAACGGCTCATCGGCATCACCGATCCGGGGCGCCAGATCCTGACCGTCGCTGAGCGTGCGCTGCGCGAACTGGCCAATCTCAAGCAGGTGGGCGACGAATTCAGCAACGAGACCAGCGGCAGCCTGTCCATCGCCACCACCCACACCCAGGCCCGCTACGCCCTGCCGCAAGCGGTCAAGGCATTCATGTCGCGCTACCCGAAGGTACGCCTGGAACTGCACCAGGGCAACCCGACCCAGATCTGCGAATGGGTGATTGGCGGAGTTTCCGACATCGCCATCGCCACCGAAGCGATCGACCACTATCCCGACAAGCTCGCGGTGATGCCTTGCTATCAGTGGAACCATTGCGTAATTGCGCCGCCGCGTCATCCTATCCTCAAGGAAAAGACATTGACGCTGGAAGCGATCGCACGCTACCCGTTGGTCACTTATGACTCGGCCTTTGCCGGACGCAGCAGGATCAACCGGGCTTTCGCGATGCGCGATCTGACGCCGAACGTCGTGCTGACCGCGATCGATGCCGACATCATCAAGACCTATGTCACGCTGGGTCTGGGCATCGGCCTGATGGCGGCAATGGCCTTCGATCCGGTGCAGGACAAGAAACTGCGCAAGCTCGACGCCGCGCACCTGTTCGAGTCGAGCACCACCCGCATCGGCGTGCGCAAGGATGCATGGTTGCGTGGCTATGCCTATGTCTTCATCGAACTGTTCGCGCCGCACCTGACGCGCAAGACCATCGAGGCGACCTTGCGCGGCGAAGGTGAGGACCCGGGGTTGTAATGAACTTCGATTTCGACCACCCCATCGACCGCCGCGGCAGCGATTCAACCAAGTGGGGCAAGTACGCTGGCAGCGATCGCGATGTGATTCCGCTGTGGGTCGCCGACATGGACTTCGCTGCGCCGCCGGCGGTGCTTGAGGCACTGCACCAGCGCGTGGCGCATGGCGTGTTCGGCTACGGCGCACCGCAGCCTTCGCTGACGCGGGCGTTGCAGGAACATCTGCTGTGCGAATATCAGTGGCAGGTCGAGGCCGATTGGCTGGTATGGCTGCCGGGACTGGTGACCGGGCTCAACGTCGCCTGCCGCGCGGTCGGTGGCGCGGGCGATGAGGTCCTGACCGCCACGCCCATCTATCCGCCCTTCCTCTCCGCGCCGGGTCATGCGCAACGCCGTGTCGTCGGTGTTCCGCTCGTCCTGGGTGATGACGGCTGGAAGTGGGATTTCGCCGCGCTCGCCGCCGCAATCACACCCGCAACAAAATTGCTGCTGCTGTGCCATCCGCACAATCCGGTCGGACGCGCTTGGCGCAGTGAAGAATTGCAGCAAATCGCAGCATTTGCCGAGCGCCACAACCTGACTGTCTGCTCGGACGAGATCCATTGCGGCCTGATTCTCGATCCACAGCTGCAGCATCAGCCTTTCGCCGCTTTGTCGAAGGCGGCAGCGCGGCGCAGCATCACCCTCATGGCGCCATCCAAGACCTTCAACATTCCCGGTCTGGGCTGCGCTTTTGCGGTGATTTCCGATGCCGCGCTGCGCCGTGCCTTTCGCACGGCGATGCAGGGCATCGTGCCGCACGTCAATCTGCTCGGCTTCGCCGCAACCGAGGCTGCCTTGAATTCCGCCAGCGACTGGCATGCGGCACTGCTGGCTTACCTGCGCGGCAACCGCGATTGCGTCGAGCGGCAGATCGGGCAGATGCCCGGCTTGAGCATGAGCCATGTCGAGGCAACCTACCTGGCCTGGATCGATGCCCGCGAACTTTGCCAGACAATCCGCCAGACGCGCAGCATCCGCAACCCGCAGCGCTTCTTCGAGCAGGCCGGGGTCGGGCTCTCCGACGGTGCCGCTTTCAGCCCCGGCGAAAGCCGGCAACCCAGCCCGACCAGCGGTTTTGTGCGGCTCAATTTCGGCTGCTCGCGCACCCTCCTCAAGCAGGCGCTGGAACGCATGCGCAATGCCCTGACGAAGTGAGAAAATAAGCCGGATTCAGCTGTTGCGGGATTCACCTTGACAGCATTTATGTTGCAGTGCAAAATTTGCCGGTGAATGGTCGATCCAGCCTATCCCGGCCACAGACCAGGAGCAATTGATGGCCGAAACCAGCGATCCCTCAGCGCAAGCCCTGCAGTCCATGATGCAAGCCAGCCAGGCTTGGGGGCAGGCATTTACGCAATATTTGTCAACTCAGTTGGCAACTCAGTTGACAAACCAGTTGGCAAATCAGCAGGCCACCCTCCAGAAACAGGGTGCAGTCAAGCTGCCCAACGCGGTCAATGCCGTCGTGCCTCCGGCAGCCTTGAGCAAACTGCAACAGGAATTCGCTACCCGCCATGCCCAGTTGTGGCAGGCCCAGGTCAACCGCAAGCGCGAGCAACCCTCGCCCGCCGTGGCGGTCCCCGAACCGGGCGATCGCCGCTTCGCGGCGCCGGAGTGGGCCGAGAGCCCGATCTACGACTATTTACGCCAGTCCTACCTGCTCAATGTCGAGTATTTCGGCCGGGTCGTCGAGGAGATGCAGGTCGCCGACGAGAAGGAAAAAAGCCGCTTGCGCTTCATGACGCGCCAGTACCTCGATGCCATGGCGCCTTCGAATTTCGCCGCCACCAATCCCGAATTCATCCAGACCGCGCTAACCACCAAGGGCGAGAGCATCACTGCGGGCATCAAGAATTTGATCGCCGACATCGAAAAAGGCAGCATCTCGATGACCGACGATTCCGCCTTCGAAGTCGGCCGCAACCTCGCATCGACCCCTGGCGCCGTGGTATTCGAAAACGAACTGATCCAGTTGATCCAGTATTCGCCCTTGACAGAAAAGGTCGGCGAGCGGCCCCTGGTGATGGTGCCGCCCTGCATCAACAAGTTTTACATCCTCGACCTGCAGCCCGAGAACTCGTTCGTGCGCTATGCGGTGGAACAGGGCAACACGGTATTCATGGTGTCCTGGCGCAATCCCAAGGAGGCTCAGGGCAACCTGACCTGGGACGATTACCTGGAAAAGGGCGCACTCACCGCCCTCAAGGTGGCCAGCGCAATCTGCAAGGTGAAGCAGGTCAATGCGCTGGGCTTCTGCGTCGGCGGCACCATACTTACTTCCGCGCTGGCTGTCGCCAAGGCGCGCGGGGAAAATCCGGTCGCTTCGCTGACACTGCTCACCACCCTGCTTGATTTCGCGGAACCGGGCGAACTCGGCTGCTTCATCGACGAGCAGTCGGTACAGCAACGCGAGCAGACCATCGGCAAAGGGGGTTTGCTCAAGGGAGCCGAGCTGGCGTCGGTGTTCTCTATGCTGCGCGCCAACGACCTGATCTGGCAGTACGTCGTCGGCAATTACCTCAAGGGCCGCAAGCCGCCGGCATTCGACCTGCTCTACTGGAACTCGGACAGCACCAACCTGCCCGGCCCCTTCGCCGCCTGGTATTTGCGCAATCTCTACCTGGAGAACAGCCTGCGGGTGCCGGGCAAGCTCGGCATGTGCGGGACACACGTCGACCTGGGGTGTGTCGACATGCCCGCCTTCCTCTACGCTTCGCGCGAGGACCATATCGTGCCATGGAAATCTTCCTACCAGTCGCGTGCGCTGCTGGGCGGCAAGACCACTTTCGTGATGGGCGCCAGCGGGCACATTGCCGGCGTCATCAACCCGGCAGCCAAGAACAAGCGCAGCTTCTGGAGCAACAACAGCACTGGCATCGATGCCGACAAATGGCTGGCCGGCGCCACCGAGCAGCCGGGCAGCTGGTGGCCGTTGTGGGCAAAATGGCTCTCGGGATTCGCCGGCAAGCCGCGCGTGGCGCGTGCGAGTCTCGGCAATTCCGCATATCCGGCCAAAGAGCCTGCGCCGGGTCGCTACGTCAAGGAAAAGGCAAGCTGATGAATCTGAAGTGGCAGCCACACGGGGAAGGCTGCCGCTGCACCAAGAGCACCCCCAATAAATCAATAAGAGGAGATGAAACATGCAAAGAGTTGCGCTGGTGACCGGAGGCATGGGAGGCTTGGGTGAAGCAATCTGCATCAAGCTGGCGGCGCTGGGCGACAAGGTGGTCACCACCTACAGCCCCGGCAACAGCAAGGCACAGGAATGGCTGCGCACCATGAACGACATGGGCTATGGCTTCAAGGCCTATCCCTGCGACGTGTCCGATTTCGAATCGTGCAAGAAGTGCGTGGAGATGATCGTCAAGGATCTGGGGCCGATCGATGTGCTGGTCAATAACGCCGGCATCACCCGCGACATGACTTTCAAGAAAATGACCAAGGCCGACTGGGACGCCGTGATGCACACCAACCTCGATTCGGTATTCAACATGACCAAGCAGGTGATGGACGGGATGATGGAACGCAACTGGGGTCGCATCGTCAACATCTCCTCGGTCAACGGGCAAAAGGGCGCCTTCGGCCAGACCAACTACGCCGCCGCCAAGGCCGGCATGCACGGCTTCACCAAATCCCTGGCGCTGGAAGTGGCCAAGAAGGGCGTCACCGTCAACACCATTTCACCGGGCTACATCGGCACCAAGATGGTCACGGCGATCCCGCAGGAAGTGCTCGACTCGAAGATCCTGCCGCAGATCCCGATGTCGCGGCTGGGCAAGCCAGAAGAAGTGGCGGGCCTGGTGGCCTATCTCGCCTCGCAGGAAGCGGCGTTCGTCAATGGCGCCAACATATCGATCAACGGCGGACAGCATATGCAATGACGCCAACAGGGCACGCTCCTGGCAGTGCGCGCCCTGGCAACAGGTTTTTTTAACGTAGGAAGAAGAGAAGATGACTATCAGAACAGCATTGGTTACCGGCGCAATGGGCGGTCTAGGCACCGCCATCTGCCAGGCATTCGCCAAGGACGGCTACAAGGTCGTTGCGGCATACCATCCCGAACTCGACAAACCGCAGGAATGGCTCGCCGAGATGCAGGCGGCCGGCTTCAAGGACTTCTTCATCGCGGCCGGCGACGTCTCCGATTTTGAATCCGCCAAGGCGATGGTGGCCGAAGCCGAGAGCAAGGCCGGCGAGATCGACATCCTGGTCAACAACGCCGGGATCACGCGCGACAGGTTCTTCGCCAAGCTCGATCGCAGCCAGTGGGATGCCGTCTTGTCGACCAACCTCAACAGCGTCTTCAACGTGACCCAGCCGGTCTCGACGAAAATGGCGGCGCGCGGCTGGGGCCGCATCATCAACATCTCGTCGGTCAATGGCGTGCGCGGCCAGGCCGGACAAACCAACTATTCCGCAGCCAAGGCGGGCATCCTCGGCTTTACCAAGGCGCTGGCGCAAGAGCTGGTGACCAAGGGCGTCACCGTGAATGCCATCGCCCCGGGCTACATCGCCACCAAGATGGTCATGGCGATCCGCGACGATATCCGCAACGGCATCGTCGATGGCATCCCGATGAAGCGCTTCGGCAAGCCGGAAGAGATCGGCGCCCTGTGCTCCTACCTGAGTTCGGAACTGGCCGGCTACATGACTGGTGCGACGCTCAACATCAACGGCGGCCTGCACATGTGCTGAGAAGGTCGAATGAAAACCAGCAGCCCCCGCCATGGCAGGGGCTGTTGTATAAAATGATTTAACAGCTAATCCTGGAGGATACAAAGATGGCCGAGCCGTTGAGACTGATCAAGAAATACCCGAACCGCCGGCTCTATGACACGCGCACCAGCACCTACATCACGCTGGCCGACGTCAAGGCGCTGGTTTTGCATCATGAGGAATTCCAGGTGGTGGACGTCAAGACCGGCGAGGACCTGACCCGCAGCGTCCTGCTGCAGATCATCCTCGATGAGGAAGCGGGTGGGGCACCGATGTTCACCAGCGATCTGCTCTCGCAGATGATCCGCTTCTACGGCAACGCCATGCAAGGCATGATGGGCAAATACCTGGAAGGCAACATCAAGGCATTTACCGACATTCAGGCCAAGCTCAAGGAGCAGGCGCGCACGCTGCACGGCGACAACCCGGCCATGAGCAACGACCTTTGGGCGCAGTTCCTGAGTTTCCAGGGCCCGGCCATGCAAAGCATGATGAGCGCCTACATGGAACAGAGCCAGAAAATGTTCCAGCAAATGCAGGAACAAGTGCAGGGACAAACCCGCAATCTGTTTGCCGGTTTCCAGTTCCCCAATTTCACCGCGCCGGCTGGCGCAGAAAAAACCGAAGAGAAGAAATAATCAGGTTGAGCCGGCGGCAGCGATGGCGCAGCCGTTCTGCAAACTTGAATCCGTCCTTCACGCAGGTACAATGCGGCCACCCTAGCCGGGGTGGTGAAATTGGTAAACACAGCGGACTTAAAATCCGCCGCCCTTATAAGGCTTGCCGGTTCGATTCCGGTCCCCGGCACCACGAACCAATCCGCAGCAGTCCGGCAGCACATTTGATAGAAAGGCTGAACAGTGTCCTACTCGCCCGATTTGGTAGACGAATTGAATACCCTGCTCCGATTCGACCTGGCGACCAATCAGCAGGGCGTCAAGGTCCACAAGACGGCAGACGCAGCGGTAATTGCCGCGACCCAGCGCCTCCATGACAAGGGTCTGCTCAGTCAGGCCGATGGCGGATATCTCACCAGCCTGGGGCGGGAAGCGGCAGAGCATGCCCAGGCGGCTTTGACCATCCTCACGTCCGGCTTTCAGCCTTTTCTACCATGAGTCAACCCGTCGATCAAGAAACGCCGGGGATTCCGATAAGCGTGATGGCATCGGTAGTGCTGCTTGAGGTCACCGCCGCAGCGATAGCCATGCCGTTGGCAATCGAGTCGCTGGCCGAGTTGTAATTCAGCCCCAGGTCAATTGCAAATTTGTTCGCCACGGCAATCTTGTTATCAAGAAGGTCGGCGACATAGCCATAGGTTGGGTCATGCTTGAATGAGTGGGCTGAATTAAGAATGTCCGACACCAATGACCCATGGGTCGCACGGCCACTGACAAGTTCCCCGTTCCAGTAGTCCAACCCGCCTTGGTCAGCGCCGCCGCTTCTTCCCAGGACATTCTTGTACACCACGTTGATGAAATCCTGATTGGTCATGGTGGCTGAGAATCCGGTCAGGCTGGTGTATTGCACTCCGGCGTTATAGAACGTTTCCGCGATCTGGCTGACGCTCTGTCCCGCTGTTTTCTGGTCGATCCAGTAGGACAGGCCGTCGGCGTCCGGCACCCGATTGAAGAAGGCAACATAGAGTTCGGTGAGGCTCTGGACATCCGCAGGGGGAGTCGCAGCAACTTTCGCCTGAATGACCAGATTGACCGTCATATCGTAGAACCTGAGTTGCTCGACATTGTTGAGCGTATCCATTCCGTCGCTGCCGAAATTGTCCGTGACCGTGATGCCCGTCGCCGTCGTTGCGACCGAATAGTGGGCGCGGGTGCCGGAATAGGCACTGCTGTCCGCACCGGGTCCGCCATCCAGGGCGTCGTTGCCTGCACCACCCAGCAATACGTCGTTGCCAGAGCCGCCCGCAAGATTATCGTTGCCTTCCCCGCCAGAGATCATCTCGTTGCCAGAACCGCCGGCAAGGGTGTCATCGCCGGCGCCGCCCGTCACGGCTTCGGTGCCTTCTGCGCCAACGACAAATACAGAAAGCATGCTGCTGTCGGTCAGTGTGCCTCCTGCTCCGGCGCCACCCTGGTCGCTGCTCATCAGCGAGACGAAGTCCGTGCCGGAAAGAAAATCGCTTTGTCCGTGATAGATGAAGTTATTCAGAGCAGCATTGACGCTCGCCTTGCTTCCGCTAAAGACCATGCGGGTATCCGCGCTGCCATCACCTGTCGTGAAGGACAGGCCGCTGATCGATGACAAGCTCAACACACCATGCCCTGCAGACAAGGTGATCTGCAGGGAATTTGCATCTGGATCGGTAATGCTGACACCGGCCACAACATGGTCCTGGTCCGTGGTGGCGACCTGTACCAATGGCGTTGCATTGACCGGCGCATCGTTGGCTGCCGCAATGCTCAGCGTGGTACTGCCCGTTGCCGCAAGCGTCCCGCCCGTGCCTTGATCGCCGCTATTGCCATCGGAAAAATTCCAGTCGATCTGCACCGAGGCGGGCGGCGTATCGCTGCTATTCGCGTAGGCAATGGCGCTGAGGGTGTTGTTGACGAGCGTTTGCGTGGCATTGCTGTTGAAGGTCAGCAGCAGCGTTCCGCTGGCATTGGTGCTGACCGTGCCGATGCTGGTGCCGCCATAGACGAGATTGCCGCCCTGGCTCAGGGTGCTGAGGCTGCCTGTTGCAGAAAAGCTGTCCTCGGCACGTGCACCGCCATGGCGACTCAGTGTCAGCGTGGCTCCGGCGTAGTTGCCTATTGCCGCCAGCTCTGTGTCGACAACCTGCACGCTGCTGTCGAGAACAACGGCAGAATTGTTCTCACTGTAGCTGGGTGCACCGTCGAGGGTATTGCTGCTACCGGAGCCGAAACTGGTGTCAAGACTGCCGTCACTGTTGTAGCGCGCCAGGGCGAAGTCGCTGTCGGTTGCGCCGTAACGCGTACCGGCGACCAGAATCTTGCCGTCTGGCTGCAAAACAATACTGTAGCTTTCATCAGTGCCGCCCAAATCGGTGGTGAGCTTGCCGTCGCCGTCGAAGCTGATGTCAAGACTGCCATCGGTGTTGTAGCGTGTCAGCGCAAAATCCGCGCTGCTTCCGCCATCACCCGCCACCAAAATCTTGCCATCGGTTTGCAGTGCGATCGCAAACCCATGGTCGCTGCCACCAAGATCGGTAGTTACCTTGCCATCGCCATCGAAGCTCGTGTCCAGGCTGCCATCGGTGTTGTAGCGCGCCAGCGCAACATTGTTGCTGCCAATGAAACTGACACCCGCCACCAATATTTTGCCATCGGCTTGCGGCATGACGCTCATGCCGTATTCGGCACCACCGAAATCGGTGGTCAGTTTGCCATCGCCATCGAAGCTCGCGTCCAGACTGCCGTCAGCATTGTACCGCGCCAGCGTCATATCGTTCCTGTCTACACCTCCGATGTAGCCATTGCCAGTGACCAGGATTTTGCCATCGGTCTGCAAAGCAATGCCGTAACCATTTCCACCCCCACCAAAATTGGTGGTCAACTTGCCATCGTTATCAAAACTGGTATCAAGGCTGCCTTCAGCGTTGTATCGTGCAAGCGAATACCCACCACTGCTTCCTGTATTGCTGCTGATTGTGTAATCCCCCGCAACCAAGATCTTGCCATCGGGTTGAAGCGTGATGCTGTTCGCCTTTTCGCCACCTCCGAAATCTGTGATGACCTTGCCACTTCCGGCGAAACTGGTGTCGAGAGTGCCGTTGACGTCGTACCGTACCAGTCCATAGTTCGTGTTGTTGCCGGCCACTTCGCCTGCCACCAGAATCTTTCCATTCGCCTGCAATGCAATGCCATGGCCCGCATCACTGCCGCCCATATCGGTGGCCACCTTGCCGTCGCCATCGAAGCTGGTGTCCAGGCTCCCGTTGGTGTTGTAGCGCAGCAGCGCAAAATCGTCGTTGATGGTGCCAGCGAGCAGAATTTTCCCGTCACTCTGCAGCGCAACACTGGCACCATAATCGCCGGCGCCAAAATCGGTGGTGACTTTGCCGTTGCCTCCCGCGGCAAAACTCGGAGCGGTATTTGCGGAGGCCGCTACCGGCTGCTGGCTCGCAATCACGCGGGTGAATGTATTGTCTCCCTCGGTCGGAGAATGCAGAATGGCGCTATCGCCATTGACTATCACGGAGTTAACCCGGGCGTTGGAAAGACTCCATCCTCCATCAGTTTCCAGCGTGGTTGTACATGTCAATGCGCCGGTAACCGAATTCCAGGTGTAGGTGCCGCTGTCCATGCCGGTGTGCCCGGATGAGCCATCCACGGGACCATCTTCCGCCTGCATGTAGGTGCCATCCGACTTGAAAGTGATTGCGACGTGGTAGTCATTTTTTGACAAATACCAGGTTCCAACGATGGTGCTCGTTGCAGACGAAATGAGCGTAAAGGGATCCGATCCCGGTCCTCCGGCAATAAAGGAACTGCTGGTCAGCGTAGTGACGGGAACAACGTACGTGGTTCCGATGGAATTCTTGTCGGAGGCACCCCAATGCCCGTTGGTGTCCACCAGCATCGTCATCGTCAGGTAGCCCGTGTTGAGATCGAGGCTGTAGGTGCCCCGCTCCATACCCGGCGTGCCATCTGTATTGGAACCTGAGCCACCTGTCGTTGTGGACACCCCCATATAGGTGCCGTCCTGGAGAAAACTGAATACTTTCAGCTCGGGGAGGGATGACGCCTCCCAACTGCCTACGATAGAACCAGCTAAAGTCATGGCCGTCTCCCTAAGTTGGATGAGTCTCCTTGAAGCTTGTCAGTGCTGCGGTTATTTCTTCTTCAGTCTGTTGCGCCGTAGGCTTTTGATGGCTCCCCTGGACAGATTGGACAACGCGGGGAGCATTCAGGATACAAGCCATCGTATACCCTATTAACAGAATGGACAATTTATAAACCTGCAACACATCTATACCCGTACCACTCTCTACGGGCGTCACACGACCGGCACGGCCAAGCGCAACTGGCACAGCAAATTTATTCAACGTTTGGCACCAGAACCAACAAGCCGAGCGGCATGTCTTCCTCTACGATATGAGAAAACACCTCTAACGGGAGCTACAAGCCCATCGCTAGGAGACAAGCATGGCAGTGACACGACATACCAAGATCAGCGGCAACAAGAACTGGATCGCGCTCGACTCAGGCGGAACGATGACTGACGCCGTGGTGGTCGACAGTTCGGGAAGTTTCCTGGTCGGCAAGTACCTCACCAACAAGCAGAACGAATCCATCAGCTTCCTCGGTTCCATCACCGACGCGGCAAAAACTGCGGGCCTGGAGCTGCGCGAAACCCTGTCGCAAGCCGACGTAATCGTTTATGCCGGCACCATCATGCTCAACACCCTCCTCAGCCGCACCGGGGCGAAGGTCGGGCTGATCGTGACGCAAGGCTTCGAGGATTACCTGCTGATGGAAAAGGCCGAGGGCGGCTGGCTTAGCTATCCCTACGCCGATCGCCTGCACACCGTGACCCATTTCCACGAGGATCCCACGGTACCGCGCGAACGCATCTGCGGGGTCCAGGAACGCCTCGACATGTTCGGCCAGCAGGTGATTCCGATACGCGAGCAGGATGTGATCGATGCGACCAACAAATTCAAGGCGATGGGCTGCGAAACCATCGCCGTGATGTTCCTCTGGTCGCACATGAACCCGATGCACGAGCAGGCGGCCGAGAAAGTGATCCGTTCGATCGACGCGGAAATACCAGTCGTCCTGTCCTCGGCGATGTCGCCCACGCACAAGGAATATTCCCGCCTCGCCAGCGTCGTCGCCCAGGCATATGCCGGCGAACGGGCGCGCAAGCACTTCCGCAATGTCGAGACGCGGGCACGCGAGGAAGGCTTCGACAAGGAAGTCTCGACGCTGCTGGCGCACGGCGGCACCGTGCCGATCAACACGCCGCGGCTGTATGAGTCGTATGTGTCCGGTCCGGTCGGCGGGGTGCTGGGCGCGCAATACGTCGGCGAAATCATGGGCACCGGCAACGTCGTGGGTTGCGACATCGGCGGCACCAGTTTCGACGTCGGCATCATCCGCGACGGGCTCATCCCGATCGTGCGCGAACCCGCGCTGCTGAGCTTCCGCACCAATATCCCGATGATCCATACCGAATCGATCGGCGCCGGCATGGGCTCGGAACTGGGCGTGCATCCGCTCACCGGCAAGCTCACGGTCGGGCCGCGCAGCGCCGGCTCCGATGTCGGCCGCTGCTACAAGTGGCCGGTGCCGACCATCACCGACTGCCACATCCTGCTCGGCTACCTGAATCCGAAATACTTCCTCGGCGGCGACGTGCAGCTCGATCTCGACGCCGCGATCCGTGCGCTCGAACCGATGGCCAAGCACTTCAACACCAAGACCTTCGAGTTTGCCGAGCGCGCGCACAAGCTGGTGTGTTCCTACATGCAGGAGTTCCTGGTGAACATGCTGCGCGGGCGCGGCTACAACATGAAGGATTACACCATGGCCATGTACGGCGGCGGGGGACCGCTCGGACTGGTCGACGTGGTCGATGGCATCGCGCACGACCTGGGCGACATCGTCACCTTCCCCTTCGCCGCGGTGTTTTCGGCATTCGGCGTGCTGTGCGCACCACGCCGCTATCGCTATCACCAGTCGATCCTGGCCGGCGCGCCGCCGCTCGGTTCCGATGCCGCCAAGGCCGCGCGCCTGCATGCCGCCAGCGCCATCAGCGAGGCATGGGAGCAACTTGAAGAACGCGCGCGCAGCGACTTCAAGCTGCATGGCTGGAACTTCAAGGAAGCCAAGATTTCGCGCAGCGCCTATGTCCGGTTTACCAACCAGCTCTCGGATTTTGAAGTGCTCTGGCCGGGCGCGCGCCTGAAAACGCTGGACGACATGCAGGAACTGGTCGAACGCTTCGAGAAAGTCTATACCACCATCTATCCGGCGCAGGCACTGTATAGCGAAGTGGGCTACCAGATCCTGGAAGTGGCACTGACTGCGGATGTGTTGACGCCGAAACCCAAACTGCCCAAGTTGAGCATGAAGGGGCCCAAGCCGCCTTCAGCCGCAGAGAAGGGCACGCGCAAGGTGTACTGGCGTGGAAAGGTCATGGACTTCCGCATCTATGAAATGGATCCGCTCGAACCGGGCAACATCATCAAGGGACCTGCAATCATCGAGCATCCGGCGACAACCCTGCTTGTCGCACCGGGCGACCATATCGAGTTCGATGCACGCCGGCTCATCCACTACCGGCCCGGAACCACTCGCTAAGCCGCGAAGAACAAGAGGAGACATACAGCATGGCCACCAAGCCCAAGACCAAAGCTGCAGCAAAAAAACCGGCAGCCAAGAAGACGCTGCCGCGTACTGCCCAAAAATCTGCCGCCAAGAAAGCGCCGCTCACCGCCAAGAAGCCGGCCGCCAAAATGGCAGCGCTCCGCACCACAAAAAAACCGGCCGCCAGGAAAGCGCAACCGCGCAGCGTAAAACAGATAACCCTGCTGGAAAAACTTGATCGTTCCGAGGCACTGTTCGATAAGACCGGCCACTACCAGGGCCTCAAGCGCCTGCCGCTGCACGAGGCAGACCCGCTCAAGTTCGAGGCATTCCACTCGCGCATCATGTCGACCATCATCTCGGTGCGCGACACGATGAAATACATCGCCTCGAGTCCGGCTGTGCGCGATTTCGAGGAATTCGTGATCGGCCTGTACACGCCGGAGGGCGATGCCATCGCCCTGTCGACCGGCATCATGGTCCATGTCCATACCCTGTCCGAGTTCATCAAGTTCATGATCCGCAACGGCTACGAGGACGATCCCAAGATCCGCCCCGGCGACATTTTCGAGAACAACGAAGCCTGGGCCGGCGGAGTGCACACGCCCGACGTGATGACCTGCATCCCGGTATTCCAGGGCGATGAGCTGATCGCCTGGATCGGCGCAGTGACGCATGAGCTTGAAGCCGGTACCTATGAAGGCCCTGGCATGTCGGTATTCTCGCCGGATCGCTACGGCGAAGGTTTGCACATCAGTGCGGAAAAGGTCGGCGAGGACGATCATTTCCGCAAGGACTACCTGCTGCGCCTGAAGATGAACCTGCGCAACTCCAACTGGTGGAGCCTGGACGACAAGTCCAAGCTCTCCGGCTGTCTCATGGTGCGCGAGGCGCTGGCCAAGATCATCGACACTTTCGGCCTGGATTATTACCGCAGCGGCATCCGGGAACTGATCGAGGAAGGCCGGCGCAATTTCATCAAGCGCGTCAAGACCACGATGGTGCCCGGCACTTATCGGGGCATCACGCTGCCGGTGCACAAGCGCAGCCACGTCGAGTACGTCCATCCGCTCGCCAAGGGCGACTTCATCGACTTTGTCTATAACGAGATGACGGTCACGCCGGAAGGGCATTTTGAACTGGACTTCGATGGCAGCACCGGCTGGAGCTTCCATCCGTTCAACTGCGCAGTCGGCCCCATGAACGGCGGCTTCTGGATCACGCTGACGCAGCTGCTGGCCTACGACGGACGCGTCAACGACGGCGCCTATCTCGCGGTCAAGCAGTTCCTGCCGGAAGGCTCAATCGTCAATGCCAACTATGCCGGTGCGGCAACATCGCTGGCCTGGTGGACCCTGATCCCGGTTTTCGCCAACGTCTGGCGCATGATCGGCATGAGCTGGTTCGCCCGTGGCTTTGTCGAGGAGATCGTGATGTCGACGCCCACCTGCATGGCCGGCGTGGCGGGCTTCGATCAATACGGCAACGCAACCGGCTATCAGAATTTCGAAATGGCCGGTGAAAGTTTTGGTGCGCGCGGCGTAGCCGACGGCATGGACTGCGGCTCGCCGATCTGGAATTCGGAAGGCATCCAGGGAGATGCGGAAGTCTGGGAAATGACCGGTCCCAACGTGTATCTCAACCGCAGCTTCACCCAGGATCACCAAGCCATGGGCAAGTTCCGCGGCGGCAATGCCTGGGAGTCGCTGTGGATGGTCAAGGGCTCGCGCCTGGTGAATGTCACCATGACCGGGTCCGGCGCCTGCAACGGCGGCATCTTCCACAAGGGCATGTATGGCGGCTACCCGGCGCCGGGCTGGCAGTGCATCTGGGCAGCCGGCACCAACCTCAAGGAACTCATCGCCAAGAATGCCAAGCTGCCGACAACCATCCTGGAAACCGAGACAATGCTCAAGAACGGGCATATCACGGCCAAGGACTGGTACTGCGGCCCGCTCAACCAGTGGTCGCCCAACCTCTCCGACTACGATCTCTTCGGCGTCGTCTATCAGGGCGGCTGCGGCTACGGCGATGTGCTGCAGCGCGATGTGCGCAACATCGAGAAAGATCTTGCGAACCAGCTGATCAGCCCGGAGTTTGCCCGCAAGGCCTACGGATATGCCGGCTCTGCAGAGGAAACCGAAAAACTTCGCCAGCAACTCCGGCAGCAGCGACTCAAGGAATCGGTGCCCGCCGAGACCTGGTGGAAATCGGAACGCGAGCGTGCCAGGAAAGGCGATGTCGGCGTCATCGTCAGCCAGACCTATGCGCGTTCCGCCAAGCTGTCGAGCAAGATCAAGGATCTCTACCTGAATTTCTGGAAACTCGACAAGTTTCCGTACTGCGACACCGGCGAGGCGGATTTCACCGTGACCGCACCGACCGGCTTTTACTTTCCCAAGTCGGCGGTCAAGAAACCCAAGAAATCAGCGGCCTAAGGAGAACCGAACATGAGCAAGCAAGAGAACAGCAGCGCTGAAGTCACCCAGGCACTGGTCAACCGCCAACTGGCCTGGCCCGATCTGCTCAAGCTGATGCGCCAGCCCAAGTCGCCGCATCGCTTCGACGAGACCATCGCAGCTTTCCAGGCGCAGATGCCGTGGCAAGAGCAAATCCTGTTGCCGCTCGGCGAGAACCTCTTCGTGGTTGCCAAGAATGGCAAGGCGATCATCAAGACGGCCGCCGGTGCGGAGCTGTGCGCCTGGAATGAAAACTGGAAGATGAAGTGCCGCGTGATCGTGCGTCGCAGCCGTGTCGACCTGGAAGAGATTTATCCGCCAGAGCACTTATCCATCGACACGGACCTGATGGAATTGCGCGAGTGGTACTGCCCGGTCAGCGGCACTTTGCTGGATGTCGATTGCGTACCGCCAGCGTATCCGGTCGAGATCGATTTCACTCCCGATCTGGATGCCTTTTATAGCAAGTGGCTTGGCCGCCCCTTGCCCGTCACGCTCTGAATCGATTTCCTTAGCCGGAAGCAGTCGATCTCGTAAGCTACCCGCGTCCGCTTTGGCGGACCGCCGGGTAGCACGCCTGTTGCACGCCTTGACATCAGGTGTGCGCCATGCCAACCTTTTGGCCATCCAAGATTGCCCCTGTCCTGATCATGACGACACTGATCGCCTCGGTTGATTTGCCTAAATGGGTACCTGGCAAAATTCTGCTCAGCAGCGATTCGCTGGGCTGGAACAATGTCAGCTTGCGTTCCTATCGGTATACCGGGCTGGATGTGGAAGTGCCGGCCATGTCGGACTTCATGATCGTGCTCTATCGCCAGGGCGTGACCCCCATGCAGCGTCGTTTCGATGGCGCCTGGAGCAAGGAGCAGTGCGCCCCGGGCGACGTTTCCTTGCTGACACGTTCTCAGAAATCGCATTGGCACTGGACGGCGGGCATCGATGTGACCCACATCTATCTGACCCAGACTTTGATGAGCAAGGTTGCCGAATCAGTCATGGACCGGGCAATACTTGATGTGCGCCTCAGGGATATTCTGAGAATCCAGGATCCCGTCATTTTTCAGAGTGTCGCAGATCTTGTCGCCGAGGCGGAGAATCCTGGCCTGGGAGGACCGCTGTATGTAGAAGCCATTGCGACAAAAATGGCCGTGCGTCTACTGCGGCAATACTCATCTGTCCTCAGTCGGGAACCGCGCCAGCAAGGACGGCTGACTCCTGCGCAATTCAACCGATTGACCCAATATATCGAAGACCATCTCGCGGAACCGTTGTCTCTGGAGGATCTCGCAAACACCGTCAGTCTGAGCACTTGGCACTTTCTGCGACGGTTTCGCGATAAATTTGGTGTCGCCCCCCATGCTTATGTGATTCACCGCCGTGTAGAACGTGCCAAGCTCCTGTTGCGCCAAGGCGCATTCCCTATCAAGGAAGTCGCCCTGCAGTGCGGCTTTTCGGACCAGGCCCACATGACGCGCACGCTCCGCAGCCGTCTTGGGGTTACCCCTTCTTCTTTGCGTCCGCAGTAAATAGCGCCCAAACTTCGAGGCTCACCGAGCTTCCTCGACGTGAGCCCCAATCCATCCGCACCCGCCTTGCCGACCGCCACGATCTCCGAGTCCAACGGCGTACGCTACCTGCACCTGGGCACGCAATGGGTACAGGGAGCGATGCGTATCGACAAGCCGCTCGCCCTGGAGCTCGAATACGTGCAGCGCATGATGGTCTGGCTGTTGCTGCGCCAGGGTGGCGATCTCGGCAAGGGACATGCGGTGCAGCTGGGACTGGGATCCGGGGCGATCACCCGCTATTGCCATGGCAAGCTGGGCATGAACACAACGGCGGTCGAACTCAATCCTTCGGTGATCGACGCCTGCCGTACCTGGTTCCATCTGCCGCCCGAGACGCCACGGTTCACCGTGATTCAGCAGGATGCCGCCAACTTCGTTGCCGATCCGGCACGTGCCGAATCCGTACAGGTATTGTGTGTCGATCTGTATGACCGCGAGGCCGCCGCTCCGGCGATCGACAGCGTGGCGTTTTATGCCGACTGCCGGCGCCTGCTCAGCCAGGAAGGGGTCATGAGCGTAAACGTCTTCGGGCGCGACTCGAATCTGGCGCAAAGTATACGACGCATCGCGGCGGCCTTCGGGAGGGAGCAGGTACGCATGATGGAACCCACCCGGGAGGGTAACGCTATCGTCATGGCCATCAAGAACCAGCCTTTTCCGGATCCGCAACTGCTCACGGCACGCGCACGAAACATTGAAACCCGTTTCCGCCTGCCTGCGCGCAAATGGCTGCCGATGATCAGATCCCTGCCCCGGTAGCCGAAAATGTCTGCCGCCCCTGCCGTATAACCTTTACAGTGTTATGGAGAAGGTGTAGCTTTTCGAGTACTGGCATTCACCCTCTGGAGAAAGCGCCGTGCCGAGAAAACTGACCTCACTGATCCTCCTCATCCTGGCGGCTCTGCTGGCTTCATCCGCAGAAGCGGCAACCATCGCGGCGGGAACCCATCTGAGTTGCGCGGTGACATCATCGGGTGGCGTGAAATGCTGGGGAACCGGCAACGGCACACCGGCGGATGTCACCGGGCTGACCAGCGGGGTCAGCGCAGTGGCGGCGGCCGATTACACCAAATGCGCCCTGACCACGGCCGGCGGCGTCAAATGCTGGGGGCATAACGAGTCCGGGCAGTTGGGCAATGGCACCACCACCGAGAGTTCCACGCCGGTCGACGTCACGGGCCTGAGCAGTGGTGTCACAGCCATCACGGTGGGTGGCAAGCATGCCTGCGCATTGACCACGGCGGGCGGCGTCAAGTGCTGGGGATGGAACTCCTCCGGCCAACTGGGCGACAACTCGACCACGCAACGGCTGACACCCGTTGATGTTTCAGGCCTGACGAGCGGAGTCGCGGCGATTTCGGCGGGCGACTTCCACACCTGCGCGGTGACCACGACAGGTGGCGTCAAATGCTGGGGCAGCAATGACCGTGGCGAACTGGGTGACGATACCACCACTAGGCGGCTTACACCCGTCGATGCGACCGGCTTGACCAGCGGCGTCTCCAACGTAGTGGCATCGGGCTACCACACCTGCGCCCTGACCACGGTGGGCGGCGTCAAATGCTGGGGCTTTGCCTATTACGGTTCGCTGGGCGACGGCACCTATACCGATCGCAAGGTGCCGGCGGACGTCTCAGGCATCACCAGCGGCATGACCGTCCTGGCGGCACGTCAGGATTATTTCTATGCCACCGTCTGTGCCGGTTCCGCAAGCGGCGTCAAATGCTGGGGCTACAACGACGCAGGACAAGTCGGCGATGGTACCACCACGACCAGGAATGCTCCCGTCACGGTTTCAGGTCTTTCGGCCGGCGTCACGGAGCTTGCGGTCGGCAGCCAGCACGTCTGCGCGAAAATGACCGATGGCAGCGTCAAGTGCTGGGGCGGCAACGCCTACGGCGCGCTGGGCGATGGCACCACCACGCAACGCTCGACACCAGTGGACGTGATCGGGCTCGGCAGTGGCGGAGACACTGTTGTCACTGCCCAACCTACCGTGCTTGCCGCGGGCGATTATCACAGTTGCATGATCACGACAGCCGGCGGCGCCAAGTGCTGGGGCGATAACTCCTACGGCCAGTTGGGTAACGGAGCCACGACCGACAGCACGATCCCGATCGATGTCTCCGGACTCACCAGTGGCGTGACATCCATTGCGGCCGCGGCAAACCAGACCTGCGCATTGACCACGGCCGGCGGCGTCAAGTGCTGGGGCAGGAACAGCAACGGCGAACTGGGCGACAACACCACCACCGAGCGCCACGCACCGGTCGATGTGTCGGGACTCACCAGCGGTGTGGCCGCCATCGCGGTGGGCAGTTTCCACGCCTGCGCCTTGACCACGACGGGCGGCGTCAAATGCTGGGGCTATAACACCTGGGGCCAGTTGGGTGACGACACCAGCACCGAAAGACACGCACCGGTCGATGTCTCCGGGCTGACCAGCGGCGTTGCCGCCATCGCGGCGGGCGACTCTCACACTTGCGCAGTAACCACGACGGGGAGTCTCAAATGCTGGGGCCGGAATGGCTACGGCCAGTTGGGCGACAATACCACCACCGCCCGCAGCGCGCCCGTCGCCGTATCTGGACTCACCGTCTCAGCGATCGGGGCCGGATACAGCCACACCTGTGCGCTCACCACGGCGGGCGGCGTCAAATGCTGGGGCTATAACGGACGCGGCCAGCTGGGTGACGGCACCACCACCGACCACAGCACGCCGGTTGACGTGACCGGACTCACCAGCGGCGTGTCCGCCATTGCGGTCGCAGACGCTTCCTTCAACTGCGCCTTGACCACAACGGGCGGCGTCAAGTGCTGGGGCAAGAACGATTACGGGCAACTGGGCGACAACTCCACCACTGAGAGGCATACGCCGGTCGACGTGTCGGGCCTCACCAGCGGTGCAGCAGGGATTGCGGCAGGTGGCTACCACGCCTGCGCAAAAACGACGACAGGGGGCATCAAGTGCTGGGGATGGAACGGGGACGGCCCGTTGGGTGACGCCACGACCACTCAGCGGCTGACTCCGGTGGATGTGTACCTGACCGACGCAGCTTCGCTGGTCTTGGCGCAAGGCTGGAATCTGGTCGGCAACAGCACGCAAACACCGCTTACCGTCGCGACCACGTTCGGCGATGCCACCAAGGTCGCCTCGGTCTGGAAATGGGTGGCTGCGAACAGCAACTGGGCCATCTATCTGCCTTCGATGTCCAGTACCGAACTCACGGCTTACGCCTCAAGCAAAGGCTACACCGTCCTGTCGAGCATCGCCGGGGGGGACGGCTTCTGGGTCAAGGCCAACACGGCATTCACCGCGCAGCTGCCTTCCGGCACGGCCGTCGCGTCCTCTTCCTTCCAGGGCTTGAGTTCGGGCTGGCACCTGATCTCCACCGGTACGATCGAAACCCCGGGCAGTTTCAACACTGATTTAAGCGCAACGCCGCCTGCTGCGGGTGTCGTTCCGACGAACATCAAATCCCTCTGGGTCTGGAATCCTGCCCAGTTGAAGTGGTATTTCTATGCGCCCGGCCTGGAAGCGCAAGGAGGCACTGCGCTTGCGGATTTCATCGCCAACAGCGGTTATCTCAACTTCACGACTGCAAACCAGAAATTGGGACCGGGCATAGGCTTCTGGGTCAATATGCCATAATCCTTGCAAAGGAGAATACATATGAGCACCATCAGCGGCACCTCGGGCAACGACACCCTGACCGGTACTTCAGGCGACGACACCATTACGCCCGACAACGGCAACGACACCATAGACGGCGTGAGCGGCACCGACACCGTCGTGTTCGGCAGCGCGCGCAGCAATTACAACATCTCCCAGACCTTTTCCGGCTATGAGGTCAAGGACACCGTCGGCAGCACCGGCACCAAGACCGTCAGCAATGTCGATCAGCTGCAGTTCTCCGACAAGCTGTACAACCTCAACGTCGCCACCGATGCCAAGCTGCTCAGCACGACCCAGCTCAATTCGCTGACCGAGCTCTATGTCGCCTACTTCAACCGGGTGCCGGATGCGAGCGGACTCGATTACTGGATCAAGGAATACGCAGCCGGGAAAACCCTGGAGGAAATTGGCTCGTCTTTCTATAACGCCGCGATCTTGCCCGAATACACGGCACTAACCGGCTATTCGTCAACCATGAGCAATGCCGATTTCGTGAGGATCGTCTACGCCAACGTACTGGGTCGCTCGGGCAGCAATGCGCCGCCGCAGACCGATGTGGACTACTGGGCCAACAACCTGGCCACCGGTGTCGATACGCGCGGTTCCCTGATCAACACCATGCTCAACTCGGCTCACTCGTTCAAGAACGATGGCACCTGGGGCTGGGTCGCCGACCTGCTTGACAACAAGGTCACGGTCGGCACCTATCATGCCGTGACCGCGGGCATCGACTATGTCGCCGATGCCTATACGAGCTGCCAGGCCATTTCCGCCAAAGTGACCGCGACAGACACGACCGAAGCAATCACGCTGATCGGCTTGTCGGACCAGGTCGATTATCAGTCGCCGCCCATGCCGGGATAGGCATTTATCTCTGATCGCAAACGCCCGTGACACAACGGGGGCGGCGGAAATTGTAAAGCTTCGCCCCGTTTCAGGCACTGGAGTGCGCGACAGTCTCATGCAGTTCGGCAGCCAGACGCCCTGGCTGGGGCGTACCGTATAATCCTGTCCGCCAGACCCACGCCCAAAACCCATGCCCAACAAAGCTCACCCGGAACAGCGCGACGATAATTCGATTCTGCCGGTATCGGCACGGATACGCGCCCGGCTGCTCAAGGCGAAACGGCGCTTTCATGCCAACGACAACATTTCGGCTTTCATCAAGGAGGGCGAGATCGATGCGCTGCTCGAAGAGGTTGCCGGCAAGATGGAAGGCGTGCTGGAGAGCCTGGTGATCGATACCCAGAGCGACCACAACACCCAGGACACGGCGCGTCGCGTCGCCAAGATGTACCTCACCGAGGTGTTCCGCGGGCGCTACCAGCTGGCGCCGGCGGTGACCGAATTCCCCAATGCGGAAAACCTCAACGAGCTGATGATTGTCGGCCCGATCACGGTGCGCAGCGCCTGCAGCCATCATTTCTGCCCGATCATCGGGCGCTTGTGGATCGGCCTGATGCCCAACGAACATTCCAACCTGATCGGCCTGTCGAAATATGCCCGGCTGGCCGAATGGATCATGTCGCGGCCGCAAATCCAGGAAGAGGCCATCACCCAGATGGCCGGACTGCTGATGGACAAGGTCAGTCCGGACGGACTCGCCGTCGTCATGGAAGCCGATCATTTCTGCATGCACTGGCGCGGTGTCAAGGACACCGATACCAAAATGATCAACAGCGTGATGCGCGGCTCCTTCCTCAAGGATTCCGCCCTGCGCCGCGAATTTCTCTCGCTCATCAATCTCAACCACTGAGGTCAACATGCTCGTCCGCCTCCTCTATGCCAGCCGGCCCGCAGCGCCACCAACCACGTCCGTGGTGGATTCCATCATGGAACAGTCACGCAAGAACAATCTTGACCAGGGTGTGACCGGAATCCTGTGCTACAGCGACGACTTGTTCGTCCAGGTGCTGGAGGGCGGCCGCGACGAAGTCTGCGAACTGTTCAACACCATCGTCCGCGACGACCGGCACCGCAACGTCCGCATTCTGGTTTTCGAGGAAATTCACGAACGGCGTTTCGCCAGTTGGACCATGGGGAAGGTCAATATCGCCAAAGCCAATCCTTCGCTGCTGCTGAAGTATTCCGAAAAAGCCGTGTTGAACCCATTCAACTGCTCCGGTCGCGCATCGATGGCAATCCTCGACGAACTCATCGCAACCGCTGCGGTTGCTAGTCACACCGGCTGAAAAAGACGCACCGCTCCGCTACACTCGCCGCTCCTGTCAGGTCATATTGATGAAATTGCACAATCTGTGGTCCAGCCTGGCGCTTGTTGTCGCGCTGGCATTTCCTGCTGCCAGCCTGGCCACCACGGTCAGGCTGCAGACAACGCTGGGCATCATCGACATCCAGCTCTATGACGAGGCGGCGCCGCTTACCGTGGCCAATTTCCTCAACTACGTCGACAGCGGCGCCTTCACCAATTCTTTCATTCACCGCAGCGTTCCCGGCTTCATCCTGCAGGGTGGCGGCTACACCTGGAACAGCACCACCAGTTCCGTCAATACCATCGCCGCCAATCCGCCGGTCGCCAACGAATACAGCGCGACACGTTCCAACCTGCGCGGCACCATCGCCATGGCCAAGGTGAGCGGCGACCCGAACAGCGCCACCTGCCAATGGTTCATCAACCTGGGAAACAATTCCGCCAATCTGGATAACCAAAACGGCGGATTCACGGTATTCGGCCAAGTGATCGACCAGGGCATGGATGTGGTCGACGCCATCGCGGCATTGCCTATCGCCAATGCCGGCGGACCGTTCACTGAACTGCCCCTGGCCACGCCCAAGTCCGCGACGAGCGCTTACCAAAGGTCCAACCTGGTCATGCTGGACAGCGTCACCAAGAATCCGGACATGCAGGCGCCGTCGGTACCCGCCGGCTTGAGCGCAACGGCGAGCGCCACCACGATCGTGCTTTCCTGGGCGGCGGCCACGGACAATCTTGCGGTAACCTCCTACAAGATTTATATCGGCGGCACCTATCTCGGTGCGACCACCACGAATACGCCCAGGATCAACGTCGCCGGGGCCAAGCCGGAGACATCGTACACATTCACCGTGACAGCCTGCGATGCGGCCAACAATTGCTCGGCCAGCTCGGCGCCGTTTTCGGTCACGACTCTGGCCGCCGGTCCGACCCTGAATCTCGTTTCCGGCTGGAACCTCGTGGGCAATAGCGTCAACACCTCCTTCGAGGTGGCCAGCCTGTTTGGCAATGCCGCGAATGTCACGACGGTATGGAAATGGAACAGCACGAACAGCAAGTGGGCGTTCTACACCCCGGCCCAGGCAGACGGCGGCGCCGCCCGCGCCGCAACCGTGGGTTACGACACCCTGACCCGGATCAACGCTGCCGAAGGCTTCTGGGTCCATGCCAAGCAGGCATTCACGGCACAACTCCCCGACGGCACGGCGGTCGCAGCGAGCGCATTGCAGGATCTGCCATCGGGATGGCACCTGGTCGCGGTCGCGGGCAATCCGTCACCCCGGGATTTCGACCGGGCACTGAGTGTCCTCACGCCGCCAGCCGAATCCATCCCCATCAATTTCACCTCGCTGTGGGCCTGGGACAATGCCACCGGCAAGTGGTACTTCTATGCGCCCTACCTGGATAGCCTGGGTGGAACAACGCTGAGCGCCTACAGCGCGGGCAAAGGCTATCTCGACTTCACCGCTGCCGGCAAAAACCTCGGGGCAGGTTCCGGATTCTGGGTGAACAAGCCCTAAAGCCAATCCCGTCAAACCCTCTTCGCTCGCTAACCAAACGGCGAGAGAATCGCGTTAATATGCTCCGATGAATTCTCCTCACCCATCTGCAAGACCCATGCTGGGCGCGCGACTGCGGGCCATCGTCGCCGTCCTGGAAGAGGAGCTCGTCGAACGCGGGCAGAGCGTCCGGCTCTGCCTGCTGTCCGCCCTGGCGGGCGAGCACACGCTGTTCATCGGACCGCCGGGAACCGCCAAGAGCGAGCTGGCGCGCCGCCTGCACACGGTGTTCAGCGATGCGCGCTATTTCGAGCGCCTGCTGACCCGCTTCTCGGTGCCCGAGGAACTCTTCGGTCCGCTGTCGATCCAGGCGCTCGAAGCAGACCGTTACGAGCGGCACACCGACGGTTTCCTGCCCAATGCCTCGATCGCCTTCATCGATGAAGTCTTCAAGGCCAACAGCGCCATACTCAATGCCCTGCTGACCCTGCTCAACGAAAGGGAGTTCGACAACGGCACCGGGCGCCAGCAGTGCCCGCTGATCAGCGTCGTCGGCGCCACCAACGAAGTGCCGGAAGATGAAGTGGGCGAAGCATTCCTCGACCGTTTCCTGGTGCGCCTGCCGGTGAACACGGTCAGTGCAGCGGGTTTTGCGGCAATGCTCGAGGCCGGTGCGCTGCGTGCCTGGACGCCGCCTTCGGCGGAACTGGCGCTGGACCAGAACGATCTGGCCGCACTGACGCAAAGGGCGGCCAAGGTGGCGATTCCCGCGACGCTCGTCGCAGTGCTTGCCGAACTGCGGCAGCACTTCGCCGCCGAAAAAATCTATGTATCGGATCGGCGCTGGGTAAAAATCGTCTGGCTGTTGCGCATCGCGGCGGCAACGGAAGGTCGTTCCGCCGTGGCGCTGTGGGATCTGCTGCTGCTGCCCTGGCTCACCGCACCCGACGCACCACGCCAAGCCGCTGTCGCCGACTGGCTCGCCACCCGGCTGGGCGTGCATCAGGCCTGCTCGCCCGAGCGCCTGACGCGGGTCGTCGCCGCCTTCGAGGTGCAGCTCCAACTCGAGCGGGAAGCCAACGATCTGGATTACGACGCATCCGGCCGCCTGAATTTCTCCTCGCTCGAACTGGCGCAAAGCATCGGCGACCCCAAGGGCGGATCGGCAGCGCCGCGCTTGACCTATACGCGCCGGCGCCGCTATGGCGAGACGCATATCGGCGCCCGTATCCGGCAGATCGACGCCTTGCTTGAGCGCATCACGCACTATGCCAAGGGCATTGCCAGCCATCGCGCCAGTCTTGCCGACTATCAGATGCAAAGCCTGTGGCTCGATGCGCGCCTGACCGACCGGGGCGCGGCCGTCCTGGCCGAAACCAATGCCTCCATCATCGCGCTCACCGCCCGCGTCAAGACGGTGCGCGAAGGATTTCTCTGCCTGCCGCGACTGCCCGAAGACAATGGCATGGCGCCCGAACCGATCCTTCACGAATCCCTCGATCCGGCGTGATCGCAATGCGGTCACTGCTGTTCGAGGCCGAAGAAAACCGCCTGGCGGTGCTTGACCGCCTGAGCCGCAGGCTCTGGCTGGGCGGACTGACCAATTCGCAGGGCTACCTGGAGGAAAGGCTGGACGCCCTGCTCGCCTTGCGCACGGAGATCTTCGCCGGCCGCTTGCCGGATGCCAACACCTGGCTTTGGCCGTCCATGCCGATCGCCCAGGACCTGCACCAAGTCATGACCACCCTGGAACTCGCACGCTACTGCAGCGGCCAGGAGGAACTTGCCGACACCGTCCTGCTGAGCCTGTTGTTCCACCTCGACTTCATCGTCGACTACCGCGATCGCGGCGCCGGCAAAAACACGGCCGAGCGCATGGCGATCGAAGCCTTTGCCGAGGAATGGCGCGAACGCTGCGGCCAGATCGACGAGCTGGTCGAGGTCTTCGGCATGTTCCCGGATGATGGCAACATCCAGCGCTGGGACCAGTTGCATGGCCTGCTGCGCTCCTCGGGATGGCAGGAAGTGCTGCGCATTCGCCGCCTGCTCGAGCGCCTGCCGGAACTGGTGCGCATCATTCGCGGCCTGGGACGCGCACGCCAGTCGGAAGTACCGGACATAGCCAACATGGTGACCGTCGAGACCATAGCCGAAGCAGTCGCCCAACGCCTGGATACCCGAACGGTGCATGTGCCCGACATGCCCGGCGAAACGCGCGGCATCCATCGCTCGAACCGCATTGCGCGCATGCTGCCAGCCGAGACCATGCTGCTCGGCCACCCGCGCCTGCGCCTGCTGTGGCACGCACGCCGGGCGGAACGGACACTGCTGAGCTATGAAGACGACGATTGCATGGAAGAGATACGCCTGCACCAGGCGGTCGTTTCACACCCCCAACCCAGCCAGCAACCCGGCAAGCGGCCGGAAATGGGGCCGATCCTGGTCTGCGTCGACACCTCCGGCTCAATGCGCTGCGGCGCCGAAGCCGTAGCCAAAGCCACCGTGCTGGAAGCCATGCGCACCGCCCATGCCCAGCGCCGCTCCTGTCTCGTCTTTGCCTTCGGCGGACCGGAAGAAATTGTGGAAATGGACCTGGCTGTCGATAGCAAGGGCATCGAGCGGCTCGTCCAATTCCTCGGCCAGACTTTCGGCGGCGGCACGGATATCTGCGGCCCGCTCGACAAGGTCATCGCCAAGCTCGAGGAACAACGCTGGCAACTGGCCGACCTGCTGATCGCCTCCGACGGCGAATTCGGCGTCACGCCGGAACTGGCGGGGCGCCTCAATGCCCTCAAGAAGAAACTGGGACTGCGCGTGCAGGGCGTGCTGGTCGGCGACCGTGAAACCATCGGTTTTCTGACCGTTGCCGACAACATCTACAACATCCGCGACTGGCGCCGCTTCGGTGGATCCAACGTCGCATCACCGATCCATTCCCATCGGCTCACCGCCATGTATTTTCCGGGAGCCTTGCCCAAAACAGAAAACTCTCCCCCCTCCTCCCCATCATGAAGCCCATCTCAATCTGGCAGGATTTTCAACGCATCCGCGCAGAAGCGCCGCTGGTGCACAACATCACCAATTACGTGGTGATGAACACCACCGCGAATGCGCTGCTGGCCATCGGCGCATCGCCCGTCATGGCGCATGCCATCGAGGAAGTGGCGGAAATGGCCGGAATGGCCCGCGCCTTGGTGATCAACATTGGCACCCTGAGCACCCCCTGGATTGAAGCCATGTTCGCTGCCGGCGCGGCCGCCCGCCAGCGCAGGATTCCTGTCGTTGTGGATCCGGTCGGTTGCGGCGCCACGCTTTTTCGAACAAGTACCGCACAGAAATTGATCGAATCGATCAAGCCCGCAGTGATTCGCGGCAATGCGTCGGAGATCCGTGCCCTGCTGCATGCCGGTCAGCCCACCAAGGGTGTCGACAGTCTGTGTACACCCGACGAAGTGCAGGAGGACGCCTGCGCCCTGTCCAGGTCGGCGGGATGCGTTGTCGTCGTCAGCGGCGCGGTGGACCTGATCGTCGAGGGCAACCGCGTCGCCCGGATCGGCAACGGTCATTCCATGATGACCCGGGTCACAGGTATGGGCTGCACTGCCAGCGCAATCACCGGCGCCTTTGTCGCTGTCAATGCCTCGGTATTCGACGCGTCAGCGCATGCAATGGCCGTCATGGGTGTGGCCGGGGAGATCGCCGCCGAGCGTTCGCAAGGCCCCGGCAGCCTGCAACTGAACTTTCTCGATGCGCTATATGGCCTGCAAGAATCCGACCTTGTGCAACGCCTCCAGGCGCAAATTCCGGAATAGTCAGCAGGCCAGGCTCAAGGCCACAGCCTCGGCGGCCTTGATGCCGTCCACCGCTGCCGACAATATTCCGCCGGCATAACCGGCACCTTCGCCTGCCGGATACAGCCCGCGGCAATTACGACTTTGCAGGTCCGCGCCGCGCACGATGCGGATGGGCGAGGAGGTGCGGGTCTCGACACCGGTCAGAACGGCGTCAGCCATGGCAAAGCCCCTGATCTGCCGGTCGAAGGCGGAAATGGCCTCCCGCAATGCCTGGACGACATAATCAGGCAGGCAGGACGACAGATCGGTCCAATGGACGCCGGGCGTATAGGAGGGCAAGACAGCGCCCTGTGCCGCCGAGGCCCGGCCCGCGAGAAAATCACCGACACGCTGCGCCGGCGCCTGGTAGGTACCGCCGCCGGCAGCGAAGGCACGCTCTTCCCAGTGGCGCTGGAAGGCGATGCCGGCCAGCGCATCGTTGGGATAGCCCGGATAATCTTCGGGCGTGATGCCCACCACCATGGCGCTGTTGGCATTGCGTTCGCTGCGCGAGTATTGGCTCATGCCGTTGGTGACGACACCGCCCGGCTCCGAAGCCGCCGCCACCACCGTGCCACCGGGACACATGCAGAAGCTGTATACCGAGCGGCCATTGCTGCAGTGATGCACCAGTTTGTAGTCGGCCGCACCGAGCAGCGGGTGATCGGCGTATTTGCCGAAGCGGGCGCGGTCGATCAGCGATTGCGGATGTTCGATGCGCAAGCCGACCGAGAAGGGTTTGGCCTCGATCTCGATACCGCGCCGATAGAGCATGGCAAAAGTATCGCGGGCGCTGTGTCCTACCGCCAGCACCACCTGCCGGGTTTCGATGCAGGTGCCGTCGCTCAAAGCCACGCCTTGCACCTGGCCGTGGTCGACCAGCAGATCGTCGACCCGGCTGTTGCAGCGTATTTCCCCACCGAGTCGCTCGATGCTCGTACGCAAATTTTCCACGACCGTGACCAGGCGGAAAGTGCCGATGTGCGGTTTGCTGACGTAAAGAATTTCCGTCGGCGCCCCGGCCTGGACGAATTCAGTCAGCACCTTGCGCGCGCGATAGTGCGGATCCTTGATCTGGCTGTGAAGCTTGCCATCCGAGAACGTGCCGGCCCCGCCTTCGCCGAACTGGACATTCGATTCCGGGTTCAGTTCGCCCCGGCGCCACAAGCCCCAGGTGTCCTTGGTCCTCTCACGCACAGCCTTGCCGCGCTCCAGAAGGATCGGACGCAGCCCCATCTGCGCCAGTATCAGTGCGGCAAACAGGCCGCAGGGTCCCGCACCGATCACCACCGGTCTCCGGTAGTTCAGGGGCAGGACCGTTAGCGGTGCAACGACAAAGCGGTAGCGCGTGTCCGGGGTGAGACTCAGGTGTCGATCACCACTCAGCCGGTCGAGTACCGCCTGCGGATCGGCTACGTCCACATCCAGGGTATAGGTCAGCACGATCTGCGATTTGTTGCGCGCGTCGTAGCCGCGGCGGAAGATCGTATAGCCAAACAGTTCATATGCGGCGATGCCCAGGCGCCCGAGGATAGCCTCGCGGAGTGCGCCTTCAGGGTGATCGAGAGGCAGCCTGAGTTCGGTCAATCGCAGCATGCACGGATTATCCTTGATTCAGCGCGAATGCCCCAGGAAGACGGGTTCAAGGCATGATTTCGACGTACTCGTAGACTTCCGCGCCCGTGATCTGTTGCCGTACCGGCAGGGAAGCGCGGGCAAACCAGTTGTGCGGGCCGTGGCGGTCGATCTCGCGGCCGAGGAACCTGACCAGTTCGCAGATGGGTTCGACGACATTCTTTCGATAGCGCAGGTCATTCTTGACATAGCCGAGGTACAGATTCTTCATGCAGTTGCGGCGGCACCAGGAAAACGCCTCGCACGCTTCGCAGGGCATCCCGGGTGTCGGCTGCAGCGGACTCCGTATCAGCCAGTTGCCCTGAATGTCGCCCATCTGCATCTGCGGGGCATACATCATGTCCGGGCAGGGATAAATCTGTCCGCTGGGCATGACGTTGATCAGATGGGTCGAGACGCGGCATTGGGTCATCCCGGCATAGAGTTCCCTGCCGCGCGTCGGCAACACCTTGTTGCGCACGATGCCCATCAGGGGCACCAGGGGATAGAGGGTGTGCGTATCCGCAAAGAACTTTTCGACCAGTCGAACCAGCACCTGCTTGCGCTTCTCCACCGAGTCGTCGCCATACATCTCGTCGGCGACGAATTGCCAGTACAGGTAATCGATGGCCTCATGCGCAGCGGCGAGTTCGTCGAGTTCCTCGAAACTGGTGTCGGGATTGCCCCAGGTGACCCGCGCCGTGATGGTCCCGCCGACCCGCGCATGGACATGCTTGAGATTGCCGATGACCTGCCGCCAGATGCCCTTGCCGCGATAGCCGTCGGTAATTCTTTCGCCGCCGTCGATCGAGATCAGGATGTTGGAAAACTTCGCCAGCATCCAGTCCGGCAGATTGTCGAGCAAGGTTCCATTGGTTTGCAGCTGGTAGCGGAATTCCGGAAAACGTTGCATGACCTGCTGCATCATGTCCAGATTCAGTGTCGGCTCGCCGCCGTAAAAAGTGACGTAGATTTCCTTGCCGGCCAGATGCCGCTCGACAAAAGCCGCCAATTGGCCGATGTCGTACTGAAGCTCGGTTTGCGATCCCAGGACTTCGCCCACGCCGAGGGAGCAATAGGTGCATTTGAGGTTGCACTTGAGCGTTGTCAGGAGCTGCAATTCGACGCGCCCGCCAACGATGGGGCCCGCATCGGAAACCGGCGCGGCATAACTGGAAGCGGCAAATTCGATGGTTTGGGTATTCATGGCTTTCCTCTGCCAAGCAATGCGTGAAAACCCCGAATCACGGATCGGGGCTGATTTCAGCGGCTAGCGGAGGCAGCGCGGCGGGGCGTGCTTGGGTGTCGCGGTGATGCTGAAACGCCTCCAGCCGCCTTCTGCGGCGTTGCAGTTGGCATGGGAACCTGACTCAGGAGGACGAAAGCTGATACGCATGGGAGCGAACTCTACACTCTCGCGGCGGACAGTCAAGATTTCTGCCGTTGCGGCTTCGCCACCGAAACAGCAACTGCGGCAACAGCGTTCGCTATAATCGGCAAGATGATTCAAAAAGTTTACGTCCGCAGTTTCGGCTGCCAGATGAATGAGTACGATTCGGCCAAGATGGTCGACGTGCTGGCGCAGTCGAACGGGATTTCCGGCAGCATCAGCGTCGATTCTCCCGAAGATGCCGACATCATTCTCTTCAACACCTGCTCGGTGCGCGAAAACGCCCAAGAGAAAGTCTTCCACGACCTGGGGCGGGTAAAACATCTCAAGCAGGCCAGGCCGGACTTGCTGATCGGCGTCGGCGGCTGCGTCGCCAGCCAGGAAGGCGCGGCGATCCTGGCGCGCGCACCCTTCGTCGATCTCGTCTTCGGCCCGCAGACCCTGCATCGCCTGCCGCAAATGATCGCGGCACGCCATGCCAGCGGCCGCGCCCAGGTCGACGTTTCGTTTCCCGCCATCGAAAAATTCGATGCCCTGCCGCCGCCGCGCCGGTCAGGCGTCTCGGCTTTCGTCTCGATCATGGAAGGCTGTTCCAAATTCTGCAGCTTCTGCATCGTGCCCTACACGCGCGGCGAGGAAGTCTCGCGCCCGCTGGCCGACGTGCTGGCCGAAGTCGCCGGGCTAGCGGCGCAGGGCGTCAGGGAGATCACCCTGCTCGGACAGAACGTCAATGCCTACCGCGGTGCGCTCGACGCCCCGGAACCTGGCGATCCCGGTGAAGATAGCGCCGACCTGGCCTTTCTCATCGAGACCCTGGCGGAAATGCCCGGCATCGAACGGATTCGCTTCACCACCTCGCATCCGCGCGAGATGAGCCAACGCCTGATCGAAACTTACGCCAGGGTGCCCAAGCTCGTCTCGCATCTGCACCTGCCGGTGCAATCGGGTTCCGACCGCATCCTGGCGGCGATGAAGCGCGGCTACACGGCGCTCGAATACAAGAGCATCGTCCGGAAGCTGCGTGCCGTGCGTCCCGACCTGTCGCTCTCCTCGGATTTCATCGTCGGCTTTCCCGGGGAAAGCGAGGCCGACTTTGCCGCAACCCTCAAACTCATCGAGGAAGTCGGCTTCGACGGCAGCTTCAGTTTTCTCTACAGCGCCCGCCCCGGCACACCGGCCGCGGACCTGGCGGATACCATTCCGACGCCGATCAAGCAGGGCCGCTTGCAGCAATTGCAGCAACTCGTCGATCAGCAGGCCAGCGCCTGCAGTGCGGCCATGGTGGGCACCCGGCAGCGGCTGCTGGTCGAGGGCCACGCCAGAAAGAATCAACAGGAACTGGCCGGTCGCAGCGACAACAACCGCGTCGTCAATTTCGCCGGTTCTTCCCGCTTGATTGGCGAGTTCGTCGATGTCCGCATCACCGCCGCCTTGGCGCATTCCCTGCGCGGCGAACTCGTGAGCCATGAGGAGCACTGATTTGCGCAGGCAAGACCTGATCCTCGAGCCGGTCGACAACGAACGCCTGGCCAATCTCTGCGGCGCTCTCGACGAGAACCTGCGCCAGATCGAAACCGCGTACGACGTGGTACTGGCGCGGCGCGGTGAGCGCTTCAAGATCAGCGGCAGCGGAATTCAGAAAGCCGCGGCGGCCCTGCGGCACTTTTATCTGCTGGCCAAGACGCCGCTGTCCATCGACGCAATCCAGCTTGGCCTGATCGAACTGGCGCGGCAGGACGACACCGGCCAGGCGAGCGCGTTGCCGGCACCGGTGCTGATGACGCGCAAGGCCGACCTGCATGGCCGCACGCCGCGCCAGGTGCAGTACCTGCGCCAGATCCAGGACCACGATATCACCATCGGCATCGGCCCGGCCGGCACCGGCAAGACCTATCTCGCCGTCGCCAGCGCGGTGGATGCGCTCGAGCGCGACCAGGTCAGCCGCATCGTGCTGACGCGCCCGGCGGTCGAAGCGGGCGAGCGGCTGGGCTTTCTGCCCGGCGACCTCGCCCAGAAAGTCGATCCCTATCTGCGGCCGCTCTATGACGCGCTTTACGACCTGATGGGTTTCGAAAAAGTCGGCAAGATGTTCGAACGCCAGAGCATCGAGGTCGCCCCGCTCGCCTTCATGCGCGGGCGCACCCTCAACCATTCCTTCATCATTCTCGATGAAGCGCAGAACACCACGCCGGAACAGATGAAAATGTTCCTGACACGCATCGGTATAGGCGCCAAGGCGGTGATCACCGGGGATGTCACACAGATCGACCTCGGCCGCGGCCAGAAAAGCGGGCTGGTCGAGGCTCGCAACATCCTTGCCGAAGTGCGCGGCATCGCCTTCACCGATTTTCTCGCCGAAGACGTGGTGCGCCATCCATTGGTGGCACGCATCGTGGCGGCATATGAGGCGCATGGGCAAGCCAACCCATAATCTATCCCTGTCGGTGCAATACGCCTGCGAGGACGCGGTACTCCCTTCACGAAGCCAATTGCGGCGCTGGGTGAGCGCGGCGCTGTCCTGCGATGCCGTGGTGACGATACGCTTCGTCGATGCTGTGGAGGGACGCTTGTTGAATGGCCGATACCGCGGCAAGGACCTTCCGACCAACGTGCTGTCGTTTCCTTACGAACCACCGCCGCGGCTGGCAGGCGACCTGGTGCTGTGCGTACCGACGGTGATGCAGGAAGCCCGTCGGCAAGAGAAAACGGCGCAATCCCATTTCGCCCATCTGGTGGTGCATGGTATGCTCCATTTGCAGGGCTACGCGCACGAAGCAGATGCCGAAGCCGCGCTGATGGAGACAAGAGAAAGCGAAATTCTCGCCCGGCTAGGCGTTGCCAATCCTTACTGAATTATGGGAGCTGCCAAACGAAACGGATTCGCAGACGGGGGCCGTACGATTGCTAGCAACAGTTGAACAAACCAGAATACTGATCTCGAAAAGCACCGAGGCGAAGATCAAATCGCAATTCGGTCAGTTTCTGACGCCGGCAAGAACAGCCGCATTTATGGCCAAGCTTTTCCCGGCAGGCAGTGGGAGTTGCCGTTTGCTTGATGCGGGAGCCGGAATCGGTTCGCTCTCCAGCGCTTTTCTGGAAAGATGTGCGTCAGCAGAACTAAGTTTTAGTGAAATAAAGCTATCGGCCTTCGAACTGGACGAGAACCTTCATGCGGCACTGGACTCTTCGCTGCATGGATACCCAATAAAGTTGCCGCTCTCATATGAAATCACCGGGGGCGATTTCATAGAGTCCGCAGTCAACAGAATACAGTTCGGGCAAAATGATTTTACTCATGCAATTCTCAATCCTCCGTATAAAAAGATCAGCAGCAATTCCCGCTACCGACTTCTGCTGCGACAGGTTGGCATTGAAACCGTTAATTTATATACCGCTTTTGTCGCCCTATCGCTCTTACTGATGCCCCCCGGTGGGCAGATCGTGGCGATCATCCCGCGCAGCTTCTGCAATGGTCCCTATTACCGCCCATTTCGCGACTTGGTGCTGAAGCATTCGGCCATTCATCACATACATTTGTTTGAGTCGCGCAGCAAAGCATTCAAAGACGACAACGTCCTACAGGAAAACATCATCGTCCGATTGGAACGTGGCGGCAAGCAAGGACCGGTGGTCATTTCGACATCGACCGACGACACCTTCGCTGATCTTGCGATCCATGAACACTCGTTTGATCGGATCGTGTTCCCGGGCGACTCGGAGCGCTTCATTCATGTGCCAACCTCACCCGAAAATAGCGCATTCGAGCTGTCCCCGACCGCTTGCCATTCCCTGGTCGATCTTGGCATCAATGTATCTACCGGGCCGGTAGTGGATTTCCGCATGAAACCCTATCTACAAGGCATGCCTGGAAAAGACACCGTGCCCCTGCTCTATCCCGGACATTTCAGCGCAGGCGAAGTCACATGGCCGCTACCGAATTCGAAGAAACCCAACGCCATCCTGCATACCATCGATACTGAAAAGTGGCTTTACCCAAACGGCTATTACTGTGTGGTGCGCCGATTCTCATCCAAGGAGGAAAAACGCCGGATCGTCGCGAGCGTGGTCAATCCAGCCGCATTCGCTGATGCTCCAATGCTGGGCTTTGAGAACCATCTGAACGTATTTCACGAGAATAAACAAGGCCTACCCGAAGCGCTTGCTCGTGGACTGGCCATGTTTCTGAATACCATGGCTGTCGATGAATATTTCCGGCGCTTCAGCGGCCACACACAAGTTAACGCCACCGACCTCAGGTTGATGAAGTACCCAAGTCGTGACGTACTGATCAAGCTTGGGCAATCGGCGATGAGACAAGGACTGCGTGCTGAATACGCGCAAAACATTCCGCCGAAAGACGATGCATCAGTTCGTCAATACCGGGATTGCATGCTACAACCCCGGCAAGCAAGATCGCCCGGTGAACATTTCCAAGGCGGTTTATCTGATCGCGCCTACTCGATGAATATTTGAATCAACATTTTATGGAACCAGGCAGTCGACCTACCTTGCTCGAACGTCTTTCCGCGCTGCTGACGCGTGCGCCGGAAGACCGCGAGCAACTCCTCGATCTGCTGCACACTTCCTTTGAGCGCAACCTGCTCGATGCCGATGCGCTGTCGATCATCGAAGGCGCCCTGGGCGTCTCCGACATGCAGGTGCGCGACATCATGGTGCCGCGCGCCCAGATGGATGTGGTGACGATCGACGACAGCATGGAAAAGATCGCGGAATTCGTCATCGAAGCCACCCATTCGCGCTTCCCGGCGGTCGGCGAGAACCGCGACGACGTCCTTGGCATTCTCCTGGCGAAAGATCTGCTGCGCTATTTCTCGGGCATGGAATTCGACCTGCGCGACGCGCTGCGTCCGGCCGTGTTCATCCCGGAATCGAAGCGCCTCAATGTCCTGCTGCGCGAGTTCCGCGCCTCGCGCAACCACATGGCCATCGTGGTCGACGAATATGGAGGCGTATCGGGATTGGTGACCATCGAGGACGTGCTCGAGCAGATCGTCGGCGACATCGAGGACGAGTACGACTTCGACGAAGCCGCCGACAACATCGTCCTCGACAACGCCGGCCGCTATCGGGTCAAGGCTACCACCGAGATCGGCGATTTCAACGCCGCATTCAACACCGACTACCCCAACGAGGAGTTCGACACCTTCGGGGGTCTGGTCATCCATCGTCTCGGCCGCCTGCCCAAGCGCGGCGAAACGCTGCAGATCGACAACCTGCGCATCCAGGTGCTGCGTGCCGACAGCCGCCGGGTGCACACGCTGCTGGTGGATCCGCAAAGCGCCATCGTGCTGGATGCAAAGGTCTGAGTTCACCGCGCTGCTGCTGGGTGCACTGACCGTCTGCGGCTTTGCGCCGCTCGCCCTGTTTCCTTTGCCACTGGCCACCCTGGCCGCGCTGTTCGTATTGTGGCGCAACGCCGGATCGCAACGCCAGATTGTCCGGCTCGGCTGCCTGTGGGGCTTCGGCTGTTTTTTCGGCGGGGTCTCCTGGATCTACATCAGCCTGCACGATGTCGGCGGCATGCTGGCGCCGCTCGCCGCAGCGGCGACCCTGATCGTCTGCGTCTATCTCGCCCTGTTCCCGGCTTTGGCCGGAACGCTCTACTGGCGTTTGCAAAGCGGCATTGTCTGGCGCGACGTGTTGCTCCTGAGCGGGTTGTGGGTGCTCAGCGAATGGCTGCGCGGCTGGCTCTTCACCGGTTTTCCCTGGCTGGCACTGGGCTATTCGCAAAGCCCGCCGAGTCCCCTGTCCGGCTACGCTGCGCTTATCGGCGTGTATGGCATCAGCCTCGTCGTCGCAGTGCTGGCGGCGCTGCTGGCCTGCGCCTGGCGGCGGCCGGCGAGCTGGCTGGTGCTGGTCGGCCTGTGCGCCGGCGGTTACGCCTTGCAAAACATCAGCTGGACGCAACCGACCGGCGCGCCGCTCACAGTCAGCCTGCTGCAGGGGAACATTTCACAGGAAGGCAAGTGGGATCTGGAGCGCCTGGATGATTCCCTGAGCACTTATGCGAGGCTGGCACGGGCGCATCCGGCGCAGCTTGTCGTCATGCCGGAAACTGCCTTGCCGATGTTCCTCGACGATGTCTCCAGCGAATATCTGGAACAACTCCTCGCCAACGGCCCGACGCTGTTTGGCGTTGCCGTCGGTCGCCACGAACCCGGCAAACCCGAAATCTATTTCAATGCCGCCGTGGCAATGTCCGTCGCGAACCAATTTCAGGTCTACGCCAAGTCGCACCTGGTACCATTCGGCGAATACGTGCCGCCGGGCTTCTCCTGGTTCCTGGCGCTGCTGCAAATGCCCATGTCGGATTTCACTCCCGGCGCTGCGCACCAGCCGCCGCTGAATATCGCCGGGCAATTGATCGCCCCGAACATCTGCTACGAGGATTTGTTCGGCGAAGAAATCCTCGCCGCCCTGCCGCAAGCGACGCTGCTGATCAATCTTTCCAACACGGCCTGGTTCGGCAACTCTTTGGCGCAGCCCCAGCATTTGCAGATCGCCCAGATGCGCGCCCTGGAAACCGGACGCTACATGCTGCGCGCCACCAATACCGGCATGACGGCGGTGGTGCGGCCCGACGGCATCGTTGCCGCGGCCCTGCCGGCATTCACCGCGGATGCACTCACCGCCGAAGTCAGCGGCTACGCCGGCATGACACCATTCACCTATTGGGGCAATGCGCTGGCCTTGATCGTGGCACTCGGCACAATACTGCCGGCGATGTCGCGGAAACGCCATAAACCTGGGCGCTTATGGTAAATTGGCACTTGTGTATGCTTAGAACATAAGCCGCAGAAAAGCATAGAAGATATTCAGACTGCACGCGACAGCCGAACAAAAACGAAACGGGGGAAGCGCTTTGCGGGCACGCGCACTCATTGCGAGCTTGTTAATGACCATTCTGCTGTGCAGTGCGCCGGCAGCGGCGGCGCCCGCGAGCGACTGGGAAAATCAACTGGCGCAGGGCGTCTCCCTGCGCCAGCAAGGCGACCTGAATCGTGCGGCCGAATTGCTGGCCGGCGTCGCGCAAGCGGCTGCGTCATCCGCGATCCAGGCACGTGCCGCCGGCGAGCTCGGCATCACCCTGCTGCAGTCGCACCGCTACGAATTGGCCGAACCGCAGCTGCAGAAAGCCTATGCCTCGCATACCGGAACGGACAAGGCGCGCTGGGCCGTGTATCTCGGCAACCTGGCGCAAATCCGCAAGCAGAAACAGGATGCGGCACGCTACTATCAGGAAGCCGTCGACCTGGCGGCGGGACAGAGTCCCGACATCCAGTACAGCGCGCAACTCAATCTGGCTCGTCTTGGTTCCGAGAAGCAGCGTCTCGAAGTCCTTTCCGGAATTTCCGCAAAGCTCAACGCTGAACCCGATCAGGTCAGCCTGGCCGGTCATCATCTGAACCTCGGCAACCAGTTGCGCCAACTCGGCGCTGTCGCGCTGCCCCTCGCATTCCTGCATCTCGATGCAGCACGCCGCCTGGCGCAACAATCCGGGGACACGCGCGGTCACAAGCGCCTGCTGATCGAGGCGCAGGACACCCTGGCGCAGCTTTATGAAGACCGCGGACGCCATCAGGATGCCCTGATGCTCACCGAGCAGGCCACCGAACTCGCGCGCACCCTGCCAGCCGGGCTCAGCGCGGACCTGTTGATCAATCTCGAATGGCGCCAGGGGCGGCTGTTCCGTCAGCAAGGCAAGCCCAGCATGGCCTTGGCGGCCTTCCGCCGCGCGGTCGATCAAATCGAGGCGGTGCGCCAGGACATCCCCGTCGAATACGAGAACGGCCGTTCCTCCTTCAGCGACACGCTGGAACCGATCTACCTCGGCTATGCCGACCTGCTGCTGCAGCAGATCGACAAGCAGCCCGCCGAGACACAGGCGATACAACTGCAGCATGTGCTGACGACCATGGAACTGATCCGGCAATCCGAGATGCAGGACTTTCTCGGCGACCGTTGTTCCGTCGAGACGGTGCAGGGCGGCAGCGCCGGACAGATTGCACCGGGCACCGCGGTGTTCTATCCGCTGATCCTGCCCGACCGCATCGAACTCCTGCTGGCTCTGGATGGCAAAGTCCTGCGGCGCACCAGTCCTGTCAGCAGCGCGGCGCTGCGCCAGACGGCGACCGCCTTTGCCGGCAACCTGAGGCGCGGCCTAGATGAATATCTGAAGCTTTCGCAGCAGTTGTATGGCTGGCTGCTCCAGCCTTATGCCGAAGTACTTGCCACGGCCCAGGTCAAGACCCTGGTCGTGGTGCCTGACGGCGTCTTGCGCCTGGTGCCGATGGCGGCACTGCATGACGGCAAGCAATATGCCATCGAAAAATATGCGATTTCCATGGTCACCGGATTGAGCATGACCAATTCCTCCGCCTTCGACCATCAAGTTGTCGCACTGGTGGCCGGCGTTTCCGAGCCCGGTCCGGTGGTCGATCGCCTGGGTCCGATGCTCGCCTCGAAAATTCTGCAGGATGGCGGTGCTGCAGAAGCTGAAACTGCGACGCGCGGCCTGGCCGCCAAGCGAGAACTGCGCGCGATCCGTTCAACCAAGACGCAAGTGGCCGGCAAGGAAACCACGGTGCGCTCCGCCGAAGATCTGCGCGCCAAGCTGGCACTGCCGGGAGTCAAGCTCGAAGTGAATGGGCTTGACGGCATCCTGCACGGCGGACGCATGCTCGATGCCGGCTTCACTGTGGAAAGCTTCAGGAATGCCGCGCAATCCGGCGACTACCGCATCCTGCATCTGGCTTCCCACGGCGTCTTTGGCGGCAGCGCCGAAACCAGCTTCATCATGGCCTATGACGACCTGCTGACCATGAACGGCCTGCAGTCGCTGCTCAAGTCGGAAAAATTCAAGAAGTATCCCATCGAGCTGCTCAGCCTGTCCGCCTGTCAGACCGCCGAGGGCAACGACCGCGCGCCGCTCGGCATTTCCGGCGCGGCGATCAAGGCCCGCGCCAAGAGCGTCCTGGGTACGCTCTGGCCGGTGGAGGACGAAGCCGCGCGCAGCATCATGGAGTCGCTCTACAGCGGACTGACCAAGGGTCAGTTGACCAAGACGGAAGCGCTGCGCCAGGCGCAGATCAAGTTGATCCGCGATCCCGAGAGCGACCATCCGTTCTATTGGGCGCCCTTCGTCCTGATCGGAAACTGGCTGTGATGACGCTGCCCAAAACCACACCGTTGCCTGCGCTGCGTGTTCTCGCTGCATCCATCCTGGCCATGGCCTTGCCCTGGGACGCCAGCGCCCAGATCAGGACCGATACCAGCCTCGGCAAACCGGCACAAAACCTGACCGGTCCCAGTTTCCTGATTCCGGAATCGCTGGGAAGACTGTCCGGCAGCAACCTGTTTCACAGCTTCCAGGTATTCAACATCAACACCGGGCAATCCGCCAATTTCACGACCAGCACCGCAGGACTCACCAACGTCATCAGCCGCGTGACCGGTGGCAGTTCCTCCCAGATCAACGGACTGCTCAAGCTCACTGCGCCGGGCAGCACGCCGAATTTCTTCCTGATCAATCCGGCTGGCGTGACTTTCGGCACCGGCGCTGCCGTCAATGTGCCCGGCGCGTTCTATGTCAGCACCGCCGACTATGTCAAGTTCCCCGACGGCAACTACTATGCCGACACAACCAAAGCCAGCACGTTTTCCAGCGTCTCGCCGAGCGCCTTCGGTTTCCTCGGCAACAACCAGGCTTCCGTCACCATGCTCAATACCGGCCTGCCGGCACCGCAGACGGGAGGACAAGGCAAACCTGACAACAGTGTCATCGTCAACCGCAGCAGCCCCATCACCATCGTCGCGGGTGATGTCACCATCAACAACAGCGTGGTCGGCAATGAGAGCGGCGACATTCGCGTGGTCGCGCTGGGCAAGCGCGTCCAGGAAGTGCCCTTGACCGGCGACCTGCCCAGCGCTTACGGCACGCTCAGCATCATCAAGGGCGGCAAGCTGGTGTCCTCCACCGCCGGGAGTTCCGATTCGGGTTCCATCCTGGTGAGTGCCGGCACGGTATCCATCGACCAGCAGGGCGCCGCCAGCCCGTCGATCATCGCCAGCCAGCCAGTAGCCAACAGCACCGGCAACGCCGGTTCCGTGGTCATCAAGGCCACCGGCGATCTGGATCTGCTCAATGGAGCCACCATCAACGTCAGCACCAACGGTTCCGGCAACGCCGGATCGATCGACCTGAGCGCCGCCAACGTCACGGTCAATGGCAACGGCGTGCAGACCGTAATCCAGTCCGAGACCATCAATCGGCCCAATCAGGTAGGTTCCGGCGACGCCGGCACCATCGTCATCAACACGCCCGGCACGCTGACCCTGAAAGCCGGCGGTCAGCTCAATACCTCCACTTCGGGCAGCGGCGATGCCGGCTCGATCAATATCGACGCCGGCAAGATCAACATCGACCCGCTGGGCAAGCCGATGCTGACGGGCATTTTCGTCAATGCGCAGACAGGCAGCCAGGGCGCCGGCGGCACCATCGACATCGTCAGCGACGGACTGCTCAGCATCGCCGCCAACGGTCGCATCGTCGCCAACACCTTTTCCACCGGCAACGCCGGCGCAGTCAATGTCAATGCGGGACAACTCACCATCAGCGGCGGCTGGATCTCTTCCAGTGCCTACGCTTCGGGCAATGCCGGTTCGGTCAGGATTGCTGCCGGCAGCGCGACGCTCGACGGTCTCGGCACCAGCGTCGGCGGCCTCGGCGTGCTCAGCGAAACCTTCGGCGCCGGCAATGCCGGCACGGTGGACATGGCGGTCGCCGGCAAGCTCGAAATCCAAAACAATGCCTCCATCAACACTTCGACGGTTGGCGGCGGCAAGGCCGGCTCGGTCAAGGTCGTCGCGGGCAGTGCCTCCATCGATGGCGGAACCACTTGCTGCAACACCGGCATCCAGAGCAATGCCATGCCCAACAGCACGGGTGACGCGGGGAATGTGGAGGTGAGTGTGACGGGGACGCTCGCCATGACCAACAGTGGCTTGATCAGTTCGGCCACCAATGGCCAAGGCAACGCCGGCACGGTTAACCTGACCGCAGGTGATTTGTCGCTGCTCAAGGGCAGTCAGGTGACCTCGGCGACCTATTCCAAAACAGGCGCCGCCGGCTCGGTGCAGATCAACACCGGCACCTTCCTCGCCGATGGCGCGCAGACCGGCCATGCCAGCGGCGTCAGCGCCTCCGCAGGACAAAACTCATCGGGACAGACCGGCACCGTCTCGGTGGCAGCGACCGGCGCCGCGACACTTTCCAACGGCGCCACGCTGACGGTGCAGAACGATGCGCAGGTCGCCGACCCGACGCTCCTGAGTTCGACGATCCTCTCGCTGACGGCGGCGAGCATCACCGCCGACGGCGCGGAAATCACCGCATCAACCTCGCGCAATGTGCCGGCCAGCGACATCAAGATCAAGACCACCGGCGGCGACATCCTGCTCAAGAACAATGCCCTGATCAAGGGCAAGACCACCGGCTCGGGCGACGCCGGGCTGATCGACGTCAGCGCATCCGGCAATCTGACGCTGTTGAGTGGCGCTTCGATCAACGGCAATACCAGCCTGTCGGGCAATGCCGCCGCGATCAGCGTGACGGCCGCCAACATCACGCTGGACGGCAGCGGTCGCTCGACGCCGATCTCATCCGGCAGCGAAGCCACCGACCCGGCGCATCTGGCCGAAGCCACCGGCAAGGGCGGCGCCGTGGTCGTCAGCACGCCCGGAGCGCTGAAACTGCTCAGCGGCGGACAGATCCAGAGTTCGTCGATGACTCCGGGTGATGCCGGCTCCGTGAGTGTCACCGCAGGCAGCATCACGGTAGACAACCTGGGCAGCGCTACGAACACCTACGGCGGAATCTTCAGCACCGCCAGCAGCAGCGGCAACAGCGGCTCGATCCAGGTCAAGGCGACGGGCGACGTGACCATCAGGAATCAGGGACAAATCAATGCCACCGCCAATGCCAGCGGCAACGCCGGCATCGTCAAAGTCGATGCGGGGAGTCTGACGGTATCCGACAACGGCTGGATCTCTTCCGACACCGCCGGCGCCGGCAAAGCCGGTGCGGTAACCGTCAAGGCCGGCAACATCGCTCTCGACAGTGGCGGGAAAATCTCGAGCACCTCGGTCGGCAACGCCACCGGTGATGCCGGCAGCATCGCCGTGACCGCCACCGGCAACCTGAGCATGGGCGTCCGCACCGCGATCACCACGGCGACGCAAACCAGGACGACGGGCAACGCCGGCAGTGTCACGGTCGATGTCGCCAAGGATCTGTCCTTGCTGCAGGGCGGACAGATTTCCTCGGCCACCAGCACCCCGCAAGGTGCGGCCGGATCGGTGCTGATCACCACCGGAACCCTGCTGGTCGATGGCATGCAAGCCGGACGGGCCAGCGGCATCAGCGCCTCGGCGGCAACCGGATCGTCGGGACAGACCGGAACCGTCTCGGTGACCGCGAGCGGTACAGCGACGCTCTCCGGCGGCGCCACGCTGTCGGTGCAAAACGATGCCCAGTCGGCCAACCCGGCGAGCCTGACCTCGACGACCCTGTCGCTAACGGCGGCCAGCATCACGGCGGATGGTGCGCAAATCTCGGCTTCGACCTCGCGCAATATTCCGGCGAGCGACATCAAGATCAAGTCGGGCGGCGATGTGACATTCAGGAATGGCACGCAAATCAAAGGTTCGACGACAGGCGCGGGGGATGCCGGCCTGATCGATGTCAGCGCGACAGGCAACCTGACCCTGGCGGATGGCGCTGCGATCAACGGCAACGCCAGCCTGTCCGGCAATGCCGCGGCAATCAATGTGACGGCCGCCAACATCACTCTGGATGGCAACGGCAAGCCGACATCGATCCTGACCAGCACCGTACCGAACAGCCAGAGCAATCCGGCCGAAGCAACCGGCAAAGGCGGCGCTGTCACGGTAGCAACAGCAGGAACGCTCAAACTCCTCAATGGCGGCCAGATCCAGAGTTCGTCGGCCACCCTCGGCGATGCCGGATCAGTTGATGTGACTGCGGGCAGCATCCTGATCGACAACCAGAACGGCGGCAACATCCTCGGCGGCATCTACAGCACCGCCAACAGCCAGGGCAACAGCGGCTCGATCCAGGTCAAGGCGACGGGCGATGTCACCGTCAGGAACAAGGGACAGATCAATGCCACGACCTACGCCAAAGGCAATGCGGGCATCGTCAATGTGGCTGCGGGCGCCCTGACGGTGTCTGGCAGCGGCTGGATTTCCTCGGATACCCTCGGCGCCGGCAAGGCCGGCACGGTGACCGTCAAGGCCGGCAACATCGCTCTCGACAGTGGCGGGAAAATCTCCAGCACCGCCGACAATACTGCCAGCAACGATGCCGGCAGCGTCACGGTGACAGCGACCGGAAACCTGACGGTGGGCGCCAACACGGCCATCACCACGGCGACACAAACCCGAACCGCAGGCGATGCCGGCAGCGTCACCGTCACCGTAGCCAAGGACTTGTCGGTACTGCAGGGCGGCCAGATTTCATCCTCCACCAGCACACCTGCGGGTGTGGCCGGATCGGTGCTGATCGATACCGGCACCCTGCTGGTCGATGGCATCCTGAACGGCAAGACGAGCAGCATCAGCGCCTCGGCGGCAACCGGCTCGTCGGGGCAGACCGGCACGGTATCGGTCAGTTCGCAAGGCGCCGCCACGGTCAGCAATGGCGGCACGCTCTCGGTCCAGAACGACGCGACGGCGACCAAGCCGGCAAGCCTGACGCCGACCACATTGAGCTTGGCAGCGAGCAAGATCACCGTCGATGGCGGACAAATCACCGCATCGACTTCGGGCAATGTTGCGGGCAGCGACATCAAGCTCAGGTCTACCGGCGACATCCTGCTCAAGAACAACACCATCATCAAGGGAAAGACCACGGGCTCGGGCGATGCCGGCCTGGTCGAGGTCGATGCCACAGGCAACCTGACCCTGCTGAATGGTGCCGGCATCAACGGCAATACCAGCCTGTCGGGAAATGCCGGTGCGGTGAATGTGACGGCGGCCAATATCACCCTGGATGGTGGCGGCAAACCGGCCACCATCTCCTCCGGCACCGAGGCGACCGATGTGGCACGCCTGGCTGAGGCCACCGGCAAGGGCGGCATCGTTGTGGTGAACACGCCGGGTACGCTGAAGCTGCTCAATGGCGGCCAGATCCAGAGCTCGTCGATGACCAAGGGTGCTGCGGGCTCGGTCACGGTCAATGCCAACAGCATCATGATCGACGCCGGCAGCAACAATTCCGGCGGCATCTTCAGCACCGCAAGCGGCTCGGGCAACAGCGGCTCGATTCAGGTCAAGGCGAACCAGGACGTTACCGTCAGGAACCAGGGGCAGATCAATGCGACGACATTCGCCAGCGGCGACGCCGGCATCGTCGGCGTCGAGTCGGCCAGCCTGACGATTGCCAGCAATGGCTGGATTTCATCCGACACCACCGGCGCCGGCAAGGCCGGCACGGTCAGCGTGAAAGCCGGCAGCATCGCTCTCGACAGCGGCGGTAAAATCTCCAGCACCGCCGCCAACACCGCCAGTGGTGACGCCGGCAGCGTCACCGTCACCAGCACCGGCAGCATGACGCTGGGTGCCGGCACGGCGATCACCACCGCGACGCAAACCAAGACGACGGGCAATGCCGGCAGCGTCGTGGTGAATGTCGCCAAGGATCTGTCCCTGCGGCAAGGCGGCCAGATTTCCTCGGCCACCAGCACGCCGCAAGGCGCGGCCGGTTCAGTGCTGATCAATACCGCAACGCTGCTGGTCGATGGCGCGCAAGGACCGCGGGCGAGCAGCGTCAGTGCCTCCGCGGCGGCCGGCTCTTCGGGGCAGACCGGCAACATCGATGTCGCCGCCACCGACAGCATCCTGCTAGCCAACGGCGGCAAGCTGGCAGTGCAGAACGATGCCTTCGTCGCCACGCCGGGCGGCCTGCCGCTGTCTTCCTTGCAGGTCAGCGCACCGCGGATCACGCTCAAGGATGCGCAGATCACCGCGGCCTCGACCGGCAACATGCCGGCCAGCCGCATCAAGGTAAGCTTCAGCGACAAGCTGGCGCTCGATCCGAGCAGCATCACCACCAGTTCCAATCTGGGCAATGGCGGCGCCATCGACATCCTGGGCGGCAGAATGCTGGTCCTGGAAAATTCGCAGATCACCACTTCGGTGGCGGGCGCAGCGGGCAACGGCGGCAATATCAATATCAGCGCCGACACCCTGCTGATGCTGACCGGGTTCATCCAGGCCAATACCGCGGCCCGCAACGCCAGCGGCGGCGATGTCGCGATTGCCGCACTCAACCTGGTCACCAGCGGCAACGTACTGATGCTGGGCGGACAAACCTCCTACAGTTTCATGCCATTCGCCTTCGGCTTCAACGTGATTCAGGCCGCTGCCCCGACCGGGTTGAGCGGGGCGATCCGCCTGACCAGCCCGGCGCTCGACGTGTCCGCCAGCCTGATTGGCCTGAGCGCCAAGTTGATCGATACCGGCGGCATGGGACGCAGCCCCTGCCAGGCCACCGGCGGCAGTTCCCTGGTGCAGGCGGGCCGCGGCGGCTTGCCAGCGTCGACGCGCGACCTGCTGGGGCCGCAAGGCCCGGGCACCCCGGCCAAGATCAGTGCGGTCTGGCCCACCCGGCTGGTGCAAACCAGTGCCGCCTGGGAGTGCAGGAACGGATGAATCCGCACACCTCATTTGCGCGCACCGCTGTCCGGATGCGAATGTTTGGCCTGGTGGCGCTGTTCCTGTTGCCGGTCGCCGGATTTGCCGCCGATGGCGACCACCTGAATCTGCAGGAGCCGCAAAAACCGGCCTACCTGCCGGCCAAGCCGGCAGACAATTTCCAGCTGCCGCCGGTGACTCTGGACAAACCAGTCAAGCCGGCTGCGCAAGGCGAGACCGTGGTGATCCGCCAAATCGCCTTTCGCGGCAACAACCTGATCCAGTCCGATCAACTCATGGCCATCGCGGCGGGCTATCTGGGTCGTACGCTGGGCATCGCCGATCTGGAGGAATTGCGCCAGAAGATCACCAAACACTATGTCGATCTCGGCTACATCAATTCCGGCGCAGTGCTCGGCAAGGATGCCCTACAGGACGACACCCTGACCCTGGACATCATCGAAGGCCGCGTGAACAGCGTGCGCCTGAGCGGGCTGCAGCGCCTCGACGAAGCCTACGTCGTCGGCCGTCTGGTCAAGGACAGCGATCCGGCGCTGAACATCGACGTGCTGCGCGAACGTTTCCAGTTGCTGCTGGACAATCCCCTGTTCGAGCGCATGAACGCCCGCCTGATGCCCGGCGCACGCCTCGGCGAGGCACTCCTCGATATCGACGTGGCGCGGGCCCGACCGTATCAGCTGAGTGTCTTTGCCAACAACTACCGGCCGCCCTCGATCGGCGCCAACGCTTATGGCGTGAGCGGCTGGGTGCGTAATCTCACCGGCTATGGCGATCTGCTCGAAGCGAGCTACCAGGATGCGACCCGCGACGAGGGCGGCGGACGCGGTAGCCTGGGTTGGCGCATGCCGCTCAACCAGTCGGGAACCCTGTTGTCATTGAACTTCGATCACGGCCGCTCGGCCATCATCGAGCAGCCGATGCAGACCCTGGATATCAAGAGCACGCTCAACAGCAAGGACCTGGGCATCAGCCAGATTTTCATCGAGAGCCTGCGCCACAAGCTGACGCTTGGACTCAACGCGGTCGAACGGAAAAACCGCACCACCTTGCTTGGTATGCCCTTCTCTTTCACGCCCGGCGAGCCGGATGGCGAGACCCGGGTCAGGGCGTTGCGCTTTTGGCAGGAATACAACTACCGCTCCGAGAAGCAGGTTCTGGCGCTGCGCTCGACCTTCAGCTTCGCCCACAACAATACCCAGTCCATCAACGGTCTGCCCGGCAACGCCCCCCAGCCTCAAAGCAAGTATGACTTCTGGCTCGGTCAAGTTCAGTACGGCCAGCAAGTCCTCGACAACGGCGCCCAGGCCGTGCTGCGCGCCAGCCTGCAACACACGCAGGACACGCTGGTGCCGCTCGACCGCATGTCGATCGGCGGCGTATTCACGGTGCGCGGTTACCGCGAGAACCAGATGATCCGCGACACCGGCGGCGTCATCAGCGCAGAATTCGACTATCCCCTGATTCGTAATCCCGGTCGAGGGCTGAACCTCTCGCTGATACCTTTCTATGATTTCGGACAGGGCAAGAATATCGGCGAAGCCGCCGAAACCATCAGTTCGCTTGGCCTTGCCAGCCGCTTGCGTTGGCAAGGGTTCAACATGGATCTGGTGTTTGCCGCACGTCTCGCGCATCCGTCCTCGATCACGCACAGCGGCGGAACCTTGCAGGATCACGCCATTCATCTGCAGTTGGGTTACGATTTCTTCTGAGATTCATCCAGCGTAACGTTCGATTGCCGTATTGCCGATTGACGGCGGCGCACAGGGGCGGATAATTGGCGCTGCACTTCAGGAGACCCAAACATGGCAAGCGATAATTGGCCTGACAGCAGAAATCGGCTGTTGGAGGATATCGACAAGTTTTCGCAGCAGGAAATGTCGGCAACAATCGGCACCACGCTGGGTACCACGCCGGGCAGCAAGCCGGGCACCCCGTCGCCGCAAACGCAACCCGCGATGCCTGCGCCACAGCCTGCCCCGACAGCTGCCAAGCCAGCCACCCCCGCAACGCCGCCGCCGGCCGCATCCCCCAGCCCGCCGCCATTGCATATGGCGCCCTCCTCGGCAATGAAACCCGAGACTCCGCCGGCCGTGACCAGCAGCCTGCTGGCCAACCTCAAGCAACAGGCGCTCGCCAAGCAGCAGAGCGAAAACCAGAAATCGGCAAAGCAGGATGAAATCCTCCAGCGCATCCACAAGGCACTGGGCATGACCTACCAGTACCTGAACGATCTGGTCCAGCAACTCAACATTCTCAAGCCGCCCTATGCCAAGGTCTATTCGTTTTTTGGCGTCGCGGATTTCGATGGCATGACCTGGCAGGAGGGGCGTGCGGATTTCCGCATGCAGGAAACCGCCTCGGAGAACCGGCTCTACGATCAGGTGACGTTGCGCTACCGCCTGTCGGGTCCGAAACAGTTCAAGATCGTGAAAGAGAATCCGGCACTGGAAAAGTTGCGCAAGGCACTGTTCGACTACAACATCGCTTTCACCGCCGACGAGGCCAAGAACGAGCGCGGCCATATCGAGAAAGCCACGTTCACCTTCCCTTGCGAAATCAAGGCCGGCCTCATGCTTTCGGGAAACTACGAAACCGGCAAGCTGCTGCTGCGCACGCGCCACATCGAGCGCTTCGGCCTCATGGAATACGAACTGGCTCCGGAAGATATCAATCAGGATGCGCTCGACCAGATCGCGCAATTGATCATGGGCGAGAACAATCGCGTCAATCAGCTGTTCCAGCGCATGGTCTGACCGCTCGGGGCTGATCGCGAAGCCGTGGTTGGAGCCGCATCCCACGCTTGTTTCTGCCCGCGAGACTCCCGCTTGAATCAAGTCTGTCCGAGGCAGGCCAGGGCAATTTATGCGCAGGCGGCAGGCCGCAATAGCGCCGCCGCTTAGTCTTCAGAATGATGAAACTGGATTGAATTTCGTCCGGCGTCTTTTGCCTGATACATGGCTGCATCGGCCCACCTGAGAATTTCGTCCTGACTGGCTTCGTGCTCAATAAACAAGACCACGCCGATGCTTGCCGTGCAACGATGCTCGATGACCGCATCGTCTTTCCCGTCCTGGCGGATGGTCAATCGGTAAGGTTCAGCCAAGGTCTTGCGGATTTTTTCCGCAACGATCCTGGCTTGCGTCGTCGATGCGTCTTTGCTTGAGTTCAACTCGCTGAGCATCACCACAAACTCATCCCCGCCAAAGCGCCCCACGGTGTCTGTTTCGCGAACGCAATGCTTCAACCGATCCGCCACCTCAATCAACAGTAGATCGCCAACCTCGTGGCCATGCATATCGTTGAGCGGCTTGAAATTATCCAGATCAAGGAACATCACGGCACCGTAGCAACTGCTGCGCCGGGTGGTGGCCATGACCTGGTTCAGGCGATCGTAGAACAACCGGCGATTAGGCAACTGGGTGAGCGGATCATGAAAAGCCAACTGATGAATCTGGTCTTCCAGTCTTTTGCGCTCGGTAACGTCGCGGGTTACGCCAAGCAATGCCGTAATCTGCCCGTGGGAATCTCTCAAGGGAACTGCATGGGTTTCCAGCCACCGCCGGCCGCCTTTCAGGCCCTGAATTTCGAAGACCAGCGTGCCCGACTTGCCGGCAAAAACTTGACGGGTGAGCACATCAAAAGCTTCCCGGTATTCCGGCACGATCAGTTGCTGCACTTTCTGTCCCGCGACTTGCTCCAGGGTCTCCGCCTCGATCATGTCGAGTCCGGCGCGGTTCATCTGCAACAGCGTGCCATCTTCGGCCAGCTGTTTAACGCACTCCGGTTCGGTTTCGATGATAGTGCGCAGTTCCATGGTACGGTTGGCAACCAGCTCTTCGAGCTGCATCCGATGCGAATTCAGCTGGGCTTCTACGCCGATCAGCGCCTCCGATACCAAGGCCACTTCAGCAATTTCCGTGGAAGGCATTGCCATCGGCCTGCCCTCGCCCAGCGCCAGAGTCGCCGGCACCAGGGCGTTGATTGAACGCGCGATGCGCTGGGCAACTCTTGCGCCAAGAATGACGCCGAGAATCAGCAGGAAAATTGCGCCCGAGCCCAGTACCAGCAGATATTCCCGGATCTCGCCCAGTAGCGTTGCCCTGGGAACTGCAATTGCCACGGTCCATCCGGTTGCGGCAGATCGGGTGTAGGCGGCATAGGAGGGAATATTCTCCAGCGTCTCGGCCTCCAGCGTGCCTTCGGAAGAAACTTGCAGCATCTTGAGCAATGGCGCTGCAGCTTTATGTCCGACGAACTTTTCGGATTGGGCTGTGCGCGCAACGATGGTTCCTGATCTGTCGATGATTGCAGCGATATATCCGGGGGGCAGATGCTGCTCGACGAAAATCTTCCCGAGGTTTTCGGGAAGAATGCCTGCGGCTAAAGCGTAGACAACCTTTCCATCGCGAGTGACGGGCACATCGATGCTGAACAGCGGCCGGTGCAACACCCCCCCAATGTAGAGATCTGCAATCACCGGTTGACCCGATTCGAAGACCCGCCGCAGGTGAGCCATATTGCCATGGCGCGGCAGAGGTTCACCGAATGGCCTGATGGTGTTGATCAGTTGTTGTCCGGTTTCATCGCAGAGCACCACATTGTGGCCAACGCCGATCTTCACCAGATCGCTGCCGCGCCGGTAGATATGTTCCAAATCGCCTTTGGCGAGCGACTGTGATCCCGCGAGCAGTTCCAAAGTCTTCTGAGTGACAAGGAGATCCCGGTCGACGGCCAGCATGAGTGCCCGCGATGATTGCAGAATCGCCTGGTTCTGTTCGGCGCGCGCGCGCTCGAAAAGATTCGTTACGTGGAAAGGAATAGCGACAAGGACCGGCAATATGGTAATGACGACAACCAAGATCAGGAACGATCTGACCGTCCGTCTCTTGCCGGCATTACCCGATCTCGGTGACGAGGACTTCTCTCCAGATGCTTCTTGTCGCAACAAGGAAGATCCCGCCCGTCGGGGTCAGTCTTCCTCTTCCTGCACCTTGTGCTGGGCCACTAGCTTCTGCTGGATCATCGGTGGCACCGGGGCATAATGACTGAATTCGAGGGTATAACTGCCCTGCCCTGCAGTGAGCGACTTCAGGCGCGATTGATAGTCGGTAATTTCGGCCAGCGGCACCTCGCCGGAAATCGCCGCATAGCCTTGTCCGCGCCCTTCGGTACCCTTGATGTGGCCGCGCCTGCTGGACAGGTCCCCGGTCAGATCGCCGATCGCAGCCTCGGGCGCCGTCACTTCCAGATTGACGATCGGCTCGAGAATGATCGCCGCGGCATCGCGCACCGCTTGCATCGTGGCTTTCTTGCCTGCCGTGACGAAAGCGATTTCCTTGGAATCGACCGGATGATGCTTGCCGTCATAGACCACAACGCGCATGTCCACGACCTGCTGCCCGGCGATGACGCCCGACTCGAGGGCCATGCGCACGCCTTTTTCCACGGCCGGAATGAACACGGTCGGAATGGTGCCGCCTTTGACTTCGTCGACAAACTCGAAGCCGGCGCCGCGCGGCAAGGGCTCGACACGCAGCGCCACTTCGCCGAATTGGCCTGCACCGCCGCTTTGTTTCTTGTGGCGATAGGTCGCGTCGGCTTTCTTGGTGATGGTTTCGCGGTAGGGAATGCTCGGCGGCGCAGTGCCGATCTCGAGCTTGAACTGGTTCGACATTTTCTCGAGCTTGCTGCGCAAATGCATTTCGCCTAGGCCCCGGATTACCGTCTCGTTGTTGGTTGGGTGACGTTCGACGACGAAGCAGGGATCCTCGAGTTCAAGCTTGTGCAGGATATCGAAGAGACGCTGCTCGTCGCCCTTCTTCTTGGTCTCCACCGCCAGGCCTTGCATGGGTTGGGGAAATTCAAGGGGCTTGAGATGGATATTGTCTTCGTCGTGTGAATCATGCAGCACGGCATCGAATTCCATTTCCTCGACCTTGGCGATCGCACCCAGGTCGCCCGGCAACAACTCGTTCACCTCAATGCTGTCCTTGCCTTGCAGCTTGTAGAGATGCCCGGCCTTGAAAGGGCGTCGCCCCGAGCCGACAAACAGTTGCGCGTCCTTGCGGATGGTGCCCTGATGGACGCGGAAAATGCCGATCTTGCCCAGATAAGGGTCGACCACAACCTTGAAGACGTGCGCCAGCACATGCTTGCCCGCGTCAGGATCGGCATGGAATTCCTCGGTCGTATCGCCCAACTCCCCCTTGAAGAAGGGTGGCGGGTTGCCCTCCCTGGGGTTGGGCGCAAGCTTTTCCAGGACATGCAGCAGTTCGGATACACCGGCACCGGTCTTGGCCGAGACGAACATGATCGGGATCAGGTGGCCTTCTCGCAAAGCGCGTTCGAAAGGCTCATGCAGTTCCTCGGGCGAAGGATCCTGTCCATCCTCAAGATAGCGCGCCAGCAGATCCTCGTCTTCCTCGACGATCTGGTCGATCAGGGCGCGATGGGCAGCCGCCACCGATTCGAAATCCGCATCGCCGGCAGTGTGCTCCAGCACTTCGACCACTTCGCTGCTGTTGTGCGCGGGCAGATCCAGCAACATGCATTCATTGCCAAAGCGCTCGCGAATATCCGCAACCAGGGCAGGCAAATCGACATTTTCGGCATCTATTTTGTTGATCACGATCATCCGGCACAGGTTGCGTGCCGCTGCCCATTTCATCATGCGCACAGTCGACAACTCGACGCCGGTCTGGGCATTGACCACGATCAGTGCCGTATCCACGGCTGCCAGTGCAGCGATGGCCTGGCCGGCAAAATCCGGATAGCCGGGCGTATCGATCAGATGTACTTGCACATCCTGCCAATCGAAATGGACCAGAGAGGAATTCAGCGAATAACCGGCGGCTTTTTCCTGTGGATCGAAATCGCAGACGGTGTTGCCCTTTTCCACAACACCCTGGGTTTTGATGGCACCGGCGCGGAACAGCAGGGTCTCGGCCAGAGTGGTTTTGCCGGCACCGCCGTGGCCAACCAGGGCGACGGTGCGGATCGATTCAGTTTTTGGCATGAGTTGATCGCAGGAAGTAGGGTCTATCGGAAATGCGTGGCTTAGTTAATCTTGAAATAAATTTAAGTCTTGAACTGGCTCACGGCACCTTGCAGTTCTTCAGCGAGCGACTCCAGGCCCAGCGCCGACGCGGCAGTCTGATCGATGGCGTTGGCGTTCTCGTTGGCCATGGCAGCGATCTGATCGATGTTGCTGGCCACATTGGCAGCGGCAAGCCGTTGTTCGCCGGTGGCTTCGGCAATCAAATCGAGCCCCTTGCCAACCTCCGCAACCGAGCCGCTGGCTGCAGACAGAATGCTCTCGACATTGGCGACCGATTCGCGGCTGGCGGCGATATGCACCAAACCATCGTCGATGGAGCGCTTGACCGCTTCGGACTGCTGCCCGAGGGTGCGCGTAATGGCATCGATTTCGCTGGCGGAAGAGGAAGATTTCTCGGCCAGCTTGCGCACTTCGTCCGCCACCACGGCGAAACCGCGCCCCTGCTCGCCGGCACGCGCCGCTTCAATCGCGGCGTTGAGCGCGAGGAGATTGGTCTGGTCGGCGATGTCCTTGACCTGGCGGGTCATGTTGGTGATCGCCTCGGTGCTGAGAACAAATTGACCGACCGATTCGGCGATTTCCCGGACCGTAGACTCGACCATGCCGACACCGGCAGAGAGTTGGGAAAGGCTGGCATTGCCTTCCTCCGAACGTCGCAGGCTTTCGTGCGACCTTTCGCGCACGCTGTCGGCGCTCTGAGCCACCGAGGCGATGCTGGCGGCCATCTGATCGACGGCGCTGGCCGCGGCGGATGAAGTGTCGTTCTGGCTTCTCGACGCCACGGCGACTTTTTCGGCGCTCGCGACCAGATCACGCGCCGCGCTGGAAACCTGGGTGGCGGAGACGCTGACATGGCGCACCAGGGAAGAGAGCTTGTTCATCATGTCGTTGAATACGGCGGAAGCCTGGCCGATCTCGTCATTGCCGCGCACCTCAAGGCGGCGCGTCAGGTCGCCTTCGCCGGACGCGATGTCGCGCAAACTGTGCGTCATGTGCTCGATCGGCGTGGTGACCTCCCTGCGGATGAAAAACCAGATGAACAACAACAGCGGAAAACCGACCACTAACGCAACGGCCAGAGACTTCACGCGCTGGCTGGACAAGGCGGCCTCCACCTTGTCGAGGGATATTTTCATGCTGATAACACCGATGGTGCTGTTCTCGGGAGCGCTATGGCAGGACGTGCAGTTCTTGCCGAGATAATTCTTCAGGTTGGGCGTCGGTCGCACCGCAAGAAGGTAGGATCCCTTTTCATCCGAGCGGACTTCGACGATTTCCTTGCCGGTTTGCAATACCTTGAGTTCGGTGGCATCGGGTGTGATCGTGTGGGTTTTGGTCTTGACGTTGTCGCCGAGGCCGTCCTGCATGTGCTCCCCGGGAATCACGCGCAGGTCGCGAATCACCGAGAGTTGCTTGATCTGGTCGAGGAAAGTGCTGTTCGGGACATCGGTAAACATGATCGCGGTCAGTCCGGCCAGAGTCGAATCGTGCATGCTCACGGAGAAATCGCGCGCCTGGTCGATGGCGTTTTGTCGATTGACCGAATTCTCCCAAACTAGCCAACCTATACCCGCAATCACCAGGATGATCGAAATTGCGGCGGTGAGGCGAATCCATATCTTGGTATCGGCGAATCGGAACATTTAAGGCTCCTTGACAAATGGTCTGCGCAATAGCAGCACATTCTACCGAAAAACGCATGGGGATGAACTCTCGCGGAGTTTTAATGCGCGCAATGGCAGCGCTGGAACAGCCATAATCCAGGCTCGCCGCAGCCCCACGAAGTACCCCTGAGCGTCTCAGGATCGTTCGCTGCCTCTTGCGGTGAACCAAGATCAAGACGAACTGTAGAATGACGTCAAGAAACTCGATCCATGACTAAGAGCCTTTTCGGCAAACACTTCCTGTTGCTGCTGACCCTGGTCTGCGGCGTATTGCTGATTTCGGGCGGAACCAACAGATTCCGAATGCAGGACAAATTCTGGTCTCGCAGAAAGTTTTCGGCCATGTCGAAGACGGGGTCGTCGCGGAACCTGTGGGCGAACGCAGCCTCAAGGGATTTCACAAGTTGATTCCGGCTTTCAACGTCATCGCTCTCAAATCGGCATAATGACTTGAGGCTTCACTGCAGTAATTGCCAGCGGAACGGATTTTTCGCGCCGTCAATGAAAGACTGGATGCATGTACCGTCAGATTATTTTTGACAGCGCCGCGGATGTGGCAGCGGAAGATTGGCAGCGTCTGGAGACCACTGCTGATCCCTTCGTCAGCCGTGAATTTCTGGGCGCCCTGGAAAGCACCCAGGCTGCGGGCGAGCGTCTCGGCTGGCGCCCCATGCATCTCGGGCTGGTCGACCCGCATAACCGTCTGGTGGGCCTCCTGCCGCTATATCAGCGCAGCCATTCGTTCGGCGACTTCTCCCGGGACTGGAGCTGGGAACCCGCCTGGCGCCAGGCCGGGCTGGATTACTATCCCAAGCTGATGAGCGGCGTACCTTACACGCCATCCCCGGGTCCCCGGTTGCTGGCCGATCCAGCAGCCAGTGAACGCATCTCTGCTGCCCTGATAGCCACTGCGGTAGAACTCACGAACCAGGCGGGCGCGTCATCCTGGCAATGCCTGTTCGTCCGCGAAGCGGAACGAAACCTCCTGGCAGCATCCGGCCTGCTGCTGCGGCGCGGCGTGCAGTTCCACTGGATCAATCCGGGCTATGCCGATTTTGCCGACTTCCTGTCAGGCTTTCGGGCGGCAAAACGCACCAAGCTCAAACGCGAGCGGCGCAGCGTGATGGACGCGGGACTGCGCATCGAGACTCGCCACGGCGATGAGATCGACGATGCGCTTTGGCCGACGATTCATCGGCACTACCACGACACCTTCACCCGCTACGGCAACCATGCGGCTTTGTCATGCAAGTTCTTCCGCCGTGTCGGCGCTGGCCTGGGGCAGCGCATGGTGGTCTTTGTCGCCTATCTGGGAGAACGGCCGGTAGCCTCGGCGGTGTGCTATCGCAACGCCACGACCCTCTTCGGACGGCACTGGGGTACGGACATCGCCTGTGCCGGACTGCATTTCGAGCTGTGCTATTACCAGGGAATCGAATATGCCATCACTCAGGGTTTGCGGCGCTTCGAGCCAGGCGCCCAGGGGGAGCACAAGCTTGCGCGCGGCTTCGAACCCGTTCCCACCTGGTCCGCCTTCTGGATCAAGGATCCACGCATGCGCGATACGGTTGAGGACTTCTTCCGGCGCGAAGATAACGCGGTGCAGGACTATCAGGCGGAGATGTCGGATCATTTGCCGTTCAAGCAGATCACGAATCGAAATGGTCTATGATTGTCAACAGAGGTCACGTCATTGGCTGAGCGCAAACTCAAAACATTTCCATTGCAGAATCGCACCGATAGCATGATCGGGGCCTCCATGCGTATTGCCGGCAATGTGACATTCACGGGCGTATTGCGTATCCAGGGAGATGTCGTTGGCGACATTGCCTGCGACGAGGACCCGAATGGAACTATCGTCACCGACGTATCGGGCAAGATAACCGGCTCCATCAAATCTCCCCGCATCGTCGTCAGAGGCAGCTTGTCGGGTCCGTCCCATATGGCGGAATCCATTCAGGTTCAGCAAGAGGGCCGCATCGCCGGGGATCTCTTCTACAAGGAAATCGAAATTCACAAGGGGGGGGTTATCGAAGGACATTTGACATCCGATTACTCTCACGACTCAGAACAATTTCAACGGTCCGATCGTGGCGGAGAAACGGAAGTTCCTGTCCTCGAAGACCCCGGCTTGGAATTAGCCAATGCCCCAGAAACAAGAACGGGCACTCGTACCCCAGAAACAAGAACGGGGACTCTTAGCCGGTACTTCCTTGGGGGAGCCGTCCTGCTTGTCGTCATCGGGCTGATGTTTCTCCAGATAAAGCCGTTCGGCACAGACGAGAAATCGGCCATGAACAATTTTGCGCTCAAGACGGATTCTTCGATGAGGGATTCCGCGACAGCGCAACCCGCACCGATCGGGAGCGCTCCGCTACCAAGCGATCCGCAGAAAGATACCAGCAGAGAAGCGCGGATCGTTGCAACAAGCACAGAGACCGGGGAAGCAACACCCGAAGCTCAGCCGACTTCCTCGCCAAGCAGCGCAGGCGATCCCGGGAAGATCACCGTTGTGCAAGGGGTCAACCCCGTCAAGCCTGACGATTTTTTCTGGATAACCGCCAAGGAGCCTGCAATCCTGCTCAAGAAGCAACGCGAGGATCAAACCGAAGGCAAGCCCATCGATGTGCCCCAAGGAAAGAAAATCAGCATTGCGATTGGCAGGAACGACATATTCCGGGTGATCAAGGGACGCAATATTGAAATTTTGTTCCAGGGCAAGAAGGTGGGCCAGAAAACCATCGAAAGCGGTGCCTGGATCAGTTTTACACCCCATGCCGATCATCGATAAAAGCGAAAGAGCCAATTAAAGATACCGGCAATTCTGGTATTGTCATGCAGCCGTCCGTAGCTCAGTGGATAGAGTATCTGGCTTCGAACCAGATTGTCGGGGGTTCGATTCCCTCCGGACGGGCCAGAGAATCAAAAGCCTGGAGCTTGACTGACATACTGTTGCATGCGTGAAATCTTCATACTTGCCCTTTGCCAGGGCCTGATGCTGACCCACGGCGTCACCATGATCGCCGTAACGGGGCTTGCAGGACGCGCGATTGCACCTGATCCCGGCCTGGCGACATTGCCACTGACGACCTATGTGCTCGGTGGTGCGCTCATGACTCTGCCTGCAGCCCTTTTCATGCGCCGCTATGGCAGGCGCAGTGGATTTTCGCTGGGAATAATCCTGGGTTGTGTCGGCGCATTGGTTTGTGCCCTGGCGATCATGAACCACAGCTTCGCAGTGCTATGCCTCGGGACGGTGCTGTGCGGCGGGTACGTTGCCTTTGGTCAGCAATACCGCTTCGCTGCTGCCGATGCCGTTGATGCAAACTGGAAGAGTCGTGCTATTTCGTTCACACTCGCCGGCGGAATACTCGGCGGTGTGCTGGGTCCCTGGGCCAGCACGCATACGCGGGACTTGCTCGAACCAACCTTTCTCGGCACTTATCTTTCAATGTCAGCGATTGCCCTGGTTGCTCTCGTTTGCGTCAGCCGTCTTCGCATTCCGCCCCTGGCAGTGGAAGAACAGGCCGGTACCGGCCGCCCTATCGGCATCATCGTTCGCCAGCCGGCATATCTGATCGCCGTGCTCGCCGCCGCGACCAGCTACGGCGTCATGAATCTGCTGATGACCGCAACGCCTCTGGCAATGGACATCTGCCACCACGACTATGCTGACACCGCATTGGTGCTGGAGTGGCACGTCATTGGCATGTTCGCACCATCCTTCATTACCGGCGACATCATCAAGCGTTTCGGTGTCCTCAACGTCATCGCAACTGGCACGTTACTGCTGGCGGGCTGTATCGCGATCGCACTATCGGGTATCAGCATCATGCATTTCTGGTGGGCGCTTTTCCTGCTCGGCATCGGCTGGAATTTTCTTTACATCGGCGGCACTACATTGTTGACAGAAACCTACCGCAGCGAGGAAAAAGCCAAGGCACAGGGTACGAACGATTTCGTTGTGTTCACCATCCAGGGATTGACCTCTCTCTCTTCAGGTTTCCTGATATCGCGCCAAGGATGGGAAACACTGAATATGTTTGCGCTGCCCGCAGTGGCGATCACGCTGATGACGACACTTGCATACAGTTGGAAAACAAAACGCTCAGTCAGATAAAGAAAACATGCGGCCGCAGATTTTGCTAATTCCTTGATATGCAAGGATAGCCGCATTTCTCCCGGCGCAGCACTGCATAAATCGAATGTACTAACTCTCCGATGGCATTCGCCTCCGGAACACCGCCGTATCACCGCAACAAATTGATATAACTGTATTTATTCACGATTCCCGGCCCCTGGCACGGCTGATGCTCAATGAAGGTCAAGCAGACTTTAAATCGTAACCTTCAAGGAGAACATCATGAGCGCCCTTCCAAAATATGAAGCCTTCGAAAGCCACAGTGCCGAAGCCGAAGCCCCCAAGAGCACCTG